>NZ_FO704550.1:2796801-4195202 GCF_000968195.1 Xenorhabdus doucetiae
AAAGCCGTATCGATAGCATTGTGTGGTAATGCGGCCGAGATTTTACCTGAGTTAGTCCGCCGTGGTGTGCGCCCGGATATGGTGACCGACCAAACCAGCGCCCATGATCCATTACATGGTTATTTGCCGGCCGGTTGGACATGGGAAGATTATTGCCGCCGCGCCGAAAGTGAACCCGACGTGGTGATCCAAGCGGCAAAAGCTTCTATGGCCGTGCATGTTGAAGCCATGCTGGCGTTCCAGAAACAGGGCATACCGACGTTCGATTATGGCAATAACATTCGCCAAATGGCGAAAGAGTCGGGTGTTGAACACGCCTTTGATTTCCCCGGATTTGTACCTGCCTACATTCGTCCTCTGTTCTGCCGTGGCATCGGGCCTTTCCGTTGGGCGGCACTCTCTGGTGATCCAGAGGATATTTATAAAACCGATGCCAAAGTCAAAGAACTGCTGCCGAACGATGCCCATTTACACCGTTGGTTGGATATGGCGAGAGAGCGTATCAGTTTCCAGGGATTGCCCGCCCGTATTTGCTGGGTGGGATTGGGCGATCGCGCCAAATTGGGGCTGGCATTCAATGAAATGGTTCGCCGTGGGGAACTGTCTGCGCCCATCGTGATTGGTCGTGACCATTTGGATTCCGGCTCTGTTGCCAGCCCAAATCGCGAAACGGAATCCATGCAGGATGGCTCGGATGCGGTTTCTGACTGGCCTCTGCTGAATGCCTTACTGAATACGGCGGGTGGCGCGACATGGGTTTCCCTGCATCATGGTGGTGGGGTGGGTATGGGGTTCTCGCAACACTCCGGCATGGTCATTGTTTGTGATGGCACTGACGAAGCGGCTGAACGTATTGCCCGTGTATTACACAATGATCCGGCAACCGGCGTGATGCGTCATGCTGATGCGGGTTATGAGTTGGCTATCCAGTGTGCGAAAGAGCAGGGATTAAACCTGCCAATGTTAAACCTGCCAGTGACCGATGCAAAATAAGGGGCGTTGTTAAAATGAAAAATATCACTATTCATCCGGGGAAAATGACGCTTGAAGAATTACGCCATGTTTATCAGCATCCTGTTCACATCCGTTTGGACGAACAATGCGTTCCTGCCATTGAGAACAGCGTCGCTTGTGTGAATCGCATCATCAGCGAAAATAGAACGGCTTATGGGATTAATACCGGTTTTGGTTTGTTGGCAAATACCCGTATTGCCACGCAGGATTTAGAAGAGTTACAGCGTTCTATTGTATTGTCACACGCTGCGGGCGTGGGTGAGCCTCTGCCGGATGATATTGTCCGGTTGATTATGGTGTTGAAAATCAACAGCCTTGCCCGTGGCTATTCCGGCATTCGTCTGGACGTGATTGAGGGATTGATTGCCTTGGTTAACGCCGACGTTTATCCCTGTATCCCAAGCAAAGGTTCAGTCGGGGCTTCCGGCGACTTAGCGCCACTGGCACATATGAGCCTGTTATTATTGGGAGAAGGCCAAGCCCGCTATCGGGGGGAATGGCTGCCGGCGAAAGCGGCACTGGAAAAAGCGGGGCTGAAGCCGATTACGCTGGTTGCGAAAGAAGGGCTGGCACTGCTCAACGGGACACAGGCGTCCACCGCCTTCGCCTTAAAAGGGCTGTTTGCCGCCCAAGATTTACTGGCATCAGCGGTGGTCTGTGGTGCCTTGTCCGTTGAAGCTGCGCTGGGTTCCCGTAAGCCGTTTGATGCGCGTATCCATGACGCACGCGGTCAGAAAGGCCAAATTGATGTGGCCGCGCTTTACCGTTGGGTATTGGAAGAACAAAGTGGGATTTCTCAGTCGCATAATAATTGCCCGAAAGTTCAGGACCCTTATTCATTACGCTGCCAGCCACAAGTGATGGGTGCCTGTTTAACCCAAATCCGCCATGCGGCTGATGTCATTATGGTTGAAGCCAATGCGGTCTCTGATAATCCACTGGTCTTTACCGAAGAAGATGAAGTGATTTCTGGTGGTAATTTCCATGCTGAACCCGTCGCGATGGCAGCGGATAATCTGGCACTCGCGTTGGCAGAAATGGGTTCATTGTCAGAACGCCGTATTGCTTTGCTGATGGATAGCAATATGTCGCAGTTACCCCCATTCTTAGTTGAGAACAGCGGCGTAAATTCGGGTTTCATGATTGCCCAAGTGACGGCGGCTGCGCTGGCAAGTGAGAACAAAGCATTGGCGCATCCTTCCAGTGTCGATAGCCTGCCAACGTCTGCCAATCAGGAAGATCACGTTTCAATGGCACCCGCCGCAGGCCGTCGCCTATGGGAAATGGCAGATAACGTGCGTGGGATCTTAGCGATTGAATGGTTGACGGCGTGTCAGGGCATGGATTTCCGTCATGGCTTGAAGAGCAGTCCGGTTTTGGAAAAAGCCCGCCATATTCTCCGCGACAAAGTGGCGCATTATGATAAAGATCGCTTTTTCGCCCCGGATATTGATGCGGCAATCCAGTTGTTGGCTGAACAGCAACTTTCTGCCTTGTTGCCCGCTGGCAATATCTTAGAAAATTAAGTACAAACACATCGTCTGAGGCCGGATAAAATCCGGCCTTATCGTCGTATTTATCTTTTTCAATCCAATAATAAAAGACACAAGGATAAATCATGCAAAACATCTCACAACTCAAGCGAGGGTTAAGCGTTCGCCACATTCGATTTATGGCACTGGGTTCGGCGATTGGCACCGGTCTTTTCTATGGTTCAGCCGGCGCTATTAACGCTGCGGGACCCGCGGTATTGCTGGCTTATATCATCGGGGGTGCCGCCGTTTTCATGGTCATGCGGGCATTGGGGGAAATGGCGGTGCATCGTTCTGCACCGGGATCGTTCTCTTATTATGCGACTCACTACTTAGGGCCATTAGCGGGTTTTCTGACCGGATGGACTTACGTCTTTGAAATGTTAATTGTTTGTCTTGCTGACGTCACCGCATTCGGCATCTACATGAAGCTCTGGTTTCCCCATGTTGACCAGTGGATTTGGGTACTGGGCATTGTCTTTTTTATTGGGGCAATAAACCTCTGTAACGTCAAAGTCTTTGGGGAAATGGAGTTTTGGCTGTCCATTATCAAAGTGGTTGCGATTATTGCGATGATTATCGGCGGTTTCGGCATCATGCTGTATGGATTCGGTCAGGAAGCCGAACAGGCCACAGGCCTATCGAACTTATGGCAACATGGCGGATTTATGCCAAACGGTGTTGCAGGCGTGATTGCTTCGTTTACGGTCGTGATGTTTGCTTTTGGTGGCATTGAAGTCATCGGTATCACGGCCAGCGAAGCCAAAAATCCGGAACAATCCATCCCACGCGCCATTAATGCCGTCCCATTCCGTATCTTACTGTTCTATGTCCTTACGCTGTTTGTTTTGATGTGCATTTATCCGTGGAATCAAGTGGGGCAAAATGGCAGTCCGTTTGTTCAGATATTCTCCAGTTTTGGCATTGATTTCGCTGCCAATATCTTGAATGTTGTCGTGATTACCGCAGCAATTTCTGCGATCAACAGTGATATTTTTGGCGCCGGGCGGATGATGTATGGTATGGCGCAGGAAAAACAAGCTCCGGCCTCGTTTACCCGGCTGACGAAAAACGGCGTGCCGTGGGTGACGGTGTTAACGATGTCAGGGATCTTGCTGGTGGGTGTAGTGTTGAATTATCTGCTGCCAGAAAAAGTGTTCATCATCATTGCATCTATCGCAACATTTGCCACCGTCTGGGTCTGGCTGATGATTTTGCTGTCACAATATACCATGCGTCGGAAAATGCCGGCAGAAGAGGTTAAACAGCTTAAATTCCCCGTTCCTTTCTGGCCAGTTGCGCCTACTTTAGCCATTGCTTTTATGGCATTTGTGATTGCCGTATTAGGCTATTTCCCCAATACCCGAATCGCATTGTACGTTGGGATCATGTGGATAGCATTATTAACCCTCAGCTATTATTTATGGGTGAAAAAACGTGGGTGAAAAAACGCGGAAGCTGATTTGTGTTCGGGATCATGGCAGACTAACAATCTGATATACTCGCCGCACTTCAAGAGGCATTGATTATCTCCCACAATGCAGGGAGATAATCCGCGGCGTTTGTTTTGCGGGCTGCAACCTGAGGTTATAGAGTATCTATCTTTTTTGTTATTTGGAGGTGTTTTTTGGATAAGATTTTAGCCGATGAGGCTGTTGCAGAGCTGCATACTATCCTTGATATGTTGCGTTGGTCTGCCAGCCGTTTTAACGAAGCGAATATCTATTGTGGGCATACTTCATGTCATCCGTGGGATGAAGCTTTGCAATTAGTGCTTCCCACATTGCACTTGCCTCAGGATATTCCAGATTCAATGATGGCTTCACGTCTGACATCAACCGAACGCCAGCGCATTGTGGAACGAGTCATGCTCCGGGTTAATGAACGTGTTCCGGTGGCTTATTTGACCAATCAGGCTTGGTTCTGTGGCCATGAATTTTATGTCGATGAGCGGGTTTTGATTCCACGTTCACTGGTGAGATATGTGATTGACAACCAATTTGAAGGGCTTATCTCACATCAACCATCGACCATTTTGGATCTTTGTACCGGCAGCGGTTGTATTGCCATAGCCTGTGCCTATGCCTTCCCGGAAGCGGAAGTGGATGCGGTTGATATTTCGCCGGATGCGTTGGCCGTTGCAGAGATCAATATAGAGAACCACCGGCTTTCCCAGCGGGTAATCCCGATCCGTTCAGATCTGTTTCATGATATGCCACCCGTGAAATATGACATCATTGTGACTAACCCGCCTTATGTCGATGAGGAAGATCTCAGTGATTTTCCTGAAGAATATCGTCATGAACCTGAGTTAGCGATGGCGGCGGGTGTTGATGGATTGCAGTTGGTTCTTCGTATTCTGGCGACAGCCCCGGATTTCCTTGCGGAAGATGGCATCCTGCTCTGTGAAGTCGGTAACAGTATGGTTCACCTGATTGAGCAATACCCTGACGTTCCCTTTAAATGGCTGAAATTCGACCATGCTTATGGTGATGGTGTTTTCGTGCTGACTCGCCAGCAGCTTGTTGAATATCACGAATATTTCCAGCAATTCAAAGCGTAATATTTTTCACACCACGCAATGGTTAAAACTAATATCCCATGACATTAAACAGGTTTTCATCATCGTGATAGCGTGTCATCTTGTCCTGCGTGTCGTGCGGGACAAGATTGACGTCTTTCATTTTGAAACGCGATTTAAAGTCAAATAAAATTACTGAAATAAGATAGGTTTTAATCATTGGGTGAGTTATTGTTATTCGCTCTCATTTTTAACGCATAAATAATGATGGCAGGGTAGGAATAGGCATGGCAGGAAACAGTATTGGGCAGTTTTTTCGTGTCACCACATTTGGTGAATCCCACGGCATCGCACTGGGATGTATTGTTGATGGTGTTCCACCCGGTATTACGATCAGCGAAGCTGATTTACAAATCGACCTGGACAGGCGTCGTCCGGGCACTTCCCGTTATACGACCCAGCGCCGTGAACCCGATCAAGTCCGCATTCTTTCGGGTGTGTTTGACGGCGTGACAACAGGCACCAGCATTGGCCTGATGATTGAAAACACCGATCAGCGTTCACAAGATTACAGTGCGATCAAAGATGTCTTCCGCCCAGGTCATGCTGACTATACCTACGAACAGAAATATGGCTTGCGCGATTACCGTGGCGGCGGGCGTTCATCTGCCCGTGAAACCGCCATGCGCGTTGCCGCAGGGGCCATTGCTAAAAAATATCTATTCGAAAAACACGGCATTCTTATACGTGCCTGCCTGACGCAGATGGGCGATATTCGTTGTGAATTGCAAGACTGGGATCTGGTTGAGCAGAATCCTTTTTTCTGTCCTGATGCCAGTAAATTGACCCAGCTTGATGAATTACTTCGGACGCTGAAAAAAGAGGGCGATTCTATCGGTGCGAAAGTCAGTGTGGTGGCTGAAAACGTCCCGGTGGGATTGGGTGAGCCGGTTTTTGACTGTCTGGATGCCGATATTGCCCACGCTTTGATGAGTATCAACGCGGTAAAAGGGGTTGAAATCGGCGACGGTTTTGGTGTTGTCAATTTACGTGGCAGCGAAAACCGTGATGAAATCACGACGCAGGGCTTTACCAGTAATCATGCCGGCGGCATTTTGGGCGGTATTAGCAGCAGCCAGCCGATTGTGGCGCATATCGCTCTGAAACCGACCTCCAGTATTATGGTGCCGGGCAAAACGATTAATCGTCAGGGAGAGGAAGTGGATATGGTGACGCGTGGCCGGCACGATCCTTGTGTGGGTATCCGTGCGGTGCCGATCGCAGAAGCCATGATGGCGATTGTCCTGATGGATCACTTACTGCGTCAGCGGGCACAATGCGCCGATGTGATACCCCCGCTTCCACGTTAGTAGGAAATGATTCATGGAATGGTCATTATTGGGGGCGGAAATTTACGGTCTCCTGTTTTTGATTGCGATGGTTGCCGGGTTTATCGATTCTATTGCCGGAGGGGGTGGATTATTGACCATTCCCGCATTGCTCTCAGTAGGAATTTCTCCAGTCCAGACACTGGCAACCAATAAATTACAGGCAGTAGGCAGTTCTTTCTCTGCCAGTCTTTATTTTATCCGCCGTGGTGTGGTGGATTTACGTTCCCAGCGTTTTGCCATCATCATGACGATCATCGGCGCCATGTTAGGGGCTTTGCTGGTTCAGTTTGTGTCAGCGGATTTTCTGCGTTATTTATTGCCGGCGCTGGTGATCATTATCGGCCTCTATTTTCTGTTGATACCGAATATTGGTGCAGAAGATCGGCAACGTCGCCTTGGACCAATGGCATTTGGCTGCCTTGCCGGATGTGGAATTGGCTTTTACGATGGCGTGTTTGGGCCGGGAACAGGATCTTTTTTCGCACTCTCTTATGTCATGCTTTGTGGCTACAATTTGGCAAAAGCCACGGCTCATGCCAAGGTACTGAACTTTGCCTCCAATATCGGCGCCTTGGGGTTCTTTATCCTTGGTGGACAGGTCTTATGGCTGGTCGGCGTTGTGATGCTGGTGGGGCAAATTATTGGTGCACGGTTAGGCGCAAGTTTGGTATTGAGCAGAGGGCAGAAAATTATCCGTCCGATGCTGGTGACTATCTCTTTCCTGATGAGCATTAAACTGCTTTATGATCACCACGGAGAAACCATCCGTTCTTGGCTGGCGTTTTATTTTTGATTTAGGGTTCGGCATTAATACATGACTGCACATCATTATCAACAACTGATTGAAATTTTTGATAATTGCTTTAGCAATGACTATAACACCCGTTTGATAAAAGGTGATGATGAGCCGATTTATCTGCCGGCAGATGATCAAGTGGACTATCACCGGATCGTGTTTGCCCACGGATTTTATGCCAGTGGATTACATGAAATTTCTCATTGGTGCATTGCGGGTGAAGCGCGTCGCAAACTGATCGATTTTGGCTACTGGTATTGCCCTGATGGGCGTGATGCCCAAACGCAGGAAGCGTTTGAAAAAGTGGAGATTAAGCCGCAATCGCTGGAATGGTTATTCTGCGTCGCAGCAGGATTTCCCTTCAATATCAGTTGTGACAACCTTGAAGGCGATTTTGAGCCAGATCGCCTTGCTTTTCAGCGGAAAGTGCATGCCCAAGTCATGCAATACCTTGAAAATGGCATACCCACACGAGCAGCACGCTTTATTCAAGGTCTGCAATCGTTTTACAATACGCCTCCACTAAAAGCAGGGCATTTTCCTTATCCGGAAGATCCTTTTGCGAATTGAAATTGATTTTGAGGAAAAAATAATGCTCGCAGAGTTTGAAACACGCATTCTGGCGCAAATTGATGATAGGGTTGAACATGCCAGTGATGACGAATTATTTGCTGGTGGATACCTCCGCGGGCATCTGACATTAGCGGTTGCCGAATTGGAGCAAGAAGGCGCAAATACGGTTGAACAGCTTCATCAGCGTGTAGAAGAAAGCATCCACAAAGCGATTAAAGCGGGAGAATTGGCTCCACCCGATCAAGCTTTGGTTTTGGCAACGTGGCAAGCATTGCTGGAGAGTGCGAAAGCCTAATCTTCTGATATAAAAGTTATTTTATTTTGGGCTATTGATATAGCCCTTTATTTTTTCTGCCCGAACGAAGTAATTCCCCTCCCCCGATTACAAAAAAATTCGTAGTGCTTCTCAAAAATGAGAAGAAATAGTAACAATTCAATCTTTATTGATCCTTTTAAAATAAAGATAAAGTACAGTTATGCTGTAAGGGAAAATAGTAAATAAAATAATGACATTTTATTTATTACTATTATTTAAGGAGGTTTTTTCAAGTGATGTTAAAAATAACGTATAAACGTGTCACTATTTAACGAATATGAATATAATTATTTATTATTACTTTAAATAATGATTCAAAATGATCATGCTATTAATAGAACAACTGATGATTAATATAAGACGTGATGCTAATATTTGGACGATGACATATTGGAAAATGAAGTAAATCAATAAGTTTTTGTATTGGCAAAATAAATAAATTCCCCTTGAGAAGTCAAAACTAGAAAAGGATACTTCGGGAGAGCGTGACATGAAGACGGAAAGCAGTTTTGTTCAAGGTAGTTACAGAGATCATGCTGAAAATAATACAGTACTTTTGTTACCTGAATCGATAAATTCTAACTCATTAAATTTTGCTGAGAAAAGAATGATGAATACCACATTGGAAAAAAGAGTTGAAAATCTGGAATCAGATGTTACTCAAATAAAAATGGATGTTGCTGTTATAAAATCAAATTATGCAACAAAAGCGGATGTTGAAGCTATTAGTGTCTTGATTCATAAAGAAATATATTCTATACGTGGAGATGTATTACCCTTGCAAGGTAATATGGGATCTGTAAGTAGTGATATATCGACCTTGCAGAAGGATACGGGCACTATGCGTGGTGATATATCGATCTTGCAGAAGGATACGGGCACTATGCGTGGTGATATATCGTCCTTGCAGAAAGATGTGGGCACTATGCGTGGCGATATCTCGACCTTGCAGAAAGATGTGGGAACTGTGCGTGGCGATATCTCGACCTTGCAGAAAGATGTGGGTACTATGCGTAGTGACATATCAACCTTGCAGAATGATATGGTAACTGTGCGTGACGATATTTCGTCCTTGCAGAAAGATGTGGGCACTATGCGTAGTGACATATCAACCTTGCAGAAGGATATGGTAGCTGTACGTAGCGATATCTCGACCTTGCAGAATGACATGGTCGCAGTACGTAGCGATATATCGACTTTGCAGAAGGATATGGTCGCAGTACGTAGCGATATATCGACTTTGCAGAAGGATATGGTCGCAGTACGTAGCGATATATCGACCTTGCAGAATGACATGGTCGCAGTACGTAGCGATATATCGACTTTGCAGAAGGATATGGTCGCAGTACGTAGTGATATCTCGACCTTGCAGAAGGATATGGTAGCTGTACGCGGTGACATATCATCCTTGCAGAAGGACATGATATCTGTACGTAGTGATATATCATCATTGAATAGTGAAACAGTATCTATACGTAAAGAAATATCATTTATACATCAGAGAATATCCTCTTTACATGAGGACCTATCCAGTAAAATAGTGGCTCAAACCAAATGGATGGTCACAATGATGTTTGGGTTTTCTGGTGTCATTATTGCAGCCATGAGGTTTATGATTTGAATACGCTGTTTTCAATTCGGTTAACACAAAAATCAGATGTAACCCAATTACCTGCCATAGAACGTTCTGCTGCGGAATTATTTCGGTTTATACCTGAACTGGATTGGATAGCCGATGGTTATGTGCAAACGGAACCGCAGCATTTGGGCTATATTACGCAAGGGAATAGCTGGATTGCGCTTAATGAAGGATCTTTACCTATTGGGTTTATTTTGGCTAAACCGTTAGATGATGGGCTGCATATTGTGGAACTTTCAGTGCATGAACATTGGCAGAGAAAAGGTATTGGGAAGGCGTTGATTGAGAACGTCATTCAGGTTGCGCAGCAGCGTCAGCTTAATGCTGTAACATTGACAACGTTTCGTTATGTTAACTGGAACGCGCCTTTCTATCACAAATTAGGGTTTGAGATCTTAGACTCGCAACAAATTTCTGAGTCGTTACAACAAATATTACAAAGTGAAATCGATGATGGGTTTGTCGAAGAACAACGCTGCGCAATGAGACGTTGCCTGACGATATAATTGCAATACCCGAATAGGAACTGAACCTGAGTATAAGGCCAATGTTTGCAAATAAAGATTTTGGTGTTTGCGTCAGGTATGATTTTTGCCATACCTGACGCAGCAGAGTGAATCACTTTAAGGTTTTTCTGCCTTCACCGCTTTGCCACGTAATAGCTTCCGAACCCAAAAGCGATTTGGGTGTAAAGCCGCCAATGTTTCATCATCAAGCGGTAGCGCTTCGCCAAAAATCTGGCTAGCCAGTAATTCTGCACTTAAAGGCGCAGAGCATAATCCACGCGAGCCTAACGCACCAAGCACAAATAAATTCGGGTAATAAGGGGATTCGTCAATAACCTTATTCGTGTTTATTTGTAGGGATAAATTCGCATATTTATCCATAAGCTCACTGAAAGCAGGCACATTTCCGATCATTGGCATATGATCCCGAATGACACAGCGGATACCCTGGCGGGATTTTTCTGCTGAAATGTCAACCTGTTGTGGCCAATCAACATCAGGAAAACATTTTAATAAACGATCGCGGTTTTCTTGTTGCTCGGCAGAGGAATACAGAGTGTTCAACTGATTGCGCTGATAACTGGCACCGAGACAGTGATATTGATTGTTAGGATTGACGGGCGTCATGTAGCCATCGTAACACAGCACACTTTTTAATTGGCGCAGGTCATCCGTGGTTGGAATATGGCTAACTTGACCACGAACCGCAGTGACAGGGAGTTTTTGAGTTTGTTCAAATTGCGGCAGGCAGTGACCATTGGCAATAATGACCACGTTGTGATCCTTGCATTGCCGATTTTCTTTATGTTCAATTTGCAACTGCCAGCCGTTTTCATTTTGAATGAGCTGAGTCATTTTATGATTAAAATAAACCTTCATTCCCTGTTGTTCAGCCCGTTTAATCACCGCTTGAGTCAATTGTGCGGGATATAACCACCCTCCTTGTGGATAGTGAATGCCATCGTAATTTACATCTAACCCACTGACGTGGCTTAATTGGCGGCGCTCCATACCAAGGGCCATTTCGTCCGGCCATGCTGTCCGTCGCATTTTACCAATTTTATTCGCGCTTTTTTCATCATAAGCTAACTGGCTGACCCCACACCATTGGTAGTCAAAGGATACATTTTCGTCAATTAACTGATCGTACTGACGGCGGGCAAACGTAAATGCTGATGTAAAAAAGCGTTCTAATGGATCGTTATTACCATTCAATAAGGGATAAAGCGCCCCTTGTTGATTACCGGAGGCATTTTGAGCAGGTTGCGCATCCTGACAATATAGCGTGACCTTGGCGCCACGGCGCAATAGCGCCAGTGCGGTCAGTGCGCTGGCAATACCGCCGCCGATGATGGCAATATCATCGGTATGGGTAGCCGCTTGGCGGGAAAACCACGGCGTATCAGGTAAGGGAAGTGGATCACTCAATGGCGATAAGGTGCCGGTCAGCATCTCTCGTTTACGCCCGAATCCTTTGACCTTAGTGACATTAAAGCCCGCTGCCTGCAATCCCCGGCGGACGACTCCGGCGGAGGTAAAGGTCGCAAATGTCCCTTCAGGACGGCAAAATTTTGCCATTGCAGCGAACAACTGTTCACTCCACATTTGTGGATTTTTTGCTGGCGCAAAACCATCTAAAAACCAGGCATCAACTTTCCCTGTCAGGTTTGAATGGATCTTAGGTAACAGATCATTGACATCCCCAAACCAGAGATCCAGAGTGATCGCGCCATTATCCAGAATTAATCGATGGCAGCCAGCCAGCGGCAAGGGCCATTGCTGGCATAATTGTGCAGAAAACGCCTTAAGTTCTGGCCAGCGTTGGTGCGCTGTTTGCAGGTCAGCCGCTTGTAATGGGTATTTTTCAAAACTGATATAATGCAGCCGTTTTAATGCAGCTTCGGGATATTGTTGTCTGAAATGAGCGAAAGCTCGCCAAAGTGTCAGGAAATTCAATCCAGTACCAAATCCGGTTTCTGCAATAACGCACTCTGGACGGGAATGGGTCGTAAAACGTTGAGGGAAATGATTACCTTGCAAAAATACATACAATGTTTCTTCCAAGCCATCTTGATTTGAAAAATAAACATCATCAAACTGCTCTGAAATGGGGGTGCCCTGCTCATTCCAGCTCAGGGTTGCGTTGCTGATAGCACTGCTTTTCACAATAATGCCTGTACTGTTGATAACAATCATATCGGGATTTTAACGGTCTTCATTGGGTTGCACCACCCATGCTAAAGCGTCAAGTTGAGTTTAGATCAATTTTTCTTTGAATTTTTAACCTGATCGGACTTGTTCAGCGTACAAGTGTACGCTAAAGTGCAGTTGAGTAAATCCTGCTGGTAAACATATTGATGAGGTAAGTAATGAAACGTGCAGTAATCACTGGTCTGGGTATTGTCTCCAGTATTGGTAATAACCAGAAAGAGGTGCTGGAATCTCTGAAAGAGGGCCGTTCCGGGATAACTTTCTCAGAAAAATTTAAAGAGATGGGAATGCGCAGCCACGTCTGGGGCAATGTAAAACTGGATACGACTGGTTTGATTGACCGCAAGGTTCTACGTTTCATGAGTGACGCCTCTATTTATGCTTATCTGGCAATGGATGAGGCCATTAAAGATTCTGGCCTGTCCGATGAACAAGTTTCTAACCTGCGTACTGGCTTGGTGGTTGGTTCAGGCGGCGGCTCTCCTTATAACCAAGTCGCGGGCTCCGATGGTATGCGTGCCCGTGGGTTGCGTGGCGTTGGGCCTTATATGGTCACACGTGCAATGGCTTCTGGCGTATCAGCCTGTTTAGCCACACCGTTTAAGATCAAGGGCGTCAACTACTCCATCAGTTCTGCTTGTTCAACTTCAGCACACTGTATTGGCCATGCCGTTGAATTAATCCAACTCGGTAAACAAGATGTTATTTTTGCCGGGGGCGGTGAAGAACTCAGTTGGGAAATGGCGTGTGAATTTGATGCAATGGGCGCACTTTCCACCAAATATAATGAAACACCAGAACAAGCCTCCCGCACTTATGATCAGGACCGTGATGGTTTTGTGATTGCCGGCGGTGGCGGGATTGTTGTTGTTGAAGAATTAGAGCACGCATTAGCCCGTGGTGCGCATATCTATGCTGAGATCATCGGTTATGGGGCAAATTCAGATGGTGCAGATATGGTCGCCCCTTCCGGGGAAGGCGCGGTGCGCTGTATGAAGATGGCACTGGATGGCATTGAAGGTGGCGTTGATTACATCAATACCCACGGAACGTCGACGCCAATTGGTGACTTGAAAGAGTTGGGAGCCATCCGGGAGGTTTTCGGTGACAATACGCCGGCCATTTCCGCCACTAAGGCGATGACCGGGCACTCATTAGGGGCAGCGGGTGCTCATGAAGCGATTTACAGTTTGTTGATGCTGGAACATGGCATTATTGCACCAAGCATCAATATTGAAAATTTGGATGAAAAAGCACAGGGCATGGACATTATTACTGAACCCACCAAACGCGAGCTAAAGACAGTTATGTCCAATAGCTTCGGGTTCGGGGGGACAAATGCATCCCTGGTGATGCGCAAGTATTCAAACTGATTATCCGCAACTGCAATGAATGAAAGCCAATCCACTGACGAGGTGGATTCGCTTTTTAATTAGTGAGTTATGGCTTTATTGTGGTGTTTATTGCGGCGTCTATTAATGATGCGCAGAACCGGTGGGATAACAATCACCAGTACCGCCAGCACCAGCAAAACCTGAGTAATCGTACTACTCCACAGGATGTCAAAATTTCCATTGCTGATTGAAAGTGCCCGCCGCAGGTTTTGTTCCAGCATACCGCCCAAGACAAAACCTAAGATCAGGGGTGACATTGGGAAATTCATTTTCCGCAGTATGTAACCGAAAACGCCTAACCCTACCATCAACATAAGATCAAACGTGGTACTGTGAATGGCATAGACGCCAACGGCGGAAACAATGGCGATGGCAGGAACCAGAAACCACATTGGAATATTCAGCATACGGGTAAATAGCCCAATCATCGGAATGTTCATGATCAGCAGCAAAATATTGGCGATCAACAAAGCCGCAATCAGCCCCCAGACAATATCCGGCTGTTCTGTGAACATGGTGGGACCCGGCGTGATGTTATAAAGGGTCAAAGCCCCCATCATCACGGCGGTTGTTCCTGAACCGGGTACACCGAGGGTTAACATGGGAATGAATGAACCACAGGCTGAGGCGTTATTGGCCGCTTCTGGGGCGGCGACACCACGAATATCTCCTTTGCCGAATGAATCACTGTTACCGCTGAGCTTTTTTTCTGTCATATAGGTGATGGCACTGGCGATGGTCGCCCCGGCACCCGGTAATATTCCCACGAAAAAGCCAATCAGTGAGGAACGCAAGGTTGGCCCGACACACGTTACCGCTTCTTTTTTATTGAAAAGCAGGCGTCCTGTTTTACTGATGGCTTTTTGACCCATAGACGTGCTTTCCAGCATCAATAAAATTTCACTGACGGAAAACAGCCCAATAACAACCACAATAAATTGAATCCCATCGGAGAGATGGACGCTATCAAAGGTAAAACGGTAAACGCCTGTATTGGCATCCACGCCGACGGTGGCTAACGCCAGACCGATTAGAGCTGCTAATAGTGATTTTACCGGGTTTTGGCTCATCATGCTGCCGAGGCAGGCAATAGCAAAGACCATCAGGGCAAAGTACTCAGCAGGCCCGAATGCTAAAGACCATTGTGCTAACAACGGGGCAAATAAGATGATGCCAAGGATAGCCAGCAGTGAACCACAAAACGAACTGACGGCAGAGATGGAGAGTGCAACACCTGCCCGTCCTTGCTTTGCCATGGGGTGGCCGTCAAGGGTTGTCATGATGGCAGCTGCATCTCCCGGTACATTCAGTAAGATCGAAGAGATACGGCCTCCGTATTCGCAGCCAATATAGACGGTAGCCAATAAGATTAAAGCCGATTCAGCCGGTAATTTCAGGGCAAAAGCCAGTGGTAACAGGATTGCGACTCCATTGATAGGCCCCAGGCCGGGTAATAACCCAACAACCGTACCAATAAAGCAACCAATCAGTGCAATGAGCAAATTTTTCGGCACTAATGCGACTTCAAAACCGTGGCTCAGATATAGCCAAGTGTCCATTATTATCTCCTCAACTGAGCCAACTGCCGACGGGCAGCGTGACATCTAACAGACGATCAAAAGCAAAAAAGAGCGAAATACCCAGAAATACACCGGAAATAATTGCGATAAGGAGCGTGGCGTTAAAGAGTAATGCCACACAAATCGTCAATAATGTAGTGGCGAGCGGAAAACCCAACCACTCAAATGACCCGGCATATATGGCAAGTGAAATCACCAACAAGGCCAGGCGCAGTAACACCTGTGGTGCCGGCCAGTGGATGGCGTCCGGTTTTTTAAACAGCAACAGTAAAGCACAGAGTGCCATGAGTGAAATAATAACGATGGGAAACGGGCGAGGGCCCAGAGGTTCATAGTTATATTCGCTATGAATTCCCCATCCAATAAACAAGCCAATGCCACATAGCATCAGCCATACCGTAGCAAAGATGCGATCGCTCATGATGCCGCTCCCGTTATTTTGCTAAACCAAAGGATTTGGCCATTTCATGGTATTGAATGACCTGTTTTTTCACATAGTCATCCAGTTCTTTGCCTGTCATATTGAATTCAAATAACCCACGTAGCTCACGTTGTTGTTTGAATTCCGCAGATTGTTGCAGTTTTTGAAAGGTCTCTACCCACCATTGATATTGCTCATCAGAAACTTTTGGCCCCATATAAAAGCCACGAATGACCGGCCAAACAAGGTCATAACCCTGTTCTTTTGCGGTTGGAATAGTTGCCAGCTCACCACCTAACCGTTTCTCCGCATAAACAGCCAGTATGCGGATCTTATCGCCGTGGAGGTAAGGTAAAGTTTCACTCAGGTCACCGGAGACGACTTGGATATGATTTCCCAACAACGCCGTGATAGGCTCACCGCCACCTTCGAACGCGACATAGCGCATTTTGCGGGGATCAATACCCGCCTTTTTTGCCAGTAATGCGGTTTTCATCCAGTCTTGGCTACCGATAGACGCGCCTGCGCCAAACACAATACTCTCAGGGGATTTTTTAAACGCCGCCATCAAATCCGTCAGGTTTTTGTAAGGGGAGTCATAGTTCACCGCAATCATGCCGTAGTCGGTACCGACACTGGCCAGCCAGCGTACTTCATTGACGTTGTAACGACCAAATTTGCCCTGAGCAAGATTCAATAGCGAACCGCCAGAGAACGCAACAATCGTGCCGGGTTCAGCGGGTCTTTGGGCAATGATGGCATTATAGGCAACCGCACCGACACCACCGGGCATAAACGTCACCCGCATGGGCGAATCTATGGTTTGGGTTTCCAATAATGAGATTTGGACGAGTTTACAGGTTAAATCAAAGCCTCCACCGGGTTTGGCCGGTGCAATACACTCGGTTCTATTGGGGGCAGAGGTTGCGAAAGCACTGGTACAAAGAAGCAGGCTTACAGTAGCTAATAAGGTTATGAATTTTTTCATTTTTATTCCTCGCATAATGCCAGTACAAAGAGATGAGGGCTAAATTTCTGGCAGGTGTTTATTTATATAGTTGAAACCTTTCAATTACCTTTCATTAACAATAAAAATCATATGGATGTGACCCTAGTCGCTTAATTTGTGCGGCGTTTTGCATATTTTTGTTAATTGTTTGTTTGAATTTATGTTTTCTGTTAACCCGCAAGCAATTGCTAAATCTTAATATTGCAATTGTGTAGCATCTCCGCTTTATTTCTCTGGTTAATTTTTAACAGTAGGTATTATTCATGCGTCTCTTATTGGTTGAGGATCATCCGGAGTTATTACATTGGTTACAAAAGGCATTGAATCATTCCGGGTTTGTGGTGGATCTGGCGGAAGATGGTGTAGTGGCCGATCAGTTATTGCAGACGGAAAATTATGCGTTATTGATTCTGGATGTTGCCTTACCCAGATTGGATGGATTATCCCTGTTATCGCGGTTACGTAAGCGCGGTCAAAACTTACCGGTATTGTTATTAACCGCCAAAACAGAGGTGACGGATCGGGTGAAGGGGTTGAATGCGGGGGCGGATGATTATTTGACCAAGCCTTTTGATTTTCAGGAACTGGAAGCCCGCATTCGTGCCTTGTTGCGTCGCAGTACGGCGATACCGCAAGAGACACAGAAATTCGGTTCATTAGCTTATGAAGATGAAGGGTATTTTCTGTTAAACCATATCCCTCTGGCACTGACGCCCAGGGAATTATCTGTCCTGACAACACTTTTTCATCGCCGGGGGCGTCCGGTTTCTAAACAGCAACTGTTTGAGCAGGTGTTTTCCTTGGCGGATGAAGCAAACCCACAAAGTATCGAACTGTATGTGCACCGGTTGCGGAAAAAATTACTCAACAGTGATATCGGGATCAAAACCTTGCGTGGATTGGGCTATCGGTTGGAGTTGCTGCAATGAAGTCTGTGAAAATACCGCGTTCGTTATTCCACCAATTGCTGTTGTTCTTCGGCGTACCGCTATTGCTGCTGGGCTGCGCTTCTGTTTATAGCCAATATGTCAGTGTGAAAAATTCTACCATGCTGGCTTATGACCGAACCTTGCTGGCCTCAGCCAGAACCGTTGCTGAACGCCTGACAGTGAAGGAGAGGCGTTTGATCGTTGATGTGCCTTATGTTGTCTTGGACAGCTTTGAACGCAATACGAACGATCGCTTGTACTATCAGGTTATCTCACCGGAAGGAAAGACGATTTCCGGCTACGATGACCTTCCCCGGATACCGCCGCACATTCAGCGTTCGCCTTTATATACCGCCTTGGCCTATTTTTATGATGCAGAATATCAGGGGCAACCAATACGGGTGGTGGGATTGTATCAGCCAATTAATGAAGGGGGCACTATGGGAATGGCGTTAATATTGGTGGCAGAAACCGTGATGTCCCGCCAATATATGGCTCACCAATTACTGCTTTCATCCCTGATCAATCAAGGCGCGGTTGTCTTATTGACTTTGCTCCTTGCGTATATTCTGCTCAAACTCCTGCTTAAGCCATTGCGAAAACTGTCCGGCATGATGATCCGCCGTGCGGCGAATGATCTGACCCCCTTGCCAGATATTTTGCCGTGGTCTGAACTTTCTCCATTACTTCAAGCGCTCAACCGTTATATCGAACGGTTGCAGTTAATGGTAGAACGTCAGGAGCGGTTCAGCGCCGACGCTTCCCATCAACTGAGGACACCTTTGGCGGTGCTGAAAACCCAGGTTGCCGTCGCACGTGCGGAACAAAATCCAGAACAGAGAAGCAACACACTGACGGCGATTGATCAAAGTGTGGACAACATGATTTCACTGATTGATCGCTTATTGCAATTTTCACAGCTTAAAGTGCATAAAAAAGAGGCAATACAGCATTATCAACCGGTCAATATGGTGGAATTATTGCAACAAGCCTGTTTTTCCCGCTTACAGCAAGCAGAAAGTAAAGATATTGATTTGGGCTATGAAGGGGAAGACGCCTTGTGGATCAAAGGCGATCCGCTATTGTTAGCCGAAATGTGCGCTAATCTGCTGGATAACGCTATCAAATATACGCCGCGAATGGGCGTGGTAACGGGCAGAGTGCACATTATGCCGGATAAAAAACAGGGCTGCCTTGAGATCGAGGATTCAGGGCCGGGGATTGCCCAAGAAGATATTCATCAATCGCTTATGGCGTTTAACCGATTGGATAATGCTGCCGGGCTGGAGGGGGCGGGGTTGGGGCTGACCATTGTGAAAGAGGTCAGCCTGTATCATGGTGCCACTCTCCAGCTTTTGCCCGGCGAACGATTAGGAGGATTGCTCGTTCGAATTATATTCCGGCTTTCTGCGAGTGAGCGGAATACGTAATTGTTGGGCGAGTATTACACCGAACAGCACAATACTTCCGCCAATTAAGTGATAACTGTGCATTTTTTCATGCAGTGCCACGATAGCAATGATGGCCGTAAAAACGGGCGCCAGATTCATAAAAATAGACGTCATATTGGCCCCAATGCGCGCGACTCCTTGTATCCATAAATAGGGCGCTATGATGGAGGCGGGAATGCCGGCAAACAGGACAAGGGAAATATTATCAGCCGTTAATTGAATATTCTCTGTCATCATAAAGTTGGGCAGCAGTAATAAAACGCCAAAGCCAATTTGCATATAGAGTGATTGCCAGTTGGGTAAGGGAATCGCCCAGCGTTTGGTTAAAACGCCGTATAGAGCATACGAAGCGGCGGCAATAAACATCATCACTTCTCCAGTACCCAGACCATGCTGCAATAAGGAAGACGGTTCTCCTTTGCTGACCAGCCATACCAAACCGAATACAGACAGTGCGGTGCCGAGGGTGATACCCACCGTCGGCGCAACCCGCAGGGCAAAGATACTGATAATGACGGTTAATAAGGGGATCAGTGAGGTGAAAATACCGATGATTGTCGCACTGACGGTATGGGCGGCGTAATAGGCCAGGCTTTGGTTCAGCACCATGCCCAGCGATCCCAGAATTAATAACTTCCACCAGTATTGGGTCACGATTTTCCGCTGTTTCAGAACGGGCAATAAGACAAAAGGTGTCAAAACCAGAAAGGCGATAAACCATCGGTAGAAAGCAATGGCTGCGGGTTCAATCAGCGTAGCGGCTGCTTTACTGACAACGGCATTGATTGACCAGATCAGCACCGCAACGAGGGGAAACAATAAGTTCTTCATCAAGCTAGATTATTTATATCAGTGTATTGTTGGTTTAGTTTAGCAGTGACCGATTTATTATATATATTGATAAACAGACAACAGATGCGGTAATTAAGACAAGATATATCCCCCTGATTATTTTATGGGTAAACATTTTGTGGGAAAAACTTTGCGGAGGTAAAAATGATAGAGCGGATGGAGGCGAATCAAGCGATATTTCAGCCCATGATGCCAGAGACACTCTCTTTTCGTGATGAAACATTGCATGCTGATACTGAATGTCGGTTACATACGCACCCTTTTGGTCAATTAATTTATGTCGTTTGTGGTGTCATGGAAATGCAGATGGAAAAGCAACATTTCCTTGCCCCACCGGAGTTTTGTATCTGGATACCGGAAAATACCATCCATTCGAGTTATAACCGGAAAGCGTTGCGATTTTGGATCATCGATATTTCCCCTCAATGGGCGGATGCGTTACCGCAACAACCTTGTCTTATGCGATTGAATGACATTTTTAATGCCATTATGGTGGATTTTTTTGCCCGTAAGATCCGGCAACCGGAAACTGAAAAAGATCAGCGTTTGGCACAAGTATTGATTGATCAGTTGGAATTATCACCAAGGCAATGTACCTATTTGCCTTCCTCAAAAGATAAGTTGCTCGCACCAATCTTGCAGATGTTGGAACGTAATCCGGCGGATAATACCTCTTTAGCGGAGTGGGCCAAGAAGCGTTATACCTCAGAAAGAACGTTATCGCGGCGTTGTAAGCAGGAGCTGGGAATGTCGTTTGGTGAATGGCGTCAACGGCTACGTTTTCTGCATGCTATATCCTTATTAGAACAGGGGAAAAGTATTTACGAAATTGCGTTTGATGTGGGGTATAGCTCATCCTCGGCTTTTATTGCCATGTTTCAGCAGCTTGCAGGGACAACACCGGAACGTTTCAGAAGAGGCTGATCTGACAATAAAAAATCCTATATCCATCATCTTGTTACTGGGCGGCTAGCTTGAAAAGAGCAAGGCATATAGGTTTTATGCAGATAAAGTGGCAGAATAGCGGGTCACGCCCATTTAAGCCATTGGATGAGAAAAGTGAAAATTTTGGTTGATGAAAATATGCCTTATGCTGAACAACTCTTTCAGCAATTGGGTGAAGTACAGGCCATTCCGGGGCGTCCAGTACCGGAGGGTGTGCTGGAACACGCTGATGCCTTTATGGTTCGATCGGTCACTAAAGTTAATGAATCCCTGTTGCAAGGCAGCTCAGTGAAGTTTGTCGGAACGGCGACCGCGGGAATGGATCATGTTGACCAGCAATGGTTATCTCAGGCCGGAATTGGGTTTTCCGCCGCCCCCGGATGTAATGCTATTGCCGTCGTTGAGTATGTCTTTTCGGCACTGATGCTATTGGCTGAACAAGATCAGTTCCAACTTAAAGATAAAACTGTCGGTATTGTCGGGGTTGGCAATGTCGGCGGGCGTCTGGCTGAACGGCTGGCGGCTTTGGGCGTGAAGACCTTACTGTGCGATCCTCCCCGCGCAGATCGGGGCGATGACGGCGAGTTTTGGCCTTTAGAAAAACTGGTGAAAGAAGCCGATATTCTGACTTTCCATACCCCTTTGAATCAATCTGGCCCCTATCAGACCTATCATTTGGCGGATGCAGAATTACTTTCTGCATTACCGGACAACCGAATTTTAATTAATGCCAGCCGTGGCGAGGTGGTTGATAATCAAGCACTACTTGCCGTACTGCAACAGGGGAAAAAACTCCGTACCGTCCTTGATGTTTGGGAACCAGAGCCTAATCTTTCCCTGCCCCTGCTGGAGTTAGTCGATATTGCGACTCCCCATATTGCTGGCTATACCCTGGAAGGCAAGGCACGGGGAACAACCCAGGTTTTTGAGGCTTACTGTGAATTCTTGGGACAACCCCGCAAGACGGAACTGGCTGATTGGTTGCCGGCTTCTGATTTCAGCCAGATCACCGTGCAGGGAGAAGTCACACAAAGCGTCCTCAAGCGTTTGATGCACTTAGTGTATGATGTGCGCCGTGATGATGCTCCCTTACGTCAGGTTGCGGATCAGGCGGGTGCGTTTGATCGGTTACGCAAAAACTATCCAGAACGTCGGGAGTGGTCTTCCCTGACCGTGCATTGTGACGCAGAAGAGAGCGCTCAATTGCTATCCAGCATTGGATTTAATGCAACGGTGATTTAATACCGGCAGGGGTTTCCTGCCAGCCGGCAAAAATAAGAAATGAAATAAGAGAAGTGGAGAAAACCAACATGTCAGAAGGTTGGAATATTGCGCTATTGGGTGCAACGGGCGCAGTTGGTGAAGCGATATTGGCGTTATTACAGGAACGTCAGTTTCCGGTTGGTGAACTGCATCTTCTTGCCAGCGAACAAAGTGCTGGAAAGATCCAGCGTTTTAACGGCAAAAATATCACCGTTCGTGATGCGGCAGAATTTGACTGGTCACAGGTGCAATTCGCTTTTTTTGCCGCGACGATGGAAGTCACTGCGCAACATATTGAAAAAGCAACGGAGTCGGGTTGTCTGGTGATTGACAGCAGCGGCTTGTTTGCCGCAGAGCCTGATGTGCCTCTGGTGGTTCCCGGCGTTAATTCATACGCATTAGCTGAATACCGTCACCGTAACATCATTGCGGTGGCCGACAGCGCAACCAGTCAAGTACTGACCGCCATCAAGCCCTTGATCGATGCGGCCGGCATTGCCCGTTTACAGTTGACCAATCTATTGCCCGTTTCCGTGCATGGCAAAGCTGCCATTGATGAACTGGCAGGGCAGAGTGCCCGTTTATTAAATGGCATTCCCCCCGATGAAGGCCGTTTCAGCAAACAATTGGCGTTCAATATGCTGCCTCTGTTACCTGATGCAGAAGGTACAGTGCGTGAAGAGCGTCGTATTGTCGATCAAATTCGCAGAATATTGCAGGATGAAGGGCTGCCGGTTTCCGTAAATTGTGTCCAATCGTCGGTTTTCTATGGCATTGCGCAGATGGTCAGTGTCGAAACATTGCGTCCGGTGGGGATAGAAGAGGCGCGTGATGAACTTGAACGTGTCGAAGACATTCAGGTCTCAGAAGAGGGAGATTACCCGACTCCGGTCACGGATGCGTCGGGCAGTGATAGTTTAAGCATCGGTTGCCTGCGCCATGATTATGGTATGCCAGAGATGCTGCAATTCTGGTCAGTTGCCGATAATATCCGTTTTGGCGGTGCCCTGATGGCGGTTGAAATCGCCGAAAAACTGATGCAGGAGCAATTTTACTGATGTCTGATACCGAGCTGGGTCAGCCTGTGCCAGCGGCAAAGCAAGTGAAAATTGCACTGGGGATTGAATATGACGGCAGCCGATATTATGGTTGGCAGCGTCAGCAAGAAGTGAAAAGCGTACAGGAGTGCCTGGAAAAAGCGCTGTCGAAAGTCGCGAATGAGCCGATTGCCGTTTTTTGTGCAGGCAGGACGGATGCCGGGGTACACGCAACCGGGCAGGTTGTGCATTTTACCACCTCAGTACAACGTAAAGATGCCGCATGGACCATGGGAGTCAATAGCCATTTGCCAGCGGATATTGCGGTACGTTGGGTCAAAACGGTGGAGGATGAATTCCATGCGCGTTTCAGTGCAACCGCTCGCCGTTATCGCTATGTGATTTTCAACCATCGCTATCGTCCTGCGGTATTGGCGCACGGTGTCACGCATTTTCATTATCCATTGGATGAGAAAAAAATGCATGAAGCGGCACAGAGCTTGTTGGGAGAGAATGACTTTACCTCTTTCCGCGCCGTGCAGTGCCAGTCCAATTCACCGTGGCGCAATATGATGCATATAAACGTTAGCCGGCACGGGCATTATATTGTGGTTGATATTAAGGCGAATGCCTTCGTTCATCATATGGTGCGCAATATCGTTGGCAGCTTGCTGGAGATTGGTTGCGGTAATCAGGATATTGGCTGGATGGCGGAATTATTAGCCCTGAAAGACAGGACAAAAGCGGCAGCAACCGCCAAAGCTGAGGGCTTATATTTAGTTGCGGTGGATTATCCTGAACATTTTGGTTTACCTGAACCGATGATGGGCCCCCTGTTTCTGGGAAATAAATTAATCTGACATTTTCGAATCATGACAGGGATGTTGGGTCGTAACGAGGAATATTATGGAGTTTTTAACTCATTTTGTTGATTTTGCGAAATTTATTGTCGATTTTATTTTACACATTGATGCGCATTTAGCGGAGTTGGTGGCTCACTATGGTGATTGGGTTTACGGCATTCTGTTTCTGATTATATTTTGTGAAACAGGCTTGGTGGTGACGCCATTTTTGCCGGGGGACTCCTTGCTCTTCGTGGCGGGTGCACTCTCTGCACTTGATTCCAATGATCTTAATGTCCACATAATGGCAGCTTTGATGATTACAGCCGCCATTATTGGTGATGCGATAAACTATACCATTGGTAGAATTTTTGGTGAGAAACTGTTTACCAATCCAAATTCAAAGATTTTCCGCCGGAGTTATTTAGATAAGACTCATGGGTTTTATGAAAAACACGGTGGAAAAGCCATCATTTTGGCTCGGTTTGTGCCAATTATTAGAACGTTTGCACCGTTCGTTGCCGGAATGGGGAAAATGTCTTACCGCCATTTTGCGGCTTATAACGTCATCGGTGCATTTATCTGGGTGCTATTATTCACCTATGCGGGTTATTTATTTGGTGATATGCCGGTGATACAGCAGAATCTGAAATTATTGATTGTTGCGATTATTTTTATTTCTATTCTGCCGGGCATCATCGAAATTTGGCGTCATCGTCGCGCTGCCTCGAAAAAAGCAGCAAGCAGTGCAGTAGATAGATAAATCGATAACCGTAAACAGGTTTGAGCAGTTTTTTATCCACACTGTAATGGCATTGTGGTTTAATGGCACGTAAAACAAAAGCTGGCATCAGCCAGATTCAGACGGAAAGGTTCATTAATGAGCTGGATTGAAAAGATTCTAAATAAAAGCAAAATAATGCAAACTCGTAAGGCAAACATACCTGAAGGAGTTTGGACAAAATGCGACAGTTGCAGTCAAGTACTTTATCGTGCTGAATTAGAGCGTAACCTTGAGGTGTGTCCAAGATGTGACCACCACATGCGTATTTCAGCCCGCCAACGATTGGATTCATTCTTGGATGAAGGCACTGGCACGGAATTAGGCAGTGAGCTGGAACCTAAGGATATCCTGAAATTCCGTGATATCAAAAAATACAAAGATCGCTTGGCTGCCGCCCAGAAGCAGACGCAAGAAAAAGATGCGCTGATCGTCATGAAAGGTAAGCTGCATGATATGCCCGTGGTGGCCGGTTCCTTTGAATTCAATTTCATGGGTGGCTCAATGGGGTCAGTGGTGGGTGCCCGTTTTGTCCGTGCGGTTGAACAGGCTCTGGAAGATAACTGCCCGTTTGTCTGTTTTACTTCCAGTGGTGGGGCACGTATGCAGGAATCCCTGATGTCACTGATGCAGATGGCCAAAACCAGTGCTGCGCTGGCAAAAATGCAAGATCGGGGTTTGCCTTATATCTGTGTTTTGACCAACCCAACGATGGGCGGGGTGACCGCAAGTATGGGGATGCTGGGCGATATTAATATCGCGGAACCGAAGGCATTGATCGGCTTTGCCGGCCCGCGAGTCATTGAGCAGACCGTGCGTGAAAAATTGCCGGAAGGTTTCCAGCGCAGTGAATTTCTGCTGGGGAAAGGGGCGATTGACATGATCGTGCGCCGTCCAGACATGCGCGATAAAGTTGCCAGCCTGCTCGCCATGTTGACGCATCAACCGCAGCCGGGCGCAAAAACGGAGCCAGTGGAAGCAGTCGTTGTTGACTCTGCTGATGTTGAAGCTGATATAAACATCAATCCTAATAAAGAAGATGTCTGATATTTTGCAAATTCCTCAAGCCACGTCGCCACTGATGACGTGGCTTTCCTATCTGGGAAACCTGCATACCAAAGCCATTGATATGGGGCTTGAGCGTGTCGGAAAACTGGGTCGTCAATTAGACCTATTGAACCCAGCACCTAAAGTGATCACGGTGTCAGGCACCAATGGCAAGGGAACAACTTGCCATACTCTTGAATCTATTTTCCTGGCCGCAGGGCTGAAAGTGGGGGTGTACAGTTCCCCGCACCTGGTGCGTTATACCGAGCGGGTACGTATTCAGGGCAAGGAAGCCACGGAACAGGATTTCTGCCGTGTATTTGCCGCGATTGAAGCCCAGCGTGGCGATATCTCATTGACCTATTTTGAATATGGGACATTAGCCGCATTACAGCTTTTCAAAGAAGCGGATCTTGATGTCGTGATTTTGGAAGTGGGATTGGGTGGCCGCTTGGATGCCACCAATATCGTTGATGCTGATATTGGCGTTATCACCAGCATCGCGCTGGATCATACCGATTGGTTAGGTTCAGATCGTGAACACATTGGCCGTGAAAAAGCCGGTATTTTCCGCCGCGGGCATTTTGCGGTAGTGGGTGAACCGGATATGCCTTATTCAATTGCTGACACTGCGGATGAATTGGGCGCGAAGCTCTTTCGTCGTGGTGTGGATTGGCACTTCTCACAACATGAAAATCGCTGGAATTGGTCAGGTGGTAATCAGCAATTCAATGCATTGCCTTTACCCAACCTGCCGTTGGCAAATGCTGCGACGGCGATGGGGGTGATCCACTGCTTATTGCAACAGGATGATAAAGTCAGCCGCGCCATTGATGAACAGGCCATCCATACGGGATTGAGAAACGCCCAATTGCCGGGACGTTTCCAAATTATCAGGCAACATCCGCTGGTCATTTTGGATGTGGCTCATAATCCACATGCTGCGGGTTATCTGGTGCAAAAATTGGCCGAACTGCCTCGTTCAGCGGGCAGTAAAATTCGTGGTGTCGTTGGCATGTTGGCAGACAAAGACATTGCCGGTACGCTCGCCTGTCTTTCCCAACAAATTGATGAATGGTACTGCGCATCACTGCATGAACTGCGGGGAGCCGAAGCTGAAATATTGTCTGGGCATCTGGCCCACGCCAGAACCTTCCCGCAAGTCGAATCAGCCTGGCAGCAGGCAATGGAAGACGCATCGGTGCAGGATATCATTGTGGTCTGTGGTTCTTTCCACACGGTTGCCCATGTGATGGAGGCATTGGTTGTGGAGGAATCGGAGGAGGGCAAGGAAAGTGGCCAGTAAATTTCAAAATCGCTTGGTTGGAACCCTCGTGCTTGTCGCATTGGGCGTGATTGTGTTGCCGATGATTTTTGATGGCGATAAGAAATATAACGAAGAGCAATTTGCTGCGATTCCTTTGGTGCCAAAACCGGGTGATGAAGAAGATATTGACTCGATCCCGCCATTGGCACAAAACATGCCGTCCACACCGCCTGAAGGGGCTGTACAAGCCATGCAATCACAGGAGCAAGAGCCAGATTTAGAAACACTGTCCAGGTTACCGTCTTCAGAGCCAGTAATAGCCCCCCCTGTTACTGGTACACAAGATCCTAAAACAACGGTGAAACCTGAATCCCCGCCTCAGCCGAAACTAGAAACTAAACCGCAGGTGAAACCGGAATCGCGTATTGAAAGCCAGCCAGAGACTAAACCGAAGCCAGCAGAACAAGCGCCTCAGGCAACAGCCTATGTGGTGCAACTTGGCGCATTAAAAAATGCGGATAAAGTTGGCGAGATAGTGGCGAAGCTGCGCCTTTCCGGGCATCAGGTATACACTGTGCCTGCTTCTCCGGTACAGGGGCAATTGACCCGGATCTATGTCGGGCCGAATGCGTCAAGGCAGGCACTGGAATCCATTTTGGCCGAATTGAGGGAAATTACGGGATTACAAGGGCAGATCAAAAACTATAGGCCATAATCGGAGGGTCTTTAAATTATTTTCGGTAGAGTGATGAATCCACTACGCAAACGTTTTCGTTTTCTGTTAGAATGCGCCCGACCTGAATGTCGGGGGCCTGTTTTTGGATTAAGATATGGTCTGGATTGATTATACGATTATTGCCATTATTGGCTTCTCGGCACTGGTTAGCCTGATTCGTGGTTTTGTTCGCGAAGCGCTCTCCCTGATAACATGGGGCTGTGCTTTCTTTGTTGCCAGCCACTTCTATACTTATTTGGCGGCGTATTTTACTCGCCTTGAAGATGAACTGGTGCGGAATGGGATAGCGATTGCCATCTTATTTATTGCAACACTGATTGTTGGTGCGGTAGTAAACTATGTTATTGGTTCACTTGTCCAGCGAACAGGCCTGTCAGGTACAGATCGGGTTCTGGGGATCTGTTTTGGGGCCTTGCGCGGTGTCCTGATTGTGTCTGCTCTCCTGTTTGTTGCAGACTCTTTCACGCCCCTCCCCAAAAGTCAGGATTGGCAACAATCACAATTGATCCCACAGTTCAGTCAAATCATCAGGTGGTTTTTTGACTACCTGCAAAGTGCGTCGAGTTTCCTGCCGGAGAGATAACGCTCTCCGCTTGGCTGATGAGGAAAGGCTACATGTGCGGTATTGTCGGTATCGTCGGTTTTACACCGGTTAACCAGTCGATTTATGATGCATTAACGGTGCTTCAGCACCGTGGACAAGATGCAGCAGGTATTGCAACTATTGATGGTAACAATGGTTTTCGTTTACGTAAGGCTAATGGTTTGGTCAAGGATGTGTTTGAAACACGGCACATGCTACGTTTACAGGGAACCATCGGGATTGGGCATGTTCGTTATCCTACGGCGGGCAGTTCCAGTGCCTCTGAAGCACAACCTTTTTATGTGAATTCTCCTTTCGGTATCACATTGGCACATAACGGCAATCTGACAAACGCACATGAATTGAAAAAAATGCTGTTTGAAAATGCCCGCCGCCATGTCAATACCACCTCAGATTCTGAAATCCTACTGAATATTTTCGCCAATGAATTAGCCCAATTTCCCCATTTCCCCTTAGAGCCTGATGATATCTTCTCGGCAGTTGCAAACATGCACAAAAAAATTCGCGGTGCGTATGCCTGCGTTGCCATGATTATTGGGCATGGGATAGTGGCTTTTCGTGATCCACACGGTATCCGTCCTCTGGTGTTGGGAAAGAAAACGCGGGAAGATGGCCGCAATGAATATATGGTGGCGTCGGAAAGTGTGGCGCTGGATACCTTAGGTTTTGAATTCCTGCGTGATGTCGCTTCCGGTGAAGCGATTTATATCACTGAAAACGGGCAATTATTTACCCGCCAGTGTGCAGAAACCCCGTCATTGACCCCTTGTCTGTTCGAATTTGTTTATCTCGCCCGCCCGGATTCCTTTATTGACAAGGTATCGGTATATAACGCGCGGCTACGGATGGGGAAAAAATTGGGGGAAAAAATCGCCCGTGAATGGGAAGACCTGCATATTGATGTGGTGATCCCCGTACCGGAAACCTCCTGTGACATTGCACTGGAAATCGCCCATATTCTGGATAAACCCTATCGTCAGGGATTTGTCAAAAATCGTTATGTCGGGCGTACCTTTATCATGCCGGGTCAGCAGGAGCGCCGTAAATCCGTTCGCCGTAAACTGAATGCCAACCGCGCTGAATTCCGGGGCAAAAATGTTCTGCTGGTGGATGATTCTATTGTGCGTGGCACCACGTCGGAGCAAATTGTCGAGTTGGCGCGTGAAGCGGGCGCTAAGAAAGTCTACTTTGCTTCGGCGGCACCGGAAGTTCGCTTCCCGAATGTTTATGGTATTGACATGCCAAATGCCAATGAACTGATTGCTCACGGCCGGGAAGTGGATGAAATTCGCCAGCTTATTGGGGCTGATGCGCTGATATATCAAGATCTCCACGATCTGGTGCAAGCGGTACGGGAAGAAAACCCTGATATTGAAAAATTCGAATGCTCTGTCTTTGATGGTATCTATGTGACGAAAGACATTGACCAGATTTACCTCGACTATCTGGAAAATTTACGTAAGGACGATGCCATGAAAGTGCGCGGACAGAGCGAAATAGAGGATCTGGAAATATATAATGAAGGATAATATTGTTATTATCATGCAGTTATATATCTTATCAACTTCAAGTTGCCGCTCGTAAGACGAAAACAACTGATTATCTCCCCGCAACGCGGGGAGATAATCAATGTATCTTGAAGTACGACGATATAGCCAGAATCTCAGAGGAAAACATGAAAAAATTGATTGTCGGGCTGACCGGAGCAAGTGGTGCGATTTATGGTGTCAGGTTACTGCAAGTTTTGCAGTCAGTAGAGGGCATTGAAACGCATTTGGTCATTAGCCAATCGGCTCGGCAGACTCTGGCATTGGAGACGGATTATACTTTGCGAGAGGTACAGGCGCTGGCTGATGTTGTCCATGACAATCGTGATATTGCCGCCGCCATTTCCTCTGGATCTTTTAAAACATTGGGTATGGTCATTTTGCCCTGTTCCATAAAAACCCTGTCAGGTATTGTGCATAGCTACACGGATGGCTTAATGACCCGTGCCGCAGATGTGGTTTTAAAAGAGCATCGCAAGTTAGTGTTGGGGGTAAGAGAAACCCCCTTACACTTGGGGCATCTGAGATTAATGCTACAGGCAGCAGAAATTGGGGCGGTGATCATGCCGCCTGTTCCCGCATTCTATCATCGCCCTGAACATATTCAGGATATCATCGACCAGACGGTTAACCGTGTGCTTGATCAGTTCGATATTGACTTGCCAGAAGATCTGTTTAGCCGTTGGCAGGGAGCTAAACCCATTGGGGATAGTGACTAAGTGATAATGATGCTGTTGCGAATCAATCACAACAGTATCATTAGATCGGCGGAGACAAAAATTAGCCTGCATGGTCTTTTGCTTTTATGACATCTTGCAAGGCTTCTTCCAGTTGAAAATAACGGAAACCAAATCCCGCTTCTTCCAGCTTCTGAGGGATAGCTTGTTGACCACCTAAAACTAATTCTGCGGCTTCTCCCATCATCGCTTTTAATACAAAGGCGGGAATGCGCATAAAAGCCGGGCGGTGCAATACACCTGCGAGTGTGGCACTAAACAGCTCATTATGGACAGGATAAGGCGATGTCATATTAAAGGGGCCCTGTAGCCCAGGTGATACCAACAAGTAATAGATACCATTAACCATGTCATCAATGTGTATCCACGGCATATACTGCTTACCATTGCCGATTGCGCCACCTAAACCCAACCGGAACAGTGGCAGCATTTTTTGCAGCGCCCCGCCTTTTGGTGCCAATACAATGCCCGTGCGTAACAAGCATACACGGGTTTTATCACTTTTGGCCTGTAAAGCAAGCTGCTCCCAACGTTCACAAAGCTGATGGGCAAATTCATTGTGTGGGAGATCGCTTTCGGTAACGACGGATTGCCCTTGATCGCCATAATAGCCAACGGCTGAACCGGAAATAAATACCGATGGTGGAGACTCACTGGCCTTAATGAGATTGCTCAATTGTGCCGTAATTTGCCAGCGGCTTTGGCAAAGTTTCCTTTTTTGTTTCGGTGTCCATCGCTTATTGACAATAGGCTCGCCAGCAAGATTAATAACCGCATCAAAGCCGTTGAGATCGCGCTGGTCATTTAATGTTATCCAGCATTCAACGCGATCAGAAAACAGAGAATACACTTTTTGTGGTGAACGACTCAAAATGGTGACGGAATGGGAGAGCGAAAGGAGTTGGCAGATCAAGTGATGACCAATCAACCCGGTTCCCCCCGTAATTAAGATACGCATAGCCACCCCCTGTAACAAAAGGTAATCGTGTATTTGACTATAACAAGGGATGACTTAAGTGACAGCGAAATATGCTGCTATCTGTTATCAATATCAAGTTTTATACTTTCATAGGCGGCTTGTGTCGCAGGGCGTTGCCTGATCTTATCCAGCCATTTTGCAACCGCAGGATAAGCCTGCAAATCGATTTTTTGGTGTTCATAGCATTTTGCCCACGGATAAGTGGCGATATCAGCAATGCTATACTCGTTTCCACCAAGATAGGCGGTTTTTTCCAGTTGGGTATTTAGCACCTTATATAAACGCTTTGATTCTTCCACATAGCGATTAATGGCATAGGGAACAACTTCTGGAGCATAGTGATTGAAATGGTGATTTTGACCGAGCATGGGGCCAAAGCCGGCAACCTGCCAAAACAGCCATTGCAATTGTTCGGTACGTTCACGCAAATCTTGACTTAATAGCTGGCCTGTTTTGTTTGCCAGATAAAGTAAAATGGCACCTGATTCGAAGATAGAGATAGGTTCTCCCCCGCCGGTGGGTTGATGATCGACAATGGCCGGGATCTTGTTATTGGGAGCGATGGCAAGAAATTCAGGTTTGAACTGTTCGCCGGTATTGATATTGATCGGGTGGATGGTGTAAGGAATGCCGACTTCTTCAAGAAAAAGGGTGATCTTATAGCCATTTGGGGTTGGAGCATAGTATAGATCTATCATATAACCTCTAGTAATAATAACTGATAAAAAATGTACCAGAGTTACCTTACCACCGTTTGTCGATAAAATGTTATAAATTTACTGCAAAAACTAACAGGTAACGCATTGATAGAAGGCTTTTAGGATAATGAAAGAAAAACCAACAAACATTGAATGGATTGATATCGTCAATGAAGACAATGAAGTCATCGCGCAATCGACTCGTCAGCAGATGAGAGCACAGAACTTGAGGCATCGTGCAACTTATATTGTCGTACATGATGGAATGGGCAAAATACTGGTTCAGCACCGTACAGAAACGAAAGATTTTTATCCGGGAAAATTAGATGCAACGGCAGGTGGTGTTGTGACGCAGGGCGAAACTTTTCTTGATGCTGCCAAGCGGGAAGCTGAAGAGGAGTTGGGGATTGCAGGCGTTCCTTTTGCCGAACATGGTCTTTTCTACTATGAAGAGGACACTTGCCGGATATGGGGTGGTTTGTTCAGTTGTGTTAGTCATGGCCCATTTGCTTTGCAGGAAGAAGAAGTCACCGCAGTTTACTGGTTAACGCCGGAAGAAATTACCGCCCGTTGTGATGAATTCACCCAAGATTCACTAAAAGCGCTCTCTTTATGGTTGGCGCGTAACAATCAAATAGAATCGTTTTTAAATTAAAGAAGAGTGTTTATGGATTAAAGAGTTGATATGGAAAAGCTCATGTATTCTGTGCTTGATAAGTATGGTGATATTTATTGCAGGGATAAAGATTTTCCATTGGTATTAAGGAATTATTTAAAACAGGGGTGTGTATATTTACGATACCTACCCCTTGTTTTAATTGGTCTTAATTTATTATTTCACTTTTTCTTTTATTGATGGTCAGAAAATTTTTCCAAAAAGAATTTAAAGTGATAGCCATCTGCTTTTTCAAACCGCATATGGGGCGGTTTTGTCTCATCATAAGCAACAATATCAAGGTCAGTACCATTATATTGAAAATAGACTGCACCTTGAGTAACAGGAATATTACTCTGATTAAATATCACGACGGACGTAACGTATAGCTGATGATCTTTTGGTATTAGACCAACAATTTCATAATCCCCATCTGAATAACAATCTACTGCGTTGGGGATGGTATAAGTTTGGATATGTGCTCTGAATCTTTGATTTACACCTGATTCGTTAATTAATTTTACTGCCAGTAGATCACGGTTTGAAGGCGATACAATAAACTTTGTTAATCCTTGAATATCGCTGATATCGGGTTGGCTTGTATCCCATTCACGATAAATTTGCCCAGGCTCACTGTCAGTGCTATGTCGCCAGGCGAATATGATAGAGCCTGTTCCAATTTCAACGGAAAAAAATTTATCGTTTAATGGTGTACCCGCTAAATTGACTTCTGTACTATTTTCTGGATATTCATAGGAAGAACCCGCATAATTTTTTTGCGTATAAAATATAGCGCCATTAGTTAATTTTTCTTTGGACATAATAGGTTTTATCCTTATGTTCGGTTACCAAGTTAAATAACTAGAATAAGAGGATTGGTTTATATGTCAAGATAATGGGCGGCTCTTATATTGAGTGTTGTCTTTAAAAAACATTCATGTTTGATTTTATGTTGTATTATATTAATAAATGATGGCGTTTAAATTTGTAATGTTTTTTTGCTCTGTTTTTTATAACCGCACTGTTTATTCAAATAAATAATACTTGATTGTGTTGCCCCGCTTCCAGTTGATCAAAAAAGTCATCACCATTGACCCGCTTGCCTGCTTCCATATCCGCTTTGGCTTGAATTGCCCTTAATTGCAACAATTGCAATTTGAATAATTCGACACTTTGATATTCATCCATAGAAACAACTACCGCGACGGGTTTACCGTTCTTATTTTCCGATAACGAAAAAACCTCGTTAAAAATAACGAGGTTTATTATCAGATAAGGCTGCCAGAAACGTTGTGGGGTTATTTACCTGATTTATTCACCCCGGCTATAGCCGATGCTAAACCTTGTACAAAAGGTTGACGCATAAGGGTGATGTGATCACCCGATAACGTTTCGGAAATAACTTCCCCAGTCACCAGCGCTTCCCATCCATCAATCATGCTCTCGGCAGAGATATCGTGTGCTTCGTACTGTTGATTATCGCTGGCCAGAAACAGGTGGAGTGTCCCGGTATAGCGCTCTTGCGGCTGATAAGTCGTCAAAGAGTGAGCCTTGAACACGCTTAAATAGGTGGCGATTTCCTTAGGTTCAACTTGAGGCGGTAACAGTTCCTCTTCAATCAAACGAAGTCGCAAGCTATCGAATTGCTCTTCTTCTGTTATGGATTGGAATTCTTCCTCGGTAAAGTTTTCTTCTGCGCCCGCCAATGCCGCCAGCACATTGCCAAACTCGGCCAGCCAGCGGCTGTCAGACCATTCGGACTCGACCCTTTGGGTTAAGCTCTCAAGGGGCGATTCGCTATCGACTACAGCCAGTAAGCCAATGTTTTCCCCCTGTTGGACAAGCTGTCGCGCCATTTCGAATGCAAGCCAGCCACCGAAAGAGTGCCCGCCCAGGTAATAAGGGCCGTTTGGCTGCACTTTCTTAAGGGAGTCGATCATGATGCCGGCCATTGCCTCAAGGCTTTGTGGGGGAGCGCTGCGCCCATCCAACTCTGGCGATTGCATGCCCCAAACGGAGTAAGTCCCTTCCAGTGCGGTCGCCAATTCCCGCAAATAGAGCACATGCCCTCCGGCACCGGGCGCAAAGAACAGCGGCGTTGCTTTGAGGTTCCGTGACAGACCAACCATCGCACCAACAGCGATATTATCTTGATCTTCAATGGCGCTGGCTTGATCTTTGATGGTCGTAAATGTCATTAATCTCGCCATCATATTCTGCGGAAGCCCCAGTTTTTCGACCGCCAAAGAGCCGGCTTTCAGGATCAGCAACGAATGCCCGCCCAATTCAAAGAAATGGTCATGGCGGCTGACACGTTCTAACCCAAGCAGCTCTTGCCAGATCTGAGCCAGTGCCGTTTCAATCTCGCCTTGGGGCGCTTCATAATCGCGAACCACAATGGCGGATTGATCGGGAGCAGGGAATGCCTGACGGTCGATTTTGCCATTAGCCGTCAGCGGAAAAGCATCAAGGGTGACAAATGCGCTCGGCAGCATATATTCGGCAAGATGTTGAGCGAGTTGCTGACGCAGTGCACTGGGGCTCAGTTTTACCCCGGATTGAGGCTGAATATAGGCGATGAGACGCTTATCATCGGGTGCAGTTTCCCGCACAAGGACAATCGCTTCCTGCACGCCCTGACACTGCACCAGGCGGGTTTCGATTTCCCCCAGTTCAATGCGGAATCCACGCAGCTTAACCTGAAAATCGTTGCGTCCCAGATACTCAATCGTGCCATTGGGCAACCAGCGCCCCAGATCCCCGGTTTTGTACATGCGTGCATCGGGTTGTTGGCTGAACGGATCAGCGACAAATTTCTCGGCGGTTAAATCGGGGCGGTTCAGATAACCACGGGCAACACCGGCACCACCGATATAGATTTCACCACTGACTCCCAGAGGAACCGGCTTGCCAAAGGTATCCAGAATATAAATCCGCGTGTTGGGCAAGGGATAGCCAATCGGGATGTTATCGGTGATATCAGCCAATTGTTGGCCATCGGCTTTGACTGTGCCATCCATTTTTAATGTGGTCGCAATCACCGTGGTTTCGGTTGGGCCGTAAGAGTTGATCCAACGGCAAGATTGCGTTGCCGGCATCGATTGCCAGTTCTGTAAATGGCGCAGTTCCGCTTTTTCTCCGCCGACGATAACCGTGTGCAGGTATTTGCCGAAGCCACTGCGTTCCGCCATCATCTCTTGTACCCATTGATGCCAGAAGGCCGTAGGCATATCTATAATGGTGATTTTCTGCTCATTTAACAGCTCGACAAACGCTTTATCCGGCACCCTGATATGCGGTGGGCGCAGAACCAGTGTCGCACCGGATGCCAGCGTCGGGAAAATATCCGAGACCGAGGTATCAAACGCGATAGTGGCAAATTGCAGGATACGATCCCCCAATTTAGGCTCGCTGGTCTGCTGTTGGGCATGGATAAAGTTCACCACATTACGGTGCTCCAGCATCACGCCCTTGGGCTGACCTGTCGAGCCGGAGGTATAGATAACATAGGCCAGATGGTGTGGCTGGAGTCCCATTTGGCGGGCATCAGGGTTATGGTCCGGCTGTTTTGCCACCTGATTTTGGTGGTACTCATCGTCCAGCAACCAGACCGGGATATCTTGGGTTGGCAAGCGTTCCTGCAAATGTTGCTGAGTCAGCAATAACACCGGCTTGCTGTCTGACAACTGATAGGCCAAGCGTTCGGCCGGGTATTCCGGATCGAGGGGAACGTAACCCGCACCCGCTTTCAGGATAGCGTACAGGCCGATGATCAGCGCCGGACTGCGATCAACACAGATAGCAATGCGATCATCGGGGCGCACGCCGGATGCAATCAGATAATGTGCCAGTTGGTTGGCATGGCGGTTCAGTTCTGCATAACTCAGTTCGCTCCCGCCAAATACCAGCGCTACGGCATCCGGTGTCTGTTCTGCCTGCTGTTCAAACAGTGAGTGGATTAAGGCCGCTTGCGGATGCCCGGCAGCGGTATCATTAAATGTTGCCAGTAATTGCGTGCGCTCTGCCAATGGCAGAATATCGATAGATTGGAGCGGTTGTTAGGATCATGTTGCAGTGCGGCCACAATACCTTTCAGCGCCATGTTGACATAAGCATTAATCCGCACCGGATCTACTTTCTGGCTGCATTGCGCGGTAAGCTCGAACCCGTCATCAAAATCATCCACATCCAGCGATAAGGGATAATTGCTGCGCTCTTCGCTGTCCAACACCTGAATACCTTCCCAGGCGGTTGCCGCGACGTGTTCATCTTCACGCGGGCTGTGGCGGAAATTCAGCAGGCTGTTAAACAGCGGCAGTGACGCCTGAACCCCGCTGCAACGCTGGGCAATCGCCAGCGGTGTCTGTTCGTGATCCAGTAATTCACTTAAGAATTGATAAGTTTCCTGTACCGCCTGTTTAACGCTGCGCCCTTGTAACTTAACGCGGACAGGCAGGGTATTGATAAACATACCGAGCACTTCGGATGCCCCGATCCCCCCCTGCAAGCGCCCCAACAGCACAGTGCCGAACACCACATCGTCACGCCCGCAGAATTGGGCCAGCACGTGTGCCCAAGCCACATGGAACAGCACCGCTGAACTGATGCCTTGCTGACGGGCGCAATCCCGGATTTGTTGTGCCAGTGCGTTATCCAGCGTGAAGATATCTTCGACGATGTGATCGTGCTCATCGCGCGGGTTCCCTTGTACATCCAGTAAGCCGAACGGCAGCGTGGGCTCTTCCACATCGCCCAGCCGTTGCCGGAAATAGGCTTGATGGGTTTCAATCGGCACTTTACGGATTTGGGCAATAAAATTGCGGTAAGGCAGCGGCGTCGGCAGCGTCTCTTCTTTGCCCAAGAGCAGGGACTGGACTTCGCTGAACATCATTTCCAGTGACAGATGGTCACAGACCAGATGATGATGCAGCAAACTCAGCCACCACCGATCGGCGTCGGGATCGTTGGCGATATAGGCAGCCAGTAACGGCGCTTGGGTAATATCCAGGCGGATTAAATCCGGATCGGTGAGACGCTGCAATTGCGTTTCGGCGCTTTCGCCGGCGGATAATGAAACCTCAGTAATGGGCAGCGGGGCATGACGGTAGACAACTTGTACCGGTGCCGGCAGTTCGTGCCAGTGGAAAGCGCTGCGCAGAATGTCATGGCGATTAATCACCTGTTGCAGCGCCTGCAAGAAGCTATCCAGCCGTGTCCGGCGGTCAAAGTTCATCAGAATATTTTCAAGATAGGTGTCACCGGTTTCTGCCAGCAAATGGTGGAACAGAATCCCTTCCTGCAATGGCCCAAGGGGGTAAATATCCTGAATATTGGCGACGCCGCCCGGTACGTGGGCCACGATTTGGTCAATTTGGGGCTGCGTTAATGCCACCAAGGGCAGACTATTCGGGGTAATGATCTGGCTGTCTTCGCGGATCAGATTCGGCGGAATGGTCAGGGATCCGTTTCTTGATCACGGCTCTGGCTTAAGCGGGCGCCCATGGCTGCCAGCGTGGGTGCCGAGAATACCGCACTGACATCAAGGGACAGCCCTTGTTGGCGCAACTGTTCGATCAGGCTGACCACCAGCAGGGAATGCCCGCCCAGTTCGAAGAAATGGTCATGGCGCCCGACCTGTTCCAGATTGAGCAGGGATTGCCAGACTGCCGCCAGTTTCTGTTCAGTTTCCCCTTGTGGCGCTGCGTATTCACGGCTGACAATGGCGCTGCGATCCGGCGCCGGCAATGCCTTGCGATCCAGTTTACCGTTGGCGGACAGCGGGAAAGCCTCCAGCATGACAAATGCGCTGGGCAACATATATTCCATCAGCCGGCTACCCAGTTGCTGGCGCAGATCGGCCGGTTTCAGCGTGACACCGGTTGCCGGGATGACATAAGCGACCAGCCGTTTGTCGCCGCTTTCTGCTTCGCGGGCGATCACCACCGCATCGCTGACGCCTTCGCAGGTGACCAGTTGCGCCTCAATTTCGCCCATCTCAATGCGGAACCCGCGGATCTTGACCTGAAAATCGTTGCGTCCCAGATATTCAATCGTGCCGTTGGGCAGCCAGCGCCCCAGATCGCCGGTTTTATACATGCGCGCATCAGGTTGTTGACTGAAGGGATCAGCAACAAATTTCTCGGCGGTTAAATCAGGGCGGTTTAAATAACCGCGGGCAACGCCGGCACCACCGATATGGATTTCGCCGCTGACACCCAAAGGAGCCGGTTGTCCGAGTGCGTCCAGAATATAAATGCGCGTATTAGGCAGTGGGCGGCCAATCGGAATATTGTCACCCGAATAGGGCACTTGTCGGTTATCCACGGTCAGCGTGGTGGCAATCACCGTGGTTTCGGTCGGGCCATAAGAGTTAATCCAGCGGCAGGATTGGGTTTCCGGACTGGACAGCCAGCTTAGCAGGTGGCGATGTTCGGCTTTTTCTCCGCCCACAATAATCGTGTGCAGATAGGGGCTGAAACCACTGCGACCCGCCATCATCTCCTGCACCCAGTGATGCCAGAAAGCGGTGGGCATATCGATGATGGTGATTTTCTGTTCACGCAAGAAGGTGACGAACGTCATATCTGGTATGCGGATATGGGGCGGACGCAGAACCAGTGTCGCACCGGATGCCAGCGTCGGGAAGATATCCGATACTGAGGTATCAAACGCGATGGTGGCAAATTGCAGGATACGATCCCCAAATTTAGGTTCGCTGGTCTGGCGCTGGGCATGGATAAAATTCACCACATTGCGGTGCTCCAGCATCACGCCCTTGGGCTGACCTGTCGAGCCGGAGGTATAGATAACATAGGCCAGATGGTGTGGCTGGAGTCCCATTTGGCTGGCATCAGGGTTATGGTCCGGCTGTTTTGCCACCTGATTGTGGTGGCTCTTATCGTCCAGCAACCAGACCGGGATATTTGGGGTTGGCAAGAGTTCCTGCAAATGTTGCTGAGTCAGCAATAACACTGGCTTGCTGTCCGCCAGTTGATAAGCCAAGCGTTCGGCCGGGTATTCCGGATCGAGGGGAACGTAACCTGCACCGGCTTTCAGGATAGCGTACAGGCCGATGATCAGCGCCGGACTGCGATCAACACAGATAGCAATGCGATCATCGGGGCGCACGCCGGATGCAATAAGTTGGTGTGCCAGTTGGTTAGCATGGCGGTTTAGTTCTGCATAGCTTAATTGCCTGTCGCCAAATATCAGCGCGGTGGCATCTGGTGTCCGCACTGCCTGTTGTTCAAGTAGTTGGTGGATTAACCCTGCTTGCGGATATTCGACGGCGGTAGCGTTAAAGGTTGCCAGTAATTGTGTGCGTTCAGCCAGTGACAGGATATCAATTGACGCGATGGCTTGCTCAGGGGCATGGCGCAGCGCGGCTACCATCCCTTCCAGCGCCGTATTCATATAGGCATTGATCTGTGCCGGATTAATCTGCCGGCTGCATTGTGCGGTCAGTGAGAACCCGTCATCAAAATCATCCACATCCAGCGATAAGGGATAATTGCTGCGCTCTTCGCCCTCGATTTCCTCAATGCCTTGCCAGGCGATTGACGCGGCATGTTCATCTTCACGCGGGCTATGGCGGAAATTCAGCAGGCTGTTAAACAGCGGCAAGGGCGCCTGAATGCCGCTGCAACGTTGAACTACGGCCAGCGGTGCCTGTTCATGTTCCAGCAGTGTACTTAATTGCTGATAGGTTTCCTGCACCGCCTGTTTAACGCTACGCCCCTGTAACTTAACGCGGACAGGCAGGGTATTGATAAACATGCCGAGCACCTCGGAAGCGCCGATCCCCCCCTGCAAGCGTCCCAACAAGACAGTGCCGAATATTACATCGTCCCGTCCGCTGCACCGCGCCAGTACCTGCGCCCAAGCGACATGGAACAACACGGCGGCACTCATGCCCAATTGACGCGCGCAATCACGCAGATCTTGAGCCAGTTTGTCATCTAACGTGAAGACGTTTTCAACTATCTCATTGAGGCTGCTACCTTGTACGTCAAGCAAGCCGAATGGCAGGGTGGGTTCTTCCACATCGCCCAATAATTCACGGAAATAGTTTTGGTGAACGTCTAACGGCACGTTGCGGATCTGCGCGATAAAATTACGGTAAGGTAACGGCACGGGTAAATTTTCGCTTTCGCCCAACAACAGGATTTGTATTTCACTGAATATCATATCCAGTGAGACGTGATCACAAACTAAGTGATGATACAGCAAGGAGAGCAGCCAGCGTTCGGAAGCCGGATCTTTGGCGATATAAGCCGCCAATAATGGCGCTTTGCTAATATCCATCCGTATTGCACGGGGATCAGTGAGACGGCGTAGCTGGGTTTTGGCGGGTTCTGTCGCCTGTTCTTCCGCTGATAACGTCAGTTCAATGATTGGCAGCGCGGCCTGACGATAAACAACCTGTACAGGTTTAAGCAGTGCTTTCCGGTGCACGGCACTGCGCAGAATATCGTGCCGGTTGATCACCTGTTGGAGTGCCTGCAAGAAACTGTCCAACCGTGCCCGGCTGTCGAAAACCATCAAATGGTTGTCCAGATAGAGATCGCCTTCCGTTTCCAGCAAGTGGTGGAACAGAATACCTTCCTGCAAGGGTCCCAATGGATAGATATCCTGTACGTTGGGGATACCGCCTGTGACATGGGAAACAATCTGGTCGATCTGGTCTTGGGTCAGTGTCACCAAGGGCAGCATATCCGGGGTAATGACCGCACTGTCTTCCCTGATCAGATTAGGCGGCACTTCCGGTATGGCATTCTGTGTGGCATTAGCTTGGGTGCTAGGGTGATCGATAAGGGCGCTCATTGCTGCCAGAGTAGGTGCCGCGAATACGGTACTGACATCGAGGGACAGGCCGTGGGAGCGCAATTGCTCAATCAAATTAACTACCAGCAGGGAATGCCCGCCCAGTTCAAAGAAATTATCCTGGCGCCCGACCTGTTCCACATTGAGCAGGAGTTGCCAGATGGCCGCCAGTTTCTGTTCGGTTTCCCCTTGTGGGGCTTCGTATTCACGGCTGACAATAGCGCTGCGATCCGGCACCGGCAGTGCTTTGCGATCCAGTTTACCGTTGGCAGACAGCGGGAAAGCATCAAGAATAACAAACGCACTCGGCAGCATATGCTCCATCAAGCGGGTACTCAATTGCTTACGTAATTCAGCCGGATTGAGTGTGCTGCCGGTTTGTGGGATCAGATAAGCCACCAGCCGTTTATCACCCGTTTCTTCTTCACGGGCAATCACCACGGTATCGCTGACACCTTCACAAGCAGCCAGTTGCGCCTCAATTTCGCCCATCTCAATGCGGAACCCGCGGATCTTGACCTGAAAATCGTTGCGTCCCAGATATTCGATCATGCCGTTGGGCAGCCAGCGCCCCAAATCGCCGGTTTTATACATGCGGGCATCAGCGTGTTCACTGAACGGATCAGCAACAAATTTCTCGGCGGTTAAATCAGGGCGATTTAAATAACCACGGGCAACACCAGCACCGGCAATATGGATTTCGCCACCGACGCCGATCGGCACAGGCTGGCCTTGCGTGTCCAGAATATAAATCCGCGTATTAGGCAGTGGGCGGCCAATCGGAATATTGTCACCCGAATAGGGCACTTGCCGGTTATCCACGGTCAGCGTGGTGGCAATCACCGTGGTTTCGGTCGGGCCATAAGAGTTAATCCAGCGGCAGGATTGCGTTTCCGGGCTGGACAGCCAGCTTAGCAGGTGGCGATGTTCGGCTTTTTCGCCGCCCACAATAATCGTGTGCAGATAGGGGCTGAAACCACTGCGACCCGCCATCATCTCCTGCACCCAGTAATGCCAGAAAGCGGTCGGCATATCCATAATGGTGATTTTCTGCTCACGCAAGAAGGTGACAAACGTCATATCCGGCACGCGGATATGCGGCGGACGCAGAACCAGTGTCGCACCGGATGCCAGCGTCGGAAAAATATCCGAGACCGAGGTATCAAACGCGATAGTGGCAAATTGCAGAATGCGATCCCCTATTTTAGGCTCGCTGGTCTGCTGTTGGGCATGAATAAAGTTCACCACATTGCGGTGCTCCAGCATCACGCCCTTGGGCTGCCCCGTGGAACCGGAAGTGTAGATGATATAGGCCAGATGGTGGGGCTGGAGTCCCATTTGGCAGGCGTCGGGATTATGGTCCGGTTGTTTTGCCACCTGATTTCTGTGGTTCTCATCGTCCAGCAACCAGACCGGGATATTTGGGGTTGGCAAGCGTTCCTGTAAATGTTGCTGAGTCAGCAATAACACCGGTTTGCTGTCTGACAACTGATAGGCCAGACGTTCAGCAGGGTATTCCGGATCGAGGGGAACGTAACCCGCACCCGCTTTCAGGATAGCGTACAGGCCGATGATCAGTGCCGGACTGCGCTCCGCACAGATGGCGATGCGATCATCGGGTCGAACACCGGAAGCGATTAAATGATGCGCCAGTTGGTTGGCATGGCGGTTCAGTTCGGTATAGCTCAGTTGGCTGTCGCCAAATTCTAATGCCGTGGCGTCAGGGGTTTGTTCTGCCTGTTGTTCAAACCGTTGATGGATTAATAAGGTTGGCGGCAGCGGGCAGGCGGTATCATTAAAATCCACCAATACCTGAGCGCGTTGCGGTGGCTGCAAGAGTGGCAAACTGTCCACCGGTTGAGCATCATCGTTAACCATGGCCGCCAGCAGGGTTTGCAGGTAACTGGCAATACGTTCAACGCTGGCATGATCAAACAGGTCACTGGTATATTCCAGCCCGCCGACTAAACCCGTTTCGCTGTCACTCAGGGAGAGGGACAGATCGAAATGTGCGCTGTTTTCGGCCAGATTGATTTCACTGATCGTGGTATCCGGCAAGGCGACATTTTGCTGGCCTGGGGTATTATCCACTGACAGCATGACCTGAAAAATCGGGCTGTAGCTGAGGCTGCGCGGGGGTTTGAGTGCTTCGACCAACTGTTCGAACGGCAAATCTTGATGTGCATAGGCTTGCAGCGCATGGGCTTTAACCCTGTCCAGCAGCGTGCTGACTGTTGGATTGTCATCTAATTGAATTCGCAGGGCCAGTGTGTTGACAAAGAATCCGATCAACGGCTCCAATTCGCTGTGTTGCCGGTTAGCCACCGGTGTACCTATCACCAGATCTTTCTGCCCGCTCAGGCGGGAAAGTAAAATCGCCCATCCCGCCAGCAGCGTCATAAACAGGGTTGTCCCGTGGCGCTGGCTCAGGCTGCTTAATCCGGCACTTAATGTCGGTGACAGGGCGATATCGACCGATCCTCCGGCATAACTCTGTTTCTCCGGGCGTGGCCGGTCAGTCGGCAGTTCCAGCAAAGCGGGTGCATCTTGCAGCGCTTCTCGCCAGAAACTGACCTGTTTTTCCAGTCGCTCGCCCTGTAACCACTGCCTTTGCCAAAGGGCGTAGTCCGCGTATTGCAGTGTCAAGGCGGGCAGGGGATCATCCCGGCCTTCGCTGAACGCATGATAAAGTGTGGAAAGTTCGTGCATCAAGATGTTGAGAGACCAGCCATCGGAAATAATATGATGCTGGGTTAACAACAGGATATGTTCATTTTCCGCCAGCCGCAGCAGACAGCCCCGGATGAGGGGGCCTTGGGCAAAATCAAAGGACTGGTGGGTTTCCCGCTGGATGGCCTCTTCAATGGCGGTGGGTTGCTCTTGCGCAGGTAACTGGCTGAGATCTTCCACGGCCAGAAAGAAGCCGCTATCGGGTTCGCTAATCACTTGCAGGGCCTGGCCTGCGACCACTTTGATAGTGGTGCGCAGAATTTCATGACGGGCGACAATTCTGTCCAGTGCGGCTTGCAGGGCAGCCAGATTCAGATCGCCTTGCAGACGCAGGCCACCCGGAATGTGATAGGCCGTTTGTGCGGCCGGATCTAATTGTGCCAGAAACCATAAACGCTGTTGTGCCCAAGACAGCGGGAGCGTTTGCTGGTCGGCGCTTCTCGGTACAATGTGCCTTTTTTCCCCGTCCTGCCCCTTGTCGCCAGTCTGACTCTTTTTGATGCGTTGGTTAATTTTTTTCTGGAGTACCGCTTGTCTTAATTCAAGTAGGCTTAGCTCTTTTAGGCTTAGTTCTTTGTTACTCATTTAATTCACTATCTCCATTTAATAGGGCACGCAGTTCATCTTCAGACAAGTTCTCTAATTCTTTTTGCAGCGATTCGAGATCGTCTTGGGCGAAAAAGGTTTCAATCTGTTTTGATGTGATAAGTTCAGCGAGTTCAGCAAGTTCCGGATGGGTAAAAATGTCCTGTATGGATATTTCAAGCTGGAATTCATCACGCAATCTTGCCATGAGCTGAATGATGGATAAGGAGTTGCCGCCTAAATCAAAAAAGCTGTCGTGACGTCCGATTTGTTCTAATCCCAATAAATTCTGTAGGATGGCGGCAATCTGCTGTTCAATTTCACCTTGGGGCGCTGCATATTCACGGCTGGCAATGGCGGTGCGATCCGGTGCCGGCAATGCCTTGCGATCCAGTTTGCCGCTTCCGGTCAGCGGGAAAGCGTCCAGCATGACAAATGCGCTGGGCACCATATAGCTGGCCAGACGGCTACTCAGTTGTTCACGCAGGTGATTGGCATCGGGCGTAAAGCCGGATTGTGGGATGACATAAGCGACCAGCCGTTTGTCGCCGCTTTCTGCTTCACGGGCGATCACCACCGCATCGCTGACGCCTGCACAGGCGGCCAGTTGCGCCTCAATTTCGCCCATCTCAATGCGGAACCCGCGGATCTTGACCTGAAAATCGTTGCGTCCCAGATATTCGATCATGCCGTTGGGCAGCCAGCGCCCTAAGTCACCGGTTTTATACATACGGGCATCAGCGTGTTCATTGAACGGATCAGCAACAAATTTCTCGGCGGTTAAATCGGCTCGGTTCAGGTAACCCCGTGCAACGCCGATGCCGGCAATATGGATTTCACCGCTGACGCCGATCGGCACCGGCTGGCCTTGCGTGTCCAGAATATAAATCCGCGTATTGGGTAGTGGGCGGCCAATCGGAATATTGTCACCCGAATAGGGCACTTGCCGGTTATCCACGGTCAGTGTGGTAGCAATCACCGTGGTTTCCGTCGGGCCATAAGAGTTAATCCAGCGGCAGGACTGAGTTTCGGGACTGGAGAGCCAGCTTAGCAGGTGGCGATGCTCAGCTTTTTCACCGCCCACAATAATCGTGTGCAGATAGGGACTAAAACCACTGCGTCCGGCCATCATCTCCTGCACCCAGTGATGCCAGAAAGCCGTCGGCATATCGATGATGGTGATTTTCTGCTCGCGCAAGAAGTCAACAAATGTCGTATCCGGTACTCTGATATGTGGCGGACGCAGAACCAGTGTCGCACCGGATGCCAGCGTCGGGAAGATATCCGAGACCGAGGTATCAAACGCGATAGTGGCAAATTGCAGAATGCGATCCCCGCATTTAGGCTCGCTGGTCTGCTGTTGGGCATGGATAAAATTCACCACATTGCGATGCTCCAGCATCACGCCCTTGGGCTGCCCCGTCGAACCGGAGGTATAGATAATGTAGGCCAGATGGTGTGGCTGGAGTCCCATTGGGCGGGCATCAGGATTATGGTTCGGCTGTTTGGCTACCTGATTGCGGTGGGCTTCATCATCCAGCAACCAGACCGGGATATTTTGGCTTGGCAAACGTTCCTGCAAATGTTGCTGAGTCAGCAATAATGCCGGTTTGCTGTCCGCCAGTTGATAAGCCAGACGTTCGGCCGGGTATTCCGGATCGAGGGGAACATAACCCGCACCCGCTTTCAGGATAGCGTACAGGCCGATGATCAGCGCCGGACTGCGCTCGACACAAATCGCCACGCGGTCATCGGGGCGCACGCCGGCTGCAATAAGTTGGTGAGCCAGTTGGTTAGCATGACGGTTCAGTTCGTCGTAACTCAGTTGGCTATCGCCAAACACTAATGCGGTGGCATCAGGCGTCTGTTCCACTTGTTGCTCGAACAGTGTGTGGATCAGCCTGTCTTGCGGATAGGCCAGCGTCGTATCGTTGAAAGCCAGCAATAATTGGTTGCGTTGTTGCGGTTGCAGCAGCGGTAACGCTTGCACGCGCAGGGAATCATCTGCCACCATCGCGGCCAGCAGGGTTTGCAGGTAGCCGGCCAGCCGTTCAATGCTGGCGCGATCAAACAGATCACTGGCATATTCCAGTTCACCGACTAAACCCTTCTCGGTTTCGTTCATGGAAAGCGACAGATCGAAATGGGTGCTTTTTCGGACTAATGGCAGTTCATCCAGTACTAAACCCGATAATTCAAGAGATTGCTGTATTGGTGTGTTATCCAGCGCGAGCATAACCTGAAATATTGGGCTATGACTCAGGCTACGTGGCGGTTGCAGCGCTTCGACCAGTTGCTCGAATGGCAAGTCTTGATGGACATAGGCGGCCAGTGCATGGGCTTTGACTTGCGCCAATAGTGAGCTAACCGTGGGGTTATCTTCCAGTTTAACCCTGAGCGCCAGTGTATTGGCGAAGAAACCGATCAACGGCTCTAATTCGCTGTGCTGCCGGTTAGCGATAGGTGTACCAATCACAATATCGTGTTGACCGCTGATACGGGAAAGCAAGATTGACCATGCGGTCAGCAATGTCATAAATAAGGTGGAATTGTGGCGTTGGCTCAACGTTTTTATGCCATCACTTAATTCAGGTGACAGCGTCAATGCCACCTGATCCCCGTGGTAGCTCTGAACTGCAGGGCGTGCTCTGTCTGTCGGCAGCTCCAGTAAAGCAGGGGCACCTTGCAGTGCTTCTCGCCAGAAATTGACCTGTTTTTCCAACACCTCACCTTGCAACCATTGCCGTTGCCAGAGGGCATAATCAGCATATTGTATTGTTAGTGCAGGCAGTGGATCGTCTTGTCCTTGAGTAAAAGCATGGTAGAGAGTGGTCAATTCGTATATCAGGACATTCAGTGACCAGCCATCCGAAATCATGTGGTGCTGAGTTAACAGCAGGACATGTTCATCATGGGTGAGTTTCAGCAGTTGCCCGCGAATTAAGGGCTCAAGGGCAAAATCAAACGGATGGTGAGCTTCAAACTGGGCCGCTTCATCAATGGCTGCCTGTTTTTCTGCCTCCGTTAACGGGCTGAGATCGCTAAGGGTTAAATTAAAACCACAATCCGCTTCGGCAATCACTTGTTGCGCTATGCCGTCTTCCATTTTAATCGTGGTGCGCAGAATTTCGTGGCGTGCAACGATCCTGTTCAACGTCGCTTGCAGTGCGTTCAGGTTTAGCTGACCTTTCAGACGCAATCCGCCGGAGATGTGATACGCCGTCTGGGCGGCAGAATCTAACTGTGCCAGGAACCACAGACGTTGTTGTGCCCAAGAGAGTGGCAGCTCCTGTTGTCGGTCGGCGGGTAAGATCACCGGCTGCGCGGGTGGGGAGGATAAATGCTGCGCGGGCTGGCTGGCGGTACTCAGTAATTGTGCCAAATCGGACAAAATGGGATGCGTGAACAGTGCCTGCAAATCCACGCCGGTATTAAAAACCTGACGTAAGCGGGAAGCCATTTGCACTGTCAGCAAAGAGTGTCCTCCCAACTCAAAGAAATTGTCGTGGCGTCCAACGTGTTCCAGCCCCAGCAGGGATTGCCAGACGGCTGCCAGTTTCTGCTCAATTTCCCCTTGCGGGGCTTCATACTCGCGGCTGGCAATCGCAGACCGATCCGGTGCCGGCAATGCTTTGCGATCTAACTTACCACTGCCGGTCAGCGGGAAAGCCTCCAGTATGACAAAGGCACTGGGGATCATGTGCTCCATCAAATGGATGCTCAACTGTTCACGCAGATGGGAAGGGGTGAGCGTAACATTAGGCTGGGGCAGCAAGTAGGCCACCAGACGCTTGTCACCGGCCGAGTCTTCACGGACAATGACCACAACATCTTTGACACCGTCACAAGCGGCCAATTGTGCTTCGATTTCGCCCAATTCAATCCGAAAGCCGCGTATTTTGACCTGAAAATCATTGCGTCCCAGGTATTCAATATGACCGTCTGGCAGCCAGCGTCCCAGATCGCCGCTTTTATACAGACGGGCACCGGGTTCTTCGCTGAACGGATCGGCGACAAAACGTTCTGCCGTCAGTTCCGGAAGGTTCAAATAACCCCGGGCGACGCCGGCTCCCCCAATATAAATCTCCCCGCTGACCCCGATGGGAACCGGTTGACCCAGGGGATCGAGAATATAGAGGCGGGAATTGGCATTGGGACGGCCAATGGGAATGTTGTTCACGACTTCGCAAGAGTCATCCCCATTCAGTATCAGTGAAGTCACGATAACCGTGGTTTCCGTTGGGCCATAGGTGTTGATCCAGCGGCAGAATTGCGTTTCCGGTAACGATTGCCAATCCACCCAATGGCGGTGTTCTGCTTTTTCACCCCCGACAATAACCGTATTCAGGTAAGGGCTGAAACTGGTGCGATCGGCTTTCATCTCCTGTACCCATTGGTGCCAGAACGCCGTCGGCACATCCATGATGGTGATTTTCTGCTGCTGTAAAAAATCAACAAACTCGTTATCCGGCACGCGGATATGCGCAGGACGCAGGACTAACGTCGCGCCCGCGGCCAGTGTCGGGAAAATATCAGACACGGAGGTGTCAAATGCCATCGTCGCAAATTGCAGGATGCGATCCCCCGGCCGGGGCTGACTGATTTGATGTTGGGCGTGGATAAAATTGACCACATTGCGATGTTCCAGCATCACGCCTTTAGGCACGCCGGTCGAACCGGAAGTGTAGATGATATAGGCCAGATGGTGTGGCAAAAGCCCTAACTGGCTGGCATCAGGATTGTGTGTCGGCTGTTGTGCTACCGTATTGCGGTGAGTTTCACTATCCAGCAACCAGACCGGCACCTCCGTCAGCGGTAAACTCGCCTGTAAATGTTGTTGGGTCAGTAATAACCTCGGCGTGCTGTCTGACAACTGATAAGCCAGCCGTTCGGCAGGGTATTCGGGATCGAAAGGAACGTAACCCGCCCCGGCTTTGAGGATCGCCAACATGCCGATGATCATCTCCGGACTGCGTTCGACACACAGCGCCACGCGATCGTCCGGGCGTATGCCAAAGGCAATCAGGTGGTGTGCCAGTTGGTTAGCCCGCTGGTTCAATGCGGCATAACTCAGTTGGCTATCTTGATACACCAAGGCAATCACATCAGGCATTGATTCTGCTTGCTGCTCAAACAGTTGGTGGATCAGCTTATCCTGCGGATAGCTGAGGGCGGTATCATTGAAATCGACCAACACTTGGTTACGCTGTTGGGGGGTCAGCAGCGGCAGTTCAGCCACTCGTTGGCTGTCATCCGCCACCATCGCGGCCAGCAGGCTATATAACTGGCTGACCAGACGTTCAATCGTCGCGTGGTCGAACAGATCACGGGCATATTCCAAATCACCGACTAAACCGTTTTCCGTCTCATCCAGCGTGAGAGTCAGATCGAAATAAGCGCTGTTTCTGATTAATGGCCGCTCATCCAGTACCAACCCCGGCAGGTCGAAATGCCGGGGTCCCGGCGTATTGTTGGTTGCCAGCATGACCTGAAAAATCGGGCTATGGCTCAGGTTGCGCGGAGGTTGCAAAATTTCGACCAATTGCTCGAAGGGCAGATCTTGATGGGCGAAGGCATTGATAGCTTGTTCTTTCACTTGTGCCAAGAGTTCACTGACACGGGGGTTATCGTGCAATGGCACCCGCAATGCCAACGTATTGGCAAAAAAGCCGATTAAGGGAGCCAATTCAGGTTGTTGGCGATTGGCAACGGGAGTACCAACCACAATATCATCCTGACCGCTGATACGGGAGAGCAAGACCGCCCATCCCGCCAATAACGTCATAAATAAGGTGGTGCCATGGCGCTGGCTGAGTGCTTTCAAACCGGCCTGCAATGCGGGAGGCAGAGCAATATTAACTCGTCCGCCGAGATAGCTCTGCTTCGCCGGGCGTGGCCGATCCGTGGGGAGTTCCAGCAGTGCGGGCGCGCCTTGCAGGGTGTTACGCCAGAACTCAACCTGTCTTTCCTGTGCTCTTTCCTGTACTGCTTCCTGTAACGCATTTTTCTGCCAGAGAACATAATCCGCATACTGAATGGTCAGGGCTGGCAGGGGATCAGGCTGCCCTTGGCTGAATGCGCGATAAAGTGTGGACAATTCGTGCATAAAAACACCAATTGACCAACCATCAGAGATAATATGATGCTGAGTTAACAGCAGGATATGCCGATCTTCCGCCAGTTTCAGCAATCTTCCCCGCGCCAGCGGGCCATTGACTAAATCAAAAGGATGATTGGCCTCAAGATCGGCCGCTTTCTCAATCGCGGCCTGTTGTTCCGCTTGTTGTTCTGAGAATAATGGGCTGAAATCTTCTTGTGTCAGGGAAAAGCCACAACCTGCATCACTAATGCGTTGTTGTGCTTCCTCTTCTACCGTCACAATCGTAGTACGCAGAATTTCATGGCGTGCGACAATACGATCCAAGGCCGCTTGCAAAGCGGGCAGATTCAGTTTGCCTTGGAGGTTCAACCCCACCGACATATGGTATGCCGCTTGTGCGGCAGGATCTAATTGAGCCAGAAACCATAAGCGTTGTTGTGTCCAAGATAATGGTATGCCGTTATCCCGCGGCTGGGCGGTGATGGCGGTTTTTTGCGCCGATTGGCGGTTCAGTTTGGCTGCTTTAGCTAACTCAAGGAGTCTTCTGCGTTCTGCTAAGGGTAAAGATGAAAGCTCGTTATTATTCATTTGATTATCACCACTTAAAACAAGGTAAAGTAAACGCTAATTCATTGATTTATAAATATCTTGCAGAGACTCTGAATCAAATTGCAGTAATAGAGAGTCGATAATACATTCTTCAAGCTGACAGAGGGTGGAATGGGAAAACAGTTGATGAAGGGATAATTCAACATCAAATGCTTGTTTAATTTGCGACTGTAGCTGTAGCACCAATAAGGAATGACCGCCCAGTTCGAAAAAGTCGTCATAGCGGCTTACCCGATCCAATCCCAATAATGCTTGCCAAATGGCCGCCAATTGCGCTTCGGTTTCGCCTTCCGGTGCCGCAAATTCACGCCTTGATATGGCGGAGTGATCGGGAGCGGGCAGCGCCTTGCGATCCAGTTTGCCGTTTGGCGAGAGAGGGAAAGACGTCATCATCACAAAGGCGCTCGGTATCATGTAATCAGCGAGATGCCGGCTTAGTTGTTGACGAAGTTGAGAGATATCCGGCGTGCTGTCCGGAGCCGGAATCACATAGGCGACCAATCGCTTGTCACCGACGCCACTTTCACGGGCAACAACGACGGCTTCACGAACGCCGGTGCATTGGATCAGGCGGGTTTCAATCTCACCCAGTTCAATGCGTAATCCGCGAATTTTGACCTGAAAATCGTTGCGCCCCAGATAGGCGATGCTGCCATCCGCGAGCCAACGTCCCAGATCCCCCGTTTTATACAGCCGGGCATTAGGATCGGTACTGAATGGATCAGCAATAAAGCGTTCTGCGGTCAGTTCAGGTAAATTCAGATAACCGCGCGCCAATCCGCTACCGCCGATATGAATTTCACCGCTGACCCCAATGGGAACGGGTTGATTATGCTTATCAAGCAAATAGATTTGCGTGTTGGCTATCGGGCGGCCAATGGTGATTTGAGATTGGCTGTTATGGTTGCCCTGTTCCGGCAAAAGATTGGTGGATGCGGTTGACCAGATGGTTGTTTCTGTCGGTCCGTACAGGTTCCACAAGCCACTGACTTTTTCTTTTAAGCGCTGTGCCAGTTCGCAAGGCAACGCTTCCCCGCCGCTTAATGCCTTGATGTTTGCACCTGTCCAGCCTGAATCGAGCAGCATTCGCCAGGAAGTGGGCGTTGCCTGTACGATTTTGATATGGTGTGACGTGATCAATGCGGCTAATTGTTTTGGATCTTTCGCGGCCAGTGATGGCGCCAAGACAATGCGGCTACCGATGAATAAAGGTAAATAGAGTTCCAGGCCGGCGATATCAAAGCCAATGGTGGTGGCGGCGAGCATCGTGTCATCGGCAGTCATGTGTAATATTTCCTGCATGGAGAGCAGCAGGTTCACCACACCAATATGTTCTACCATCACCCCCTTGGGTAAACCCGTTGAACCGGACGTGTAGAGCACATAGGCCAAATGACGTGATGTCAACCCCAAATGAGCCGCGTCTAAGTTATCGTCGGCTTGGCGAGCGATGTTGGCCTGAACGGTTGGATTATCCAAAATCCAGACAGGCATTTCGGTCACAGGGAGTTTTTCTTGTAAGCCATGATGGGTTAGCAGGAGCACAGGTTCACTGTCCGACAAAACATAGGCTAACCTATCGGTAGGATATTCAGGATCGAGTGGTACATAAGCAGCGCCGGATTTTAAAATGCCCAACAGGGCAATAACCATATCCAGGCTGCGCTCCATGCAGATGGCGACACGATCATCCGGATGAATGCCCGCTGCGACGAGGGCATGAGCCAGTTGGTTAGCCCGCTGATTCAACGTCATATAACTGAGTTGAGTATTTCCATACAGCAGCGCCGTTGCCGTCGGGTTGCGTGCCACTTGTTGTTCAACAAATTGATGGATTAAGGCGTGTTGCGGAAAAGGTTTATCCGTGGCGTTAAAATCATGAATAACGTGTTGACGTGCTTGTTCATCCATCAAAGGCAAACGATTAACCGTTTGCTGTTCGTCATCCACCATCGCTTCCAGCAGAGCCAAAAGATTCTGCATAAGCTGGGAGATAAATTCCGCATCAAATACCGCCGTATCGTAATGAAAGGTATAACCGATATGATCGTCGGCTTCTAACACATTGACCATTAATGGAACGGGAACATCGGCATAGAGAGGATAGGGAAAAGGCCGCAATTGTGCATTTCCCCACGGTATCGTGACATTGTCATCTTCCGCCATCCACAGGGTGGTGAGATCGCCAATATATCGGGCTTTTTGGTATATCATGACCGTCTGGAAAACGGGGTGAACGTCTGTATGGCGTTGCAATTTCAGTTGTTCCAGCACTCTGGCGAACGGGTACTTCTGGTTTTCAATCCCTTGCCGGATGATTTTCGCTGCTTGTGTAATATGTTCCTGTACCGTCATCTCCCCGTTTATCTGGCAGCGTAAGGCAACGGGATTGATAAATTCGCCCACCAATTTTCCCCAACGGGCACGGCCCCTGCCCGGCAGGATAGAGCCGATAATGATGTCATCCGTGTCGGTATAGCGGTTTAAAAGGATTTGGTAGGCGGCCAGAAAGAGAGTAAACAGGCTGTTATCATAATTTAGCGCCAGTGCTTGCAGTTTGTGTTTCAGCGGCGGATTAATTATTTTCTTTAAAGATATTTTTCCTGTGGCGGACAGGGGGCTATTTTTAGGTGGCCATTGCTTCGGTGACCATTGAATGACAGGCAAATCGCCGGCCAGTGTGTTTTGCCAGAATTGTTGCTGTTTTTTGGCACCGGCACTGTTTAACCATTGTTGCTGCCATGCCACATAATCGTGGAAACCATTTTCTGGTGCATTTTCCAGAGGCTTGGCAGAAAGCAGGGCATCAAGTTCATCCAACAGTATCCAATAAGACCAGCCATCAACCGCCAGATGATCAAAGGTCAAAACCATGATGCTTTCTTGCGGGTTGCACTGATACCAACTGGCATAAACCCGAAGCGGATGTGCCAGATCAAATAGGTGCCAGCAGTCGTCTTGCACACGCTGCTTAAGCGTTTCTTCGTTAACGTGTTGGGCATCATGGCGGGTCAGTGTGATTTCAGAACGCTCTGCGATGCAATAACCCAATTCATCGTGGAATAGCCCAAAACTTGCTCGCAGCATCGGGTGTCTTTGCACCAATTTATTCAGGGCGGCTTCTAAACACTGAGCGGTTAAGCCTTTAATGCGGGCACAAAAGGCACTATTATTCTGACCGCGTTTATCTGGGGCAATTTGATATTGAAACCAGCGGCTGCGTTGAGCTTCGGATAAAGGGAATGATTTCAATTCTTCCGGGTAATTCATTCTATAGCTCCCTTTTTATGGGTATATTAAAAAATAAAAGCATGAGAACGGATAAAACAAAAAATCACACTTGAGTTTAAACAGATAAAAATAACCCGATGAAATAGAACATAAATCTATTTCTATTTTATGCTCATGCTGTTACTCAATATTTTTCGGGCGTATAAAGTGAAATAAGAGCCTATTTTATTAGGCTCTTTGCTATGAGCATTATTTCATTTTATTGATGTCTAACTGACCTCTTTAATATGACCATCCTCTAATTTGATAATGCGGTCGGCAATATTAAAGTAAGCATCATCATGACTGATGACCAGAACGGTTTTACCACTGGCTTTTAATTCTGGCAGCAGTTCAGTATAAAATAAGCGTTTAAACACGGGATCTTGATCGGCTGCCCACTCATCAAACAGATAAATCGGGCGGTCTTCCAAATAAGCTGAAACTAAAGCCAGTCGTTTCCGTTGACCCGCGGAAAGATGGGTGGTGGAAAAGCCGCCATCCACAATTTTAACTTTATGCGCCATGTTTAATGCTGCAATATAATGCGTTGCTTTTTCAGTGACATCCGCATCGCTATTGAGCAGTTGCTCAAACAGATGGTAATCAGAAAAAACGGCTGCAAAATGTTGACGATAATGCTCATTATTAGCCGGCGTGACTTGCACTCCATTGAGTAAAATAGTACCGGCTTCTTGCTCAAACAGGCCAACAAGTAACATGGCGAGCGTGGTTTTCCCACTGCCGTTTCCCCCGACAATAAAAACAATTTCACCTTGCGATATTTTCAAACTTAATGGACCGAGTGCGAACTGGCGATCTTCTTTATCGGTCGTGTAATGGTGGATCACCTCTTTTAGCTCAAGTGTTATTGCTTGTGGCTTGTTGAATGGATTAGGGCCTTCGACCTGTACGGACAGGGTTTCTTCCAGTTCACTGTCAAGGCGGCGCATTTTATTGAGTGAAACTTCCGCTTCCCTCAGTTCAGGAATGGCGCCGATAACTTCACTGATGGGACCGGATAAAAAGAGCACCAGCAGCGATACCGTCACCAGCGTTGATGGCTCTTGGGGAAGCCAAATCGGGACAACAAAAACGATCACACCAATGATGACATAAAATGTGACAGAACTGGCATTAATAACCCAGGCATAGCTGGAGTTTGCCTTGACGCAGACTTCTTGAAATACTTTGGCTGCCGGGGCAATCACTTTATTAATAAAAAGATGGCCTTTTTGTTTATTGAGTTGCAGCTCTTTACTACCATCAATCAGGCTTTGGAAATTAAGGTATATTTTATCGATTTGATCACGCATCTGTGTCATTAATTGTAATGGATATTTTTCCCACAGATAAAACACATACATACCGATAAGGCAGAACACAGCCAGAATGAGAAACAGTTGCCAGGACATCCAGGCTAAATAACCAAAACAGGCGATGATGAGGGTGATATTACCAAAAACTGACGGTGCCAGCATAAAGGAGTGTACGAAAACATCGACGTCTTTAGTCAAAACCGCCAATAAGCCATGCCGCCCAAGTTTATGGAGTTTTTTAAGTGGTGCCCGTAAAATTTTATTACTTAAACTTAGGCGTAATGAAAAAACAGTGGATTGGGCTAAATGAGATAATGTAATTTCCGATAGGGTTTTAGTAATAAAAAAAATAAAACAGATACCAAAAAAACTCCAAAGAAATGTATTGAGGTTAATCTTTTCTGTCACGCCTTGACTGATCATCCCGACTATCGAAGCACCGGCAAACCCACTAATTAATGCGCTTATTGTCGATACCAGCAGTAATACCCAAGATTGACGATATAAATAAGCTATTAGAGTCATAAAGAACAAGCCATTGTCGAAGGTTATAATTAATATGAAAATTCATATATCTGTTTACTCAATCCATTATGGTTGTTTTTTTCTTATCAAACTGCAAGCGTGATTTATAATATGACGATATTAATAAATATAACTGTGATGAAAACTATTCCCTGAGGTAAATGATAAATTAACTTGATTATAAAGAGAAACTATATAAATGATATAATTTAATCAGTTATATAGTTTATTGAATTTTCTTTGCATACCTCTACCTAATAGATAACAAATTGTTACTTTGTTGATTATTTATATTGTAAATTGAAATTTGGTGTCTATATAATAGCTGGCCTTGATGTGATTTCACTGATGATAATTAATGTTAGTTAATTATTTAACCTAATACTATTTTTATTTTAGCGGTGCCATGAGATTACATGGTCATTGGAATCAACAAGTTAAATCTTTTTCTGACGAGGAGAAAATAAGAAATTCAGCAATATTTCTACCGTATTATCAGGGGGACTTTAAATATTGTTTTGATGAATCCTTGACAGTCACCGTACCCACTCAGAAACAAAGGTAAAAATTGTTAATTGCAAATATAAATTTCAGATTATGGGCAAATCAGAGAGTCACGATTTATGAATAATTATTGAACGAAATTACGTCATTTCCATTATCTTCGTTTCAATACCTCTTTTTATTTATTTTTTTATGCATAAATGCTGCATAAATAGAAAGTCAGTGCATTGTTATAAATTGTGAAAGACCTCATAAAGTAAATTAATTGTGATTTAATTGTATTGACTTTGTTAAAACCCAAAGAGATTATGAGGTCAATTACTGATCAAAAAGGTTCAAAAAACGCCTGCGATAATGTCATTGGAAATTTATCGAAATAATGAATTAATAAATGAAATACAGCCATCCATGAAAAATTAAATTTAATGGTATATAAAATTAAATTTAATTTTATAGCCTAATAAATTGAGGAAAAACAAATGCCGAATGCAATTCACAGAAATTGGTTTGACCAGTATATGGTTCCCTGTTTTTCACCTGCGAATTTTATCCCGGTGGTTGCCAAAGGTTCACGGGTCTGGGATCAAAATAGTAAGGAATACATTGATTTTGCAGGAGGGATTGCCGTTAACTCACTGGGTCATGCCAATGATCAATTAAAGAATGTATTAAATTTTCAAATGGAAAACTTATGGCATATTGGTAATGGTTATACAAATGAACCCGTCTTAAAACTGGCGAAATACTTGGTTGAAAATACATTTGCAGATAAGGTTTTTTTCTGTAATTCCGGGGCGGAAGCGAATGAAGCGGCATTAAAAATTGCCCGGAAATATGCTCTGGATAAATATGGTCATCATAAGAACGAAATTATTTCATTTGAGAATTCCTTTCACGGCAGAACATTATTTACGGTGACTGTCGGCGGGCAACCCAAATATTCCCAAGATTTTGCGCCATTGCCACAGCAAATTAGCCACCTGCCATTCAACGATATCGACGCGATTAAAGCCCATATTTCAGAAAAAACCTGCGCCGTGATTGTTGAGCCGATCATTGGAGAAGGTGGCGTGATCCCGGCCAAACCGGCATTTTTGCAAGCATTGCGCGAGTTGTGTGATCAACATCAAGCGTTGCTGATTTTTGACGAAATCCAAACCGGCGTCGGACGGACGGGGTATTTATATGCCTATGAGGAAACCGGCATAGAGCCGGATATCTTGACCAGTGCCAAGGGGTTAGGGGGTGGGTTCCCGATTGGTGCCATGTTGGTTAGGCAGCATATCGCAGAGGTATTCCAGCCGGGAACACACGGTACAACCTTTGGCGGAAACCCACTGGCGGCAGCCGTTGCCAACACCGTCGTCGAACTGGTGAACCAGCCGGCGTTCCTTGCCGGGGTGCAGGAACGCCATCATGAATTTATGCAACGGATGTCCGATCTCAATCAACGTTATCCGGTATTTAGTGAATTACGGGGCAAAGGGTTATTGCTGGGTGCTGAGCTGGTTGAAAAATATCAGGGCAAGGCGAAAACCCTGACCAATATCGCTGCGGAAGAGGGATTAATTGCCCTGATAGCCGGCCCCAATGTGTTGCGTTTTGCGCCTGCGTTAAATATCGAACCGCAGGATATCAACGACGGTTTCATCCGCCTTGAAAACGCCCTTAAGCGATTTGTTCAGGAATAGAGCCGAATTGGGGTGAGATCATGATGCTATTTAGATCCGTTCAACATGAAGATTTAGAGGATATCCTCAATCTTTCGTCCCGTGCTGGCGTTGGCCTGACGACATTACCCAGTAATCAGGAATATCTGACGGCACGGATTTCACGCAGCATTGATTCTTTCAACAATGCAAGGGGACGAGCACAACAAGGGTTTTTATTTACCTTGGAAGACACGGAACAGCATCGTGTTGTTGGCGTCAGTGCGCTGGAAGTTGCGGTGGGGCTGGAGGAGCCTTTCTACAATTTCCGCGTACATAAATCAGTACGGGCTTCCCGCGAATTGGGGGTTTACAACACCTTTGAAACGCTGGTGGTCGGGCAGGATTATACCGGATGCAGTGAATTGTGTACGTTGTTCCTTGCCCCTGATTATCAGGGGGGAGGCAATGGGGTGTTTCTTTCCCGAAGCCGATTTCTGTTTATTTCCGCATTCAGGCACCTGTTCCCGCAATCTATTTTTGCGGAAATGCGTGGAGTGGTGGATCAACAGGGTGAATCGCCATTTTGGAATGCCCTTGGCAAACATTTCTTCACGGTTCCCTTTGCACAAGCTGACTATTTGACTGGCATTGGCTGCAAAACGTTTATTGCCGAGTTGATGCCGTTTCATCCGATTTATGTTCCTTTGTTGCCAGAAGAGGCTCGTCAGGTCATTGGTCAGGTGCACGAAAATACCTTGCCCGCCCGTGCCATCTTGGAAAAAGAGGGATTTGCCTATCACGGTGCGGTCGATATTTTTGATGCGGGCGCCATCCTGGATGCTGAGATTGACAATGTACGCACAATCAAAGCCAGCCGGATTGTGCATGTTAAAAGAAGCGATTCGGTTTCCCGATCATCGGCGGGCACACAGTACATTGTTTCTAATCTGAATTTTCAGGCATTTAGAGCGCTCCTGTTGAATATTTTTGCACCTCTGGATAGCGATGAATTGCCGCTTACCTCCGCCGAAATGGAGGTACTCCAGGTGGATGATGGCGATCCGGTACGCTTCGTTTCTCTTTTCTCTTAGGTGTATTCACAATTAATACTTTGTCATTAAGGGCTTTTGCCATTAAAGGATTTCACAATGAATCATCAAGCAAATTACATTGGCGGTGCATGGGTAGCAGGGCAAGGTCTGCCTGTCGTTAAATATTCTCCTGTCGATCAACAGGTTTTATGGCAGGCGAACGGCGCGTCTGCCGATCAGGTAGGGGCAGCCTGCCAGTCCGCCCGCCAAGCGTTTCTTGCCTGGTCCAGATTGGCGGTGGAAAAACGCATCGCGATTATTCAGACCTTTGCCGGTTTGCTGGCGCAAGAAAAAGAAAAGATGGCTCAAGTCATTAGCGAGGAAACCAGCAAGCCCCTGTGGGAAACCCGGACAGAAGTCCAGTCCATGATTGGCAAGATCGCCATTTCGCTTGAAGCCTGGGCGCAACGGACGGGGTACTCTGAAACACCCATGCCGGACGGGAAAGCGATATTGCAGCATCGTCCCCACGGCGTGATGGCAGTCTTCGGCCCCTATAATTTCCCGGGGCATTTACCCAATGGGCATATTGTCCCGGCACTGATTGCCGGTAATACACTGGTGTTCAAACCCAGTGAATTGACGCCAATCACCGCGGAGAAAACCGTAGCATTGTGGATTAAGGCGGGATTGCCTGCCGGGGTGCTGAATCTGGTGCAAGGGAGTAAAGAAACGGGGGGCGCTTTGCTGGACAGTCGTGAAATAGATGGTGTGCTGTTTACCGGCAGTGCGGCAACCGGCTTTCACTTCCACCGCGTATTAGCCGGCCAACCGGAGAAAATGCTGGCGCTGGAGATGGGCGGTAACAATGCCCTGATTGTGGATGATTATGACGATATCGACGCCGCCGTTTACACCATTATCCAGTCGGCCTTTATCTCCGCCGGGCAGCGCTGTACTTGTGCCCGCCGGTTGCTGGTGAAGCAAGGGGAAAGGGGCGATGCCTTAATCCAACGGTTACTTGAGGCCAGCGCCCAGATTGTCCCCGCTCGTTGGGATGCTGATCCCCAACCGTTTATGGGCGGCGTCATCTCGTTGGCCGCCGCGCAAAGTTTACTGGAAGCGCAATCCAAATTGTTGGCCTTGGGCGGGGTCGCGTTGCTCACCTTAACGCAGCCTGATCCACATTCAACGTTGATGACGCCGGGCATCATTGATCTGACCCATGTCAACGCGATCCCGGATGAAGAATATTTCGGCCCCCTGTTAACGGTAAGGCGGTATACCACGTTCGACGAAGCCATCGCGCTAGCGAATGATACCCGGTTTGGGCTGGCATCGGGGCTGATTTCGCCTGATGCTGGTCTGTTTGAAAGGCTATTACAAGAGGCGAGGGCGGGGATCGTGAATTGGAATAAGCCGCTGACAGGGGCATCCGGCAAAGCCCCGTTTGGGGGAATTGGGGCATCCGGCAATCACCGCCCCAGTGCCTATTATGCCGCGGATTATTGTGCCTGGCCGATGGCTTCCCTGACCGCTGAAAGTGTGGTTTTGCCTGCAACACCGACACCAGGGCTTGATTTTTTTCATTCATCAATCGGAGGTGAGAGGTAATTATGTCAGGTATTGAAGCCAATTTTGATGGTCTGGTGGGCATGACCCACCATTATGCCGGCCTGTCAACGGGGAATAAGGCGTCCATCAATCATCGGGGGCAAGGGTCCAATCCCCGTAAAGCCGCACTTCAGGGATTGATGAAAATGAAAGCGTTGTCTGATATGGGGCTGGTACAGGGGGTTTTGCCCCCGCAACAACGTCCTAACCTGCCGGTATTGCGGCAACTGGGGTTTACCGGCAGTGACGAACAGGTATTAAATAAAGCCGCCCGCTATTCCCCATTATTGCTGTCCAACCTCAGTTCCGCCTCTTCCATGTGGACGGCAAATGCGGCGACGGTTTCACCTTCCGCAGACAGTGCGGATCAGCGGGTGCATTTCACGGTGGCAAATTTAAATAATAAGTTGCACCGTTCGCTGGAAAGCTCCACGACTTCACGGGCCATGAAAGCCACTTTTCCGGATCAAAACTGTTTTGTGCATCATGATCCGCTGCCACAACATGCCGATTGGGGAGATGAAGGGGCGGCGAACCATAATCGTTTTTGCGGCGAATATGATGACGCGGGCGTCCAGTTATTTGTCTATGGGCGCAAGGCGTTGCAGGAAGGGGTAGCACCTGCGCGCTACCCGGCACGGCAGACACTGGAGGCCAGTCAGGCTATTGCCCGCCTGCATCAGCTTGAAGACGACAGAACCATCTTCGCCCAACAAAGCTCGGTTGCTATTGACAGCGGGGTGTTTCATAACGATGTCATCGCCGTCAGCAACCGCAATGTGCTTTTCTATCATCAGCAGGCGTTTTTACATCCGCAGTCCGTATTGACTGAGTTGAGGGAAAAGATGGCCCGGCTTGGGCACGCCTTGATTGCTATTGAAGTGCCGACAGAACAGGTCAGCCTTCAGGATACCGTCAGTTCTTACTTATTTAACAGCCAGTTGTTGAGCCAGCCGGATGGCAACATGATGCTGATTTTACCGGAAGAGTGCCGGCAGAATCACAATGTCTCGGCATATCTGCAAGCATTGATTGCGCAAGGAAATTCTCCCATCACACAGCTCCACTTTTTTGACTTGCGGGAAAGTATGCGTAATGGCGGTGGGCCGGCGTGTTTGCGGCTCAGGGTGGTTTTGAACGAACACGAATTGGCCGCGGTCAATCCGGCTACCTTGATGACACCAGAACTGTATCAACGTCTGACGACATGGGTTGAACGCCATTATCGCGATGCTCTGTATGTCGCTGATCTCGCTGATCCCCAGCTATTGAGAGACGTTTACGCTGCCCTTGATGAACTGACGCAGATCCTCAAATTGGGTTCGATTTATGAGTTCCAGCGTTAATCGGGAGATGAAATGGATTTACTGACGCTATTACTTAACAACACCATATTGCCGGAAAACAAAATTGAAAATAATGTGTGTTTTCCGCCCACCATCACATCAACCTGGTTGGCAGAAGGGGTATTGCAACTGTTGCCGCAAACATCATCGCAACGATCACCGCAAGAGATCCCTCCTGATACGTTGATTATCTCAGCGGGCATTCATGGTAATGAAACGGCGCCCGTGGAAATACTGATCCAGATAGTGTCACAACTGGCGCAGGGAAATCTGCCATTGCAGCACAACCTTCTGTTGGTATTTGGCAATTTACCCGCCATGCGTGCAGGAAAGCGCTATCTTGAGCAAGATCTCAACCGCATGTTTGGCGGCCGTTACCGAAATTTTCCGTTGGGAAATGAATCAAACCGCGCGAGGGAACTGGAATCGGTTATCCGCCAATTTTTTAATCAACCCGCAGTGATGGCATCAACGAAACGCAGGCACCTTGACCTTCACACCGCCATCCGGGGTTCCTGCCATGAGCAGTTTGCGCTGTTGCCCTATCAGGCACGTGAATATGCCGCGGATTTTTTACAATGGCTGGAAGACAGTAATATTGATGCGCTGGTCTTTCATAACACAGCCGGGGGGACGTTCAGTCACTTTACCAGCGAATATTTCAATGCGGACAGTTGCACGTTGGAAATCGGCAAGGCGCTGCCTTTCGGGCAAAACGATCTGGCAAGGTTCAGCAATATGACCGCGGCCTTGCAGGATTTGATCGCCGGCCGGTTTTCCATCAAACGGGATAAACCGGCGCTTAAACGCTATCGTGTGGTGGATGCCATTATCAAACAACATGAGAGTTTTCAGCTCAATATCCCCGAAGACACAAAAAACTTTACTGAATTACCGCAAGGTTTTGTCATCGCCCGCCAGCAAAATCAATCCTGGAAAATCACCTCACCTGCCAACTTTATTCTGTTTCCTAATGCGCATGTGGCGATTGGGCTGCGGGCAGGACTGTTGTTGGAGAAATATTGTTGTTAGAAAAAGATTAAGGTTAGAGAAATTCACATAATCAATGTATAAAAACGCAAACCGTAGAGGTTATTGATGACGAGATCATTAAAAACACCCGTAGAGGAACCATCCGTCGGTGCGCAGAAACTTCACCGTGGATTAGGTAAGCGCCATGTGCAGTTGATCGCTATTGGGGGTGCTATTGGCACGGGGCTGTTCATGGGAACAGGAAAGACGATTGCCGTATCAGGAACGTCAATTATCCTGACTTATCTTTTGATTGGCTTTTTCGCTTTTATGGTCATGAGGGCAATGGGGGAACTGTTGCTCACCAAATTAGATTACAGAACGTTTGCTGATTTTGTCGCAGATTATCTTGGCGATAAGGCCAGTTATTTTCTGGGATGGACTTATTGGATGAGTTGGATTGTCAGTTGCATCGCCGATGTTGTGGTGTGTGGTGGCTATATCCAGTATTGGTTCCCGGACAGTTGGCTTTGGTTAACGGCACTGTTTATCTTGGGATTGATGTGCTGGTGTAACTTTTTCTCAGTCCGGCTGTTTGGTGAGGCGGAATTCTGGTTTGCCATGATCAAAGTGGTGGCGATAGTTGCCCTGATTGTCGTGGGTGTCGGTATGGTGATTGTGGGATGGAACTCACCCAATGGCGTGACAGCCTCAGTCCGTCATTTGACGGAGCCTGACGTATTCCTGCCAAATGGTATTTTCGGCTTTTTTGCCGGTTTTCAAATCGCCATTTTCTCCTTTACCGGGATTGAGTTGGTTGGCACGGTAACGGCTGAAACCAAAGAGCCGGAAAAAATCTTACCCAAAGCGATCAACAGTATTCCCATCAGGATCATTATTTTTTACGTACTCTCCATGATGTGCATCATCGCGGTGACCTCATGGCCACAAATTTCACCGGAAATCAGCCCATTTGTGACGTTATTTGCACTGGCCGGGTTACCTGCCGCCGCTGCGGTGATCAACTTTGTGGCACTCACTTCGGCCATGTCTTCAGCAAACAGTGGGTTATATGCCTGTACCCGAATGCTTTATGGCCTGTCTACCGAAAAACTGGCCCATCATAAATTCGGGCAACTTTCCATAAGCAGCGCCGTTCCGGTATTCAGCCTGATATTCTCCATTCTCTGTATGGCAAGCGGGGTATTCCTGCTGTTTCTTATTCCTGATGTGATGAAATTATTTACGATTGTGACAACCGTAGCGGCTATTATGGTGATTTACAGTTGGTGCATGATCCTGCTTGCTTATCTGGCTTACCGCAAGCAACGACCTGATCTGCATAAAAAATCCATCTATAAAATGCCGCTGGGCATTCCGATGACCTGGTGTACTTTGCTATTTTTTGCTTTTACGGTGGTGATCATGGTATTTGATTATGACACCCGTGTTGCGTTATATGGCACACCCTTGTGGTTTGTGATATTAGAAATCTTATGGCGAAGAAGAAAATATCAAGAACAACTACGGAGAGAAATAACAAATTAATTCATTTATTAAATCTGTATTTTATTGTTACTGGGGGAGAGCATGATATTTAGATCAAATTCTTTCGATGTGAAAAAAAAGAATATACCCAGCCCATTAGATCGAGCGCAATCCAGCTCAGATATTTCTTCAATCTCTCTTTACCCTAAAGCGCCAATAACGTTAAAGGAAGAGTCTGTCCTGAAAACAATAAATATTATTTATAACATGGGCAATCAAATCGTGATGGATGGGTGGGAGAATATATTCGATCAAGGTTTGGATGAAGACAAACGGAAATGGCAAAGCAGGTATGAAGATACTTGTGACATGCTTAAATGTGCCTATGATGTGTTAAATAAAAAGCAGGAGGGGAGGAATCCCACAACCGGATATTATTGTCTTATCTCTTATTTTAAATGGACGCCGGTTGGCTTGTTGATACTCGCTGTGAAAGAGAAAAAATCATCTGATTCATTCGCTTCGGTGGATGCTTATTTTATTAATCATTCACCTGAGATTTTGATTTTCGTGACGCATCCGGGTATTCAAAACAGTGGCATCATATTGATTGAACATGCCGTGAATAAATCGTTGCAATTGGGCTGCGCCGGTGTTTTACATGCGAGTCCCACCGGCGGTGCCGTAAGGGCTTATACCAACATGGGGTTTGTTAAGACAGGGCGATTTATGGCATTGAAACCGGCAGGAAATGCTAAGTGGGAATATCAAAATGGCGGCTATCGTTTTCAGTGTGGTGGGATATAAATGTAGGCGCGGTTAATGTGTACTGGTTCAAACTCGATCTGACCGCTATCCGGTTTTTATGGTGTCTGCCAGACTCTGTTTGAGGTAGTACAGTTACATTTTGGAAGGAACGACGTTGATCACTGGTGAGTACAACGCCTTTTGCACTGTAGTGAGTACTACAGGTCTAGAGCAGTTTCTTTTCTTGCGATACGCATCGGTCCACGGTTTTCCAGCGTTCCTTTCAGGATTTCACTCGGTTTCTTATTAGTGTGCGTGATCTCAATGATACCCTACGGAGTTTCACATTTTCCTGACCTGCCGATAGACATGATCGTGAGTCGGTAGGGATCTGGGAGATAATCCTATATGGGACAATGCTGATTCCAGACTGAGGTAGCTGTATTCGCCACGTCGAATATTGATTGCGATGCTCTCCAGTGGATAAGCGCCCAAGCTCACGCGTGCATTTGCATAAACCCCTTTGGTGATGCGCACCAGCAACTCGACCTTGATAAGGCGGTCAGTGGACTTTTTCAATGTTCGTGGTTCGTGGCGCTTCATCAGCAAAGATGACCGCCAGATTTTGCAAGAGGAAGATGTTTTTTCCCATCTTGCTGAATTCGTCTAATGTTTTAATTGCAGTGATCTTATCCATCCGACCATCTATACATTAAAGCCCCTATTAAGGGGTTTTAATGTATAGATGGTTATTATGACAATAATATTTACCCATAACAGAAAGTAAATGCACTGGTTAATGTGAACGATATTCTGAACTCCCCACCGCAGAGCGGAACAGTAAAATGCTGACCTCAAGATGCCTGCTGGCTGTCGAGCCATACCAGCTCAGGCCAGCGAACTTTAAGGGTGGAGTAGAGATCGTAGTTATCGACGATCACTTTCTCATCCGCCATTTCTAGCATGGGTACATCGCTCTGATGGTCGCCATAAGCAAAGGAGTTACGCAGAGAGAGTCGATGCTGCGAGATATAATCTGCGATGCGTCGTGCTTTTCCCTCACCAATGGCCGGGCAGCCTTGTAGTTCACCCGTATACACGCCCCGTGCGCTAACCAGTTCGGTACAAAGAACGGCATCAGCTTTGAGATAGCGCGACAGCGGTTCCAAACATGCGTGATATGAACCTGACACCAGCACAATCTGGGCATTACGTTGCTGATGGTGGATGATTTCGTCATGTACTCGGGTTTTCAACAGTTTTATGCCGGTAGAATTAAACCAAGATTCACAGGTGGCGGCTAAGCTGGCTACGTCAATGCCGGCAAAATGTCGGTAGTAAAGCTGATTTAAACTTGCCCGATCGCTAAGACCGGCAGCCTGAGCATCAGAGAGTGTGTCCATTGCATAAGCAAAACGCGCCTCCCCCACTGAGGCGCCGTGTACTGCGTACAAATGATGCCTAAACGTATCCAGCAGGGTTTTACAGTTAATTAGCGTTTCATCCACATCTAAAAATACACTGTACGACATGACAACACTTCCTTCAGCTAGTATAGGTTAAGGGAGGGAACATGCGAGCATCCTTCAGACTGAGGCCTACCGCTCCCCAGGACAAGCCGACGCCGAACCCCGACATAATGGCCGTTCCCGGCTGTTGTCCGCTATTGCTGAAATACTGGCAGAGAGTTAGAGGGATGGATGTCGGGCCAGTGTTACCGTAATTTTCCACCGCAATTGGTACTTTTTCAGCGGCGACCCGCAGTTTTTTAGTGAGGTACTGCAACATAAAGCGGTTGGGTTGGTGCAGAACGAAATGATCTACCTGCTGTTTATCCCATCCTTTCATTTCGAGCGCTTTATTCACAGAGTTGTGTACCACTTTAAGCGCAAACTCCATCACGGCCGCCCCGTCCATCTGCAGATAACCGTGACGTAAATCCTCTCCTTGCGGAACGATGAGCTTGTCATAGCCACTGCCGTCGGTATGTATGTCAAAAGCCCATTCATCCTCACCAGCAGCGATGACGGTTGCACTGCCGGCATCTCCCAGCACCATGCGAAGTTTATGGTCGTTGTCAGCAATATGTTGGGTTATCGTGTCACCAGCGCAGAGCAGGACCTTGCGGCAGCTCTGTGAACTTATCAGTAGCGCTGCCTGATACAGTCCGTAAATATAGCCGGAGCAGCCATAGTTAATATCAAAGGCAACCACATTCTGGCATAGCCCTAACCTCTGTTGTAGCACGCAGGAAGTGGCGGGCATCAGATAGTCCGGCGTTTGTGAAACAAAAATCACACCGTCGATCTCGTCGGGATGGGTTTGTTCACTGAAAATTTTGCATGCTGCTTGCACGCACAGGTCAGAAGCTCGCAGAGGGGCGTGCGCAATACCCAGCTGGCTGATGCCGGTACTGATAGCAATTCTCGCCACTTCCGCTTCACCAAATTGCTGCGCCAGTTGCGCCAGCGTCAGCTTTGTTAACGGAACAGAGGCGGCAACCGCCTCTATTTTTAAACCACGCAGTGTGACGTTCATTCCACATCCACAATATTTTGATTAAATACCAGGTTAAATATATCGCCCACTCGTTGACAGAGACCAAGATCTTCCCCATTAACCTGTACCACATAGTGCTGATCAATCGCACCGATTACCGAAACAATCGCCAGAGAGTCCCAGCGTCCCTTTGAGTCAAGAACATAGTCATCATTCAGTAAGGTGATATCCACTTCCAGTAGTTCAGCCAGATCGGAGAGCAGCAGTGTCTTATTCATTTTTTACCTCAGGTAATAACTGGTTGACGTTTCTTTTTAAATCGCAGGCCATAATCACCTTCATTAATGAAGGTGATTTTCTGTGGAACCTTAAATAAGGGAAGATGCCTCTTACACCATAAAATCACTTCACGACGCAATTGAATAAAATCGGTATCACCATTGGCTTTTATTCTTGCGACAACGATATTTCCCAATATGGCGTTTTTCTCTGCATTCACCACCACATCTTCTACTCCTGGGAGTTGAAGAATGATGTTCTCTACTTCTCCGGGGTAAACTTTTTCACCCCCGACGTTAATCACCTCCGTATCCCTACCAACGATGCGAAAGCTATCGTCGCGCATTTCCACCACATCACCGGTTATTAACCACCCATCGGCTGTAAAGGGTGAAGGTGCGTTCATATAACCCAGCATTGACGTTTTTGAGAGTATTTCCAGTTTGTTCTCTCTCACTCTGATCTGGACATTCTCGTCAACAATACGAATGAAAGTTGACTGGTTATCATCGCTGCGAGTTTTTATTACGCCGGCCTCAGAAAGCCCATAAGCCTGAGTCAGTCTGGTTGTCGGTAATTTTTCCGTCAGGTAACTCAGTATTGAAGCAGGCATCACTTCGCTACCATAGTTAATCTGCTTTAGTACCTGTAGCGAATTATTTTCAAAGCAATTTTTTAAGATCATCAGGTTAAGAAAAGATGGTGAGGTAATCAGTACATCAACTTGATAACGCGAGATAGCTTCACTGATGCACTCTGGCGTTCGCAGTTCAGGAACGACCAGACAGTTACCGCTGGCAAACGCACTCAACATGGTATTGATGCCGCCAATGTGGTCAAACAGCAGAAACGAAATCACCGTCCTCGGTTGTAAAGAGGGTTTCACAGTGCGAATCAACTGCTCAAGGTTATGCACAATGGCTTTACTTTGTCCCGACGTCCCGGAAGACATAATAATCAAGCCCGCCTGACCGGAACGGCGCAAGTTATCAATTAATGCATGTTCTCCCTTCATCCTCGTGAATCTAATATCTTTGAGCCCATCTTCGTCAATCCACAACTTGAATTCACTGCTGCAAATTTCGCTGTTTCTGGCGATGGCTTTTTCACTGAGGCGAGTCATTGGCTGAACAATTGCTTTTAGCCTGATCAACGCGAGCAGTGAAGCCAAAGAGTCCGGATGGTAATCGGCGATGACGGAAACAATTGTGCCAGCAATCACACCGACCGTGCTGAAGGTTCGGGTCAGTTCATCACATCGTGACAGTAACCATTTATAGCTGTATGACTTCTGTTGATACCAGCAGGCAATCCGGTCGCCGTTGTTGTGAAGGTGCTCAAATAACAGATCACTGTCCATCAGACTCCTCCCAGATAAATATTCTGACCTGTAATAAAGTCGCTCTCTTTCTGCAGAAAGAAATCAGTGACATTAGATACATCCCGCAGCACTCCTTTACGAGTGATGGCCTGACGGGCAATCAGGCGATCCATTTTATCCTGAGGCACAGAGCGGATGAGATCGGTATCAATCGGTGTAGGACCCACGGCGTTGACGGTGATATTAAACTCCGCCAGTTCGCGCGCTAGCACTTCTGTAAGGGAGTAGACCGCCGCTTTAGAGGCAGCATAAATAGCTTCACCTTCAAGCTTCAGAGGTGTCGCCACAGTGGTAAAGTTAACAATACGACCGTACCTATTCTTTGCCATCGTTTTAGCAGCTTCTCTACAAAATAGGAAAGTACCCGCCACATTGGTATTAAATATATTGTTTATGGTGGATAACGGGGTCAGCATCAGATGATTCATTGAGGCAATTCCTGCGTTATTAATTAAATTATCCAGAACGCCAAACTCTTGACGGATATATTTAAATAATGCTTTTACCGCCTGCTCATCTATCACGTCGGCCAGAAAATGATGGTAGCCAGCTAATTGCCAGTCTACATCAGAACGACTGCATCCTACGACAATATGCCCCTGAGCCACATAATGCTCTGCTAGGTACTTGCCAATTCCTTTGCGAGTTCCGGTAATTAAGGTAACGGGCTTACGCATGATACTGTCCTTCAATTAAATCAAAAATGTAATCGGTCAGTCGACCTACCGATGAAAATGGACTATTTTTAGCCGACATGGATTTCTCATTTGCCAGCGTTAATGAGATGTCAAAATCATCTTCCAGTTTACTTTCCAAATCAGCAATCAGCATTACCAGAGACATTGAATCAAGATGAGAGTCATGCCGATAAATAAAGCACTCATCGCCAGTTTCAATCGGTAGTGGCTCGGGCAAGGTGGCATTGAGCTCTGTCACTGACTGAATAATGACATGACGTATTTTATCTTTCATAGCGAATACCTTATTTTATTTGTTTCAATATAGTGAGTAACGACTTCCAGAGTTCCCAAACTTTCGTGAATAGCGACGAAACCGTCAGGGCGCACCAGAAGGTATTCTTCGGGTTGAAGTTCGATTTTTTGATCCGGGCCGTTAACTTCGACAAAATATACCGCCAGATGATAATCACTCAGAGAGGTAATCAGCTCCTGCTTATCACTTTCGCTACGCACAATAAGATGATAATTTTCGCCGTCCACGATGTCGTAACTGCTAACACGGTTTCCCTGTTGGATAAGTGTGAGATACGGCAGATATTTTCCCGCTAGACACCTACTTTCACAAATCAGCGATGACCTGATGTAGTGCTGTGCCAGCCCTGAAAACAATTGTGGATGTAGCGTTCTCGCACGATCCCTGTTGCTGAAGAGGGGCAACCAGCAGCGAGTTTTTTCGCTGTCACGGTCGATACGCGCAATAAGGCGGGTGTTGGTATCGGTGCTGTCACGCAGTATCACCGCCACGCTACGCCGCTCCTCATCGTAAGTATCAAGCAGATCATCAGGCTGTCGCTGGCGGATTACCGCAGTCAACTTCCATGCAAGATTCCAGGCATCCTGAAAGCCAGTATTCATTCCCAGCCCCCCGATAGGACTGAAGAGGTGACAGGCGTCACCAGCAAGAAAAATATTTCCCACCCGGTACTGATTGGCTAGCCGATTGTAAAACTGAGATTTTGACTCCCAGACAACACGTTCAATGACAATGGGCTGCGGGATGTAACGTGATAGCACTGTCTGATACTCAGCTAGCGATGGCAGAGACTCATCTTTCCGAGGACATCGCAATACAAAACGATGGTTGCCATCTGCCAGTGGGATAATAATAAAGCCCTGCTCGTCGATAAAATAATGCACTTCATCACGTTTGCCCTGCCATTTGACCTGAGCATCAAACAAGTAAAAATCAATGCCGTAGTCGAAACCACTGAAGGTGATACCGGCAAAGTCGCGCACTGTGCTGTGGCTACCGTCACAACCTATCAGATAGTCACAGGTCAGCGTCGTTCCATCGGAGAGGCGGGCACTAATACTATCGGAGTCAACATCAATCGCGCTTAACGTAACGGAACGTCTGATTTCTCCATCCAACTCAATAAAATACTCTTCCAGTAAACGTTCAGTTTCCGGTTGTGGAATGGCAAGAATGTGCTGATAACAACAGTTCAACTGGCGATAATCGATGTGTGAAACGCGCTGCTGATTCCAGTAAATTGAAATATCACTTATCTCTATTCCTGACCGTTCGAAACGCTCCAGTACACCAAGAGAGCGTAATAAAGCCAGTGAGGCAGCGTTCATTGACAATGCTTTCGAATGAGTTGAGCGAGAAGATCTTTTTTCGACCACTACTACATCGATTCCACTTTTCTTCAGCCTGCACGCCAGCAGTAGTCCGACAGGGCCAGCACCCACGATTAATACCTGATAATGGTTTTTCATTGCTGCTCCTTATGCATACCTAGCGAATCGCTTTGCGATTAATGACTCCCAGACGCATAACAAACAGTAGCCAGCTAATTAACAGTAATAATCCGCCACCCACCACCGTTACCCGGATATTAGTGGTATCAAGGAAACCTCCCGACAACATGACTATCAGCGTGGCCAGTGCCTGAATCGAACTGATAGAACCCATGATTTCTCCCTGCTCGTTTTCCGGCGCAAGATTTGAAATACTGCTTATCAGTCCGGTCAATGCAAAGCCCATGGAGGTTACGAAAATAGTAATTAATATATGCAGATAAATAACATTATTGACTATTGAAATTGCCATTACGGCAAGTGATGACACAACAAGTGAATATCGCACCATATTTTCAGGTTGAGCAACTTTGGCAACGTGTCTTACCACTAGATACTGGAATAGCGCGTAGGTTGCACCCATTGAGGCGAGGAAAGAGCCAATCTGAAACGAGCTGAAACTGTAAATATCTAGCAGATAAGCAGGTAGGAAAGATTCAAACAACCACCAGCCAGCAACAAAAACCGTCCAGATAGTAAATGCCATTCTCAGCTCAGTATGGCTATAGGCTTTCGCTATTTGTACCAGACCGGAAAAGACATTTATTTTTTCCTGGGTATGCCTTTCCAAGGTATCGGGGTACACAAGCAATGTATAAATAAATAGCAGAGTAAAGATGGCTGCCATAATAACAAACGGCGTCATATATCCGCTGAATTGCCCCAGAGAGAAATTGGTTAGCCAGCCTCCGATTGGCGGCCCTATTACCCAGGCTAGACCCAGAGCAGTCTGAATCATGGAGAGGTTTTTGGTTTTATTGCCCGGCGCACTGATATCAGCCATGCTTGCCTGTGCAATCGCCACGTTACCCGCCATCATCCCAGCCAGCAAACGGCTAAACAGCAGTAGTCCCACCGATGCTTCAACAACCGCATAGCCACTAGCGGCAAAGGCTACAGCAGTGCCCGCTACAGTAATTAGCATCATTTTTCTGCGACCATAAATATCTGACATTTTGCCCAGTATGGAGGCACCAAAAAACTGGCCAAGAGGATAGATTGCAAGGAAAACCCCCAACATAATCACCTTTTTTTGATGATCCCAACCGTCAGGGAATAGTGAAACGGCATCAGAAATCATCATGTGTGGGAATATCGCTACCACCATTCCCAAACCGATAAAATCAAGTAGTGCAACCAATACCAGATACCAGATAAGCCTCGGCATTTCTTTCATTTTCGTACTCCTAAAACTTACTAATTCAATACAGATGACTGAGCGATTCTGCTGCCATCTGTCGCTCAATCAAACTTAGATATCCTTTGTCAATTGCACTAAATTTGACAGTAACGCACAGACATACAGTACTGTTTTGTATTACTGCAATAATACATTCAGTGGTAAAATCCCCTTTTAATCCCCGGCGAAAATGCCTGATAGTCATTTCCATGCTCGATGCAATCGGAAAGAGATATTCTTTAAATTCAGAATTCATCGAATGCAGAACAAATGATTTTTCACTACCAGTTTTGATAAGAAACCGTTCAGAGACGGAATTAACCATCTGCCGACATGCTTCAAGTAAAACCATGCCCTGGATATGTTGCCCAGTTATGTGGTCGGCCATTTCCGCACAGTCGTCATCAATCAACAAATGACATTGATATGAGCTTTCCCCTATTTTAATGGTTTCAGAAATAAGAATATTTTCCGCTTTATGCTTATGTGTATTCCGAGTTGTTTCCTTCAACAGATGAGTCTGATGAGGCGGTAACGTTTTGCGAGTATCACCATGACATAACGAATTTTTAAACTCCTCAATATTTTCTTTAGAGAGTCCCTGACCAAAGATGACCTGATAATCATTTTCACATTTAGCAGAGGAAAGAAACTTCAATGCCTGAGTAAACGTAAATACATTATCGTTTTCACTGAATTCAGCAAAACGATCTCCCACAACGACTATATCAGCCATTATCTTTCCTTTAATCTCATTATTGATTATTACAATTTAATTGACGTTCACTAACAATCATATCCTGCGAAAAATTAATAATGCGAGTTGATTTATTAGTAAATAAATTTATATTTAGATTTAGATGCACTCTAATCATATGTTCTTAGCTTTGTTTTTCAATAACATTATTCATCCAGTATGTTATAACCCGATGTTCCTACTGTTACATGGAACAAACTATATATTTATATTCTCCATTGATAACAATAGGAAAAACAGACTCAAATTACTCAGGAGTCATGGCTATTGCAAAATATAAAGATGAATCATTTGCATAATAAACAAAGATCTGGTTGTATACAAACTAATCAATAAAATGTTCCTTGATAAATTTATCTGTCAATGTTTTCAGATCAACATATTCTGTATATAAACAAACTCAATGACTACGGGTATTCTCAAAATCTATCTTAGGTAAATATCTCGCCAAGAAAATAATGAATCTTATTTTAACTCTCATAGCAAGAATATTAAGTACTCAAGAGAAATTAATTGCAAATTGGTTACCATAACCGCCCAATAACGTATTTAATTCATTCTCCATTGTCTCCTGAGTCCAAGTGATAAAACGTCGCCAATGGTATTTGGCTTGTTTCCAGACGATTTCAATCAAATTCAGCTCTGGGCTGTAGGCGGGAAGGTAGAATAAAAACAGGTTGTGTTCTCGTAACCAGCTATTTCTGATTTTTTCTTCAATCCCGTGATGGATACGCGCATTATCCAACACTAAAAATGTCAGGCGGTTGTCCCCTTGTTGGGCGAGCTGCTCTAAAAAATCAATCACGTCATCTCGCGTGATACTGCCTGACGTTGTCTGGTAAAACAGCGTGTTATCCGTGTAATTTAACGCCCCCAGAACTGACCGCCTGTCATGCTCTTGAGGCTCAGTTTCATGGGGCTTACCCCGTGGACTCCATCCATATTGCACCGGAGGAGATGCGGCAAAACCCGCCTCATCAAAATAGACCAAACGGTAATGGCCTAACTGTGCTCCAGCCTTAATTTTATTCAGCAAGGCGGATTTGTTAGCAAACTCCGTTTCGTTGCGCTTTTTTTAAGCGATAGACGGGTGCGTTTATAGGTGAGCCCCTGCTTTTTCAGGGTATTTGCCAGCGTTTCAAGCGTACAAGGCAGGGGCCCATGCTTTGCCTCAACGCACTGGGCTATCCGTGCGAGAGTTAGGGACTCTGCACAGGCAGCTTCGACCGCAGTGGCAATCATTTCAGGCGTCATAGCGAGATACCGGCCTCCAGCATGACCGCCTAATAATCCCGCTATCCCTGAATTGTGCCACATGTGAACCCAATTATAGATAACCCGGAGACTGCATCCTATTTCAGCGGTGATCTGGGACGGCTTGCTCCCTCTGGCAAGCATGAGCAAACCCGTTCCTCGCGTACGGATATCCCGGTGGGGATGATTCAAAGCGAGTTGTTGCAATGTTATTCGTTCAGGCTCAGAAAGTATTATCTTCGATTTCATAAGGACAGGCAGAAAATCAGGTTATCGTGTTATCGATTGTAACAGTAATGCAGATAGTTTATCTGATTAACTTATCAGATAAACATACCCCTAGAGCTATATTTGATATTTTTAAGAAAATGAAACCATTGCGACAAATAGAGGTTGCCAATATAATGGTGAGTGTTGATAATTTTAGCAAGGGTTTTGCACTACATCTTTTGGATGTAACTATCCCTGAATTATTAGTAAAACGAAACAAAAAAACAACAATAACACCAGATGCAAGGAAAAACATACAACGCCTAGAACGAGAAATGGCAACAATACAGAATGAAACAAAGCGGATTGAAGAGATCTATGGTGCAAACACCTTAAAATTAGTCATAGCAAAATCATATATAAATAATCTATTAGATAACGCTAAGATTTTACACTGGTTGTTAGAACACAATCCTGAATACCTTAAAGAACTAAAAAAAATATCTTCGATTAATTCTTTAGATGGGAAATAGAACAACTATTTCTTATGTTATTTACAGAAAAATATCATGGGTTTGATTTATTTATAAATAAATTTTCATAATAGTGATAAATCCATTTTTATCATTCCGGTTTTTTTCTGTTGTAATGAAGCGGCTTCCATGAAACCTTTTACATGTTTAAAAAATTGCCACATAAATTGGCAACAATGATTACGCATCACCGTTTCATGTAACGATTGTCATAGATGTTCAATTTTATTGAACTTACTTCCTGACAATAGAAAAGCCTCCTGTTTTGTTGTTTTATATGATATTAATAAGGTGCTAAATAACCAAACTCTATACCATTATTTTCTACTTTCGGTTATAGTTAAACCAATTTAACACGATAAGTTTTTTTAATAAAATCATATGAAAATAGCCATATTGCGCCGTAATGGGCTTGGTGATCTTATTTGTACTCAACCATTGATCAAATTCTTACAGAAAACCTATCCCAACGCAGAGATTAGCCTATTTATAGACGCTGGCAATGCTGAGCTTACTCGTTATTTGTGCCCTGAAATCCATGTCCATATTATTCCTAAAGGAAATAAATACCTATCTATTATTAATACTGCGTTATCATTTCGCCGAGAAAAGTTTGAGATTGCCATATCAGCTAAACCTACTCCTATGAAGCTAAATAATCTATTCTTATGGCTATTAGGTGCTAAAAAACGCTATGCTGTTGTTACAGATAAGCATTGGCATGCAAAGCTAATTAACTGCCCAACAAAAAAGGAACACGTGAATGGTTATCATCAGGCATTAAAAGTATTACGTACATTTTCACCTAATGAGAATGAATTATCTGCTGAGTTTTTTCCTTACATTAAATTTGAAGAGACTTTTCAGTCCATTGAATATCAATATCCCATGATCTTGTTTTCTGTTTCTAATAACAGAAAGTACAGTTTAATTAATAATGATCGCTTGACGCTAATAGCAAATAAAATACTTGAAAAGTATCCAGAGGCAAGATTTATTATTTCTTCCTTTAAACAGGATATTCTTTTAGCTGAGAATTTAAGATCACGTATAGGAGCAAGCAGTGAAATTGTCGTCTCTGATTCGCTAAGTGCTTTTTTAGCTTTATTGAATAACATGACACTGATTGTTGTCGGTGATGGTGGTCTCTGCCATTTAGCCGCTTCATTACAGAAAAAACTTGTCGCCTTTTATGGTGTAACAAAACCTGAAAATTGGGCACCACTGGCTAAAAAAGATAAATGTGTCACATTATATGATCCTGAAAATGTCAATAACATTGATTTAGATAAGGTTTATCCAGCGATATTTTCCTTGCTTAAGGAATAAAAAAACGCTCAATAGGCTGCAAATTGTAGTCAATAGCACTACAACTTGCAAAACGGGCTTTTAAGGGTAAGGTTATTTAACCTCAAACATAGCTGATATTCTAGTTTCATCACAGACAGCTTACTTCTGCATATTTATAGTTAGCCAATGTCAATTTCATTACAGCAGAATGAGTTATCGCTGTGCCGTTTATGAACTTTCCTTCATGAAATTATCAGGATGAAAAATAATGTCTGCTCATGTCCCTATAGGGTATATCCCACAAACTTGCGGATCTTTATCACACTATCTTGCTAAAAATTTACCAACCTCTCTTTCACTCGGCGGTTCTCCTGAAACCTGGCAAATTCAAGAAGTGGGTGATGGAAATCTCAATTTAGTCTTTATTGTCTCCGGAAAAGAAAAAACCATTGTCGTGAAACAAGCCCTGCCTTATGTACGGGCTGCGGGGGAGTCATGGCCGCTTTCCCTTATGCGTTCGCATTTTGAATATCATGCCCTGATTGAAGAAAAAAGAGTCGCCAACGCCTATGTCCCTGAGGTCTATTTTTATGATGAGAAGATGTCTCTCTTTGTTATGGAGTATTTGTCTCAGCATATTATTCTACGTAAGCGCCTTATCGCTGGAGAAAAACTGCCTAATCTCGCCGAAGATGTGGGAATTTTTCTCGCGAATACCCTGTTCCATACTTCCGATATCGGCATGACCAGTAAAGGGAAAAAAGATCTCACTGCCCGCTTTGCCAATAATCATGAACTTTGCAAGATCACTGAAGATCTGATTTTTACTGAACCCTATTTTGATGCCGAAAGAAATAACTGGACGGCTCCTCAGCTTGACGATGAAATCTATTCCATCTGGCAAGATCGAGCACTTATTCAAGCCGCCATGCAGTATAAGTATCAATTCATGACGCAAGCCCAAGCCTTGCTGCATGGTGATCTTCATTCTGGCTCCATCATGGTGACGCCAGATTCTACCAAGGTCATTGACCCGGAATTCAGTTTTATGGGACCCATGGCGTTTGATATCGGTAACTACCTCGGTAATTTATTGATGGCTTACTTTGCCCAACCCGCCCTACGAGAAAATCATGCGCAATGTGTTGATTATCAAACCTGGCTTCTGGCGCAAATAGAAACAACCTGGTCGGTGTTTGAACGCCATTTCCGCCAATTATGGAACGAAAAAGAGATTGGGGATGCCTATCCTGTTGTGCTTTATCAGCCAGGTTCGTTCGATGCTTCCTTCTTAAAAACCGTACAGGATGATTTTTTATCCACCTTATTGAAAGACACGCTTGCTTATGCCGGTCTGGAGATCAATCGACGTATTGTCGGGTTTGCGGGAGTTGCCGATTTCAAACAGATTGAGGATCAAAACCAGCGTGCTATCTGTGAGAAGCGGGCGCTGAAATTAGCGCGGGAATTGATAGTCAATCGGGAAAATTATCCGACGTTTTCGCTGATTAGACGTTATATTGCACAGTGTTAAGAGGTTGATATGAAAATTAATGGCACGCATTATCGTTCTGTTTGGCTGGCTGACGATGGTTATACTGTCGAAATTCTCGATCAGACCAAACTTCCTTTTGAAGTACAAACTGTTCAACTGCGCACTCTGCAAGATGCTGCAACCGCTATCAAAGAGATGTGGGTGCGGGGAGCGCCGTTGATTGGTGCGGTTGCCGCATATGGTATGGCGTTGGCCATGCGTCAGGAAAACAGCGATGAAAATTTGCGGCAGGCTTACGCTATTTTGGTTAAAACTCGTCCCACCGCGATCAACTTAAAGTGGGCGTTGGATCGAACCTGTCGAGTACTGGAAAATAGCGAGCGTTCACAACGTGAAACAACGGCTTATCGTATCGCCAATGACATCGCAGATGAAGATGTGGAACTCTGTCGCAAAATTGGAGAGCACGGGCTAAAAATAATCCAGCATATTGCAGCAAACAAACCCACAGACAAAACCGTCAATATTTTGACACACTGTAATGCCGGCTGGCTCGCGACAGTAGATTGGGGAACCGCACTGGCGCCCATTTATATGGCGCATGATGCCGGGATCAAGGTGCATGTCTGGGTGGATGAAACCCGCCCACGTAATCAAGGAGGATTAACCGCGTTCGAATTAGGTTCACACGGTGTCCCCCATACGTTGATTGCGGATAATGCCGGCGGGCATTTGATGCAACACGGCAAAGTCGATCTCTGTCTTGTCGGCACAGACCGGACAACCGCACGAGGCGATGTATGCAACAAAATAGGGACTTATCTCAAGGCATTGGCAGCCAAAGCCAATCAGGTGCCTTTTTATGTTGCTCTGCCATCCCCGACCCTGGATTTTACCGTCTGGGACGGCGTCAAAGAAATTCCCATTGAACAGCGTTCGGGCGAAGAACAATCCCACGTCTATGGCATCACACCTGAAGGGATACGCAGTTGGGTCAATACAGCACCAGCCGGGACATCATGTGGAAATTATGCGTTTGATGTGACACCGGCTGAACTTATCACCGGGTTGATTACTGAACGGGGAATTTGCGATGCCAGTGCGGAAGGATTACAGGCCCTTTTCCCTGATTTGTGGCGACAGCCGTAATGATCACGCAAGGTAAAAATGATGAATAGAGAGCAAATCGCCCAAGAGATTATTGCAACTTGCCTTAAAATGAACGCACTTGGATTGAACCAAGGGACATCAGGCAATATCAGTGCCCGCTATCAGGATGGTTTTTTGATAACACCCAGCGGCATCGCTTATGAAAAGCTGACACCGGATCACATCGTTTATGTCAGTTATCAAGGTGAATATGCCGCCGATAAAGTGCCTTCAAGCGAATGGCATTTTCATCTCGCTTGCTATCAAGCACGCCCTGATCTCAATGCCGTTGTCCATAATCATGCGGTTAATGCAACGGCCGTCTCCATTCTCAATCACGCAATACCCGCCATTCACTATATGATCGCGGTGACAGGCACCGATCACGTTCCCTGCATTCCCTATGCCACGTTTGGCACGGCTGAATTGGCTGACTATGTAAAAAAGGGGATCACCCACAGTAAGGCATTATTGATGCAGCATCATGGCATGATTGCCATGGAAGTGAGTCTGGAAAAAGCGCTCTGGTTGGCAAATGAAATTGAGATATTAGCACAACTTTACTTAAAAGTGCTGCCAATTGTGGAGACTGTTCCAATACTCTCTGCAACAGAAATGCAGCGGGTGCTGGAAAAATTCAAGCATTATGGATTAAAGAGATAGATTTCTAGAGCAAAGAGAAAGTCGGATAAAGGGGAGAGGGATGAAGTGGTGGGCGATACCAGATTCGAACTGATGACCCCCTCCTTGTAAGGGAGATGCTCTACCAACTGAGCTAATCGCCCACTTCATGATTCAGACCTAAATGGTGGGTCGTGCAGGATTCGAACCTGCGACCAATTGATTAAAAGTCAACTGCTCTACCGACTGAGCTAACGACCCAATTAGATAATTTTGATTTTGATATTTGAATGGTGGGTCGTGCAGGATTCGAACCTGCGACCAATTGATTAAAAGTCAACTGCTCTACCGACTGAGCTAACGACCCATTCTCAATATCAATGTGATACTGTTACGAAACAACCTGATGAAGTGGTGGGCGATACCAGATTCGAACTGATGACCCCCTCCTTGTAAGGGAGATGCTCTACCAACTGAGCTAATCGCCCACTTCAAGATGACTATAACGACATCAATACCACTGATTCATGATTGGTGGGCGATACCAGATTCGAACTGATGACCCCCTCCTTGTAAGGGAGATGCTCTACCAACTGAGCTAATCGCCCAATCATAAAATCATGTTTATCACGGCGAGAAATATGGTGGGCGATACCAGATTCGAACTGATGACCCCCTCCTTGTAAGGGAGATGCTCTACCAACTGAGCTAATCGCCCCGTCGTGATGGAGTCGCATTATAGGGATAGTTCGAGGTGAGTCAACGCTTTTTATTACTAAAACAACCGTTCGTCGTAAAATTAAACAGAATGAAACAATTATAATCACGGCAGGGTATCAATTGGTCAACCTATTTTGGCTTTTCTCAATAACCCACCGTTAACGCCATTGAGGAATTGAAGTGCAGTGATAAAATGCCCTCCTTATTAAGAGAAAGGTAATTAAGGCAATTCCTGATGAGTAAAATTAAAACCCGTTTTGCACCAAGTCCTACCGGCTATCTGCATGTTGGTGGTGCGCGTACTGCGCTTTATTCCTGGTTATACAGTCGCCACAATAAAGGTGAATTTGTTCTTCGCATCGAAGATACCGATCTGGAACGTTCCACGCAAGAAGCCATTGACGCAATTATGGACGGAATGAACTGGTTAAATCTGAATTGGGATGAAGGCCCTTATTATCAGACTAAACGTTTCGACCGTTACAACCACGTTATTGATAACATGTTGGCGCAAGGCACGGCTTACCGCTGCTATTGTTCTAAAGAGCATTTGGAACAACTGCGTGAAACTCAGATGGCGAAGGGTGAAAAGCCACGTTATGACGGACGATGCCGTGATAGCGAGTGCCAGCACAGCCACGATGAGCCACATGTTGTCCGTTTCCGCAACCCACAAGAAGGTTCTGTTATTTTTAATGACAGCATCCGTGGCCCGATTGAATTCAGCAACCAAGAGCTGGATGATTTGATCATTCGCCGTACCGACGGTTCACCAACGTATAATTTCTGTGTGGTTATTGATGATTGGGATATGGAAATCACCCACGTTATTCGTGGTGAAGACCATATCAACAACACGCCGCGTCAGATCAATATCCTGAAAGCGCTTGGCGCTCCTGTTCCGGAATATGCCCATGTTTCGATGATCCTCGGCGACGATGGTAAAAAGCTATCCAAACGTCACGGCGCTGTCAGTGTCATGCAGTACCGTGATGAAGGTTATCTGCCAGAGGCGCTATTGAACTATCTGGTTCGTCTGGGCTGGTCACATGGCGATCAGGAAATTTTCAGCGTTGAAGAAATGACTGAACTGTTTGACCTTGATGCGATCAGTAAATCCGCCAGTGCATTCAATACGGAAAAACTGCAATGGCTGAACCATCATTACATCAATACCCTGCCGGCAGAGAAAGTGGCAGTACATTTAGCGTGGCATATTGAACAGCAAGGGATTGATACCCGCACTGGCCCGGAATTGGTTGATTTGATCAAACTGCTGGGTGAGCGCTGCAAGACGCTGAAAGAGATGGCGGGATCTTGTCGTTATTTCTATGAAGAGTTCGCTGAGTTTGATGCCGATGCGGCGAAAAAACATCTGCGCCCAGTTGCCCGCCAGCCATTGGAAGTTGCCCGTGCGAAACTGGCCGCGCTGACTGAATGGACACCAGAGAATATCCATCACGCGATTCAAGCGACGGCTGACGAGCTGGAAGTTGGCATGGGTAAAGTCGGTATGCCACTGCGTGTTGCGGTAACCGGTGCAGGCCAGTCTCCGAGTGTGGATGTCACCATCCATGCGATTAACCAGGCACGTTCACTGTCTCGTATTGATAAGGCGCTGGCTTATATTGCGCAGCGTGAGGCACAATAAATCGTTATTTAGAGATGTTGTTACCGTCAGATGTTGTTACCGTCAATAGTATGGCGTGAATAACAGGAATAATAGAGGCACGCAATTGATTGTCGTGCCTTTATTTTTGCGCTCAAAATGGGTCATTGATGGCTTTTTCAACGCTTACACCGAGAATATTAATGAATTCATTGACAGAATTCTCTGGGTTGCATATGATTCGCCCCGTTCCACAGGATTTTGATTTGGGGCTATAGCTCAGCTGGGAGAGCGCTTGCATGGCATGCAAGAGGTCAGCGGTTCGATCCCGCTTAGCTCCACCAAATAGGTGTGATTTCCAGTCAGTATTTGGTCTTCAAAACCTGAACCCACTCGTGGGGCTATAGCTCAGCTGGGAGAGCGCTTGCATGGCATGCAAGAGGTCAGCGGTTCGATCCCGCTTAGCTCCACCAAAATTCAGAAATCCCTGAAGACGCAAGTTTTCAGGGATTTTTTCTTATAGATCGGCTATAAATAGCAATACTACTGTGCCGTATAACCACCATCCACCGCGTAGAAAGCGCCCGTCGTAAATGAGCTTTCCTCTGACAGTAAAAATGCCACTGTTTTTGCGACTTCGTCTCTGGTTGCCATACGTTTCATTGGGTGACTCTTTGCCATCCATTCCCGAACTTCTGCGGGTAGTGTTTGCATATGCGGCGTATCAACATAACCGGGTCCAACGGCATTAATGCGAACCCCTTTATCTGCAAATTCCAGGGCAACGGAACGCGTCAGGCCAAGCACACCATGTTTGGCGGTCGTGTAAGGTGCAATGCCAGGAATACCCACAATTCCATTAGAGGAAGACAGGTTAACAATCGCCCCGCCTCCGCTTTGAATGATCGCCGGAATACCATATTTCAAGCCGAAAAAGGTGCCGCTGAGATCGGTATTAATCACATCATTCCAATCATCAATGGAATAGTCACAAATATTGATACCATGCGGCCCGGTAATGCCTGCATTATTGACCAACAGATGTAATCCACCACATTGCTTGACGGTATTGTCAATCAATGCCTTGACTGAAAGGTGATCCCTGACATCGGCTTCCATCGGGATCACACACTGCTCCGTGGGATCGATTCGCCTTGCTGTTTGTTTGGCACGGGAAAATTGACGTCCCGTAATAATGACCGTCGCTCCCCGATGGAATAATTCTTCCGCAATACCTTCGCCAACGCCGGTTGTCGCTCCCGTGACAATCGCAATTTTCCCGTCAAAATAGCCCATTATGAATCTCCTTTTAGCCTGATAAATATAAAAAAAGTGGCATCTGCCAAGATGCCACTTTCGATTGTTGTTATCAAATCCAACGATGAAATCGATTAGAAGCTCAAAATCAATCCGGTAATGGCTGCGGACAGGAAGCTTACCAGCGTTGAACCAAACAGCAGTTTCAGACCAAAACGTGCAACCGTATTACCCTGTTTTTCATCCAACCCTTTAATGGCACCGGCAACAATCCCGATGGATGAGAAGTTAGCGAAAGAAACCAAAAATACTGACAGGATTCCTTTCGAATGTTCACTCAGTTGACCCGCAATTTCTTGCAGGCTCTGCATCGCCACAAATTCATTGGAAACCATCTTGGTCGCCATGATACTGCCGACTTTCAGTGCTTCATCACTTGGAATGCCAATGATCCAGGCAAACGGATAGAACACATATCCCATGCACTCTTGGAACGTGATCCCAAATACCAGATGGAAAATGGCATTAATTCCCGCGATCAGGGCAATAAAACCGATCAACATCGCAGAAACAATCAACGCTACCTTGAAACCTGCCAGGATATATTCACCCAGCATTTCAAAGAAACTTTGCCCCTCATGGAGGTTGCTCATCTGGATGTCTTCTTCACTCTCAACAGAGTAAGGATTGATGAGCGACAAGATGATAAAGGTACTGAACATATTGAGGATCAGTGCCGCGACCACATATTTTGCATCCAGCATGGTCATGTAAGCACCGACAATCGACATAGATACCGTGGACATTGCGGTTGCTGCCATCGTATACATCCGGCGCTCAGACATTTTTCCCAGCACATTCTTGTAAGCAATAAAGTTTTCTGATTGCCCCAGAACCAACGAACTCACCGCATTAAATGATTCCAGTTTACCCATGCCGTTGATTTTAGACAGGACTGTACCTATCGCACGAATGATAATCGGCAGCACTTTGATGTGTTGCAAAATACCAATCAGGGCAGAAATAAAGATGATAGGACACAAAACATTCAGGAAGAAAAAGGCCAGATTCGCTTCCATCATGCCACCGAACACAAAGCTGGTGCCTTTTGCTGCATAAGACAACAGTTGGACAAATAAAGCGTCAAATCCTTTAACTATCCCTAAACCTACGTTAGAGTTCAGGAAGAACCAAGCCAGTAAGAGTTCGATGATAAGCAACTGAACAATATAACGAATTCTAATACCCTTCCGGTTATTACTGGCTAAAACCGCCAGGCCGCCAATCACGACCAAGGCGAGGAAAAAATGAAAAATATGAGACATAAAGACGCGCTCCAAACACAATTCTGTGCAAATTTATCATGTATTTTATGTAACACATGATAGTAAAGTTTGATCATTATCACATTAATTTACTATTTGAGCGGTTATAAATTCCCGTTTAGCCAACTCGATCACACTTTAATAATCGCCTCTTTAAGTGGAGCGCGTATTATTCACCCAATAAACGGAGCATTTCCTCTTCATCAATAACAGGTATCCCCAATTCATTGGCTTTAGCTAACTTGGAACCCGCTGCTTCGCCGGCAATGACCAGATCGGTTTTTTTGGACACACTTCCTGTCACTTTTGCACCCAAGGCTGCCAGCTTATCTTTGGCTTCGTCGCGGGATAAGCGGCTCAATGAACCTGTCAATACCACCGTCTTGCCAGTAAATGGACTGTCAACCTCCTTCAGGCTCAGGCTTTCAGTGACTTCCCAATGGATACCTATATTATTAATCAGATCATCAATTACCGCCTGATTATGCGGTTCATTAAAGAAATTCACGACATGACGGGCAACAACACCGCCCACATCCTGCACCGCAATCAGTGCATCAATGTCCGCTGCACGCAATTTTTCCAATGTGCCAAAATGAGCAACCAAATTGACAGCCGTCGCTTCGCCGACTTCACGAATACCCAAAGCATAAATAAAACGCGCAAACGTGGTTTTCTTCGCTTTCTCCAAAGCATTAATGACATTTTGCGCAGATTTTGGCCCCATCCGCTCAAGGCCCGTTAATGTTCCGGCCGTCAACCGGAACAGATCGGCGGGTGTTTTGACATATTCTTTATCGACAAGTTGTTCAATGATTTTTTCGCCCATGCCATCAACATCCATCGCACGGCGGGACACGAAATGTTTCAGTGCTTCCTTGCGCTGCGCTGCGCAAAACAAGCCGCCGGTACAACGCGCGACCGCTTCGCCTTCAACGCGCTCGATATCTGAGTCACAAACCGGACAATGTGCCGGGAAAGTCACTGCCTGAGTGTCTACCGGCCTGCTTTCATACACCACGCCGACAACTTGTGGGATCACATCTCCGGCACGGCGAACAATCACTGTATCACCAATGCGCAGCCCCAGACGTTCAATTTCATCGGCATTGTGCAACGTGGCATTACTGACCGTCACACCGGCTACCAAGACAGGCTCCAAACGGGCAACCGGCGTAATGGCACCGGTACGCCCTACCTGAAACTCAACATCACGGACGATCGTTATCTGTTCCTGGGCGGGAAACTTGAAAGCCGTTGCCCAACGCGGCGCACGGGCAACAAAACCCAATCTTTCTTGTAATTCGAGGGAATCGACTTTAACCACAACCCCATCAATATCAAAACCCAGTGTCGGCCGTTGTTGTTCAATGTTATGGTAGAAATCCATCACCTGTTGCGTTCCCTGACATAATTTCACTTTGTCACTGACAGGCAATCCCCAGCGCTTAAACTGCATCAGGCGTTCATAATGACTTGCAGGTAACGTTCCATCTTCCAGCACACCGACACCATAGCAGTAGAAAGTCAGCGGGCGTTTGGCCGTAATGCGAGGATCGAGCTGACGCAATGATCCCGCCGCCGCATTGCGGGGATTAGCGAAGACTTTATTGCCTGTGCGCCGCGCTTCTTCGTTGAATTTTTCAAACCCGGCTTGCTTCATAAAAACTTCGCCACGAATTTCAACGCGGGCGGGAATATTGTCCCCTTTCAACCGCAGGGGAATGTTACGAATGGTGCGAACATTGGCGGTAATATTCTCCCCTGTGGTTCCATCGCCACGTGTTGCGGCTTGTACCAATTCGCCATTTTCATACAGTAAACTGACCGCTAAACCATCCAGTTTTAGTTCGCAACAAAACACCAGATCCTGACCATTTTTCAGACGATCACGGACGCGCTTATCAAATGCCAGATAACTCTCTTCATCAAAGACGTTATCCAGAGATAACATCGGGATCTCATGGCGTACCTGCTCAAACGCCGTTAAGGGTGCAGCTCCCACACGTTGGGTAGGCGAGTCTGCGGTAATCAGTTCTGGATGCTGCTCTTCCAGCGCTTTTAATTCTCGCATCAAACGATCATATTCTGCATCAGGGATCTCTGGCGCATCCATAACATGATACAAGTGTTCGTGATGACGTAATGTAGTTCTTAATTCGTTGATTTTTAGAATGATATTTTCCATGATTTCTTACCAGAGATGAAAAACCCCCGACTGGCGGGGGTTCAATACTAAAAAGAGGGGATTATACACCGACATTGAGCGTATTGCGGATACGCGCCTTATAGAGTTCGATCATCTGTGGTGTCAGCATCTTGCGCTCACCATCCAGAACCACGCCTCCCACATCGGCGGCGATACGCTGTGCCGCCTGCAACATCAGTTTAAAATTCTGATTGGAATCGCCATATGAAGGCACAAGCATAAACATGGAAACACCAGGGGTAGTAAAATCCGCCATTCGCTCTGGATCAAACGAACCCGGTTTTACCATATTAGCTAAACTGAACAATACCGCCCCGCTACCCGATGGGTTCAGGTGACGATGAAAAATATTCATCTCACCAAACCGGAAGCCTGCCTGCAAAATACTCTGGAGCAAGACTTCGCCGTTCAGTTCTTGCCCGTGATGAGCGGCAACATGCAATACCAACACGGTTTCTTTTTTGGCCTGTTCAGATTCAGACAATGCTTCACTTTCCGCTGCCTTTGACTGCCCTTCCACAACCTCAGAACCTGACTCAGCTTCCCCGGCTGTTTTCAATTCAGCGGGGTCAACCGAGTCGAACAACCCAAGTTGCGGTTCTTCCTGTTGATCATCGGCATCTTTCACTGTGACGTCGGATACATCAGATTGATGCCTTGCAAGTAAAGGATCTGAGCCATCATCAGGCACACGACGCTCGATAACAGGCTCTGCACGATGTTCAGTATGCGGTTTAACCGACTCCTGCACATTCGATTTAGGCGTATTATCAAACAGTTCATCGCCACCATTATCCTCTGGCTCTTCCTGACGCCCCTGTTTATGACGTTTAACTGGGCGATCACGAAAGAGTGATGAACGCTCTTTACGGCTGGTCCACAACCCATGTAATAGCAAAGCTATTATGGCTATCGCACCAACAACGATTAATATCAGACGCAAATCCTGCATCATTGCTATCTCTGTTGTTTAAATTAATTGCCACCACGGCGGAATATTCTTTAGATAAGAGTATTTGTCAAATAAGACAAGTGCAAGTCTCTACCTGCTTTTCTTATCATAAAGCGATATTCCCTCTGTTTTTTCGGATGTTTTTTACCCACAAAACCACTGGTCAGTAGAAAATCCTGCCTATATCATACCGTCTCAATCATCTGGGAGAGAATAAGAAAATATGACGAATTCGACAAAGTCGCCAAAACATTCAAGCGGATTTCACTATATTGCACAAGGCTGGCAACTGATAACCCGCCCCGGCATTAAGAGATTCGTTCTATTACCTTTATTGGCCAATATCTTATTGCTAGGTGGTTCATTCTGGTGGCTATATCATAAACTGGATGGCTGGATACAATGGACCCTCGATAAAATACCCGACTGGATGCAGTGGTTAAGCTATTTAATTTGGCCATTTGCAGTTATTTCCATCTTATTGGTTTTTACCTATTTTTTCAGCACACTCGCGAATTTTATCGCTTCACCCTTTAATGGATTGCTGGCAGAAAAACTGGAGGCCGACCTGACAGGCATTCCGGCACCCGATACTGGTATGGTCGATTTGCTCAAAGACACGCCCCGTATTCTAAAACGTGAAATAGTGAAAATTCTTTACTATATTCCGCGGGCACTCATCCTGTTGTTACTTTATTTCATTCCCGGAATAGGCCAAACCATCGCGCCTATCCTTTGGTTTATTTTCAGTGCCTGGATGCTGGCAATCCAATATTGTGATTATCCCTTTGATAACCATAAAGTCAGTTTTACCGCCATGCGCAATACCTTGCGCCAAAACAAAATAGATAACCTGCAATTCGGCGCAGCAGTGAGCATTTTAACCATGATCCCTGTCGTGAATCTGTTCATTATGCCCGTTGCGGTTTGTGGAGCAACGGCGATGTGGGTTGATCGTTACCGTGCTCAACACGCTCTCAATCGCAGGTCATCAAGCTGATTTAATCTTCGGCTTACCCTCTTTTTCCTGCCACAACAACAAAGCCCCTGACATTTTTATCCTCTGTCAGGGGCTTTGCTTAAAAAGTTATGCCAATCTTAAATCATCCAAACACGATAAAATGACCATCAAATATTCTTTTATATAATAAGAATAGACTGAAACCTTATTTCCATAAATAAGATGTTAGCGTATGGTTGAGTTAATGTTTACGGCATTCATTTACGGTATGAGTATTTACGGTATCTTAGGGGCAATCGAACAATGAGTAAAATTTATGAAGATAATTCGTTGACTATTGGTCACACTCCGCTGGTACGTTTAAAAAATTTCGCCAATGGCCGCATCTTGGCGAAAGTCGAATCCCGCAATCCCAGTTTCAGTGTCAAATGCCGCATTGGTGCCAATATGATTTGGGACGCTGAAAAACGTGGCATTCTAACCAAAGATAAAGCGCTTATCGAGCCGACCAGTGGTAACACAGGGATTGCACTGGCCTATGTTGCAGCCGCCCGTGGTTATAAGTTGACACTAACCATGCCTGAAACGATGAGCCTTGAGCGTCGTAAGCTGCTAAAAGCACTGGGCGCAAATTTGGTGCTGACCGAAGGGGCAAAAGGCATGAAAGGCGCCATTGAGAAAGCGAACGAAATCCGTGACAGCGATCCTGACCGTTATGTCCTCCTGCAACAATTCAGCAATCCCGCCAACCCTGAAATTCATGAAAAAACCACTGGCCCTGAAATTTGGGAAGATACTGACGGCGATGTAGACGTTTTCGTTGCTGGTGTAGGAACGGGTGGCACAATCACGGGTGTTGCCCGTTACTTGAAAAATACCCGTGGCAAGCCAGTGACTATTGTTGCAGTAGAACCCGAAGATTCACCTGTTATCAGTCAAAAATTGGCAGGTGAAGAGCTTAAACCAGGCCCACATAAAATTCAGGGAATTGGCGCCGGTTTTATTCCTGATAACTTAGATTTAACATTAGTTGACCGTGTATTTAAAATCAGCAATGAAGAAGCGATTCAAATAGCACGTGAAGTTACTGAAAAAGAAGGTATTCTTTCCGGCATTTCTTCCGGTGCTGCGGTTGCCGCAGCCATCAAAATCGCGCAAGAAGAGGCCTATAAAGACAAAAATATCGTCGTTATCCTGCCTTCTTCAGCGGAACGTTACCTCAGTACGGTCCTGTTTGCTGATTTATCCAGTGAGTAAAAATCGTGCTATAGAATTTTTCACTACCTTGACAAAAAAGCACCTTCAGGGTGCTTTTTTGTGCATTAGATCAAAGTTTAAAACTTTCCTAGATGATTTATTCAAGTAGCTTTAGTATTTAACCTGTAATTATTTTGATGCACGAAATTAATCGCCAAACAGGTGACAAAAGAGTTATTCAATCAGGTCATTATTCGGATAACGTGTATTAACATCAAATCAACAATTGAGTGCATCAAGTATGTTAATTTTTTGATAATGATTATTATAGACCCAATAAATTTCAAGTCACACTCAACCGAGCAATAACTTGAAAAGCGGAGGGAATACGCTTTATTTCATTATCATTTAAACGGTTGTCCAAGCCGAAGCGAATTCAACAACACTCACTTTTGGATTCGTTTGGCTTATCAACAAATATTTAAGTTATTGAGGAAATACTATGTTCCAGCAAGAAGTTACTATTACTGCACCAAACGGCCTCCACACTCGCCCTGCGGCACAATTTGTCAAAGAAGCAAAAGGCTTCGCTTCTGACATTACCCTGACTTCTGGAGGCAAGTCTGCCAGCGCAAAAAGCCTGTTCAAATTACAAACGCTGGGATTGACTCAAGGTACAGTCGTAACGATTGCTGCTGAAGGCGAAGATGAGCAACAGGCGGTTGAACATTTAGTTAAATTGATGGGTGAATTGGAATAATTGTTCGCTCAATCAAGCCAATCTATTTCATTCAGTTTATCCCCAGCATAATAAAATCTGGGGATATTTTGAGCCTCTTTTCTAAAGGCTCAATGAAAAGTCACCACCCGCAGTAAGGTCATATAATATGATTTCAGGCATCTTAGTATCACCAGGAATTGCTTTCGGTAAAGCGCTATTACTGAAAGAAGATCCCATCATTATCAATCAGAAAAAAATTATCCCTGAACAAGTCGAACCAGAAATTTCCCGCTTTAAGCAAGGCCGCGACAAATCTTCCGCACAATTAGAGATAATCAGAAAAACCGCCGAAAAAAATCTGGGTGCAGAAAAGGCTGAAATCTTCGAAGGCCATATTATGTTGCTGGAAGATGAAGAGCTGGAGCAGGAAATTATTACGCTGATTAAAAAAAACCTGTCAACAGCAGATGCCGCCGTCTATTCTGTGATTGAAGATCAGGCCAAGGCGCTGGAAGAACTGGATGATGAATATTTGAAAGAGCGAGCCGCCGATGTCCGTGATATTGGCAAGCGCTTACTGAAAAATATTCTGGATATGCCCATTATCGATTTAGGCTCCATTGAAGAAGAAGTCATCTTGGTTGCCAGTGACCTGACCCCATCAGAGACCGCCCAGCTCAATCTGGACAAGGTATTGGGCTTTATCACCGATCTTGGCGGCCGAACCTCCCATACTTCCATCATGGCTCGCTCGCTGGAATTACCCGCGATTGTGGGGACAACCAATGCGACCAAGCAAATCAAAAATGGCAGTTACCTGATTCTGGATGCGGTTAATAACCACATTTATGTGAACCCATCTGACAACGAAATCGAGAAACTGAAAACAGCGAAAAACGAGTATCTCACCGAAAAAGCTGAACTGGCGAAGCTAAAAGACTTGCCAGCCATCACCTTGGATGGTCACCAAGTTGAAGTTTGCGCCAATATCGGTACGGTGCGTGACGTCATGGGTGCTGAACGTAATGGTGCCGAAGGCATCGGTTTATACCGCACTGAATTTCTGTTTATGGATCGCGATTCCCTGCCAACCGAAGATGAACAGTTCGAAGCTTATAAAGCGGTTGCCGAAGCCGTAGGGAATCAAGCCATCATTATTCGTACGATGGATATCGGTGGTGATAAGGATCTGCCTTACATGGATCTGCCCAAAGAAGAGAACCCCTTCCTCGGCTGGCGCGCGATCCGAATTTGCCTTGACCGTAAAGAGATCTTACATTCTCAATTACGTGCTATCCTGAGAGCTTCTGCATTTGGTAAACTTCGCATTATGTTCCCAATGATTATTTCTGTTGAAGAAATACGGGAATTGAAAGCCGAACTTGCATTACTCAAAGCGCAGTTACGTAATGAAAACAAGGCATTTGATGAATCAATTGAAGTTGGCATCATGGTGGAAACGCCTGCCGCTGCAACCATTGCTCATCATTTTGCGAAAGAAGTTGACTTTTTTAGTATTGGGACAAACGATCTAACTCAGTATACTCTTGCGGTAGACCGTGGTAATGAGCTGATTTCTCATCTCTACAACCCAATGTCACCAGCGGTGTTGAGCTTAATCAAGCAGGTGATTGATGCCTCACACGCAGAAGGTAAATGGACAGGCATGTGTGGAGAACTTGCCGGTGATGAGCGCGCCACGCTGTTGCTCTTGGGCATGGGGTTGGACGAGTTCAGTATGAGTGCAATATCAATTCCACGCATTAAGAAAATCATCCGTAATACGAATTACGATGATGCAAAGGCACTGGCAGAGCAAGCCTTAACTCAGCCAACCGCACAGGAATTGATGGATTTGGTTGACACCTTTACCAGAGAAAAAACACTCTGCTAAAAAATTAGCCAGAATACGGTCCCATTAAAACAATTAGGAGAAGATTCATGGGTCTGCTTGATAAATTGAAATCTCTGGTTTCAGACGATAAAAAAAACAGCGGCAGTATTGAAATTATCGCCCCATTATCAGGTGAAATAGTCAATATCGAAGATGTTCCAGATGTTGTTTTTGCCGAAAAAATTGTTGGGGATGGTATTGCCATTAAACCCACCGGCAACAAAATTGTCGCGCCAGTTGATGGCACCATCGGTAAAATCTTCGAAACTAATCACGCTTTTTCTATCGAATCTGATAGTGGTATTGAGCTATTCGTCCATTTTGGTATTGATACCGTTGAACTGAAAGGCGAAGGTTTTAAACGTATTGCCGAAGAAGGTCAGCGGGTACAAAAAGGCGATTTGGTTTTAGAGTTTGATCTGGCATTTCTGGAAGAAAGGGCTAAATCAACTTTAACGCCTGTTGTTATTTCTAACATGGACGAAATTAAAGAGTTAACTAAAGTCAGTGGATCTGTAACCGTCGGTGAATCCGTCATCATGCGGATCAAAAAATAACAGAAAAAATCCCTGAGGAATATTTCCTCTTTTTCTGTTTCATTGATGATTGTTTCATTGATGATTGTGCGTAAATCGCCACTGTTTTATCCGGCTGAAAAATAAAATGTCTGATAAAACAGGGCGATTTTTTATGGATATACCCGCCGTACTTCAAAATACCAACAAAATTTAATACGTATAAAAACCCTGGCCGGTTTTGCGGCCTAAACGGCCTGCATCAACCATTGTTTGCATTAACGGACAAACGCGGTATTTTGAATCCTGAAACATCTGATAGAGCACATCAAGAGAGTTAACGACAGTATCAATACCAATCAAATCAGCCGTTTCCAGTGGCCCCATTTTATGGCCAAAACAGCCTTTAAATATCGCATCCACATCCGCGGGTTGGGCGAGTCCCTCCTGCACAGTGAACGCCGCCTCATTCATAAATAAATGGGAAATCCGGTTAGAAACAAAACCGGGGCCATCTTTTACCACAACAGCCGTTTTACCCAGTAACGCCAGGATCTCCAAGCACCGCTTTTGCGTCTGTTCAGAAGTAGTAAGGCCAATAATCACTTCAACGGTAGGTTTCAAATACACCGGATTCATAAAATGTACGCCAATCACCTGAGATGGGACACGATGGAACGAACCCAGTTTAGTGATGGGAATACAGGAAGTATTTGCCGCCAATACCGCACAGGGGGCAATAAACTCCGCCATACGGGTATATAACGCCTGTTTTAACGCAATATTCTCCGTGATATTTTCCACGACAAACTCACAATCAGCCACAGCCTGTAAGTCCTGCGACCAAATGATATTTTGCAGTATCATTTCAGGGGGCTTTCCCTTCGCAAGCGGACTGAACAGCGGAGCATAACTGGCGGTTTCCCCAATACTCTCTCGACTGCGCTGGCAAGAAAGTGCATCTTTTTCAATCACAACAACATCATGCCCCCGCAGCGCGCAATCGAAGGCAAGGCTGGAGCCGATATTACCGCCCCCAACCACAGCTATTTTAAGTTTTGACATAGTGGCTATTATCTTATTGGGTTTCAAAAGGTTGATAAGCAATGGCACTCAAGTTGCAGCTTGGCTGGCTGCAACTTGGAAGATGAAAAGCGTATTTCAGATTAACTTATTCAGTTCAGTTTGCTTGAGTGCAGATATGACTCAATGGGTTGAATCAGGAGAAACCAGCTCCCACTTGCCAAACAATGTCAAACCTGCGGCTTTTGCCAATGCCAAAGACGCAAGATTATCGAGCTGGCACCTGTATTGAGGTTCATAGCCGTGGGCGTAAGCATATTGGCTGATTGCCCGCACGACTTTTCTGGCATGGCCTTGGCCTCTGAAAGATTCTAGGGTCAGCACGCCCATATCGGCAATTTGTGCGTTATTCCACGGGTACATGCTGGCCGCACTGATCAGGTGGTTTTGCTCAAAAGAGCCGAATACCGCCCAGTGTTCCAATTCAACATAAGCATTATCCAAATCCTGCTCCGAAGCGGAAGATTGAAACTCAGAGAAAACGTCTTCATCTTCCTCTTCCGTTAGCTGGCGCAGTGTGCTGCCCGCATTTTCCTGCAATAATTTGCTCTTTTCCTCTTCTGAAAAATAGAAAATATAATCTGCCCCATGCAGCGTTATGTCCGCCTGATTTAATTTCTGGCGAAAGCGGGATTCAGACATCTCTTCTTGATGATAAAGCCCTGCTTTTTCAGCCATTTCAGGCGTCATAACCGCCATAATCCGGCCATCGGTGGTTTCCAATACCATCAATCGATCTTCTTCTTCCAGATTAGCATTGGTGGCGATAGTAAAAACATCATCACTATAAATAATATCCCCATTTAATAATGGAGCTTGCCAAAAATCAGTTATCGTTTTTGAAAATAAAGGCATACTTCTTACTCACTTTATTCGCTTAAGTTAGGATTAGTAAGCACTCTACACAATTCGACTATTCAGCAAATCAGCGAATCTCTGGAGATGCTCGCCTATACTGCTCAAAAAAACGCAAAGTGTCATGATCCATCAATGCGTTATTCTTATCTTTGTATTCCTCAGATAAATTAGCAGGAAAGACTTTGTACTGATGAGTTGCGTTGATGAATTAGAATAAATTCAGGGACGGCAGCAATTGCGGAATTGGCGATCCAACCTTCACCACGTTGGCTTTTGAAATCAAAATAGTCCCGATATTCCGGCGCGGTGAGAAAGTTATACGTCAGGGAAATACTGGGAGATAATGTATGCACCTCATGAGATAAGCCTTTAGGTATCAACATAATCTCACCCGGTAACAAATCAAATTGCCAGATACGATCTGCGTTATGGTGCGGGTTTTTCAGCGCTTCTTCCCTGTTCCCTTGCGGCATGGATTTTTGATCTACGGACAGGCTTTCTGAGCCTGATAAATCAGCCCGTCCTTCGGCGGTATTTCTGACGACATCTTCCAGCGAAGCGGAAAAAATCCATCCCGCTTTTCTGCCTTCCACTTGGCATAACAGCGCATTGGTTCGCATTCCGTCAACATGCAAGCGGGTACACGCTCCCGGCGCTGAAAAATAGAGTCCCCAATCCTGACACATTCTCTTATTGGGCTGGAGAGTCCCAAATTGAACCCAAGGGATCTTATAACCACTTGCGGGCAGGAAATAGGGTCTGTGCCAATGCTCCTGAATACGTTGAAATGCCAGAAAGCTAAACGAATGGGTTTTGACCCAATTCCCTAATCCCCACGTGAACAACAGATGTTTAAAAAAAGTATCATAAGTGTACCTTAAATAATTAAGGTCATCGTTTATCTCACCCAGTTCAACCGCGGGCAATGAAGAAATTGCCTGCAAATAAGTACGCAGTTCTACTACTTGTTGTGGTTTGAATCCCGCATCCTGTAACTGCACTGACATATCACCGAATGCTTGGGTAAAGTAGTCAAAGCTCCAGATTTGCTTCCCTTTCCATCCCCTCAGGCCATCAGAGACAATAACAGGCTCTCTCTTCATCAAAAAGCGTTCATTAAACTCAGCGATTGAGATATCAGCAACCTTTTCCACCTGACGATATTCTGCCGATCCCAGACGCGCCAACGCATCCGGGCTGGTCATTTCTCGCACGGTTTTCTTATTGCGTCGATAAATGCTCACCTCTTCGTGTGCCCACATCGCAATATCACCGAGTGCATTCCAGGCATGACTGAAAAAATTCATTTTTCTGCTCCCTAAAAATTAAACTCTGATTCGATATCCTGATCGTTCGCTTGGGCGAACAATTCCGGCGTATGCCCATGATTGAGGTTTTTAAGCAGTTCTTGTATTTCCTCTTCAGGGTTAGCGATAATTTCATCTATCAATACAAAGAAATAATCCAATATTGCCTTACCGATGGTTTCGCTGAACATCGGTTGGCGAAGCTGTATCGTACAATTAAAAGCGTCCCTGGTTTCAGATACATCCATTGCCAAATCGAACTTAACCGCCTCTAACGTCAATTCAAGTCGGGAAAACCCGCTTTCTCCATTAATGTCATTATTTTCATCAGCCCCACTCAGGCTCACAGGCAGATAACCGAACACCACATCAAACAACGGATGTTTACCCTGACGATTTTGCAGTTGGCGTTCAGCGCTCAAATCGTCCAACAACGCACTCATCGGGTAAGTCTGGTAAGGTATACTTTCAGCCCACTGCGCATGAAGTTGCAGCAGATAATCCGCCACCGGCAGATCGGTTTCCGGCTCCATCTTTAAGGCCAGCATGTTGACAAGATAACCGACCAGTGCCAGTTCTTCTGGCTGCATACGCCCTGTCACCGGAACACCAAGCAAGAAAGCGTCGGCACGGGTAATTTTGGCAATCAAGACACCAAAAGCCCCCAAGAAGAACACAAAGGGAGGCAGACCCAGTTCGTCACATAACCGCCTGATTTCAATGCTGGTTTGTGGGGAAAGATCGCTCTCCAGCGTAATACCCCGCGCCTTTTCCGTATCGGTATGCCAGTCATACCCTTCCGCCACAGGCAGCGATAACGGAGCAGGCAGAGGTAACAGATTAGCAAGCCAATAAGCCTTTTCTTTCCGAACCTTATCTTTGCTTTCAGACGCCTGTCTGTCGCGTCGATAGGCAGCGAAACTGTATTCCGGCACCGGCAGTGGCAATTCTTGCAGCAAGCGTTGAAAATCATCCGCAAGAATTCCCAAAGAAACCGCATCACAGACAATATGATGAACCACAATAAGCACTTGATGGAAGGGCAACCCCTCTGATCCTGTCAACATCATGGCCCGAATGGGCAGTTCCGTATGGAGATCGAAAGGCATATTGGCGAATTGCTGCAAACGCGCGAGGTTTTCTTCCGGCTTGTCTCCCGCCTCAGATATCAACATGCCCACTGTGACATCACGTTGAGGCAACATCATCAAATCCGCGCCTTGCCTTTCAAACAAGCATTTCAACACAGGATGCCGGTCAGCAACTTGCTCTATCGCCCTTGCAATGGACGTTGCACTGACTGAACGAGGACACCGGAAAGCCATTGGCATGTTATAGCTGCCATTGGCAAACGTGATTTGATGTATATACAGTAAATCCTGATCGGCGCTGGCGACGATGGGATCGTATAAATCAATGGCGGGCAACATTGATGGAGAATATTCCTGCTCATGAAGAAACTGCCGTTCAATCTCACGTATAGTGGGCTGGGCGAAGAAATCCTGAATGGCAATCCGCTTGCCGAGTTTTTTATACACTTTTTCTGCCATCACAATCGTCTTTAAACTATCCCCACCCAACGCCATAAATTTGTCATCAATACCTATACCGTCAATGCCAAGGATCTGACTCCAGATTGCGGCAATCTCCTTTTGCGTCTCATTAACGGGTGATTGATAAACAGACGGCAAGGTTTCTGGTCTGGGTTTCAATTTGATGCTATTGGTTACTTGCCGCTTGCTATTGCCGTTGCCATTGGCAATGCGTCGTCCTCCCCACGCATATAACCGGTCCATAAACTGACCCGCAGAGAAGATTTTCTGATTTTCACGATCATATTCACGCAAACTGCGTTCAAACAAAGCGGGGAATTCAGCCGCAGAAAAAGCCACTTCATTGCTTCCCCAAGTCAGTATCTCAGTCGGACGAGATTGCTCATCAAAATGCACCGTTTCCCAGTTCACGACAATCCAGCGGGGATTTTGGGGTTGCCGGTTTTGTCTCTGCCCCCAACCATCCAGAAATAAATTGGCTGTCGCATACGGGGCATGGGCAATGCCGCCGAAAAATACCGACATGGAAGACGTCATAAAGCAGTATTCAACCGGAATGCTTTCAAATACGTTGGCAAGCACGGCAGCAACCTGCGCTTTAGGCTGGAGTTGTGCACGATAGTGTTCTGCATTAAGCGTGACCAACGGAGAAAAAGAGTCGCCCTCCGTTACCCCCGCCGCATGGATCACGGTATGAATATCCCCCAAGCGATGACGGATAGATTCAAACAGTGCCAACGCTGCTTCCTCACGTTCCAGCGCATACGGGAAAATTTCCACCGCTCCGGCACCGTCCTCTTTCAACTCCAGTAATAAACGTTGCATCGCTGCTGAATCCGCGGACTGGCGACTGATCAACGCTAACCGCCCCTGAAAACGCTGCGCAATGACTTTTGCCATCGCCTTGGCCATCCTGCCGCCAGCTCCCGTAATCACATAGGTTTTTCCCATGAAATCGGATTCATCCACCACTTCATTTTCTTCCGCATCTGGGCAGCGGAAATCTTCAACAAACAACCCCTCACTATTCAGTTTCAAAGGGCCATGCAGTGGTGTTTGCAGCAATCGGGTCAAGGCATCCGCATTAGGCTCCTGCAAAGATAAGAATGCACAATCGATACCCGGTATCTCTTGCGGGAGCACCAACGCCAATGCCTTGAGCGCAGCTTCGGTTAAAACAGATTCAGCCGAATCATTCCCGTCCCCGATCACGGCTGATGCGATTAAATAAATATGCACGGAATTAAAGGCAGAAAAGTCACTCTCCGCCAACACCTTACCCAGCTCAGATAAGGTTTGCAGGGAATCTGGCGCAAAAGAAAAGCCATCCGCCGGAAACGCTAATGACAACACCAGCGCGCGGTTTTTATGCAAACCGGGCGATAACCCTACCAGCGCGTTTCGGACTTGCTTTGGACACAATATATTCAGCTTAACCGTCTCAATTTGGCTGCTGTCAACCCAAGCCCGTGCTTGTGATGCCAAAGCGCGATCAAGGAGTAATTGATCGATCAGTAACAGGGAATGAGATGTTTTTTCCGCTGTTTTTTCCGGTAATGGCACTTTCGGTAAACGGTGGGGTTTCCAGAATGGCAGTAATAATCCTGCGCTATTTCTGGACAAATTATTGCCATCTGTCGCCGCAATCACCGCCGAAATTTGCGCCCAACGTTTATCGGTAATATGCCCTGCGCCATGATCTTCACGTATGAAAGCATATCCGGGAACATCGATAAGTGGTTGTCCGTCAAAAGGAGGGAACAGCCATTTTGCCGGTTCTTGTGTCTGACCCGATATCCAACCGCGGATAGCGGCAAGTATTTCTGTACGCTCATCTGCGGGTACCGCGCCCTTTGCCAAAAACTGAGGGATCAACGCTAACTCATCATCCTCTTCTTCTAATTCCAGATAAGTTTTAATTTGCTGCATCAACACAAATTTTGCGTCTGCGATAAACATGATCCGGCACGAAAAACAATGCCGCTGACTTAACGTGTGGGACAACGCATGGAGATCCAAATAAGATTGCTGTACTAACCAGTGAGAAACCGACTCCAATTGCAGCGCCAGCGATGCCTTATTTTTCGCAGAGAATGGAAAATAATAAGTTTTGTCTCCATTGCCCCCTCTTTCAGGCCTGGATATAGCAGAAGCAAAAATAGATTGTTGCAACACTATATGCGCATTGGTTCCACCAATACCAAAACTACTCACAGCACCGATTCTCAATTTCCCTGATTTGGCAGGCCATGGTTCAGCACACGTATTGATATAAAACGGTGACTGCTCCAATCCCAACTGTGGATTAGGGGATTGGAAATGTAACGTAGGCGGGATCACTCCATATCTGATTGCCATCACCATCTTGATGAAACCGGCGATACCCGCCGCCGAATCCAAATGCCCTATGTTGGTTTTCACCGAACCCAAGGCACATTGATTTACACCAAAGGAGCGGCTTTGATTGAATATTTCACGCAATGCCATGAATTCAATGCTGTCCCCCAATGAGGTTGCCGTACCATGACACTCAATAAAATCCACATCCGCGGCATCGACTTCGGCCATCTGCAAAGCGGTACGGATCACATCCGCTTGCCCCTTGACACTCGGCGCGGTATAGCCGACCTTACGGGTGCCGTCATTGTTAATCGCTGAACCTTTAAGGATTGCCCAGATAGGATCGTTATCCGCAATAGCCTCCCCAACCCGCCGCAATACCACCGCGCCCAAGCCACTGCCAAACACGCTGCCGGTCGCTTCTGCATCAAAGGCTCTGGTTTTGCCATCTTTTGAAAACAGCATTCCCTCCTGATAGGTATGCCCATTTTGTTGGGGTAACAACAGGCTCACTCCACCCGCAACCGCAAAATCACATTCACCGCTCAACAAACTCTGCACGGCTTGGTGCACACTGACCAAACTGGTTGAACACGCGGTCTGGAGGGTAAAACTGGGACCTTCCAGCCCCAACTTCCAGGAGATCAGTGTACTCATGGCGTCTTTGTTGGCTAACTGGGAAGCCAGAAATCCCCCGACATTTTCAACCTGTTCAGACAACATCGCCTGCATTGTCCACGGGATGGTGCTGCGAGCCCCCAGGAATAATCCGATATTGCGCCCCCGTTTGGCTGGATCAATACCGGCATTCTCCAAAGCATGCCAGACACACTGCATCATCAAACGGGTTTGCGGATCTAACAATGCGGCTTCTGCCTGACTGTATCCAAAGAACGCCGCATCAAAATAGTTGGCACCTTCCAACACCCCATTAACCGGAACAAAATCTTTATGGCCTATTTTTTTGATATCATGCCCTGCCTGAAGCAATTCTTCTTCGGTAAAGCGGGAGATGCCATCCACCCCCATCAGTAGATTGCGCCAAAATTCAGTCCCGTTTTCTGCTCCCGGAAACCGGCCGGCTAAACCAACAACCGCGATATCCAAATCTTCTCTTATTTCTGCACTCATGATCCCTTACCTTGTTCTGAATCTATAAAGTCATCAGCCGATAATCGTTGAATGAACTCAAAGTGATTACCGCTGCGGCGATGGATAGAAACCTGCCCTTGCCGTTGCTGCATCAGCGCATCCATAGCTTCGGTGTCCGCATCGTCAGAAAAGAACATCTCAATGGGAACAGACGTTAATGGCAGTGCCAATATCCGTTCATGGAATGTCTTGTTTTCGAGTAATTGGTGCTGCAATACATAATGACGCCACTCTTGATAGAGCGCAGGGGATATCTGGCGTAGTGTTTCGGCATCAGTATCAGCGTTAATCTCAATACCTTCGCCAACCGAGTGGTTAATTTCACGGAAGAAAGTCATAAATTCGGCATACAGTGCATGACCGCCAAATAGGTTGGTTTTGAGATTCGGATCGAAAAAAATCAGTTTGTCTATATTTTGTAATATTTCCTGTTGCAGCAATGCGGCCAACATTTCAGCGCCGATGGAATACCCTCCCAACCACAATGGCCGCGCTGGAGAGTCTGGCTCTGTTTCAACCTGCGCTTTCAAGGCATTAAGCAGCGCGGTTTTAAACGCTGGCTCTGACAGATTTTCAACGATATTGGGCTGCATCATCAAAACAGAAACGGTCACCCGCCCGGCCAAATGATTTGCCAACGCCTGTAACTCTACCAGTCTGCCTAATGCCGGCGGTAACAGGAGCAATTTGGGCAGCGTGGGATCATCCACATTCAGGTACTTTTCACCCAATATCGCCCCTTCATTTTCATTGAGCTTCTGCCGTGCCTTAATCAACGACCACTGTTCACTCACCGTTGCATGGCGGAACACATCAACGGGGCTAAACATAACGCCAAACATATTTTCCAACTGGCTGGCCAAACGCACGGCACTCAACGATGAGCCCGATATCAGAAAGAAATCGGAATTCGGTGTCAGTGTTCCTTTATAACCCAGACAGGCTCTCCAGCAATCCATCAGCTTTTGCAGTGTCTCTTCGGTTATTGGATCTTGCGCCTGCTGCGCCTGCTCAAACCACGCCTGAAACCATTGCACAATCCGTTGCCTGTCCATCTTGCCTATTTCTGTGCGTGGCAGGCGCTCTACCAGAAATATTGCCGAAGGCAGATGGGAACGCGGATAATGACGTGCCAGATACTGCTGCAATCCAGACTGAATAGACTCTTTTCCTTCAATCGCCAGTACCAGACAGGCTTCCGGTGTTCCAGAGAAAGCGACCGCCGCCCCCGCCGCGAGTACCCCCGGATACTGCCTTGCCCGGTTTTCCAGTTCACCCAGACCAATAAAATTGCCGCGAACCTTACAACTATCATCCATGCGCCCTTTGAGATAAAACAACCCCTCTTTATCCGCCATCGCTAAATCATCGGTGCGGAAGAAAGTCCCCTGCTCATCCCGCCCAAATTTGTGATCAGTCTGGAGAGGATCGTTCAAATAGCAGTGATGTTCAAAATCGCCATAGATCACCAATTCGCCCCATTGACCGGCTCTGAGGCCGGCCCCGTGTTGATCAACCACAGCAAAAGAGACGTGATCCAAAGGTTCACCGATAGAAAGTAGGGTGTCTGACGACAATCGGGCACAATTCACCATCGAAACAGCAACGCAGGTTTCTGTCGGGCCATAACTGTTCCAAACCTGCGTGCGCGCCATTAATTGATCAATATCTCCGGTTGCCAGAAAGTCCCCTCCGCTGATGCAGATTTGGGGTAAGGGAGATAAATCAGGCATCCGGTTCCAGGCGGAGAAAAGTGCCGGCGCAGCAGAAACGATATCTGGCCGGTGACGAGCCAAAAACGCTTTCGCTTTCCGCTCATCCAATAGGCTATAGCGATCAGCAATCACACTTGTCCCGTGCAGTGCCCAAGGCAACAAGATCTCTTCAATATGGCCGTCAAAACTGGGGGAAAATTGTTGAATCACCCGTATCCCCTGCTGTTCCACTGAGAATAATGACCTTAACCCCAACCTATTGATGAGTGAGTCAAGATATTGCGCTGCACTGTCCGCCGTGACACAAATACCTTTCGGACATCCCGTCGTACCTGAGCTATACAGTATCCAGGCAATGGGGTTATCAGCGCGGGATTTCACACTGTGAAAATCGTGCCAATCCACCGTCACAGCACCGGTTTCAACGTCTTCTATCGCCGAATTCACAATCAGATCGGGTGCTGCATGGCGAATCACTTCCTCGATATGCTCTTCCGGGGTTCCTGCTTCCAATGCCAGATAAGTAGTACGTGTGAGAAAACAGGCTGCCAGAAATGCCTGCATCTGGCTTCCCGCACGCCCAATAATCAATGCCCGCCGGATCGTGCTATTGTTTAACATTTGCGCATAGCTGGCTGTTAATGCAGCAAACGCCGCCCAAGTCACAACGCTGTCACCTTCAATCACCGCAGGGCGATCACCCAATGTCTGGAATGCCGTCAACAACATGCTGTCAATGGGAAGATACGATGCACGCCGTTGTCTCGGCCGAAACGCTTTCTGTGCCTCTTTATCGGACACGATCAATTCATTAACCAGCAAAACAGCAGGATTATGATGCAGAACCTGTTGAAAAATCGTCTGATAACTGGCGACAAGAGCCGCTATTTGTGCATCAGTGAAGACATTCGCGTGAGATTCCAGCACCCATCGATAACCTTGCGCAGTAGAGACAACGGAAAGATTAATCGCCTCGTCTGCCTGCTCCAATACCTGATCCTCATCCGGCGTTTTATGGCTCCCTTCTGCCACATCATCTGTGATATCAATGAAAGCATAGGAGACATTCTGTAATGGATTGCTGCCGAACATTTTCGGATCACAACTCAGCAACGCGAAGGCTTCTTCAACCGGGAAAAACAGGTGATCTGCGGCCTGCCACTGCTCATTTGCCAGCGTCTTGATAAATTGCTCAAAACAACCAACGGATTGATCCAAACGAAATGCACAGGGAGACAAAGAGACAAACATGCCGACCGTATTCAGCACATATTTCGGGCGCAACGCATTAGCGACGGAAATAGAAAACAGATTGCTGCGCCCTTCACGTGCCACGGTCAGTCCCCATATCGCCAGAAAGAGCATGGCGGGTGTCACGTTCAATGACTGACACAGCCGTTTCATGTCCTGCTCATGCTCAACCGACAGCGCCCAAGTGGTGTGCCTGATCTTGCCGCCCACCTCAATGGCACCATGTCCGAACGGATCAAACTCCAACCCCTCTATGTAGTTTTTCCAGAACGTTTCGGCCTGCGCCCAAATAGGATGCTGGCGGGCATTCATCTGCGCCGTGGCATAGCATCGGTAACTCAGCGCAACCGGAGCCAGCGGGGCATGAACCAATAGCTGCTCAAATTCATACTGGAGAATTTCCAGCGAAGGTTTGTCCATCAGGATATGGTGGATCTGTAGCTGCAAACAGGCGGGTTCTGTCCCCATCTGCTGCATATACCCCCGCAACAGTGGTCCCTCCTCCAAATCGAAAGCCTGCGCCTGCATTTGCAACCAGTGGCTTTGATCCTCGGCCAGGATCTGGTCAACGGACAGCGACGGCAATATCTCTGCATAGGGGATACCTTCGCTGTTGATGCGGTATCGGGTACGTAAAATATCGTGACGATCCAGCAACGTCTGTAATGCGCTTTTAACTATACGAGTTTTAACTACACCCGTTTCAGCGGCATCAACCAAGATTTTATCGGGTAAAGGGATTTTCAGCGGAACAAGATAAACCCGTGAATCAGGATACAGACGATATTGAGCATAAAGCCGTTCTTCCTGCGCCGATAACGGCCCACACCCATCAGGCGGAAGCGGGGGAGCGGCTTTCAACAGATTCAGGAAACCTTCTGTTGTCACGCTCTTGTCAGGGGTATCCCGCGAGTCAATCAGGTTTGCCAGCATTGCAATGGTGTCGTTTTGGAAAAACTCCTGCAAAGAGATAACCTGACCAAACTTTTGCTGAATTTCTGCCAGCGCTCTCACCGCCCGCAACGAATGCCCACCTAATGCAAAAAAACTTTTATCCACTGACACCGCATCCGCTTCCAATTCTAAATGCCGTCCCCAACAGGCTACCAGCCATTCTTGCGTCTCTCCACGGGGTCGGGCAAGCTGCCCGGAAGCCGTTTGACCCATTCGCTGTTTCAATGCCTGCCGATCCAGTTTACCTGTGCGTGTCAGTGGTAATTCAGAGACGAGAATAATCTGGCTTGGCACCATATAAGCCGGCATCCTGCTTAATAAGGCTTGCCTGATATTTTGTTCTGTGATCCGGCTTTCCCCGGTCACAACAATAAACACGCCTAAGTGAGCATGTCCCCGTTTGTCTTCTATGCCAATGACCGCGGCCTCAGATACCATCGGTAAATTCAGTACATGCTTTTCAACCGCATCCAATTCGATGCGGAAGCCATTCACTTTTAACTGACGATCACGCCTGCCCAGAATTTCAAGCTCTCCCTGAGTATCCCAACAGCACAGATCGCCACTGCGATAATATCTTCCTGACAGCCAGACGGTATTCAGGTTGATAAAGGCCTGTTCAGTGAGATCGGGGCGGTTAAAGTACCCCTTACCGACCCCCATCCCCCCTATCAACAGCTCCCCGGCAACACCGATGGGGCAAGGCTCCAGCGTATCAGGAAATACCACGGCACATTGATATCCGCCAAATGGCTTACCGATCGTTATTTTTTGGTCATTGTGCTCAATAGGTAAATACGTGGTCAGCACGCCGGTTTCACTGGGACCATAGAGATTAAATAGCTGGTAATTATTCTTTTGGAACGTCCTCAGACTTTCTCCACCAAAATAAAGTTGTCGCAGTGAGGGAATATCCCCTTGTTCCATGATGTCTTCAGCAAATACGGTGGTGGTGAACAGCAGGTTAATCCGGTTTTCCTGCAAAAATTCGACGCATTTTTTCGCATCCATGCGCGCCTCCTCCGGTGCCATGACTAAGACCATCTCCTGCGTCAACGCCTGTACGCATTCCAGCACAAAATAATCGAATATAGGGTTGGACAGGGAGGCAAATCGAGAGCCAGCCGAACAATTCAGAATCTGCGTTTCTGCACTGATATTAAGCAATGCCTGATGGGTATTTATGCAGCCTTTTGGCTTTCCTTCACTCCCTGAGGTCATGACCACAAATAAACTCGCATCAGGGCTGACGGCTTCTCCTTGCGATAACCATTCGGCCAGCAACGACGCTGATGACGCGGAATTTAATTCACCTGCGCCCGATTTGAGGGCTGCGGGATGATAATCCGGTAACATTACCACCTGACAGCCATGACGACGGAAAAAGCCTTCCATCTGGTCATTGTCTTGCGGCATCTTCTGCAATAATACGGTCTTCGTTTGATGCAGTTCGATCACATCCAATAGCTGCTTTTTCGGTGCGCGACTCGATTGCAGGCAAAATGGCTTGCCAATCCGTATACACGCCATTGCCGCGAGCGTGGTTTCTGCGCCTTTCTCTCCCACAATCAACACACAATCCCCCAGCGATCCCCATTGGGGAAATTGGGCTAACCTCAGTAAGTTCTCGGTGTACTGCGCCAACTGGGTAAAGTTAACCGTCTTATCCCCCACCTCCAGAAATGGGGTGTCCGCCCTTTCGCGGATCGACGCCGTAATCGCCTGGGCTACATTTTGATATTGCAAAGTTTGTGACTGTGCGGCCACCGGTGCGGACAACGCGCGGATTCTCTCTTGCTCTTGCTCCGGTATCCAAGACATTGATGTCAGCGGTTCAATCGGCTCAAATACCATATTGTTCAATAAACAAACCACCCGCGCCATCAATAACTCAATCAGTTCTGGTGCTACCCTGTGTGGATCAAATCGCATATACAGCGAGGTTTTTTCTGGGTGCGCTTGCAGCCAGAGAGTTAATGAATAGCGGGTTGTCTGCGCCCCTTCAAAAGCGGAATCCCCCAAAGGCGGCAAGCTCTCCGAATAGCCCAGCAAAATTTCCGGCACGGGTGACATAACAGATGACACTGTTTGTGGCGGCATATCTGACACCAGCGTAGCAACCTGCCTCCATCGAATCAGCTCTTCACCAAACAGGCGTTTTACCGGTTGCCCCAACGCCTTTTCTGTCAGATGCCATTTAGCCGGAATAAGATAGCCTCCCTCCCCTGATGCGGCATTACCCGCTAAGTCACTTCCCCCAAGCGCCCACGTCAGGCTGCCTTCGGGTTCGTGACAATGCAGAAAGGCAAGATAGTGAATACTGGCGGAAAACAGCGATAAGCGATGCAATGGGGAAGCCGCGGCCATAGTGAAAATTCTGTCATTCAGTTTTTCCGGCAAGGCCAAAGACGTGGTGACAAACTCCGTCCCCGTCTCCGGTACAGGTTGTGTCATCACAAAAAAAGGACAGCCCTGATATTCTGCATCCAACTGTTGGCTAACATACTCTTTTATTGCTTGTTTTCTTGCATTTAGGGCAATAGGATCATTAATAAACATTTCGCGATTTCCCACTTTATTTTTCGTTTCACCCAACATTCAGCGCGTTTTGCAAAATCGAGTTAAACAACGCTTCCCAACTCTCCATCCCTTCCACCCCTTTTGCCGTCCTGAATGAGCGTGCTTCCAGATGGATATCGAAACCCGCCGTATGTTCGGCAATCTCACAAACCAGATTCCAATGCCATTGCCCGCCTGAAACATGAGGGGTTTCTAACTGACAGCAAGGAATGCCGCAGATACGGCCGTCAAAGCCCTCTTTTTGGAAATAACCGAAAAAGGTCGTGGGTAACAACGCTTGTCTGGGCAGACTCGGATACCGCATCGACAATGCTTGTGCATCAAACAGATAGTGTCGGTAAGCCTCACGTACCACCGTGCTGACAACGGCAAAATCCTCCAGGTTATTGTTGCCAAGGCCGGCCGTGACAAGATCATTGGCTTCACTCAGCAATTGCACGCGCACAGGCAGCAGCACCATCAAAGGCGCAATAACCGTCTGTTGCTCCAGTCGGTCACGGCCATGAAATATCGTAGAGATAAGTTGTTCTGTCTGCGGTTCAGGGGCATCCCGTAAACTGGCGGAATATTCCAGACAGGCTTTAAACCGTAAAAACACGGTCATAAAGAATTCAGGCATGCTGATTTTCAAGCGGGAGGTCAGTGCTTCAATTTGCTCTTTTTGTTTGGCATCCACCGCCACCAGGCAACTGCCGGTCACGGTTGGCTTACTGTCGATATCGATATCAGTCTCAATATCAGCAGGAGGCAGCCAATCCTGTAATTTCGTGTGCCAGAAATTGGCATTTTGTTGACTATGAGTCACAAATTCTTCGCCGTAGAACAGTGCCGAATAGTCCGCCAAACTGATACCGGAACAGGCCGCACGGCTTTCTGACGCTAATTTGCCCGAATCCGGCTCACTGGCAGCCGCTAATTCATTGAGTATTTGCCTCAAACCCGACCCATCAATACAGGCATGGGAAAAATCCAGCAGTAACATGGGATTTGGTTCAGCAACCAGCCAGCGGCCACGGACATTGATTCCATCCTCCAGCGAAAAAGGGCGGATAAAGTCACGCAAATCTTCGTCCAGAGAGCCGAGGCTTTGGCGCTTTTCCAGCCGGAAGACAAAACGTCTGGCAGGCTGCAAATAAAGCTCGCCATCAAGCAACATAAATTGCGCACTCAACCCGACATGGCGGGAAAACACTGATTGCAACAGGTGACGCAGCCGTTTAAGGTCTGGCTGCGTTTCGAACGAAAGCGCAATAAAACTATTGTTACTCAAATCCTGGGGGTTCAGTTTTAGCGCCTTATAGATCGCTTTTTGGGTTGGCAAGGCCCGAATCAGCCCCATAGGTGCCGATTCAGCAGATGGCACTGACGATGGCGATGCAGGCGATAACAACACATGAGCACGACTCAACTCAGCCTCAATCAGTACAGCTTGCGCAGCCAAATCCAAGTGGCTGACTATCGAACTCAAAAGCAACGACACCCCAAATTCTTGCTGTATCCGCATCATGAGTGTGACAGCCAGCAAGGAGTGTCCCCCCGCTTCGAAAAAGTGCGATTGACGTCCCAAAGAATCTATTTTTAGTAACTCAGACCATAGTTGAGCCAATTTCGTTTCGGTTCCGGCACGGGGTGGCTCTAGGGTTTCCGTCTGTATGACGGAGATATCAGAAGGCGCGGGTAATGCCTTGCGGTCTAATTTACCGTTGGCGGTTAGCGGAAGTGCCTCTATCCAAAGAATAGAGGATGGGATCATAAACGCCGGCAAACACGCCTGTAGGTGTACTTTCAAAGCCTGATTCAACATGGTTGGCCGCGTGTCTGTTGATGCGGGATCGTCGGCAGGTGAAGAATAGGCAGATGAAGAGCCGGCAGCGATGACATAAGCAACCAAACGCGCATCGCCGGGGGTATCTTCCCGTACCAGTACCACACACTCTTTAACACTGTCATGCGAAAGCAATGCCGCTTCGATTTCCCCTAATTCAATGCGCAGGCCACGCAATTTGACCTGAAAGTCATTACGACCCAAATATTCAATATCGCCATTGGGTAAATAGCGCGCCAAATCACCGGTACGATACATCCTCTGACCTGAATCTGGCCTGAAAGGATTTTTGATAAACTTTTCCGCAGTCAATTCAGGTTGGTTCAGATATCCACGTGCGACACCGATGCCTGAAATATACAGTTCTCCCACAACCCCAATCGGGGTTGGCTGACCATAAGCATCCAGAATATAGAGCTGAATATTGTCAATCGGCTTACCGATAGGAATGACGCTTTTTTCAGTTAACGCCCCCACTTTCCCCACACTGCAATCCCATGCGGTCACGTCAATGGCGGCTTCAGTCGGCCCATACAGATTATGTAATTCAACATCAGCAAACCGTTCATGAAACCGTAATACACTGCGAGCCGGCAACGCTTCACCGCTGCAAAACACTTGCCGAATACAAGATTTGACTTCGGAAGACGCATGTTGCAGAAAAATCGACAACATTGACGGCACAAAGTGCAGGGTGGTTATTTTGCGCTGACAAATCAAGGCACTTAAATAGCGGGGATCTTTATGCCCTTCGGGGATCGCCACCACCAGACGGGCGCCATACATTAACGGCCAGAAAAACTCCCAAACGGAAACATCAAAACTGAAAGGGGTTTTTTGCAAAACGGCATCACCGGCATTCAATGGATAAGCCTTCTGCATCCACACCAAGCGATTGACAACGCCGCGGTGTTCATTCATCACCCCTTTTGGCCGCCCTGTCGAGCCAGAGGTGTAGATCACATAGGCCAAATGAGATGACGTCAGGCCAATATCCGCCGTGGACAAATTATCGCTGTTTTGGGCAGACCACTTAACCGCATCTGCATGCAAATCGATGACACTGGCACCCGTATTTGCCGCATAGTCAACCAACAGTGCACTGATTTCTGCCGAAATTTCACCGTGTGACAACAGGACGCGGGGTGCGGCATCATGCAGCATGTAATCGAGCCGATCTCTGGGATAGCGGGGATCGAGCGGAACATACGCCCCCCCAGCTTTCAATATCGCCAGCAATGCCACGACCATTTCCATACTGCGTTCCAGGCAGACACCGACCAACGTATCCGGCGCTACGTTAAGTTCAGTGCGCAGATAACGTGCCAGTTGGTTGGCTTTTTGGTTCAGTTGTTCATAACTCAATTCTTGATAACACAATGCTTGATAACACAATGCTTGATCGGCAAACTCTACCGCAATCGCATCCGGCGTTCGCTGCACTTGTGCTTCAATCAGGGTATGAAGGCAAAGCGTAGGGAGACAAGAATGACGCAGAAAATCTGATTCTGTCTGATTCCATGCCATCAACCGCGCTTTTTCCTGGGCAGGTAAGATATTAATGCGACCGATTTTTCGGTGCGGCGTATTTGCCAACGTTAAGACGATCGCCTGTAACGCAGTTTGCAGGTAGTCACAGATCAATTCCGGATCAAGTGCCTGTTCAACCTGGGCATTAATCACAAATCCTTGTGCCAAATCGCTTTGGCCAAAATCATCAACGTTGATAGAAATAGGGTAATTCGTCCGTTCCATAATGCCGGAATAGCGAATACCTGCTACGGGGGATGGATTCAGTGCCTGAAATGGCTCAGCCGAAGGCAGATTATGCACTTCACTATGGCGATAATTCAGTAATGAAATAAACAGCGGACTCATTGCCGCGGCTTGTGCCGATTTTTGTGCCTGAGCCAACGATGCCTGTTCATATTTGACCAACTGCATCAAGATATCCTGCGTTTGCCAAAGGCATTCAAGCACAGGCTGGTTATTTAGACGGATGCGCAGCGGCAGTGTATTGATAAACTGCCCCATCGCATTGGCGGAAGCCTCGCCGGCAAACCCTCGTCCCAGCAGAACGGTCCCAAAAACAACATCATCTTGTCCGGTTAGACAGGCAATCACTTTGGCCCATGCCAGATGGAAAACCGCAGCAACACTGACACCATGCGTTTTAGCTTGTTGACGTATTTGATCGCCCAACTGCGCCGGTAATGGTCGCCACGCCTCCTGAATCACCGCCACTGCCGCCATATCGCTGCTTAAATATTTATCAATGCCCAGCGGGGCGGGGGCAGGCACATAATCCCGCAATAAATCGTCGAAGAACGTTTTTTGTCCTGCGATTCGGCTTGCATTGAAGAGATCCACCATCGTTTGCCTGAATGATAATGGCACCTCCTCAGCAAGCGGCGATGAAAAAGGTTGGGGTGAAAAAGATTGGGCTGAAAGTGACCGGCATGAAAGCAACTGGGCTTCTATCTCCTGCTGCATCTTTTCGATGGTCGTATGATCCACCGTCATATGGTGCAGCAAGTGTAACAATACCCATTCATTCTGTTTGGCATCATAGAAATAAAGACAGCGCTGTAAGGGCGCTTTGGTCATATCGAAGCGTTGTATGGCCGGATTACAATACTGCGTTAACACCGCCTGTAAATCTTCATGTCGTTCTTCACCTGTCTGTTGCCATTTTTCCCCCACATCTTCCACCCCCAGTTCCGCTTCCCGCCAGACGACCTGCACAGGACGGGAAAGCCCTTCGTAATGGATACTGACGCGAAATGTGTCGTGACGGGCGATAATACAACGCAGGGCGTTAAGATAGGCTTGCAGTAAATCCGCATGACTGAAACGAATAATTTGCCAAAGCACATAGGGATCACCGGTCTTATGGGCAAGAGAGTGATAAAACATGCCTTGCTGCAATGGCCCCAGCGGATAAATGTCTTTGATATTGGTCATACCACCCGGGATCGCGGCCGCTAATACCGCAATTTCACCCTGACTCAACGGCGGCCACGGAACCGCGTTTTCGGTGCCGGACACCTCCCTATCAGGCGTATCCCCTTGCCGGACACACGCCTGCAATTGCGCCGCCAGCGTCATCAAAACCGGATACTGGTACAAAGTATGGGCATCCACCATAAAGCCACGGCGACGCAATTCCAGCATCATTTTCATGGTCAGCAACGAGTGACCACCCAATTGCAAAAAATGTGAATTTCGCCCGATCTGTTTCACATTCAGCAACCCGCTCCACACCTCGGCCAACATTTGTTCCACGGCATTTTGGGGTGGCTCCACGGCCTGACAGGTCAATTCATCGGCAGTGATAAGAGGAAATGCCTTACGGTCAATTTTACCGCTGGCAGATAACGGAAAACGTTCGACGATAACCATAGCGGCAGGACACATGTAATCGGGCAGTGCATCCCGGATAAATTGCTGAATACCCTCTTTCATCCCAGTTTGCGTCTGGCGCTGCAACGCGCGCCCTGAAACAATCACAAAAGCAACCAAACGTTTCTCTTCCGCATTTTCTCCCTGAGCCACGACAACCGCATCCCGCACAGCAGGATGTGTCATCAATAACGCTTCAATCTCACCTAATTCAACCCGATGCCCGCGTATTTTGATTTGAAAATCGATCCGCCCAAGCACTTCCAGCAAACCATCCGGCCGCCATCGCGCTAAGTCACCTGTCCGGTACACACGCTGGGCGGTTTTATCCAAAACAATATCAACAAACACAATATCAACAAACTTTGCCGCCGTTTCTTCCGGCCGCCGGTGATAACCGCACGCTAATTGGATACCTGCAACACACAATTCTCCCGGCGAGCCATCAACAACCGGGCGATTTTCATCATCCAGTAAATAAATTCTGACATTGTCGATGGGTTGCCCAATGGCAGGCAATGCCGGCCAATCGTCCGCATTGCCCTTTAGGGTATGGGCGGTGACGACATGGGTTTCCGACGGGCCATAATGGTTATGCAGGTGGCAATGAGACAAGCTCTTAAAAAATTGTCTGATCGCTGAGGTGATAACAAGCTGTTCACCGGCTGTCACGACATCAATAAGCGTTTCAGGATAATGATCTTCCGCCACCGCCGCCGATGCCAGACTGTTTAACGCGACATAGGGCAGAAATATCCGCTCAATGTGTTGCTCAGACAGAAATGATAGCAGTGCCAGCGGATCTAACCGCAATTGATTAGGGATCAGCACCAGCTCTCCCCCGCTGGATAACGTGGAAAATATTTCCTGAAATGAGACATCAAAACTTAACGGAGAAAACTGCAATGTTTTTCTATTGGTATCACCTCCACCCGGCCTTTCGCCTTGGTTTTTTATCTGCCAAATCAGCAGATTTACCAGTGCCTTGTGTGGCATACAGACACCTTTGGGTTTGCCCGTCGAGCCAGAGGTATAGATAAGGTAAGCGAGGCTGTCAGCAGTACAGGTTGAGGTTAAATTCTCATCACCCTGATGTTCTTCAATAACAGCATATTGATCCCAATCGATACACTCAATCGTATCGGGAAGTGAATGGATAAGGGCACCGCGGGTCACCACGACCGACACATTGGAATCATGCAAAATATAGGATTGACGTTCGGCAGGATAGCTGAGATCAACCGGCACATAGGCTGCGCCCGCTTTTAGCACGCCCAGGACGGCAATAATCATCTCCATGCCGCGATCCAAATAAATCCCCACCGCAGCCGTTTCATCACCTGAAATGTGGCCTAAGTGGTGACGGCGGAGATAATACGCTAATCTGTTCGCCCGACGATTAAGTTGGTCGTAAGACAGTGTTTGCCCTCCAAATCGAACGGCTACGGCATCCGGTGTTTGCGTGACTTGCCGTTCAAACAATTTATGCACAACATATTGATGGCACTCAGATAACAACGACTTATTACACATAACTCGCTTCCTTTGACTCAATATTGGCTATTAGCTTTTACGGGACGGAACTTTCACGGAACGGAAAAAGAGCGGCTTGAAGCAGAAAAGGTTGAAGAAGAGATTGATCGTATTGGCAAAGAAAATCAGCCCCACCGCCGCGACAGGCAGGCTTACAGGCCCCCAAACGAGTAAATTTGGCCAACTCCATGCCAAAAACCCTGCGGGTGACATTGCCAGTACCGATATCAGCAGCGTATTCAGCACTATAAATGTTATGAGGAAAAATGTTATGGGGAAGGATTTGCCGAGATTCTTTCTCCCCGATTTTCGTTTATAGATAACGGCTAACAGCAATAGTGCGCCCACCAACCAGAAAATAGTGGCGGCCACGGTGAACATGCCATCATTCACATCGGTGGCAAAACGTTCCGGCATCATTTGCCCGGAAGCGCCGCGCAAATAGTGGAATATTGACCTGCCCAGTTCCATAACCTGCGGGCTGTTACTGTTCCCCAACAAGGCAATCCCGACGCCTGCCTGCGGATCAAACGCAACATAAGCCGCCGCATTGGGGTTTTGCCCCGGATGGCTCCAGTACGTGGTTTGATCGGTTGCAACATCCCAACCGTAAGCGTACCCGTCATCCCTCTCCTGCGCGTGAGGGCGCTGTACCTGCGCCAGTGCGGCATACAGTGCAGACAGCGAATGATGCGGCGACAATTTATGCAGTAAAAATTGCAGCCAGATAGCCATATCCTCTGGGGTGCTGAGTACATAACCGGCTGGTGTATTTTGCAGGTAACGCGGTGCATCATAGGGCCGGGCAACCATAAAACTGATTTTATAGCCCGGAATAAGCAGCTTTGTGGTACGTTCCCCTGAAATACGCTCCTCCACAAAGGTGTGCTTCATCCCTAAAGGCTGAAAAACTTTTTCCTTCAATAACACGGAAAATGGTTTACCCGTCGCCCGTTCAGCCACCAGACCCAACAAGCTGTAATTCAATGTGGCGTACTCTTCCTGAGTTCCGACGGGATAGGCTAAAGGCACATTCTTTAACAGTGCCGGCAAGTGTGATAACGCATCAGGAGCCGTATTCGGGCGCAGCAGGTCAATCGTATTTTCTGCAATACCACTACGATGGGATAACAGGTCTTGGATCTGAACGGCGGAATAACCCATTTGGGGATGTTCTGCCAACTCAGGTATCCAGTCCGTAATCGCATCTTCGCGCTTAAGTCGCTGCTCCTGCTCAAGCAAGGCGATTAACAACCCGGTAAAGGCTTTGCTGGTGGAAGCCAGTTCAAACATTCCCTTCTCCGCCTTGCCCAAGCGTAACACCATGCTTTGGTCGCCGGCCACAATCGTTAATCCCGCGCTGGGCACCTGCCCGATATCCCAACGACGAGGTATTTCATTGACCACCTTTTCCAGCTTCGTCTGAGGTTCCTGACTGACTGGTTTTATTGCATCCCCTTTTATTATTGCATCCACTGGCGGAAATATTCCCACCAGCAAGGCAAATCCGATGACAGTAGAAAAAACGCGCCTGCGGACACGGTTGACGTCACTCATGGGTGCCTTTCTCCTGTCCTGTTGCGGTATCACGCAATTTACGCCGCGTCTGCAAAGTACGTCGCTTATCCCCCAACGCGGATTGCGACGCGTCTGATCCCTCGGCAACAGACTCTTTTTCAGCAGATTCTTGTTCAACAGCTTGTTGCTCAATAAATTGTTGCTCAACAGATCGTGCCGGAGCCAGTTCCTTGCTCAACTCCCGCAAGGAGGCTGCCTTAAACAGCAATGCCACCGGAATATCCCGTTCCAAGCGCTGTTCCAGTCGCTTGGCAAATTGAATCAGATCCAGAGAGGTTGCCCCTAAAGTGAAAAAGCTGGCATCCACATCCAAATCTTCAATGCCCAAAAAACCGGCCAACATGGAGCGCATCGCCTGAAGCAACACCTGCGCATTTGCGCCGATCAACGATGAACTCGCGGCATCATTGACGGTATCCAACGTATCCAGTGTTGAACGGCTACTGAACAACATCTGCTGGGTATGTTGTTGTTTTTCCAGAACAGAACCCACGGGAAGTTTGGAAACAGCCACATAGGACAAAGGCGTTTGTTCAACCAACGCCGCCATGACCAGCGCAATTTGCGTACCTTCGGTATTGGACAGACCTTCTGCCTGCAATTTCTCCACAAAGCTGAGTGCCTTGCTGCGCTCCTCCATGACAATGACTATCTTGCCGGTGTGCTTTCCTTGCGCCATATACTGAAAGGCGTCAGAAATCGCTTGGGCGGGATACGCTTTCGTGGGCAAAGGCTTAAGAATTTCCTGTGCGAACAGTGTTGTTATTTCAGCCCATGCCTCCTGATAGGCAGGATGTTCCGCCCCGGCTTGTATGGCATGGAAACTGCCACCTGCGGCGAAAATCTCAAGTCCCAGTTGCCGGTTTTGCAAAATATCTCGTAAACCCAACTCCAGGAATCGACCCTGCGGTGCCAACAGGGATAAGCTTTCCTCCAGCAGCTCACCCGCCAATGCGTTGAGAATGACATCAAAAGGCCGCTCTCCCAATTCACGACGGAAAACCTCGCCGAACTCACGTGTTCTGGAGTTCGCTGCACCTTGTGCTCCCATATTCAGCAGCCACCGGCGTTTCTCTTCACTGCCTGCCGTGACCCAGACTTGGGCACCCAGATACCGGGCAATTTGCATGGCCGCCATACCGACGCCACTCGCGGCGGAATGAATCAGGATACGTTGCCCCTTTTTCAAATTGGCGGCATGTTTCAAGGCGATCCAAGCGGTCGTAAAGGCAACCGGAATACCCGCCGCTTGTTGGAAACCCAAGATCGGCGGGATAGGGGCAACAACCTGCCGTGGCATCACCACATATTCCGCCAGACAGCTATGTCCGGCACACATCACCCGATCGCCGACCCGGATATCCGTGACCTCTGATCCAATACGAGTCACCCTGCCCGCGGCTTCTTGCCCAAAAGTCATTGCCGGATCGACAGGCGCCGGCAGTACGCCAAGTGCGATTAACACATCCTTGAAATTGACTCCCGCCGCTTTGACCTGAATTTCGACATCGTGAGGGCCTAAAGTTTTACGCGCCTCAAACTGTGAAATAAAGGTAAAGTTGGCTCCGCCTGAACCATCGTTATGCAAGCGCATAACACGGTGTAACCCGGCCTCACCCTGCTCAATTTCAGCGTCTCCGGCACCCTGCATCGGCTCTGTTTGGTTATCCAATGCCGTGGTGGCATCGACCAATAGCAGATCATTTATCACGACCAGCAAATTGCCCGTTTCTGAATAAAGGGTTACCTGCAACAACCTGCTGGTGCCGATTGCCTGTATCTGAACATGGCTTTTCACCCGATCACACATAGGGGCAAATTGGGTAAAACCACCGATTGAAACCGGTGCAAATTGCACGTCTTCATCTTCCGGGGAGGCAATCAGGGTCGCAGTATCCAATAGCGCAACATGCAGGCCGGCGTTTTCTGCTTCTCCCTGATAAGCGGCGGGAAGCTGCAATAGGTTGAGTACCTCATTGGACGCAGTTCGATCGACAGAGATAACATTTTGCCAGCGAGGGCCAAAGGTCAGTGCCGCCTTTGGACTGACCCCCCGATTATCCGTGGCGCTGAACAGGTTCTGAATGATCTGGGTCGGAAGCGATTTATCAGAGGGGATAACTTGGTCGTTACGGGCAACGACTTTGCCACTCGCATGTTTCACCCAGGTAGCACGGGAAAATTCACCCTGCCCCGAAAAGATTTCAAAGGTATCCAGGGCGTCCGCAAACATGATGGCGATATCCCGATCATTTCCGTCAACCACAACCAATGGTTTCTCAATGGTGATCCCCTGTAATGAGAAAGCGCCCGACGCTTCGGAGCGTAATGCCCTGGCAGCGCGGTGCGCCAGCACAACCATCCCCATCGCAGGCATTACGCTGGTCGATTCATCGATCCGATGTTCGTCGAGCCACCAATCCGTTTTGGCGCTTAATCGGTGCCGCCATAGCGGAATGTTGGATACCCCAATCGCCGATGTTTCGCTTCTCCTTGTTTTCTCTGCCTGTTGGATTGCATGATCCAGTTGTTGAGCCGAACGGGTTGCCATACCGGATTGTGCCCAATCATCCCACGCAATCGCCAGTGCTTTGCCGCCTTTGTTACGAACCTGTTCTGCATAGGACTCCAGACAGGCGTTGGCCGCAACGTAAGCAATCTGGCCGACTTTCTCTTTCGGCAATAAATTACCCAGACTGGAAAACAGCAATAGCGCCGGATTTCCCAAGCGATGCAGGTTATCGCAGAGGAAGCGGGTTCCGGTGACTTTGGGAGCCAATGTCGCGAGGGATTCTGCCTCTGAACGCATTTGCAACATGGCGCCTTCACCTCGTCCGGCTGTGTGGAAGACATAATCGATCCCAACACCGCGCGCAGCCAATTGAAATACCGGTGCAAAAGCCTTCTCCAGCGATGAGCTATCTCCCAAATCCGCATGGATAAATTCGATGTGACTCCCTTTAGCTTCAAGATCCAAGGCCCATTGCAGCATTGTTGGCACAGTCTGGCGCACCAGCAATAACAGATTGCAGTGATAAACACGGGCCAAATATTCCGCAATTGCTGCGCCCATGCCGCCGTTCGCTCCCGTGATTAAGACCCAACTGTTGCGGCTGATGTTCGGCAATTTATCGGGCACTGCCCGTTTTTGCACACGTGAAGTCATCCGGCGTTGCCAGAAGTTGTCTTTTCCATAATTATCCTGACGGAAGCAATAAAACCGGCCACCTTGCCACTCTTGTTCTCTCCACGGCTGCAATCCACGAGCGAGCGTTTCCGCATCTGCATGTTTAAAATCGATGCAAAGCGTAGAGATATGGGGATACTCTTCCGGCAAGATCAGTAATGGTCCCTGAAGTTGGTGCTTTTCAGCATTCAGCGTTTCGCTGTCATCCCATGCCACCATCTGTCTGGCAGGGAAAAACAGGCGCATTTTCGGTACAGGATTTTGTGTTGCACTCCACCTTGCCAGCGCCGTCGGCAGCCAGAATGCCCAGAATTGGGTCTGTTGCGCGTTCAAATCCTCCAACAACCCGGTAATCATCACGTCTATCTCTGCCGACGCCGGTCTCTCTTGTATCAGCCAAGCTGATAACACCGTGTAGATATTCGAAAAATCAGGCTGAGAGAGGTTAATGTTGGCAAGGGTGAGTTCACTAAACTGCAATTCAGTGCGATTGATTGCCAACGCCTCAACCAGACGCTGCTCTCTGGCTGTCACCTGCGGGCAAATTATCCATGTCGTTGGCGCAGATCCCGGTTTACGCTGATTTCCCACCGTCGGGATATCGGCGCTTTCCCAGTCAAATCCATAATAATGTGAACCGAAAAATAGCGATGAAAGTGTCGGTGTCACGGTGGTTTTTGCAGCGGAATTCAGTGGCGCAACGGAGGCTTGTGGCAGACAAATCGTCCGTTCAAACGCATGGCCCGGTAAATGAATTTTCCGGCCGGCAATCTGCGGTTGAGGATGAACCTTTGACCATTCAATCTCGCCACCCCGTGCCCAGACCTTGGCAATAAACTGCAATGTCGATTTCACTTCGTGATCGGCACCTTGTGCCCCTAGTGTCGGGCTTATCCTTTCGACATTCAGTTGCAGCCATTTACGCGCATGTTGTAGCAAATCCATGCCGGTGCCAATTTGCGCCAAGAGTGAGACCGGATGATCCTGTTCCATTTGTTGCAACGCAGCACCAAATTGCACGGGGGATAACATTTGCCTGACCCAATATTGGGGATCACACATCTCATCAGCCCATATTTTCCGTCCCAATGCCGTTGAATAAATTGCGCACTGTGCGGGCTTAAGATGATAATTTTTCAGCAATGCCCCAAACGCTTTTGCGGCGACGTCAACCATTGGGGTGTGAAAAGCGTGGGATACCGCCACTCGCTTAAACGTGAAGCCTTGCTGCGTTAACCAGTTCTCCGCTTCTGCAACCAACCCCTCTTCGGTGGCCAACGTCCAGGTTTTTGGGCTGAGTTCCGATATGCACCATAATATGGCCGGAAAATGGCCATCGAACGCTTTTTTGCCGGTTCGCTGGCTGGCGGCAAACACCGCCCCTTTTGGCATGGCATCCATCAGTCTGGCACGGGCGATCACTAATTCCATCCCCTCATCAAGACTAAATACGCCAGCCATTGCCGCCGCCGCAAACTCCCCTAAGCTAAATCCACACAAGGCCGCGGGTCGGCAGCCAAGCCGTTGCAACCAAACGCCCAATGCCGCCTGCGAAGCATATAAAAGTGGCTGGAGGCGATAAGTTGACAGTGTTTCAGGCTGTTTGATCCATTTGATGAGGGTTGCTCTGTCAGTGGACAGCAAGCCGGCCGCTTTATCCAGCAATCCCAGATAGATATCCCCGAATTCTGGATAGGCGGCCGCAAGATGCAATCCCATTTCTGGCAGTTGCGAACCCTGCCCCGGAAATAGCCAAACCTGCTCCTCCATCGCGGTGCAAGCCCCCTCCATCAATGACCAATGATCAAGCTGCTGTTTCCAGTCGTCGTAACTTGACGTGACAAAAGCCGCCCGGCTGGGATAGGTGGCGCGATTTTCCTGCAATTGACGGGCGATGGCGGCTAAATCCGACGCGGGGATCTGGCCTGAACTGGTTTGAACAGTACCTTGAGCAATACCTTGAACAATACCTTGAACCACACGAAGATGGTTTGCATACGCTGCCGTTAATTTCGCCAGCGCCAACGGTGAATTGGCGGAAAGGGGCAATATGTGCATCGGCAGACGGCTCTCTGCCATCCCCGTCTCTTCACGATCCGGTTCCGGTGGCTGTTCAAGCAATACGTGAACATTGGTTCCCCCAATGCCGAATGAGCTGACCCCGGCTCGCCGGATCTTCTGCTGTTGCGGCCAGTTGACGGCCTGAGTCGGCACCCAGAAAGGGGTACGATCCAGCTCCAGATGGGGATTGGGCTGATTGAAATGCAGAGAAGGCGGAATGACACCAAAACGGACACTTAACGCCGCTTTGATCAGTCCGGCGATACCCGCCGCCGCATCCAGATGCCCCATATTGGATTTGACACTTCCCACGGCACAACGGAATGGGGTCAATTCGTCCGGTGACAACAGCGTCTGGGCAACTTTGTTCAGCGCCTGAATCTCAATAGGATCACCCAATACCGTCGCAGTGCCATGCGCTTCAATCATGCCCAGACTCGAAAATGGAATATCTGCCAAGCGATAAACCTGCGCGATGACGTCTGCTTGTCCCTGAACACTGGGGGCTTCAAAACTGACTTTTCTGTCGCCGTCATTGTTCATGCCAGATTCGACGATCACCGCATGAATGGGATCACCCTCCGCTATCGCATCGTCCAGCAGTTTTAACAGCACGACCGCAACGCCATTACCATTCACGGTGCCCTGCCCATCGGCGGCAAAAGTTTTACAGTGTCCATCAGGCGAGAGGATCATACCGTCCTGATGTAAATAACCTCCCGCCACAGGATCAGTAATGCAGGCCCCACCCGCTAATGCCATGGTGCACTCTCCCGCCAGTAACGCTTTACACGCTAAGTGCACGGCAGACAATGAAGTCGAACAGGCCGTTTGCACGTGGACTGCCGGCCCGTTCAATTTCATGCGATAGGCGATTTGTGCGGCGAATGAAGCCGGATCGTTGTAATTACTGACATCGAATATTTCCGCAATATCCTGATCCGCTGCCGTGAATTGTGCCAATCGGGTCAGGTTCAAGGTGGAACCGATAAACACACCGGCATTTAGCGGTGAATTACCGGGAGAAATGCCCGCATCAAGAAAGGCGTTAAAACTGACTTCATGCAGTATCCGAAGCTGCGGGTCCATTTTTCTCGCTTCCCGTTTCGAGTAACCGAAAAAGCGGTAATCAAAACATTCAACATCTTCAAGCGCGGCTTTGGCAGGCACATAATTGGGTTGATCAATCCGTTCGGGGGGAATGCCGGCAGCCAACAGCTCTTCCCGTGAGAAAAACGATACCAATTCCCGCCCTGCCAGTAAGTTTTGCCAAAAACGTTGCCAATCGGGGCTATGGGGAAATCGGCAGGAAATGCCAATAATCGCGACTTCATTTCCGCTGTATTCACGCTTCATCATGCTGAACTTCCTTTTGCTTTACGCCGCCGATCCGCCAGCCGGTTTTTACCGTGTCGGCTCGATGACAAAATGGATTCTTGGGATGACGGCTTGCCGTAACCCGCCTGTACCGCCTCGGCATGGTTTGCATATTCAGCATATTCGGGCGAAACCTGACGCTGTTTTATCCAGCCGGCAAAAGAGGCGATCGTCGGGTGTTCAAATAAGACGGCAATGCCTACGTCCTGATTGAATGCCTGCTGCATTCGGGATTGCAGGGCAATGATCTTGATTGAGTCACCCCCCGCATCAAAGAAATTGACGTCGGTAGCGACAATCTGGTTTTCCAGTACGTCATTCCAGATGGCTTGAACCTGGACTTCGACAGGATCAGTTAACGGCACATGCTGTTTTACCGCTTGTTTTTGTTGCCACTCAAGCGCAATAGTTTGCAGGCGCTTACGATCAACCTTGCCCGTCATCGTGCGTGCAAAACCATCCACCACCACAATCAGTGCCGGATTCCATGATTCGGGAAAATGCCGGCGAATATGTTCTCTTATACGAGGCTCCAGCATGGCCGGTGATCCCGCGCTATCCACAAAAAGATGCCATTGACGTTTGCCTGCCTGCATCGCGGGCAACAAATAGCAGGCTTTAACTTGTTCTAACATTTCGACCGTCAATTCCAATTCTCGTGGTTCGATACGAACACCGTTGACTTTCACCTGATCATCGATTCGCCCCAGATAGCGAAAACCAGATTCACGAGAAAAAATCACCGCATCACCTGTGCGATAGAAAGATTGGGTCAGATTCGGATATTCAATAATGCCTTCGGCATGGACAAAATATTTGGCGGATTCGACCGGATTAGTGGCGTAGCCATAAGCAACCGCCCGCCCTGCTACCCACAGTTCACCGCGAATACCTGCGGGCAGGGGGTTGCCGAAGACATCTGCACAATAGGCAATCACATTTTGAATTGGCCAGCCAATGGAGACGTCTGTTGTCAAGGACTGTTTGGCGGTAAGGCAATCTACCGTTGTCTCGCTAGGGCCATAATGGTTGCTGACAGCATAGCCCTGCCGCAACAAATCATCCTTGAGGTGTTTCGGTAACTCTTCACCGCCGAATATCCATAATCGCATGGCAGGAAAGAACGGGGCATCCTGAATAAGCTGTGCGATGGCTCCCGGAATAAAGTTGATGAGTGTAATGGACTCATTCTGCAATAGCTCAATAAATGCCTGTCTTTCCAGCAACACGTTGGGAGAGGGGTAAATCAGCGTTGCACCGGCCACCAGACTGGCAAACAGATCTTCTACACTGGGATCGAAATTCAGGTCAGTCAATCCCAGTATCCGATCTGAGGAGGTCAGGTTCGTTTCTGGCAAGAACCAATCCAGCAAATTTGCCACCGATTCGTTACGAATGGATATCCCTTTGGGGGTGCCGGTCGTTCCTGAGGTGAAAATAAAGTAAAACTCCGCTTCAGGCCGCCGCTGACGGTACAATACGGGAGCGGTATTTAGCGATGAGTCCGTTAACGATGCAATATTCAGCCACAAAATATTCGGCCCAAAAACATTCGACCCAAAATAGTGTTCATTCTCACTAACGCCCTCACTTAGCACCGCATGATATAACTCCGTATGGCATAAAATAATGCTGCAACCTGCCAACGCCAGCAGGCTTTTTTTACGTTGCAGCGGATCTTTGGGATTGAGATAGAAGTAACTGCCGCCACTGAATACAATGGCCAATATGGCTTGGGTGGATAACAATCCTTTTTCGAGATGAACGGCAACCCGATCTCCCGGAATAAAACCCGCTTGCCGCAGATGCCCCTGCAAAACCCCGATACCCCGCAATAATTCACCATTGCTAATCCGGTTCTGATTATCGATCAGGCTGATTTTTTGCGGATATTGTTCAAGCCGATGATAAATACGAGATAAAAATTCATTGATATCGGGATGCTGTTCCTTTAATTCTCCCATCACCAAAGAAGTCTGGCCTGAACCCAGGCTGAATACCCGCGCGCCAATCGGACTATCCGCTGCATGTTCAAGCAAGTCAGTCGCCAATGATTCAAATACGTTAAGTGCCACTGTGATTGCAGCAGGATCGCCCCGGTAAGTTTCTCCCGTGCTTAACTCAACACGCCACTGCTCCACGCCAGACACGCTTAATGTCAAACCAAAATGCGTGGTTTCTTCACTGTGTAGATCGGTCAGAAATGCCTCGTAACGGGGATCTTGCAATGTGCTATCAATGGGATAATTATCGAAAACGACAATCGAATCATACAGTTCATCATGGATGCCCGTTGCTTCCCTGATGATGAGGGGCGGTGTTTTTTCATGGCGCTGAGCCTGTTGCAAAGTCTGGAAAACAGCCCGCAATGCAGCGTGCAGATTCCATTGACCATCAAGCACCAAACACAGTGGCACGGTATTGATAAATAATCCCAGCGGTGGGTTATCACCCTCTTGTGCGAGTGCCGCGCCCCGGCCTGAAAATGTGCAACCAAACGCCACGGTTTTTTGGAAGGTTAATTTGGCTAATGTCAATGCCCAACATAGGTAAATGAAACTTGCCGGCGTCACGCCGGCCTGACGGCATCGTGTTTCTATTGCGGCCTTGCGTTGCGCATTCCACACCCTGTTTGCCGTTATCCTGCCGTGACGCTTCGCTTCATCCGTCACATATCCAGCAGAACGGAACCAAGGTTCGGCCAACAGTTTTGTTGTCGCTGAATCTTCTCCGTCGGGCAACTGTTGCCATGTTTTTCGCCAATATTCGCGGCTGAATGCCTGCTCTTCCTGGCTTAATCCCCGCCAAAGTTGCTGCGCGTACAAACGTGCGGCCAAAGGCACTATTTTTTGCTTACGCAATCCTTGCAACCATAGGGAAATCAGTAACGAACTACTCCAGCCATCCATCAGAATATGATGAAAAGAGCACGCAATATTTAATGTTGCAGCGTGAATATCGTGGTAAACCACAATACGAAATACTTCACGGTTCAGGGCAAATGGCGTTGCTTTCGATTGTGCCAGCCAGTCAAGCGCTTGCGGGTTAATGGATGCTTGTTTTGTTGATGAATGTTTTGTTGATGAATGTTTTGCTGACGATATGACATGGGTTGAATCAATGCAGATATACTCCAGCGTAATACGCGGCAATGTGTAGATAACCTGATGGGGAACCCTAACACCTTGCCAGACAAAGACCGATCGCAAGGCAGGTTGAGATGCCTGTATCTGTCGCCACACGTTGAAAATATCTTCTTTCTCGACATCGGCTTGCACGCTGAATGCCACACCAATATGGTAGGCGCTGTTGCCATCTTTTAAAGCATGAAACAATAACCCTTTCGCCTGTGGCGTCGCCTGTAGCAGCTCTTCAACCGGATTTTCACTGGAATGATGTGCAGCAATAGCATTACGTTCACTGGGATCGTGCTTAAAGTCCGCCATAATTAACGCCTCACCGCATCAAAGAGACTCTGTAGTTTTGCTTTCTCCGTAAAAAAGGCGCGGTTTCCACTCGCCTCAATAATTGCCAGCCATTGTCGGGTGAGTTGATAGAGAGAATCACTCTCTTCAAGGTTCAGATGTGAGCCACTGATCGTTTGTTTGGCTTTTTCCCGAATGCGGTGCAATTGTGCTAACGCACTGGGATCAGCAATATCCGGCAATCTCAAACTGTAAAGATGGCGGCAACAATATCTGAAAAACTGCGCCAACCAGTGTTCTTGGGTACTGAATTCCTGTATGGATGTCAACATCTCAGCCGGTTCCCACAGGGAAAGCATGGGTAAGCCAGAGCGCTGGGTGAGGTAACTCAACACGTTTTTGGGGGAAATCTCCAAATAACGGGTCACGCCGTTTTGTGCAACATATTGTAAGCTCGGTAACCACTGCACCGGAGAGATAAGGTGCTGCAAAATCGACGATCTCAACTGCTCTGCGGGCAACTCCGTACCACTGACATTACACACCAAGCGGGATAACCGCGGATTTTGCTGATCGGGCTGCGGCAGGAAATCCAGCAACGTGTCCAATTTTTCTTTCGCCTCAGCCATTAAAGGCGAATGAAAAGGCCCGCCAATTTTCAACGGATACAGTAATCCCCCCAATGCCTCCATGCGTGGCGCAAAACGCCGGATATCCGCCATCTCACCGGAAAGGGTTACCTGATCAAACGCATCTATCGCGGATACATATATTGCAATCCCCTCATCAAGACGGGCTTTATCCACTTCCTGCACCACGACTTCGGCGGGAACGTGTAAAACCCAACACATATCCCCTTGCTGATAATGTCGTGCACAGGTGGCGACCACTTCGGAACGAATATTGACCACATGTGTCAATGTGGCCAAATCCAGATAGCCGGCAGAACAGAGTGCGGGATACTGCCCTAAACTGTGTCCCATCATAAATTCAGCAACCAGCCCACAACGCAGGCGCAATATATCGGCAATCGCGATTGTGGTTGCCATAAGCGCTAATTGTGCAACACGTACTTGTTTTAACATGTCACGGCGTTCGCCGTGGATGACCGCAAATAGATCAACGTGTGACAGTTCTGAGACTTCGTTCAAACATGCCCGATATTCGGGGTATTGCTTGAACTCAGCAAACATATCCGGTTGCTGCGCGCCCACGCCGGGAAATAAAAATACGGTCTTGGCTGAGTCAATAGCGGTTCTCATTCTGAGGCTCCAGAAATCCAGAAATAATGAAATCGAGCTCCGATTGTGAGAGCTGACAAAGGGGAAAATCCGCAGGGATCAGGGTTCGTTCTTGGCGATGAACAAGAGGAACAGATTGCTCATCGTATGGCTCATCCAGACTGATACCGGGACAGGTATGGCTCCATGCTGATAGCCGGTTATCTAACTGGGTTAAATAATTCAGGGCATCATCGGCATTTCCCCCCGTCCCCAATCTCAGTTCAATAAAAACAGAGCTTGATTCTCGGCAATCGTAAATGAGGATGTCGAAATCAGCGCTGCTCTTTTCATCGGGATGACGAAAGCCACCTGAGAGAGACTGAACTAAGTTAATATGCTGCCACGCCTCGTTATTGCCCAGACCAAAACCAATATCGTTGATGCAAATCAGGGGCCTTGCCCCTGTGCCATGCAACCCCAGTTGTTTTTTCCAATCCGAGTTATCTTGATATAACTGTGCTTTCAACGCCTGTAAGACGCTCAATGAAGGTTCGTTAGTCAGGTTAAGTTGCAACCATTGAAAACCGGTGAACCAGCCCACGGCATTCGCCATTGCGGAGTGCCAGGCGGCGGGTATTTGGGTTTCCGCGAATAAACGGCCGTGATTTTCCAGTAATATACCGGGCTGTTGCTGTGATAAGCGGCCGTTATCCTGTATGACTTCCAGCAAAGCGGCGACAATTAACTGCGGTCGACTGGCTTTTTTGGCTTGTTCCATCAACTTGAAATCCTCGCCGGACACTGACAAGGCGAATGTGACGGGAGCCGTGGCTGGCTGATCTTCAGTATCGTCAGCCAGTGAAGCCCCGGCGTAAACCGCATCTTCTTGTAGACATTTATCTTCAAGACATTTATCTGCAAGCCATTTGCCCCACAAGAACACGCCCTGCTCTGCCGCTATCGCGGTAACGGTATTCGCCTCAGTGACCGATGCGCCTAATGCTTGATCCAATTCGTCCAATAAGAAAACCCATGAATGCACATCGCAAATCAGGTGATGGCAGATCCAAATCAAATAGTGTTTATTGGCAGCCGGATCGAATATCACCTCATGCACGCTAGGGCGGGTTGACAGGCAGACTTCGCCTTGCAATCGCTCAAGCCGGTCTTCAAGGCGCTCGTCTGGCGCTAATATTTTCCGGCTGTCGGGTGACGGCCATTCGGTATCGTGCAATGCCAGTGCGGGAGGCAAAAAATAACACTCACTCAGGTCGTGGTTGGCTCTCAGGGAAAAGATTTTATGTCTGGCTTTGACCGCAACGACTGCGGCATTGATTTGTCCGGCAGATAAAGAAGTGGTTAATTCAAGGACAACGCCTTGCTGCAACCGATCACCATGTTTAAAGCGATGATGTTGGAACCAGCGAACACTGGGTAAATATTGCAACCCATCTGCGCTTAACGCTTTGAGTTCTTCTGCGAAGGTTGAAGAAGCCGTTGTGATATTTGCGGATTGCTCCGCACAGGATGTTTCCAATATTGTCCCCAATGCGGTTGGTGTTAGCAGCGTATTGACAGCGATCCTCACGCCTTTTTTCGCCAATAATGCGACAAGGCGAATGGCTTTGATTGAGTCTCCCCCTTGTTCAAGAAATGAAGCCGTCAGATCGACCGAATAAGGCCAAATCGGTTTGAGAAATTCCGCATCCAGCCAGGCCGGAAGGGTATAACTTTTGGGTTTTTCTTGTGCCGCTTTATCGGGTAAACCGCACTGTGCAGCATCAATCAATGCCTTTCGCTGTGCTTTAGCGGCCACTATCAGTGACGCGATATCCACTTTACCATTGGCATTCATCGGCCAGGGCTGCACAGTGCAATACTCATTCGGTAACCAAGATTCAGCCAGTTTCTTTTTTAATCTGTCCTGAAATTCATGGTGTTGATGGGGGACAGGCTGGCTGCTGCACAAGGCAATGATTTCATGACCAGCCATCTCCCCGGTTTCATCAATGACCAGTTTCAGTGCTTTCAATTGCCGCCCCTGATCCTCTGCTTGTCCAAGCTGGAACAGCACATCTTCCACGGCTTTCTCAATTTCCGCCGGATGAATCCGGTGCCCGCGCACTTTGAACTCATCATCAATGCGTCCGAGACAATGGAAAATGCCCTGTTCATCCTGCATCCCCAAATCGCCCGTACGATACCAACGATATTGACCATTCTCGCTGGATACAAAGTGGGTTTCTGTCTGGGTGCGGTTATTCAGATAGCCATCCGCCAATATAGGCCCGCCGATCCAAATCTCCCCATTAAACCCACGCGGCATCATTTGCCCCCAGCTATCCCTGATCGAGATTTTCGCTTTACCCAGTGCTGTGCCGATAGGAGTCATTGTGTTTCTGGTATCACGGCTTACCGGATAAATACAGCATCCGACTGTCGCTTCGGTTGGCCCATATTCATTGATGATTTTACTGCCCAACGGTAAGGCATCGAGGGCTTTGTTCACCAATGAAACCGGCAAATTTTCTCCGCCAACAATAAAGGTCAGCGGATGCTGCCTATCGGAACTCAGGCCATGTTCAATCAATAAGGCAAGATGGGATGGCGTACATTTAACGCCCGTCAATGATTCATCAATGAGAAGATTGCGCAATAATTCAGGATCATCGCGAATGTCCTGTTCATGAGTTTGGATAAATCCCCCGGACATAACCGGCACTAAAATAGCGGTCTGTGTCAAATCAAAGCCAAAAGAGGTGAACAGCGGCATATTAAATGGGGCCTTATCCGCGTAGGCCGCTTTGGCTGCCAAGGCGTAATTGGCCAATGCAAGGGGCGAGATGACAACGCCTTTCGGTTCTCCGGTCGAGCCGGAGGTATACAGAATATAGGCCGGGTGACAAGCGGTTTGCTGTGACTGCATTTCAGGATGCGTCACTTTTATGTTTTCCTGAGCAACACGTTCCTGCTGCAAAGAAACGTTCAGCAAAGGCAAATTCAGTGTTTCAGCCAGATCGCGATCTGCCTCGGTGTAGATGCACAGGGAAGCCCCTGAATTGCGGATGAGGGTAAATAATCTCTCCGGCGGTGTTGTTGTGGGGCAAACAGGGACAACTGTCACATTTTCAATCAGGCAAGTCAGGTAAGCCAATAATATTTCAGGGGAGCGCCGCCCCAAAATCAACACAGGTTTACGCTCAATCTGCAACTGCCCCGTATTACGTATGCTACGTAATCGCCCACTGAACTGGTGTATCCACTGTAAGCCTTGACGATAAGTCAAATCGCGGGTTTTCACCGTTGCCTTAACGCTATTTTCCTTAACCCCATTTGCCTTAACCCCATTTGCCTTAACCCCGGCTAACTTAAATAGTGCGTTGTCAGCGTAGCATTCAAATGCCTCAAGTAAGTGGACGCTTATCGGTTCTGTCTTGGCGGCTTCTTGCGCCATGACTTCAACCGCAATGTCTATTGCATGATCAAGTACCGTGCACAAAAAAGCCTGACATTGTTCGGGCGACCATATTTTGCGGAAATCGGCCTCAAGGACAAAACGGCCATTTTCAAACCGATCATGAATGTGGAGAGTGGCAAACAGGGATTCGACAGCCTGAATATGATCGATGGTTATCTCGGCACCCGCAGCGGTTCTTTGAAATTCCCCTGTTTGATAGGAAACCCCAAAAGCCGGGATCATCCGTTTCCAGTCCGGTGATGCCAACTCCGCCCAACGGGTCGCAGGGGCATAACGTGAATGCACGATGGCTTTTTGTAACTGCTTTTTCAGGACTCGATAGCAGTCCACGGCTGTCTGCCCTGCTTGCCGAAACACTGGCAGCAAAATAGGCGCCACGCCCATTGAGGCCGACCGTTTCCCCGCTTCGCTCCAACGATTGACAATTGGCGCTTGCAATAACGCACAATTGCCGTCTTCAATCACCATTTGGCTATAGGCCACCGCAGTAAAAAATAACCTGAAAATGGAACCGCCACGGTTTTTGAATCGGTACAAAAGCTGATTTTGTGCTTCGGTCACGGTTGCTTTTATCCGCATGGATCGCGGCTCTAATCCACGATAATCCCCTATCGGATAACGGCAGGATAAGTTGCGGGTGTTGGCGGATGTGCTGTTCCCAAAAAGTGCCTGCCAATAGGCTGCATCTCTTTCTATGCGCCGGGAGTGTTCGTAATGGTGTTCTTCTTCAGCGCTGGCGGTGAAGGTGAATAAAGATGTTCCTGCCTGTTCTGTATCTGAACCCGAATCTGTGCCTTCTCGTTCCAATGCCTTAATCAAGGCATCCTGCAATAGGGTTAAACCCATTCCGTCTATCGCGGCGTGATGGGCTTTCAAAAACCATCCTGATTGATCTTGCTGAAAACGAACGGCAAAAATTCGTATTGGTGTGAGTGATAAATCTTCTTCCCGCAATAGCTGGCGCTCCGCCCAATGTTCAAATGCTGCCTTGGGATCGGAATACCTGCTGAAATCAACCTGCTCGACTTCTGTTTGGGGACGTTCGTGTCGAATACCGAACCATTCCATTTCGTTAATAAAACCGATGCGAAAAACATCGTGTGTCTTGAGGATACGATCAGCGGCATGTACCAGCCGCTCCAGAGAAATCATCCCCTGCAAGCGCGCTACGCCCCCCAAGTAGAACTGATGGCCAGACAGATTAAACAAACCCATGTTAAAAATGGCTTGTTGTGACCGCGTTAAGTCAAAAACTGATTTATTATTCATGGTGTGAACCACCATTTTGATTGAAGAACCGATCCCGCATATTTTGGGCTATCACTTTCCGGTTCAGTTTTCCCGAACTGGATCGGGGCAGATATTGGGTCTGCCAATAACGGGCGGGCAACATATAAGCCGGCATCTGTGCTGAGAGAAATTGTCTGATCGCTTGTGGGTCCAGTTCTTCTTGCCCCGCCACGATAGCCGCAACCAGCCATTGCACTTGTTCATGGTCTGCAACAACACAAGCAACAGCTTCGGTGATGGATGGATAGTTAAGTAAATGATGCTCGATCTCGCCCAATTCGATCCGCAATCCACGTAGCTTGACTTGGGTATCCTTCCGCCCCTGACAGAAAAAGCCGGTTTCTTTTTCGTACCAGCCAAGATCCCCCGTCAGATAAATTCGCTCCTGAATTTCTGGGTGAAAAACAAACACTTTCTCGGTTAAATCGGGTCGGTTGTAGTAACCTTCAGCCAGACATAGGCCACCGATAGCGATTTCACCTTGTCCTGAGCCTGCTTTTAATGCCAGATTGTCCGGATCAACCAGATACAATTTGCATCCGGTGAGTGCATTGCCGATGGGAACGAGATGCGATGAAGTTTTTATGCAGTCATAAAAACTGACATCAATCGCCGCTTCGGTCGGGCCATATAAATTGGTCAACGAACAATTGACCAACGAACCACGAGGGTTAAATACGCTGTGAAATTGCGCGACCAGACTGGCAAGCAGCGATTCCCCGCTCACATATACCCGACGCAAAGCCGGCAACGGCGGGGATATATCCGCATGACTATCTTGCAGTTCTTGCAGGACGGGCTTGAGTAAACTGGGGACAAAATGAACAATCGTAATCTTTTCACTTGCCAATGCCGCCACAATAGCCCTGGGAAAAGATTCCATTCCCGGTTGCAGCAGATAATGGCTCGCACCATTCAGGGCGGGTAAGAAAATTTCCCATAACGAGACATCAAAAGTCAGCGCTGTTCTTTGCAGGATAATATCTGAATCCGTTATCCCACTGTGTTGCTGATGCCACTCCAGCCGATTGATGAACGCGCCATGATTAACCAATACGCCTTTGGGCGTTCCTGTCGTACCGGAAGTAAAGATTAAGTATGCCGGATCAGTCGCTTGCAATGGCGGCATAGTGACCGAAAACGTGTTGTGATGCTTATTCTCTAAGCGTGGCGACAGGGTTATCTCTTCCAGTTGCTCACGGCTAATCTGTTCCAATTCAGCATTTGCCTGAGCAAACAAATTTTTCTGATTTGTGTTTTCCTGTTTGGAATGACAAAAAACGATACGGCATTGAGCCGTTGTCAACATAGATGTCAGGCGGGCGATCGGGATTTTTAGATCAACAGGAAAATAAACACCACCAGCCAGTAACACCGCGTATGCTGCCACCAAAAACTCAGGGCTGCGTTCAAACCCAATCGCTACACATTCCCCCTGACGCAGATTGCGCTCATTGAGCAGATAATGAGCCAACCGTTGTACTCTTACGTATAACGCTTCCCAAGATAAAATGTTTCCGCTGCCCCAGCGGATCGCCGGATTCGGGTTCTCTCTCGCCGTGCTTTCAAAATAATCAGTAATCATTCGACCTGTTTTCATGACGCCGAAGTCCTCTGGTTGCTGGCGTTATGATCCCCAAATGGTGATACCCAAATAGAAACCCGTCAGCCAGACAAAAATGCTTTTTTTCAGATAATAAATATGGGGAATGTGTTTATGGATGAGTCAGTGCAGCGTTGTAACTGAACCGAGTACAGACTTGTTTGCCAATCAGCATTTTTTGCAGTTCATTGCTTCCTTCTACAATTTGCAAAATCTTCGCATCCCGATAAAGCCGGCTGATACCGTTTATCTCATCACAACCATGACCGCCGTGGATTTGAACCGCCTTTGCAGCGCCTACGCCAGCTTCCTGTGAGGCAAAAAGTTTTGCTTGCAGGATGTGTTCAAGAGCATCTTCATCCTTGGCTTCTTTCGCTTTTGTCGCTGATAAGCAAATAAGTTGAGAGGCAAGCAGACTACTGGACATTTCCGCCAAATAGCCACGAATAATGCCTTGGTCCGCAAGCAATGTGCCGAAGGTAGTACGCGCATTGGCTCTGTGTACTGACGCCGCCAATGCCGCCTGCTGTATGCCCAGCGCAGCCCAAGCCACACTGATGCGCCCGTAGTCTAATGCACTGTTAGATATGAGATTTTGTCCAAAACCTGGCTTGCCGACAATATTGGCCTTGGGAATTCGGCAGTCATTGAAATCCAATATCGCCAGATGGGCACTCTTGAATCCCAACATATTTTTCTTGGCTGTTATTTTTAAGCCGGGGGCGCTCTTAGAAACCAATACCGCGGTATCCAACCCCTGATATTTGCCAAATACCAGAAAGAGATCGGCGATTTGAGCAAAAGTAATCCAGCTTTTTTGCCCGTTAATACTCAGCTCATCCCCATGATCTTCAAACTGGGTCGATAGATTTTTAGAATCTCCGCCGGCAGAAACTTCTGTTTGAGCAAAAGCACCAATAATTTCACCCTTGACCAACGGTGACAAAAAGCGTTGTTTTTGATCTTGGGAACCCCAATCCTCGATGGTTTTTAACATCATTGAGTGGACATTCAACAAACCAGTGAGCGAGCCACTTCCGGCACCGATGGCCATATTCAGTAACCCGAATGTGGTAGCATCAAATCCCAGTCCGCCATTTTCTGTTTTTGCCAATCCGCCCAACCAACCATGACGTGCAAGTTGCTGCACCACACTGGCTGGTATTGCTTCTGATAAATCCCATTCGTCAGCATAAGGTGCCACTTCCGTTGCCGAAAATCGCTCAAATGTTTGTCGCCATTCTTGCTGCACAGGTGATAAAAAACGATTAAACATTTGCGACCACCTTTTTATCTAAAAAATGGCAAACCGCTTGAATGCTCGAAAAATTAGCATTATCGAGATCATCAATTTCAACTTTAATTTTGAAATTTTTTTCTAGAAAGGAGATGAGTTGGATAGCAGCCAGAGAGTTAACCAACCCTGTTTCGAAAATATTAATGCTATCACCTAAATCCTGCTGACCAGAAAGTTTGCAAAGATATTCAGACACTAATTTCTTACGCTCAGATATATTCATCACGATTTTCCTTTACAACCTTAATTTCATTTGTTTTTTTGTCTGCAATAATTATCTGGATGGTTTATAAAAAGCATAGCTACCGCACGGGATTATTATCGCCCTAAAATAAAAACTTAGAATATTCATCTGGAAAAACAGATAATTCAACGCAGATTAATAACAATCCATCGCTTTTTCCATAATATAAAATATTAATTAAATTATTATTAGTAAGAAGATAATTATTGAAATTCATAAAAAGGTTTCGCAGAGTAATATACCCTTCCTTTTTTATAATCTTTAAACCGAGGATATAAATAAAATTCATTCAATATAGAAAATAGATTTTTAATATATGGATAAAATAAGAGATGATATTAAAAATTCCTCTATTAAACCGCCCGTTAATTAAAAAATATAATTAATGGTGATTCATTATTAGATCTATGCAATCAAGCCATAGTGCAACCCATAACACTACAGCTTGGAATATGAAAGGTGAGATAAAACGACAAAAGGCGTGTTAATTAAAAACGCCGGTGGACAAATACCGGTCACCACGATCACAAATAATCGCGACAATAACGGCACTAGGGTTTTCGGCTGCAATGCGTAACGCCCCGGAAACAGCTCCACCGGAACTGACACCACAGAAAATGCCTTCTTTCTGCGCCAATAAACGCATTGTCGTTTCCGCTTCCGCTTGACTGATATCCAAAACCCGATCCACCAACTCCTTCTGATAAATGCCCGGCATATAGGCCGGAGACCAACGGCGAATACCGGGGATATGACTATTTTCCGCAGGTTGTAATCCGGTCACTTGCACTTTGTCTGACTGAGATTTCAGATAGCGGCTCACTCCGGTAATGGTGCCTGTTGTTCCCATACTGGAAACAAAATGGGTGATCCGCCCTGCGGTTTGCCGCCAGATTTCCGGGCCAGTGGTATTGAAGTGAGCCAGTGAATTATCCGTATTATTAAATTGATCCAGCACTTTTCCTTCGCCGTTTCTCTCCATTTCTTGCGCCAAATCCCGTGCACCTTCCATTCCCAATTCTTTACTGACCAAAATTAATTCGGCACCGTAAGCCCGCATTGATGCCTGCCTCTCAAGGCTCATGTTTTCAGGCATTAATAATTTTAAGCGATAGCCTTTTACCGCCGCGATCATCGCCAGTGCAATACCGGTATTGCCGCTGGTTGCCTCAATCAGAATATCACCCGGCGCAATTTCTCCGCGTAATTCCGCTTGCCGGATCATCGAAAACGCCGCCCGGTCTTTCACGGAACCCGCCGGGTTATTGCCTTCCAACTTCACCCAAATTTCAGCATCAACGTTTTCTGTCATTCGTTGTAATTTTACCAGCGGTGTATTACCGATAAATTCTTCCAAGCTTGCCACAGCATTACCTAATTCATATAAGAATGGGTAAACAAATAATCATATTAAGGAAACCGTCGCAAGACATTAAGCAAAAAATCCAAGGCAAACGGGGCCAATTTCACCAAAACTGATCTCCCGTTGCCAGTGGAGCCATCCATCATGGCAACATCACCTGACGGACAAATTCCTTTTTCAGTTGCATACTGTAAGCCCTACCGTAAAATTTCACCGCCGTTGCCGGGGGGCTGACATCCGAGACAACCGACTTATACATCGGCGTCGAGCCAAATACCCTGTTCAGTTCTTTCTGGGTATCAGCCCGGATCAACCAGTCAAGAAACACCCTTGATGCCGCCGGATGGGGGCTATTGGCGGCAATAGCAGCCAGATTTCCCCCGCCGGGCATTCCAAACTGCGGAATATAGAATTTCAGCCGGGCGGTGATGGCCCCGGTTTTTTGTAGCCCGATCAGATGATCTTCCCAGGCGGGTGTCAGCATCAGTTCGCCGTCATTCAACCGGGTCAGACTGTCCGCACTCGACGCCGTCAGAGTAATGCGCTCTTTGTTGGCGGTGAACCACTGCCAGCCTTTCTGCCAGTTGGCCACTACGGCCGGATCTATCTGCCCGGCGGCGGTATCAAAATCGCCGCCCAACAGTGTCACTACGCGCTGAATGAACGCGTCTCCGGCACCGCCGTTATTCGGGTCGTTGTAGCCAAATTTCCCAGGATGGGCATCGATAAAGCGTTGCAGCGCTTTCAGGGTCTGCGGCAATGGGGTGTTTCCCATCTGCTGGGGATCGTAAGCCAGCCCGGTCTGGTTGCCCCAGAAAACCACGGCGTACCCCTGCGTATCAACATTCTGGATCTGGTGATACGCGTGCGGATAACCGGGCACCCCGTCTACCCGAGAGAGCGACTTTGCACCGAGCGCCACGGGGAGTTGCCCCACGGACAGAGCAACCACGTCAATTTTACCCTTCTCCTGACGGGATTCGGCCAGCAGTTTATTCATTATACCGTCCGCAGAACCTTCAGGAATGGATACCCTGATGCCGTATTGCTGTTCAAAGGGCTTCACGAAGCGGCGCCACTGGGATTGCAGATACCAGACGTTGAAAGTCACATGGCCTTCCTGCTTCGCCTGAGCCATCACCGTATCCCAGTTCTGGCTGTTCATCTCAGCGGCGGCAAATGTCAGCGAACTGAACAGCAGGCCACTGATCAGGATTATCACGATTTTTTTCATCACAGTTGCTCCTGTAAAACGTCAGGCCTTACCCGTGGACTGCGCCAGATAGTTGCCCTTCAGCAACTTCTCGATGATGATCATCAGGACAACACTGGGAATTGCCAGGATCATCGACACCACCGCCGCGTCCGGGCGCACAAAGGCGTAGCCGAGGAAGGTATAGAGGATGGTCGGAACAGTAATAAAATCCGGTGCGCCCAGAACATAGGCGATGCTGAACTCCTCCAGGCTTTTCACCAGACAGAAAATCAGTGCAGCCAGGAAACTCGGTTTCAGCAGAGGCAGATAGGCGTTACTGAACGTCCCCCAGTAACCAGCCCCAAGGTCACGGCTGGCGTCAATCAAATCCTGCGGTACCGCCTTAAATCCCGCAGACATAATGCGGATAGAATAGGGCAAGGTCAGTACCGTATGACCCAGCACAATGCCAATGAACGGGTTACTGATCTTAAGCTTCATCAACATGGCACTGAAGAAAATAGCGGTGATCATACCCGGCATCACCAACGGGATCAGCGTCAGCATCTCCGCCACAGCCCGCCCACGAAAGTTCAGGCGTCCGAAGGCATAGGCCGTGGGCAGTGACAGCAGCAGGCTCACCCCCGCCACCACTGGGGCGAGGGTATAGCTGTTGAACAATGCTTCAGGCAGCGCGGTGTTTTCCCAGACCAGTTGCCAGCGGTGAAACGACAGCACCGGCGGGAAGAGGTCCGGGTAACTCCACGGATGCTGGGGATCGACCAGCGACCACAGGATCGCCATACCGAACGGCAACCCCAGCCATACCAGATTAACCACCCCAAAGAAAGTCAACGAAATCGTGATCACCAGACGGCCATGGGCGGTGCGATTCATAGGATCTCTCCTTTGCGGGTGGTAAACGGTGTGATAATGAGGGTTATCAGCAAGGTGCAGACAGCCGCGGTCACCATCATGATGGCGGCTATCACCGCCGCATTATTCCATTCGCCGTATTCCATGGCGGTCGCCTGCATCAGGCGGGCCAGTGAATACGTGTTGCGCGGCCCAGCCACTGAAAAGAAAGCAAAGTCGCCCAGTGCGCCGATAAACACCAGAATCAGCGCCACCTGAACGGCAGGCAGGGTGAGCGGCACCACCACATGGGTAAAACGCCGCCAGCGACTGGCCCCCAAATTGCGGGCCGCATCCAGAACATCATGACGGATGGCGTTCACGGCACCTCCCACCAGAATCAGGGCAAACGGCAGGTTCTTCCAGATTTGCAGGATCACCACGCCCCAGCCAAAGTCGTCGTTCTGCAAGTGCAGGGGCGCGCGAATAATTCCCATCGCCAGCAGCAGTTCATTGATAACACCATGGTAGGCGATGATGTTGACGAACAGAAAGGCCGCTACCAGGCCGGGAATAAACATCGGCGCACGCAGCACGGCGATAATGCCTGCTTTCATGGTGCGTGGCTGGCGCAGCCATAAGGCAAGCGGGTAAGCAAACAGCACCGCGCCGATCGCTCCCAGCAGCGACACTTTCACCGAGTAGTACAGGGCGCGGTGCAGCACGTTGTCCTGCAACATGTTGCGCCAATATTCCAGCGAGAAATGGCTATCGCCCGTCAGGTTGAAGTAACCAATTCCCTGCATAAGCATGACGTAAACGGTAGATCCCATCAGCAGCAGAATGGTCCCCAGACCGCTCAGCATCAGCAGCCAAGCCAGCAGATCCTGGCGCCAATTTTTCATGATGCCGACTCCAAAAAGTGAATGGCGTCTTCCGGCAGGCGGAAGCCGACGCGCTCGCCCGGACCGACCGGGGGCTTCTTAAGCAACTGCAAGCGTACTGACAGCCCGGTGTCGTTATGCCCCCAGGCTTCGGTGAAATTGCCCACAAACGCCATTTTGTCGAGGGTCAGGGTGAAATGGTTATCACCGGTCTGCGCCTTGCCTGTTAACTGCGCATCCTCCGGCCGCCAGCAGATATAACAGTGCGCCGCGCACGGCGGCTGAACAGAACGGACATAAAACTCACCCAAGCGGCACCGTACCCGGAAATACCCCGGCTGCGACGCCGGCGTCACCTGGGCGGTATCAATATTGGCTGCGCCGATAAAATCCGCCACGAAACGGTTCGCCGGACGGTAATACATCTCCTCCGGCGTACCGATCTGCACCACGCGCCCCCCGTTGAGCAGCACGATCCTGTCAGACATGGACAACGCCTCTGCCTGATCGTGGGTAACATAAACCGACGTAAGCCGGTACTGGCGCTGTAGCGCCTTTATTTCGAAACGGACACTTTCCCGCAGCCGGGCGTCCAGATTGGAAAGGGGTTCATCAAACAGGATCACATCCGGGCGGGTGATCATGGCGCGAGCCAGCGCCACGCGCTGTTGCTGGCCGCCGGACAACTGGGCGGGCATTCTCAGTCGCTGATTTTCCAGACCTACCTGTTTCAGCACGGCAGTCAGTCGGCTGTGCTGTTCGCTGGCAGCGATCCGTTTTTGTTTTAGACCGAAGCAGATGTTGTGCGCCACATTGAGGTGCGGGAACAGGGCATAGGATTGAAAGCACATGGCGGTGTTGCGTTTTTCCGGCGGCAGGTGGTTTATGAGCTCGTCATTGATCAGGATACGCCCGCTGTCTGGCGGATAAAACCCGCCGATAAGCTTCAACAGCGTGGTTTTACCACAGCCGCTCGGCCCCAGCAACGTCACAAACTCCCCCTCTTCCGCACAAAAAGAGATGTCGCTGGCGACACTGACACCGCCAAAATTTTTGCTCACCTGTTCCAGCATCAGTTTTGCCATACCCAGATTTCCCGCCGTATGCCGTGTGAAAGAGGGTTATTATATCTACAGGATAAACACGCCATGATATGTGACAGGGATCATTTAAAGCGAAAAATGTTCCGAATCTAGCACAATGCAGCACAATTAATATAGCTTGCTGGGATTGTGAAAAATTTTGTGTCGGCCATTTCACATTTAAATTTCACTGTGAAATGGTAAATTAAATCACCGTGACTATTCACCGAGGAACAGAAGATGGCGTTCAATTTTCACCGGGCAACTGAAGGGGTGGTACTGGCCAACAGTCACCGGGGGTTTTCCAGTTGCTGCCCGGAGAACACCTTTCCGGCGTTTGAGGCAGCCCGCAAGGCAGGGACACACTGCATTGAGATCGATGTCCATCTCACGGCAGACAATCAGCTTGTGGTGACCCACGATCACCGAATCGACCGGGTATCGACCGGACAAGGGTTCGTGGAACAGATGACACTTCCGCAGTTGCGGGCGTTCGACTTTGGCGTCCGATATCATCCGGCGTTTGCCGGTACAGAGATCCCGCTGCTGGCGGATGTGCTGCGCTGGGCGGTGGAACACGGCATGGGGGTGATCGTCGAAGCCAAACAGCGCCGTCGGCACGATGCGTTTGTCACGGCCATGACAGCGCTGCTGCGCGCACAGCCGGACGCGATTTCCCATATACAGTTGCTGGGCTTCAACCACGTGCTGATTAATCAGGTGCAGGCGCAGATCCCGGCACTGGTGTTACAGGTGGTGACGCTGGAACGCTACAACAACCAGCTTGCCTCAGTACAACAGTCAAATGCCGGTTGCGTGTGCTTTGAATATGAGTTTGCCCATGTGGACGATCTGCGCGCTTATAAAAAGGCCGGGCTGGGAGTAAGAATGTTCCTGCATAGCACGAAAAACGGCAGGGACCCGCTGACCCGGTATCAAGAGCAGTTCGGGTATGACAGCCGGCCGGAGATCTTGAGCTGGCTGCGTGAAGGGCTGATTGACATGCTCAGCCACGACGATATCCCGTATTTGCAATCACTGATTGAGGAAGCGGGTCTGCGCTGGAGTTAAACGGCCATCATCACAAGGATAAGGCAACCATGAACACCTGGCGCTGCGGGAAATGCAGCGCTTGCTTTACCGTTATTTGCCCTTACAGGGGCAATGCTTAGCCCGTGCCACCACAGTCGCGTTCATTCGAGCAGACGCGAATTGAAAAGTTCTTCTCAACGCCGGACTTATAGCATGAAGTTTCTCCTTCAAATGCTTCAATTCTAACGGGAGACCGGGTCTGGTAAGCGGTCTCGATCGTTGATAATAATCGTTGATGTAGTATCCAGTTTTCATTGTCGTCTGTGTCAGTAGCGAGCGTCTCTATGCCAATAATAATGTGTCCCGTGGCCTTCTTGATCCCGTCCGGCCATTGAGATAAGTAGTAGCTCCCCTGAGGCGAGGGGAAGCCGGTTGTATCCAACTCAATACGAGTGGTGAGGTAATTGTCTTTTTTCTGATCTTTTGCAGGGCCATTCTGATCCACCGCATAGGAGGTGATATACCCTGCCCCACACAAAGTCGGTTTTTTATTCTCCTGTCGTGTTCCTGTTGCCGCACGTTTTGCGGTTTTTACGTTACTGGCCGACGGTGCCGGCAGGGAAGAACACGCAGTCAAGATAAACAGGCACAGCGCAAGTGGGCCTGCAAGTACACTGCAATAACTCAATTTCTTCATAGTCTACTCCAGCTTTGCTTAGCAACACGCCCTCCCTTTTTAAAGAGGACGCAAGTTAAATGATAAGAAAAATCGGATTATTCGATGTATATTCCTTTAAGGGACCATGCTTACCCGTTGCCACCACAGTCGCGTTCATTCGAGCAGACGCGAATTGAATATACCCTTTCACCGTCGAATGAATAGCAGTGACCAATTCCAAACGTTTCAATTCTGACAGGCGACCGGGTCCTGTAGGCGGTCTCGATCGTTGATAATAATCGTTGATGTAGCATCCGGTTTTCATTGTCTGTGTTGGTGGCGAGCGTCTCTATGCTGATAATGTGTCCCGTGCCCGTGGTGCCGTCCGGCCATCGATCTAGATAGTCGAACCCCCCGGGCTTAGGGAAGCCGGTTGTATCTAACTGAATGCGGGTGGTGAGGTAATCGTCTTTTTCCTGACCTTCTGCAGAGCCATTCTGATCTACCGCATAGGAGGTGATATACCCTGCCCCGCACAAAGTCGGTTTTTTATTCGCCTGTAGTGTTCCTGTTGCCGCAAGTTTTGCGGTTTTTACGTTACTGGCCGACGGTGCCGGCAGGGAAGAACACGCAGTCAGGATAAACAGGGACAGCACAAGTGGGCCTGCAAGTACACTGCAATAACTCAATTTCTTCATGGTCTACTCCAGTTTTGCTTAGCAACACGCCCTCCTTTTTAAAGAGGACGCGAGTTAAATGATAAGGAAAATCGGATTATTCGATGTACGGGGTGCCGAACGTCGCCTGAAAGTGCTTCCTGGCGTTTGAGGCATCAACCGTGGCCTTGTCCAACTCAGCCTGGATTTTTTTCCCGGCCGCAACCCAGATCTTCACGGGAACCTGTGACCGATAAACCGGCTGATGCTTCGCCAGACGATGCAACACTCGAGGATTGATCACGGGAACGGGGGGAGTCACGCTCTCCGCCGTTTTCATGGATAATTGCTCACCTTTCAATCCCGCGATGATGCCATCAATGTTCTTGATGTCATTAACCTGTTCCTCGAACGTGGACAACTTAGTCCCTATCGCGTCCCCATAAAGATGCTTGGTCCAGTCCGGCAACGTATAAGCCGGGATGTTGTCCGGTGTAAATCGCGGTTTGACCAGCGCGCTGGCACGATACTGCAAATCATCCGGCAGGCCGTTATGGCCGAGCAATCCCATGGCGCCGACGCGCAAATCGGTCGGCAGGTCCGTCGTGGCATAGCCCACCGGAAGGTGGTCAGCGGTCAACTCCTGTTGCTTGTTGAGGATTGCCCTGCTCGAACGCAACAGGGGGGCAGGATAGGCATTGTTCTCATAAACGGTTCCCCCCATGTTGTAATAGAAATTACGGATGGATCCTTGGGCAACGGCACCGTCCGGTGTGCGATGCGCCAGAGAAAAATCGGGATAACGGTCTGACAAACCGAAAATGCTCTTGGCGATCAGGGTGCTGACTCTGGCGGAGGTTTGATCCGGCAGTTCCAGCTTCGGTGTGATAGTCCCCGCCATGATGGCCTTGTAAAGCGCCATAAAATTGTCCTGAATCGCCGACTTGAATTTGTCGCTTTGCGGCATGGCGTTGAATGCCTTACTGGATGAAGGATCCCCGGGATGCCGGACTATGTGTTCCAGCGAAGGGGTGATCCCGATCTGGAAGACCGTCAGGTCACCGAGCGTGGCAAAATCGGTCGCCCAGCGGTAAAGCAGATAGGTACGGGACTCGATTTCGGTCAGTTGATCATCAGAGAAAATCGTCTTGCCCTGAAAAGTATTGGCCGGATCTTGCGACACAGTAGAAAAGGGCAGAAGGGAACGGTATCTGTAGTGCGATGTCATCGGCTCCTGTGCTGTCCAGTACATGGTGAAGGTCATATCCGTCACCGTCGACAGCATGACCCCTTCATTGGTCAGTAAAATAGCATTCTCCATCACTACCAGAAGGTGCGGGTTAATCTTATAGATCTCAGCGGCAGCCTCGTTAGGAGACAGAGCGTGCCGGGCAGCATATTGCCTGACGACATCATACGCACCTGCCCTAAAAGCAAAAGGATACACCTTGATAACAACCTGATCTCTGTAGTCAGGATGGGCTTTCAAGATATCGATAACCGAGAGGGGGGCGTCATTTCTGGCATCAATGTACACGGTCATCCCGGGGAGATTTTCATGTATGAACTTCAGGACATCCTCTGTCTTCATCAACCGTTTCAGCCCGCTGCTCTGCACGGCATAAGGAGCGCCCAGCGGATTGAGGATGTCGATGTTGGTCTGCGCAATCTTCGCATAGTTGTTTTTTCCCACCAACACCGGTGGCTTGTTGAGGTCACCGGTCAACCGATTGGTTACCAAGTCATGAACCACCACACTCTGATGATCCGCTGTGTCGAGCACATCAAATTCAACCGAACGGATCCCTGCAACATAGGCGTTCACAATGGCCGCCAGTGAGTTCTGGGGGATCCGCAACGCATTATCGTACAGGGCACGGTGCGCATTAAACTGAAAATTAGTCGAGGTAAATCCGCCGTCAGCACTCAGGATATCGTCAACGGGCCTGAGTTCTGGATGTGACTTCATCGCCTGAATAAACACCCTATTCTGGGCATCGGTCGTAATAACCGAACGCTCTTCCTCATAAATCGTCAGGCTGCGGTTTGCTCTGGCAAACGCCAGAATCGCCCTGATCTCCCGGTCGGTAAGATTCGCATAACGTTTTTGAAAATCGGCCAGACGTTTCCTGACCTCATGCTGATTGATATTGTCAGGCTGGCCGAGCTGGGCAATCAGATCCCGGAACTCCGTCCCCATGATATAGCTGGAAATCAGGCTGGAATAAGCACCATAAATAAACTTGTTATCCCAAACTTGGGTCCGGTAAGGGCTGTCGGGTGTTGGTTCGGCACGGGCTTCCGTCATAAAGGCGCCGACGAGGGAAAAAACAAGGAGAATTTTCAGTGTCGGCATCAGGGATCGGTATCCGGTGAGTGAAGTACTCATACATATCTCCGTACTTTCGTTTTAGCATTTATGCCCACCGAGGCTAACGCTCGGGCGGCGACGGTATGTTTATTCTGTCACTAGGGTTGGCGCGTTTTTCGCCTTCATGGGTGAAAATTTTTAGAGGATATGCTGACTTTTGGCAACTGAAATTGATGGTGTTTCATTCAACGTTACTTAAACGAACAGGCAATATTTAAACAAATAGGAAATTGGCCCGAATGCTCCTGAAGTCAATCCAGAACAAAAAATCCCTACTCCCTCGCATGGCGGGAAATAGGGATGCAATATAAAGATGAATAAAATCAGGCGGATTCAGCAAATCGCAACACGTTTAACGGCAAATCCCCCGCATATAAGCGAGCCCCTGTGCCACCCATAAAATAATGAGCTCCCCTCACCGGAATGGATGAATCATCCTGCCAAATCACGGACAGGTATTCATTCCCCCATCCTATTGGCTGAACAGATAACAGGAAAAAATGACCGCGCGGACTCACTTCCACGACTTGCACCGGCAAAGGACAGACTGTGGTTTGTTTGGCACTGAGCACCATATCCCAAGGGCGGAAAAAGACATCAACCTTTCCTTGATGCAGTGGTGTGATATTCAACGGAAAAATTGTCCCGCCAATCCAGAGATGGGAACCTTTAATTTCACCACTCAGTTTGTTGATTTCGCCCATAAATTCAAGGACAAAGCGGTTCTCCGGTTCATGCCACACTTGCTGGGGCGTGCCGACCTGTTCAATGCGCCCCTGGTTCATCAGCACCACCCTGTCAGCCACTTCCATCGCCTCTTCCTGATCATGGGTGACAAAGACGCTGGTAAACTTCAACTCTTCATGAAGCTGGCGCAACCAACGACGCAATTCCATTCTCACTTGCGCGTCCAATGCGCCAAACGGCTCATCCAACAACAGGATCTGCGGCTCAACGGCCAATGCCCTGGCTAATGCCACACGCTGTTTTTGCCCACCAGAAAGCTGAGAGGGATAACGTTCTGCCAAATGGGAGAGTTGTACCATCTCCAGCAAGGCCATGACTTGACGGTGCAATCTCTCAGCACTAGGACGTTGATGACGGGGAAGCACGGTCAGGCCAAACGCCACGTTATCAAATACCGTCATATGGCGAAATAAGGCGTAGTGCTGAAAGACAAACCCAACACGCCGATCTTTTGCATGTCGCTGGCTGACCTCCTGCCCGTGGAACTTCAATTGACCGGCACTCTGCTGCTCAAGCCCCGCGATAATCCTCAACAAGGTCGTCTTGCCGGAACCCGACGGCCCCAGCAGGGCGACCATTTCACCCGATTCAATAGCCAGTGAAATTTCGTTCAGTATCTGAGATCGGCCAAAAGATTTACTGATTTTGTTGATTTCAATACTCATATCCCGCTCCTCATCCCCCTTGCTGACGGCTTAAACGCCATTGCAATGCGCTTTTGACAATCAGGGTAATAATCGCCATCACCGCCAATAAGGCCGCTGCCGTAAATGCGCCAACCGTGTTGTAATCTTGATACAACAACTCAACCTGCAAAGGCAGCGTATAAGTTTCACCGCGAATGGCCCCCGATACCACCGACACGGCACCAAATTCCCCAATCGCCCGCGCATTGGTCAAAACAACGCCATATAACAATGCCCAACGAATATTTGGCAATGTCACGTGCCAGAACATCTTCCAGCCAGAGGCCCCTAACAATATGGCCGCTTCATCTTCCTGATTACCTTGGCTCAGCATCACCGGCACTAATTCACGCACCACAAACGGGCAGGTCACAAAGACCGTCACCAATACCATGCCAGGCCATGAAAACATCAATTGAATGTCATAATTCCCCAGCCAACTGCCTAACCCCCCATTGGCACCATAAAACAGAAGATAAAGTAATCCGGCCACAACCGGCGAAATGGCAAACGGAATATCAATGAGTGTCAGTAATAATTGCCGGCCGGGGAATTGGAAACGTGTCACCAGCCATGCTGTCATGACACCAAAAACCAAATTGAGGGGAACGGTGATAAACGCAATCAGCACGGTCAACCAGATAGCGTGCAGCATATCGGGATCGGAAAGGTTTTGTGCAACCCTATCGATGCCTTTGGAAAAGGCAGTCAGGAAAATCCATGCTATTGGTATGACCAACAACAGAACCGAAAAAAGGATACCGGTGCCAATCAATAGCCCCTTTCCCCAATTTATGGAGGAACGTTTTACGGCAAGGCGTTGCGCCACGGTGGATACGGAAAATTCAGTCATCACTGTCCTCCAATCCGTTTACCAAAGCGGCTTTGCACGATATTGACACTAAATAGCAATAATAACGATGCGGCAAGAATGACCGATGCGATTGCACTGGCCGCCGGATAATCAAATTCTTGCAAGCGGACAAAGATCATCAGGGAGGCGACTTCAGTTTGCCAGGCAATATTGCCCGCAATAAAAATCACCGCACCAAATTCCCCCAAACTGCGGGTAAAAGAAAGCACCGTTCCGGCAATTAATGCCGGTGAAACCTCCGGTAAAATCACCCGCCGAAAAGTTTGCCAACGGCTCGCGCCTAAGGTCTGGGCGGCTTCCTCATATTCAGGGCCTAATTCTTCAAGAACCGGCTGAACCGTGCGGACAACAAAAGGCAGGCTGGTAAATGCCATTGCAACCGCAATACCTAACCAAGTGTTGGCAACTTTGATATCGAAATTGCCAAGCCAGGCACCATACCACCCGGTTGCAGAAAAGAGGGTCGCCAGGGTTAAACCGGCAACGGCGGTCGGTAAAGCAAAGGGCAAATCCATCAAACCGTCGAGTAAACTGCGGCCCGGAAATTGATAGCGCGTTAATATCCAGGCCATCAACATGCCAAAAACCATATTGAACAAACTGGCAACCGTTGCCGCCAGTAATGTCACTTGATAAGCGGCAACCACCTGAGGATTGACGATGACCTGCCAATATTGTTCCCATGTCATGCTGGAAAGCTGCACGACCAAAGCGCTCAACGGCAGCAGCAGGATAAGGCAGACATAAAACAGGCTACAGCCCAGACTCAGCCCAAATCCAGGCAAGACACGTTTGCTGGCCCCCCACATTATTGACGCCCTTCTATAGCCACTATTTTCATCCCACACCCAGCCCTTCACACTACTCGACAACAATTTCTCTACTGTATCCAGAATCTTTATAACAGGGTAGGTTAATAACGCCTGTTTTATATACCGAATTTTTATGAGAAATGATGAAAAGCGATAAGGTGCAGAAGAGATTAAGTGACTATAAAAAGGCGCTTAACTTTATATAAGACGACTTTTTAGATTTTTATCATGACTTCCAAACAATGCGTGAAATCTTCCAATCTTTCAAAACATCATCGGAAGGCATTAATCCTTCCGGGCCATCCCAAGTGCCGGTAAAGACATAGCTGACATGCTGGCTTTGCGGGGACGTGCAAATGACGGTAGGTTGTATCGCGACATCATGGGAGCGCTGACATTTACCAAATGCCTGATGATAGAGATCGGAGAAAGGTGTGCCTATTTTTGTACCCCAAACGGTTTTAACCCCGTCGTCCAGCACATCAATACGATTCACCTTACCATTGACCAGACCATGAAATTCCAGTTTCACCTGCTCATCTTCCATACCCTGAATGACACTCACTAACTTACCATTTTGCATTTCCATGCCGCTACGCAGACGATATTTTCCCTCCAAGCCCTTTTCAATCGCGGATTGAGTCATATCCGTCTGTTGATTAATCTCTCCCATGCCCTGTTCAGAAACGCTCAAAGAGCTGCCAAACCAGTTAGATAAGGCAGGCCATGATGCACGTAATGTTCCGGCACAGGCCGTCAACAAGAATGAACATCCAACTAAACTGCCGACGGCCATAACCCTCTTCTGTTTGGAACCGAAATTAAATGCAAAAAATTTATCCATCACTGTTTTCTTACCTTTGACGCTATGAAATTGTCACTTGATATCTATCAGACCGTACTTTCAAAAAAACATTCAATTCAATTGTGAATACACAAACCATTTATCAACAGAAACATCAAAATCATGGTTAAAAAGGATTATTGATTCAGCATTGTACATTTATTTATAAAATAAATTGTATGATAAAGACAATGTTGCAAATTTTTATCCGTTATCTTTCTGCCAACTTACCTTTATTAATCATTGGCTAAATAACTTAACTCAGGAGAGAAAAATGAATATTCCTTATCAATATCATGTCAATTATCAGCAGCCTTATGACTGGACTGTATTAAAAGGAAAGTCCGCATCCTCTATACCTGAGCATTATTATCTATTTAAAGATGAGAATGGGAATATTAAAATTATGCTTTATTGTGATAATGGAAAACCCGTGATGTCAAAAGACCTTCTGGTTATAAAAAACAAATACCTGAGAGGATGGTCTCATTCTATTTATGCTTCAACAAAAAAGTAATAGCTGAAAATGTTCCCTTACTCCTCACACCGCGAGGAGTAAGAAAATGACCGGTAATTTCAGAATATTATATTTATTTAATACACCATTTAGTCAATAATCAAGCGCTTGCTAAACATCACATTTTCTTGACCTAAATAATCATATTCCATCTTTTCACACATACAGATTGTTGCATCATTTTCTTCTGGAACCAGAATCAAAATACAGGGACAACCTCTGGCCAATAATTTTTTTTCAAGACGAGAGATCAAAGCATTAGCTATTCCCCTGCCTCTGAATTCAGGATGAACCCCCAGATAATACGCATGACCCCGATGCCCATCATAACCGCCCATCACTGTACCAACCACTTCCCCTGCCACTTCAGCAACCAGAAATAAATCAGCGTCGTGGTTAAGTTTACGCTCAATATCTATTTCTGGATCATCACCAGAGTTAATCAAATCACAACGTTCCCAAAGTGTGATAACGGCTTCAAAGTCGTCTTGCCGAAATACCCGAATTTCCATAGTTAGTAAGCCTATTTAATAAGCAATTGAATCAACATTAATTATCACTGCTTTTATTTTGGAATCAATATGAAAATGCGTTTACTGAGACTAACAGGTATACTGCGGAACTTCATAAACTAACCCAAATGAAAGCAGAAATGAATACACTTAATATATATTAGTTTCATGTTTTGGTGTTTGTCCATGATTTTTATTTTTATATAAAAATCAAATAATTAACAATTCATTCAACTGTACATTGTTCCAGTGCTTATTGACGTTTTCTCACTCTTGCAGCACACTGCGTATAAACAGTTGTATAAATATCTTGGATGATCATGGCTGCCGAACTAAACAAGCTCAGTGACAAAAAACTTAAAAACCTGCACGGAAAAGAAAGGGGTAATATTGAATTTTTTGCCGATGGCGCTGGATTGAGTGCAAAAGCATCTAAAGCTGGTGGTATTAGTTGGGTTTTTACCTACCGACTTGATGGTAAAAAGTTAAACCGCCTTACCATTGGGCGCTATCCTGATATGCCCCTCAAACAAGCTCGTGAAACACGGGATAAATGCCGTAACTGGTTAGCCTCTGGTAAAGATCCAAAGCTCCAATTTAATTTAACGATGCAAGAATCATTAAAACCAGTCACTGTAAAAGACGCTATCGAATATTGGATAGATCACTATGGCAGAGATAATCGAGTGAATATTAATACCCTCATTCTTCAATTAGAAAAACATATTTATCCCTATATTGGGGAAATGGCATTGTCTGACTGTGACATAATATATTGGCTGCAATGCTTTGATAGAATGAAAAAGGATGCTCCGGTGGCTTCTGGTGGCATACTTCAATTGTGCAAGCAAGCCTTGAAATTTTGCCGGGTAAGAAGGTATGCAGTTAGCCATGTATTGGATGATTTAACTATTCAGGATGTTGGAAAAAAACAGAATAAAGGCCAGAGGTATTTAGAAGATAATGAACTTGGTCAATTATGGGAATCCATAAATGCAGGTATTTACCTACCTTATTATAATAATTTATTGAAAATATTGGTTGTATTTGGTTGTCGGACAAGAGAGATCAGATTATCGAAATGTTCAGAATGGAACTTTAATTCCATGTTATGGACTGTCCCAAAAGAAAACAGTAAGACAGGTGAAAGAATTATTCGTCCTATACCTGAATGTATGAAACCGTTCTTAGAGAATCTTGTTTGTCAAAATCATAAAAATGATTACCTATTAGGAGAATTTAAAAGCACCGAAACAGTATCAGAATATGGCACGAAGGTATGGAAAAAATTAGGTCATTTAGACAAATGGTCTCTACATGATTTAAGACGAACTTTTTCCACAAAATTGAATGATATGAAGGTAGCTCCACATATTGTTGATCAGCTTTTAGGCCATATTTTACCGGGCGTCATGGCGATATATAATAAGAGCCAATACCTGCCAGAAAAACTGGACGCTTTAAACAAATGGTGTGAACGATTGGATGTATTGGCGGGTACTTATGAGAATGTGATTATATTAAAAACAGCTCAATAGTGGAAGTTGATAAGTTCGGTGATGAACATGATAATTGTGATATGTACGTAACAAATGTGGCTTGCTTTCGTAAGAATTTCTATTAAGTAAAATACCCTCACAAAAACAACTAAACAGTGAGGGTAACATGACCATTCAGTATAATTCACCTACACCAGAAGAACGCCGCTCTATCCTTTCCGAGTATGGAGAACCTTATGATCGCCTTGTCCGCGAAAAGGAACGCCATCACATCACCTCTATTTCCAGAACGTCAGCATGGAAACTGGAAAATGAAGGACGCTTCCCTGCCCGTAAGCCATTAGGTCGTAATTCCTGCGCTTGGTTATTAAGTGATTTACTGCATTGGGTTCGTAATCCGCCAACAGTAAAAAACGTGAATAATCCATATAGCCGTAAATCTGCTAATTAAGGAATGACATCATGGAAAAATTAACTGCCTTGGGTGGCAGCGGCCAGACTTACCCTAAATTAAGTCAAAAGCAAAGAATAGCACGAAGAATGCTATTTCTGAATTACTCGTCTTTAACTTGCCTCCTTATTACGGGAGGATTAATCGAGTGAATCATGTTTGCTCAGCTCAGCCTTTTGGTTCAAGTCCTCGTGATTGTAGTTCCTTGCGGAGCATACGTTTTATCCATGTAGCTAATGATGTGTCACCATCTTTTTTCATTTCCTCTTCTAATTGCTTACGAAATTCAGATGGCAATCTCATTTGGTATTGGTCAGTTTTTGACTTGCCTTTTGTTGTTGACATTGTAATTACAAAACCCATATCATTCATTTGTTGTAATTACAAAGTAATTTCATTTTTATTGCAACAGAAAAAGCAATGCCCTGTAGTGCGGCAAACACTCACAGGGCATCTAACAACCCACGATAACAACAGTATCGAGGTAGCTATGTATCAATATACCTTCCTAATCGGAAAGGGCAAAGCCCGTTTATCTGAAATTTTCCCTATGCACCTTATCTCCATTCAGGGGATAAGCCATGTTTAAGATCATTGTCACCACGACAAATCAGCATACAGGCGAGATAAAAAAAGAAACTGTCCGCTACAAATACAAGACATTGCGTGGTGCGGAGAAAGCCGCCAATCGTGTTCGCAGTGCTTGTATGCCAGATAATGAAACCGTTGATACTGAAATCGTCAGCGTGTACGAGCATAGAGCGCCGATATCACTGGATCAGGCCATGCACAATACAAGGCTGGCGACCTCCTTATTTCCCGTCATTCTTGAAAAAGCCAAGTCTGAATGTTCCATCGATTTAAATAACCTGATTGCGTTGGCCTGTGATATCAATCAGGAAGTCTACCATGCGCTTCAAGCGGCTGTTTATGAGGAATAAGCCATGAGTCAATCATCTGCATATGGATATAACAGCCGTAAAAACAGCACAGAAATCAGCCCGATAGACGTTATTCATACCGTGAAAAAATCCGCCATGAATCACTGGCAAAGCCTGTTGCCCGCCTGTGGCGTTGAGGTTCCGGTAAAGGGGAAGCATGGCGCTTGTCCGATATGTGGGGGAACTGACCGCTTTCACTTCATCGACGATCACGGTAACGGGGACTGGCATTGTCGCCAGTGTGACCAGCCCAATCATGGCGACGGGCTGGATTTGGTGGCAAGGGCTAAAGGGATCACAGTCTTTGCAGCCGCTAAGTTAGTTTCGGGGGTGCTGGCTCTGCCCTTACCGAATCCCAAACCCGCCAGTAAAGAGTCTCCCAAATCAGAGGCTCCCTCAATAATCGAGAAAGTGAACAGGCTCTTGTCTCAAGCCACGCTTGGGCAATCCGGTTATCTGGCGAAAAAGGGGCTGCAATGCCCCAAACAACGGCTATTGAAAGAAGGAATTTTGTTGCTGATCACCCAAACAATGAACGGCACTATCACGGGTGCGCAAACTATTAAGCCCAATGGTGAAAAGCGCCTTGTTGCAGGCACACAGAAAAAGGGCAGTGTTATCCCCGTGTCTGAGATAACCGGCACACCGGACACGCTTATCATTACCGAGGGTTACGCAACGGCCTTAACGGTCAGTCAGTTACATGAAGGTGTGGTACTGGCAGCGCTTGATGAAGGCAACTTACCTAACGTGGCCGAACAGGTTAGGGAACGATGGCCAGACGCGAAAATCATTCTTGCCGCCGATAACGATTGGCACGAACCGGGAGAGCTGGACAAAAATGGCAAACCCAAGAAGAACGTCGGCAAGATAGCGGCAGAAAAGACCGCCAAAGCGATTAATGGTTGGGTAACGCTACCGCCCACAGAGTATAAAGCCGATTGGGATGATTATCGCCAGCGCCACGGCATTGAAGCAGCAAAGCAGGCATTCAGTCACGGGCTATATCAGGTGGGGGAGAAAAAGGCAGTGAACGCAGAAGCAGCCGTGATCCACGAAAATAAGAAAAAAAGTCCCCATCTGGCACAAATGGCTGCCAGTCAACGCGGGGAACTGCTTGCTGAATACTACGGTAAAGTGGCGGTCAATCCTGAAAGTGAGATGGTCTATCACTATAATGGCGCAACATGGGAGACGGTGCCGGACAGTGAACTGCTCCGCGCAATGGTGGCAATCTTCAATCAGCATGAAACCCCTTATAGCCCCAATGGGATCAACAACGCTATCAGCGCCATGAAATTACAAATTCCGGTTATTGGTGAACGACGGCAGGATTTAATTGGGTTTAATAACGGTGTGTATGACTTGTCAGAACAGGTATTCAGGCCACATCAGCCGGCACATTGGTTAATGAACCATAACGGCATTGAATTTACCCAACCTGTCGCAGATGAAAACTTACAGGATCATGCCCCTTATTTTTATCGCTGGCTGTCTCATGCGGCAGGTCAGGATAAAGATAAGATGGCGCGTATTAATGCCGCCCTGTTTATGATTTTGGCAAACCGTTATGACTGGCAGTTATTTATTGAAGTTACGGGGGAAGGTGGCAGCGGCAAGAGTGTATTTACGTATATCGCAACATTATTAGCGGGTGAACATAATACGGCCAGTGGTAATATGAAAGCGCTGGATGAAGCGAGAGGCCGTTATCAATTTGTCGGCAAGAGTTTAATTACGTTGCCCGATCAGGTTAAATATGTCGGTGAAGGTGCGGGCATTAAAGCCATTACAGGCGGCGACCTGATTGAAGTTGACGGAAAATATGAAAAACAGTTTTCCACGATTATTAAAGCCGTGGTATTAGCCACCAATAACGAACCGATGAGATTTACCGAACGCAATGGCGGCATTGCACGGCGGCGGGTGATATTCCCGTTTAATATTCCGGTCAAGGAATCAGAAAAAGATCCACAATTGCCGGAGAAAATAAGCCGGGAATTGCCGGTGATTATTCGCCATTTATTAAACGAATTTGCCGACCAGAATAAGGCTAAAAAATTACTACAGGCACAACGGGATTCCAGCGAAGCATTATCAGTGAAATGCCATTCAGATCCCTTATATCGCTTTTGTGGTTATCTGGTGTCCGTGGATAATATTGCCGGGATGAAGATGGGGAATAAAAATATCAGCCCACGGGCACCGCGTATTTATCTTTATCATGCTTATTTGTCTTTTATGGAAGCGCACGGATTTGAACGGCCGTTAACCCTGACAAAATTTGGTGATTCAATCCCCAAGATTATGCAGGAGTACCGGAAGGACTATCGAAAAGTCAGGACAAAGCAAGGTTATTCGTATAACGTGGCGTTATCCGAAGAGGCCGAAGAATGGCTTCCGGCAGTGCCTGAACTGCGCAGAGGTTAACCCCCCAGATAAACTTTTAGTATTAACTGTACACCCTGTGCACCAAAAGGAATAATTACATGATATTAAAGGTAAAAATAAGGTGTATAGTTATCTTTTAACTGTGCACCAACTATACATCCTATACATCGGTTATTTATCGTCAGGGTGAACAGTCGTGCACAGTTGGTGTATATCATGTACACCGCCACAAACTCAGGCAGGACAAGGCATTCAGGGGAAAATGCACAGGGTGTACAGTTGAGAGGGACAAAAAAATTTTCAGGGGGGTATCTTCTGGCAGGCAAATAAAAGCCGGAGGAATCTAAGAAGATAAATTTAGTATATCAATTTGTTTTTTTATTAGGGTACTATCTGAAATTTAAATTAGGTAATTATCTGATTTTATTTAAGCAGAGAGGTTAATCACAATTTTGCTGGTGATCTTTTATTCATGCTGGAATAGATAAGTATTACTGTTATATCCTGTTTAATTGATGCTATATGGAAATCGTGACACAAATCACTTGATTGTTACATTTCTTAATAGTAATTAATGAAATTATTCATGACGAATATTATGGAGAATTGAGGAATGACACATAAGAAATATAATCCCACTTGGGATGGCTATATGGGGGATGTTTTAAGGGGTAATGTGGGAATTAATCAGCTAAAGCCTCAACATGAATTTTTTGATGCCATTGGGCTAGAAAAAGTATTGAGTGATAATACCCAATATCACATCGTTCTTTCATTATCAGAAGCCAAAAGTATTATTGAGGATATCAGTCCCCGCCGTCCACAAAATCCGAGTCATGGAGAAGCCTTTGCAAGAGGTACAGAAGCAGAAAATCCAAGTTACGGAGAAGCATTTGCAAGAGGTATGGAAGTAGATAACAATAAAAAAAATCCTATGTCATATGTGTTTTCTGTCACAGACCCTATTTCTACCTATGCTGGAAATATCTATGATTCACGTGGCTTATATGATGTTATTCGAGAATTTAAGAGATTGGGCATTACTGCTACAGAGCATATAGGAGAAAATGGAAGAAGGTATATTCATATATCAGGACATGCAGGTCTTAGACGTATTATCCAAGGAACGCGATATTGTGCCAATCATCCTCAAATGTTAATGATGGGAATAGGACAGCAAGGTCTTAACTCAAGTATTATTGGTGGAGTTAGGTTTTGTATTATTTTTTCTATTGGTTACCGAATTATTGAAGGTATATTTAAAGATGAATATACATTGGCTGATTTTATTGGCAATATAACAATGGATATGGCTAAAACTGCTATTATTGCTGCTTCCTCTTGGGCTGTAGGTTCATTATTAACAGCTACTGCGCTTGTAGGGGGAAGTGTTGTTGCCGTAGCAGGTATTGTATTCCTCGTTGGGATAGGGGTGGCTATAGGACTGGATTATCTTGATAAACAATATCAAATAAGTGATAAAGTTATAAAATATATTAAAAATGAGATTGATAGAAAGAAAAGAACACCAGAGGCTAACCTGCAACAAATATTTAATGGATTAGGTAACATTAGATGAAGAATAAATACATTAAATTATTAGGCTCTTTGATAATGCTTATTGTAGTTACAAGCATTATGATTCCTGTTAGCGAATACATTATTTCTTTAGTGCTTATGAAAGATTTGATAGTGTTTTCTGGTGCGGTTGTAATGTACTTTTTATCATTTCCACTAATATTTTATTCTATGGCAGGGTCTGCTTTTTTTTTCATATTTAATAGATTGCCAAAATATAATGAATGTATAGTGAAATATTTGAGCAAGTTAATGTTTATTTCATTAATTATCGGTTTTCCGATATCTTTTTTTGTAGGTTATCAACTGAAAAATGATGGCTATTTGGTTTGTGAAAAAATTTCATGGATGTCACCGACTACTTATGTTAAAGACATTAAGTTATGTAATTGAAAATTTTTGTAAATATTCTGTCCTCATGTTTTCGCAAGTTGAGCCTCTGAATGTCAGGGGCTTTTTTATCATTTTTCATGATGTTAAATAGTGTTTAAAGCAGAATAACCAACCGTAAAACACCATGAAAAAGCTACTTGAATTACGCCAGCAAAAGACAACCCTTACCGAACAAATGCGCACCCTGCTCACCAAAGCAGAAAGCGAAAAGCGTTCCCTGACCGAAGAGGAAGCCAAGCAGTTCGACGAACTGCGCAGCCAGTCCGATACTCTGAATACGGAAATTGCCCGTTATGAGTCATTGGCGGATGAAGAACGCCATCAGGCGAAGATCCAGCCGACCAGTGAAAAACTCAGCAACGACGAACTGCGCCACTATATTGTGACTGGTGAAACCGCACCTTGTCTACGGCCGTTTCCTCAGAAGGTGGCTATACCGTTATTCCTGAGCTGAACAGGCAGATCATGCAGCAATTGGCGGATGAGTCGGTTATGCGCCGGATCTGTACCCTCAAGACTACGCGCAGCAACGAATACAAACAGTTGGTTTCAGTCGGTGGCGCAGCGGTGGTACACGGGGAAGAGGGCAAAGCGCGCGGTGAGACGACCACACCGAAGATGGAAGAAGTCAGCATTAAGCTGTTCCCGATTTACGCTTACCCTAAAACCACGCAAGAAATCATCGACTTTAGCGATGTGGATATCTTGGGCTGGCTGACCGCTGAGATAGCAGACACCTTCGTCGATACCGAAGAAACGGATCTTGTCAGCGGTGACGGCAGCAAAAAAGCCAAGGGTTTCCTGTCTTATCCCCGTGATTCCCAAGCCGACAAAGCACGCGCTTTCGGCACCCTGCAAAAGCTGGAAGTTGCCACTCTTGAGGCCGACAGCCTGATTGACCTTAAGTTCCTGCTCAGGAACAAGTACCGCAAGAATGCCGTCTGGGTGATGAACTCCAACACAGCCGCCAAGGTACAGAAGCTGAAAAACGGCAATGGGGATTATATCTGGCGGGAACGTTTGCAAGCCGGTGATCCCGATATTCTGCTGGGCTTGCCTGTCCACTATCTTGAATTTATGCCGGATAACGTTATCGGTCTGGGTGACTTCAAACGCGGCTACTTCATTGTTGACCACGAAACAGGCACCCGCACCCGTCCCGACAATATCACCGAACCGGGATTTTATAAGGTTCACACGGATAAATATTTGGGCGGGGGCTTAGTGGATTCCAACGCCATTAAGGTGCTGGAACTGAAAGCCGGCAAATAAGCAAGAGGGGCACAACGCCCCTTTTCAGTCTTGGAGTCCATAAGATGAATAACGATTTTGAAATCCGCACCGCCTCCTTGTCAGCGTCAGATAAAAAGCTGGTCGGCTACGCGATCCGGTGGAATAGCCGATCCCATGTGTTGTGGGATGAGTTTATCGAACAATTCGCCCCGAATGCCTTTCGTCATAGCTTATCAGGTGGCGTTGATGTTTTGTGTTTATATGAACATGATCATATGAACCTGTTAGGCCGCACCGCTTCCGGCACCTTACAGCTTAGTGAGGATGCGACCGGATTACGCTTCGAATTAACCCCACCGGATACCCAATTAGGCCGCGATGTATTAACGCTGGTTGAACGTGGCGATATCTCCGGCATGTCCTTCGGGTTCAGGGCGATTAAAGACCAGTGGGATATTGATCAGGAACCGTATATCAGAACTGTTTTAGAGGCTGAATTACGGGAAATCACGATCACAAGTCAGCCCGCCTACCCTGAGAGCGGCGTAGAGATTGCCAAGCGCTCACTCAATGGGGTGGTTGATTTGCGTCATTACTGGCTGCAACTGTCTGAGGTGTAACCATGTGGCCATTTAAACGTAAAGTGCCTGAAACCCGTAGTATGACGATGGAGGAGTTTCTTTCTCTGGCGGGCGTATCTAACACTAAATCGGGCGAGCATGTTTCACCGTCCACGGCAGAAGGGTTACCCGCCGTGATGAATGCCGTCACAGTCATTAGTGAAGCCGTGGCCTCTATGCACTGTTACCTCTATCGGGTTGCGCACCAAAATGGCACAGAGTCCCGTGAATGGCTCAGCGATCACCCGGTGGATTATTTGCTCAATGAGTGCCCGAATGACTGCCAGACCCCGTACCAATTTAAAAGAACCCTGATGCGTCATTGCCTGTTAAATGGCAATGCGTATGCGGTGATTGTCTGGGGGCGGGATGGTCAGCCGCAATCTCTCCACCCTTATCCTCCTTCTGCGGTCGTGCCGCAACGGTTATCCGATCACCGGTTCGCCTACACCATCACCGAACCCTACAGCGGCAAGGTCAAAACCTATTTACAGGAAGAAGTCCTGCACCTGCGCTATGCCACCGAAGACGGCTTTCTTGGCCGCTCACCCGTCACTATTTGCCGCGAAACCTTGGGCTTGGGGCTGGCGCAACAACGCCACGGCGCCAGCATTATGAAAGAGGGCATGATGGCGGCGGGGGTAATTAAATCCGCTGACTGGCTGGACGGGACGAAAGGCGCCAAGGCACTGGAAGCCCTCGAACGTTATAAAGGTGCCCGTAATGCAGGTAAGACGCCCATTCTTGAGGGCGGGATGGAGTACCAACAATTGGGGATGAGTAACCAAGATGCGGAGTGGTTGTCTTCCCGCCGTTTCACCATTGACGATATCGCCCGGATGTTCAACGTCAGCCCTATCTTTCTGCAAGAGTACTCAAACAGCACCTACAGCAACTTTAGCGAGGCGTCGCGTGCTTTTCTGACCATCACCATGCGCCCGTGGCTCGCCAACTTTGAGCAACAAATCAAATCGGCCTTGCTGATGGCCTCACCGAAACGGGGCATTCGTTATCAAGTTGAGTTTGATACAGCCGACTTACTGCGCGCTAACCCACGGGAACGCTTCCAGAGTTATGAGACAGCGATTAAGTCGGGGGTGATGTCACCGAATGAAGCCCGTGAACGGGAGGGCTTATCGCCGCGTGAAGGAGATGATGAATTCAGCCAGGCATGGAAGCAAACGGTAGAAATCAAGCAACAACCGGAGGGCAAGGCATGAGGGCAGGCAGATTGCGGCATCGGGTAACGATACAGAAAAACGAACAAAGCCGTTCGCCGATGGGTTCGGTGATTAACAAATGGGTAGATGTTGCCGAAGTTTGGGCGGAGGTGAAAACGATCAGCGGGCGGGAACTCGTTGCATCGAGCGCGGTATTTTCGGAAGTGACTATTCGTATCTGGTTGCGCTACCGTGCGGATATCACCACAGGCCATCGCATTGTTTATCAAGGTAAACCCCTTACGATTGCCGTCGTCATCCCCGATACCAAACACACCCGTTTAGAACTGCTTTGTAAAGGAGGCGTGCGCAATGGATAAAATCGACATTCCCTTAAATGAAATCAAGCAACATTGCCGGGTGGATGAAAGCGACACCCGCGACGATGCGTTATTGATGGGCTATGCAGAAGCCGCACTGGAAGTCTGCCAGCAACATATCGGCAAGCGCTTTGATAATGGCTTAACTTTCACCCCCGCAATCAAGGTGGGCTGCCTGCTTTACATCGGCTTGCTGTATGAAAATCGGGAGATGGCAACCGACCTTGAGCTTAAAGAAGTGCCGTTCACCATCAAGTCCCTGTGGTCTGTCTACCGTGATATCGGAGTCTACTAATGCCTTGGCAACCTTTGAAACGTTGTACCTATCCCGGCTGCAAACAGCGGGTAAAATCCGGCCGATGTGATGAGCACAGACGGGAAGCCCGACGCGTACAGGACAGCAAGCGAGGCTCAAGGCGTGAGCGCGGCTATACCCCGGCATGGGATAAATACCGTCTGCAATTCCTGAAAGCGAACCCGTTATGTGTCCACTGCCTTAAGTTGGGCATCTACACCCCGGCAACCATCGTTGATCACATCATCCCCATTGACGGCGGTAGTGATGTACTGTTCTGGCCTGACTTCAATCACCAGCCCTTATGCAATAGCTGCCATAGTCGAAAAACGGTCACGACTGACCCCGCGACGAAAGAGAAACGAAGACAAGGACACTATCGGGAACAGGAAGCCGAAGCAGCAAAGCGTCGGGGCTGGTTAGTTGCAGAATGAAACCATCACATCATGGTTGGATATTGATAACAAAGAAAATGGTTTCACATGAAATGATTGGGGTGGGGGACTAAAGAATGACAAATGCCCCCCTTTCGTGGCACCACCGCCGTCCTCAAATTTTTATGCACGGCACTTTTTTAGATAGCAGTAATTTTTATAGGAAACAATACATTATGGCAAGGGCACCTAAACCCCCGGTTTACTTAAACGCTATCGCCGCCGATCAATGGAAATCGAAAGCGAAACTGTTAAATGAGCGTGACGACCTCAGCCCGGCAGACTGGAACAACTTAGAGCTGTATTGCGTTAACTATGCGATCTACCGTAAGGCCATTGAAGATATTGAACGGCGCGGGTTTGCGGTGGAAGGTTCACGCGGCGCGGCGACCTGTAACCCGTCATTAAAGGCCAAGGCCGACGCAGAAAAAATCATGATTAAAATGTCCTCCTTGCTGGGCTTTGACCCGGTATCACGGCGTAGAAACCCGGTGGAAACGGAGGCTGAGGACGAGTTAGATCGCCTATGAACGCATGGGAACAGTACGCCCTTGATATCCAAAATGGCACCATTCCGGCCTGTCAGCGTCTGAAACAGGCGGTAAAACGCTACCATAACGACCTGAATAACCCGCTTTATGTGTTTGATAGCGAGGTTGTCGAGCGTTTTATTGGCTTCTCCCGTCTCTGCCCGCACGTCAAAGGCCACTTGCGCGGTCAGCCCATTGTGCTTGAACCGTGGCAGCAGTTCGCCTTTGCTAACCTGTTCGGCTTCAAGGTAAAGGCGACGGGGCGTAGAAAGTACCGCAGTGCTTATATTCAGGTGCCGCGCAAAAATGCGAAATCCACCGTGGCCGCGATACTGGCGAACTGGTTTCTGGTGATGGAGCAGGGGCAGCAGGATATTTACACCGCCGCCGTCAGCCGGGATCAGGCGCGTATTGTGTTTGATGATGCCCGCCAGATGAGCCTGTTATCTAAGCCCCTGAAAAAGCGGGTATCCATCCAGCAACATAAAGTGACCTACACGAAGAGCAACAGCCTGTTAAAGCCACTGGCCGCCAAAGCCTCGACGATTGAGGGCACCAATCCCAGCCTCGCTATTGTTGATGAATACCACTTGCACCCTGATAACGCCGTGTACTCTGCCCTTGAATTAGGCATGGGTGCCCGCCCCGAAGGACTCCTGTTTGCCATTACCACCGCAGGCAGTAACGTTATTTCGGCCTGTAAGCAGCACTATGATTATTGCTGTCAGATACTGGGCGGCGAAGAGCAAAATGAATCCCTGTTTGCCCTGATTTACGAACTGGACGACGAAAACGAGATTGATGATGAAACCCTTTGGATTAAGGCCAATCCTAATCTCAATGTCTCCGTAGACAGTGTCTCACTGCATGACACCATCCAGAAAGCCCGTGGTATACCGTCACAATGGACAGAAATGTTAACCAAACGCTTTAATATCTGGTGTCAGGGTGAAACGCCGTGGATGGGTGAAGGGGCTTGGAACGCCTGCCAGACAGATTACGATGAAAACGACCTTAAGGGGCTGGAGTGCTACGCCGGATTAGACTTGTCTTCGACGGGGGATATCACCAGCATTTGCTACACCTTCCCCGTGGAGAATGAACTGTTACTCCTGACCCGCCATTACCTGCCCGAAGCGCAGTTACAGAATCCGGCCAACAAGAACCGGGCTATTTATCGGCAATGGGCGCAAGCGGGCTGGATACGCACCACACAAGGCGACTGCATTGATTATGACCGTATCCGCGATGATATCCTCAAAGACAGCCAACAGTTTGATATCAAGCTGGTCGGCTTTGATACATGGAACGCCACGCACCTAAGAACTCAGCTACAAGGTGCCGGGCTGGATGTTGAGCCGTTCCCGCAAACCTATATGCGCTTTAGCCCGGTGGCTAAATCGGCTGAGGTATTCGTTAACCGCAAAGTCATTCGTCACAACGGCGATCCGGTTCTCGCATGGGCGATGTCCAATGTGGTGATGGAAACCGATGCGAACGCCAATATCAAACCGAACAAGAAGAAATCCGCGAACAAGATTGATCCGGCCATTGCGTTTCTGATGAGTTTTGGTACTTGGCAGGTAGAGCATGAAGAGTTTGCTTTCAGCCTGTCAGATGAACAGAAGCAGCGACTGGCTAACTTTGACGGGATTCAAATAACCAATTGATTTTTTTAATACCTGTGCAGTATAGGAATTAATGAAATCAAATGCTCAGAAGGTGAGATATCACACACCTTTTTTGGGATTAGTCGCTACTTTATCTGACAGTATTCTGTAGAAAAGCGCGACTAAATCTGACAGTCAGCTATGAGCGAGAAACAGACGTTATACCGGAAAAATCATTCAGAGCAAAAAAGGTTCAGAAGTGTCTAGGTTTGTCGTGGCAATTCAATGAATATAAGTTACTACGTTGTTTAATAACAGATGTCCTTGTAGAAAGGTAAGCCATGAAAATATTATTTACATGGCTTGTATATGTCTTTAAGCGCTATGTTTTCTATCAAACAAGTTGACTTCATTGGGGGTTATATCTGAATCCATTTCTTCAAACGCATCAATATCCATAATTTTAGTTTTCTTCAGCAAGGATAATATTTTCGCTTTGTTTTTGTTGTTGCTCTTACCACAGATCCAATCTAAATCCCATAAACCATCAATAGTAAATGTTCTCTTTTTTTTAAGCTCATCATTGATACGCAAGCATAGGGCAGTTTTGTATATCCCCTCCCATTCGGTATGTATTTTCCCTTGAACACGTTGAAACCAAATATCTAGCATTTCTGTATTAGGCTGTTTACCTAATTTATCGTGAAGTTGCTTTAATTTGACAAATTTTGGCTCATCATCTTCGTAAAGGAAGCTTAGGAGTTTTACAAAAATTGCAGTTCCTACCGGATAGGTTGTAGGATTCTTAGCCATAATATTGGATATTATTCCAAGCATCGCCTCCAATTTATGTCCCTTATTAACAACCTTTTTCCTTTTGAATAGTCTGCGTAAAAAATCATTCAAATATCTGACTGTTATTTTAGAATTTTGGTGTTTTAAGGAGAATAAATAGATTGCATATAGCATCTGTTGCAAGGAGTTAAATCTTCCTTCTTTAATATAATCCTTTTTAGCTGATTTAAGAGAGTGAAATATAATATCTTCATGTAATTCTGTCTTTTTAGAATTCAAGTCCAAACCAAAAACACCTAGCACGGCGACTAAACATTTGGATATACAATCCAAATCATCCTTACTATTTGAAAATATACGATAATCATCTCGGTAACGCACAACTTTGTAGTCGGTGATATCTAATTTATCGATTTCCTTCCTTAAGTCGAGGTCTATCTGCCCTAAGATTAATTCGGCAAATGTATCCATTAGTGTGCTACCTAACGGAATACCATTTGTTTGATTATTCATCATCATTTGGATATGTTTATCAATCAAACGACCTGGATTATCATTGTTTGCTTTCTTTTTAGCTTCTTCTTTAGAAATGAATACCCACTCAAAGCTATGAGTGTAAATTGATGGGTAGAAATTAGAAATATCAGTACTGAACATGAATTCATACTCAAGCGCCAGAGAGAGACTTTTTTGCTCAAACTCCTCCCACCAGTTCAATACAGATGCAGCAACATTCGACGTATTTTTTTTAATTGCTGGGATACTTGAACATAAGAATAAGTCATTGAGTTCGAATTCTTTAAACTTTTCTTTTATTCTTTTCCAGTTTGCTGGCAATGTAATTAGCCTACAGAAATACACATAATACAACGGATTGATAAGCGTTATTCGTCGCCAGCTATATAAACCATCTTTACTAACAAGCACCTGATAATTTATATCTTTTCCCATCAATAGCTTGGGTTCTGGAAAACAGATAATCTCTTCTTTATCTATGGCAACATTGATATTTTCGAGTAAGGTAGAAAAATTTATATAGCTGGGTAGCTCCAATGTTGTGTAAGAATCGTGCTGGAGGAAATAACTAAGCGCATCGCGGCTTGATAGCTGATGTATTTTTTTCATGGATATTATATTCTTCCTGAGTTTATGCGCGCGTAACTATATATTTCTTATCACAGTTCCTGTGATAATGCGAGCAGATCAAATAGTGCATTGTCTGTACCTTAAACTGAATGCAAATTCTAGTGTGTAAACAATCTTCAACATCAACGCTGGTATGCCCTCGATAGACTCATGCAACTTAAAATGGTCAGCTGAAAGTAGTCACAACATTCACGTTGTTCTAGAATCGTTATAACATCCGCTTTTGGCACTAGGCTGACTGTCATATTTGCTTGAATCCAGAGTAGCAAAAGTATCAGCTTATATGGGCTGTTTAATAGCATATAACGCAAAAAGTTAAGCGGTTTTACTGATTCGCTTATTGAACCCGATAAAACAATTAGTTAAAGTACTCCCGCCATTGGCAAAATCCAGTGGTAAGGTTTCGCAGCCTTGTTTAGAGTCATCCACTGGTAGGAAGTTTCTACCAGTGCGTCTGCTATCGCCCTTTCAATGGTGATTCAGGCGGGGGAGGCCTCGGCCTCGCCGGATGATGACTCCCGGTACTGCGAACCCTGCCTTGAATCACCACCATCAATTTTCTCAATTAATGGAAGGGGTAGCAGGAATGAACAATGTTAAAAATGACTGGCATCAAGCTGATATTATTGCTGCATTACGTAAACGTGGTACAACCTTAGCGGCTGTCTCTCGTGAAGCAGGACTCAGTTCATCAACATTAGCAAATGTGTTATCACGCCCTTGGCCTAAAGGGGAATGGATCGTTGCTAATTATCTCAACATTCACCCATCTGAAATCTGGCCTAGCCGTTATTTTGATATGAACGGTAATCTTATAGAACGCAAAGTTCGCGATAAATCAGCAAAATAATTATTCTAATACCGGAAAACATCAGGGAAATAGTCACCTCGTCTAATTACTCGCTGTGTTATTGGCTTTGATGAGGTGGCACAATGGGTTAGCTGTCACCACAATCATTCAATAAAACTCCCGACGAAATTCGTAGCAACCTGTCTCGTAAGGTCGGAACGCTCAACGTACTGACCTCGTTTTGTTGATCACAAGTTCACTCTTACTTCTTTCTTTTCTTCCACATTGTTCTTATCTTATGTTTTGTTTATAGGTTTGTTCAGCGTTCAATATATAAACAACTGTATAAACAAACAAAAGTTAATCTCGTTATAAACAATAATTATTTAAACAATATCAAATGGTTATACTTTAATTATGAATATACTTAATATATATCAAGTTAAAAATTTTTTCCTCTCATTACAGGATCACCTCTGCAAGCAACTGGAACAACTTGATGGTCAGTCAACCTTCATGGAAGACGGCTGGCAACGAGAAGAAGGGGGTGGCGGACGAAGCCGAGTGTTAACCAAAGGTAAGGTTTTTGAACAAGCTGGCGTGAACTTCTCACATATCACTGGGGCTTCAATGCCCGCTTCTGCCACAGCTCATCGTCCAGAATTAGCAGGACGCAGTTATCAGGCCATGGGGATTTCTCTGGTCATTCATCCCATTAATCCCTATGTCCCAACTAGCCATGCCAATGTGCGTTTCTTTATTGCGGAAAAAGAGGGCGAGCCTCCTGTATGGTGGTTTGGCGGTGGTTTTGATCTCACGCCTTATTATGGTTTCGAAGAAGATGCGATTCATTGGCATACCGTTGCCAAAAATTTATGTCAACCGTTTGGTGATGATATTTATCCCAAATATAAAAAATGGTGTGATGATTACTTTTTTATTAAACACCGAAATGAACCACGTGGTATTGGTGGTTTATTTTATGATGATTTAAATACGCCTGATTTTGATACCTGCTTTACTTTTACGCAAGCTGTCGGAAATGGATTTTTATCTGCCTATTTGCCTATTGTAGAAAGAAGAAAAGATATTGCCTGGGGCGATCGTGAAAGACAGTTCCAATTATATCGCCGAAGCCGCTATGTTGAATTCAATCTTGTTTGGGACAGGGGAACTCTCTTTGGCCTGCAAAGCGGTGGAAGAACTGAATCAATATTAATGTCTATGCCCCCATTGGTACGTTGGGAATATGGTTATTCCCCAGAAGCCGATTCTCCTGAATCTGAATTATATACTGCATTTCTGATAAAAAAAGATTGGGTATGAGAATTCCTTACTCCTCGCGTTGCGAGGAGTAAGGAAGTAATCGGCAATGTTGAAATGTTATCTATCATAATACTGATAAAAACATTTATTATTTTTCATTAGCAATACCCTGCCATAAAAAGTCAATACTCACACTAATGACTCGCCTATTAATTACAGCTAGTATGCAATCCGGGCCTGAAAAAAAACGAATACAACATCTAACAACAAAACAGGGTATTATTATGAGCAATAATAAAATCAACATATACAGCTTAATTCCTCCATTTGTTCTGGAGCATATCTCTGATGATTGTGATACATGTACTAATCAATATGTATTAAAGACATTAGATCATGTTTATCAATTGATGAATGCGCCTGCTGAAGAAATGATTTCTCAACAGGAAATGAAAAAAGAGGAGAGTGATAAACTGCATCGCACTATCTATGATGCCAAAAATAAAGAGAATTTCCCTGGGGAAGAATTATCTCGCAGCGAAGGTATGCCAGAGAGTTCAGATACTTCTGTTAATGAGGCTTATGAGTATATCGGTAAGACTCATGAATTCTATAAGAAAGTATTTGGCCGTAATTCTCTTGATAATAAAGGAATAAAGTTAGTTGCTACAGTACATTATGGAAAAAATTATCTGAACGCATTCTGGACCAGAAAACAAATGGTATTTGGTGATGGTGATGGGAAGTATTTCAATCGTTTTACCTCCGCCATTGATATTATCGCTCATGAGTTGACTCATGGTGTTATCGAAAGCGAAGCCAGTCTGGATTACGTCTACCAATCTGGGGCACTTAATGAATCCATCTCAGATGTATTTGGCATTATGGTAAAACAGTATGTCAATAACCAAACCGTTGATGAATCCAATTGGTTGTTAGGTCAAGGTTTACTGGGACCAAAATTTAATCCAGAGAATAAGCCTGAGGTTGCTTTACGTACCTTTATTAATCCCGGAAAAGCATTTTCCGGAGATAAACAAGTTGGTCATATGGATCAATATGAAGATCTTCCCTTCTTCGTTGATAATGGAGGAGTTCATATATACTCAGGGATTCCTAACAGAGCATTTTATTTAGTGGCGATGGAGTTGGGAGGATATGCCTGGGAAAAAGCAGGAAAAATCTGGTATGAAACGCTACTAGATAAGCGCCTGTCTTCAGATGCCGATTTTGAGGACTTCGCCAAACTGACGATTGATAATGCGGAGAAGTTATTCAACAAGCAAACATCAGACATTGTGAGTAATGGTTGGGAAGAAGTTGGCGTTCTACTTTCCAAAAAATAATTAATTTAATATTAATAAAATATTGATTTACATTTTAATCAGTAACATTAAGATAATTCTAAAATAAATAATAAAGGGTTAAGGACGGCCCTTTATTATAATTTATAAGTTAATACGCAAAAATCCAACAAAAACACCTTCCATAAGTAGAAAACATCATCATTTAGATTAATAATTAATTAAGGGCCCTAGAAATAAAAATATGTATAGCACCTAAAAAGCGGGGTATTATTATGCGCAACCATCAAAACAAATTAAACAAATCCGGTATTATTCCACCCTCTTTATTAGAATATGTTGTTAAAATTTGTGGCCAAATCGATAAAGCGTACATACTAAAAACATTAGATCATGTTTATAATCTAATGAACAACCCTGCTGAAATGGAAATTTCAATTCATGGATATCAGCCAGGTTTTGATAACAAATTAAACAGGACGATTTATAATGCTAAATATCATGATCACTATCCAGGGGAAAAATTAATTTTAAGTGAAGGTATGACTACGATAGATGATATCGCTGCCACTGAAGCCTATAACTATCTGGGCAAAACATATGAGTTTTACAAGGAAATTTTTGGCCGTAATTCAATTGATAACCACGGTCTTAAGTTAATCAGATAAACTATCTGCATTACTGTTACAATCGATAACACGATAACCTGATTTTCTGCCTGTCCTTATGAAATCGAAGATAATACTTTCTGAGCCTGAACGAATAACATTGCAACAACTCGCTTTGAATCATCCCCACCGGGATATCCGTACGCGAGGAACGGGTTTGCTCATGCTTGCCAGAGGGAGCAAGCCGTCCCAGATCACCGCTGAAATAGGATGCAGTCTCCGGGTTATCTATAATTGGGTTCACATGTGGCACAATTCAGGGATAGCGGGATTATTAGGCGGTCATGCTGGAGGCCGGTATCTCGCTATGACGCCTGAAATGATTGCCACTGCGGTCGAAGCTGCCTGTGCAGAGTCCCTAACTCTCGCACGGATAGCCCAGTGCGTTGAGGCAAAGCATGGGCCCCTGCCTTGTACGCTTGAAACGCTGGCAAATACCCTGAAAAAGCAGGGGCTCACCTATAAACGCACCCGTCTATCGCTTAAAAAAAGCGCAACGAAACGGAGTTTGCTAACAAATCCGCCTTGCTGAATAAAATTAAGGCTGGAGCACAGTTAGGCCATTACCGTTTGGTCTATTTTGATGAGGCGGGTTTTGCCGCATCTCCTCCGGTGCAATATGGATGGAGTCCACGGGGTAAGCCCCATGAAACTGAGCCTCAAGAGCATGACAGGCGGTCAGTTCTGGGGGCGTTAAATTACACGGATAACACGCTGTTTTACCAGACAACGTCAGGCAGTATCACGCGAGATGACGTGATTGATTTTTTAGAGCAGCTCGCCCAACAAGGGGACAACCGCCTGACATTTTTAGTGTTGGATAATGCGCGTATCCATCACGGGATTGAAGAAAAAATCAGAAATAGCTGGTTACGAGAACACAACCTGTTTTTATTCTACCTTCCCGCCTACAGCCCAGAGCTGAATTTGATTGAAATCGTCTGGAAACAAGCCAAATACCATTGGCGACGTTTTATCACTTGGACTCAGGAGACAATGGAGAATGAATTAAATACGTTATTGGGCGGTTATGGTAACCAATTTGCAATTAATTTCTCTTGAGTACTTAAATTAGTTGCTACTGTCCATTATCAAAAAAATTATATGAATGCATTTTGGGATAACAATCAAATGGTTTTCGGTGATGGCTATGCTCCCTATTTTAATCGTTTCACATCCTGCATTGATATTACTGCACATGAACTCACTCATGGGGTAACTGAAAGTGAAGCAAGTCTTGATTATGCCTATCAATCGGGGGCATTGAACGAATCGATCTCAGATGTATTCGGCATTATGGTGAAGCAATACGCGAACAATCAAAAGTCCAACGAATCTGATTGGTTGATCGGCCAAGGGCTATTTGGCCCGGCACTTAATCCAGACAATGATCCTAATGTTGCCTTACGCTCATTCAAAAATCCCGGAACGGCAAACCCAAAAGATAATCAGGTCGGCCATATGGACCAATATCAAGATTTATCCGTCAGAGATGATAACGGCGGTGTTCACAAATATTCTGGCATTCCCAACAAGGCATTCTATTTATTAGCAACAGAGTTAGGCGGGTATTCGTGGGAGCAAGCCGGGAAAATTTGGTACAATACGTTATTGGATAAACGATTATCCCATAAAGCCAGTTTTAATGATTTTGCACAACTCACTGTTGATAATGCCAAGGCGCTATTTGGTAAGAAAATTTCAGCAATCGTGACGCATTCATGGAAACAAGTCGGAACCTTGCTCTAACAGCAGTCATGACGGTTTAATTATTAAAGACCAGGGACGGTCTTAATTATTTTTTCCTCTCCTCTATTTCATCAAATTACTCACCTTACGCCTGCATATCTATGCTCGTCGTACTTCAACATCCATTTATTATCTTCCCGTGGCGAGGGAGACAATAAGCTGTTTTCGTTTTGCGAGCTGCTACTTGAAGTTTATCGGGTATATACCATAAAAAATTTACATTTTTAGTAGTGACTAACATGGTTAGTTTGGCTACTATTTGCAGTAGACCAAATATACGCCAACATACAAAACAGGGCACGACCATGTGTAACAATAAAGTAAGAAAACAAAATATAATCCCCCCCTATTTATTGGAGTATATTGCAGAAACCTGTGATGCCAATGATAAAGAGTATGTATTGAAAACATTAGATCATGTAAATAAACTAATGAAGCAATCAACCAAAGAAGCACCCTTAAATTCTGAAGATGATCCTTTATTATATAAAAATAAAAAAATGTCTGAACCAGAAGGGAGCTGTCCCTTCTCAGGGAAATAAGTTTTTTGGGAAACGGTCTTTTAAATAAATCTTGTTCTAGGGAAACCTTATTTTAAGTAAATCTTCTTTTAAGAAAACCTTGATTTAAGGAAATAGTTTCACGAAAAATTATGTTTAAAAATAAATTGCACCAATAAAATGAGTCATGAGTACTCAAGACGCTAAAAACAGATTTAACCAAAGCATAGCGTTACTCACTGATTTACATGCTCTTTGAGATAATCAAGAAGCAGAAAATTTAAATTAATAAAATTAGGTATACAATAACAACATTGATCACAGAGTTATTGATAAACTTAAAAAATTTGCCAAATGCTTTCTCGTTATAGAGTTAAATTATTCTTTAGAAACAGAAACAAATAAAAAATCATTGGCTCATTATTTAAAATAATAAAGGGCTAAAAAAGCCCTTTATTTATACCCGTATTTTTTTAACGATTAACGTTTTTTCAGATGTTCCATTAAACGCTTACGTTTACGGAGCTGAGTTGCTGTTAAGGTATTTTTCTTACCTGCATAAGGGTTAGCCCCTTCTTTAAATTGGATACGAATAGGTGTTCCCATTACCTTCAAAGAACGGCGGAAATAATTCATCAAGAAACGCTTATAGGAATCCGGTAAGTCGCTCACCTGATTACCGTGGATAACCACGATAGGTGGGTTATATCCCCCCGCATGGGCATATTTCATTTTCACTCTGCGGCCGCGGATCATCGGTGGCTGATGATCATCTTCTGCCATGTGCATGATACGGGTCAATAAGGAAGTGCTGACGCGACGGGTTGCGCTTTCATAGGCTTCCAGAATTGACTCAAATAAATTACCAACACCACTACCATGTAATGCAGAAATAAAATGAACACGGGCAAAATCAACAAAGCCCAAACGCAGATCAAGCATATCTTTAACGTGATCTTTATCTTCCTGACTCATCCCATCCCATTTATTGACGGCGATGACCAGAGAACGGCCACTGTTAAGAATAAAGCCAAGCAGGGAGAGATCTTGATCAGAAATACCTTCACGCGCATCCACTACCAGCAATACCACATTGGCATCTTCAATCGCCTGAAGCGTTTTAATCACGGAGAATTTTTCAACGGTTTCAGTGACTTTTCCGCGCTTACGAACGCCCGCGGTATCAATCAAAATATATTCACGGCCATCACGCTTCATAGGAATATAAATGCTGTCGCGGGTTGTACCCGGCATATCATAAACGACAACACGCTCTTCACCCAAAATGCGGTTGGTTAATGTGGATTTACCGACATTGGGGCGGCCAACAATCGCAAGTTTCAGAGGCAAGGAGGTAGGATCAAAGGCTTCTTCCTCTTCTTCTTGTTCAGCCGCGTCCAATTCGGCCTGTTCCATTTCTGCCCAATAAGCGGCGTTAGCCTCTTCTTCGGTTAATTCGACTTCTTCCGTCTCTTCTTTATCAGAAAACGGCAACAACACACGCTCAATCAGTTGTGTCACACCACGGCCGTGAGAAGCAGCGATGGAATAAATATCCCCCAGACCCAGTGAATAAAATTCAGCTACCGAGGTATCAATATCGATACCATCAGTTTTATTCGCCACCAAAAAAGTGGCTTTTTCACGGCTACGCAGGTGCTTGGCAATCGCATGGTCAGCAGGCATCAGCCCCGATCTGGCGTCAACCATAAACAGGACAATATCAGCCTCTTCTATAGCCATAAGAGATTGCGTAGCCATATGTGTTTCTACGCCCTCTTCCGTACCATCAATACCGCCCGTATCAATGATAATGAATTCCTGCCCTTCAACCTCTGCCCGTCCATATTTACGATCACGGGTTAAGCCAGGGAAATCCGCAACCAGCGCATCTCTGGTTCGGGTTAATCGGTTAAATAAGGTGGATTTTCCAACATTGGGGCGCCCAACCAGCGCAACGACAGGTATCATTTTTTTGATGCCTCATAACTAGATTTGATACTAATAAAGACGAAACGGCCCCTGTTACTGTTCAGGGGCCGTATAGTTTTGTGTTATTACTGTATTATTACATACAGCGTTAAAACACGTTCTGGAATTAGCGGGTATACAGGTAAACCGTCCCGTCCTTCGCTTGTACCATCAGTTTATCGCTGGCAACAACCGGGCGACTCAGCAGGCCGGAACCATCAACCTTATGCTGTGCCACAAACTTGCCATCAGACATATTCAACCAATGCAGGTAACCTTCCCCATCACCAACAACCAGATAGCCATTATACATTTCTGGGGCTGTCAGGTTACGGTGTGAGAGATCATTTTGCGACCATAATGTCACACCATCACTCTTACGCAGGGACAAAATATGGTCGTTTTGATCAACAATGAAAATATTGCTGTCAGTGACCACCATATCATTCACCGATCCGAGATCACGTTTCCAGATGATCTGGCCGGAACGCATATCCATTGCCACCAAATTGCCGTTATAAGCAATGGCGTAAATCACATTGTCAGAAACGACCGGCGTCATATCGACATCATTCAGGCGATCGATTTCGGTAGAACCGGTGACCTGAGAAATACGCTGTTGCCAAATCAGTTGCCCCTGAGACAGCAGAACAGCACTGATGCGACCATTGTCACCACCAACAATAGCGGCGCCATAGGCCACGGCAGGCGCGGATTCACCACGAACGGATAATGCCGGTGTATCCATGTTAATCGACCAAGCCACACTGCCGTCAGTTTCGTTCAATGCCTGCAACATCCCATTGCCGGTGTGAATCAAGACAAGGCCATCACTCACGACCGGGCGGGACAACGCTTCGCCGGCAACGGTTGATTCCCAGGCAACCTTACCGTTCGCGGTATCCAGTGCAATAACTTTTGCCCTTTCTGTTCCGACATACAGGCGATCACCCGATACTGTCAAACCACCAGAAAGCAGCGCCGGCAAGCGGGATGACAGCAAACCCGCTTTTTCTGACAGATCTGTTGCCCACACCTCTTTGCCGCTGTCGATATCAAAGGCTTTAATCACTCCCTGACGGTCAGCAACATAAATGGTTGAACCCTGCCAGGTCGGTGATAAATGAGAATAATACTGCCCAGTACCACTCCCAACTGATTTATCCCAAACAATATGCGGTTTGAATTGATTTTCAACCTTCGGCAACGGTGACATTGTTACCGTATCCTGTTCACTTGAACAACCAGCCAGCAGAACAGAAGCAACCAGCCCAACCAAGAGTGTTTTTCGCAGTTGCATTATGAAGTTGGCTCCCTTAGTTGGATAAATTATTAAGTTTGATTTTCATGAAATTTTTCATTTCCTGCGGGCCATCAAGCCCAAGCCCGGTGGAATAGGCGGCACGTGCACCCGCGATATCCCCTTTTTTAGCCAGAATATCCCCACGGATATCCTCAACCATAACCTGCCATCCTTTACCTTTGACCAGCGCCAGTGTTTTCAATGCAGCCTCTATTTTATCTTCCGCTAATTGAACCCGAGCCAGACGAAGGTTGGATAGCGCCTGCATGTTCTCATCTTTGGCTTTAGCGGATGCCGCCAGCAAATTTTTCTCTGCCTGAGCCAGATCATTTTGGCCAATAGCCTGCTTTGCCAGTTCCAGATCAGCCATGACACCGTAGACATTATTCGTTTCATTAGCGAATTTTTCTACGGTAACAACACCTTCTTTCGACCCCGACGCCAGCGATTTGTTCAACTCTTCAAAGGTTGCCGCCGTATCATGTAATTGGTTGGTTTGATGAGTCTGCCAATAACGCCAGCCAATCAAAGCACCAATGCCCAGTACTAAACCCACGGCAAGGTATTTACCGTTGGTCGAGAAAAAACGCTTTATCGCGTCAATTTGTTCATTTTCAGTGGTATAAACTTGCACTAGAGTCTCTCTCCTTAACCTAACAGTTCACTCAAACGTGCTGCGACTGCTTGTTGTGGCAATGTTTCTTGTTCACCGTTGCGTAAATCTTTCACTGTAATATTGCCAGCCTGAATTTCATCTTCCCCCAGGATCAAGGCAACTTTGGCACCGTGTTTATCCGCACGCGTCAACTGTTTCTTAAAGTTACCGCCGCCGTGATTGGTCATCAGACGCAATTCTGGCAATTGATCACGGATTTTTTCCGCCAATATCAATGCGGCTTGCTGGCTGCCAGCACCAAAGGAAGAGAGGTAAACATCAGCAACGGTCAGATCAGCAACAAAGTCAGGATTGACTTCCTGCACTAACAGAACCATACGTTCCATGCCCATAGCAAAACCCACGGCCGGCGTTGCCTTACCCCCCAATTGTTCAACCAAGCCATCATAACGGCCACCGGCACAGATGGTTCCCTGCGCACCCAGCGCAGAGGTCACCCATTCAAAAACAGTACGGTTGTAGTAATCAAGGCCGCGAACCAGACGTTGGTTGATGCGGTATTTGATCCCCGCGCTATCCAGTATCTGACATAATCCATCAAAGTGGTCTTTTGATTCAGCATCAAGATAATCAAACAACGCCGGGGCATCATTGAGGAGTTGCTGAATTTCCGGGTTTTTGGAGTCCAATATCCGCAACGGGTTGGTATACATGCGACGCAGACAATCCTCGTCCAACTTCTCTTTATGTTGTTCAAGGAACACCACCAGCGCTTCACGATAATTGGCACGGGCTTCCAGTGAACCAATGGAATTCAATTCCAGGGTCACGTGATCAGCAATGCCGAGTTCACGCCACCAACGTGCGGTCATTAAAATGAGTTCAGCATCAATATCCGGCCCTTGCAGGCCAAACACTTCCGCCCCTAACTGGTGAAATTGGCGGTAGCGGCCTTTTTGTGGGCGCTCATAACGGAACATCGGCCCGATATACCACAAGCGCTGTTCCTGATTGTACAGCAGACCATGCTGAATACCGGCACGGACACAGCCTGCGGTATTTTCCGGGCGCAGGGTCAAACTTTCACCATTGCGATCGTCAAAGGTATACATCTCTTTTTCGACAACATCGGTGACTTCCCCAATTGCCCGTTTGAATAACGGGGTCTGCTCTACAATCGGTGTCCGAATTTCGCTAAAGCCATAACCCGACAGCACACGCTTGATCGTAGATTCAACTCGTTGCCAGATGGCGGTTTCAGCAGGAAGGCAGTCATTCATGCCACGAATAGCTGGGATATTTTTTGCCACGTTTTATCTCTTATTAATATTTATACAATGCCGTCGATTATCAATCACTCATCAAGCTGATTGATACTGATTCGGTTATTGGCATCAAGGATAGCTGCCTTTGCCCGAATTTTCGCTTCAAGTTGATCAATCAAATTGTGATTGTCAAGGCGCTCTTTTTGACGAAGGCCATCTTCATAAAAGCCGCTTTTTGTTTTCGCCCCCGTTACGCCAAGCGTTGAAACTTCGGCTTCTCCTGGGCCATTCACAACACAACCAATGATAGAAACATCCATCGGTGTGATTAAATCTTCAAGACGCTGCTCAAGCGCATTCACTGTACCGATAACGTCAAATTCCTGGCGTGAACACGTTGGGCAGGCAATAAAATTAATGCCCCTTGAACGAATACGCAATGCTTTCAGAATATCAAAACCGACTTTAACTTCTTCCACCGGATCGGCAGCCAATGAAATACGCAGTGTATCGCCAATACCTTCTGACAATAAAATGCCAAGGCCAATTGAAGATTTCACTGCGCCGGCACGGGCACCGCCGGCTTCAGTAATCCCCAGATGTAGCGGTTGATTAATTTTTTGCGCCAGTAAGCGGTATGCTCCCACCGCCAAGAAAACGTCAGATGCCTTGACGCTCACCTTAAATTGGTCAAAGTTCAGGCGGTCAAGAATATCCACATGACGCATCGCCGATTCAACCAACGCCTCTGGTGTGGGTTCGCCATATTTTTCCTGTAGATCTTTTTCCAGCGATCCCCCATTGACCCCAATACGAATAGGAATGTTATGGTGGCGGGCACAATCCACCACCTGACGGATACGCTCTTCATTACCGATATTGCCGGGATTGATGCGCAGACAATCAACACCATATTCGGCGACTTTTAATGCAATGCGGTAATCGAAGTGAATATCGGCAACAAGGGGAACATTGACCTGCTGTTTGATGGATTTGAATGCTTCGGCTGCATCCATTGTTGGAACAGAAACCCGAACGATATCAACACCGACACGCTCCAGTGCCCGAATTTGATTGACTGTCGCCCCAACATCAGTTGTCCGTGTGTTAGTCATTGATTGCACTGCAATCGGAGCGCCATCCCCGACGGGTACTTTACCGACATAAATACGCGTAGATTGACGTCTTTTTATCGGTGATTCATTATGCATTTTTACATTACTCCCCTACATCCCTGTATTTTGTTTATAAAAATTACAACCATGCTGTGGTGAATAATTGCTGTGGTGAATAATTCCGCCAAAACAGTTAAAACGTTTATTTCAGTGTCAGTTTAGCGTTGATGCCTTTCTTGATAAAGACACTCAGATCCACAGGTTTGCCCTGAAACTGCACTTTGACTCTGGCAGGTGCACCAATATTCACTGAGTAAGGCAAGTTACCGACAAGCTTTAGGTTATCCCCTTTCTTTTTTATACCGCTGAACAGCAGCTTACCTTTGGCATCTTTAACTTCCAACCAGCATTCACCGCTGAAATCTACCACTAATTCATTGTTACCCATAGCGCTGATACTATTCACATCCGTCGATGACGGACTCACAACCGCTTGATTCGTCTCTGCACTAGCAGCCGCTGCATTTTCTGTTGTTGCAGGCACGTTGGAGGATTCTGGCGTATTGCTGTTGACTCCGGTGCCATTTACTGCGGGTGATGTTTGCTCTTGGGAAACACCGTCTTGGGCAGCCGCTGTGGATTGATTTTCTTTAATGGGCGCAGAGACATTATCCGCTCCGCTGGTTTCATCAGAACCGCTAGCCTGAGCATTCGGGGTATTTGATTGTGCGGCCATTGAAGACAGTTCGGTTTGTTGTACTTTATGGTTTTGCCACCACCACAGAACTGTCATTCCCAATAACACAATGATAACAGCCCATGTTATCTTCATTAACCAACCATCACGCTTCTTGCGTTTTTTCCCCGCTGAAAAACTTTGCATAGGAGACGTTTTTATCGCCTTGGAGGGGATTTGTTTATCCAAGGTGATTAAGATTTCAGATTCAGGCACTTGAACCAATTTTGCATAGGCCCGAATATATCCACGCAAGAAGGTCGGAGAGATATTTGACGGGATATTATCTTCTTCAATATCACGAACAGTGGACAGTTTAAGACACAAGCGATCTGCCACAGTTTGCTGAGAAAGCTCATGTTTTTCACGAGCCTGACGCAGGATCTGACCGGTTGTCAGATTGGCTTCTTCTGGATAAATTTCAGTCTTCATTAGCAAGGGACACTGGTACTGTTCTGGGTTAAAGAATTTACGCAAATTCAATGAATAGAACCTATCATTTAACTTGCGTAGCGAAATCATCTAATACTGCGTCGAACGCAGAAAATCATCTATCACAGTGATAATGACGGGTATTGCCTTCCCTATTTTCCTTGATCAATTGTTCAGCTTTTTCATACTGTTTTTGTTCACAAAGAAAAATAGCGTAGTGATGTACTACGGTATCATTTCTAGCCGCATACTGCATAGCCATTCTATAATGCTGACTGGCGGTTTCCGGCCGACCTGCATATTGTTCATGCAGTGCCATGCCGAGATGTGCCTCTGAATGATGAGGCTCCGCCAGCAAGATTTTTTGAAAATGATATTTGGCGGCCGGTAAATTCCGTTCCGCTAAATAAGCTTTCCCTAACTGCAATCGTGTCTCAATGGCAACAACCTGATGGGCGCGATGTGCTGTTCGTTCTGCACACCCCGTTAACAGGCCAAGACAAACTATAGACCAAATTATTGATTTCCGTATCATACCATTTTCATTTATAAGGATATGTTAAACTTCGCCAGATTTTTAGCCATTAATCAAGATTAAACCAAAAATTAGACTGTTTTTACCTGAATAGGTTCACCTGCCAGACGTTTTTTCAATGTCCGTTTTGTTCTGTCAATCACTTCACCGGCAAGCTGGCCACAGGCCGCATCGATATCATCGCCCCGCGTTTTACGCACGATGGTGGTAAAACCATATCCCATCAGAACCTTCGCAAAACGATCGATCCGGCTATTCGAGCTGCGTCCATAAGGTGCGCCGGGGAATGGGTTCCACGGGATCAGGTTGATTTTACTTGGGGTGTCTTTCAGGCATTCGGCCAATTGATGCGCCTGCTCAACGCTGTCATTGACATGATCAAGCATTACATACTCCACCGTAACACGCCCCTGATTCGCGTTGGATTTTGTCAGGTAGCGACGCACGCCTGCCAGAAACTCTTCAATATTGTACTTGCGGTTAATGGGCACAATTTCATCACGAATATCGTCAGTCGGTGCATGTAAGGAAATGGCCAGTGCAACATCGATCATATCACCCAGTTTATCCAGGGCAGGAACAACACCCGACGTTGACAAGGTCACACGACGTTTTGACAGGCCAAAGCCGAAGTCATCCATCATAATTTCCATGGCCGGTACGACATGGTTCAAATTGAGCAATGGCTCACCCATTCCCATCATGACCACGTTGGTAATCGGACGACGGCCGCTGGATTTCAGTGAACCGATAATTTTGGCGGCACGCCAGACCTGACCAATAATTTCCGAGACTCGCAGGTTACGGTTAAAACCCTGTTGAGCCGTAGAACAAAATTTACACTCTAAAGCACATCCCACCTGAGATGAAACACACAGTGTCGCGCGATCATCTTCTGGGATATAAACCGTTTCAACCTGTTGATCACCGACCGTAATCGCCCATTTGATGGTGCCATCAGAAGAGCGTTGCTCTTCGGCAACTTCCGGTGCCCTGATTTCAGCAACTTGTTGCAATTTCGCCCTGAGCACTTTGTTGATATCGGTCATCTGCTCAAAATCGTCATAGCAATAATGGTAAATCCATTTCATGACCTGATCGGCACGGAACGGTTTTTCGCCCATATCGACAAAAAATTGACGCATCTGTTTACGGTTAAGATCGAGCAGATTGATTTTACCGTTTTTCTTTTCAGGCGTGACAGAGACGGCGGAGGTTGAAGGTGGTACGGTTTCGTTAAGTTGGGACATTGTTACATCGCCTCGTTGTTACACTTTCGGCTCTATGCTGATCGGATGTCAGCACTAAGTTTTCATGCGGTGACTGCCAATTCAATGATCATTCTTTTTTAGCAAGACAGAATTCAAACCATATTAAATGAACATTGAAATAAAATAATAAACGCCCCGCTGAATCAAATCAGGGGGCGCATCATTGTACAAACTTTACTGTTTATATGCTACTTATACCCTATAAACTTCGAGTTGCGGTTCGCAAAACGAAAATCGCTTATTATCTCCCCCACAACGCGGGGAGATAATAAAAACATGTTGAAGTACAACGAGTATATGCAGCCAATAACCTTAAAAACGAGGGAAGATTTCCTCATCACTGAAAAAGTAAGCAATTTCACGGTTTGCTGATTCAATAGAGTCTGAACCGTGTACCGCATTTTCAGTAAAGCTGTCTGCATAGTCTGCACGCAGAGTGCCGGCCAGTGCATTATCAGGATTAGTCGCCCCCATCAGATCACGGTGACGTTGAACGGCATTTTCACCTTCCAGAACTTGTACCATAATCGGGCCAGAGGTCATAAAGGCCACCAGACCCTCAAAGAAGGGACGGCCTTGGTGTTCAGCATAAAAACCTTCTGCTTGTTCGCGAGTTAAATGCAGCATTTTAGCGGCAATAATTTTAAACCCGGCGCTTTCAAAGCGGGCATAAATAGAACCGATAACATCTTTTTTCACTGCATTGGGTTTAATAATGGAAAAAGTACGTTCAATTGTCATTAGGTAACCTCTTTGGCGCTGAAACTTTACCCTGTCTATGGCAGGGATAAAAATAGGCGTTGATTATAGGGGGAGAGTTTCGGCTTGCCTACAAAAAACATAACATTTTATTAAAGCTTTCTTAGCGAAAATTATCATTTTTTAGCATAAATCACATTTTCGCGCCGTTATTATAAAACCTTTTCTGTTACACACTGAATAAAAGGCTTAATTTCTTCAGCTCGTTCCTGACTGATATCCTAATCATCTTTGAATGCCAATATATCCCCCGGCTGGCATTCCAAATATTGACAAATCGCACTCAAGGTCGAAAATCGAATACCCTTAATTTTTCCGGTTTTCAGCAAAGAAAGGTTTTGTTCAGTAATACCAATGGCTTGTGCTAAATCTTTAGATTTCACTTTTCGTTTTGCCATCATCACATCCAGATTGATAAGAATTGCCACGTTATTTCCTTATATAATGCTCTGATTTTCATCGTATATATCACAGGCTTGATAAAGAATACGAGAAATGATCGTCAGGCACACTGAAATGAAAATAGCGACAAAATGACCGGTCGTTAAACTTAATGAGATAAAGCGTTCACCGGCGGGTGCCCCTATTGCTAACCATCCGGTTAATATTGGCTCACACAGAATGTCCAAAATACTCCATAAAATGATCCCCCAACCTGCATATTCCAGATATTTCACCGTCGGTTTGGAAAAATAATCTCCTATTCGATAATTGCCAAACAATCGATGAAATGCCCAGAAACTACCAGCCAACGATAATAATGGGATCGTCGATATCAATATTCCCCCGGTTAATTTCCATGCAGCCAACGTATCCCGGTCAAAATGAGAGGCTATTCTCTCTGTCAGGGAAAAACCTAATCCATATCTTCCCAAAATTAATTTGGGGTCCAGCCAACTAAAAATATTAATCGTCACCATAAGGACGATAATTAACAACGATAATTTGGACATCATCAGGCTGAGTGTCGTCATGCGAGTCAGTTTTTCCGAAGGCATCATGCTGTTGTCTCATTATCTAACATGATCGAATTATAGACGGATATTATCGTAAAACAATATTTTTTTAACCTAAAACATGAATAAAAACCGTAAATCAGTTCACCACAAAATTGATTAGACTAATTTGCCCACTCAAATCCAAGACACTCAACTGGTATTGACCCGATTGTGATAACGTCTTGTTCCAGGATTGGTTGTTTTCTGTCACAGCCACTTGTTCACCATTCAAAAACCACCATTGCTTACCACTGCCTCCTTGTGTTGTGAGACGCAAATCCAGATTCTTTTTCCCCGGAATACGTTTCAACACGTCTCCTTCCCGCACACCAATAATCAGTAATGGTGCTTCATCCATTTTCATGGGCGGGCACTGTTGATTAATGGGAGGAAGTCGATTTGCCCGACGCTCCTTAGCGGGTAACCAGGCTTCCAAAGTGATTGGCCACAGACTGATGGTTTCAGCGTGGGCGTCAGGACAATCCGGGGCAACACGCAAGCCATGCTTATCCACCCAGATCCGTTCGTTGATGCCTGAAATACCTTCCTGTTCCACCGCGGACAGTGTCGGCGGGATCGTATTGTCCAAAATCCAGCTCAAACGACGCTGCCGACAGTTATTATTGCCTTGGGGCAAACTGTCCTGAGGTAAAACAGTCCCCACCGGCCAACAAATGGTTGCCTGAGTCACACTGGCTGGTCGGGGATCAACAGGAATACGCATTGAGCTGTAACGCAGGTTTTCCATTAATAATCCGTTGATTTGATTCATGATGGGGATCGCCGTGGCATAGCCAAACTGACCCATAACCGGCGTGCCGTCCGGCCTGCCAACCCAAACACCGATGGTATAGCGCGCATTCAGGCCGATTGCCCACGCATCTCTATAGCCATAGCTGGTGCCGGTTTTCCATGCCAACGGAACACTGGCAGGTAAAATATCATCCGGCTGGGGACGCCCTTCACCCGCCATAATCCTTCTGACAATCCAGGCTGCCCCGGCAGAGAACAGTTGCCTGTCCCGTATTTTCTGTTGTGGTGTAAAGCGCAGTGGAGATACTTTTCCCTGACGGGCAAAGGCACTGTAAGCCGAGAGCAGTTCATCCATGCGGACAGCCGTTCCTCCCAAGATAAGGGATAAATTGGGTTCACTCCCCAATGGGAAACGCAGTTCCATTCCCACATTGCGTAAATTAGCCGTGAATCGTTTGGAACCATAGGCTTCAAGAAGCTGCACAGCGGGTAAATTCAGCGATCTGACCAAAGCATCACTCGCGCTCACCGGCCCGTTGAATCCACTGTCAAAATTACCCGGCCGATAATCATTAAAACGACGGGGAACATCTTGCAATAAAGACTCGGCGTGAATTAATCCATCATCCAACGCCATAGCATATAAAAAAGGTTTCAGTGTCGAGCCGGGGGAACGCCATGCACTGACCATATCCACATGCCCAAAACGGCTATCATCCTGAAAATCGGCAGAACCAATGTAGGCTTTGACCGACATATCGGTATGATCCACCACTAGTACGCCAATTGATGTTTTAGCCGCCAACTGATATTTCCAGTTACGCACCATCTCTTCTAACTGACGTTGCAACGCCGTATCAATCGTGGTTTTGATCACTTCCTGCTGATTTTCATTCGCCATTCGCCTCGCCAATAATGGCGCAAGATGAGGCACCTGACGCGGAGCCAGCCAGATGTTTTCTTCTTTGATGTCGGCTATTTTTTGCTCTGACCAAACATGATATTGCGCCAATCGCTGCAATACCTTGTCACGCGCTGCTTGTGCGCGTTCTGGGTAACGATCAGGCCGTAGCCGGCTGGGGGCTTGTGGCAAAACGGCCAATAATGCCGCTTCCCCGGATGAAAGTTCTGCCGGTGATGTCCCCAAATAGGCCCAGCTTGCCGCCCCAACACCCTGTAATGTCCCGCCAAATGGCGCACGATTCAGGTACATTGCCAAGATGTCATCTTTTGAATAGTGCCATTCCAGTTGCAGTGTTCGCCAAATTTGTTTGAATTTTCCGGTAAAGGTACGGGGATGTGGATCAATCAGCCGGGCAACCTGCATGGAAATCGTACTGCCTCCTGACACGATTTTTCCTGCGCGCAGATCTTGCCATGCTGCCCGCAACAGGGCGAGCGGGTTAATGCCCGGATGCTGATAAAACCAGCGATCTTCATAAGTCAGTAATGCCTGAAGATATTCGGGAGAAACTTGATCCAGTGTGACGGGATAACGCCAGATCCCCTCGCTGTCAGCAAAACGCCACAACGGTGAACCCTCCGCCCCCACCACGACACGTGCCATTTTGACGTTGTGTATTGGCAGCGGCCAGATTTTATCTGCCAACCACATTGCGGCGGGAAAAATGAATAACATGGTCAGAATCATCGCCAACATGAACCGATGATTGCGGAAAAACAATTTTCTCATTAAAACCGTATCCGAACTGAAACAGCCCCTGTCTTGCAAAATAGGGGCTGATGATAATTAAGCTGATCGTGATTAGCGGACAACTTCCAATCTTGAGTCAGTTTCCCCCACTGCCCGCCAGTCAGGGACATACATGGATTCAACCTGTGGTGCCGGTATTTGATAGACGCCGGGGGCAACCGCACGCGCCAAATACAGTAATGTCACTGATTGATAAGACGGTACAACCACAGCGGCAACAAAACGATCATCACGGTATTCGATATGACGGATATCCGCATTCTGCATTTTTTCAATCGAATCTTGCAAACCCGTCGCACTTTCATCCAGGCTGGCACTGCTGGCAGCCAGATTCTGGTTCTCTATCTCCAATCCGGCTGGCAGTAAATCAACGACCAACGCATCTGGCACCGATTGCGTTGCGCTGACCTCCAGTTTCACGACAACCATTTCACCGCTTCTCATCCGTTCGATATTGGCTGGATGACCTTCCAGATCAAGATAGGTACGCTTAATTTTCAGCACATTTGAGGAAGGGCTGGGCGTTTTCAGCGGATACCCGACGATATTCAAACGCGAATACAGTGTACTGTCACCACGGTTGCTGATCTCCACGCCTTTTGCAAGCTGGCTTGCCGTTAATCCCTCGGTCAGGGCACTGTTACGGTCAAGTGGCGGCATCTGCTGGTTAATCGCTGCTTTCCACGGTTGCTCAGTGGCACTGAGAAAGTAACGTCCGGCCAAATACAACGCATTACTTTCCTGTGTCGAGAAATAATCACGAGTGAGTAACTGATTGGACAAACTCAACAGCTTTTCGTCACGCTCTTTTTGCAACATATTGTGTTCTGTCAACAGGGCCACAATCAGTGCGTTATCACGGATAACACTGCCATAGTCACCCAATCCATAACCCGGCTGGCGAGGCTTATTCACGCCCAAGTGAACCGCTTCATTGCCACGGGGATTATCCCCCATCATTTTCAGTGCGATGCCCAATTGCACCAGAGACAAACCATTTTCCGCCTGTGCCCGACGTTCATAGAGCTGCCTTAATCCACTCAACGGCGCTTTTTGCTGACTCGCTAACACCAAACCGGCATAAGCCTGCACAGAAAATTGGGCCGCCGAATGGGCACCACTGTAGCGATCACTGATAATGGTTCTGTCCTGTAGGTAACGCAGCAAGCGGTTATTCGCCGCTTTTAGCCCATCAACGGGAACGCTGTACCCCTGCTGGCTGGCTCGGAACAGGAAATCCGTTGCATAAGCCGTCAGCCAGAACTCTTCATTGCCATTGCGATCCCACAACGAAAAGCTGCCATCATGGCGCTGCATGTTAAGCAGATGCATAATTCCCGCCTCAATGGCCTGCCTGCGCTTTTCATCACTTTGGGTATGAATACCCAATTTCTTCAATTCAGCTTCATTGGAATAGAGTGACGGGTAAAGCCCGCTCACTGTTTGCTCCAGACAACCGTAAGAATAAGCATACAATTCACGAATATAACGCGCGATTTGCAAGGGTGGCCTGCTGGTCAACAATAACTGCCCTTCCAGCGTGTCGGGTGCCAGACCTGAAATGGCGGATGGGGGTAGTTGCCAATGTTGCCCTTGATGGATCACGTCAGCAAATTGAATGGTTTTAGCGGGATGAGCCGGACGAACCCCTATTTTCCAGCTATTTTTATATTGCGTCTGTTTTTTCTCAGGCAGATTCAAACCATCAATGGTCAGGAAAAGTTCACCTTGCCCAAATCCATAGTCTGCTTTGACCGGAATTTGAACGATTGTACGTTTTCCTTTTTCCAGGATCAGTTTTTCGCTTGCCTTACCGCGTAATTGAATCAACCCCTCAGTCGCGAAATTTAAGGTCAGAACTTGGGGTTGCTCGGTTGCATTGGTGAGATCCAACGACAGTTGAGATTGATCGCCACCCGCCATAAAACGCGGCAATGACATTTGCGTAATCACCGGTGCTGCGACAATGATTTTACGCTCGCCGTGACCGAATTCATCATTGCTCCATGCCTGTGCCATCAAGCGGAGTTCCCCGTTGAAATCAGGAATAGGCAAGGTCACTTCGCCTTCACCATTGGCGTTCAAGGTCACGGGTTTAGCCTGTTCTGCGATAATGTTGACTTCCGTCAGTGGTTTTTTACCGCCTCGCTCCGGCGCACTGTCATCGCCATCTCCCCCAAAACGCAGATTTGCCTGACGCCCTTCGGCCTCAATCAGACGACCATAAACATCATATTGATCAACGCTATAACGTTTACGTCCAAAGAAAGCCTCATAGGGATCGGGGGTTTTAAAGCCGGTAATGCTTAACACGCCGGTATCCACCGCTGAAAGCAGAACATTAACGTGTTTTGGCAGTGATTGCCCTTGTTGGGAGGTAACTTTGAGTTTAACGGTGAGATCCTGATTGGGACGTATTTTATCAGGCGCATTTAAGGCTAAATTCAGCTTACGTCCTCCATCCATCAACGGCAGATGTAATACCCCGATTGCCCTCTTGGGGGTTGCCTGACGGGATTTGTCACCGGGGCGCACAACAACGGCAGTGAGATACAGATCATGGCGAACCCACGCCTGATTAATGGGAACGTCAACATCCAAACCTTTTTCCGGAACGTTTATTTCTTGCCACCACAATGGGCCATCACTCGATTCCACCAACAGATAACCTTGACCTGCTTGTGGTGCAGCCAAATGCACTTGCACTTTTTCGCCGGGTTTATAGGCGGGTTTATCCAGCGACAACTTAACCTGATCCGGGCGGACAGCCCCGGTGCCTCCGGTATTATCCTGCCATGAATACCCCGCCCAGAAATTCATGCTAGTCACGAGTTGATTTTGCGGGTTGACAACTTCAATGCGGTAAGCCCCCCAATCCACCGGGAAACTGATTTTAGCGGTGCCATTTTCGGCAATCTGGACAGGCTCATCGGCCATGACCAGATCTTTCTGGTTATAATCCGCATCCCAACCGTTACTGTCTGACCAACGCCAGTAATAATCGCGCCGTTCATATATCAGACGTGCCCTTAACTCTGGTGCCGCATACTTTTTACCACTGGCATCGGCATAGGCTATTTCAAATTCAGCCAGTGAGTTTTCATCCACGTTATAACGATTTTCCTCGCGATGGGTACGGTAATTATAAATAACCTTTTTATCAAACAGCGGACGTATACCGACCAGTTTCTTAGCCGGCCAGATGGCCTGTTCAGCACGGCGAGTTACCGGGCGTCCGCCGGATTCCAGCAAACTGGCCTGTACAATAACGGTGACCGGAGAGGCAATGGATTTCCAGTTATCACTGCTGACAGAAAGGTTCATCTTCCCTTCACTGTTTAAAGTATGATCGAATTCATCCAATGTCCGTTGCAAATCGCTCTCTTTTACCGAGCCAAATTCATATCCCGGTAATTTCGCCACGGCATTGCGGGCAGGACGCAGGAACAATTGTCCTTGCAAACGATTATCAGCCGCAGGGGCGCCATACAAGTAACGACCTGTTATGGCGAATTCAACATCTTCATTAGTCAATATGGGTTGATGATTAGCGTTTCCTTTGATCTCCAATGCCATTCTTTCCGGCATGAAATCTTCAACATTAAATTTGTAATATCGTGGTGTGTTATCGCCTAAATCCAATCGCAGTGACCACATCCCTGTTTCAGCATCGCGAGGAATGGGGTAACGATATTGATATAATCCGTTTTCCGCTTGCCAAACAAAACTATGGACAACCTGATTATCGGCTTTTAATACATCCACTTTGACGGGTTGTGATTTTAACGGGTGACCATCGGCATCACGCAGTAAACCATTAACGATCAAGGTTTCCCCTGGCCGATAAAGGTCTCTGGGGCCAAAGACAAAAAACTGTTTGCTATATCCTTGTGGCCCACCAATATCAAATTCAGAGAGATCTAATGCCGGTGAGGTCAAATCAATCATGCTGGTATGCCCATCCAGCGTCGCCAGCAATAATTTAGCCTTGTTACTTTTTTCCAGAGAAGCATGCCCTTCGCTGTCGGTCGTTGCTTTTGCCTCAAGCTGGCCTTTCGCGTCCAATATACGGATCTCAACACCTTTGAGACTCGCGCCTTGCTGCAAAGATTGGCTAAAGACATCGATCCTGTTCAGATAACTGTGTACGGATACACCAATATCGCTTAATGTGAACAGGGTAATCGGATTACTATAGGTATATTTTCCCGCCTGCCGCATGATGGCCAGATAAACGCCATTTTTTTGCAGTTCTTTGATATGACTTAAGGGCAGTAGGATTTTTTCACGGGTATTGGCGGCAGGGTTGAGGTCAAAACGCCCGGTATAGATTAACTCCGCGTCTTGCAGTAACCTTTGGGACTCCCAATTATCCATGTTACTGCTGTATTGCCAATTGGCGATAAAGTCAGGCAATGCTTCATCTTTAATGCGGAAAAAATTGACATCGACACGATCAACATTGAGAGCCAGAACAGGTAACCCTTCTGCTATCTTGCTGGGTAACAATAATCCTTTGCTGGCAAAACCCACGGTGGGTGTAATCGACGCGGTCTTAACGCTTTTCTCAAAAGCCTTCGCCAATCGGCGTCCATTGATACCTTCAATGCCTTCGTCAACCGTCAACTGTAATTCACGGGAAGGCGGCAAATGACGTAATCTGAGTTCCATCTGATTATTGGAAAGCTCCCAGGCACCATCCAGTTTTCCCGATTTCACATCAACCAAGTGCATCTTTTGCGAAAAATTTTGGTCAGGCGCCAGAGGAACAGAAAACGTCACCACCATGGCACTGGCACCATCCAATTGCAGCTCAGAAGCATCTAAGATAGTGACCTCTTTACCTGCATAGCGTTTACCTGAGTAATCTGGTGCGGATTGCGTCACTCCCGTTGGTTTAACCGCAGATTCCCTATTGGATTCCGCCGGTTGGGAGCCCACATCTTTATTTGTTGATTGAGCCAATGAAGAAGGTGGTTTGTCTTTCTCAGGGCTTTCAGACTGATCACATCCAGAGAGTGCAAAGAGTGAAAGTAATATAGCGAACACCACGACCAGATATTGCTTTCTCTGTGCCACCCATTGCCACAATTGTCGTTGATACATAACCATAATCCTTATAAATTTACCGGATATACCGAATATTATTTTTGGATGTTTATTATGGTACTTCCTATTTCGCCTCACCAAAGCACAGAAAAAATAGCTAAATTCCCGACAAAAGAGAAATACGACTGATATCTATACCCGATGTTTTTGTCAATTTTCGATGCTCATCGCAATATCCGTTTGGCCGATGTCATCAAATTACATGAGTCAACCCGTTATTGATTAACAACAGGAATGGTATTACGCAACCAACTGCCTAATTTACGCTGATAAAAAGGTTGAGTATGCTGCATCAAGTAATGGCTAATCCCGCCTTCTTTTTCATCAAGCAGGCAAAAATCGACAGATTCCTCTTCATCAAGATACTCGCAAGCCAGCTCACCGGCTTCTTGAATCAAGACATCAATCTCGCTGTCTGTCAGTGTCACACTGAATTCCAATCCAATCAGATAATTCGGTTTTTCATCCACACTTTTGTCATGCGCCATCACTAAAAAAGCGCGCCGAACAGGTTTATGCTGTTTGAATAAATTAATCAGGGATTCAATAAGTTGAATCGGTAATTCTTCTGGCTGGCTCAGCGTAATACGGCTTCCACTCGGAACATCTATTTCGCTCACGATAGATCCATTTGATAAACTCATGCAAATCTCCGGATAATGCGGTTTAAATAAATATGGCTTTGATTGAAAGTAAAATCAGTGAAAAATTCAACAATAGTTTCTTATCACAATAGCTCCCGATAATAAGAGGAGCTATTAAGAAAGGGTTTTTAATTTATTTCGCCGATTCGATTATTTTGCTCTTGTCAGCAATAAATTGGCAATCGTGCGGACACCATATCCCGTTGCTCCCGCCGCCCATTGTTCTACGGAGGATTTGCGGTAAGTGGCTGAACAATCGATATGTACCCAACCTTTTTTGTAATTTTTGACAAAGTGGGACAAGAAAGCAGCGGCGGTACTGGCTCCTGCCGAGTGTGCCGGTGACGCAATGTTGTTCAGATCAGCAAAGTTGGATGGCAATTGGCTACGGTGGAATTCAGCCAGCGGTAAGCGCCAGAACAATTCATTTTCATGATCGGCCGCCGCCAGTAAGTCAGAAACCAGTTGATCATCAAAGCCTAATACTGAGTGGTAATCATTGCCGACTGCGGTTTTCGCGGCACCGGTCAAGGTGGCAGCATCAATAATCAGTGGTGCTTTTTCCGCACTGGCATCAATCAAACCATCCGCCAGCACCAGACGCCCTTCTGCATCGGTGTTCATCACTTCAACGGTTTTGCCGTTACGATAGCGAATAATATCGCCCAATTTGAACGCATTACCACTCACCATATTATCTGCAATACTCAAAAACAGTTTTACACGCTGTTTTAAACCCCGGCTGATTGCCAGAGCCAGCGCGCCGGTTAAGGTCGCAGAGCCGCCCATATCGGATTTCATGGAATCCATAAAATTAGACGGTTTGAGGCTGTAGCCACCGGAATCGAAGGTAATGCCTTTCCCCACTAGGCAGGCAAAAACCGGCGCTTTAGCCTCTTTGGTTGGATTGTAATCTAATGCCAAAAACACCGGATCACGGGAAGAGCCGCGACCAACGGTATATATCCCGGCATATCTCTGTTCACGCAAATCATTTCCTTTGATAATGCGATAACTCACAGCATCACCCGCGACATCACTCAGTAAATCAATCGCTCTCTGGGCAAGCTGTTCTGGTCCCAAATCCTCTGCCGGCAGGTTGATGGTATCACGCACCCAATCAATGAATTTGATCCGTCTTTCCAGTTCTTGTTTTTCCGCCGCAGGGAGCCGTGGCCATTCGATGGTGCGCAATCCTTTGGGGGAACGGAAGCCCAGCCAAAATGACCAACTTTTTTCCAGATCCCAACCCTCACCCGCTAAGGTAACATTGCGAATGCCTTGTCCTTCAATTTTACGTCCGGCGCGCTGGATAGCACCCAACTTCCCTGTGCTTTCCAGATGAATGGTGATCCCCTGCTCACTTGAACTGATTAGTGCTTTTTCACCCCAGCAAGCGTTAGCTGGCTCATAAGACAGTGTTATGGGCATAATTTGCTTTGTCATTTTCTCTCACTTCTTATCGGTTCTCGGTGTCATATCGCTTACTGTTTCACAGTAAGGGCGTATAAAAAAACTGGCGATTGCCAGTTTTCCACTAAATACAGCCTATGCCAAGTTATTGAGCAAGAATCGGTGAGTTTGCGCGATTTTTTGGTTTAGGCAAATTTCACCCTAATTCATCTATTCATACTCATCCAGCCACACCAGCAAAATAGCTTCCAAGATTTTTTCGTTGGATTTCTGTGGATCGTCATCAAAATCATCCAGCGCACAAATCCACTCATGCAGGTCGGTGAAACGCACGGTTTTTGGATCGATATCAGGAAATTTATCATACAGCGCTTCGCCAATATCACGACTGTCAGACCATTTCATTTTTCATTCTCCTGTCAGTGTTCACGCGCATGGTTAATGGTGTATTTAGGGATTTCAACGACTAAATCCTCATCGGCAACTTTGGCCTGACAGCTCAGGCGGCTTTCAGGCTCCAGCCCCCAGGCTTTATCCAACATGTCATCTTCCAGTTCACTGCTTTCTTCCAGTGAGTCAAAGCCCTCTCTGACGATGCAGTGACAGGTGGTACACGCACAGGATTTCTCACAAGCATGTTCAATTTCAATGCCGTGACGTAATGCAACATCCAGAATGGATTCGCCTTCCTTTGCATCCAATACGGCACCTTCAGGGCAAAGTTCGTTATGAGGTAAAAATACAATTTTTGGCATAATTAAATTTCATCCACAGAATGACCCGCCAAAGCCCGGCGGATTGATGTGTCCATACGGCGTGCTGCAAATTCCTGCGTTTGTTTGTCCAATTGCTTAATGGCACTTTCAATCGCATCAGGGGAGGTTCCCTGCGCACTTTCAATTAATACTTGTGCGGCGGCATCAATAGCAGCCTGCTCTTCTTGGCTCAGTAAATCGGCATCTTTTTCCAATGCGCTGGTTAAACTTTCCAGCACTCTGGCGGCTTCGACTTTCTGTTCAGCCAATTTTCGTGCCTGAATGTCTTCCTGCGCATTGGTCATGGAGTCTTTGAGCATATGGGCAATTTCTTGATCCGACAAACCATAGGAAGGTTTCACCTGAATAGCGGCTTCAACACCCGTGGATTTCTCCAGTGCACTGACGCTCAACAGGCCATCCGCATCGACCTGAAAGGTCACGCGAATATGTGCTCCACCCGCCGGTAATGGCGGAATACCGCGCAGTGTGAAACGCGCCAGTGAACGGCAATCATTGACCAATTCCCGCTCGCCTTGCACCACATGAATGCTCATCGCACTCTGACCATCTTTGAATGTGGTGAATTCTTGCGCTTTCGCCACCGGAATGGTGGTATTGCGTGGAATGACTTTTTCAACCAGCCCACCCATGGTTTCCAGACCTAGTGACAGTGGGATCACATCCAGTAACAGCATTTCGCTGTCCGGTTTGTTGCCCACCAGAATATCCGCCTGAATCGCCGCGCCAACAGCAACAACTTTGTCTGGATCGATAGACGTTAATGGCTCACGGGCAAAGAATTCGCCCACTTTGCTGCGCACCAACGGCACTCGCGTTGAACCGCCAACCATGACGACCTGCAAGACCTCATCCACCGTAACACCCGCATCTTTCAGCGCCCGACGGCAGGAGAGTAATGTGCGTTTGACCAAAGGGGTGATCAATGCGTTAAGGTCGGTGCGGGTCATACTGCCCTGCCAGCCGGCAATCTTGATGTCTGCTCGCTCAGCGTCACTCAAGGCAATTTTGGCTTGAGTCGCCACATCCAGCAATTGGCGCTGCAATCCGTGGTCGTTGTCGCTGATCCCAGCCTGCTCACGTATCCAATTTGCCAGCAGCAAATCAAAATCGTCGCCACCGAGAGCGGTATCTCCGCCCGTTGCCAGCACTTCAAACACCCCGCGGCTAAGGCGGAGAATGGAAACATCGAATGTTCCGCCCCCCAGATCGTAAACGGCGATCACGCCTTCCTGACCGGAATCGAGGCCATAGGCGATGGCGGCCGCAGTAGGTTCATTCAACAGGCGAAGAACATGCAAACCCGCTAACCGGGCAGCATCTTTGGTTCCCTGACGTTGGGCATCATCAAAATAAGCAGGGACGGTGATCACCACACCATCCAGTTTACCCTCCAGGGTTTCTTCTGCCCGTTGCGCCAACGATTTCAAGATGTCAGAAGAAACCTGAATAGGATCGACCAAACCGGCCGCGGTATTGATCAATGGCAAACCATTTTCACTGGCCTGAAGCTGGTATGGCAGGTTGGGATAACGTTGTTGAATGTCAGCCAAAGAGCGTCCCATCATTCGCTTGACGGAACTGATCGTATTAACGGGATCAGAAGCAGCCTGTTGGCGCGCCTGCCAACCGACTTGGATGCCCTCTTTGCGGTACTGCACAACCGAAGGCAGCAAGTGGCGGTTATCGCTGTCTGCTAATGTTTCCGCCTGACCGCTACGGACGGTCGCCACCAAAGAGTGAGTTGTACCAAGATCAATCCCCGCAGCCAGCCGACGTTGGTGTGGCGCGGCAGATAAACCCGGTTCGCTGATCTGTAATAAAGCCATGTGTGCCCCTATAAATCGATATCAGCCGAAAGTTATTCAACTGAAACTCATTCCGCTAAAAGTCAGTGAAAAGTCTGCTAAAAATCATCCAACAACCGCTCTTCCAGTTGTTCAACCTGCTGTTGCAATTTATCCAGAAAGCGTAATTTACGGACGGTATCGGCTGCCATTGACCACTCAGCAGCATTGATTTGCTGTTCCATCTGCTCACTGCGCGTTTTAATCATTTTAGTTAAGCGGGATGAAAAACCGTTCAACGCTGTTTCTGGATCGACACTATGTTCAATCGCATCAAGCTCTTCGCGCAATTCCAACTGTTGCATCAGGAAAACCGTATCCTGCATCGTGTGCTGTTCGTTGGATAGATCAAACCCGTGCTGAGACAGCATATATTCCGCGCGTTTCAGGGGATGTTTTAGCGTCTGGTAACCATCATTGATGGTCGCCGCTTGTTGGAGTGCCAGCGTTTTTTCACGTTCTGGCTGGTTGGCAAAACGATCAGGATGAAACTGGCGTTGCAATTCCTGATAACGGGTCACCAACTGTTCGCGATCAATCGCATAACGTGCAGGCAGCCCAAATAAAGTAAAATAGTCCATAAGTTACTCTTAGTTTCGCAAAATGCGGGGTCAAAAAATGGGGTTAAACGTGGAAACTTTCCCCACAGCCGCATTCGCTGGAAACATTGGGATTGTTGAATTTAAAGCCTTCATTCAGACCTTCTTTAACAAAATCCAACTCAGTACCATCAAGGTAAAGGATGCTTTTACCGTCAACGATAACTTTCACGCCCTTATCTTCAAAAACCTGATCTTCTTCGTTTATTGCGTCAGCAAATTCAAGTACATATGCCATACCAGAGCAGCCGGATGTTTTCACCCCCAAGCGCAACCCGACACCTTTTCCTCGATTGGCAAGAAAGGCAGAAATACGTTGGGCTGCACTTTCTGTCACGGAAATTGACATACAACACCTCATGTTAAAACTAGTAAAGGTGGATATTGCAACAATATCCACCAAAAAGAAAATACCTTGCAAAAATAGTTACTTGGCTTGGCGTTTGTTCTTGTAATCAGCAATAGCCGCTTTGATAGCATCTTCGGCCAAAATAGAACAGTGGATTTTCACCGGCGGCAATTCTAACTCTTCAGCAATCTGGGTGTTTTTAATTCCCTCAGCCTGTTCCAGCGATTTGCCTTTCATCCATTCGGTGACCAATGAACTGGATGCAATTGCCGAGCCGCAGCCATAGGTTTTGAAACGTGCGTCTTCGATGATACCTTCATCGTTGACTTTGATTTGCAACCGCATGACGTCACCACAAGCAGGTGCCCCTACCATGCCACTTCCCACGGATGGATCTTCGCTGTCGAATGAACCAACATTACGTGGGTTTTCATAGTGATCAATTACTTTGTCGCTGTAAGCCATATCGTTACTCCTGAAACCGTCTGATTAATGATGAGACCATTCGATGGCGCTAATATCCACCCCCTGCTTGAACATTTCCCACAATGGAGAAAGATCGCGCAGGTGACCAATCGCGTTGTGAATCAACTTGATCGTGTAGTCTATTTCTTCTTCTGTGGTAAAACGCCCCAAAGAGAAACGGATAGAACTGTGTGCCAGTTCATCATTCATGCCCAGTGCACGCAGGACATAAGAAGGCTCCAGACTCGCTGAAGTACATGCGGAGCCAGAAGATACCGCCAGATCTTTCAATGACATCATCAAGGATTCACCTTCAACATAGTTGAAGCTGACATTCAGAATGTGTGGCGCACCCAGTTCCAAATCACCGTTCAGGTAAACTTCTTCAATATCTTTGATACCGTTCCACAAACGCAGGCGCAAACCACGCAGGCGCTCTGCCTCGGATTCCAGCTCTTCCTTCGCGATACGGTAGGCTTCGCCCATGCCAACAATCTGGTGAACAGGCAATGTACCGGAACGCATACCGCGCTCATGACCACCGCCATGCTGTTGTGCTTCAATACGTACACGAGGCTTACGGCGCACATACATCGCACCAATTCCCATCGGGCCATAAAGCTTATGCGCAGAAAAGGACATCAGATCCACTTTGAGCTGGCTCAGGTCGATCGGCAATTTACCCACGCTTTGGGTAGCGTCCACATGGAAAATAATGCCACGGCTACGGCATAATTCACCGATGGTCACGATATCCTGAACAATACCGATTTCATTGTTGACGTGCATGATGGAAACCAGAATGGTGTCTTCACGCATGGCCGCTTCCAGCTCTTTCAGATCAATCATGCCGTTGCTCATTGGCGCCAGATAAGTGATCTCAAAACCTTCGCGCTCCAACTGGCGGCAAGTATCTAAAACCGCTTTGTGTTCCGTTTTGCTGGTGATAATGTGCTTGCCTTTCTTCTGATAAAATTTTGCAGCACCTTTAATTGCCAGGTTATCTGACTCTGTCGCCCCTGAAGTGAACACGATTTCACGCGGGTCCGCGCCGACTAAATCAGCAATTTGATTACGCGCGATATCAACCGCTTCTTCCGCCTGCCAACCAAAACGGTGCGAACGGGAAGCCGGGTTACCGAATATCCCGTCAATCGTCAAATAATTCATCATCTTTTCAGCAACACGGGGATCGACCGGTGTTGTTGCTGAATAGTCCAAATAAATGGGTAATTTCATTGCTCACATGCTCCGTAAGACACTTTTAATACTTTTATTGTCACAACAAGTATTTGCCGCAAGGTTACGCACGCAGGTTAACGTTAATCGTCTCTTGAGGTCTGCCGTTAGGGGTACGTCGCTTATCGCCGTCTTGACGATCAGCAACGTCCAATACTTCTTGGTTATTCACTAATTCTTCTAAACTGATGCTACTCAGGAAGCTGGTGATGCGATCACTGAGGTCACGCCACAAGGCATGGGTCAAACACCGATCGCCGCCTTGGCAGCCTTCCCTGCCTTGGCAACGAGTGGCATCAACGGATTCATCAACAGCAGAAATTACTTCGGCAACGAAAATGTGACTGGCACTTCTGCCCAATAAATAGCCGCCACCGGGACCACGGACGCTAGAAACCAGACCATTTTTACGCAAGCGGGAAAACAACTGCTCAAGATAGGAAAGGGAGATGCCCTGACGTTCAGAAATGTCGGCTAATGGAACCGGACCTTCTTGTGAATGCAACGCCACATCTAACATGGCGGTTACCGCATAACGTCCTTTTGATGTCAGTCTCATAACAAAAACTCCGTGGTGAAATATGGGTGAAATTGTGGCATTCCTGACTGTTTTAGTCAACTATTTAACCGAGTAATTTACTCAACTATTATTTGTGGCTGCCTGCAACATTTTTCAAACACGTCAGTTTATTTTTTAGCCCATTTCTCCATAGAAGTCAGTATACCACGCAGGATATTCAGCTCTTGGGTTTCCGGCCGCGCACGGGTATAAAGGCGTCTTAATCTATTCATGATCTGCCCCGGATGTGCTTTGCGAATGAAACCAGATTCATTCAATACCTGCTCAAGATGCTGATAAAAACGCTCCATGTCTTCGGCAGGTGGATACGTTGCTTCATGCTCTGGAGACGTCGCTTCCAACTGCTCCTGAGCCGCAAGGTGTGCCATGCGAATCTCATAGCTGACCAACTGAACCGCCATCGCCAAATTCAGCGAACCATATTCCGGATTGGTCGGAATATAAAGGTGATAATGACACTTCTGCAACTCTTCGTTAGTCAAGCCGACACGTTCACGGCCAAAAACAATGGCCACCGGTGAGTGACTGGCTGCGTTGACGCAACGTTCACCACACTCACGCGGTTCAACCATTGGCCAAGAGAGGGTTCGGGAGCGGGCACTGGTTCCAATAACCAACTCACACCCCACCAGTGCCTCATCCAACGAATTCACCATCGTTGCATTGCCGATGACATCACTGGCACCGGCAGAAAGTGCGATAGCGTGAGAATCAGGTTGGACGAGGGGATTGACCAGATACAGATTGGTTAATCCCATTGTTTTCATGGCCCTGGCGGTTGATCCCATGTTACCTGTATGGGAGGTTTCTACCAGAATAATGCGGATATTCTCTAACATGGCGGCTTTTAAATTCAGTATAAGAGCCGAATATCTTAACACAGCATTAGTCATTTTGACGAACTACTGCTATACTGCGCGCCGATTTGTTCCCGTTCTTTAAAATCCCGGTGGAAGATACCCCATGCATCCGATGCTAAACATCGCTATACGCGCTGCGCGTAAAGCCGGCAACTACATTGCCAAAAGCTATGAAACTCCTGATGCTGTTGAAGCAAGCCAAAAAGGCAGTAACGATTTCGTGACCAATGTTGATCGTGAAGCGGAAAAGCTGATCATTGACATCATCCGTAAATCTTATCCTAAGCATACGATTATTACCGAAGAAAGCGGTGAGCACTTAGGAGAAGAATACGATTTCCAATGGGTTATCGATCCGCTGGATGGCACCACCAACTTTATTAAACGTCTCCCCCATTTTGCTGTTTCCATTGCCGTGCGCATTAAAGGCCGCACTGAAGTGGCTGTGGTTTACGATCCGATGCGTAATGAGCTGTTCACCGCAACCCGTGGTCAAGGCGCTCAATTGAATGGTTATCGTCTGCGCGGTACGAATGCCCGTGATCTGGATGGCACGATCCTGGCGACCGGTTTCCCATTCAAAGCCAAGCAACACGCTATCCCTTACATGAATGTACTGGGTAAATTATTTGATCGCTGTGCAGACTTCCGCCGCACGGGTTCAGCGGCACTGGATATGGCCTATGTGGCTGCCGGCCGTGTCGATGGCTTCTTCGAAATTGGCCTGAAACCATGGGATTTCATGGGCGGCGAATTGCTGGTACGTGAATCAGGTTGCATTGTCACCGATTTCGTTGGCGGCCATAACTATATCAGCTCCGGCAATATCGTTGCGGGCAGCCCACGTATTGTTAAAGATATTCTGTCTGAAATGCGTGAAGAATTAACTGAAGCACTGAAACGTTAATTATTAATAAATATCATAGAGCAATGTTATTTTCAGGGCACCCATTGGGTGCCCTTTTTTCTTATGCTTTTTACCTGAGATTTCTGGTTTCAACCATGCGCTTCAACTTTGGGTCGCAGGAACAGGGCAGGCAACACAATCAGCGCCATCACCCAAAATATGCCACTGCCGATATGCTCATACATGAAACCCGCAATGATACTCATGACAGCAATACCGCCCCCCATTGCCAAGCCCGAGTAAGTGGCCTGCAAGCGGATGATTTCGTTTTCTTTTCTGGCACCAATAAAACGCATCGCTGCCAAATGGCAAACCGTAAACGTGCCGCAATGCAGGATTTGGATAAGAATCAACACCGACAATTCGGTCGATGTTCCCATCAATCCCCAACGAACCACACCACAAATCCCTGACAACAACAGCAAATTACGTGCACTCCAACGGCGGAACAGTTGCTTACTGAAAGTAAAGATCACCACTTCCGCCACCACGCCCAACGACCAGAGATAACCAATGGTTGATGAGGAATAACCCGCCTGCTCCCAGTAAATAGAGCCAAAACTGTAGTACCCCGCATGGGCAGCTTGCAGTAAAGTCACGCAGACTAAAAACTGCCACACAGATTTTTCGGATAACAGTGCCTTAAAAGAAACCGCATGTGTATTTGTAGCCTTAATTTTACCTGCCGGCATGACGGAAGGTTTCAGCATCATGCCCAACAGCATGGCGGCAACACTGAAAACCAAAAACGCCAGAATAATCTGATGAGTGCCAAACAAATGGTGACCGATCCACGCATTTAAACGGTCAAATGAGATATTCCAGCCAATATTCAGCGGACTGAGTGAGAAATTTATGCCATTGGCCGACATCAATATGCCGGTCAACGAAGAACTGATAATAAACGCAATCGATCCCCAGACCCTGACCTTGCCATAATCAAAGGTAAACTGTTTTTGCCATGTGCCGGCCAACGCATCTGATAAAGGGACTAAGGGGGCAAAAAATAAGTTGAAGCCAACCATGACAAAGAAAAGCCATGCCCAATGGCTGCCGAAGACAAAGCAAACGGCAAAAAGCAGGGCTAACAAGGAGAGAAAACGCAACGCACTGATTAACTTGGCCGGATCTTTTATGGTAGGAGAAATAACCAAACTGCCGATAAAGCGGGCGACCATGCCGACACCTAACAATATCCCTATCATGGAGGCTTCAATGCCTTCACCTTTTAACCAGACAGACCAAAAGGGCAAAAATATGCCATAAGAGAAAAAATAGGTGAAATAGCTCAACCCCAGCCAAAATGTTGATGGAACAACCATCCAAATGCCCCCATTTTTAAATGCAAAAAAACCCGCTCAAAACTAACGTTATGAGTCGGGCTTATGATTAAATTACATTATTGATTTTAAATTACGCGTAAACCGGATATTTTGCGCAGATATTCAATACTTTTTGCTTAACGCTTTCAATGGTCGCTTCATCATTGATGTTATCCAGCACGTCACACATCCAGCCGGCCAGTTCACAGGTTTCTGCTTCCTTGAAACCGCGACGGGTAATGGCAGGCGTGCCGATACGGATACCGGAAGTGACGAACGGGCTGCGCGGATCGTTCGGTACGCTGTTTTTGTTAACCGTGATATTGGCACGTCCCAATGCTGCATCCGCCTCTTTACCAGTGATGTTTTTATCCACCAGATCCAGCAAGAACAAATGGTTTTCAGTTTCGCCGGAGACCACTTTGTAACCCCGTTGCAGGAAGACGTCGACCATCGCTTTCGCGTTCTTGGCAACTTGATGTTGGTAGGCTTTGAACTCAGGCTCCATCGCTTCTTTCAATGCCACTGCCTTACCGGCAATCACGTGCATCAATGGGCCGCCCTGAGAACCGGGAAAAACCGAGGAGTTCAGTTTCTTGTAAAACTCTTCATCGCCACCCTTCGCCAGAATCAAGCCACCACGAGGACCTGCCAAAGTTTTGTGCGTTGTAGTTGTTACCACATGGGCATGAGGAACGGGGTTTGGATAGACACCTGCGGCAACCAGACCCGCGACATGGGCCATGTCAACAAACAGGTAAGCACCGATTTCATCGGCAATTTCACGCATCTTCGCCCAATCAACGATCCCGGAATACGCCGAGAAGCCACCGATGATCATTTTAGGCTGATGTTTTTGTGCTTGGGCGCGGATATCGTCGTAATCGATTTTGCCTGCTTCATCAATACCATAAGGCACGATGTTATAAAGTTTACCGGAGAAGTTAACAGGAGAGCCGTGAGTCAGGTGGCCGCCATGCGCCAGATTCATCCCTAACACCGTATCGCCGGGTTTCAGCAGTGTCATGTACACCGCCGCATTTGCCTGAGAACCAGAGTGCGGCTGGACGTTAGCATAATCAGCGCCAAACAACTCTTTTGCACGGTCAATCGCAAGTTGCTCAACGATATCGACATACTCACAACCACCGTAGTAACGTTTACCCGGATAGCCTTCCGCATACTTATTAGTGAGCTGAGAGCCTTGAGCCTGCATAACCCTTGGGCTGGTGTAGTTTTCAGAAGCAATCAATTCAATGTGTTCTTCTTGGCGACAAACCTCCTGTTCCATCGCTTGCCACAGTTCGGGATCGTAATTCGCAATATTCATTTCACGCTTTAACATTGGGTTCTCCTGACTCAGCTACATCTCGAAAAAAATACCCCTGAGGGCCAGAATGCCACACAGTGTAAACTCTTTTTATCAAATGAGATAGTCTTGACAAAACAAATTACGCAAACGTTTGCATTATGCGATAATCGCCATTAGCAGCCCAATAACCTGCTATTGCCCAATAATTACCGTTTTATTATTGGTATTTGTGATCTTGCCCAAGGTTTACCCTGTTTTAAATTCTAATTTTTTGATTTAAATCAGCGTAATCCTCTTTTCTCAAATCAGCATATTCCCAAATCCTATAAGTTGTATTTAAAATGCAATTTATAGATTTCAGCATCACATGAGAAAAATTCAGGAGATCCCCATGCTAGACAGTCAGGTTATCGCCACCATCAAATCGACCATTCCACTCATTGTTTCTACAGGCCCCAAGCTCACGGCGCATTTTTACGAACGTATGTTCAAACATCATCCTGAATTAAAAGATATTTTTAATATGAGCCACCAGATCAATGGTGATCAGCGTGAAGCGCTGTTCAATGCCCTTTGTGCTTATGCCGCCAATATCGATAACCTGCCAGCGCTGTTGCCTGCCGTAGAAAAAATCGCCCATAAACACACCAGCCTCAACATTCAACCGGAGCATTATCAGATTGTCGGTACGCACCTTCTGGCAACCCTTGATGAAATGTTTCATCCCGGTGACGAAGTGCTCAGTGCCTGGGGAGAAGCCTATAACGTATTGGCGAATGTCTTTATCAATCGGGAAGAGGAAATTTATCAAAACGGTGAGTCTCTGGAGGGCGGCTGGCGTGATCTGCGGCCGTTTCGTGTCAGCCGGAAACAGCCACAAAGTGATGTCATTACCCGCTTTGAGTTTGTGCCGGTTGATGGTGGCAAGGTCATGGATTACAAGCCGGGGCAATATTTAGCAGTCTATATCGAAGATCCCAGCTTTGAAAACCGTGAAATTCGCCAGTATTCGCTGACTGCCGCACCAAACGGAACCTGTTATCAAATTGCCATTAAACGTGAACCGCAGGGCAAGGTGTCAAATCACATGCACGATAAGGTTCAAGAAGGGGATATCGTGATGCTGGCAGCGCCACGCGGTGATTTTTTCCTTGATGTGCAATCTGATACGCCGGTGACACTGGTTTCGGCGGGCGTAGGTTTGACCCCCATGATGAGTATGTTGCAATACCTGCATAATCAACATCATGCCGGAGCGGTAAACTGGTTCCACGCCGCAGAACATGGCGGTCATCACGCTTTCGCCAATCAGGTGAATGAAATTTCCCAATCCATGCCTAATCTGCATTCACAAGTCTGGTATCGCGAACCCAGAGAGATTGATCAGAAAGGCCTGCACTACCAACACACCGGGCTTATGGATCTCTCGCTCGTGAAAGACGCTATCACGACAGAGGGAATGCAATTCTATTTCTGCGGGCCTGTGGCTTTTATGCAGCATATCGCCAAGCAGTTGCTGGCAATGGGCATTGATGAACAACATCTCCATTATGAGTGTTTTGGCCCGCATAAACATAAAGTCATGTAATACGGCGGAATAAATACACAAGGGACGTGGTAAACAAGAATAAGTGATAACGGTTGACGACATGGCCGTTATCACTTTTTTCAGGGGATTTCAGTGGCTTGATTAAATCGCTTCTTCGTCCTGTTCACCCGTGCGGATACGCACAACACGGGCAACATCGAAAACAAAAATTTTGCCATCGCCAATTTTGCCGGTTTGTGCAACCTGCATGATGGTCTCGACGCAGGTATCAACAATATCATCCGGTACGACAATTTCTATTTTGACCTTGGGCAGAAAATCCACCATATATTCTGCACCGCGATACAGCTCAGTATGCCCTTTCTGACGACCAAACCCTTTTACTTCTGTCACGGTCATACCGGTGATACCCACTTCAGCCAGCGCTTCACGCACATCGTCCAGCTTGAAAGGTTTGATAATTGCATCAATCTTTTTCATGAAGTTTTCCTGTTATTACCAGTTTTTACGCCCGAAACCAGAAGTAATCGGGTAGCGCCTGTCTTTGCCAAAATCACGCTGCGTAATACGGGGACCAATCGGTGCCTGACGACGTTTATATTCATTGATATCAACCAGCCGGATCACCTTGCGCACAATGGTTTCATCAAAACCTTCCGCGACCAGATCCGCCACGGATTTATCCTTTTCAACATACCCTTCGAGGATCGCATCCAGCATGTCATACGGCGGCAGGCTGTCCTGATCCAGTTGATCGGGGGCTAATTCCGCGGATGGCGGACGATCAATTACCCGCTGGGGGATCGCCGGCGAGACGGTATTCCGATAGTTAGCTAAGGCAAAGACCATCGTTTTAGGCACATCTTTCAACGCATTAAAGCCGCCTGCCATATCGCCATACAGGGTTGAGTAGCCGACGGCGGATTCACTTTTGTTGCTGGTCGTCAATACCAGACGACGACGCTTGTTAGACATCGCCATCAAAATCACCGCGCGACAACGTGCCTGTAAGTTCTCTTCTGTCGTATCTTTTGCCGTCCCCGCGAACATCGGCTCAAGCTGTGCCATAAACGCATCAAACATCGGTTCGATGGAAACCACGTCAAATTCAACGCCCAGCAATTCGGCTTGTTCCCTCGCATCATGAATGCTCATTTCTGAGGTATAACGGAATGGCATCATGACCGCCTGCACGTGATCTTTCCCCAACGCATCCACGGCAATCGCCAAGGTCAACCCGGAGTCAATGCCGCCAGACAATCCCAGCAATGCACCGTTAAAGCCGTTTTTCTGCACATAATCACGTACAGAAAGCACCAAGGCTTTATAGATTTGCGCCAGCGGTGGCAATTGAGGAATAGGATCCGCCATTAATTCAATATTCATCTCATTGAAACGGCACTGCTCAACCTGCTCCTCAAACGCGGCCATACGGTGAGTGATGTCACCATTAGCATCAAAGACCTTAGAGCAGCCGTCAAAGATAAGTTGATCCTGCCCGCCGACCTGATTCAGATAGATAATGGGCAGCCGGGTACGCTGGCAGTGGGACTTAATTAATGTACTGCGAATATTGGGTTTTTCACGATTATAAGGAGAAGCGTTAATCGACAAGATGATTTCTGCACCCGCCTGTTTCAGGGCATCAATCGGGGCGTCAAACCACAAGTCTTCACAAATCAGTAAACCAAGCTGATAACCCTTGAACGGTATCACACAGCTTTGATGACCCGCTTTAAAATAACGCTCTTCATCAAAGACACCGTAATTTGGCAGTAACTGTTTGAAATAACGTGCCACAACTTCCCCTCGCCAAAACAGGGAAAGCGCGTTATAGAGTTTGCCATCCTGTTGCCACGGATGCCCGACTAAAATACCCACCTGCGAACTGGCTGCTTGCAAGCGGGTTAATTGTTCGCAGCAACGCTGATGCAAATCAGGGCGGAACAACAAGTCTTCAGGAAAATAGCCAGACAGCGCCAGCTCAGAAAACATAACCAGATCAGCACCTTTTGCTTGCTGTTCCTGAACTGTCTGCAACATGCGTTCGCTGTTGCCTTCAATGTCTCCCACCAGCCAATTTAACTGGGCAAGAGCGATATTAAGAGTACGGCTCATAAAATGCGGCTCTCCTAGGCCATAAATCATCTACCTGCCTTACTGAGATTCAGCAGTAAAGCAGTTCATCGCGATACCCTGTATTTTTTATCTTGAATACGGCGGGTATATCATTTCTATTCAATAACAGTCATGCAGTGTAAGAATATCTGGAATAGCAGAAAAGTTATTCCTTGAAATCATTGGCATCTAATTCGTGGCGTGCCAGCAACTTATAAAATTCTGTCCGGTTACGCCCTGCCATGCGAGCCGCATGGGTCACATTACCTTTGGTGATTTGCAACAATTTACGCAGGTAATTCAGTTCAAACTGCCCACGGGCTTCGACAAATGTCGGCAAGGCGGTATTTTCGCCTTCCAGTGCCTGAGTCACCAACGCATCACTAATGACCGGCGCCATCGTCAGCGCCACACATTGTTCGATAACATTGACCAATTGACGCACATTGCCCGGCCAACTTGCTGCCATCAGGCATTTCATGGCGGTGGTGGAAAAGCTGCGCACAAAAGGTTTGTGGCGCTTGGCCGATTCACGTAACAGGTGATTAGCCAACAGGGGAATATCTTCTGCGCGTTCGTTCAGGGCAGGAATTTTCAGGTTAACCACGTTCAGCCGATAGTAGAGATCTTCGCGAAACTCATTACGCTGCATGGCCTTGGGTAGATCGCGGTGCGTGGCAGAAATGATCCGGACATCAATATCGATATCCCGGTTACTCCCCAATGGGCGGATTTTGCGTTCCTGTAACACTCTCAATAGCTTAACTTGCAACGCCATCGGCATATCACCGATCTCATCAAGGAACAGTGTTCCTCCCTGCGCCGCTAAAAATAGCCCTTCCCGGCTGCTGACGGCACCAGTGAATGCGCCTTTGGCATGACCAAATAATTCAGATTCAAGCAATTGTTCCGGTAAGGCGCCACAGTTAATGGCAATAAAAGGCTTTTTCACTCTGGGGCTTGCCCGATGGATAGCCTGAGCCAGTACCTCTTTACCGGTGCCGCTTTGCCCGTTAATCAGAACGCTCACATCGGATTGAGCCACCATCTTTGCCTGTTCCAATAAACGCAGCATCAGGGGACTGCGAGTGACGATCTTCTCGCTCCATTGCCCATCAATGGCTGGCGTTGACAGTTCCAACGCATCATCAATAGCCTTATACAGTGCGTCACGATCAACGGGTTTGGTCAGGAAGCTAAACACGCCTTGCTGCGTGGCGGCCACGGCATCAGGAATTGAGCCATGCGCAGTCAGAATAATGACAGGCATACCGGGATGTTGTTTCTGGATCTCCGCAAACAGTGCCATGCCATCCATTTCATCCATGCGTAAATCACTGATCACCAAATCGGCTTTTTCTCTCGCCAGCAAGCGTAACGCTTCATGACCACTCTCTGCGGTCGTGACGCGAAACCCTTCACTGGTCAAACGCATTCCCAATAATTTCAGCAAGCCGGGATCATCATCAACTAAAAGGAGATGGGCGGAATTACGCGCTGTCATTATTATTCGGCTCCTTTTTCTTCTGAGGAATGGGCTTCCGCTTTAGTCTCCGTGTCTGCGGCGGATTTGTTGCTCGGATCGGCTTTATTATTCGATGGCGTATTATTCGATGAACTGTCGGTATTGGATGGCGTCACAACACTTTGCTCTTGTTTACGGGAGGAAAGTTGGCGTTCAATATCGGTCAGATTTTCGAGTTTGCGCGACATTGAGCGAAGTTCATATTCCAGACGTGCCCGTATTTCTTTCAGGCTATCAATTTTGTTATCACTATCAAACTGAAGGCGCTGGAATTTAACTCTTTCTTCAACAAGATTAATTTTCAGATATTGCTGTTCACGCCACAACTGGAGCAATGGCCGCAAAGCAACAGGAAACTGTGCACTGTAGCGATTAAAGTTTTCCACGATATTAATGCGTTCAGCCAATACCGACGTTGCCCGGCCAAGCAAAATGCTCTGTTTCAGCACTTGATGCCAGTCAGCCGGCGCCTCTGGGGTAAAACGTTTTGCCATCTCACGGGCTTTTGCCGCAGGCAATCGATCGGTACAATCGATGAACCTCAACCAATATAGCCCGTTTTCCATCGCGGTGGGTTTCGCGATGTCCCAGATTGAGTCACAGTCTCTGACGCGATAATCCGTAACACGCTGTTCTGGCAGGATAGACTGCGCGATGGTTGCCAAGTTGTCGGATCCACCCGTTTTAGCGCATCCTGCCAACAAATAGGGAACAAACAGTAGCAACATGGCACGGAAACGTAGCGTCGAAGCACGTGCCCGAATAGACTGCATAACAGCCGTTTTTTTCATTGGCTTAGTCACAATATTTTGCTGTTCCGTCCCCGTTATAAAGCGGTAAGTAAACCTGTTATACATATTATTTAGTCATTCTCTGCGGTTAATGGCAGTTCAATTCGAAAACATACGTCAGCAAATTCGGATTCTATCAGGCAAAGCTCTCCCTGCATCTGTTTAATGCAATCCTGCGCGATGCTCAAGCCAAGGCCACTTCCTTTCACTGCGCCTTTTCGTTGCAGTTTTCCTTGGTAAAATGGCTCGAAAATCATGCTCTTTTCTAACTCAGGGATAGGTGTGCCGGTATTGGCAATGTCAATCTGGAGAGTTTTCCCCACTTGCCGACTAGAAATCCAAATGTTACCGGATTCAGCGCCATAGTGCACTGCATTGGAGTAGAGATTATCAATCACCCGCGTCAATAAGCCAGGCTCCGCCCAACAATAATCCATATCCAGTTGAACTTCTGTATAAATATTTTTTATCCGCGCCGGCAGTTGATGAGATAATACGACCCCCTCCACCACCTCTTTCAAAGAGACAATCTGATGTTCGGCAGGGCCATCGGCTAATTTGCGGTTATATTCAAGCAATTGCTCAATAAGTTGCTGTAAATGCTTACTACTGCTGTCCAAAATAGTGACAACTTCTTTTTGATCTGCTGTTAAAGGCCCGGCCACTTCGTCAGCTAACAGCTCCGTCCCTTCACGCATACTGGCCAAAGGGGTTTTCAGTTCATGGGAGATATGGCGTAAAAACTCATGACGCTGAGACTCAAGCCAGGATAAACGCTCACTCAACCAAATAATGCGTTGGGCCAGCGATCGCAACTCCCTCGGCCCCTTAAAAGTGTCAATCTGATTTTCCAATGATTGCCCTTCTCCGAGCCGATTGATCATCCGCTCAATGCCTTTTACCGGCCCAATGATCATGCGTGTAAACAACGCGATCAAAAAGGCACTTAACAAGAATAAAATAAGGCTTTGCCAACCAAAAAACTGGCCTTTATCCGCGATATCCTTTTGCAGTTGCTCCCCACGACTGAAAATAATATTACGGGTTTCCTGTACCAAAAGATTATTCGCTCTGGAGAATTCTTCAAGTAATTTAGAGGAGGCGGGTTCGGGTATGCCGTTACTGCAAGAAATTTTGGCCAGACCTGACAGCAATTCGTTAAATTTCTTGGTATATTCCGCATTAGCCAGCATCGCCATCTGATTACCGAGCATATTCATGTATTGCCGGTATTGACGTTGATAAAGTTTTTCCAGCCGGACATCCCCTAATACACAATATTGACGGTAACTCCGTTCCATCTCAAGGGCGACACCTATCATCGCTTCGCTACGGCGGGCATCCGCCAGCGTTGAACGGTTAATCTCAGCCGCTTGGGTACTGAGCTGATCAAGGCTTTGATAAGCCTGATAAGCCAAAACCAGCAGTGGCAATAACACCAGCCAGAAAGCCATGACCACTAACTGGCGCAATGAGCGCGGGAACAGACGCCATTTTTTCAAAGAAATCATCTTATAACCCGTAATGACATTGATGCTACTCGCCACGATACTGCTCGCCACAAGGCAGAGGATAATGGAAAGCAATGGGTAAGTGAAAGCGATGCGGATGCGTACATAGACACGATGGACAGGAGTAACCTGTAATAATGACGGCGGGATAGTAACTTTTTTACTATCCCGCCAGTGAGGACCCTGCATGCCATGAAGCATGTAGGCGGTGCCTCACTCCACGTGTCGCCCGGTGTTTGATAAGGCCCGAAGGCGAGTATCATTAAGTTGGACGGTAGGCACCTTACTTTGGCATCATTCTGGGCTTATGTGGCATGTTTCCACCTTATTGCGGGCCGACATAAAAAGTTGAATGAGCAACTGCCCTGTATTAAGCATATTACATGCCAACTTTAAAATTAATTTTTAATTTATTGATTTAAATACAAATAAATAAAATCATCTCTTTATTGCCCTTTTTTATCGCTATTTCTTCCCGTTTGGTAAGCATGAGTGTCGCCTATTTATGACACTTCACTATCAAAAAATATTTTTCAAATAATATCAATAAATTAAGCGTCTCCATATTGAGACACTGTAAAGCACCATTGTCGCAATATAGAGACACTGCCCTAGAAAATGATCAACCACAGCGATTTGGCGTCAAATAAAAAGGCCCCGATAAATTTTCAGGGCCTTTTGCAAGCAGAATAAATAACCAGAGAAAGTAGCGAGGAGAATTAACCTAACTGTTTACGCGCATTGCGGAAAATACGCATCCACGGGCTGTCTTCTCCCCACTCTTTAGGATGCCAGGAATTGCTGACGGTACGGAATACCCTTTCAGGATGCGGCATCATTACCGTGACTCTTCCGTCAAGATTGGTCACCGCAGTAATGCCGTTCACGGAACCATTGGGGTTGGCCGGATAGTTTTCGGTCACGGCACCGTAATTATCCACAAAACGCAATGCGACTTGCTGATGCTTTTCCAATTCCGCCAAGCTGCGGTTGTTCCTGAACTCCACCTGCCCTTCACCGTGTGCCACGGCGATCGGCAAGCGAGAACCCGCCATCCCTTGCAGGAACAGTGAAGGGCTATCTGTCACTTCCACTAAGCTAAAGCGAGCTTCATAGCGTTCTGAACGGTTACGGACAAAACGCGGCCAGTGTTCTGTACCGGGGATCAACTCATGCAGGTTAGACATCATCTGGCAGCCGTTACATACGCCTAGTGCCAACGTATCCGGCCTTGCGAAGAAACTGGCAAAATCATCACGTACCCGCACATTAAACAGAATGGATTTCGCCCAGCCTTCACCCGCACCCAGCACATCCCCGTATGAGAAACCACCACAAGCCACCAAGGTCTGAAATTGCTCTAAGGTGACCCGCCCGGCCAATAAGTCGCTCATATGCACATCCACGGCCTCAAAGCCCGCCCGGTGGAAGGCCGCCGCCATCTCAACATGCGAGTTAACGCCCTGTTCACGCAGTACCGCCACGCGCGGGCGCACTTGTTTTGATATATATTGTGAAATATAGCCGGCGGCGATATCTTCGGTGGGGTCGAACGTTAATTTCACATTCAAACCCGGATCATTCACATCCTGTTTTGCCTGATGTTCTTGATCTGCACACGCCGGGTTATCGCGCAAGCGCTGCATCTGCCACGTGGTTTCTGCCCACCATAAGCGCAATGTGCTGCGATTCTGGCGGTAAACGTCCATCTTGCCGCTGGAAATCACGAAATCATCGCCTGTCCGGGCTTTACCCAGATAGTGTACACATTCACGCAAGCCATAATCGGCCAACAGGTTTTCAATTTGCTCCCTGTCAGTTTCACGGATTTGAATGACGGCACCCAATTCTTCATTAAATAACGCAGCCAGGATATCTTCATCAAAGGCACTGATATCGGCATGCAGTCCGCAATGGCCGGCAAAAGCCATTTCAGCCAGTGTCACCAGCAGCCCACCATCCGAACGGTCATGGTAAGCCAGCAATTTTTGTTCTGAAATCAAATGCTGAATCGCATTAAAGAAACCCGCCAATTGCCCGGCACTGCGGACATCGGCCGTTTTATCCCCCAGTTGACGATAAACTTGCGCCAATGCCGTACCACCCAACGCATTTTGCCCCCTGCCCAGATCAATCAGCAGCAGCGCATTGTCATCTTGCGTCGATAATTCGGGTGTCACGGTAGCGCGCACATCTTCTACCCGCGCAAACGCACTGATCACCAATGAAAGGGGTGAAGTCATTTCACGGTCTTCCCCGTCTTGGCTCCAGCGGGTTTTCATTGACATTGAGTCTTTGCCGACCGGAATGGTCAACCCCAATGCCGGGCACAACTCCTCACCCACGGCTTTGACCGCAGCATACAAGCCCGCATCTTCACCCGCATGGCCGGAGGCTGACATCCAGTTAGCCGATAATTTCACCCGTTTCAGATCCTGTACATAGGCGGCCGCGATGTTGGTCAGTGCTTCCCCCACCGCCATACGCGCCGATGCCGCAAAATCCAACAGGGCAACCGGGGTTCGCTCGCCGATGGACATGGCTTCGCCATAATAGCTGTCCAAACTGGCGGTCGTCACCGCACAATCTGCGACCGGAATTTGCCAGGGGCCAACCATCTGATCACGGGCAACCATGCCGGTGATGGAACGATCGCCAATCGTAATCAGGAAGGTTTTTTCAGCGACGGCCGGCAAATGCAGGACACGTTTTACCGCTTCCGCAAGATCGATACCCTTGCGATCTAAATGTTGCCCCTTGGCTTGCAAGGTCTGAACATTTTTCAGCATCTTTGGCGTCTTACCGAGCAAGACATCCAGCGGCATATCAATCGGCTGGTTAGCAAAATGATTGTCATTCAGCAGCAAATGCCGCTCTTGTGTAGCTTCCCCAATCACCGCATACGGGGCTCGTTCACGACGACACATTTCTTCAAACAACGCCAACTGCTCTGGCGCGACGGCCAACACATAGCGTTCTTGGGATTCATTACACCATAACTGCAAGGGGCTCATGCCGGGTTCATCGTTAAGAATATGGCGTAACTCAAAACGCCCACCCCGGCCGCCATCACTGACGAGTTCAGGCATGGCATTTGATAAGCCACCCGCCCCGACGTCATGGATAAATAAGATGGGATTGTTATCGCCCAATTGCCAGCAACTATCGATAACTTCCTGACAACGGCGCTCCATCTCGGCATTGTCACGCTGTACAGAAGCAAAATCCAAATCAGCATCAGACTGCCCCGATGTCATCGAAGAGGCCGCGCCACCACCCAAACCGATATTCATGCTCGGCCCGCCCAACACAATTAATTTTGCGCCGACCGGAATATCCCCTTTCTGCACATGCTCTGCACGGATATTCCCGATCCCGCCGGCCAGCATGATAGGTTTGTGATAACCACGCAGTTCTGTGCCGTTATGGGAACTGACTTTTTCCTCATAGGTTCTGAAATACCCCAGCAAGGCCGGACGCCCAAATTCATTATTGAACGCCGCGCCACCCAATGGGCCTTCCAGCATGATATCCAGGGCACTGACGATGCGATCCGGCTTGCCGAAATCTTCTTCCCACGGTTGTTCAAACCCAGGAATTCTCAAGTTTGAAACCGAAAAACCGACCAGCCCGGCTTTGGGCTTGGCGCCCCGCCCGGTTGCGCCTTCATCACGAATTTCACCGCCTGAGCCAGTCGCTGCCCCCGGCCAAGGCGAAATCGCGGTTGGGTGGTTATGCGTTTCCACTTTCATCAAGATATGGGCTGGCTCTTGGTGATAGTCATAAGCGCCGGTCTTGGCATCAGGAAAAAAGCGGCCAACATGAGAGCCTTCCATCACCGCCGCGTTATCTTTATAAGCCGAGAGCACATAATCCGGCGTCTGTTCAAAGGTGTTTTTGATCATCTTGAACAAAGACTTGGGTTGATCCTGACCATCAATAACCCAATCTGCATTGAAAATCTTGTGGCGACAATGCTCAGAATTGGCCTGAGCAAACATATACAGCTCCACATCCGTGGGATTGCGCCCCAGCGTCTGAAAGGCATTCATCAGATAATCAATTTCATCCGCTGCCAGCGCCAATCCCAATTCAATATTGGCCGATTCCAGTGCTGCCCGTCCCGATTGCAAGACATCAATCTGTTTCAGCGGCGCAGGTTGCTGGTGAGAAAATAGCACTTCGGCTTGTTCAAACTGAGTGAACACACTTTCCATCATGCGGTCATGCAATAACACCGACAACGTTTGCCATTGCTCCGCATCCATTTCCGTCCCCTGAATATAATAGGCAATGCCCCTTTCCAGACGGACAATCTGGTTCAACCCACAATTGTGGGCAATGTCTGTCGCTTTCGACGACCAGGGGGATATCGTACCCGGACGAGGTGTGACTAATATAAGTTGTCCTTTAGGCTCCAATTCGGCCAGAGAGGGTCCATATTTTAATAGCTGATTTAATTTCTCTCGCTCATCTTCCGTGATTGGGGTACTCACTTCTGCAAAATGGACATATTCTGCATAAATGTCGGTAACCGGGAGATGATGATCTTGACACTGGGACAGGAGCTTAGTGATACGAAATGCCGATAAAGCGGGTGAGCCACGCAGAATTTCCATAATAATAGGTTCTCTCATCTTAGACGCAAAGCCTGACTGATGCCTCAGGGGAAACTGCACGCATTATAGAGCAATGTTTCCTTTGACGAAACCGTTTGCGTGGTTATTTATCAAGCCAACAATACGCGTAATAAAATGCCAAAATTGATTTAATAGGGTTGCACATCCCCACTTTGTTACGCAAAATTCTCGATTACTGGAAATTTAACCATGCTATTATCTTGCATTTCATACGAACGCCGATCGTTCTGGAAAGAGATAACTGTTTGAATAATATTAAGATAAATTATTTTGTTATCGTCATTATCGCGCTCCTCTCTGCCGCCATCATTGGCCTCAATATCAATTGGCCCAATAAACAGCAGGAGCAGATAAATAAAATTCTGGCACGGGGAGAGCTACGGGTGAGTACCATCAGCTCTCCTCTCATCTCTTTTAACAGCAAAAATGAACCCACAGGATTCGACTATGAACTAGCCAAGCGATTTGCTGATTATCTGGGTGTAAAACTGGTCATTAAGTTTCGTCCCAACCTGAACCAGCTTTTTGACGATCTGGAAAACGATAAAGCGGATTTCTTGGCTGCCGGGCTTATCTACAATAAAGACAGGCTGGCTCAGACACGCACTGGCCCTGCCTATGCTTCAGTCATACAACAACTGGTTTATCGCAAGGGAGCGACACGCCCGCGTTCGTTTGGCGATTTACAAGGCAAATTGATCGTCACGGCAGGATCGGCTCATGCCAGCGAACTGAAAAGGTGGAAAACGAAGTCTTATCCTGAGTTAACCTGGGAAGAAACGTCACGCGAAAATACCCAACAATTGCTCGAACAACTCGCTGAAGGGAAAATCGACTATACCATCAGCGACTCCATCAGCTTAGCCCTGCAACAGCGTATTCATCCCAATTTGGCGATTGCTTTTGATGTCAGTGAAGAGAGTCCCCTGACCTGGTATTTAAAGCGCAATGACGATTATAGTCTCTCCTCCGCCATGCTCGATTTTTTCAGTATGTTGACGGAAAACGGCACCCTATCGCGGCTACAGGAAAAGTATTTCAGCCATGTCGGTTCTTTCGATTATTTCGATACCCTTTCATTTATTCGCGCTATCAACAAACTCTTGCCAACCTATCAGCCCATTTTTGAAAAATATGCGGGTTCGCTCGATTGGCATTTAGTGGCAGCCATTGCATGGCAGGAATCACACTGGGACCCACAAGCCACTTCCCCCACCGGCGTGCGTGGCCTTATGATGCTCACTCACCCGACAGCCGAATGGGCCGGCATTCATGACAGGCTGGACCCAGAAGAGAGCGTAAAAGGTGGGATGGCTTATTTGCACTACCTGATGGCGCGTTTGCCAGACACCATTCCTGCGGATGAACGCATCTGGTTTGCCCTCGCCGCCTACAACATGGGATATGGGCACCTGCTTGATGCCCGTAAGTTAACCGCGGCGCAAAAAGGGAATCCAGATAGTTGGCTGGATGTTAAAGCGCGCCTTCCCCTGTTAAGCAAGAAAAGGTACTACGCCAGTACAACCTACGGTTATGCCCGTGGCTATGAAGCCTATCGTTACGTTGAAAATATTCGACGTTACGCGTTGAGTCTGGAAGGCTACCTCAAGGCAAAAGCCAACCGCGAGAAAGCAGAAGCCGAAAAAGCGGCAACTGATGCGGCAGAAACTGACGCCAAAGCGCCGGAGAATAAAACGCCGACGCAATCTGAAAAAACGGCTTGAGTTAGGTTTGTTGTTGAGATTTCAACTTTTTCGATGCCTTATGCTGCTCCCTGCGTTGTTTAAAAAAAGCACTCAGCATTGTGGAGCACGCTTGTGCCAGCACACCACCTGTGATTTCAATTTGGTGATTCATGCCCGGATGGCGCAATATATCAATCAATGAACCTGCGGCTCCCGTCTTCATATCACTGGCACCATAGACCAGCCGTTGTATCCGGCTGTGTACCATGGCGCCTGCGCACATGACACAAGGCTCTAACGTGACATACAGTGTCGTATTCAACAGACGATAATTCTGCAATTGGTTCCCGCCCCGCCGTAACGCAATGATTTCGGCATGGGCGGTAGGATCATGGTCAGTGATGGGATGGTTAAATCCTTCGGCAATCACTTTATTATCGGCGACCAATACCGCCCCCACTGGGATCTCACCTTTTGCCTGTGCCTGCATCGCCAACGCGATTGCCCGGCGCATCCAATATTCATCACTAAAATTTTCGGTCACGGTCTCTCTTTCTGCCACTGCCCATTCTCTTGCTTATGAAAATTCTGCCTATTATACCCAATCATCGCAATCTGCGGATTCAACCTGAATCTCATCAAGAAACGCATCAAGAAACCATTTCATACGCGCTGTCCTTTCTTGCGCCATTTTTTGGCCTGATGCTGTTTGAAATCCTGATCCAATTTTAAATAGCTTGGTATAAAAATGATCGACCGTATAAGCCTTATCATCATATTCACGCTGTTTCGCCAACGGATCATGAAAGTCATACATGGAAGACCCCATACGGCCGCCGGTGTAAAAACAACGCCCAACCCCAACCATGCCAATAGAATCCAGCCGATCCGCATCTTGCACGATTTTCGCTTCTAATGTTCTGGGGGTTAAGTCCGCTGAAAAGCTATGCGCTTCAATGGCATGGCAGACGGCACTGATATCTTCCTCACACCATGCCAGATTTTGCAGTATCAAGGCGGCTTTTTCTGCTGCCATGCGCGAGGCGAGATGGCGGTTGGGGGCATTTTTTTCAACATTGACACAATCATGCAGTAGTACAGCGGCGAATACTAACCGCAAGTTGCCAGATTCCGCTTGACAAATTTGTCTGGCATTCCGCCATACCCGGTAAAGGTGGGCAATATCATGGGCACCATCATCACCTTCTATTGCCAGGGGTAAAAGCTGTTGGGCTAAATCGTCAAACGGGGAAAAAGATAACATAACCAAAACCTCTCAATGAATGGAAATATCATCTTAGCAAAAAGAAAAACTTATCAATATCCACTACGGGATTGTTGTCGCCATAAATGCGCGCCGACCAAGGCCTTCCAAGGAGCAAAATCAGCCAGCCATTTTTCTGCCTGTTCTGCGCTGACTTTATCTTCCTGATTGAGTAAATATTGGAGATTACGCCTTACGGCAACATCGCCATGCAGCGAACCATCCAGGTAATTGAACCCCCGTAGCAAGGCATAATTCACGGTCCACATGCCAATACCTTTAATAGCCAGCAGGCTATCCGTCAATAGTTTCACTTTATCTTCGCTCGCGGGAATATTCAGCACCAACTCACCAGAATCAATACGTTGGCAAACCTGCAATAACGCATTGGCTTTCCCGACAGAAAAACCACACTGACGCAGATCATGCTGCGAACATTGCCTTACCTGCTTATTATTCGGGTGACACAATAACCCAGAAGAGTGCGGGATACCCACGGCTTGAATAAAACGCCGCCGAATGGAAATGGCGGCACTTAAACTAATTTGTTGCCCGATAATCGCCCAACTGAGCGCTTCAAAAGGGGTCGCGGATTGATAAATCCGTAATCCGGTTTGTCTGCTGACCAACTCGCCAATAACAGGATGATCTTGATAACAGGATTCGAATATGTCGACCGGTTGTTTTAAACCCAGCATATGGGAAGCCAGCGCCGATAATGCTTCATGTGGCGAAGCACAAACATTATCACCATCAATATCAAGCTGTATTTTCGCCCTGTTCTTTCCTATTGTGATAGTCAACAGCGCGGGATTTTCCTGCCAGATAATGCCTTTTTTAATTTGGTTCTGCTGCACAATTTCAGCAACCCCCAGACCATCCCTTTGATGAAAAGCTAAAAAGTCTCTGGTGTGATAATTATTAGGTAATATAATTTCTGTTAAACAGCTTGTGTTCATTAGGATAGCTCCAGAAACAGATTAGAATTAAGCCAACTATCTAACAGACTTCAAGTTTAGATACAATGGAAAATCAACAAATTTAGTCTACAAATCAACATGATCAATATTATATTTAATTAATTCTTTATTTAATTTTTGAATTTGATATTTTGACGGGCTTAACACTAATAGATAAATACCTATTCCCATCAGTAACGTCATACTTAAGGTAACCAAAAAGAAATCTAAAGCACTGCCGATTGTATTACTCAGTGCATCCGCTTTTAATAAAAAAACCATTAATACGACAAATGACAACGTGAAAAAATAGATTGAAAATAGTTTTTCAAACCAAGAAGTAAGATAATAAGAAGAACTGACTTTGACTTGAACGATGCCCGCATTTAATACCGTGTATGTTTTCAATTTTTTAAGGTTATCTATATATTCCGAACTCAATCCATTTTGTTTCAACCTGATAAATATATCCCTGAACTTATCAGATTTTATTTTGGTGATATCAAACATGATCTCAGAAGCAATTTCATATTTGATATACTCTTTATCCCGTTCATTTAAATAAATACTATATTCATTCAGATACTTAATGTATTTTATCGCTTTTCTTTCTCTCAGCACGCATACATCTGCATAAAGTTTTTTTAAGACCGACAGGATAATACCAATAAACGTACCAATCGACCCTAAGACTTTCACGATATCATTACCATGTTTTACGATGTATTCAATCATGTTTTTACTCTAAAGAATTTAAAATATCTTTAAGTATATACCATGATAAATAGACGGGATCGTCTTCTATAATTGAAAGTGAAAAACGTTGTGAATGAAAATCCCAAATGTGTTAACATCTGCCGCAGATTATTGTATATAGATACTGAAATGGCACTATTAATTACCAAACGCTGCATTAATTGTGATATGTGTGAACCCGAATGCCCGAATCAGGCCATCACAATGGGCGCGGAGATCTACGAAATTGAGCCTGAACGCTGTACTGAGTGCGTCGGGCATTACGAAAAGCCAACTTGCCAATCTGTCTGCCCGATCACGAATACCATTATCCTTGATCCTAACCATCAGGAAACCGAAGAGCAGTTATGGGATAAGTTTGTGCTCCTGCATCATGCTGATAAGATCTGAATTTAACTTTCCAATATTACTGTCGCACAGGCATAACGCCGCTCGTCTGCCAGTGTGACATGGATGGATGTGACATTCAGTTTGTTAGCCAGCACGTCAGCCTCACCATGAAGTTTCAATGTCGGTTTTCCCAGTGGATCATTCATCACTTCAAATTGATTAAAGGCCAGTCCATTGCGGATACCTGTCCCAAGCGCTTTGGCTGCTGCTTCTTTAACTGCGAAGCGTTTTGCCAAAAAGCGGACAGGTTGGTGATGCTGCTGATATTGCTGCCATTCTCCGTCACTTAAAATACGCCTTGCCAGACGTTCGCCTGAACGCCCGACAATGGCTTCAATACGGGATATTTCAACAATATCTGTGCCTAATCCAATAATGGCCATTAACGGCGCGCTTCCCGCAACAATGTTTTCATATCGGCCACCGCCGCAGATAAGCCACTGAATACCGCACGGCCAATAATGGCATGTCCGATATTCAACTCATAAATTTCAGGTAAGGCGGCAATGCGTTGTACATTGTGATAGGTCAAACCATGACCGGCATTAACCTTAAGACCTTTAGCTGCCGCGTAAGTTGCCGCTTCTTTGATACGCAAAAACTCTTTTTCCTGCTGTATCTCATCTTCTGCATCGGCATACGCACCAGTGTGGATCTCAATAAAGGGCGCACCCACTTCGGCAGCCGCATCAATTTGCTGGTGATCCGCATCAATAAACAGAGACACCTGAATGCCCGATGCTGATAAAGTCTTAACCGCCGCAGCGATGTGCGCTTTCTGCCCAAACACATCCAACCCGCCTTCGGTTGTGACTTCTTGCCGTTTTTCAGGAACTAAGCAACAGAAAGCTGGTTTGATCTGACAGGCAATCCCCACCATTTCGTCGGTTACCGCCATTTCGAGGTTCATGCGGGTTTGAATGGTTTTGTCCAATAATTGAACATCCCGGTCAGTAATATGGCGGCGATCTTCACGCAGGTGAATCGTTATACCATCAGCACCCGCCTGCTCTGCAACAAATGCAGCCTGAACGGGATCGGGATATTGTGTCCCACGGGCATTACGTAAGGTTGCAATGTGATCAATGTTGATACCTAACAATACCTCAGCCATTTTTAGCTCCTGCAATAATATAAGATTCAATAAAGTTTACACTCTTCATCATGAAGAATTTACCATGAAAAAGTGGCTTACTTTAGTTTTCATTTTTCTTGTTGGGATGATCAGTTTTTTTACGCACGAATTGACGAAATAGTTCACGGCTTTTTAACGGTTTCCCGCCCAAATACGGTTTTAAGGCAATGCGGGTAAAACGCTTCGCCGCCTTCAATGTTGCCGGATCAGGAAATTCGCCAGTTGCCAACGCCTTGAGTTCATAACCCGTAAAACTGAAGTGATCCACAACCAAACTGGCGATAAATCCTTTTTCTTCACGATAACGGTAAGTCATGGTATCCGCTACCGGTTCACCGCTGCCGGCACAGTGAAGATAATCGACACCGTATCCCATATTGGTAAGTAATGCTAATTCAAAACGACGCAATGCACTTTCTGGTGTATATTCACTCGCCGCAAGGGATTGTAAACACTGGAGGTAATCAAAAAAAAGTGCGGGATATGCCGTGCCTTGCTCAAGGACTCTGGACAACAGCTCATTCACGTATAAACCGCTGTAGAGCACACTTCCCGTTAAGGGGAGAGCCAATGAGATAGGCTCTGCATCTCTTAATGTCTTGATTTCCCCCCGCCCACTCCAACGAATGAGCAGCGGGGTGAAAGGTTGCAAGCAACCTTTTAGATTAGAGCGACGGCTGCGTGCCCCTTTTGCCAGAACACGTACCCGCCCTTCGTTTTCAGTAAAAAAATCCAGCAATAAACTGGTTTCACTGTAAGGGCGCCCATGAAGCACGAAGGCTCTCTGCCAGCCGTCCACACATCAGCCTTATAAGTCGTCGATGTAACCGAGGCTACGTAGCGCCCGTTCATCATCCGCCCAGCCTGATTTCACTTTTACCCACAATTCCAGGTGGACTTTCATATCAAACAGCTTTTCCATATCCTGACGGGCTTCTATACCAATCGTTTTGATTTTGCTGCCTTTATTACCAATCACCATTTTCTTCTGACCGTCACGCTCGACCAGAATCAAACCGTGGATCGTATAACCGCCACGCTCATTGGTAACAAATTGTTCAATTTCCACTGTCACGGAATAGGGCAGTTCTTCACCCAAAAAACGCATGAGTTTTTCACGGATGATTTCTGACGCCATAAAACGCTGTGAGCGATCAGTAATATAATCTTCCGGGAAGTGGTGTTCCGCCTGTGGGATATGATTACGTGCTATTTTGGCAATGGTATCAACATTCATGCCTTTTTCTGCACTCATCGGCACAACGTCGATAAAATTCATCTGTTGGCTGAGAAAACCGATATGGGGCAGAAGAAGGGCTTTATCTAGCACATTGTCCACTTTATTGATAGCCAGTAAGACAGGACAACGTAAATGACGCAATTTATTCACCACCATTTCATCATCGGGTGTCCAGTGCGTACCTTCCACAACAAAAATAACCAGTTCGACATCACCAATAGAGCTGCTCGCCGCACGGTTCATCAGACGGTTGATCGCCCGTTTTTCTTCAATATGAAGACCTGGGGTATCAACATAGATGATTTGGTAAGCCCCTTCCGTATGAATCCCCATGATGCGATGCCGCGTCGTTTGAGGTTTACGGGAGGTGATGGATACTTTCTGACCCAATAACTGATTCAATAACGTTGATTTACCGACGTTGGGCCGACCGACTATTGCCACGAATCCGCAATAGTTTTTTTCTTCGCTCATTCAAGCTCCAATTGTTTTAATGCTTGTTCGGCAGCCGCCTGCTCTGCCTTGCGGCGACTGGAACCGATTCCTCTGACAGGCTGTTCAAATCCACTGACCTGACAGTGAATGGTAAATTCCTGATCGTGTGCTTCCCCACGAACCTGAACCACCAGATAGGTAGGCAACGGCAAATGACGCCCTTGCAAATATTCCTGTAAACGTGTTTTAGGATCTTTTTGCTTATCACCCGGACTAATTTCATTCAAACGGGTTTCATACCAATTCAGGATAATCTTTTCGATGGTCTGAATATCGCTGTCAAGAAAAATAGCGCCGATTAAAGCCTCAATGCTATCCGCTAAAATGGATTCGCGACGATGCCCTCCACTCTTTAACTCACCCGGCCCCAGACGCAGGCATTCACCCAATTCAAATTCTCTGGCCAGTTCCGCCAGTGTATTCCCACGCACCAATGTTGCCCGCATGCGGCTCATATCTCCTTCATCAACACGGGGGAAACGTTGGTACAGCGCATTGGCAATGACAAAACTCAGGATGGAGTCGCCGAGAAATTCTAAACGTTCATTATGCTTACTGCTGGCACTGCGGTGAGTTAACGCTTGAAGCAACAAATCGTGCTGTTTAAAGGTATATCCTAGCTTATGTTGTAACCGGTTCGTTATTATGGCGTTCATGTGCTACCAATTCAGTTAGAATTCATCAAATAAAAGCACACGCAACAGACCTGTGGGGCAACTTGTGGTATGCCTTACAAAACTGTTGCGTTTGCACTGGCTCCCAAAGCATTCACCATGTTAGGGAGCCAGTCATCTCGTTTGAAAGAATATTCTACACTGTGAGATAAATTAATGCTGCGCTAATATATAAATATTAGTGAATTCCACCAATTCGACTAAAACGCACGCCAGTAGGCCATTCACCTTCTTGTTTTTCAAAGCTCATCCAGATAGCCGTTGCACGGCCTACCAGATTTTTCTCCGGAACAAATCCCCATGAACGGCTATCATCACTATTGTCGCGGTTATCACCCATAGCAAAATAGTGCCCTTTGGGAACAACCCAAGTGCCAACCGGCAAGCCTTCTTGGGAGAAACCTGGGAAACGTTGTATTACAGGGATGGTCAAAATATGGTGTGACACATCACCTAAATTTTCAACGCGTTCGCCTTGGCGGAGAGAATATGGCCCTATGGGTTCATCAACAGGAACCTGATAAACGCCATTGATACGAACGCCTTCGGGTGTTACATCTTCTTTTATCGTCCAGTCACTTGGGAACGCATTCCGATAAGTCACCGGTAAATCGCCCTTGCATTGGGTATTCCAACCACAGCCAGGGTAAACATGAAGCTCTTTGTTGACGTAATCGTAAACGATCTTATCTCCAGGCAAGCCAATAATGCGTTTGACAAAATCGATAGTTGGGTTCTTCGGGTATTTGAAAACGGCAATATCCCCCCGCTTCGGCTCACCCGTCTTGATTAAGGTGGTTTGCGTAATCGGATCTTTTAAACCATAAGCAAATTTTTCAACCAGAATGAAATCCCCGATCAGCAGTGTCGGCATCATTGAACCCGAAGGGATCTGAAAAGGTTCATACACAAAAGAACGCAGAACCAACACAATGGCTAACACGGGAAAGACAGAGGCAAGTGTTTCAACCCATGAAGGTTTGTTAAGTTCTTTCGCCAAAGCGCCCTGAGCTTCTGCGCCGGTCGCCTGTTCCTGAATATGAGCAAGTTTCTTACGTTCAGGTGCGAACTTAAATCGCTCTATGCACCAAAGAATGCCGGTGATTAACGTTGCTAACGTTAATATCAAGGCAAAAGTGTTAGCCATTTGAACTCCTTACGACCTTGTTAATTATCTTTGCCAACATGCAGAATCGCTAAGAAGGCTTCCTGCGGCAGTTCAACGTTTCCGACCTGCTTCATGCGTTTTTTACCCTCTTTCTGTTTCTGCAACAGCTTTTTCTTACGGCTGACGTCACCGCCATAACATTTCGCTAATACGTTTTTACGTAACTGCTTAACGGTAGAGCGCGCAATAATGTGAGTACCTATGGCAGCCTGAATCGCAATGTCAAATTGCTGGCGTGGAATAAGTTCTTTCATCTTTTCCACCAGCTCACGCCCACGGTATTGCGAATTGTCGCGGTGGGTAATCAAAGCCAGCGCATCCACACGCTCACCATTAATCAACACATCCACACGAACCATGTCTGAATTCTGGAAGCGGGTAAAGTTATAATCCAGAGAAGCATAACCACGCGAAGTTGATTTCAAGCGGTCAAAGAAATCCAGCACAACTTCTGCCATCGGAATTTCATAGGTCAGTGCAACCTGATTACCGTGATAGACCATATTCGTTTGCACACCGCGTTTTTCTACACAGAGTGTAATGACGTTACCAAGGTACTCTTTCGGCAGCAACATGTGACATTCTGCAATCGGCTCACGCAGTTCATGGATATTGTTTAACGCCGGCAACTTGGATGGACTATCAACGTAGATAATATCACCACTGGTTGTCTCAACTTCATAAACAACGGTTGGTGCCGTTGTGATCAAATCGAGATCGTATTCACGCTCCAAGCGTTCCTGAATGATTTCCATATGCAGCAAGCCGAGGAAACCACAGCGGAAACCGAAGCCCAATGCCGTGGAACTTTCTGGTTCATAGAATAATGAAGCGTCATTTAAGCTCAGTTTGCCTAACGCATCACGGAAAGCTTCATAATCATCAGAACTGACCGGGAACAGACCGGCATAAACCTGCGGTTTAACCTTTTTAAAACCAGGCAGTGCTTTTTCCGCAGGCTGGCGGGAAGTTGTCAAAGTATCTCCAACCGGCGCGCCCAGAATATCTTTGATGGCACAGACCAACCAGCCCACTTCACCACAATTCAATACATCACGATCAACGCGTTTCGGGGTGAAGATCCCCAGACGGTCAGCGTTGTATACCTGTCCGGTACTCATTACCTTAACTTTATCACCCTTACGCAACGTACCGTTTTTGATACGAACCAGTGAAACCACACCCAGGTAATTATCAAACCACGAGTCAATAATCAGAGCCTGCAATGGTGCATCAGGATCACCTTCCGGCGCGGGGATTTCTTTTACCAGACGTTCAATCACATCCTGTACGCCGATACCCGTTTTTGCCGAACAACGCACTGCGTCGGCGGCATCAATACCGACAATATCTTCGATTTCTTCGGCAACACGCTCTGGTTCAGCCGCCGGAAGGTCGATTTTGTTCAGAACCGGAACCACTTCCAGATCCATTTCTATGGCGGTATAACAGTTAGCCAATGTCTGGGCTTCAACCCCCTGACCCGCATCAACCACCAGCAAGGCACCTTCACAGGCGGCCAGTGAGCGGGAGACTTCGTAAGAGAAATCCACATGCCCTGGTGTATCGATAAAGTTTAATTGGTAAACTTGCCCGTCATTTGCCTTGTAATCAAGCGTAACACTTTGTGCTTTGATCGTGATCCCACGTTCACGCTCAAGATCCATTGAATCCAGTACTTGTGCTGCCATTTCGCGATCAGACAGACCACCACAGATTTGAATAATCCGGTCAGATAGCGTGGATTTACCGTGGTCAATGTGGGCGATAATGGAGAAATTTCGTATTTGCTTCATTATTAAATCTTTTTTGCCTTAATATTTCTGAATCATTCGCCTATGGACACATTGATGGACATAAAGCGACAGTTTATTGGTTCGGCCACTGGCCTGAGGAGCCGTATTCTACATGCCAAACCCGCGAAAACCAAACGAGTGGGAAAGCCGTTTTCAATAATAAATTATTGTTGAAGTGCGTAGGGTAAAACAGATTACTCTTGCGGTAGTACCTTAATCGCATCAGGAGGTAAACCAATTTGTAATACAACGGGCTGGTAGGCTTGCAATTTATCCCAATACGCAGCAATCTTGCGGGCAATGAAGAAACCCGCGAACCCACCGCCAATTCCCCCTAAACCGATCCCTAATTGGTCAGTTGTCCAGAGTTGGAAAAGAGCTGCACCCAAAAACAGCCCCAACAAGGGTGTCAGATAAACCAGCATGGCTGAACGTAACAGGCTGCTTTCAGGAATACCGACTTCAACCTTCTGTCCCGGTTGCAGTGGTTGAGAAATTTCAACTTCCAACTGATGGATGCTTTCCGGCCCTATTTTTTCCAGTAAATAAGAACCACAAGCTGTTTTGGCCTGACAGCTACCACAGCCCAACGATGATCCGTAACGCAATAATGCACGGCCTTTTTGCCAACGGACAACCGTTGCCCACTCTTTAACCATCAGTTTCCTCCCGTAAACGTCACGCTGGCTGCAATTCGCTCGGCGGTGGCGAAAGGCAGCTCCCCAATGACTGTTATGCTGTTTTTACCTCTGGCCAAAGTATAAACCGTTCTCCTGCCTTGTCGAAATGGTTGTTCATCAACAGCCTTTTTATCTGAGTTCACGACATTGACAGAAAAATTAAACAATCCATCACTATACATAATGGATTCCAGCCATTCTGTCTCTGATAACTTACGACTGCTACGGGATATCTCTTTGAAACCCTCAGGTATTTTTCCAACCATCCAATTAAACTTCAACTTATCAGAAGACGGAACAAGTAACATGGGCGGTAATTTCAAATCAGTAATCGAACTCAGCTCCGTTTTAATCGCGTCATTCACAGTTAATGACACGACACGGAATTGCTCAATGACAGTTTTATTGTCTTTATCCAAAAGATCTATCAGCAGAGGGAGATGATTTTTCTCATCAATCAGAAGGTTATAGTTATAGCGAGATTCATCTTTCGCTATGATACGCACAAAATTCGCGGGGTGATCGCCAACCTGCGTACTGCCTGCATCAATAAAACGATAAAATTTCTGTAATTGTGCAAAATCGGCAAAGATGATTGGCGGGAGATAATCAACGATATGTGTACCGCGTATGCTAAATGAGTCCAATCCTGGTTCGTAATAACTGATTTGGTCACCGCGCTGGACAATCTCCCTGCGTGAAACATCCATTTGTATGATTTGGCCGATAGCCTGCCCATCAATAATGGCATGACGGTAACGCAAGGGAATAAGAAATTGCTGCCCTAAAATGATAAAGCCAACTTCATAAGTTAGCGTTTGTACCGCCTGACTCATATCCTGTAACAAAGCCTCAGCGCTGCTTTGTTGCGCTGAGGCTTTCAGAGGATTTATCAGGCTACTTGCCAATAAAAAAACGACAACCCAAATGCGTTTCATCACCGATGCTGTGACTGTTGTGGTGCTTGTGCTCCAGGAATCTGATTAGTCTGGGTGATACCCTCATTTTTTTCAGCGTGGATGCGGCGGGCGAGTTCATATTGCTGCAACATTGCATCAATTCGCTTGTTGCTTTCCCGCACTTGCATACTCAGGTCACCACCGAAAGTTTCTTCTTCGGCCGGCGTCGCTAAACCCACTGTTGATGCGGTTCCCATTACTGGCAATGTATTAAAGGCGGGTGCCTCAAACTGGTTATCAGTCTCAACACTGCTATCACTATTATGTTGCTGAACACCGATAATCACGGCCAGCGATACACAGGCAGCAACGCCAACTTGTGCAATTTGACTCTTCCATGTGCGGATTTTGTTCCAAAACGGCAGGTTAGCCCATGTTTCAGGTTTTGGCTGAGATTCCAGAACCGCTGCCGGATTGATATGAACGGGTTCTTTTTCAAGTGCCAAAGCGACTTGACTCGCAATATCCAAGTGCAATACATCCCCCACATCGCCACGCAGCACATCACGTACAAGGTGATATCTTTCCCACTGTTTCTGCATGACCGCATCTTCAGAGACCAAATGAACGACTTCACTATCAAGAGCTTCTCCATCCATCAATGCGGAAAGTTTTTCTCTTTGCATGCCAAAGTACCCTTAGATATTGTTTTGTCCCACTATATTGTTGGATCAGTATTGTTGGATCAGTTTATTGTTGGATCAGTGGTTGAACTTTATTATCAATCGCTTCCCTTGCCCGGAAAATTCGTGAACGCACCGTGCCTACAGGACATTCCATGATGTCGGCTATTTCTTCATAGCTCAACCCATCCAACTCCCTCAACGTAATCGCTATCCTCAAATCTTCCGGAAGCGATTCAATCGTGCGGAAAACCACTTCCTTTAATTCTTCAGACAACATTAAGTTCTCAGGGTTCGAAATTTCTTTTAATGAACTTGAAGTATCGTAATTTTCTGCGTCGTTCGCATCCAAGTCATTGGAGGGTGGACGGCGCCCCTGAGCAACCAAATAATTTTTCGCAGTGTTAACGGCAATACGGTACAGCCATGTATAAAAAGCACTATCACCCCGGAAAGAAGACAGTGCCCGATAAGTCTTAATGAAAACCTCTTGGGCAACATCAGGAACGTCGCCTTGAGGTACGTAACGAGCAATCAAGCTCGCTACTTTGTGCTGGTATCTTATCACCAGCAAATTAAATGCTTTTTGATCGCCCTTCTGGACGCGTTCAATCAGCATTTGATCCGTTAACTGCTCGCTCATCCGAGGTTCACTCTCCTGAGGTAAAACTCCACATTTATACTTAAATTAAACCAAGATGATGTTCTGATTTCCCGAACAAGCATGACTTTGAGTATCAATTTACTGTGAAGTTCAACTTTAGCTGTAATCTTTATTACAACCACCTGTTATTCTCGTATTGCACTTTTTCTATATCATAGTCTCTATTTCACAAGACACGCGATTTTAATCTGGGAAAAAGAAAGTCTTGGCGCTATTATATCGGAAAATATAATTTATCATCTTAATAGTGCTAACATTATCAATAATAAAGATAAAAATCTGTTACTAACTGACGAAATTGCTTTGAATAAGTGCCATCCGAGGAACGAAGGGTTAATTCACTCACTTGAATGTCCTGTTCTTGCAGTGATAATCCCAGCAATAGGCGATGTAACGGCTTGTCTGGCCGATCACGTACATTGACGCGAAAATGGGTAAACCATCCCAAATCTGACGCCATTTTTTCAAATTGTTCCCCAATGCCATAAGGCAGTACCAGACAAAATAACCCTGTCGGCGCCATCAATTTCTGTACGCACGCCAAGAGCCCCTGATGCGTCAGTGACGCCGTATAACGAGCCTGATTGCGTGCTTCGTTTCGGCATGCAATAGCCGGCTCAAAATAGGGAGGATTGCTAACAATCAAATCGTATTGGGCGCTGATTCGCTGCAACTTATTTTGTTGCTCATTTTGCTGCACGAAATCATAAATATCCTGCTGATATACCGTAATACGGGAAGGCCACGGTGATTGCTGCACATTATCAACCGCCTGCATTGCAGCAAGAACATCCAGTTCCACGGCATCAATAAGGGTATTGGCTTTGGTACGTTGAGCTATCATCAACGCAATCAAACCACTACCACAGCCAATATCCAGACATCTTTTCCTGTTATATACTGGCGCCCAGGCGCCTAACAGCACACCATCCGTCCCGACTTTCATCGCACATTTATCGTGTCCGACAAAAAACTGTTTAAATGTAAAACCACCGCGGCGAAAAGCGGTTTTTTGTATCGATGCCATGACCCATATCTGCTGAAATTAGAATTTGTCATAGCATAAATCTTATGGCCGGCGGATAAAAGCAACCGACTCATTGGATGCTTTTATAGGATGAAGAATGCGCTTAACCTGTTTATAATCGGCGGCCCCAAATAGAGGTATATGATGACTGCGACAAACTTTTCCGAATTCGAACTTGATGAATCCCTGCTTGAAGCACTGAACGAAAAAGGCTACGAACGCCCGACCGCCATTCAGGAAGCAGCCATTCCTGCGGCGATGGACGGACGCGATGTATTAGGATCTGCGCCGACAGGTACAGGTAAAACCGCCGCTTACCTGCTTCCGGCACTACAGCATTTACTGGATTTTCCTCGCAAAAAATCGGGGCCTCCACGTATCCTGATTTTGACCCCAACCCGTGAACTGGCCATGCAGGTTGCAGAACAAGCGAAAGAATTTGCGGCCCATACCCATTTGGACATTGCCACCATAACGGGGGGTGTTGCCTATATGAATCACGCGGAAGTATTCAGTGGGAATCAGGATATTGTTGTCGCAACGACCGGGCGTCTGCTGCAATACATCAAAGAAGAAAATTTCGACTGCCGTGCAGTAGAAACGCTGATCCTTGATGAAGCTGATCGCATGCTGGATATGGGATTTGCCAATGATGTCGAAACGATTGCCGGTGAAACGCGCTGGCGCAAACAAACGTTGTTATTCTCCGCAACGCTGGAAGGGGAATCCATCCGTGATTTTGCCGAGCGCCTGTTAACTGATCCGGTTGAGATAGATGCGGAACCTTCTCGCCGCGAGCGCAAAAAAATTCAGCAATTTTATTATCGTGCTGATTCGTTGGCGCATAAAACCGCCTTGCTGTGCCACCTTCTCCAGCAATCTGATGTCACGAAGTCCATTGTATTCGTGCGTAAACGAGAGCGTGTGCGTGAACTTGTCGATGAGTTGAGTCAGGCGGGCATTCAGGCTTCTTTCCTTGAGGGTGAAATGGTGCAAGCCAAGCGCACAGATGCCGTGAAGCGCTTGAATGATGGCAAAGTTAACGTCCTGGTCGCCACTGATGTTGCTTCCCGTGGCCTGGATATCGAAAACGTCAGCCACGTCTTTAACTTTGATTTACCGCGTACTGCGGATGTTTACCTGCACCGGATTGGCCGTACTGCCCGCGCAGGCCGTAAGGGAACCGCCATTGCGCTGATTGAAGCGCACGATCACCTTCTTTTGGGTAAAATCAGCCGTTATCTCAACGAGCCGTTGAAAATCCGGGTTGTTGATGAACTTCGCCCACAAACCAAAGCACCCAGTGAGAAAAAGAGCTATAAGCCATCCAAAAAAGTGCTGGCAAAACGCAAAGAGAAGAAGAAAACAGAAGATGTGAAGAAAAGCCGCGTGAAAGTGCGTCATCGCGACAGTAAAAATATCGGTAAACGCCGTGCTCCTTCAGGCAATCCTAAACCAGAATTAACGGAATCCAGCAACGATTAATTCTGGCAGCGATTATTCGTAAAACGTAAGCGGATTTAGAACATGGGCGAAGTCATGCAATGGCTTCGCCCATGTTCTGCCAGACGGTTCTCCCCGTCTGAATGCTAAATATTACACAGCATAAGACGGTTCACTTTGCTGGGTATTCAACCAAGGCTTATGCTGCGCCATAGATTCGACGACAGCTTCCAAAAAATGGGCTTTAAAGACATGAAGGCCATACCGATCAGGCATAATAACATCCCATATACTGTCCAATTCATATTCATACTTAAGCTCTATTGTGTGCCCCATCGGTTGATGAAATTGCAATGTTTTTTGCAAGTTACCCAACCAATCATGTTGGACGGCATAATGGCGTATCAAGCCACTGTCAGCCAATTCACGAGCGACTTCAGGTGATATTCCCATGTGTTTCAATGTTGCGTCAGAAACACTCACCGAATTATAAATAACGGCTGGCTTCCCTGTTGCCAATGCCGCCACTGTGGCTAATCCGCCCCCCAGTGAATGTCCGGTGAAAACGACATTTTCACCAAATGTTTCTAATGCCTTATGCGCCAATTCCACGGCTTGATTATACTGCTTCTCATTAAAACCCAGCCCCTGACGAACACTAACCATAAAATCCTTTAATTCATTCGATCCGGTGAAAGAGACAATATATAGCCCGTTGTTATGGTATACACCGGCTTGAAACCCGCTTGAATAATCATTCAGCGTGCCCGGATCTATGCCTGCTTTTGATAACTCCTCATTAGACAAACGCACATAATCACCAATCCCTAAACTATGTTGTCGATAAACATCACGGGTAACCAACGTCAGGGAATAATCGGTGAGTTGGGATTGTTTTCCGGCAATATCATTGGCTGTCAATCCGGGAGCGGCCATCGCGCTGGCATTTAAATTACTCATTAACGATTGATAGAGTGCATTAGCCTGTTGAGTGTTTTCTGAAAGCGAAATGCCTGAGGAAGAACTGTGATCAACTTTTTTGTCTGGCGGTGACTGCGCTGGAGATTGAGATTGGGGTTGCAGAGAATTTCCCTGTAATGAATAGATCCCTAAGTTGCTAAAAAAATCGGTATTAACGGATAAAGTCATAAGATTCTCCTACAGATTATTCAGGTTTGATGTGGTTTAAAAAACCCAAACTCTCTATCGGCAGAATATTTAACAATGTTAAAACAAATTTAATTTTTAATTAACAAAATTAATTTCCATAAATAAAATATGGAATTGTTTTTTCTGATTTATGCCTATAAAAAAGGGAGTATTGACTCTCCCTTTAAGCTCTTTTCTTGGTACAAAAATTACAGGCTTTCTGTAAAAGTACGCGCAATAACATCACGCTGCTGTTCCGGCGTCAGTGAATTAAAGCGTACAGCATAACCCGATACGCGAATAGTCAACTGAGGGTATTTTTCGGGGTGTTTTACCGCATCTTCCAACGTTTCACGCCGCAAGACATTAACATTCAGATGTTGCCCGCCCTCTACACGCACAGTCGGTTTAAATTCCAACGGAATTTCGCGATATTCAAATTGTCCCAACTCCTCTTTGACAACAATCTGGCCTTCATCGTAATCTGCTTTGGCACAGAGACAACGCGCTTCATTTTTTTCATCATCCAACAGCCAAAAAGAATTCATCAATGCAGCGTTGTCAGATTGGGTAATTTGAATCCCAGTAATCATTTATACCTCCAACATTATCAGCTTGGTTATTATTCCTGATTTCTTGTATACCAGTACGGATAAAAAGGTTCTTTGATTGAAATCAACTAAGGGTTTCCCTATCCCAAGGGAATCGGTAAGCTTAAGTCATTTGATAATCATCTAGAAAGGGATTGGCTATGTCCGCACCTCTTACATGGCACGATGTCATCGGCAATGAAAAGAAACAGCCTTATTTTGTTGATACATTGGCTTATGTCGCCAATGAACGTCAGGCTGGAAAAACCATTTATCCGCCTCAGCAAGATGTCTTCAACGCATTTCGCTATACCGAATTGCCCGATGTAAAAGTGGTGATTTTGGGGCAAGACCCTTACCACGGGCCAAATCAAGCCCACGGTCTGGCTTTCTCTGTACAGCCGGGTATTCCTGCTCCACCTTCTCTCGTTAATATGTACAAGGAACTGGAATCGGATATTGCTGGATTTGCCCGCCCCAATCACGGTTGTTTGCTCAGTTGGGCAAAACAGGGGGTATTATTACTCAATACCGTGCTGACCGTTGAACGTGGCAACGCACATTCCCATGCGAATTTGGGGTGGGAAACATTTACTGACAAAGTGATTGCAGCCATCAATGAACATCGCAGCGGGGTTATTTTCCTGCTTTGGGGATCTCATGCCCAGAAAAAAGGCCGTTTTATTGATACTCAACGCCATCATGTATTAAAAGCGCCGCATCCTTCACCTTTATCTGCCCACCGTGGTTTTTTAGGCTGTAAACATTTTTCACAGGCCAACAGATTGCTGGAAATCCAAGGATTGTCGCCAATAGATTGGAATCCTCAATTGTCCCAATAACCGATTTCTACCGACAAAAATGCCGCCTTTTAAATGGCGGCATTGCACACGGGATAGCGTGACGTTATTTAGAAACAGCAACCATGGCAGGACGCAATAAGCGGCCATTCAAGGTATAGCCTTTTTGCATCACCAACATAACTTGATTTGGTTCATGCTGATCAGATTCCATCATGGTCATCGCCTGATGCACTTCTGGATTGAAAGGGACATCGGTGTCACCGACCACTTCAACACCAAACTTACCTACTGCATCAATAAACGCTTTCAGAGTCAGTTCAATACCTTCAACCATTGGCAACAGTGCTTCATTGGTACGATCAGCCGCCTCTAATGCACGTTCCAGATTGTCGATAACGGGCAGAAGTTCATTGGCAAATTTTTCCAATGCAAATTTGTGTGCCTTTTCGACATCCAATTCAGTACGGCGGCGAATGTTTTCCACTTCAGCACGCGCACGTAACATCGCATCACGTTCGTTAATCTGAGCCTGTTTCAGTTGTTCTTCCAACTCAGCAACACGCGGATCAACAACGTTTTCAGTCTCTGGTGCCTCTGTCTGTTCCGCACTTATTTGTTGCTCTAATACATTTTCTGTATTTTCTGCGACTTGCTCATCAGGTACTTTTTGGTCTTTACTACTCATGAATATCTCCGCGTATTTGTATTATCTTCGCCATTCTCGCTTATTATGGGGATCAAAACGCGGGATTCAAGGGAGCACATTATATTGTGAGGGCAAAACCATATGCTGAAGGAAATAACAGCAATGAATAATGAATTCAAATGCATCGGTATTGTCGGTCGGCCACGTCACCCTGAAGCGTTGGCTACCCATGAAATGCTGTACCATTGGCTGGTATCTAAAGGTTATTGCGTCATTGTGGATAGGCAGGTCGCGAAAGACATTAACTTAAAAAATGCCCAGACTGGAGGACTAACAGAAATCGGCAAAATCGCTGATCTTGTGATTGTTGTCGGTGGTGATGGCAATATGCTTGGAGCAGCCAGAGTATTATCGCGTTATGACATCAAAGTCATTGGCATCAACCGCGGAAATCTAGGCTTCTTGACGGATTTGGACCCCGATAATGCTTTACAGCAACTATCCGAAGTTTTGGCTGGCAAATTTCGGGACGAAAAACGCTTTCTGCTCGAAGCACAAGTAACAAAAGCGGGACATAAATCCCGACGCAGCACGGCGCTCAATGAAGTCGTATTACATCCAGGCAAAGTTGCCCATATGATTGAATTTGAAGTTTATATTGATGAACGTTTCGCTTTTTCCCAACGTTCAGACGGTTTGATCATCGCCACACCGACTGGCTCTACGGCCTATTCACTGTCTGCGGGAGGGCCTATATTAACCCCAAACTTGAATGCCATCGTGCTAGTGCCAATGTTTCCACATACCCTCTCGGCACGCCCTCTCGTTATCAGCAGTGAAAGCAGCATTCGACTGAAATTTGCCCAAAATAGCAGTGACTACGAAGTCAGTTGTGACAGCCAGATCGTCTTGCCAATCCAAGATGGTGAAGAAGTGATTATCAAACGCAGTGACTATAATCTGCACTTAATTCATCCAAAAGATTACAACTACTTCAATACATTGAGCACAAAACTGGGTTGGTCAAAAAAAATGTTCTAAAAACAAGTTTCCCTACTTTACTGTATAAAAAACCAGTTTATACTGTACGAAAGCACAGACATGTTTTTATGCACAGGAATGTGTTCTTACGGTGTAGGAACATATTTTTATATACAGTAAAAGGAAGGAGGAGCACGATGCTGACTCAACTGACCATCAGTAATTTTGCTATCGTTCGCGAACTTGAAATTGATTTTCGCTCAGGAATGACGGCAATAACGGGTGAAACCGGAGCCGGTAAATCCATAGCGATTGATGCACTGGGTTTATGTCTTGGCAATCGTGGCGAAGCCAATATGGTTCGCCCAAGTGCTCCACGTACCGACCTTTGTGCCCGCTTTTCACTGGCTGATGCGCCTTCTGCCCGCAAATGGCTGGTAGAGCACCAGCTTGATGGCAGTTTTGATGATGATAATGAGTGCCTGCTGCGTCGCACCATCACCGCTGACGGGCGCTCTCGCGGTTTTATCAATGGTACTGCTGTACCCCTTTCCCAATTACGTGAATTAGGTTCACATTTGATCCAAATCCACGGGCAACATGCTCATCAATTGTTATTAGAGAATCGTCATCAAAGGCGCTTACTGGATATTTACACGGGCGATTTTGAACTTCAATATGAAATGAAACAGGCTTACCAACAATGGCGCCAAAGCTGTCAGGCGCTCTCCCAATTCCAACAACAAGCCCTTGAGCGTCGTTCACGCCAGCAATTACTGGAATATCACCTGAAAGAACTGAATGAACTGTCACCACAATCCGGTGATTATCAGGAGCAAGATAGCGAATACAAACGGCTGGCAAACTGCGGGCAATTTCTGTCCGTCAGCCAAAACATTCTTCAGCTTCTAAGTGATAACGATGAGCAGAACATTACCCGCCTCCTCAACTATGCGCGAAGTGAACTGACCGAGCTTGCCAGCATGGATCACAAACTCAGTAGCCTGCTTAACATGTTGGAAGAAGCGGCTATCCAAATCAATGAAGTCAGTGATGAATTACGTCATTACAGCGACCAGTTGGAACTGGACCCTAATCGTTTATTCGAACTGGAACAGAAAATCTCCCAACAAATCAACATGGCTCGTAAACATCATGTTTCACCAGAAGAGTTACCTGCATTACATCAACAGTTATTGGAAGAGCAATATCAGTTATCCCAACAGGAAAATGATTGTGCCCACCTGAGTGAATTGGTCAGCCTCCACTACCAGCAAGCCCTGGCAGTGGCAGAAAAATTACACCATATTCGTCAGAAATATGCCGCAGAACTGAGCCAACTGATCACAAACAGTATGCACCAACTTTCTATGCCTCATGGCCGCTTTACCATTGATGTCACCTTTGAACCGGAGCATTTAAATATTGATGGAGCCAGTAAAGTCGAATTCAATGTTACAACCAACCCCGGCCAACCTCACCAGCCACTGGCAAAAGTCGCATCAGGTGGTGAACTTTCCCGCATTGCACTGGCGATCCAAGTCATTACAGCGAAGAAAATGGAAACCCCTGCGCTCATTTTCGATGAAGTGGATGTGGGTATCAGCGGCCCAACAGCAGCAATTGTTGGTCGTCTGCTACGTGAATTGGGGGAATCAACCCAAGTGATGTGTGTTACCCATTTACCTCAAGTTGCAGGATGTGGACATCAGCATTTTTATGTTAGCAAGCAAACCGATGGCGAAGAAACAGAAACCCAGATGCAACTATTGGATAAAAAAGCACGACTCCAAGAGCTGGCGCGGCTTCTGGCGGGCAGTGAGGTAACTAAAAATACACTGGCCAACGCAAAAGAGCTGTTGGCGGCATAAATTAATCCAACTTTTTTGTATAATTGCAGTCATAGGTAAATGCGTAGAGGTTTTCAATCTCTCCAATGTTTATTATTATCGACGGCCTGACTCCTCAAGGAATGTAATTACTATGCGCTGTAAATTGTTGACTGCCGCTACTGTATCACTTGTTATGCTGACTGCGGGTTGCTCCATGTTTGAGCGAATTGTTTATCGTCCTGATATTAATCAAGGGAACTACCTTACGCCGGCTGCGGTAGCAAAAATCCATAAAGGAATGACCCAGCAGCAAGTTTCTTACACTTTGGGAACACCAATGCTGACCGATCCATTTGGCAGCCAAACCTGGTATTACGTTTTCCGCCAACAACCCGGTCATGGGAAAACAACGCAAGAAACCCTGACACTGACCTTTGATGACAAAGGTGAGCTAACTGATATCAAGAATGAAAAGTCACTGCCAGAGAATCAGTGAGGTGTGTTTTATTTATTCGCCAGTCGATAACCTGGCGAATAAATAGGCATCATTGCGCATTATTTTTAGCGCGCTCCGCGCGCTTACGGCGCATTTCTTTTGGATCAGCAATCAGAGGGCGATAAATCTCTACACGATCTCCCTCTTCCAGCGTATCAGTCAATTTGGCAGGGCGGCTATAAATGCCCACTTTATTTTGGGTCAAATCGATATCATGACGTAATGTCAAAAGGCCAGATGCCACAATCGCCTGTTCAACAGTTGCGCCTTGCGGCACTTTCACATTACGCAGATATTGCCGTTCCGGCAGAGCATAAACGACTTCAATATTAATCTCAGACATTGTAAACCTCACGCGCACGTTGGGTAAACGCCTGAACCATATTACCAGCCAACTCTTTAAACACTTTGCCAAAAGCCAATTCAATCAACTTGTTGGTAAATTCAAAATCGAGATGCAGCTCAACTTTACAGGCATCCTCACTTAACGGAGTAAAATGCCACCCCCCCATCAACTTGCGGAAAGGCCCATCAACAAGCTGCATATTGATGCGCTTATTATCAAATAACGTATTGCGTGTTACAAACGTCTTACTGATCCCTGCCTTAGCGACATCAACGGAAGCCGTCATTTCATTATTACTACTGCTTATTACACGACTTCCCACACATCCAGGCAAAAAATCCGGATAGGACGTCACATCGTTGACCAATTTATACATTTGTTCCACGCTGTAAGGCACTAGCGCAGAGCGACTAATCTGTGGCATATCATTTCCTGTAAAACATAACAGCGCTGAATAATATCACTTAAATGTGGTTAAATAAAAACCCGCTGACATTTAGCATAATAAATGTGCACTTATCGCTAAATATCATGCAGAAGAGATTTCTTTCACTAACGCATACAGTATAATACAACGCATTATGACAAAGAAAAAAGCACACAAACCCGGTTCGGCAACAATTGCCATGAATAAGCGAGCCCGCCACGAATACTTCATTGAAGAAGAATTCGAAGCAGGCTTATCCCTACAAGGTTGGGAAGTCAAATCACTGCGCGCTGGCAAGGCTAACATCAGTGAGAGTTATGTTTTACTCAAAGATGGTGATGCTTATCTTTTTGGTGCCACAATTACGCCCTTGAATGTTGCTTCTTCCCATGTAGTTTGTGATCCGACGCGGTCACGCAAACTATTACTTAACAAACGTGAACTTGATTCACTGTATGGTCGAGTCAATCGAGAAGGCTACACCATCGTCGCACTTTCCATGTATTGGAAAAATGCTTGGAGCAAAGTCAAAATTGGCGTTGCGAAAGGTAAAAAGGCGCACGATAAACGTTCAGATATTAAAGAACGTGAATGGAAATTAGACAAAGCGCGAATTATGAAGAATTCTGGGCGTTAATCACTGGCATTATCTCCCAATATTCTGATATACTTGCCGTTAACACACTTGGGGCTGATTCTGGATTCGACGGTATTCGCGAAACCCAAGGTGCATGCCGAGGGGCGGTTGGCCTCGTAAAAAGCCGCAAAACAATAGTCGCAAACGACGAAAACTACGCACTGGCAGCTTAATAACCTGCTCAGAGCCCTCTCTCCCTAGCCTCCGCTCTTAGGACGGGGATCAAGAGAGGTCAAACCCAAAAGAGATCGCGTGGATGCCTTGCCTGGGGTTGAAGCGTTAAATCCAATCAGGCTAGTTTGTTAGTGGCGTGTCTGTCCGCAGCTGGCAAGCGAATGTAAAGACCAGACTAAGCATGTAGTACCGAGGATGTAGGAATTTCGGACGCGGGTTCAACTCCCGCCAGCTCCACCAAATAAATCAAGGGGTTGCGTGAAAACGCAGCCCTTTTCCTTTGATAGTGGCGGCAAAATGGCGACAGAGATTTTAGAACATCATCCATATCAGTTTTTTGGTGGGCTATTTTTCACGTATCAGAATCACACAAGAAATTTTTTTTGGTCAGGGGAATAATGTTGATTGATTTCAGTTTCTCAACGACCACCAACCCGCACCATTACCGCCTTTCGAAATTCTCCTTAACCTTTCCCCGTGATCCTAATTCTCACGTAAAATAGATTTATCCCTTTAATATCAATGCACTGATATTTTCCCCGTGATCCGTTCTAGATCCAAAAACTGTAATTTCCTGAAAACCTTTTCACCCGTTTCATTTTGCAATGTTTCCCACACCGCCAGTGCTGGCGCGGTCTGGCGGTTCGTCTTGTAGGATTTTAAAACTGAAATAATTTCTTGATCCAAAACGTGCAGGCGGGTGCGGTGTAGTCCGTTTTACGTCGGGTTTACTTTTATTTCGTGGGGATTGTGCAGCCTGAGCGCGACGCAGGGACGCGATCCAAATTAACCACGGGACGGAGTCAACTTAATTGATAATGGCGCTGTGTGTGTCTGGTTGCGTTTAGTGAGAGAGAATAAATTGAATAGAGATGAAGAGAGCTGCGAGCCGTAAATGTTAAAGGCCACCGGGCGGTTAACCCGGTGGCCTTATCTACGTTTCCGTTATCTATTTCAGAAAGGTACGGATCAATTCTAAAAGCGCAACTAACGCCTTGAGAACGATGATAGCGGTATCGATAAACCTCTTCATCCGTTTGCTCCAGCTAGGGAGCACGACTTAACCAACCATTGCCTTTAGGCTGCCTGTCCGATTGGCTATCATCATTGTTAGTAGGTGACTGTCGCGCTCTGACCGAGGCACCGAATCAGCACCATCTGGTATTCAGCCAGGGCTTTGTACACCTCGTAAGACTTACGAAGTATTGAAATCCTTTTCAATATAAAACACTTTAGTTAATGGTCATTGCGCTTATCCAACTAACAAGCGTAGATTATAGGTCTATTTTCAGATGATTCAATCAATTAAAACAATGGATCAGCAAAAACAAAAAAACCAACTGGTGAGGTTGGCTTTTTCGTTTTTTACCCTTGAATTGGGTGGGGTACTTTACGCTATTGACAAGGTTGGTTGCCTCGGTTTTAGCGCGACAGTCACCTACTAACACTCTCAGTCTAATACCTATAGCATAAAATATCAACCTATGGTATAGCGTCAATGTTCTCATACAAATGGGCGCTATTCACCCAATCACAGGCGAATATTTCTGTAGTAGATAAAACAAAAAAACCAACGGATAAGGTTGGCTTTTTTTGTATTTCCCTTAAGAAGGGCTATTTGTTTCGTACTGACTAAGGTTGGTAGCCTCGGTCAGAGCGCGCTACTCCTCAACTAACATCATCAGTCTAATCCCTCTGCATAAAATATCAACCTATGCTATGGCGTAAAAAATCTCATACAAAGGGACGATATTCACCCAATCACAGGCGAATACTTCTGTTTCAGCCCATCGGATTTATGCGCCGTGTTGCGTATTGCGCTGGCGTTCTCCGGGGTGCCGGTGTTGTGATGGGTATGGGCGGCGGTCAGTTCGGCCAGTTCTTTCACCACATCCAGCGTATCTAACATCAGGGTCATCACGTTAAGTTGCTGGCTGCCTACCCAGACCACCGGCGCGACAATCTCTTGCTTGGCTCCGGCGATGCTCTGGCGGATCAGGCCGATTTTTTCTATCAGCTTTTGGCCGACTTCAATATCCGCGACCTTTCCCACACTGGTGACCAGATTGGACGAGGTCGCCATGCAGTAATCACCGTCTGCAATCTGCTGAACTGCACCCGCCAGTAAGGTCGATGTGCCCAACACCGTGGTCTTGTCCGTGGCCTGTAGCGTGGTTTCCCGTGCCACGAGGGTGCGGGTTTCCGTGTCGGCCTTGACAATGCGGTGCATGGAGGACTCGTTAATGGTCTGGTCAGTTTGCCGTATCCAACTGCCCTCCTGCGTCACTCTTTGCGACACTTCCGCCCGCTGCTGCTGCAACTGTTCACCCGGCTTGATATCGGGCAGGGTGTTGCCCTGGCTCAGGGTCTGGCGGATAAAGGGCTTGTCCGGGCGGCCGCCCTCAAAAGCAATTTCTACCATTGTGCCGATAGGCGGATACTGGAACATGCCCGATTCGCCGCCCGCCATTGGCAACGGCAGCGGGACAGCCTGATAAACCGGGGCGGCAGCATCCTGACCGTTATCATCCAGCAATTGCACATCAACCGCATAGCGCGGCCGGAAGGGATCGGAAATATCGCCGCTGGCCGTGTTTTCGGTGTGCGCCTCAATACGGGCGAATTTCGGCAAATGCAGCCCGGCCGATAATTCGGGGTAAGCCGCATCAATCTGGCGCTGGGCGGGCGTTTTACTCTCCGGTTGGCCTTTGGGCTGCCATGTGAGGGTCATGTTTTCATTGTTCAGGTTGACCTTGGTCAGCCGTTGCTGATTGACCACGACACCAGGGCGCAGCGATTGGATCATCGGGAGGGTCATGGCATTGCCTGCGGACTGGCTCTTGCTGAATTCATTGGGAATATCGACGGGCTTCCCGGCAAACAGCGAATGCGCCCAACTGCCCAGATACACCGAACCATCTGGCAGTTGTTGCCAGATATAATCTTCAATGGCGAAGACCTGCCCCAAGTTCGCCAGCAACTGATAGCCCGTGCCGTTATGGGTGTAGTGCGGGATCGGTTTATCGGCATAGGGTGCCTGCGGCAAGATAAAGGTCAGCCCGCTGTGTTCCTGCAAGTAGTCCACAATCTGGCGCAGGGTCGGATGCTGAAACGAGCACGGCCAAGGACGATCAAACACCCCGGCCAGTTCACGTACAAACAGGCGTTGATAGCCGTTCTGGGCAGGTTGCGACCGTTCCACATAGCCCGTAAACCAGCGCAGCACCAAATCGGTGTATCCCACATCCAGCCGGACAAGTTTTCCGGTGTAATCCGTGGTTGTCTCGGCCGTGATAAAGCCCCGGCCACAGGCTGACAGTTCCAGCATCAGATTGGCGTCAACCAGATGCACTTCATCCCCGGAGAGATAAAGCCGGTTAATCGGTTTCATGGGCTGCGCCTATTTTGTCATTGATTGGTTTCAGCACTTTTCGTTCAAACCAGCTTAACTGTTCCGGCTCTTCCTTGGCGGCACTGCCGCCCTGCCCGGCCTGCTTTTTGGCCGGAATATTGCCCGCCGCACGGGCATCGCGTTTCTCCGACACCGATAAATGTTCCCTTAAGGTAAAGGTCACCTGCCATGCCTGCTTGCCGTCTACCTTGCTGGCGTCAATCGTGCCCGTAAATGTCCCGATGCGAAAATTAATGGCCTGCGCAGTCAGGTTGGCAACCCGGTAGCGTTTCAGGTTGCCGTTTTCCTTGGCTTCGGCCAGCGCAAACAGGCGCGACAAGGTTTTCTGTTCGGTAAAGGGAATAATCCCCGTGATGCGCAGTTCTTTCGGCTTAATGCCCTGTTCCGCTACAGCGGTGCTGGATGACTGCCCGCTTTGGTCTTGATCCTGAAACATCACCGAAGGGGTGACGGTCAGGCTTTTTAAGGGGATGGCCTCGCCGTCAAGGGCGAGGGTGATAATTTGGCTCATGCGATAGCATCCTTTCTAATGCGCTGATGTTGTCTCCGGCAAACAGGGTTGCCAGTGTATACACGGCGTCCGGTTCCGGTATTTCCTTGCGCAGCTTCTCGGCCAACAGCGCACCGTGGCCTGTTCCGCTAAATGCCCAAACGGGGGCGGTGTTGCCCATTGCGCCACTCAGGGCATCACTGACTTGCTGCAAGGCGTTTTGTCTGGCCGTGGTAAATCCGCTTAACTGTGCTTTTAATCCGGCAAGGCTGCTGCCCGCGCTGGCCTGTGCTTTGGCCTGTTCAATCAGTTGGGCATTGGCGGCCAAGCGGCTACTTGCGGTTGACAATGGTTGTGGCAGTGGCAACCCGCCGCCCTGTTTGCCCGGCAATTGCATTTTGCTGATGCTCAGGCGTTCGGCGGTTTTTGCCATGCGCGTGACTTGGGAAAAGACCGGCAACGGCAACACGGATGAAAATTGCGTTAAGTGCTGCATAAATTCAGCGTGGGTCTTGGCACAGACCATTAACACAAGGGCATTCAGGTGACCTGCGCCTGTCAGCTTATTTGACAGGTAATGAATGGCGTTGGCCGGGCTTAAGTAGCTGCCACTGTCGGCCTGCTGCCCGACACCGTAAATAAACGGGTGTACGGGCACGATGCTGGCAGACAGCCCCGACAGCGCCGGGGACAATTGCAGGGTTTTACGTTGCCAGTGCATTATTCGGGTTGCTCCGGCCAATCGATATCAGGGGCGGTCGAGCAATCCACTCGGTTGAGTAATACCCTATAGCGTCGCCATTCGTTTAAAACAACTTTTTCCGAAACTGTAGCGATATTCAAGTCAACTGCATCCTGACAAATACCAATTTTTTCATTAGCAACGCGCAACAATTGCCTTTTTTCCTGTTCTGCCTGGCTCTGCAATTCCCTCCGTGTCGGCGGGGGAATATCTCCCCATGCAGGTAATCCGCCATAACCAGCAATGCGCAGTTTCCCTATGGGTGGCTCATTGCCTGCAAATTCGTTGAAAACAGCCTGATTAACCACTATCCCATCATCCGGCCATGACCCTGCGTTAATGTAATCTGATTTCCAATCAACCGGGTAGAATGCGTTAGTTTTTGCACTATAGATATAATTCATGTTAATACCCCACTGCGAACCAGTTGCATTGGATACCATTTTCCGCCGTAATGGCAGTAAACCCCGTTGTGGTGCGGTCGCGTGCCTGCACATTGTTTATACTGGGATTATTGGCAGAATCTGATATTGTCATCTGCACATTGACACATTCCGTTGGAAACATTGCGGGGAACTGTATCGGATACGTCCCCGGATACGTCATATTGATTGTCCCCCACTGTAAGATCATACCTGTGTCAACGTTTTTCCAGTGTCCAGTAGTTGATTTAACCAATATATCTGTTGGGATGGTTTCAACGGTAGCCAATAATTTCCCATTTAACGATACTGACCCGTTTCCCACTTCTAAATGTGTACTCGTTTTCACATTAGTTAATGACACATGATTGGATTCGGCACCGCAGCCCAACAGATAACGAGCGTCTCCGCTGGCATCAGTTCCATAAATGTAGTTTGCAGCACCGGGCGTCGCATTTCTCAATTCAATAACTTTATTGTCTGAAATAATTGTACCCCCAAATGCAGATACCGCATTCACATCGCCAGCATTCAAAAAAACATCATATCGCATTGATTTTCCGTTTATTTTCCGAGTAACTGGCACTCGCCCGTTAGCGTTGTCGTTAACTATTTTTACCGTTGCAATTTCCTCGCCGTCGATAAACGCGCGTTTATCACCGATCTCCAGATCAGTTTGCGTCTGGTTATTAGTTAACGACACAGTGTTTTTTCCTGAACCACAACCTAGCAGATAGCGTGCATTTCCGCGGGCGTCAGTTCCATAAATATAGTTTGCAGCGTTCGGCGTCGCGTTTCTCAATTCGATTATTTTGTTATCTGAAATGATCACCCCTCCGAACACAGAAACAGCATTTATATCATTCGCATTCAAATTGACGTCAGATGATAGCGATTTTCCGTTAATTTTTCGGGTATTGAGGTCTGCAATAGCACGATCACTCAATGCGCCTTTAGGACGCAAATCAATCACATTCCCGTTACCATCAATACTCGCAATCGCAAACACATAATGCGGATACCCCGCCGCATCCACATAATTTTTCAGGTCATTCGCAACGGTAATTTTAACAACCGTCTTCCACTGGCTCACCAGATTGCCCTGATAGCTAAAATCGGCATACACACGGGTATTGCGCACCGTGTTTAACGTTTGGTCATGTTCCAATACCCCGCGCAGCCCGCCGACATAGGCCAACCCTTTTTTCACCGTGTACTGATCACCGTTGCGGATCACCGCAAAGCCATCGCCGAAAAAAGCCGCCTCGCCGTAGCTGTCGGTATTGATCAGGCGCTGCATTTCATCCATACCGGACAAACGCGCGGTAAAATCAATCTGCCATGTTTCGGCTGTCGTGGTGATGGCCGTCTCTTTGGCCGCGCCGTCAAACCCCAGCAAGAAAGGACGGGTTAAGACGTTGCCCTGCAAGCCGTTGGCGGTCTTGATTTTCTTCTGGGCTGGCGCATGGGTGATCATGCCAATCACGCCCGACGCCTTATTCAGCAAGCCAATCCAGTTAAAATCAAAGTTACCCACTTCGGTGCCCAATGTGACGCTGTAAGCCACGGCGTTCTCACTGGCAAGCCCCGGTTTTATTCACCGCCTGACGGTGTACGATATATTGCGCGGCAGGCAGTTGCTCACTGCGGCTAATATCCTGAGACGGATCTAAACCCGGCACATTAGCAAAAATAAACTCGTCCAGTATTACTGCGTTTCCGGCAGCGACTTGTTGCGCTTTCCATTTTTCAAAGTCCAAGGTAATCACTGAGGACATGTTCTATTTCCTTATAATGAAGCACCGTAAGTGACATTCGGTGCGGTATTTTCCTTGAGGCTGGCATGGTCACAGACGGCAACGCCCGCGATATGGCCGACTCTTAACAATAACGGCTGGGTCGGCATGGCAGCGGCATAACAGCAATAGTCTGCCCCCACGCTGCCTGCCCGCATCAGCAATTGATTTTTGGCGATCACCTCAAAACGGTAGCGGCGGCAGGTGCGGCCATACTGGCGGATGATATTCATCAGCAAATCGGGATTGGCGGCTATCTGGCCGTCGCTGAGGCGCAGGATAATCACATCCCAGTCAATGCCCGGCTGGCGCTCCAGCAATTCGACATAGCCCACGCCCAGCCGATCAAAGATGGCAATGAAACCTGCCACGCTGCCCGCGTCTTTGGCATTGATAAAGGCGTATTTCACCCGCTTGCGAAACAACGGCAGCGGTTCACCGTTAAAGCGCTGGATATCCCGCTGGTACGCCAGCACCGACAACAGCGCCTCTGAACAGGTTTCGGCGTCCAGTTGGGCTAACGGCCACTTTAACCAGTCATACACGCCCAACCAGAATACCCGCGCCGCCTGCAATAACTTGGCGGGTTCGCCCTTGTTCATCCATGAGGGCAACGCCAGCCGGGCGAGACGTTCCCGGAACTCAGCCATTTTTCACCTCCACCGTGAGCGATTGCAGGCGCGGCACACTCAGTTCACTGAGAATGTCACCCAATGAAAAGGTCAGTGATTCCACCTCGCTGAACTCGCGATGGATCTCCCGTCCCAAGTTGGAAAAGGAAAAACGCGAGTACGGCCACGTTTTCTTCACCGGATAGTCGGTATTTTCCCGAAAGGCGCAGCGGATCAGGTTGCCGGCATCGGTTTTTAATGTGTCTATCTGTTCCTGACTGTAGTTCGCCAGATTCACTACAAACAGCGTTACTGTCAGTACATGATGGGTTTCCGGCATCGGCAGGCACTGCATATCATCCCCGTGCCCGTGATGCCCCTGATTGCTGATGTAATCATTCACCGCATTGATAAACGGCTGGCTAATGACGCCCGAATCCAGCAACAGGTAAGCATTGGCCGTGCCTGCCCCACGGGGCGCATCATGCAAAAAGAAGATGCGGTCAATACTCAAGCCCACGCGGCTGGCTATCATGCCTCGATAAACGGCATCGGTGTGGTAGTTTCCCACCAGGTTATATTGGTTGCGGCAACGGTCACGCAAATCATCATCGGACTCGGCATCCGCGCCGGGCGTTAACAGCCAGCCTTCTTCATTTTGTACCCGCTCAATGCCGGACACTGCCACAGGCAGGAGCCGGAAATAGCCGGATGCCAAGTTAAAGGCACCGCCTGCCAATTCTGCGGCCACAGGCAGCAAGGCACTGGTGACACCTTCGGCTATCACCACGCTTTCCGTGGTGCTGACCCGGTAGATTTCGCCATTAATGCGCTCAGTCTGGACAACCGTTCCGGCAGGCACCATCACCGCCGAGGCTCCCGCCGCCTTGTAGAAACGGATCACCCCCTGCGCGGCGGTTGCCTGCTTGCGTTTCAGGTTGACGCCCCATGCAAACATATCCAGCCATGATCCCGATGCCGTCGCCAGATACATATTTTTCAGGGTGACGTTGATTAACGCCTCTTTCAGCCACAACACCGGGCGCGTCACGAGGGTGTTGACCAGCCGCCAGAACGGGGACATGCGCGAGGTATTGGTGACTAACCCGGCGTCATCCACAACCTTGGTAAAGGCGGCGCTGATATCGGCTTCCGTGGTCGGCATCCCGCTGTCACGCAGTACCTTTTCGTAATCAATCGACGGTTTAGTTTCCATGCCCCACACTCACATTCAGGCGGCCAAAATCATAAGTTTCCGCCGTGATCCATAACTGGGTTGGCGTCTCTTCGTTAATGATGACCGTGCCCGGAATAATCCTTTCGTCATCTTCAACCAAAATTTCTATCTGGGTGCGAATATCCGCGCGCAGGGTCGGGCTGCGCTCTGCGACCAGTTCGGTTGCAAGGCCACTTTCCATAATGGCGTGCACACAATCCTGACCGACAGAAAAGCGATTGTGGCAAAAACGCGGCTCATTCCCGGAGTTCAGGGTAAAGTTGCCCTTGGTTATCAATAAATCAATGTATTTCGGCTCATCCATAAGCCACCTGCTCCCATTCCGTTAATTGTTCCGGTGTGATGCTGCCGTTGACCTTGACGGTCACGTTTTCAATCCGGCGGCTGTTATCAATTGACGTCTGTTTATGACTGTTCAGGTTCTGACTCAGCCCGCCCTTGTTGATGCCTTTCAGTTGCCCGCCTGTAATGATGGACGCCGCCACCTGCTGATTATCCACGGAGGGCTGGACAACCGATTTAGGGGTTGAAACTGCGCCCTCAATGGCCTTGGTTTCAATGTTGATGCCCGGAATATAATTTAACTTCTCGATAATCCAGTTATAGGCTTCCCCGAATGAGGCTTTAATGCTGTCCCATAAGCCACTGAACAGATCACCGACACTGTCCGCCATGCCGGACAAAGTATCCACCAGTGAAAAGCTGCCAACCCAGTTCCACAGCGCATCCCAGCCCTGCCTAATCAACTGCCCGGCACGTTGAAACGCCTGTATCAGCGTGCCAATCACCTGAATCACCAGATTAAACGGCATCATCATCAGGCCAATGGCACCCGCCACAATGCGGCCAAACGAACTGCCCGCCTCAGTCACTCCCTGTAACTCTTCATCAGTGTATTGGATCGGCGACAGTAACTTGGCGAACCAGCCGAACAGGCTTTTAACCCCCTCCCAGACAAACCCCATGGCCGCGCCTATGGCATCAAAAGCCGGTGACAACGGGGCAAGCGAACTGCCCGCCTCGCTGAACCCCTGCATAAACCCTTTAATAAAGGCCTTAATCGGTTGCCAGAATTTAATGACCGCAATCACCAACGCCGCAATCACCGCAATGATCGCCAACACAGGCCATGCCATGGCCGTAAACCCGGCCGCCGTTGCCCAAGAGGCTATCTGGGTCATAACCAGACTGGCGCGCAGGCGCGTTAACAGGCTGGCTAATTTTGTACTGGTTGTTGACATGACGTTCATTTTTCCCGTCAACAGGGAAAACATAAACGCCCCCGTGTTCCACAAGGGAATTAAACCCAGCCAGATAAAGCGGGACACCCCCATGACGATATTGGCTAGCGCCCCTGCGGCGGCAAAGCTCAGGATACCGAGCGAGATATAACCGACCCAACGCGCGATATTAGGAAACAGTTTTAGCCAGCGCACCAGTGTCTGACTGGCATCCGCCATCTGATTGACCAACGGCTTAATCACCGGCAGCAGGGTTGAACCAATGGCAATGCGGATATTCTGCCAAATCGCTTCCAGCCGTTCCCACGGGTTCGCCATCCGTTCGGCCATCTCGCGGGTGCGCTTCATGCCGTCATTGGCACCGAGTGCCGTCATGTTTTTGCGCAGCACATCAACATTGCCGTAAAGCTGTTTAATGACCACGGCGGAATCCCCAAAGGCTTCATCAATCTCTGCCTGTGCTTTCAGGTTCCCTTCAATGCTCTTGCCGTATTTGGCCTGTAGCTTCTCCAGCATTTCCGGCATGGACAGCAATTTGCCCGACGCATTAACGAAACTTAACCCCAGTTTCTTCCCGCCAGCTTCCGCCGTGGTGATAAAGGACTCATACGCCCCGCTGGATTCTGAACCCAGCGAGCGTTGCAATTCCCCCAAGACCGCCAACTGTTCATCAATACCGATACCAAAGTTTGTCCCGGCTGCGCGGGCACCCTCCATCAAATCGGCAATATCGGTCATGGAAGTGCCGAAGGTTTTCGACATCAACACCGCCTTGCCTGCCAACTCTTCGGCAAATTGCAGGTGCCCGACGTCTTTTGCATGGCTGGAGAACTGGGCAAACATCTGCCCCATATACGTGCTGGCATCCTCGGCACTGCTTTTCAGGGCGGCGGCCGTGGTGTTCACGATATGGGTCATCTGCGGCAGGTCATTTTGTGACAGGCTGCCAATGGCCTTGCTGATGGCTGACGCCGATTGCACAAACTCTATCGACGATTTGCCATAGCGGGAACTAAAGGTCATGGCATCTTTCGCCACCTTATCCATTACATTGCTGTCAATTCCCTGCAAGGAGGCGGTTTGCAGTGCTTCTTCCATTTCAATGGCCGGATCAAGAAAGCCCTTGATTGACCAGAACGAAGCGGCCAACCCCGCCCCGCCGATGGCCAGCTTGCCGAAAGCATCCTGTGAGGCCTCGGCAAACCCCGCGACCGACGCTTTGACACTGGCAAGGGGTTTGGTGATTTTATCAATCAGACTTAAGGTAAAATCTAATTCGTTACTCATGCTTCACCCTTAAATGCCAGCGCAATGCCATTGGCGGTTGACACGCGCGTATATTCCCAATAACGGTTATCCAGCCAAATAGCACGGGCTAAACTTTCGGTATTATCCGGCTCATTCGGTAAATAGTGGCGGCGTAATATTAATGCCTGTTCGAATAAGCTATTATCAATCGCCCTGACCCGCGCATTTAGTTTTTTATTTCGATTTCCAATTTAGGCGCATATTCCGAATTCACGCGCTCGACAATCTGCATGGCTGCGCCGGGGATTTGCAGGAGTTCATCCAGCGCCGCTTTTGAGGCAGGCTGCACAATGCGACGTAAATAAGCGACAATGGGAACAATCTTATTATCCATCGTCATATCATTAATCATGCTGTTATAGGCAATAATATTCGGTTCAAAGTTTATTTCTTTTTCGCCGATAATTAAGGTAATGATTTTATTTTCTTTCATTTTGTAATTTCCTTTCTTTTATTAATTTCATCCACTAATTGATTATGCCGGGCGGCACACGTTCCATATAAGGTGGAATACTCCATGATGATATAAACCAAATTATTTCCGGTTGTTCCGGCCAGTTTCGGTAATTTGGCCGGACACCGTGTCAGCAGGTTTTCCTGATAAGGTGCGCTCAATCTGGTCGGCGGTTTGGTTGTACAGCCGGACAAACTCAGGGCTAACGCACACAGCAGTAAAAACAGGCTTAACCACTTCAGTACGAATTTCTCGCGGGGCGGCATGGGTGATCCCCTCTAGTTTTTCTTCCAGTTGGCGGGCGGACGCACTGGAAACCGCTTGCAAGGCGTGGCGGATTTGTTCGCCCGTTTCCGCCGCTGCCCGTGTGATTTCCAGTTCGATGCTGTCACGGTAATAATCATTGACCTGCCAGCCCGCCCCGAACGCCAGCGCCACAACCAAAAAAGAGAGCGGCAGTGCCTTGAACATCATTTCACCCCGTTATGTGCCAGCGAGAAATGATTGCCATCGGGACGTGAGAAACGCCCGCCCCATGTGCCGCCAAGGGATTCCCAATATTCGCCCAGGGGAAGGTAAGCGTCACTGTGGGTCTGGTACTTGCCCTGGATAAACAGATTCAGGTCAAGCGCCAAGCGCTGGGTATGCAAACTGTTGGCAATGCCCGTGCCTTTCTTGGCATTCAGCGCCGCCTGTTCCGGGGTACGGTAGGCTTCACCCAATGTTACCCGATAGCCGCGTTCGTCTGCCCATTCGATCAATTGGGCAACCAGTACCGCAAATAACTGTTGTTTTTCACTTAACGTCATTTTTTTAACTTCCCTGTCAGCAACGCGCTGCCGCGCTTGCGTAACCACACTTCAATTAACTGGTATCCGGCAATCCCCAAGGCGCTGCCTATGCCTGTCACGGCTACCGGGCTAATGCCCGGCCACCAAATCAGCAACGCCCCGGCCATCACCGACACCGCCGACCCCAAGATAATGCGGCCGATAAACAGCCGTAAGGTGATCGGCTCGTTGCCGGTCAGCATTTTGCCCAACGCAATCAGTGCCCCCAATAGCACCAGCGTAACAAACGTTTTTTCATGTTCTTCCATGAACCCCATCCTTACCCTATCAGGCTTTGCGTCAGTTCCGCTTCCAGATAAGGGATGCCATTAATGCGCACAAAGTCGGGTGATGTGACGACAAACTTGACTTTATGGGTCATGACACTGCCGCCTTTCGGGTCAACGTCCAGAATGTCACTGAGGATCAGCTTGCAGCCGTAGGCTTCCACTTTGATCTCTTCCTTGCCTGCCTTGGCGTACCACATCAAATCGACGGGCTGAATGCCCCGCCATGATCCCGCCGCCCGCGCCTTGGCGGTCACAATCTCCAAGTATTTGGTACTGAGTTCAATTTCCCCCTCAGCGGCCACATCCCCGGCGATATAACCATCCGGCACGCCCTGCGTTTGCGCGGCGGCGGTGTTGTCGGTAATGGACAGGTTGACCTTTTCGGCATGAACCAGATCCCCGTCCATATTAAAATCAATCGACTGCCCTGAAATACGCTGGCTCATGCGGTTTTCTCCAGTTGGCTGTCCAGCAACAGACTGACTGATATGCCTTTCGGGCATTCGTAAGTGCGGATCGTGATATAAATTTCCACCGTGTTTTTATTGCGCCATGTGATCACGACGTCGCCGTCTTTCGGCGATTTCACTTCGCCCGGAAAGGTCACGCCGTTAATCTCGCTACTGCGCGACATCTCACGCAAGGTACGGGCAAAGTAAGCCTGATGCGTGGCGATGCTGCCCGGTGTGCTGTTCAGGCTGCGATCGGCAATTTTGGCAATCGCCTGCAAACGCACACGCCGCGCGACCTTATCGACAATGCGCAAATTTTCGATGCTCTGGTAGTCGCCCCCTTCCACATCCAGCGTGCGGCCATCCGACCAGTACATGCCGTCATAATCGGGGTACCACATCGGTACACTGAAACGCAGTTTTTCCAGTGCTTGCAGGGTCGCTAAATCAATGGTTTTGCCTGTGCCATCCAGCGGAAAATCAGCCCTGCCCAAATCCATCAGGGCACCTGTCTGCACCCGCGCCGGGCTGTCGGCCACGGTGACGGCACGATTACACAACCGCCCGGCCAGTACGCCCGCCTCATTGCCCCACAGACACGGCACCAGTTGCACTGATGCCACGGCCTCGCCCTTTTGCAGTTCGGCCAAGCGGGTGACGTAATCCGCCCACGCCTCCTTGGACTGCGGCGCATCCACGGCCAGAATTGCCCACTGCCAACGGCCAAATTTAGCAATCGTATTGGCGCGCAGGGTCTGGGCAGCCTTGATAATGTCTTTACTGGCACCGAGGGTCAGCACATAGCCCTCAACACTGGCGACGGGTTGCGCCGCCGTCACCGCCTCGACAAAAGCCAGCCCGTCCGCCGCTTCGGGCAGGATATGCACATAACCCGACCAGTTTTGCCCGGCGTTGGCCATTGCCGCCAGTACATGACGTTTCAGCGCGGTTTGTGCCGTGCCCAGCACGGCGTCAAAGTCGGTCTGGGTATTGACGGCAATGGTCTTGCCCACGTTGGTCTTGCCTGCCCCTAAGAACAGCAAGACCCGTTCTATTTCCTTGGTTTCGCCTTGCAGTTGGTTAACCTGGTTAACCTGAACATGTGGCCACATAATCTAATCCCTTATCAGGCGCTAAGCGCCGTATCCAATGCCTTGCAACTGGCGCGCCAGCGCTTTGCTGAATTCTTCTTCGTTCATGCCTAAGAACGCACGGGAAGGAATGGTAATTTCCCATTTGCTTTTAGTTTCTTCACCGCCCAATACGCGGATCAGGGTTCCGGCCTGAATGAATTTCATATTGGCGGTAATTTCCTTGATCGCAGGTTTGCGCCAACGTTTACCTTTTTTAACTTTATAACCTACGGTGCGCAGTTTCTTTGCCTGCTTGATCGTCGCCATCCGCTCACGGTCAACGTTTTTTTTCACCTGTTGCCGGGTAATTTGAAAACGCATCCCATTTTGCTGGGCATAGCCTACAACCCCCGCTGGCACTGGCTGCTTGCCGTTCCGGTAATGCCCGCCTTGCAGATAAATGCGCACAGCGTCAATTTCCGGCATTTCCCGAATATGCAAAAGTTTCGGCATATTCCTGAGCATCTTCTGGCGGCGCGGGCTTTTTCTGGCAGGCCAGCTTTCGCCGTCCGGTGATTGTTGATTGCGTATATGACGTTTCGCAGAATCAATCAGTCCATATTTCGCCATGCGCCATAACAAGCGTTGCCGTTTTTGCGGCGGCAGGTCAAAACGGCTTAAGGCGTCCTGCATTTCCTTAAGCTGGTTGCGGTTTAACTGGCCGTGGATCATGCCCTGTTCCCAATTGCTGCCCCGGTTTCGTCCACACTGTGCACCGCGCCTTGTTCCGCAAACCACACCTCAGCCTCAGCCAGTGACCAGCGCTTGCCGTCAAACGGGATCATGCCCTTGGGGTCTTCCCGTATCACCACAGGTTCCGCCAATGACAGCGACACCACGACAACCGCCGTCTCGCCATCCACTTCCACCGTTAAGGTCGGCCGTTCCTGCTCAACATTGGCATTACTGAGGCTATCCCCCTGCTCAGTCAGCCAGATATCAATCAACAGCGGAATATTGCGCGGATCACACTCCCGATAGGGGAAACGCCCCCACGCAATCACCGCTTCATATTGCTGGACAAACATCTGGTATTGCCCCAGCCCGAGATCCCGTTGCGCCGGAATAAAGCGGATTTCATCCATTTCGCTGGTAAATTCCGTCTCACAAATCCTTTCCGGCAGGTTTTCCCGCAAAAAGGTCGTTAATTGCTGTAATTGGCTCATATTGAACACACCGTGACACGTCCATGTCCTTTCATATTGCGCAGCACCATTGAGGCTTCGGCCAGCAGCCGATTGCGCACTTCCGGGCTTTCCTGTCCCGGATTGGGGGCACGGCTGACCAGTGACGTATATTCCCCCAGTAAATCGGCCTTTGCCCGCGCATAAACCGCTTTTTTATACTGGCTGACCAACGCGGTGCTGCCATTAATGGTAATGCCCGGCACGTTGGCCGCTGTCCGGTAGCCCTTGGCCTGCAAGCGCGATTTCAGGCGTTGCAGGTCAAGGTTGATTTCGGCCACCGTTGCCAGCAGCGCATTGGCCAGCATGTCATTATCCAGATCAGCAGGCAGCTTGCGGTTAACCTGAAATTCCCGCAAATTCAAATCCGGCCAAAAGCCGTCATTGGTCAGCGGGGCGTCCCGGTAATCCACGGTATTGCCATTAAACATCGTGCCTCTCCTGAGAAAAAAAGCGGGCTGTCCGGTTTCCACGGCCATCTGCAACCACGTTGCGATGCCTCCACCGCGCCCGCTCCGGCTTGCGGTAGTCGTTGTTATTCCATGGATAATGCCCGTATACGGGCGGCAATCCGTTGCCGATAGGTTTTAACCCCGGATTTGGGATTACACTGATGGGCTTTGGTCAGCCAGTTATCGGCCTGCTCCAGCACATCCAGTTTCTCCACCGAACTTGCCTTAATTTCGGCGTTATCCCCTTTCAGCAGGTTTAAGGCAGCAAATTTGTAGTATTTGGCCTTGATTTTCTCGTGAACTTGCCATTTTTCAGTGACATTCTGAAATGTCCTTGAAAAATAGGGTTCCACCGGGTTACCCGCTTCGGCTTCCGCCTGTGACCAGAGTAAAACGGTGTCGGCCACAAACGCCGGAAAGCCACTGCGAAAATGGTCGGGGGTGAGCTGTCCTTGCTCAATGGCCATATCTGCCCAATCCAATCCGTGGGCAAACTCCCCGATATCAAACAACCAAATCACGCAGTAAACAAAAATCGGGTTGCAGTACACCTCGCCTTCATCCAGATAGCGTTGTGCCGTGGGGAGATAATTGGGCAGCAGTTCCCGCCGTTTCATCTCCACCCGTTCCGCCGTTGTCGTTAACTGGCGCAACCGCTTGACATCCTGCTCAATGGCACGGGCTTGCAGGTGCTGGCTGGCACCGTCCGCAATGGCAACCGCTTGTTGCCGTGCCAGTTTCTGGCGCAGTTCAACCGCTGCCCGGTGTCGTTGGGCAGGTGACAGCATTAGTCTGTACCCGTTTTTTCAGCCGGTTCGGCCACTTTGCCAATCGTGACGGCGTTCTCATCATAGGCCGCGTACAATTCCGGCGTTTCAATCGCGTAGCCCTCATTACGCAGGTACTTGTTTTCGAACTGTTTGCGGTCGTCCACAAATTCCGCCTTGCGCTGACGGGTATTGCGCTGGGTCAGAATTTGCAGGTTTGGCAACATGGTGACCACCATGCGCTTGCCCGGCATAAACGGCGGCACCATCGCCGGACGGCCAGCAATCGAGCTGCCCAGCATCTGCGCGGCAATTTTTTCTGTCGGTTTATCCGCAGCCTGATAAAGCCGGTACTGCTCCGCTGCCACTAAATCCGCGCCGACCAGTACCACCAAACGCGGGTCATGGCGGAACTGTTGCGGAATACAGGTATTAACCAGGTCGGACGCCATCGCATCCAGCGAGTTAAAATCGCCGTGTTCATCCAGTTTCACTGACGTAGTGATCACCTGCTTGCCGCCGTTCCAGTCCTTGGCAATTTGGTGCCAGCCTTTATTGACATCTTCCCCGTTCGGGTTCTCGTCGGGGTTGGTTGTCTCCGCCACACGCTGGCCGTTAAAGCCGACGCGAAGCATATCGAGCGCAAAAGATTCATTGGTAAACGCCTGCATACGCTGGAAAAACTCTTCTTCACTGCCGGAATTCGCCCAGATGGACAACAAGTCCCATTTCAGCGCGGCACCGGAATCGGTTTCCTGCAACTTATATTCATTGCCGTCAACACCCGTTGCACGGATAAAGCGGCCATCTTTCTTGCGCCCCGTAAAGAGGCCGGGGTTGCCCACCGACACCACTTGGCCGGACAGGTGATCCACATCCGCACAGGTGATCATGCTGAGGAACTCGACCGACTCCAGCAGCGCACTGCGCAGGGCGGTTTCTTTAGGGTCGCTCAGCGCAAAGTAACGCGCTGTGTCCTCAACGCCATAGGATTCGGCCAAGCCCGCTGAATATTGCTGTAAAAAGGCTCGTGCCCGTTTATTTAATTGCATCGCTCTTCCCTTTGCTTTTTCCCGTCAGGGATCACAGAAATTTAAACTGCTTGTTTTTGTTGCCTTTCGGGTTTTTAGACGGCACACGGGTTGCCAGCGTGTCCAGCTTGTTGAAGTTTTTCACAATCTTTGACAGGTTATCGCGCAGGAGTGCAAAATCTTCGGTATCAACCACTTCTTTAACGGTTTCGACATCTTCCTGTACTTCTTCCACGACCTGTTCAGTGGATGCCAGTTGGCTTTCAACGGCGGTCATGCGCTTATCCATCTCGGCCAGTGCCTCAGCGATGGCCTGCAACGCATCATCACCCGTGGTTTCGGCCGGGGTTTCTTCCGGTTCTTCAACGTTAAAAAAACTTCTCCATCCTTTTTTGGCCTTTGCCATCTTGCTTTCCTTAATCTGTTTAACTTCGTCAATCACCAGCGGCTTATAGGTGCCTGACCGATGAGATTTTTTCTTTTTACTAAACTGTAGGCGGGTTGTGCCTACACTCGCTGGCGAACTTGTCACTGCCAGCCCTTGCAGATAGGTTTTGCCTGTGCCGCGCCCAGTTACCATCGGGCGTAAACTCCACGGAGGTAAACAGCAGTTGCCCGTCCCGGTTGGCGTCCAACAAACGGTGATTGGGTCGCAATTGCGCATAAAGACGCAAAGCCCCGTCCTCACCGCGTTCGGCCTTGACCGCGAGCACTTCACCCATTGGCCCCATCCAGCGTTCATGTTCCGGCCAAATCAGGGCGGTATACAGTTGAGGGTCATAAAGCTCGGCCGCATCCAGAATCCATTGTGGTTCCATATCCCGGCCATCAACCGTGTCGCCCTCCATGGCAATACATATCCAGTTAGTCATTAACTGAGACATATCGCATCCTTTTCGTTTGCTTCCCACACAGTATTGCGAATTCCATCGGCGGCCGCGAGGGGCGCAATTCGGATGAATTCGGATATCCCGCATAACCGAATCAAACCGAATTTGGCCGGACGAAAGCAAGGTATTCGCCCTGCATAATAAAGTGACTCAAGACAAGGATGCTTAAGGCATGGCTAAATATTCGGATGAATTAATCAAAGTGGCAAAGTCGCTCTACCTGCGCCGCTATACCCCGGCAGAGATTGCCGAAGAACTCAACCTGCCCAATCGGCGGATCATTTACTACTGGGCGGAAAAAGGGTGCTGGGCGGATATGCTCAGCCATGAAAGTGTGATTGAGGCAGTCAACCGCCGTATTGCCCTGCTCAGTGAACGTAATAATAAAAATGCGCTGGAGCTGGACGAACTCGACCGCCTGATTGCCCATCATGTGAAATTGATGGCACAGGAGAATAAGCACCAAGAAAAGCTGGCTGAAATTAAGGTTCAGTCACAATCGGGCGGTGACGATGTGCCATCCGGTGACGGTGAGCCGAAGAAAAAGAAACGCCAGCGTAAAAATGATATTTCAGCGCTGACGGAAGAAGACTTCCAGACCTTTGTTGATGGCAATCTGTTTGGCTATCAGAAACACCTGCGCAACAACAAGCATAAGCAAATACGCAATATTTTAAAATCGCGCCAAATTGGGGCAACCTGGTATTTTGCGTTTGAAGCTTTGGAAGATGCGGTACTAACGGGTAATCCGCAAATATTTATGTCCGCCTCCAAACCGCAGGCAGAAGTCTTCCGCTCCTATATTGTCAATTTTGCCGAGCAATTCTTTGGTGTAACACTGACGGGTAACCCAATACGCTTAAGCAATGGGGCTGAACTGCGTTTCTTATCCACCAATAAGAACACCGCGCAATCTTACAACGGTCATTTATATTGTGATGAATACTTTTGGATACCTGATTTTAAGCACCTGAATGAAGTGGCTTCCGCAATGGCGACTATTGAGCAATGGCGTACCACTTATTTTTCAACCCCCAGTGCTAAAACGCATTCCGCCTACCCGTTCTGGACAGGTGATACATGGCGCGGCAACGATGCCAAACGTAAGAATGTGGCCTTTCCTGCTTTTGATGAATACCGCGATGGCGGACGCGATTGCCCTGATAGCCAGTGGCGTTATGTCATCACCATGGCCGATGCTATCAAAGGTGGGTATAACCTTGCCAATATCGACCGTCTACGCAACAAGTATAATGCTGACACCTTTAACATGCTCTATATGTGCGTATTTGTTGATAGCGGCGCATCGGTCTTTAAATATCACCAACTGGAAAAATGCGGGGTTGAAGTCAGGCTGTGGGAAGACCACGCCCCCAACGCCCCGCGCCCCTTTGGTGAGCGTGAAGTCTGGGGCGGCTTCGACCCGGCACGCTCCGGTGATACCTCCACCTTTGTGATTGTCGCCCCGCCGCTGATGGCAGGCGAAGCCTTTCGGGTGCTCGCCACGTTCTACTGGCAAGGCATGAACTGGAAGCATCAGGCGAAGCTGATTGAAGAGTTGTTCAAGCGTTATCGCTTTACCCATATCGGCATTGATACCACGGGGATTGGGCACGGGGTCTATGAGATGGTACAGGACTTCGCCCCACGCCAGACGCAGGCTATCCACTACAGCCAGCAGAGCAAAAATCAACTGGTAATGAAGATGATCGATGTGGTCAGTGAAGAACGCCTGGAATGGGATCAGGAACAAAAAGAAATCCTGGCCTCATTTCTGGCTATCCGGCACACCACCACGGGCAAAGGCGGTGCCATGACCTTTGTGGCCGACCGTTCACAGGAAACCGGGCACGCTGACGTGTTCTGGGCTATCGCCCACGCCCTGATGAACGAACCGTTAAATTACGAGAAGAAACGCAAGTCTAAATATCAATTCCAAAAGGCCGCATAATGAGCAAGAAGACGTTAAGGAAGACCGCCAAGGCAAAACAGCCCCAACCACAGCAACGGAAAATGAGCCTGATCACGCTGGGCAAGCCGGAGCCGATACTGACGACCCAGACCGATTACCAGAAAATCTGGTATGACAATGATTATGACCATTACACGCTGCCGATTGACCGTTTGGCACTGGCGCAACTGACCAATATGAACGGGCAGCATGGCGGCGTGCTCTATGCCCGCCACAATATGATTGCCTCCGATTACCTCGGCGGCGGCCTGAGCCATGAACAATTCAAGGCGGCCATGATGAACTTCCTGATTTTCGGCGATGTGGCCATCCTGAAAGTGTGCAACTTCTGGGGCGATGTGGCGAGACTGGACGTGTTGCCCTCGCTCTACCTGCGGCGCCGTAAGGACGGGGATTTTGTGGTCTTGCAGGAGGGTGAACCGTTGGTTTACACCCCGGACGAGGTTATTTTTATCAAGCAATATGATCCCCAGCAACAGGTTTACGGCCTGCCGGATTATATCGGCGGTATCCATGCTGCCTTGCTGAACTCGGAAGCCACCATATTCCGCCGCCGCTATTACCACAATGGTGCCCACACGGGCGGTATCATCTACACCAACGACCCGAATATCTCCGATGAAACCGAGGAAGAAATTATCTGGAAACTGCAACAAAGCAAGGGGATCGGCAATTTTGACACCCTGTTTGTGAATATTCCCAATGGCGACCCGGACGGCATCAAGTTTATTCCGGTCGGGGATATTTCCGCCAATGATGAGTTTGCCAATGTGAAAAGCATCAGTTCACAGGATGTGCTGACCGCCCACCGATTCCCGGCCGGACTGGCGGGCATTATCCCGACCAATGTCGGCGGGTTGGGTGACCCGGAAAAAGCCCGTGATGCCTATCGCAAGGATGAAGTCATTCCCGTGCAAAATATGTTCATGAATGCGATAAACCGCCGCGATGTGCCAGAAATATTACACCTTCATTTCAAACAAGATAACGCAAGTTCGGGTGCAGAATGAGCAAGAAAATGGTAAAATCGAAGAAATTCGATACTTTTGGAATGAGGAACATGCGCGTATTAAAAATAACCTGCCCGGAGTGCGGCGCTAAGGCTGTCATTCGCAAAACCAACCGGATGCACCACGAAATTGCAGATATTTATTGTGCCTGTGCGGATGTAGAGTGCGGCCATACGTTTGTGATGAATTTAACCTTTTCACACACTATCAGCCCCAGCGCAAAAACAGGTGATATCCTGTTGCAGACTGTGATCAATAACCTCAATCCGCAACAGCGCCAGATGGCCTTAGATTTGTTGCAGACCTGTGCCGCTTAATGTTAACCGTGAGCCACTATTGAGTGGCTTTTTTTCATTTTCATCAAACTGTTTAATTAATTGAGCAGTCAATTCTGAACACCAAATAAGAGCCTGATGGCACTCCTCATGGCTACATCCTTCTTTAGTAGCCAAGCGCAATAACAAATCAATTCTTTCCAGTGAAATTGACTCAGAAAAAAAATCTACCATATCATCCTCTTAAATCTATACTGCTGTGTTTTTATACAATACATATAAATATAATTAACAACCGAATTAATTTCATTAAGAAATAGTAAGTTATGTGATTAATGTAGTATTTTCAGATATTTCCTGCAAAATACCCGGCGGACGGCCTTTAAGTTCACCCTTATTTTCTTTATTATTCATACTGATACGGGAAATTTTACTTACCCTGTCCAGCAGTGATTTTGTTCTTTCTGTATACGGCGGCTTGGCTTTGACGATTTGGCCAAACATCGATAAACGATAGCGCTGACCTTCTACAGTCGTACTGCTCCCCCTGATTAATGCCTGTGCTAAACCCTCACTAACCTCTAAGTCCTGTAAATTAGCCGATTCCTGCACCCGTTTTACCTGTTCTGGCTGACTGAGCTGGAGCCAACCGTGGTAAAACTCATCCAGACACAGGTCACTTTCTTGTATGGCCTTATCAATTGTACAGTGTGCCACCGTACAGTTATTGACAGAACTCCTAGGCGGTGCGGACGCACCGCTAAAACCCGCCTCCGCTGTCGCTTCGGCCAACTTCGGCACAATCTTCCAGCTCTTCAACCGGGTTAATATCGGCGTATCCATCCCGACAAAAGGCGAGAAAACCCCCTTAATCCGGATCACATCTTCCCCGTGGGCGTTGGTTTCCTGCTCAGTTTCATACCACAGGCGGGCAACCAAATCTTCCCGGCGAACAAAAGGCCCACCCTGTGCATTGATATAATTTGCCCAGTCCCCGTTATCCGCAGCATCATGCACGGCGGCGAACTCCACACTTAAACCCATGGCTGTCTCATGATCGGCCATCCGGCGTAACTCACGGTAAACTGTCACAGGTGCACCACCGACAAATTGAAACTGGCGAATGCGCCAACGCGCCGCCCAGGCACTGGCTGCTATAGCGGCGTCTTTAATGGGGCGGTTGCTTTCATCATCCAGCTCGTCGTCCATCGCGTAGCCATCAATATTCTTAGAAATGTATTTAGCTACATACCCGGTCGCAGACCCCTTTTGCGGATCAATCACCTCAGCATGGAAGCGGGCTTTCATGGCTTTTTCAGTGCGTAATTCGGCACCGTCTTCTTGAAAGGCATAATGGCGCAAAATTTCACGTATCTGCTCAGCTTGTTCGGGGCGCATAAAAAACAGCATATGCCAGTGCGGCGTGCCATCATGATGAGGTTCAGCCACGCGGATGCCAAAGATACGCAAATTATCACGGTGTAATTTAGCCCTGACCTTTGCCCAGACACCGCTTAAATACTTCTGGGTGTCTGCCGGGCTGCTGCCGTTCCACTTGCGGTTGCGGTGTCCGTGGCGGGTTGTGGCGTGATATTTAGAGGGCGCGGTTAACGTGTAGAATTCAGCAACGTAGCCCAGTTCGTTACAGATATTTTCAAAGCCGCGAATGCGTACCATCATTTCAGTACGGCGGATCGCCGGGTTAGCCACACTGCCATAATATTTATCAATCAGGCTGATGCGGTTGCCCTCTTCATCTTCCAGCTCCATGGATTTGATAAATTCTTTGGTACGGTGCTTTTGCTCTTTCCATTCGGCAATGGTCATTTTGCTGGCGTAGATACTGGCTTGCTTGCTGACGCGATTAATGGATATCTGCAAGTGCTCGCGCCACTCGGCCGCCAGACGACGCAAGCGGCCTAACCACCATTTATCCGAAGTCATGCGAGAAATGGCCGCGATAGCCTCGGTTTCAGCAAAAAAGCGGCCTGTCAGCTTATCCCAGTGAGGGGCAGGCTGACGATAGGCTTTAGTAATCGCTGCCGCGCGCAGATATAAAACATGCGCCCTTTTCAGATCGCTTTCTTCTGGCCTTTCACTCGCGACGGCCTCCAACTTCTGAAGGACAAATTGAGCAATATCACTCGACAGTAACTCGATATCTTCCCTTTTCATATCCGGAATGCGGTTAAACCGATCCCGATAAAACGCGTTATCCGCCTCTACTTCTTGGATCTGATAACGCTCGGTCACCAAATTGACGCGGGGTAAGATGCGCTCGACGACTGTTTTAGATAAAAAAGCCTCGGCACGGTAAAGCCCTTGCTCCTTTTCTAAAACACTCGCTTTGTAATGGACATCAAGGCGGACAACTCTGGGCTGATTTTTAAGCTCGCGCAATAAGTCCTGAATATGGGCACGCGCTTTGTGCTCCTTTGCAAGCACGCGGTGCTCTTCTTCCTTCTGGTATTGCTCGGCATAAGTCGGGAACGGCCTTGTTATCGGCTGGATGGTTTTATCCCACGGTGTAGAAACGCACGCAGCCAGAGCTGCGCTGTGTGGCATCTCTGGCTGGAATTTGCTGTATTGGCGGCGAGGTTGGGGTTGTGCGCCGCTGTTTTCTGGTACGGGGTTCACTCACAAACCCCGGCAGACACTGAGCGACGTGCATCATATGCGGCAATCACGTGATCAGCAGAATCAAAAAAATGCTCAGGTGTTAATAATGAATATGCATAAACTAACACATTGATTTCATCGCTCGTGTTGATTCTGCTATGAAAATGATGAACGTCATCAATTAGCACAGTGATTCGGCATCCAATATCATCAAGCCAATCCCATCCATCTTCCCGAGAAAGTACGACATAATCCCCTTTTTTAAAGCGGGTAGGAAAATGCTGATTATCAAAAAAGCTTTCAATACCAAAAAAGCTTTCAACACATAGACTTTCACTAACAAAAGAGTTTCTGAATTTTTCTAACGCTTCTAAATTAAAATCGTTACCATTGCCATTTATAACGCCAATACAATCGTATTGATTATTTATGATGATAGAGAAGGATTTTTCATCAAGGTTAACAAAGTGAAGATTAGCCATCTTATATACTCCGATAATGTTTATTAATTAACTCAAAATCATTCTGGCAATCAACACAGCGAGAACAACCAATAACTTCAGTACGGCGTATTTCCGGAATTGCTTCGCCGCAATCTTCACATTCAAACGCTGAACTACTGACAGGACGGTTTACATGCTCTGCGATCCTGCGTTCCAGTACTTTTTCTGCGTGCTGGCAAGCACGATCAATCACATCAAACATAACTCCACTCCTGTGCTTGACGGTTGATGCTTTCGGATTCACTTTGCAGAAGTTCGGCACTGGCGGAATATTCCATTTTGTTTTTCAAAACATACGTTGACAATTTGTCTAAACGGGATGAATACCAATCGGCATAATGCTTGCGTTCATCCTCCCGGACTTGTTTTATTAACTGTTCAATATTTATATTTTCCATTTATTCATTTCCTGTTTTTAGATAAAAAGAATCCCTGACGTGTTGACGCCATTAAAATTAAATCGGTCATTATTGTTATTTAATTGGGCAACGATAACTTACTTGGCAATAATGGACTTGCTGCCCTAATTAAGTTTATTGCCCGTATCAGGCTACACATTTCTTCACGGGTGAATTGATTTAATTCCAACTCATGCCGTTCTGTGGGAATGTAGGCAAGATAGAAAATAGCCGCTAAAAAACGCTTATTATCCGCGTAGTGCGCATTGCGTTTATTGCGCATTTCATCAACAAAGAGCGTCAACTCTTTATTATCAGACGACTTAAAGACTTCCGCTTTGAGTTTAGCGACTGAATTTAAACCATTAACGCGCATTTCAAAGGGCATCTCGACAGCACGTTGTTCTGTTGATTCAAAATGGTATTCGGTGTTCATTTAAACCCCACGAATAAGAAACAAAATAAAATAAGCAACCAGCATGTAATGCTGCTCAGGGTTAAATTTATTTCGCAGTATTTGCGGAATTAACCCGACGAGTTCCAAATCTTGTACTAAACTTCCATTATGGGTATTGAAAAACGCACAGTACGCATTATCAAAGTAAGATTTTTGGGATACTCGGCAATCAATCATTCTAACCCTCCAAAAGTTCTATAGTTGGTCTTACTAACCAACGATGATACGAAAATTGGAATGACCAAGGGCTTCACGAATCTGATCAGTTTTATACATTAAATAGCGCAGGCTTACACGATCCCTATTTCTTTCCTTTTTAAACATATACTTAGCAAGTTTTCCATAATGAATTTTTTGATAAACAGAACCGATAGTAATACCTTCCCATTCTGCAAACTCGGCAGGTGTTGCAATCTCTTTTGGTACACGAATTGAAATATCTATGCTCATAGTTCATCATCTCTAGGTTTAAGCTCGTTTTATGTCGTTTTATGTCGTTTTATCTTACTTTATGAGTTCTAACAAACCGAACTAAAAGACATGTTAGTTACAATAAACAGAACAGTCAACAGGCAAAAAAATGATACAAGTGAAATCAGGTGAGAATACTGGTGGGAAAGAGGCCATCCACAGACTAATAACCGCCTACGGTTTTAAATCTAGGCAACAGCTATGTAATCACCTTGGCATAGCCAAAAGTACCATGGCACACAGATACTCAAATGATAGCTTTCCTGCTGAATGGGTAATTCAGTGCACTCTGGAAACTGGAGTATCTTTGTTATGGTTAACCACCGGGCAAGGGGAACTAAGTTCCAATATTGGTTCAGATAATGGTATTAATCTTTCGAACCAGAACAAAATAAAACACCTTTCTGACCTTGTATCTCCCGAAATTGATAAAGCGACCCTCTCCAATGGTTCACTAATTGATACAGGTAAAGCATTTTTGGATAGTAGCCTACTCTCCTCAGATGTAAGCAATCTTCTACTTGTTAATACCACAGGCGACTCTTACGTGATTGACCGAAGCCAAACACTCCCAGTAAATGGCGTGTGGTTAGTTGATCTTGATGGCATAAAAAACATAGTCAAAATTGTGCGAATCCCCGGTAATAGGATGGTCGTTCACCAAGGCGAATCGTCCTTCGAATGCTCCATTGATGATATTGATATCATTGGACGCGCTGTAAAAGCCATAAAGAGTATCTGATCATGACTATTAGAAAGCAGCCGAATGGAAAGTGGTTATGTGAATGCTATCCGAACGGACGGGATGGAAAGCGTGTGCGTAAGCAGTTTGCGACAAAAGGCGAGGCCACTGCTTTCGAAAACTTCACCATGGAAGAGGTAAATAAAAAACCATGGCTGGGTGAAAAGGAAGATAGGCGGCATTTGTCAGAAGTGATTGAGCAATGGCATTCACTCTACGGACAGACGCTGGCTGACCCCAAGCGGCTAATGGCGAAACTAAACATTATCTGTAACGGGCTGGGTGATCCCGTTGCCTCAGAGCTAACGGCTGGCGATTTCACCAAATACCGTGAAGCCCGGTTAAAAGGAGAGGTCAAAAATGAAGAAGGTACGCTGATGTCGCCAGTTAAGCCCCGGACAGTGAACCTTGAACAACGTAATCTATCCTCTGTTTTTGGTACTCTGAAAAAGTTAGGCCACTGGTCGGCACCCAATCCCCTTGCTGGTCTGCCAACATTTAAAATCGCAGAGGGTGAACTTGCGTTCTTAGCGCCGGAAGAAATTAAACGCCTGCTGGATGCCTGCGCTGATTCCCAAAGCTCTAGCCTGTTAATGATTGCAAAAGTTTGCTTAGCTACCGGGGCGCGCTGGAGCGAAGCCGAAAACCTACAGGGTCATCAAATATCAAAGTACCGAATTACCTACACAAAAACTAAAGGCAAGAAAAACAGAACCGTTCCGATATCTCAGGACATGTACGAGGAACTCCCCAAAAACAGGGGAAAACTCTTCACCCCTTGCAGAAAAGCCTTTGAACGTGCAGTTAAACGAGCCGGGATTGACCTACCGGAAGGGCAATGCACTCATGTTCTGCGCCATACTTTCGCCAGCCACTTTATGATGAACGGCGGAAACATATTGGTATTGAGGGATATTTTAGGTCACGCAGACATTAAAATGACCATGATTTACGCTCACTTTGCGCCCGATCACTTGGAAGATGCAGTGACAAAAAACCCACTTCACAATCTCAATTGGAACCGCTAATTTATGGCGGCACTTTGGCGACAAAGAGATAAAAGCGCATAAAACTAGATAAAACCAGATAAAACTAACCACATGAAAAATAAAATAAACTATTGTTTTTAATATTATTAAAATAGTATGTAGGAATTTCGGACGCGGGTTCAACTCCCGCCAGCTCCACCAAATTTGGTAGGACAGTGTCAGGACAACAACTTGAAAAACAGTAAGTTAGCAAAGTTGAGTGGTCACTGTCATGACAGTAAATGGACTTAAAAAGATACGCAAAAGATACGCGGCTCTTTCTTCCAGACACCTCAGATTTCCCCCTCTGAGGTGTTTTTATTTATAACGAATATGTTTCTATTTGTAACAAAGTGTAACAAGAATACGTACCATTTTTACCCGTTCTGGGTCTTGTTTACCCTTCCGATCACCTCCCCTAAAACCGATATTGAAGAACGGGCATCATAATAAAGCCTGAAAAATCCACGGCCGAAATTCATCTCCGAAACATTCCATTTCTGTGCATATAAACAGTGGCTTTAAGTATTCAAATTTTTTGATGGTATTTGGCAATCAGGTGTGATTTTGCTAAAGAAATTGAGATCAGTTCCAAGGAAGGATGGTAATCACTATAAGGCAGAAACCTGCCCTTTTACATACGGGATTTTCCCGTATCTATAGCTGCCCCCCTCAAATTGACCTCTCCAAATTGCTCAGTGTTTAATCGCTCCGTTTGAAACGGAGGCAGTGAGTTAAAAGACGAAAAATCTCGTCCTTGGGTAAGTCGTTGATTTTGCGAAATTCTGTCACTGTGCCAGAGATGAATGGAATCAATAGCTTATAACAAAACCCATTCTATCTATTTTATTTTTATGATTAATTTCCTTTAAAGCATTTCCATCGCATTGAGATTACTGTTAATTGAACTTAATCACGAAATGATAATTTTACCAATGTTATTTTCCCATCTGTTATTAATGTGAAGCAACTAAAAGTCTAACTACAAGAGGTAACGTATTATGAAGTTTGATGAATGGTTAGAAAAAATGCAGAGGCGGAATAAAGAGAAGGAGAGCAAAGGGAAGCTATATGGTGATCAGTGGGTAGCTGACAGGCTAAAAAAATATAAAGAAAGCGATGAAGAGGATGATCCTAATGAAAAACTTGAAATTCTTCTATCAAGTAGATTTAACATGATAAAAAATCCACTTCCAGTACAGAAAAATAAAGCATTACAAGCCCCTGCTGGAGAGGAATTATTTTATATTTTGAAAAAATTAGATGGTAAATACATTTTATCCCATGAGACTAAGGCTCCCCAAATAGCTGATGGCCAATGTATCTTTGTTGTTACTCAATGGGATCCCTGTAATGTACGCTGCGCTAGAAGTGCTAGAGATCCCAATTATCATGGAAATGACGTAGTTGAAGGGCACACTTCAATAAGCCATAGAGCCTCGGTAATTTTTGCAGGAACTTTACTGTTTAGTCAGGGTGAATTGACTTGTTGGACAAATGCCAGCGGACATTACCGCCCTCCAGCGGAGCAAAGATACTTATTGGGACCTTATATTAGGCGCATATTACTGCCTGATGAAAAATTTAGTCGCACATTATTTGCTGGACATTAGCTAACATTGACTTTTTGTTACCTCTCAGAAAGATTGATGGCCCTGATAACTCATAGCAACCCGCATAAAGTGCGGGTTGCTATGAGTTATTGACCCTGTTTACGATTCTGTTGTAAGGGCTGCGCGCCCCTATTCCTCCCCGGATGATGCTTGTTCCTGGTTCCACACTGAATCAGCCGGCATTTGAACACGGACGTCTAAGCGACAACCTTCCGAGATGTCACACAGTTCGCCATCAGCATAGTAGACCTTCTCACCGTCTATACCAATCTAACTTGAAGATGCAGGTTTTAAAATCTGAAAGTTGTCAGTCAGTCTAGTCGTGAGTTCTTTCGCTTTTTCTGGCAAAGTGACATGAAAAAAGTGACGAAGGGTTTCACGGAATGTCTTCGCATCCGGAAAATAAACATTGTTACGTACTTGCTCATTCATATACTTCCACAATCGCTCTATTGGATTGAGGTTTGGGCTGTAAGGCGGTAGGTAATGCAGTTCAATATTAAGGACATATGCCACCTCTTTCACCAATTCTGCCCGGTGGTAACCCGCCCCATCCAGAATAATATGAATTTTTTGCGAAAGTGGGTAAGTTTCTCTAATAGCGCCGAAAAAATACGCGATATTTTCGGCATTGATACTCGGGTATTCACGGATCACGGTGTCTTCAATTCGTTGTAAATTGAGGGCGCCCAGAAGATTGAGACGGGTACGACTGCCGGTGGTTTCGACCACTTTTACCTGATTTTTCCCCGCTTTCATCCAACCATAGCTGAGCTTTGTGGACTGCGAAGGATGCACCGCATCAATAAATAGGATAGGTTCATTCTGACCTGCCCGGTCTTTCAGAGACTGGTAGTCATCAATAAATTGTTGCTGCTTATCCGCATCGAATTTATGAGGAACGCCCTTTGGCTTTTTGTAGCTGAAACCTTGTCGGTGAAGCCATTTCGTCATGCCTCCCACGCTGAAAGACACCTGCCAACGAGCTCGTACATAATCCACAATTTGAGCGGTCGTATGCAGCAAATTTGCCGTCAAATAATCAACCAGATCGGCGGTTTGTTTGGCAGAGAGATGGCTTTCAGAACCGCCATTTTCGGGGGTGAGTTTTTCGTGCGCGATGAAATCTTTTAGGTGACGGCTTACCGTAGTTTCATGAATACGTAAGGCCTGAGCAATCATCTGAGCTGTCCAGCCCTCTGACGCCAAAAGCACGGCCTTGATGCGATCACAGACTCGACTATCACGAGTGGTATCATGCATCAATTCGAGGGCACGTTTTTGTTCTGGTGTCAGATGAATTTTCATGATTGCAAGCATGATCGGGTTTGGATAAGAAATCAAGCATCTTCAATGGCGATTGGTATATAATGAATTTGATGGAACCGCTCAGGCAAGTGCGCGTGTTGACGGTGAAATGTCTCAATCGTGATGCTGCCATCCTTGTGCACCTTATCATCAATGTAGATGAGTTCAAGGCCGTTGTTGTTCTTCGGTGAGGTATACCGCCATGTACACCCCACGCTCCGTCTGCGTTATAGCCGAGGACGCCGGAGACTTGATAGTGACCAGTGCCGAGTTTAGCAACGGTTGCACCTTCGGATTCATCGTTAGTAGTAAAGGTGCCATCGGGGTGAATTTGGATAATGGGGGAGGATGCCCTGAGAAAACCGTTTCCGTCTTTGGTGGTGTTTCCGGTGCTCCACACCTCGCTCCATTTGCTCCACCGATTATTTTGTCGATAGCGGCTCGCTATTCCTAAATCATCCACCTGAATCTGGGCAATCATCCCTGTTCCATCACCACCAGTACGCGTCATCACCATAATAGGCGCATATTTATTGTAGAAATTTATAGCTTGGGCACCATGTCCAGAATACCAACCTGATGCTGATAGCGCATTTGCATCCATCGCGGGAGATGTCCCCGGAGAACCCACTACTAGTGTCCCCACGCCATAATCTCCAATTTTCAGCGTTCCCGATAAACCAATGGATTTCAGAATTTTTTCCCTCAGCGGGCAACGAATTTCAACTTGACCCGAGTTATGAGCCAGAAAGTTCTAATCCTGACCCAGATAAAACAGCTACTTTTGCTATTCTACAACGTTACAATCGAGTGAATTTACTTATTCCTGTTGGTGCACCTCATTGTTACCACGCAGCTATGGAAAGTAAGGCATTACGCCTTATTGCCCTCGGCGAGCATTACCGTCAATTATCAGAAAAAGAGTTAATATAAATAACAGCGAAAAGTACTAATCAAGGTAGAGTGTTAGAAAACTTTTGACGTGTTCTAAGCTGGGAAAGGATGGAAATTTCCGGCTTCTAAATTCCCCAGTAGTTCAGTGAAGCCGACTTCTGACATTCCATGCAATCGTCTTCTGAAAATGACACCCGTTGATGGGATATCGGAGTGCTGAGGAAGCCTATCGGTCAATTATAAATTATATCACGGGTTATTACAGCCAACATCGTCCCCATTGGTATAACAATGGATTGACACCAAATGAATCAGAAAGATTATTTTGGGAAAACTCCCATGTGGTGACCAATTTTTATTGACCACAACACGCTGGAAGCTATGAGCGAGGAGCAGACGTTGATGGAGATTCACTTGTGCCAAGCATGAATGTATATATGGGATGCCAGTGCCAGGAACTATAACAGCCCATGGAAGTAGTTCACTAATATGCACAAAATCCATACAGGCTATTGACTGTCTTTGGATTTTTTCATATCGTAACTGACAGGTTCTGCGCAGACCTGTCAGCCTGTAGACAAATCCGCCAACGCGCTTTTTACCCATTCAGCTTTTCAGAGCATATCCTTTTAACTTTGCTCTGTGTTTACAGGCCGCAGAGTATTTGTAAAAGGAATATGCAATGCTTCCACGTCTCAGCGTTAACAACCACCGTTATGTTCCACCAGTAGATCAACTACGCAAGCAGGCCCGTTTTCTTAGAGATCACTGCAATGTTCAGTTGAACCATGCCTATGAAATGGTAGCGTATTTCTATCGGTTTTCTAACTGGGGAGATCTGATTAACTATACCAATAGCAATATAGCTATCGAGAATCAGAGAAACGTTGCCCAAATGCGAGAGGTGCTCCAGACATACAGAAAAAGTCTGCCAGCTGCTGACCTGCTGCGAGTAACCCAATTAACGGCGCAATCTGGAACCTTAACGGAGGCTGTTGAGAATGACCGCATAAAAGCACTAAACGATCTGGATATCGTTCAGTTCTATAATTGCCTGCATGATAAAGAATATTGGAGTGAGCCGACGGTTTCTTGGTATGACGTACTTGATGAGACCGACAGATGCTTGGTGTTGCTTGCCAAACGGACAGCATTGAAGGGGCGTATCAAGACAGTAAATCCTCATATTAGTTTTCCCTGGTTTGGGTTCAAAATGTATGGATATCTGTATGTTAATGGAAACACGTTGAACTACAAATGCAGAGAACTGGACAGCTACCTCTGGCCTTCAGAAGAGCAATATAAAAAAGTATTCAGTAGATCTTGGTTTGCTGCCTATATCAGTGGCTTTATCCGTACGCAACTTCGCTCGCTTTGTACCTCCGGTTTTTCAGGAAAGGTGTCTTTTGCGAGAGTAAATTTTATCGATTTGGTTGCAGGGCAAGTAGTACTACCATACCTTGATGAGTATGAAGATTTAGATGACGATGAAGTAATAAGAGCCGCAATAAATGAAGTAGTTGAAAAACTGCTCAGTATGGGAGGTGTCAGGGATACAAAAAAGCAAAATGTAACCTTCACTTTTGGCAATGGTGAGATATATTGATGGACAGTTCATTTTTGGATCTACTTAGTGGGTTGCCATCTTCGACGACTGCATTTATTTTACTGGCAGGTGTAATATGTACACTAGCCAAACAAGGCTGCTTTCCCTCTCTGTCGCAGCGCCAGTTTTTTTGCCTAATAATGACATTTTCAGGAATTATTGGTTTTAAAGTTTTGTTCGGATAAAACGATTAGATGCGATAAAGCAGAACCCTCACTGTGTATTGATGGTTTATGCTGTTTAAACCTGCACAAAAAAATGTGATCTGAACCGTCAATCAACTGGCCTGAAGCGCAGAAAACTGTTGTGGACATTGAAAATTATTACATAAGGCAACAATTTCTGATTTTTCTCGATGGTAATATTTCACACCCACAATATTTGAAGTGAACTCGAATGGTTGGACACAATCAGCGGACAATATTGCATCCAAAATTGACTACTGACAGAAACTAAAAAGGTCGCTAAAGCGACCCTTTAAATACCGTGATTTTCTTTCACTTATGTAGATATTATGATCCTATAAAAATCTATCCGGCCATCACCTCATAGTTACTTACTCTAATCTTTCGTTACACATTTTCTGTATGGTATTCATTAACCTTGCAACATGAAAGCCATCACACGCCGCATGGTGAACCTGAATAGCTAATGGCAAAATAATCTGATCACTGTCTTTATAATATTTACCCATAGTAAATATCGGTGCAAAATAATCCGTAAAATTAGCTACATTAAGATTAAATCCATCAAAACTTACCCATGGCAACGATGAAATATGAAAATGATTCGCTGGCTGATTCGGTTGTGGAAAAAAACTCACATCGGCCTTGTAACGTTCAAAATTAGTTGCATAGTTTGCTAAAAAACAATGAAAATCCGGAGAGTATTCAGCCCAAAGCGAAGAAAAGGTTTCAGTCTCCTGATGGAAAATGGTAAAAGCGGGATCTACCTTATCCCAGATAATCAAATCATCATCTTTTATCGCTAACTTGAACTCAGAATATAAATTAACTGCCTTTGAAAGGATATAGATTATTGCTGGGTAAAATTTATATTCTTTTTCAGTCAATGAAGAGATTAAACGTGTAATATCAATTTTCGTTGTTAAGCTAAACCCGCACTGAACACTATGACGATAATAAGCAAAGTGCTCTTTCCGATTCCAATTTTCGATATCAAATTTTGTATAATTCACATTTTTACCCTTCTAAAAAAATTAATGAGATAATTTAATTAGAAGGGCATTCTCTCTGTATTTATTTGATTCATATATGCCATAATCTGTCGTCTCTAGTTGTTTTACCTTTGTGTTTGAGTAAGTCTATACACAAATCCGCAAAGTGCTATAAATATATACCTTTATTTAGCGATGGTAGGCCAGCATTGAACAAAAAGCAACGGTTTATTTTTTCACCTTATCGAATACCAATTTGGCAGATTTTTCTCCCGTGTAACACTAATTCATCAGTTTTTCATAAAAGAATAACCGCGTTCCATGCAATGGCAACGGTTGGTACTGGGCGCATAAAAAATCAGGAGAGGCTGGTTGGATACCCCTGGAATATGTTGAATTTTAAAATGCCATAATTATGACTGCCATCCCAGTATTCGCCATAATATTGTGATTATACTGTTTCTTCTCAAATAAAATTTCCAATAGCATTAATAAGATACGCTACATCGCGTAGGAGTCTCAAGTCATGAAGTTTATTCCTGATTATCATCATATATCTGAAGCCCATTCTCGTATTAAACCCTATATCAATAAAACACCGGTATTCACCTCAACAACAGTCAATGAAATTTTCGGTGCCCAAGTCTATTTTAAATGTGAAAATTATCAAAAAATGGGGGCATTCAAATTTCGTGGAGCCATAAATGCCCTATGCCAGTTTAGTGATGAACAGAAAAAAGCAGGGGTAATTGCTTTTTCATCGGGCAATCATGCCCAAGCCATTGCACTAGCCGCTAAGTTATTGAATATTTCTGCCACCATTATCATGCCGCACGATTCTCCTCAGGTTAAGATAACCGCAACAAAAGGCTATGGTGGAAACGTCGTTTTTTACGACAGATATACGGAAGATCGCGAAGTAATCGGCCGGCAATTGGCAGAGAAACATGGCATGACACTGATTCCGCCTTTCGATCACCCCCATATCATTGCCGGTCAAGGCACGGCGGCGAAGGAGCTGTTCGAAGAAACCGGCGAGTTGGATGCGCTGTTTGTGCCGCTCGGCGGTGGGGGTTTATTATCCGGCTCGGCGCTTGCTGCCGCCCATTTATCCCCTACCTGCCAGGTTTTTGGTGTCGAACCCGCGGCCGGTAATGATGGTCAGCAATCTTTTCAAAAAAGTGAAATCGTCCATATAGATACCCCAAAAACCATTGCAGATGGTGCCCAAACCCAGCATTTGGGGCAACGCAATTTTGCTATCATCCGCCATCTTGTCAAAGATATTCTTACGGCGTCAGATGATCAACTCGTTGATGCTATGTACTTTTTAGCCGAGCGAATGAAAACCATTGTCGAACCTACCGGCTGTTTAGGGTTTGCTGCGGCAAAGGCCATGCGGGAACAATTGAAAGGTCAACGTATTGGCATTATCTTAAGTGGCGGAAATATCGATATAAAACAATATGCCCATTTATTGGAAAATAAATTTCATTAACACTCATTGTTTATCAATTAACCTATCCGATTAGCATGATAAAAAACGGGGTTAGTCATTAGAATAAAGTAAGAAATAATGATGACAGCTCCGGGGCAACTCATCGTAATATAGCCACATTATTAAAATATTACCATTTAACTTCACTCATTGCATGGTTGATAAACAAATCAATAAATGCTAATCATAATCCAGAAAAATCACCGTTGCTGATTAAAAATATCAACATCATTAATGAAATAATATTGAAATATTGAAGAGGTCACTAAGATGAACAAAAACATTATTATTGTTTATGGGTTTTCGGAATATAGAAGAAATTATCTGTATCATATTCAAAACGCCAACCCTAATGATATTTATATCACTATGGATAATATACTCTTTAGCTCAGGAATACTCGCACGCAGTGGGAACAACATAATGAAATTTAAACAATTTTTTGAAAACAATGGACAAAGTGAATATCTTGTCAACACAAAAAAAGATACTTATGTTAATTATTTTTACGAATCAGTTAAAAACAATAATTTCTTTGATCCAAAACTCTGTGAAAACATGACAAAAAAAATAGATACAAATACCATAAATTACCTATTTCGCAGCCTTAGTTATTTTTTGAGATACGACTTTTTAAAGGGAAATTATTCCGAATTATCAATCAGTACCACGTTAAATAGGAGAAAAGGAAATGTAACCAAAAAAGGTGACTATAAAGAGTATAAAAATTATCAGGCTGGGTTTCTCGCCAAAAATAATCTTAAACGCCCTAATCCTTTCTCAGCCAATACAAAAAAAGATGTAGTCAATCCTATATTAGAGTATGATAATTACCCTAATCGTTCAAGTGGTAGGTTTATCTCAAATTCTTCTTACGGCCATTATAATATTGGCAATAGAGAATATACCTCTGGCATTTTTAATGCTTTCCATCAAAGTGATAAAGAAGGATTTAAAAACCTGCTTAACTTTAAGGAGAATATAGATAAACGTGGAAATCGTTATTACCCAGAGAAGGATAAAATTACTGAAAAAGACAGAGAGATGTTCGCACATGGAGATGTCATTACAAATTGTTTTGCAAAGTCTTTTATCCGAAAATTATGCAAATTATCCATTGATTGGGCTGAACTAGAAGCCAGTAAAGCAGACTCACCTATAAAGAAAATTATCTTTTATGTAGAAGAACATCCACCCCTTAATATTGCAAAAGTTGATAATATGAATGTACATAACTTCCATCATAAATGGAGACATAGTGATTTCAAGGATATTGGTTCCAACAATAGAAATTTTCCGATTACTTATTCAGAGCTAAAATATGCCACTGAATTAACAAAAAGGAAAACAGATCATCATATAGAATTCGTTCAGGTAGAAAATAGATTTGCTAACGCCAAAATGGTCATTGATAATCTTTAATCCTCTGAAATGGTTTTCATTTTGTCCTGTTCCCGCTTTAACCTCCGCCATAACGTCGTGCGGCTAATTCCCAGATATTCTGCGGCCGCACGTCGATCACCTGAAAATCGCGCGACAACGTCGTGTATTGAAATATTCTTCATTGAAGAAGGGTTTTTAATCAAAGAAGATATTTCAATCTGGGCGGTTTTCATATCGTTGCTGATAACATGCGTATCAATATGACGCTCAGGTGAGAGAGATAATACCAATGCCGGCGTCAGCACCTGTTCAGGATGAGCGCTCAAATAAAGCGCTGTCCGTTCCATCAAGTTACGCAGTTCACGCACATTTCCCGGCCAATGGTAGGCGTGCAATACCTCATGACACTTAGCCAGTTCCGCTATTCGCGATGCAGAAACGGGTAAGTTAAGTGCCGCAAAAGCCCGTTGTAAGTACTCTATTGCCAACAAGCCAATATCATTTTCCCTCGCCCTTAATGCCGGTACATTGATGCGTAATACACTCAAACGGTAGAACAAATCGGCCCGAAAACGCCCTTCCCTGACCCAAGTATCCAAATCACAATGCGTGGCACAGATGATCCGAACATCGACAGCAATCGGACGATATCCGCCAACCCTGACCACGGATTTTTCTTCCAATACCCTTAATAACCGTGTTTGTAACGGTAACGGCATTTCACCAATTTCATCCAGAAATAATGTCCCCCTGTGCGCAATTTCAAATAACCCTGCACGCCCGCCACGCCTTGAACCCGTAAAAGCGCCTTCCTCATAGCCAAACAGTTCAGCCTCCAGCAAAGACTCGGTAATCGCACCACAGTTAACGGCAACAAACGGCCGTGGATGCTTACCCGCCAACTGCCCGTAACGCAAGGCATATTCATGATGAATCGCCTGTGCCACCAACTCTTTTCCTGTACCGCTTTCTCCCTGAATCAAAACCGTGGCGGTCGAACGGGAATACAGCATAATCGTATCGCGGACATGCTCTATCGCAGTGGAATTTCCCCTGATATCGCTGATTGTGTGCCGTGTGCGTAGCTTATCTTCTGTCGGATAAGGCGAAATCGCCGCCTGATTGAGTTTGGTCATGCGCGCTATCTCTAAGGCATCTTGAAATGCTTGTCGAATGGAGTCTGCCGAATAGACAAAAATTCCCACCAGTTCAGCTTCATAAGCCAGATCGGTAATTAATCCTGCGCCCACAATCACCTTAATGCCTGCCGCCTTCAACGCATTAACCTGTGCCCTGGCATCTTCCTCCGTAACATAACTACGTTGTTCAATGCGTAAATTGAAACGCTGCTGAAATTCTTCTAATGCCGGCAAGGTATCCTGATAAGTGATCACACCGATGCGGGAACTGATTTGTCGGGCGCGCGCCAGTGCCTGCATAACATCAAATCCGCTGGCTTTGGCAATAATGACGGGTACGGACAAACGGCTTTTTAAATAAGCACCATTCGATCCCGCGCAAATCACAGCGTCACAGTGTTCAGTTTCCAGCCGTTTGCGAAGATGTTGAACTGCGCGCTCAAAACCCAATTGAATCGGCGTGATATCCGCCTGATGATCAAATTCCGGGGTAATATCACGAAAAAGGTCAAAAAGCCGGGAAACAGAAACCGTCCAGATCACCGGCCTATTATTTTCTCCTGCGTGTACTGAAGCCATATTTTCTCCCCTATTGCCTGTCAGGCGTTTATCTGAATAGGTTCAGTTGACTGTTTCATTCCTGAAATTTGAAACAAAAATGAAACACAGTCAATTCAAGATGAAACAAACAGACATTATAGCCCATCGTTAAACCGTCACCATTAATTAACCAAAATCCATCCATCTTATTAATTTAGATAATAAAAATAATGTATTGGTTAGAACTCCAACTTATCCACTTCTCTGATTTTAACCATTGGCATAAACCTTGCTTGAATCACAATCAAATACAAATTGGTTTCATTTTAGTAACAATGAGGTTATATATGGCATTTTATTCCGCTGGTTTGGCTTTTCGTCGAGCAATAGAAGCCGAATCTCCGTTACAAGTCGTCGGAACCCTCAACGCAAACCACGCACTGCTGGCAAAACGGGCGGGTTACAAGGCGATTTACCTTTCAGGTGGCGGGGTTTCTGCGGGTTCGCTGGGGCTGCCCGATTTGGGGATCTCGACACTGGATGATGTGTTGATTGATGTCCGCCGCATTACTGATGTCTGTGACCTACCCCTGCTTGTCGATGCCGATGTTGGGTTCGGTTCCTCAGCGTTTAATATCGCCCGCACAATTCGTTCTATGATTAAAGCAGGTGCTGCGGGTGTTCATATTGAAGATCAGGTCGGTGCCAAACGTTGCGGCCATCGTCCAAATAAAGAGATTGTTGCCAAACAGGAGATGGTCGACCGCATCAAGGCCGCCGTTGATGCCCGCACCGATGAGAATTTTGTCATTATGGCCCGCACGGACGCATTGGCAGTAGAAGGGCTGGATGCCGCACTGGACAGGGCTATGGCGTATATCGAAGCGGGTGCCGATATGCTGTTCCCGGAAGCCATTACCGCGCTGCCAATGTATCAGGCATTCGCGGCCAGAACACAGGTGCCTGTTTTGGCTAATATTACTGAGTTCGGGGCAACGCCACTTTTTACTGTCGAAGAGTTAAGGAGCGTCAACGTCGCCATTGCCCTTTACCCCCTGTCGGCGTTTCGGGCGATGAATAAGGCGGCCGAACAGGTCTATACCGCATTGCGTCGCGATGGCACCCAGAAAAATGTCATCAATATGATGCAAACCCGTAATGAACTTTATGAAAGCATCAACTACTACGATTTTGAACGAAAACTGGATGCCCTGTTTTCCCTGAAAAATAGCAGAGGTGATACTGATGAGTAAGCAAAATACGACAACGGGCGTTTCTGAACCGACCTCATTCAAACCGAAAAAATCAGTGGCGTTGTCCGGCGTGACGGCAGGCAATACGGCACTCTGTACCGTCGGCAAAAATGGCAATGACTTACATTACCGTGGCTATGATATTCTCGATTTGGCCGCCCATTGTGAGTTTGAAGAGGTCGCTTATCTGCTTATCCACGATAAACTCCCTTCCCGCGCAGAACTGACCGCCTACAAAAACAAACTGAAATCCTTGCGCGGCCTGCCCAGCAGCGTCAAGGCCGCACTGGAAGCCCTGCCGGCGCTAGCCCACCCAATGGATGTGATGCGTACCGGCGTTTCGGTTTTGGGCTGCACGTTGCCGGAAAAAGAAGATCATAACCTCGCCGCTGCCCGTGATATCGCGGATCGCCTGCTCGCCTCTCTCGGTTCAATCCTGCTGTATTGGTATCACTACAGTCATAATGGCCGCCGTATTGACGTTGAAACCGATGACGATTCCATTGGCGGGCACTTCCTCCACCTGCTGCATGGTCAAAAACCGCGCGGATCGTGGGAAAAGGCCATGCACGCTTCCCTGATCCTGTACGCTGAACATGAATTTAATGCGTCCACCTTTACCAGCCGGGTGATTGCGGGCACGGGTTCGGATATTTATTCTGCCATTATCGGAGGGATTGGTGCCCTGCGGGGGCCAAAGCATGGCGGAGCCAATGAAGTCTCCTTCGAAATCCAGCAACGCTATGATAGCGCTGCACAAGCCGAAGCCGATATTCTGGCCCGTTTGGCAAGAAAAGAGGTCATTATTGGTTTCGGCCATCCAGTGTATACCGTTTCTGATCCCCGCCATAAAGTGATTAAAACTATTGCCTTGCAACTTTCCCAAGAAGCCGGCACCACCCAGATGTATGACATTGCCGGTCGGATTGAATCTGTGATGTGGGAGCACAAGAAAATGTTTCCGAATGTCGATTGGTTATCGGCGGTGTCCTATCACATGATGGGCGTGCCGACGGCCATGTTTACCCCGCTGTTTGTGATGGCCCGTACTTCCGGTTGGGCTGCCCACATTATTGAACAGCGCATTGATAACAAAATCATCCGTCCATCGGCGAACTATACCGGCCCTGAAAACTTGGCATTTATACCGATTGCACAGCGTTAATCACCCGATTCATAAATAACACGATTTAAGGATTGATTATGTCTACCTCTGTTGTTAACCATCGCCCTGACTACGATCAAGTGATTGTGGATATTGTGGATTATGTCATGGACTACACCATCACCTCCCCGATTGCTTACGCCACCGCCCACCACTGCCTGATCGATACCTTGGGCTGTGGGCTGGAAGCGCTGGAATACCCCGCCTGCACCAAACTCTTGGGGCCGATTGTGCCGGGCACCACGGTGCCCAACGGTGCGCGCGTGCCGGGAACCCAATTCCAGCTCGATCCCGTTCAGGCTGCTTTCAACATTGGGGCCATGATCCGCTGGCTCGATTTCAATGACACTTGGCTGGCGGCGGAATGGGGACATCCTTCTGATAATCTTGGCGGCATACTGGCCACTGCCGACTGGCTGTCGAGAAACGCGATTGCCCGCGGAGAATCTCCACTCACCCTGTGGGAAGTGCTGACAGCGATGATTAAGGCGCATGAAATTCAGGGCTGTCTGGCGCTGGAAAATGCGTTCAATAAAGTCGGCTTGGATCATGTAGTGTTGGTCAAAGTCGCGTCCACCGCGGTGGTTGCCCAAATGTTAGGGCTAACGCGTGAAGCCATATTGAGTGCGGTTTCATTGGCCTGGGTTGACGGCCAATCCCTGCGAACCTACCGTCATGCACCCAACACCGGTTCCCGCAAATCCTGGGCGGCGGGCGATGCCACTTCCCGTGCCGTGCGGCTGGCACTGATCGCCCAAACCAGCGAAATGGGCTATCCCTCCGCGTTGACCGCCGAAACCTGGGGGTTTTATGACGTCTTGTTCAAGGGCCAATCTTTCACATTCCAGCGTCCCTATGGCTCGTATGTGATGGAAAATGTGCTGTTTAAAATCTCTTTTCCGGCAGAATTCCATTCACAAACCGCGGTAGAAGCGGCAATGATCCTGCATCAGCAACTGAAAGCGCACGGCAAACAAATTGACGATATTGCCCAAATCACTATCCGTACTCACGAAGCCTGTATCAGGATCATTGATAAACAGGGGCCTTTGAATAATCCCGCTGACCGGGATCACTGCATTCAATATATGGTGGCTATCCCGCTGATTTTTGGTCGCCTGACGGCGGCAGATTATGAGGATGATATTGCGGCCGATCCCCGCATTGATGCCTTGCGGGAAAAAATAGTCTGCGTGGAAGATGCTGATTTCACCCGTGACTATCACGACCCCGAAAAACGTTCCATTGCCAATGCGTTAACGGTGGTATTTACCGATGGCACGCAACTGGACGAAGTCATTGTTGAGTTCCCGATTGGGCACGCCCGTCGCCGTAAAGAGGGTATTCCGCTGTTAGAAGAAAAATTCAGAACCAATCTGGCGCGCCGCTTCCCGCCAGAGCAGCAACAAAAAATTTTGGCGGTATCCCTTGATCTGATGGCATTGCGAGATATTCCCGTCAACGAATACCTCGATTTGTACGTTATATAATTTATATGCCGCTCATCTGCCTATGTAGGAGAGATTATGTCATTCCAAGATTTCTATCAGCATTCCATTGATGATCCCGATACGTTTTGGGCAGAGCAAGCCAAACGCATACATTGGCAACAGCCTTTTGCACAGACGTTGGATCACCATAATCCCCCCTTTGCCCGCTGGTTTTGTGGCGGAAAGACCAATCTCTGCTACAACGCACTGGATCGCTGGCTGGAAAGGCAACCCGATGCCAAGGCATTGATCGCCATTTCAACGGAAACCCATAGCGAGCGCGTTTTCACCTATAAAGAGTTACACCGCGAAGTGAACCGAGTTGCCGCGATGATGTTGTCACTCGGCGTAAAAAAGGGCGATCGTGTGGTGGTTTATCTGCCGATGGTGGCCGAAGCCCTGTTTATTTTACTGGCCTGCGCCCGAATTGGTGCTATCCACTCAGTGGTTTTTGGCGGTTTTGCTTCTCACAGCCTTGCCAGCCGGTTGGATAACGCCGAACCTGTTTTAGTCGTCTCGGCGGATGCCGGTTCACGCGGCGGCAAAATCATTCCCTATAAGCCGCTGCTGGACGAAGCCATTGCGTTAGCCAATCACACGCCACGCCATGTTTTGCTGGTCGATCGCGGGCTGTCTGATATTGATTGGGTGGAGGGCAGAGATGTGGATTTCGCCACATTGCGGCAGAAGCACCTTGATGCCGACGTTCCCGTCACCTGGCTGGAATCCAACGAAATTTCCTGCGTGCTCTATACCTCAGGCACCACCGGAACCCCGAAAGGGGTTCAGCGGGATGTCGGCGGTTATGCCGTCGCGCTGGCAACCTCCATGGCGGTTATTTTTGGTGGTCAGGCGGGCGGCGTCTTTTTCTGTACGTCGGATATCGGTTGGGTGGTCGGGCACTCTTATATTATCTATGCACCGCTGATCGCCGGTATGGCAACCGTCATGTATGAAGGGCTGCCAATACGCCCGGATGCCGGCATTTGGTGGCAGATTGTCGAAAAATACCGGGTCACCAGAATGTTTTCTGCCCCCACCGCAATCCGCGTCCTGAAAAAATACCCGACGGATTGCATCGCCAACTATGATATCTCATCGCTTGAAACGCTCTATTTGGCGGGGGAGCCGCTGGATGAACATACCGCCCGCTGGATTGCCGAAACTATTCATGTGCCGGTGATTGATAACTACTGGCAAACTGAAACCGGCTGGCCGATTATGGCCATTGCACGGAGCTTAGACGACAGGCCAAGCCGTTTTGGCAGCACGGGGTTTCCCATGTACGGTTTTAACGTCAAACTGATCAACGAACTGACCGGCCAAGAATGCGGTGCCAATGAAAAGGGCATGCTGGCGATCAAAGGCCCGTTGCCTCCGGGCTGCATTCAGACTATTTATGGCGACGATAGCCGTTTTATCAATACTTACTGGAAGCACTTTGACCAGCAAGTTTATTCGACATTCGACTGGGGGCTGCGCGACAGCGACGGTTACTATTTTATCTTGGGGCGTTCGGATGATGTGATTAACGTCTCCGGCCACCGTTTGGGGACACGCGAGATCGAAGAGTGCATCGCCAGCCATGAAGATGTCGCCGAAGTTGCCGTCATTGGCATCAAGGATGACGTCAAGGGGCAAGCCGCAGTGGCTTTTGCGGTGCTCAAAGAAGGACGGGAAATCCGGGACGCTGACCATTTTGCAGCGTTGGAGAAGGCGTTAATGGCCTTGGTGGATAAAAAAATCGGCAGCGTTGGGCGCCCGGCACGGGTCTATTTTGTCACGCAATTACCAAAAACCCGGTCAGGAAAAATGTTGCGCCGTACCATGCAGGCCATTTGTGAAGGGCGGGAACCGAAAGATATCGCCCTGATTGAGAACCCCGCTTCATTGGAAGCCATCCGGGACGCCATTTCCCATTAAAAAACGGATGAAAGGTTGTTTTCTACACAACCCTTCTTTTGTTTAACCCTCATTTAATGTCGCAAGGTTATTATATCTGCGTACTACATTTTCCCAGCTACTTTTACCCATTCCCGCTCCGTTTCCTACACGGAGCTTTTTTTTTGGGAAAACTGACTGCATTTAGAGGATCTTCTCTGGCTTATTGCTTCTGATGCATCATATAACGGTACAGGCGAGCCGCTCTCTCTGGCGGTAATGCAAGAAATCGTTTATTGATATCAACAAGCAGCTCGCAGCCTTTCTCTTTATTCGCATTGACACTTTGAACAGAATCTAACAAGGCAATATCGTCACCGTATTGATGCACCATCCCAAGCATAATGGTTTCTAAATCTTGCAAGGCAAGGATATAATCTTCGGCGGAGGATTGATATTGTCTCTCACTATAAGAGGCGATAATCATCTCCCGGTCAATTTGACTCCGTTCGAGATACAATGCCTTTGGTAACGATTTTGCTATATCCAAAAGATCATAAATATTTTTATTCATCTCTGGCAGCGCAAACCTAAGACATTTTTCAGCACTCTCTTTCTGTAAATGTTCCAGTTGTTTTACGATTATGTTTATATGAGAGAGAAGTTCTTTATCAGGAGCAAATAAAATACGCTGATTGGTGAGTGAGATGATTTGATTAGCCACTTCACCATAAATAATATCATGGCCTTTACCTTCTTTTTGTAAGGTCATAATTTTCTGTTTAAATTCATCATAAAGTTTCGGATCTTTATGCTTAATAATCAGAAAAAGAGATTCATCCCCTTTTGATATGACAAATTCTGTCCCCTCAACACCAAACCCTTTATTACTGCGCAATACTTTAAAATCAAATAAATTCCAACCTACCGTGGCAATAATAAAGATGACAATGGCGATTGTTTTACTTATTTTTCCTTTTTTCTGTATAAACCAGAGAATAGCACCCACCAGCCCACTGAAGATCCCACTAAAGACAATATGTTCCCAAGCCATCCGTTATCCTTTCTGTTGCAGAAAATGAAAGAACATATTATGGATAAAAACAGGCAAACAATCACTTATTCAGTTTGGTTATTTTACAAATAATTAAAATAATCACTTTATTTATTATTTTTATAAATATAACAACAACTATAAATATCCTTAAATACTGCAAAATGTCCTTATTATCTCCCCGCGGAACGGGGAGATAAAATGCCAGATAAAGTGAATCAATGGGCTATTGTCGGTTCTTTGGCCGCCGCCTCTGCCCATTCCACCATCGCAGGATGGTTTAGCATACGATCAACCCATGCCTGACTGATCGCCGAAAATGTCAATCCATAAGTTTGGGCACGAAAAGCCACCGGCGCATAAAACGCATCAACCGCCGTGAATTTATCTCCCGCCAACCATTCACCGCCAAATTGCGTTAACCCTTCTGCCCAAAGTGCATCGATGCGTGCAATATCGCGCTGTAATTCAGCGGTTATTTCAGGCAACTGCGTTCTGATGGAGCAATTCATCATGCAAATCTGACGTAATGTGGTAAAACCAGAGTGCATTTCCGCCGCAGCACTTCTCGCCCATGCTCTGGCGGTTTTATCTGACGGCCAGATTTGGGTATGTTCCTCCGCGAGATATTCCATAATCGCCAGCGAATCCCAAACCGTGATGGCACCATCAATCAAACAGGGAACCTGCCCCGTGGGGGAAAACATTTTAAATTTCTCATGGCTGCTTTTCCCATCTTCGAAATAGCTCAGCTTCTCATGAAAAGGAATACCCAGCGCCTTGAGCAAAATCCACGGACGCAGTGACCAGGAAGAATAATTTTTATTGGCTATCCACAATGTATACATCGTCTTTCTCGCACTAATAATAAAATGGTGTGATTACATAGGTACATTATATTTTTCTATTAAAATAGTAAACCCGTTAATTCTGCAAAATAATTCCTCTCTTATAAAATTACGGCCACCCATGAAAAAACATCATATTGTTAGAATAAAAATCTATAAAAACAATCAGCATATAAAACAAAGAAATTAATTCACTATGAATTTCAAACACAGTCGTCTATATTATAGAAACGTCTTTATATTAAAGATACGGATAATAATATGTTACTCAAGAATACATCCACGAGATTCGGTCATATTTCTATTTTTATTCATTGGCTAGTGGCGATCGCCGTTTATGGCATGTTTGCACTGGGATTATGGATGGTAACATTAAGTTATTACGATACTTGGTATCATCGTGCGCCGGAATTACATAAAAGCATCGGGTGTTTATTATTTATTGCTATGGTCTTCCGTGTCATATGGCGATTTATTTCCCCACCCCCAAAACCCCTGGCAAGCTACCGTCATTTGATACGTATCAGTTCACAACTGATGCAGTTCACTCTCTATATCGCCCTGTTTGGTATTCTATTGAGTGGATACCTTATTTCTACTGCCGATGGGCAACCTATCCGCATTTTTGGTTGGTTTGAAATTCCTGCAACCGTAACAGGGCAAGGGTTTCAGGCTGATACGGCAGGCGTTATTCATCTCTATCTTGCCTGGATGGTTGTGGTGCTCTCCCTATTACATGGGCTTGCAGCGCTGAAACACCACTTTATCGATCGTGATACCACCTTAAAAAGAATGTTGGGTTACAAACCCGATTAAAATAACTTTTGGAGAATGATTATGCTGAAAAAGACGCTAATCGCCCTGACTGTCGGGGGATGGCTTATGAGTACAGGCAGCGCACTGGCGGCTGACTATAAGTTCGATAAAATCGGCCAACATGCCTTTATTGAATTCCGCATTCAACACCTGGGATTTAGCTGGCTGTATGGTGGTTTCAGGGATTTCGATGGTAGTTTTACTTTTGATCCGCAAAATCCGGCCAATGATAAAGTGAATGTCGTTATCAAAACCGATAGTGTAGACACCAAACATGCCGAACGCGATAAGCACTTGCGTGGCCCGGATTTTTTAAACAGTAAGAAATATCCTGACGCAAAATTCACCTCAACCCATGTTAAGAAAGAGGGTGAACATTACTTTGTTACCGGCGATCTCACCTTAAATGGCGTCACCAAGCCGGTCATACTGGATGCAAAATTGCTTAATGCAGGCAATGACCCGTGGGGGGGATACCGTGCGGGTTTCGAGGCGACAGGTAAACTAAAGCTAAAAGATTTTAATATCAAACAAGATCTGGGGCCAAAATCGCAGGAAGTTGAGTTGATCATTTCCGTTGAAGGTGTGCGGGAAAAAGCCTGATTATCATCTACCCATCAAAGAACTGTCCAAAAAACTGTCTATAATAGAACGCGGTATAAAAAATCTACCGCGTTCTGTTTTATGGTTTAGTTATCGGCAATCAGCTCATTAACATGACGCGTTATTGCTGCCAAGGCATTATGGGCAGCATAATCTGCCTTAATGATCTGTGCCTGCTGGCGCCATATCGGGGAAGATAATATTCTTGTCACTGCCTGATACAATTGCTGTTCACTGGGTGTATCCGTATGCAGGCTGATACCACAACGTGACCAGATAACGCGAGCAACCGCTTCCAGCTTACCATCTCCTGTTCCCGCGACCACCAAAGGGACACCGTGACGAATGGCTGAATTCAGTGAACCATAACCCCCATTGGTAATAAAAATGGATGATTTTGGCAGCCAGTGTTCAAAATTGAGATATTCTACCACTCTGGCATTTTCGGGCATATCTTCACCCAAAACATCGACAGAACGACCGCCGGTGATCGCCAATACCCGAACCGGTAAAGCGGCCAATGCACGCAATGTCGGTAATATCAACTGGCTAAAATCAATATTCGCCAGTGTTCCCTGCGTCACCAAAATCAACGGCAGGCTTTCATCCGGCCAACTGAGGTGCGTTTTATCATCTTCCACTTTCACCGGCAGCGCGCCGATAAAATCCACCGTGGCAGGTAAGTCATCACGGGTAAATTCAAATGCTTGCGTTGCCAATTGCAAGTAACGATCCACCCCGCTCATCAACACATCATTATAATCCTCGGTCAGTGGGAGACAATCCACGGCAGCCAGCGACTGATTGAAAGCTTCCCTGACCTGTGCAATTAGCTCGTGCGTTTCCGCATCCACTAATTGTTCGCGGGTTAAATCCGCAGGCAGTAATTCAGGGGGAATTCTGGCTCCCCAGAATACGGCATCCTTTGATGACCACGGCAGCGGCGTCACGCCAATCGCAATGACAGGAATACGTTTGTCAGCCGGTTGTTGCAATAATGGCAACGCAGCATAAAAGGTATTGTCGATAATCAGCAAATCAGCCTGCCCCTCGGCAATCACCTGCATCAACTGCGTCGACAACACCGGGATCGGCGCGGCAAAAAATTTCCTTAACGATAGCGCCATCTGGGTATTTCCCGGCGGATGTTCTGCCCGTTCAGGAAAATATTTTTCCAGACAGCGGTAATCAACATCCACTTGCTGATCGAAGGGAACAAACGTGGCGCCTAATGCTTCCGTTTGCTGCTGGAACAGCGTTCCACTGAATATCGTGACATCATGTCCCTGCCCGATTAAATGTTCCGCAATCGTGAACATGGGAAAAACATGGCCAGGCGTTGCAACAGCCGCTAAAACAATACGAGAAACCACACGAGACATTATCAAATCTCCTTCAAGGCAACGTCGGCTCAATCCGCATTGGGAACCGAAATCGTGCGGAAACTGTGATTGTTACACACAGGCACGCCGTGAATATGTACCCGCTGAATATGACGGGGAGAACGGGAAATAAAAGCCTCACGGCCATGTAATAAAGTGAAATTATCACAAATCGCGATGTCACTTGACTGCCATTGATGGGCATAGAAATAACGCGGATCATACAATCGGTTATACAGTGTTTCCTCAAAGGCTTTTTGCTCTTCCGGTGACACGCCATCTATCTTCAAAGCGTGATGATCCGCATATTTTACATCCTCTTTACCCATCGGCTCATTGTAACGCATCACCCATTTTTTACCGTCGGGATGAAGACAAACTAACGGGGAAACCACTTCACCGCCATAATGGGTCACCCGGCTTGTGCGATAGGTAATGGTGGTATTCTTCCAGCTATTACGCTCATCATCACTGGCATCAATGATCAATTGTTCCGTGTTAACAAATGTAGTACGCCCTCCTTGTGCCGCTTCCGGGGCAGAGACACAGTGAAAGATCTGAAATTCAGGGATTGTCTCCCGATACATTCCATCCCAATGCAACGGCACACTACCACTGTCCAGAACATGGTCAGACGGTTTGGGGGATTCCATCACATCCAATACAGCGCCAAACGGCCACATCATGATTTCACCCCAGCGGTTAGCATATTCCGCTAATTTCTCTTTATGCGTAAAACCGGATTGAAAGCCACGCAATACCACCAGCAGATGATCACGAGCTAATTCACGCAAAGCATCCACTGACAGTGTGGTAATATCCTGATCAGGGTAATTGGGCGTAATAAACACGCCAAAAGGTTTCACCAACTCAATATGACAATCAAGTTCATAGGTATTCATGATTTTTCTCTCTACGATGCGATATATTTTGCTTATGCCGTTGCCGTCTGGGATTCTGTTTGCCGGTTTCCTGCAAGGGGTGTTTCAATCAAGTAATGACTCGGAACGCCCCGAATTTCGATCAGCTTGCCATTCATCTTTTTCACTTCATCACTTTTCATCAGCACAAACTGACCGTTAATGTTGGCTGCCACGCCGTGCCACGGCGTCAACCAATCATCCCGCGTCGGCATCATATGAATACCGATTTTGATGCTGTCCACGGGCTGCGGATGGATAGAAAGGCGGATCGCCAATGGGAACTGTTCTGCCAGCAAATTCCCCCACGCCCAGCTACGTTGGATAACTCCGGCTGAACGCTGACGGGCATCTTTTTGCAACGCATTTTTCGAGCCTGTGTATTCCGGCAATAAACTATCTTCATAAAGAAAACGCGTAATTGCTCGATATAATTGCACGCCCTCTTCGGTTTTTTTGAGTTCTTCTTTAATCTCCTCAATCGATTGAGCATAACGGCTGACCAATAATTCACGCAGTTGATCGTAGTCATTAGTATATTGTGTCAATGATTCAACGTTGCCCAAATTAAAAACAGAAAGATGCGTTGCGCCCAGTTCATGCAGCAGCTTTTCAATTTCTAATTGGTAATAGGTAATAGTGTTATCATCAACATGGATAAGATCACTAAAGACATGCCCATCAGAACAGATAACAATATTAGCTCCCGGTGGATAATAAAGCTGGATACGTTGACACAGGGAGTTTAGAAAAATCAGTGATAATTTTTCTGCCATATCCGGCATCTTACCCAATACTTTTCTGGGATTTGGGGATTTTGTCGGAAATGCAGGTAAGATACATTCAATCGGTTTCCCTTGTTCCACAAAGGCACGAATACGTGGAAGCTGAACGTCAGCAACCCTGTTTTCTTCATATTGAAGGGTATGTTCGGACTCAGGGAAACGGCGCCGGTACTGCAATAACTCATGTAGAATTTTGTTCGACACTTCTTCTATATCAAGACGTTCCATAATTCATTCCTAATTTATTACATTTACATCACAGCTAATTAATGCAATGGGCAATATGCAGATATTTCTGAATATCAAACACCCGCTCACATGCTTTTGAATATAGCAAAGTAAAAACTTCGAAATAAAACTGACAAAAGTAAAATAACAATATACAACCAAAACTAACTATAAATATATTGAGGCTTTTTCATTTTATCTTATTTTATTACACGTGTTATATAACTATAAAAATCATGCCTATAAATATATCGCATTATAATTTCATAAAAAAATTAATTTTTTTAAAAAAATAATTCAATTTTTTTGATGATGTTACAAAAGTGAAATAAAGTTCAAAATTTTTAGAAAATATTATTTTTTAAAGCCATATTATTTAGATATCTAACAATATTTATTACAGGAGAAAAAATAATGTATGGCGAATTTACCAATAGATCAAAAAAGAGATGACAACAACACCATATACTCAAAATCAACTCATATAATAACTTTAAGTTATTATAATGAGAGAAATTAACCAACAAACGGGTGAAGATGATTGGCACAGGTTGGATTCGTTCAAAAAGATATTGCCGCCATCGCGGGTTCAATCAAATCCATCAGATCCTCTTTTGATGCGCCATCACGTGCTTGAAATGAAATTGCTTGCATAATTCCTAAAAAATATGTGGCCAATTTTCCGACATGAGTATCAGCAGGTAATTCCCCCTCTTTCACACCTTTTTCTATCCGGTTATGGACTAAGGCCAGCGTGTTTTTACGCACAGTTTTCAGGTAGGTATAAACATCCTCATTTTCTTGTGAATAGTTAACGATGCCTAAAATAAGCAAACAACCAGTCCGATTTGAAACCGCGACCTCTACAGAACACTCCAGCATGGCCTGTATTCCTTCTCTTACCGTACCAGCATCGTTAAGCCTGTCCATCGCCTTAGCCCCTACCGTTTTAATATAGAGTTCAACCGCGGCATAAAAGGCTTTTTTCTTACTGCCAAATGCCGAATAAAAACTCGGAGGATTGATCTTCATTGCAGCCGTAAGATCAACAAGCTGTGTGCCCTCATAGCCTTTAGCCCAAAACAGCTCCATGGCCTGTTGAAGCGCAGCTTCGCGATCAAAGCTCAAAGGACGTCCCCGTGGTGTCATTGTCTGTATCCTCATCAATTTTGTAGTGACTATAACATAATTATCTTGATTCATTTTCGCAAGTCAGATAATTTTGTAATCACCACTATAAAATTAATCAATAAATAAACAAAAGATGATCATATGAAAAACTCGCTATTCAATATTGCTAATCATCACCCTGCCACAACAAAGCATCAATCAGCTTCCCCGGCCACTTACATACTGGCAATCGGCATTTTTGCCATGGTAACCAGTGAATTCCAGGTAACGGGAATGGTGCCCATTATGGCTTACGATCTAGGCGTATCCATTTCTCAAATTGGTTATCTTGTTTCTTTATATGCACTGGCGATGGCATTTGGCGGTCCACTTCTCGCCATAGGATTATTAAAAACACCGCCCAAAAGGGCATTAATTATCCTATACATGATTTTTATTATCGGTGAAGTCGTTGGCGCACTGGCGAATTCCTATCTTATGCTAATGGTAGCAAGAGTTATCACTGGTGCTGTTTCAGGAGCTTTCTTTGGCGTTGCACTGGCAATTTGTGTGGAAATTGCAGGGGAACAGCAACGAGGATGGGCCATTTCAATTGTACTTTCTGGCATTATGTTAGGGACGATCTTAGGCTTGCCCATGGCTAATTTGATCGGTACCTATGCCGGCTGGCGAGAGAGTTTTTGGACAACCAGCTTATTAGCTGTGATAGCAGGCGTCATCAGTGTATTTTATCTTCCTCCTATTTCGCCCCCCTCCACAATTAGCTTACGTACAGAACTGGGAGGTCTAAAGAATCTAAGATTATGGCGTGTTTTTTCCACTAGCCTACTGATTATCGGGGCAACTTTTGCAGCATTTACCTATTTCACACCTATATTAAAAGAAGTCACGGGCTATAACGATAACATGATCGCCAGTTTACTTATTCTCTATGGAGCCGCCACAATAATAGGCAATATCGCCGTTGGAAAGCTAGCGGATCGCCATACCATCCCAACCTTAACCATAGGCTTAATTTCCCTTACTGTATTTCTCCTGCTATTTAGTTTATTTGCAGACAAAAAGTTACTGGCCGCCCTATCCCTCATCGGTATCGGATTAGTGGGAGTCACGATGAATCCTGCCATGGCGACACGAGTTATGCGAACAGCTAACGGCCGCCAACTCATTAATACTATTCATACTTCAGTGATTACGCTTGGTGTTGTTACTGGCTCTTTTCTTGGTGGATTTTGTATTCACTTAGGTTGGGGATTGCGGGCACCACTGTGGGTTGGTGGAGGTATGGCCTTACTTGGCCTGATAACTTTATTACCCGATATTTACACCTTATATAAAGAAAATAATATGACTAAAAAGTAATGGTATTTATTTTTAAAGTCACTTTCCATTATTCTTTCTAATCAAATGATACAAATAGTACAGGCGGCATTACCCAAATATCATAATAACCGCCTGCTTTCTTAGCATTTATTCAGATGTTCCAGGTATTTTCGTTCCATCTAACGTCCAGACAAAATCCTGATCTACGACAGGTGAAAAACCAAGTTTTTTATAAAGCCAACCTGCATTAGAAGTCACCAACATCACATGTTTTACATGAGGAATGATTGGATGCTGTAAAATACATTCTACCAACCAACGCCCTAATCCTTTCTTCTGATAGTCATCAATAATAAATACATCTGAAATATATGAAAACATTGCAAAATCAGTAACTAACCTTGCAAAACCTATTTCTTTATCACGGTGAAATAATGCAAAACATATACTATTTTCTATCGCAGTTTTGACTTTTTCAACCTCGACACCACGCGCCCAAAATAATTGTGTTAATTCACTATGTACGAAATGAATATCAATCTTACTCTTATCCGTTGTAACCCAATATTCGTCTCGTTCCCATGTTAGATTTTTTTCCATCATTCTTCCTTTAAAAAAGATTGAAGTGTGTATAAATCTACCATAAAAAAGGATCAAAAAAGCCATGCTAAACATGGCTTGTCAAAATGAGGGGAATATTAATCAACGGATGAATTATCTTTCTGTAATAATATTCGGTATATCAAGCCACCGATAGCACCACCAATTAATGGAATCAACCAAAATACCCAAAGCTGCTCCAACGCCCAAGTCCCCTGAAAAATAGCAACCGCTGTACTTCTTGCCGGGTTAACCGAGGTATTTGTGACGGGAATGCTGATTAAATGAATCAGTGTCAGTGCCAAACCAATCGCTAATGGTGCGAAACCTGCCGGCGCATTTTTATCGGTTGCCCCAAGAATGACGATTAAGAAAAATGCGGTTAAGACTAATTCAATAATAATGGCCGCTTGTAATGAAAAACCACCGGGAGAATGTTCTCCATAACCATTCGATGCAAAACCGGTTGCCGTTGCATCAAAACCACTTTTACCGCTGGCGATCAGATAAAGTACCGCGGCTGCCGCAATGCCGCCAATCACTTGGGCAATGATATAAGGAATGACATCTTTCGCCGCAATACGCCCACCTGCGTACAACCCCAATGTGACCGCCGGATTAAAATGCCCGCCTGAAATATGCCCCACCGCATAGGCCATTGTGACCACCGTTAAGCCAAAAGCCAGAGATACGCCGACAAAACCAATCCCCAACTGTGGAAATGCCGCCGCTAAAACAGCGCTACCACATCCCCCCAATACCAACCAAAAAGTACCCAAAAACTCTGCCGATAATTTTTTAAACATTCTTTGATTCCTCAATGATATCTGCATGAATACAAAAGAATCCAAAAATAGTTTAGTTAGTATTTTTAAATATGAGCAAGGAATCACAGGCAGAAATGAAGAAATGTATTTTTCAACAACCTGAGTTTAATATGAAAAACTCAGGTTGTTGATTTACCTAATCAATCACTTATTCAATGACGGAGGTCTTTACCTCATCGTGAGCCTGCCAAATACGATATTTAACAGTCATCGTTTTTGGCGTATAGACGACGACAGGTAATTTACTGTTATAACGTACAAACGCATCTTTACCTAACTGAACCTGAACAAAGCGCGTTGTTTTTTCTTGAGTCGGACAAGCCATTTTGGTTGAAGCGGGGCCGGTAACATTATTTAGCACGTAATAATCATACCCCCATCCTTCCAGCGTTTTTGTCGCCAAATTACCGCCAAACCAGTGGTGATTACAATCCACCTTCATCTCCTTGCCAATCACTAACTCAACCATGTAGTTGTTTTCATGCTCTTTCTGCGGCAATTCAATCACACTACGGGCCATGTTTTCAGAAGGCGCAGGATACGGGGCGATATCTTCAAGTTTTTTGTCCGCAAAAACAGAAGTCGAGACCATCAATGCTGCTAAAGGGAATAAATAGTTTTTCATATATCACCTCAGAATGTATTTAAAAAGGAGACTGGATAATAACAACAAAAAGACTGAGGTAAATTATGTTTTTTGGCAAGGAACTGATTTTTAACGGCATTAGATACAATGTGGAATATTTACTAACAACCAATGTCAAATTTTATTAACAATCAACCAGACAAACAGGTGCTACCAGTTCTTTTTTATGTGATATCTCTCAAATCTGATATTACAATGAGCTGCTACACTCATTAAGTGTGAGTGTGGTAGTAAATTTCGTCTAGGAGGTCTCATGTTTCCAGAATATCGTGATTTAGTATCCAACTTAAAATCATCTCATCCCCGTTTCCAATCCCTGTTTGAAAAACATCACCAACTTGACCACGAGATAACCCAACTTGAAGGCCCTAATGGAGCCGGCTACAACGATAAAGTTGTGCGCCTGAAAAAAGAAAAACTACACGTCAAAGATGAAATGCAAAGGATTTTGCAGGAAGAATATCAGAGCCAGAAGTGGAAGTGACCCTGCTTAATGGTTTTGACGCCTGCTTTGTTGACAAGTAGGCGTCACAAAGGTTCTCAATTAGAGACCCTCCCTTCAATTCAATATCCACAAAAAAGCCACCATTACGGTGGCAAAAACGGGAGCAAGGTTTTTTCGTTATTGATGTTTTTACATTAATTACTGCACGGCAGCAGCTTTCTGGCGAGGTTGTCTCTTGGTTTTTGCCCTTGGATGCGGCGTGACATTCTGGACTTCACCCGGCTTAGAAATGAAACGTACAAAGGTTTCATGGCTGACGAACGTTGCTCCACAATTGATATTCTGACATTGGTTATAGCGCTCCTTTGTTTGGCTTGAATGCTCAAAGCTGCTACGAGTATGCGCTGACTGACCACACAGAGGACACTTAATCATATTGTTCACCTTTCTTGAAATCGTTGTTTTGTAATCACTGCCTTGCAATAACGCCATCTCGTCTGGTGAACAATATATCAAAGATCTCATATTGAGATCAAGTACTCATTTTAAATTTCATCGATTTTTATTTCGAGATCCAATGATGTGGTAAAACCACTGTCATTGAGCACATGTGTCACTTTAACCAGCGTCCAATGCGTCCCATCAATTTCCTTCTTAAACCCCTCTAATTGGACAGGCGTCTCAGGGTAAATATCCGCACGTCCCATCGCCAACGTGATAGAAAACTGTGCCGCCCCTCGCTGCATTTTTTCCCATACGGCTTTAGCGGCACGTTCCGCCTCTTCCTTATTAGAATAAGTGCGCGACAGAGTCAGAATATTCTCTTGGGTTCCCATCAAATAGTTTGAGGATTCTTGCTTCACCGTGGTTGTTTGATGACGTTCAATCTTTGATTCACGCCTCTCTTCATGAGACAAGCTTCCCTCAATCTCGAGATTGATTTCTGTCTCGCGATTTCCGTTACCTCTGTTTTTCCTTTTGCGTTCATTTTTAATATAAGCGGGTTTTTCTCTACCTTTCTTTTTTGGATTTTTCTTCACCGAATTAGCTTTGCCAGGCTTAGCCAGACTGACTCCGCCAGACTTAGCAAGATTGGCATCACCGGGTGATTTGTGTTTAAGATCTTTTTCCTTCTTAAAGGATTGCGGTTCTTTTTTCTCGGCAAGATGAGAACTGCTCTTTTTTGGGGAAGAAATTTTGCCTTTTTGAGCGCCGTCCTTGCCAGCGGATTTTTTCTCACTGCTTTCATATTTAATGGTAATTTCGGCTTTTCCGTCCTTTGATTCTATTCGCCTCAACTTAGCCGTCTGCTTAGTGGCTGTGCGTGTATCCAGCCACTGGACGTCGACACCCGTATAGGCTTCACGATCGGACAGAGAAAACCGATGACTGTCCCCTGAGTGACGAGTAATCAATACCAGTGGAATATCCTGACCACTCGCCGCCTTATTCTGCCCTTGGCGAATAAACAGCAATTCACCATTTTTGACTGAGGCAATCGCCCCTTCCTGCTTTGCCACTCGTGTCAAAAAGCTCACGTCAGACTCATTAGTCTGATCGATATGCATAGAGATGCCTTTCAATTCCTGACTGATTTTAAATTTCAGTTGGTTTCTCGTGGCAATCGTACTCACAATGCTTTCTAACGTGTGTTTATGATAGGAATATTCGCGTTTGACATTCAAATCACCACGAAAATCCGCGCTGCGGGCACGAATAGTCAGTCGATCAGGTGCCCCAGAATGTTCAATTTCATCAACAACAAATTGCCCTTTTGGCGTTAAGGGATGGCCGTGCCACCCCAGTTCCAATGTGAGAATATCGCCCCGGCGAGGCAGCTTCAACATACCATCTGCATCGTCCAACTCAATATCAAGCTGGTCTGATTCCAGGCCACGGTTATCCGTCAACGTTAACGACATCAGGCGTGATTGAATCTTCCCACTGATATCCTTGTTGTTGATTTCCAGACGAAAAGCAGGCTTGCTGGTTTTTCCGGTGACCAAATCCAATTGAGGAACCCAATCTGTATTCGGTATCCACTTTTCAGAGTCAATCATGAGAATGCTCCCTTGACTTTATCGACAACCTCATTGTTGAAATCAGCAATTTTCTTCGACAAATTAGGTAACTCTTTCTTGATATCAGAAAGTTGATCCTGCAAATCCCCCAACATTTCAAACAGATTGTTGTCAACACGCCGTAAGGTCAGCGTAAAACTGATTTTTCTCGCTGCCCCACCAGACATAAATTCCGTTTTTGTCTCATCAATGCTTTCGATAACAAACATGCCATAAATCGCACCACTGCCATCAATAAAAGACCATGCCTTGCCACTATCTGCCATCAACTTCAACGCAGTCAGAGAAAGCGATCCCCCCGTCAGTTCAGGATAAAGCTCACCCGAAAGCGTGATGGTATCGTTATCTGAACCCACAAATTGCCATGCAGGCCGTGCTCCCACACGGCTATTAAAGGCATGACGCCAACTTTGTTTATGTTGAAAACTTTGGTATGGCGTTGTTTTCAACATAAAAACAAATAAACCCAGTGCTGCCATCATGAGAAGAATTCCTCCCTATCAGAATATGAGCTACGCATACGGGCTTGCTGCGCACGTTCCCGTTGTTCCAGTTCCTGTCTGACCATACGGGCAATATCCTGCGCAGACTGTCCCTGAGATCCATAGACATAGATGTTATATTGCGGTGCCGCGCTGGACTGCTGAGGCTGGCTCCGCGCCTGTTTCACCTGAACTTCCTCATAAGCGTGGGCAGGCAAACTTTGTGCGTGTAACGGTGCATCCTGCGCCGCAACAGGCAATGACATTGAGCTAACGGCAAGCCCCACGGCAGCAAATTTCGCCGTCTTTTTCCGGCTGGTGACATCGGCTCGCCCATTAACAAGTTCAGGGCCATATTCACCGACAATGCCTATTTTTCCGGCGGGAATAACACCACCACCATCATAAAGCCCACTGACTTGCTTCGCTTTTTCAGCGGTTTCACTCTGGGTGATTTCCTGGGAAGTTTTTACCGTAACTTCCTTTTTATCATCACCTGACCACCACGATTTAAATATGTCAGTAATAGAGGAAATCTTGCCTTTCAATGCCTCCCATTTTTCTTGAATACCGGTTAACAAACCGTCGATCATTTCTGATCCCGCCGCTTTTAATTTTTCTGGAATAGCCTGAACATCCGCAACAATTTCATTCCATTTATCGGAAATGGATTTTTTGACGCTTTCCCAGATTTCCAAAGTATTCTGTTTAACCGATTCCCAAACTTCACTTATTTTAGCTTTAATCCCCTCCCAAACTTCCGAGGCACTTTGTTTAATGGCATCCCAGTTTTGGTAGATAATTCCGATTAATCCACCATTCATGAAATAACTTTTAATACCTTCCCATGCAGTATTAACGAGGTTTTTAATTCCTTCCCAAGCACCGCTGAAGATATTTTTAATGCTTTCCCATAAAGCGGTAAATTTTGGCCCCAATGATTCCCAATTCTGCCAAATATAAATAGCCGCCATTGCGATAATACCAATAATCGCAAGAATTGGGTTTGCCATCATAGCCCGACCAATAAACATTATTGCCTTGCCTAATACGCTGAAAGCACCACTTAAAAAAGATAATCCTTTTACGCCAACACTTGCCAGAATATTTATTCCACTACCCAGAACACCAAAAACTTTTTGACCAATATTGCCTAATAACCCCAAGCCTTTTCTTTGGTTGCCAAAAGTATCTTTGCCTCCTTTATTCGATAACAGATCAGCGCCATCATTCAGTGAGCCAAAAACCTTGTTTCCGGTTTTACCAAAAAAATCCATGGCAGCTCTTAGCGCTTCCAAAGCCTCAGTGCCTAATTGCGCAAATGCCTTCAAACCAACGTTTAAATTCTCCAGCGCCTGAATACCGACTTCCGCAAATTTATTAATATTGGCTCTTAAATCTTCCAGAGCCTGAGAGCCAATCTGAGTAAATATATCCAAAGGCGCGGTTAATTTATTCAGCGCCTGAACACCCAATTGCACAAAAGCATCCAGCGTGGATTTTAATTTGTCCAGTGCCTGAGTTCCCAACTGGGCAAAGACATCCAAAGGCGCGGTTAATTTATTCAGCGCCTGAACACCCAGTTGCACAAAAGCATCCAGCGTGGATTTTAATTTGTCCAGTGCCTGAGTTCCCAACTGGGCAAAGACATCCAAAGGCGCGGTTAATTTATTCAGCGCCTGAACACCCAATTGCACAAACGCATCCAGCGTGGATTTTAATTTGTCCAGTGCCTGAGTGCCTAACCGGGCAAAGACATCCAAAGGCGCGGTTAGTTTATTCAGTGCCTGAACACCCAATTGCACAAACGCATCCAGCGTGGATTTTAATTTGTCCAGTGCCTGAGTGCCTAACTGGGCAAATATATCAAGCGGGGCGGTTAATTTATTCAGTGCCTGAACGCCCAATTGCACAAACGCATCCAGGGTGGATTTTAATTTGTCCAGTGCCTGAGTGCCTAACTGGGCAAATATATCAAGCGGGGCGGTTAATTTATTCAGTGCTTGAACGCCCAATTGCACAAACGCATCCAGTGTGGATTTTAATTTGTCCAGTGCCTGAACACCTAATTGTGCGAAGAAATTCAGACTGGCTTTTAATTCTTCAAACGCTTTAAGTCCCAATTGAACAAACACATCCAAAGGATATGTTAGTTTATTCAGAGCCTGAGTACCTAACTGCACAAAAGCATTCAAGCTGGATTTTAAGGTTTCCAGCGCCTGACGACCCAGCTCCGCAAATGTATTCAGGCTGGATTTCAATGTTTCCAATGCCTTAATACCTACCTGCGCAAAAGTATTCAAACTGGACTTTAAGGTATCCAGAGCCTGACGACCCAGTTCTGCAAACTGATTCAGGCTACCTCTTAGATCAACAAAAATTTGAATCCCAACTTGGGCAAAAATATTCAGGCTGGCTCGTAATTCAACAAACGCCCTGACACCCAGTTGCACAAAAAAGTTCAGGCTGGCCCGTAATTCAACAAACGCCCTGACGCCCAGTTGCACAAAAAAGTTCAAACTGGCTCGTAACTCAACAAACGCCCTGACGCCCAGTTGCACAAAAAAGTTCAGGCTGGCTCGTAACTCAACAAACGCCCTGACGCCCAGTTGCACAAAAAAGTTCAAACTGGCTCGTAACTCAACAAACGCCCTGACGCCCAGTTGCACAAAGAAATTCAGGCTAGCTCGTAACTCAACAAACGCCCTGACGCCCAGTTGCACAAAAAAGTTCAAACTGGCTCGTAACTCAACAAACGCCCTGACGCCCAGTTGCACAAAAAAGTTCAAACTGGCTCGTAACTCAACAAACGCCCTGACGCCCAGTTGCACAAAAAAGTTCAGGCTGGCTCGTAACTCAACAAACGCCCTGACGCCCAGTTGCACAAAGAAATTCAGGCTGGCTCGTAACTCAACAAACGCCCTGACGCCCAGTTGTACAAAGAAATTCAGGCTGGTTCGTAACTCAACAAACGCCCTGACGCCCAGTTGCACAAAAAAGTTCAGGCTGGCTCGTAGCTCAACAAACGCCCTAACACCCAGTTGCACAAAAAAGTTCAGGCTGGCTCTTAATTCAGCAAAGGCCTGAATGCCCAATTGAGCAAATAGATTCAAATTAACTCTTAAAGAGTCAAATACGCTTATGCCAAGATTGCCAAAAATTTGTAGATAACCAACCAGCATTTGAAATACGACTTTGACTGAACCCGTAGTTAATTTCAAAACGGCATTAATTCTATTCAGAATACCAAATAGAATCGTTATTCTTGGGTTAATATTAATGACCAATTTATCTAACAATGAAAAATTGTTAGTCATATTCCCGGTGACACCAAGATTAAATTCATTTTTTTTACTGGATGAATTTTCTTGTTTAATAATCTGGGTAGTTTGAATAATATTAGCTGATTGATTGGCGGCACTCACCTGCATAACTTTTGAGGTGTTTTGCCGCGCAGAGAAAGATTGTTTAATTGTTTGATTATAGGCTTTAAGATCAGCACGCATACGCGCAGTTTCCTGCGCATAACCGACAATGGGTTTTAATCCTTCAACCGTCTTATTGAGCTTTTTAAACTGGTTATGAACTTTATCGACTGAACCTACCAGTTTTTTCTGATACTGTTGAAAAGATTTAAAGGAACTGGTCAGCTTTCCTACGGCACCCAGCACCTTATCTAGCTGCGACTGTATATTACTCATTTTCTGCACCACTTCTTAAAATGGCCCGATGTCGCCAGTCCAATAGTTCCGACAGTGACATTTCATCTGTCACTGTCGGTGACCAATGAAAAACGGTGGCGATATCTGCCACCAGTTCATCAACGGTTAATCGTTCTGGGAATCGGACTTGACCGACTTCGGCAACAAAAAATTGACCACCTCCACACTGAGATTAATCAGATCACCCGGTGACATCATCATCAGGTCATTTTTGGTCAATGCAGGGGTGGTCACACGCGGCAGGACCAGCAGCATAGAATCCACATCCATTTCCAGCAGAGCCTGTAAACGTGCACCGCGCAACGCGCCGCTGTTCGGTTTGCGTATCATCACTTCCGTGATTTCGCCGTTGCCCCGCGCCAGTGGTGCTTCCAGTTCGATGGTGCGCAGATCGTCATTTTGAGTGTTCAGTGTTTCTGTCATGGTTCAACCTTGTTTATCCGATAAGATAACCTGTCTCAACCGACACGAAGAGACAGGAAATACGTTTTTAAAAAAGCTAATGGCTAAAAGAGCGATTAAAAAAGACCGATAGCGCGGCGATGCTGCTCCAGACGATCGATTCCGCCGACTTTCTCAACCATGTTGACGGTGTCGATTTCAATCAGTTCTTCACCATCCCATGTCAGTTTGAAGTAAGTGTTTTTGGCGGTGATTTTGGTCTGTGTGTTATCACCTTGTTTATACGTGCCGTGATCGAACTCCTGGAAACGACCACGCATCACAACTTCAACGGCAACGACGTCACCGGTGTCATCACGCTCAAAAGAGCCGGCGAAGCGCAGCATGACGCCATCGGCTTTTGCGATGCCCCACTGTTTGTAAAGTTGGGCTTCAATGCCGCCCAGAGTGAATTCCGCATCCAATGCGCCTTCATCCAGACCCAGATCCACCATTGCGCTGCCGTTCATGCCGGCTCCGCGATAGGCTTCCAGCTTGCGGCTTAACTTCGGAAGCGTCAGTTCTTCCACGATCCCCTGATAGTTGTTGCCATCATTGAACAAGTTCAGGTATTTGAGTTTGCGAGGTAATGCCATCAGTTAGCCCCTTAATTATTGATACTTTTCGCGAAATCCATCAGGTAACTATCTGTAATGCGCTGGCGTAACATCATGTTTTCCAGTGGCGGTACAGGTGTATAGTCGTAATCGATGGTCAGTTTGCCGGCTTTCAGGGTGTCCTTGTCATTCGCCTTGTCGTCATACCAGCAGCGGCCATCAATGATGTAACCACCGGCTTTCAGTTCGCGGAACTTGGCATTAATGCCTTCGATAATGTCGCGCACCAGTGATGGCGTCAGCGGTTTATCGATAGCCCACATATGGGATTCAGCCATAGTGTCAGCCAGAACCTGAGCGGTACGGGTGTAGCTTTCGAACTGGAACAGAGGATCATCCGCACAAGTACGGGAACCCCAGAAACGGAAACCGTTTTTGCGGATAAGCGTAGTCACGCCCGCTTTGTTCAGCAGATCAGCGTCAGTTGCGGTATCTTGCAGATCCCAGAAAACGTCAGCAGACAGGCCAGTCACACCGTTGACACCCACGTTGGACAGCGTTTTATGCCAGCCGGTTTCCTGATCGATTTTGGCGCGCAGGCCCAGAGCACGGGCGGTCGCATAAGCGATAGCTTCGCTGTTGGTCACGGTATCCCAGCTCAAGAAATCAGGCCAAATCAGCATCAGCTCACGCTGATTGAAATTGTCGCGATACTTGATCACTTCTGAGATATTTTTGCAGCCATAAGCGCTGACATAGGCCATTGCTTTCAGTTTCTGAGCAACGCTTGCCAGTTCAACAGCCACTGCTTTTGAATCCAGACCCGGAATCCCCAAAATGCGAGGCTTAACACCGAGCTGGCTTTGTGCCGCCAACAGTGCCTGCATACCAGTTTTCTTACCTGCATCAGTGACACCACCGATGAGGTTAGAAATGGTGGCTTCTTCAGACTCGCCCTCAGCAACACGCACAACAACAGTGACAGGTTGAGCTTGAGCTGCGATTGCTTTCAGTGATGCGGACAACGTCCCTTTTTTCCCGGCTTTACCACTGGCGCTCATAACGTCAGTAAGCAGAACGGGAGTATCTAATGGAAATGTTTTTTCGTCTGCGTCAGGGGCAGTACACACCATACCTACGATAGCGGTGCTAACGGTAGTGATGGTACGAGTACCTTCGTTAATTTCCTGTACACGGACGCCGTGATGATAGTCTTGTGCCATATTAGCGGTTCTCCTGTTAAGGTGTGCTGATATATTGGCGGATTGGACGGGGGAAATCATTCGATTGGGGATGTGTGGGGGAAGGTACAAATGTGTAATGAAATTTTTGTTAATAATCAATTGACTGAGTCTAAATTTAATAATTTTTGGTTGGATTTAGGGGGATTAAGCGGTTTCGTTGGTTGCAACCTTAAATTGATTGAATAATGGTCTTGTTTTGATTATTTATTGATCTTAATTTGGTTCAAAATTTATCCTTCTTAGTGTTATTCGGTGTAATTTTAAATTTTGGTTATTTTTTGACAGGTTAAAATGGGTTATTTTTGCCATTGGAGTTTGGTTTTCAGGGTACAGGGAATGGGATCTTGTTTGGATCGTAAGGATCTTGGTGGTTGTGAAAAACCTCGGTTTGTCGAAAACGGTAGAGCGGGCGGAGAATGCACAGCCTCGCGGTAATTATGCTGATAAATCCACCAAGAGCACTCAGGCGTTTGAATCCAATGTGCAGGCGTGGGGAGGAGTCGCAGCAACAATCGACCGTACCGCGATGTATCTGATGAACGACAATAACGGAGCGGGATTAAATTTTTGGGATGGAACGCAATTTCAGGGGCTAGCACGATATCCGGGGCGGGCGGGCACGTTGGCGCTAACCCGTGATTTATTTGGTGTGGGACAATCATGGGTTGATTTAACTGGAAGCTGTCGCGCAGGTGTTAACTATAAAAATGAGACTGGTCGCACCATATGCGTTTTTGTTCGTTTGGGAATGGCTACCACACAAACGACAGAGATTCGGGTTAATGGAACCGTTGCGGGACTGTGGACATCATCTGGTGGAAATCAACATACATCACAGGGTGCATTCGCCATTGTTCCGCCGGAGGCGCATTATAGCGCGACGGCAACACAGGGGGATTCCACGGTATTGAATTGGTCGGAGTTACGATAATGCATTACTACATTAATGAAAACACGCGGGAAATTTACGCGTACGAAAATGAGATTGATAGTCTGGAATTAACCCCCATTCCAGAAGCGGAGGCGCTGGCGATTGCCAATCCTCCGCCCACCGCAGAACAACTGCGCGAACAGGCTACATTCCAGAAACAATACCTCATGTCTCAAGCGTCAAACTCAATAGCCCCGCTGCAATACGCCGTTGATCTCGATATGGCAACGGACGGAGAACGGGCCGCACTGACAGCGTGGAAAAAATACTGTGTGCTATTGAACCGTGTAGACTGTTCGGCAGCACCAAATATTGACTGGCCTAACGCGCCAGAATGATTATTAGGGGCATCGCGCCCCTTTGTTTATTCCGGCTGTTCCGGCCATTGGATATCGGGCGCGGTAGAGCAATCAACCCGATTGAGCAGCACCCTGTAGCGTCGCCATTCGGTTAATGCGGATTTTTCGGCATTGGTGGCGATCCCCAAATCTACGGCATCCTGACAGATATCGATTTTTTCTGCGGCTGTTTTCAGTCGGTGCCGTTTCTGAGATTCAGCCAGTTGCTGTAGCTGCTCCAGCGTTGGCGGCGGATTAGTTATTTTTAACATCTCCTCGTAGCTGATGGGCTTTTTATTGCCTATCAACTCATCCTGAGAACCATCCATAGGGTAGCCGTAAACCTCACCGCGCGGATCTAAAAAATATTTATATTTCACTATCGCAGCTCCCACCATGCGTTAATTTCTCCACCAAATTCCGTCGTCACGGTATATGTCGCCCCAACAGGAATTATTGTGCTGCCTGCACCACGCTGGGCACCGCCACTATTGGCACCTCGTATCAGAGGCAGCTTGATGACGTTTCCATTTTGACTAAATGCAATGCTGGCGCTCGACTGTTCTGTGCCACCATTGGAGTCTCTGGCTACGAATACCGCTATAAATATTGGGCGCCCTGTATGATTGGTATACCACGCACCCGCCGATCTATTTCCAGTGACATTAACCCATGACTGTGAGTAACCAATCCCGTGACCATTGATGGTGTCAGTCACTGATTTCTGACTCATAACCGACGACGTTGATTGCCCTGTTGACTGAACGATATGAGTCTGTGCCGGAATGTCATCCAGATATGCAATGGTCCCGTGTTTTTGCTGTAGATACGCATTATTCCACTGTTCTGAGCCGACACGACTCGTAATCCGAGGGCGTGAATCATTAGCGTTAATTTCTATTGTTGACACCGCTCTGGCACGCACTATCCCGGCGGCGGTAATCTCGCCCGACGTCTCTCCACCTGTTTTGTTAAATTTTTTGTTCAGCGCGTCAGTCACCGATTTTTGACTCATTACGCTAGCTGTTGATTGTCCCACAGACTGAACGATGTTCGTTGGCGGTGTTGGAGTAGGAATGTCATCCAACAATGCGATCGTGCCGTTTTTTTGCGGAATATACGCATGAAACCACGCAGCGTCCCCGATGCGGCTGGTTAGCTCGGGGACAGCTGTGCTTTTAATCTCAACTGTAGACCGCCCCGTTGACCTGATAATATTGGCCCCTGTAATTTCACCAGTAGCATTAATGTAACCTGCAATATCTCCACCTGTTTTCGGATAGGCATTTCCCGCCCGCTCCACCGTTTCCGCCAAACCGAGGTTTTTCACAAACTCATCTCGATTAGGAATATCAGCACCATTTTTGCTTTTCTCCAAACGAGCATTTGCTAAGTTTTTCGCTTCATTCACCCGGGCATCAGTTTCACCTTTGTTATACGCACCAACATCCCCCGCATTCAGTGAAATATCCGCATTCAGCGCTTTGCCATTGACCTTACGACCGGAAGGAACGCGACCATTCGCATTATCATTTGCGGCATTTGCCTGAGCTTTCGCCTCATTCACCCGTGCATCAGTTTCACCTTTGTTATACGCACCAACATCCCCTGCATTCAGTGAAATATCAGCACTCAACGCCTTACCATTTACCTTACGGCCAGAAGGAACGCGGCCATTGGCATTATCATTTGCGGCTTTTGCCTGGGCTTTCGCCTCATTTACCCGCGCATCGGTCTCGGTTTTGTTATAAGCATCCACATCCCCCGCGCGAAGATCGATATCCGCAGTTAATGCCTTACCATTCACCTTACGCCCTGCCGGAACGCGGCCATTCGCGTTATTATTCGCCGCATTCGCAAAATCATACGCAGCTTTCACCGCTTTCGGCGTTGCGGCATGGGTTTCGCTATTGCTGTCCACGGCGCTGCTCAGGATAACAAATCCCTTCTCTTTCAGCGTTGCGTCAGGATGGTTACGGCTGTTCGCGTGTTTCGTAATGGAATTATCCACATACTCACGCGTCGCCAGAACCACAGATGGGTCAACTTTCAATGTCACGGCGTCAGCGCTGCTGACGATCAGGATCATGCGGATCGTCTGGGTGCGGCCGGAGCCTTCCTGCAATTGCGGTTTGTAGGTTTCTGCGCAGTTACCTACCGCAATCAGAATGCCGTCTTTGTCGAACAGGCCGATTTCACGGATCCACCAGCCGCCTTCGTTTTCAGGGATAACCTGCTCGGCAATAATCTGATTGGTGTTTTTTGGATCGATGCTCAACGTATTAATCGCGGCACGACGTTTTTCATTAATCAGTTTGGTTTGTTTGGTGTCTGGGGTCGGCAGGCTGCCACCACCATCACCCACGGCCATATGGGTAATTTCAATTTTCGTCCCCAGTGCCGCGGCATTTGCCAATTTATCCGCGCCTAACTGCGTCAGCAGCGCAAAGAATTTGGTACTCATGGTCTAATCCTCATGTCATCAATAATATGTATGCCCGCGCCCACAACTTCTGCGCCGGATACGGTTACTTGTTCCGGGAAATAAGGGTAAACAGTCAGTTCGTCACCGCTGTAAGTCGCTGCCGAGTAGTGATATTCACCGCGCGTATCCAGATTGATATCCAGCCCAATCAAATGCCGGCTGACAGGCTTGGCATCAAAAATCAGGTTCTCCAGCTCCTCGAACATTTCATGGGTGATGCCGTTTTCCAGTACGCCGATATCCAGCCGGAACGTGCCCGGTGTTTCGTTCGTCTGCCACCACTCTTTGACGCGGATGAGATAACCCAATGGCTCAACAACCCGCCGGATCGCGCCAATCGTTCCTTTGTGCTTATGCAGGAACAGTGAGCTTTTGATCACTTCCCTTTTGGTGCTCTCAGACCAGTGCTCGTCCCAACGATCCACCGACCAGGCCCATGCCAAATAGGGCAACAGCGATACCGGACACGTGTCGGGGTTCCACAGCTCGCGCAGTGGCACTTTCACCTGCTGCAATTCAGCGCAGGCTTTAGCTGCCGCCAGTTCCAGCGGGGTCGAGCCCATCGGCAGAAGGCGATCACTCATCCGAACCTCCCATCGTCAGGGTGGTTTTGGTGCAGTAAGATGCCTGGGTTTTATCCAGCACCACGTCTTTCAACGGCGCTTTCAGTTCCACGCGCTGGACACCTTCCACATGCAGTGCCGCATAAATCGCCGACAAACGAATGTCACGCCCCAAACGATGTTGCGCTTCGACATAGTGTTTGAGTTTCTGCTCCGCTGCTTTGCGAATCGGTTCTGATTCCGGGGTCGGGAAAATGTACAGCACCGCATCAATTTCATATTCCACAATGTTCGCTGACTGGACTTTCAGGCGATCCGCCACCGGACGCACGTTTTCGTCGTTCAGCGCTTTCTCGACAATTTCCAGCAATGCTTTGGAAGCGATGCCCTTGTCTTCCCGCGACATAACGGTCACGGTCACGTTGGCCGGCGCTGGGCTGATGGCCGACGCATCCGCGACCCGGCCATCGGCACTGCGGGCATGGTATTCATACGCCCCGACCGGGCCGGCAACGCTCAAACCTTCGAAAGCCTGTGGAATGCGAACGCGGTAGTCGTTGTCAGATTCCATCACCGCCGGTGTCGGGGGTACGGTCGCGTTATCCGCCGGACGCAGAACCATGCGGGAGACGTTATTGTTCGCCCCCAATTGATCCAGATCCCGGCCGGTTGAATAGGCCACCATCACCGCGCTGGCCGCTTCGTTAACCCGTTGACGCAAAAGCAACTCGCGATAAACGTTTTCTTCCAGCAACTTGACCAAAGGTTCGGATTCCAGTTGCAACGTCCGGGCAATGGCGTCTTGCTGATCCTCTGGATAGAGCGATATCAGGCCTTTTTTGCGCTCCTCCAGCAGTTGTTCATAATCCAGTAGCTCCACCACATCCGGCGGTGGCAACTGGCTTAAATCGATTGTTGGCATAGTCTTACCTCACCGGGAATGACTCACCGGAATAGAAAGTGAAAATTCCTGGGCGGATTGATGGTAAGTCCCCGTAATATCCACCACCATTTTGCCGTCCTGTTGCGTTTCCATCGTGATGGAAGTCAGCGCTACACGTGGCTCCCAACGACTGATTGCGGTATAGCTTGCCGCCATGACCTGAAGCCGGAGCGCCGGATTCTGCGGCCAGTCAATCAGTTCAGGCAGCAAAGAGCCGTAGGTTCGGCGCGCGAGACGGCTGCCCACGGGGGTTAATAAAATATCGCTGACGGATTGCCGGATATGCGCCAAATCGGTCAACGCCCGGCCGGTCTGCCGATTCATTCCCAGATACATCATACGGGGCCTCCTGATGTGTCACCGCCTGACCGGATGCCGGTGTGTTTATGGGAGTCCACGATCACGCCGTTGGAACTGAATGTGCCTCCGGTGTGTTCAATATTGCCCGTCATTTTGCCGCCGTTGCGCACAATCAAGTTGCCTGTGCTCATGAGCTGCGTACAGATGACTTCCGGTGTATCCAGCGTAATTCGGCTGCTGGCGACACAGGTCATTTCCGGTGCGGTAATATGGACAGAATCCGAAGCAATCACTGTCGCGGTTTTGATGCCAGTCACCGTCAGTGCGCCGGATTGCGGTTCATACTCCATCACAGCACCATCCGGAAACTGGATGTGCGTTGCTTCCGGTGAGGTTGATGGCGCCGGAAACTCATCTGAAAAAATCGCAGGCAATACAAAGGCGGTGGTCAGCTCTCCGCCTATGGACAGTAATAAAACCTGCTCACCGACACTGGGCGCCCACCATGTGCGGGAGTTTCCCGCCCTGGATGTCAACCAGTGCAGCCAGTTGGTTTCAAGATTGCCTGTCGCGACCCGGCACATTCCCTTTGTGGTATCCACTTGGGTAATCACGCCGGTGCGGATCAGGTTGCGCAATAAGCGCATCAGTTCAGTGAGTTGTGTGTTCATGACGTAAGAATGCCATGGAAAAGCCGGCTGGGCATTAAACTGGGTTTGTAGGAAACACCCTACAAATCCAGCCATAAAATCATGTTAAATCAATAAAATAAAAGACCTTCTTCAGGATAAAAGAAGGTCTTTGAAATAAATCGCGATCATTGTGATTTACACTGCCGAACAACCTCGCGTACATACTGTTGCAAATAGTCTAATTTGGCTTGGTCGCGAATAATTCCGGCTCGGATATCGTAAATAGTGCGTCCAGCTTTTGCAGTGAGTTCGATTTGGGTTCCATCGCCCATGCTGCGGGCGTTGGTATCTCGGTCTTGGGTGAGCTGACAGGTAGCAAGGTTGGCGGCGGCAATTTGCACCCGCCGATGACCAGCAGCGATGTCAGCACGCAAAGTCGCATTTTCTTCGGTAACATCCGCTAATTTTCCTGCATAGTATTCATCCAATTGTGCTGCCCGATTTTGTGCCGCTTTCATTTGCTGAATAACAGCCAACGTTTCCGATTGAGCTTGTTGGCTGATGGCGGCAAGCTGGGCTACGTGTTGTTGTTTCAGGCTCGCCACTTCACTGAGAACCAGCGAGCGATGCCCCCACCAGCCAAGGCTGCCGCCAACAATCAGGCTCACAATCAAAGGTAGTTTGTTGGTCGTTCTGATCCCTAACAAAACCGTTCAGCCTCCTGATTAATCCCAAAGTTGGATGATGGGTTTGCTGGCGGCAGGCATAAATTCGGGCATTTCAACTGGCGTTCCATGAGGCAATACCGCGCCAAAATCCGCCAATCCTGGATTGGCCTGCAACACACGTTCAGTCATACCCAATGTACGGCCATAATGACGCCAGCAGATGGCATCAACCGTTTCATTTTGTTGTGCAATAACTTGCATACACTCTCCTCTCTCTTTTGCAGAAAATTTGCAAAAAATAGTTAGTTAATCGGAGAGTGATGATCAAATAATTAGCGAAATGCCTCAATGCGATGAGATTGTCTGATAAGCAGCACACATAAACTAAGGGGCAGGAAATCATTTCCTGCCCCTTGGCTATTATCCTCCCAAACCTCTTAAATGAGTTCCATTATATGATCGTGGTCACTGCTCTTTTGAGTCCCTGTCACTCTTACGGAGGTACTGCTTCTGGTTCCAATGCTAAAATTGGTATCAGGATAGTGTAGTAATCTATTTTTCTGTTGAGTCCGAATTTCTTAACACTTTATTGCTTAACACTTTGTTACCGGCCACCTTATTATCTGACAGATCGTTTTCCAGTTTACTCGGGTAACTGTTAAACCTTGTTTCATAAGGTGCAGATAGCTCAGCTATCCAAACCAGTGCCAGCTCTTTGTCTTCCGCATGATTGCATTCGCAACTTGTTGCCATTCGAGCAATAAAATTGATCCGTTGCGCTACCAATGATTCCATAAGAGATTCCACTGATTTACCTGCCTCCATATAATAAGCTGTATGTATATACAGTACACGTAATAAGATTAAATTTAAAGTATTTTTTGCCTTTTTTGAGGATTAAATTTGATAGTTAGTGACTATTGTTTGCTGTTTTAGCAGAAACATTTGCCAATTTGATTGATTTTTCTACTATGGCAATGCGGCGGTCTGGATAACCCTTTATCTTGCTGTTTTCCTGTTCATCCGTACAGTTATTGACAGAACTCCAAGGGGAAATTTTTTTGCTCCTTTTATACACAATTCGTTCAGGTGTCACTGTAGATTCTGATTTCGGCACAATAGACCATTGGTGAATTCGCGTACAAATAAATCCGGCGTGGGACAAAAAGGGGGAAGTCACACCTTGGATGGATTGAACATCTTCACCGTAAGGGCTGCCAAAAGGGATGTTCTTGTAAAATAAGCGAATGACTAAATCACGACGCGCCACCCAAGGCCCGCCCTGTGCCTGAGTATAATCCGCCCAATTCCCCTTATCTGCCGCCTGTAACACGGCGTTGATCTTATGATGATCAGCGAGACGGACTTCCCTGAGCCGGCGTAATTCGCGCCAAACCGAAACCGGGGCACCACCAATTTGTTGAAATTGGCGAATACGCCAACGGCTCGCCCAAGCCGTCACTGATTTCGCCATATCGCGCAGGAATTCTCCGGTTTCATGGTCTTTTTCTTCTTCCAGTGCATAACCGTCGATATTTTTGGAAATGTACTTGGCAATATAACCCGTGGCACTGCCTTTATTGGGATCGATCGCCTGATAATGAAAACGTGCCTTTTTAGCTTCATCGTTCTGCAACTCGTCCTGCTCTTCCTGACAGGCATAATGCCCAAGAATGCTTCTGACCTGCTGCAAATGCTCTGGCAACATGAACAGCACCAGATGCCAATGCGGCGTACCGTCATGATGGGGTTCCACCACCCGGAAACCAAATAGATTGATTTTCGCTCTGGCGAACGCCGCCCGTGCTTTTGCCCAGACCCGGCATAAATAGCGTTGCGTATCACGTGGTGTTGCGCCATTCCAGGATTTGACAAATCCGCCCCGACCCTGAACAGCATGGTATTTTGCCGGTGCCGTGATGGTATAAAACTCCCCAACGCAGTTCATTTCAGTGGCAACATCTTCGAAACCACGCATTCTGACCATCAATTCACAACGGCGGATCGCCGGGTTCGCATTGCTATGCACAACCGTATCTGCCAGTGAAATACGTTCCCCCTTTTCATTTTCCAAATCAAAGTGTTTGAAAAATTCACGATTGCGCCGCTTTTGTTCCAGCCATTCCCGCAATGCCTGACGTGAAACGTAAGGAGAAGCAGCTTGCTGTACCTGCCCAACGGCAATGGCCATATGTTCAGATTGAATATCACGCAGGTGCTTTAGACGAAAATACCACCAGCGAGCCGACATCATGCGCAACATCCCCGAACAGAGTTGATCGACAGAAGGCATTTTGCGGCCGCGATTGAAACGCTGCCAATAAGGCGGATGAGTACCACATTGCAACGTCAGTTTTGCCAGCAATCGGTACAATCGGGTAACACGGGAAAATGGTTGATCGTTTTGGCCGTCAACAGGGGTTGATGAGGGCTTTTGGGTAACAAGCACAGAATAGTGCTCATAATTGCCGGAAATAAAAACAGAAATCGTGTGGGCAAGTTTCAAAAGCTGTTTGCGATCATAGGTCGCCACATTTTCTAATTGCTCAATAAAAGGAAAAGGCGCCATACCGGAGATACGATGGTGAAATTGATACCTTGCTTTTGCCAACTGCAATCTTGGCAACACATTCTGCCCAACCGTTTTTCTCAGGAAAGCATTTGCCTCACGCCGGCCTGAACGAGTAAAGATATCGGCATAACGATGGCTGAAATATTTCGCCAGAAAATCCGGCATCTGCCCGATATATTGGTGACGCCATTGATGATCTTCTGCGTTGACTTCCCAGAGCAAGCGCTCTGCCATTGAAACGCCTTGTGGTATGCCATGTTGTTTATGCGAGATAACATCAAAATTCATCAATTTCACCATATTAAGGATGTGCAAGGGCCTGGCGTACTCATGCCATTTGTTCAAAGAGGTAATGTGTTTAGTAGAAAATGTTTAACAGAAAGCGGTGATTAGCCAACCAGTGTCAGGTGCTTAGGAAACTGACTGACCACGACCTTGATATGATTCATTGCCTTGATCAGCGCCTGTTTTTCCGCTTGGGTAAAATGGTTGAATTCACTGTCATGGCGGGAGCGCGGGATATTCGCCAAATAGAAAATGGCCGATAACGCTCGTTTATTCTCTTCGTAGTAGCTGTCTGTTTTATCGCGCATATCAGCTAAAAACCGGTTTAACTCCGTCTCATTTTCCCCCCAATAGGTCGCCCTGATCCTCGACAAATGATTCAATCCTTCCAGCCGCTGGCCGAGGTTAATCTGGGCAAACTTTGCTTTTTCAGTATTCGCCATATGTTCCCTCCATTTCAAATGCCTCTTGAAATGCGACGAGTATAAAGATTGAAATTTGGGCGTTCATGATGCAATATCTCTCGATGGTTTTCGGCTTAACCAATCTTGGCTCATTAAAGATCTCAATATGAGAACTTTTGTGGGATACTAATAGCTCTTATCTGTACTGTCAATGAAAAATACCAATATTGAGATCAAAATGGGGGCCGATAGTGGGGGAAGACCTGCTATTGAACGTCTTGTCCGCGCGTATGGATATAAATCACGTCAGGCCCTGAGTGACCATTTGGGCGTTTCCAAAAGCACGATGGCAAATCGCTACCTTCGTGATAGTTTTCCGGCGGATTGGATCATCCAGTGCAATCTCGAAACGGGCGCTTCACTGCTGTGGTTGAGCACGGGTCAGGGAGAAATGTTTCCAGATGGAGAAAGCGGCAAAAAAGCGGAACGGTTGGAAGATATCATTGCCCCGTCCATCTCTCGCGTAAAATTATCGGGCGGTAAGCTTAATGAAGCTAATCCGGTGATTTTGGACAGCGAGTTGATTTCCAAGGAACTGAAAAATCCGCTGATTATTGATGATGGTGCCTCATGGTATCTGCTGGATACCCAAGAAGATAATATTCAGGATGGCTTATGGCTGGTGGATATTGAGGGTATGCACAGCATTAAAAAGATCGCCAAAATCCCAATCAGCAAGATTCGGGTCAGCGACAGCGATGTCACGTTTGATTGTGCCGTCAGCGACATCAAATTTATCGGCCGCGTCGCTCTGGTTATCTCCAGACAATAACCCTCCGGCATACACCTTCGGCCTAAAATAGCGTCCATCAAGGTTATCCCTTTCCATCAGGGATGACCTTGTGTTTCACACAAAATCGGAACGCCGCAGCCGATACAGAACGTGCTCTCTCAAGGGATGATTCTCTTTCAGGCCCGGATGCAAAAAGGTTTTTTCATCTCTGGTCATGCCCAATTTCTTCATCACACTTTCCGAGCGGTAATTAGAAACGGTAGTAAAAGCGACCACTTCTTCCAGCCCGATTTCCGTAAATGCGAAAGCAAAAATTCTGCGGGCAGCTTCACAAGTATAACCTTGCCCCCAAAATGGCTTATCCAGACGCCAGCCGATTTCAACAAAAGGAGAGAATGGAAATTCAATATTCGGGATATTCAAGCCGACACACCCGATAAATTCACCACTCTGTTTTAATTCAACCGCCCATAACCCCCAACCGCCCTGCGTTGCAAATTTACGTATGCAGTTATCGATAAAAATATTGCTCTGCTCTTTGGTCAGTGTGTTAGGGAAAAATTCCATGACTTCAGGATGATGACTTAGGCGAAAGAAAGGCTCCCGATCTTCTTCCTTCCAGCCACGCAGCCACAATCTTTCGGTTTCCAATTCAACAATCGAAAATGGTTGTAACTTATTAACTATATTTAATGTATTTTTAGATATCATTTTTATGCCTCTTTTAATGCCCTGAATTCCTGTACAAATTCCGTTAACACCCCATATTCCGCCAAAACCAGACAAAAATTGGATTTAATTAGTTCATTAATTTTATTGATTAATGTGTACAATAAATCACCTCAACTGACTGGATATTATTTTAATTTAGCATGACACCGATCTCTGATGGATAAGATATAAGTAAAATTCAATGAAAAACAACCAAGAATCGCTGTACCTGCGGGAACTGGCAACGACGACAGCAGGTGATGATGAATGGTGATGGAATAAGAGAAATAACAGGAGAAAGATTGATGAGTAATGAAAATTCTATTTATTGCCATGATTGTCAGAAAATACTTAAACGTGATTTATACATTAAACTTGTTGAAGATGACACGAATAAACCGATACCTAATGTGTCTTACACATTGAAAAATAACAAATTGGAGCACTCAGGAACGAGTGATGGTAGTGGGATGAATCTTGCAGAAGGTTTAACCAGCACCCCCTTCACTGTCAAAATAGATCCTCCTCAGCCAGTATAGCTGTCACGCATCATTAAAAATACAAATGAGGCGTGTGGAAGGCAATACGTATTTTAGTAACAGGATGATATTAAACATATTTTAATCAGGAAGACGTAAATGACCCAAATCTTTAAAAAACATAAATATGATGACATAGATTTGTACCAAAGCACCCAATCTGTCGCAGCGTGCGATTGTCATTTCGAAGAAAAAGATGGAAAACAAATTAAAGTCATTGATGTCCCCATACTCACCTGTGAGTGTATTTGGCGCAGGTATCAGAAAGAGGCCGAAGACATTGTCGCACCCGGTGGTAAACTGATTGCAGACCCCAAGGAGCGCAATAAACGCATTAATGCAGCTTATGCTAAGTTATGGTTGCACGATAACCGTTTCCAATGGGCGGGTCTTGCTGCTTTCGCTTCTAAGCAAGTCGGTTGTGGTTTGTTACATGCCTCTGATATGGTCGAAAAGATGCAAGCTGACAATGACGCCCAAAAACGCATGGTTGAGCGCATGATAGAGGTAGATACATCATGGCAATCGGATTGGCCAATTCACCCACAACCGATGAGCGAACGTGAAAGTGCGAATATTGCTGAAGCGATGAAAAAGCGTCAGCAAACCAGCGACAACAATCCCTTGTCAGCGACAACGGCGATCCCTGATGCAGGTTTAACACAGGCATCATTTAATCATGTGTATGAAATGATGGCATTGGGAAACACAACGTTATTTCTGGATGTGTATCCATTGCATGCTTTTTATAAGCAACGCGGATTGAAAGAACTTAAAACTTGTCTGCGCTTACGCGAAAAAATCTACGATAATAGCCAGTTCCCAATATTGTGGCCGATAGGCCAAAAGAAGTTGCCATTTGGCCGCTTTTATAAAGAGATCCTGCAAACCTTTGAAGCGATAGAAGCAGGTAATATTGCTAAAAGTGTTGAATATCTCGCTTATCATGAACAAGTCAATATTTTACAACCCTCAATGTACAGTGATGCTATTTTAGTAGGATTATTGCGTGGCAACCATTTCGCCTATGTCACAAATCTTCTCCCTAATGTAACAGAACCTGTCGAGTTAACGCTGGCGAGTCAATGCCGACGTGTCGATGATGATAGAACTATTAGCTTTAGCGATAAGAAACCATATGCCAATCTCGCTGATGTTAATCAACGTATGCCTTTCGTGCTTAAGGCAGCAGAACGTTTTGATGAGATGCTACATAACAGCAACCGAAATTTGCTCGAAAAATCTCTAAAAAATATTGCGGCAGGGCAAGGTGTAGAATGAGTTTATTGCAACAAATAAGTCAACGACGTGCTGGTTTAATCCTCACATTATTAATAGCTCTCAGTCTGATTGCTGCCTACTTCTATCACTCTTTTTATTCCAATAAACCAGAGATAGCATTGGTGATTGGTGAACCTTACGAGAATATGCGACAGCGTTCCAGTGCCGATATTGCTCCGCACCTTCCGGGGCATGCTTGGTACAACGTCCCAAAAACAGATGCGCGTTTGCGCTTTATTGACCCTAAATATGGATTTGTTACCCCCCCAGCTCGATTTTTTACTGTTATGTTTGATGATGGAATAATTGATGGCGTACGTATGTCACCACAAATTGAGCCGTTACTCTATGACGATGCGATCAAGATTGTATTGGATTTACAAGATCAATGGCATAAAGCGGGTTGGGAGCTTACTAAAGGGTATCTACCCTTGGCTAATACTCCAGAATTGCATGAGAACCTTCGCAATATGAAAGGCGGTGCAGGAACAACCTATTGGCAAGCCAATGATCAGTACCAGATTATGTTGAGTATGGCGCTTTTCGAAGATGACCGGCATCCTGATGAAGAGCGATATTTGATTACGCTGGCGCTTGCCAAGCCGTGGGTAAATCAATAACGCAAACTTCGATAGGTGTGAGTTTGGCTTATGGCGATACTGACACGCTGTGCTTGTCTTCTCTGGGTTAATCGAAGTGTAGGTACCACTGATTATGCTGCATTGCTGATTACATTCAACAATCACAGCACCCCCTTGAAATACAAGCCATAAAAACAAAACTGCCGGAAAATTATACCCATTTCCCGGCCGTTGTATTTTATAAGCCACTATAAATCAAGCGTTGCTTTTCGCTTTTGGTTTGTCACCTTGGTTGTCTCTGATGGAAATAACCCGCTCGATGTCTGATTTTTTCTTATTCTCAACCTGTTCGGATTGACCTACAAATAGCCCGCCACGCCGGATTGACATGCTGCCGCAGCGGCTGATGCCCCGTAATTCGCCATGTTCAAGAATATCCAATGTATCCGCACAGCACGTCCCTTCAACATGGCCGTCAATGATAATTTCAGGGGCATTCAGCTCACCTTCCACTTTACCGGCATGCATAATACGAATGGCTCCGCCTTTTACACGAATATTACCAATGACTTTACCCCAGACTTGGATATCCCCTTCCATTTCGATATCACCCTTGAATACAGAGTTTTTTGCAATAATGGTATTGGGACGAGTTTCGGCTTCAGGTAATTTTTTCTCTTCGGTCTTAATGCCCACAATGGGTGCCACAGAACTGGCAGCAGGTGACTCGGTTGTTTTTTTTCCAAACATAGCGTTTATTCTCAATTTCATGTTCATAAAGTAAGACACTAAGGCGAAAAAAGATAAAATTGCTGTTATGGCGCAACTACGATGGGCACCATACAGATATAGTCCCAATGCAATTGCCCAAAGGAGCCATACGCCGCATAAAAAAGCGTTATCTGAAAAACGATACTTTTTCATATTGTTCTCGTTTTTGTGGTTTTTTCTTATATTTCATCAGCAATATATCTTGCATATGCCTTAGCAGGTAATAGAAACACAGGTAACAGAAATAGGCTGTGAAAACACATCCTAGCATTGTACAAGTATAAAAAACAATCTACGAAGCTATAACAGAGGCATTTATAGCGTTATTACACGGATAAAGTTTCCATTTGAGTTTAATCCTCTGATTTGTCGTTGAATTATCTCATATTTATTGAATAAAATAATCCAGAAAAACCCATTTTTTGCCTATTTTTATAGGCACAAGCCATATAAATTCATAATTCCATAACAATGGATACAAAACATTAATAAGCCAGTAGCATATCAAAATCATAAGAACACATTAATCTGAAGGTTAAAGAGTTCTGCCAATAGCCAACCGTTAAAACTCACTTAGTGAATGAAAATAGCAGTATTTATTTAAAAATGAATTAGTTTGGGTTTTAAAATTTCGAATATTATTGATATTTATTGCCGATAAAATTTTTTAGGATAACCAACTCAATAATCAGGATATATAAATATTTGTATACTTTTCTCACTTCAAAATACATTTATTACCTCCCCACGCAGCGGAGAGATAATAAGCCACGTTCGTCTTAAAGATTAATCAACATAAGGTAAAAAAACAGACAAACTATTTTTTATCGTAAAAATTTACACTTAACCCTAACACAAATATTTATTTAGTTATATAATATATAAAATAAATATACTCATCACAAAAAATGATTACTCATGATACGGAAATTTAGGGATATTAAATGAAAAGGACGACGGGATTAAATCAAAAGAATATTTGCACAACCCAATTATCTATGCCGGATTTCAATATCATTGAGCATAAACAAAGAGGGCTATATATTTTACTCGATGGTGAAATGGTATGGAAAGATTGCATCAATAGTTATCACATCAAATCGCATGAGATCCTGTTTACCCACCCCGGAAGCTATACAGCCAAAACCCATACGGAAAGTTGCCAGTTATTATGGCTACCTTTACATATGGATTTTTTACGTAGCTTTTTGAAACGTTTTGGGCCATTACTCAGTAAGATAGAGCGACAGGAATTTCCGGCTTATCGGTTGATTCCTTTTCGCCAATTCCCTTTGTTAACGGAAAGCATTCGCGGGCTAGCTAACTTACTGGCGCATGATTCCCCTCCCGCTTTGGTTCAATTAAGGGTTGAAGAGTTATTGTTGTTGCTTTCTTTGGGTCAACAGGGAGCCTTGTTAATGTCTATTCTGCGGAAATTAAGTAACCGTCAGGTAGAACGTTTGCAAACATTTATGGAAGCGCATTATCTCAAGGAATGGAAATTAAATGACTTCGCACGCGAATTCGGTATGGGGCTGACCTCTTTCAAGGAGCTGTTTAACAGTGTCTATGGCACTTCACCCAAAGCGTGGATCAGTGAACAGCGTATTCTTTACGCTCATCAATTATTATTGAATAGCGAAATGAGTATTGCTGATATTTCATTGGAATCGGGTTTTTCCAGTCAGTCCTATTTCACCCAAAGCTATCGCCGACGTTTTGGTGGGACACCTAACCGCGCCAGAGCTTGTTATGCCTGAGAAGTCATGAATGATCGTTTTTATCGATCAATCTCCGCTGATTGATCTGTGCAATCCATTGGACGGCAGTATCCCACTCACATATAGTCATGGTGACTCATCGCCAGTTTTAGAGCTAATCCGACTAGGCTCTAAGTCACCACCAGGGATTTTTATCTTTGCCGTATTTTGAGCCTGCTTCGCGCAGGCTTTTTTTTGATTACAGCGATTCGCTATCTTTTTTGCCGTTATCTGCACTATAAAAGACCGTACCTAATTTGATTCTTTCACGGCCAGTTGCCAGACGATGGCGATTAGTATCTCTGAGAGAATAAATACAGCCACAATATTCCTGTTGATAGAACTCTTCACGTTTGCTGATTTCTATCATGCGGGCAGATCCGCCCCCTTTGCGCCAGTTATATTCCCAATACGTCAGGTCAGGATAACGAGAAGCAGCACGAACACCACAATCATTGATTTGCTGCATATTTTTCCAGCGTGAAATACCGAGTGAGCTGGTAATCACCGGGAAACCATGTTCATGGGCATACAGTGCGGTTCGCTCGAAACGCATATCAAAGCACATTGTGCAACGAATACCTCGTTCAGGCTCATTTTCCATGCCTTTTGCGCGTTCAAACCAATTATCACGGTCGTAATCAGCGTCAATAAAAGGAATACCCATCTGCTGTGCAAAACGAATATTTTCATCTTTGCGCAGCTCGTATTCTTTCAGCGGATGAATATTGGGATTATAGAAAAATATTGTAAAATCAATGCCTGAAGCCAACATGGCTTCCATCACTTCCCCAGAACATGGCGCACAACATGAGTGCAGCAGCACTTTATTGTGCCCGCTTGGCAGTGGCAGCGATTTACGCTCATTATTCAGTGACATAATATTTCTACCTGATTCAGACAATAAAAAAACCAGGAAGAGAACGATTCCCCTCCCTGTGTTTATTTGATAGGTCATCTTACCTTTTTCTACTCTCTTACGACAATCTTTGTAAGATAATCACGCGGGTACTTCTGGCAAAATTAGCCCGCCATCAACCACAATCGTTTGTCCGGTAATATATTTCGCCTCATCAGAAGCCAGAAAACAGGCAGCATAACCAATATCTTCAGGCGTTCCCAACGCCCGCATTGGTGTGGACGCTTTCGCATCACTGAGGAATTCATCACCAAATGATTGCAAGCCTTCCGTCATGATCATACCGGGCATCACCGCATTAATGGTGATCCCCTGCTGCGCATATTCCAACGCCGCACTGCGCATAAACCCAAGTTGCCCTGCCTTACTGGCACCATAGTGGCTGTAACCCGAAATCCCCGTTATTTCTCCCGTTATGGATGACGTGATAACCACACGCCCGTAACGCTGCTTTTCCATCACATTCAATGCAGCTTGCACCAAGAAAAACGTCCCTTTAAGGTTGATGGTATGCACTAAATCCCACTCTTCCGCAGTCATATCTTTAAGGTAATGTTGTGGGAAAATACCGGCATTGGAACAAAGAATATCGAGCCTGCCATACTTTTCAACAATCTGATCAATCGCATTTTTACATGCCGCCTGATCAGTCACATCAAGAGGAATAAAATCGACGCCCAGTTCTTTGGCAATGGCGGCTCCGCGCACCTCATCAGTTCCTGCAATAATGGTCACAGCCCCCGCTTGCTTCAACACGTTGGCAATCCCTTTGCCAATGCCTTTAGTTCCACCTGAAATAAAAGCAATTTTTCCTGCTAAATTAAACATAGTTTTTCCTTTTGTATTTTCTTTTCGTATTCGTGGATAACGTTTTTTATTAGCTTAAATAGCACTATTCAATCTATTTTTGCGTAGTTATCTTATCAAGATTGCTTATTCTTCTGCCAGAGATTACTTTTAAAAGACAGAATAATTTTGTTAAAGACAATAATATGAGGTGAAGAGTATGATTCTCGATAATTCATTCTTAAATGAATATACCGGCACGGCATTATCACCGATTTTATTTCTCAAAAGAGCGGTATTAAGCAATGGTAATGATATCGCCGTCATTGATGGAAAACAGCGTTGGACTTGGCACCAATACGCTAATCGCTGCGAAAAGATCGCTATCTCTCTCCAGCAAATGGGGGTGGATAAGGGGAGCGTAGTTTCAGCCCTTTTACCGAATATCCACGAATTGCTTGAATTACATTTTGCTGTTCCTTTGTCCGGCGGCATTCTCAATGCCTTGAGCACCCGTACAGATACCGCCACATTAAATTTTGTCTTTGAAAAACTGCATCCAAAAATATTATTTGTTGATAAAACTTATCTTTCACTATTAAATAATGTCTCTTTTAATAATCCAGTTAAGATAATTGTTGTTGATAATGAAATTGATAATAAAAATAGCCCAACGGTTCCTATACTTCCTGCTGGATGTGAAAGCCTGCCTTATGAATCACTGCTCACCGCACATCCATCAAAAACCCTCTCATTTATCCAAATTGACGAACAAGAAGCCATCAGTATTAATTCAACGTCGGGCACCAGCGGACAACCTAAACTGGTGGTTTATTCTCACCGTGGCGCGTTTTTAAATGCGATTTCCAATATTCTGGATTGGGATATGCCCAGGCATCCTATCTTTTTATGGACGCTGCCCATGTTTCACTGCAATGGCTGGTGTTTCCCGTGGACAGTGGCAGCACGGGCGGGTACACATATCTGTATAAGGAAATTTGATGCAGAAGAAGCCATGCTGCTTATGCAGGAACATAACGTCACCCACTATTGTGGTGCCCCCATTATTCACTACGCGTTAGGCAAAATAACGCAAAAGCATGGCCAGCATTTTGGTGGCCGCGTTTATGGTCTTATTGCCGGTGCCCCACCGACAGAAATGATGTTTTCATTACTGGATGAGGTCGGTATCAATGCGACCCATGTCTATGGGTTAACCGAAACTTATGGCCCGGTGGTGGTTTGTGACAATAAGCAGGAATGGCAGATATTGCCAAGATCAGAAAAAATCTTAAAGCGGATGCGTCAGGGAATTGTCTCTAATTTACAGGGACAGGTGAGCGTTATTGATCGAGATAACCAGTCGGAAGTACCTTTTGATGGCAAAACCATCGGTGAAGTCGCAATCCGCGGTAATATTGTGGCCGCTTATGATCCTGTCCGTCATGTCACACCGGAGATCACCAATCAATGGTTTTATACCGGTGATCTGGCGGTCGTCGAACCTGATGGCTATATCAAAATCATCGACAGGAAAAAAGATATCATTATTTCCGGTGGTGAGAATATTTCCAGCCTTGAACTGGAAAATGCCCTATCCAGTTATCCCGGTGTCTTGGCTGCCGCGATTGTGGCAAAACCCGATCCCTATTGGGGAGAAGTTCCCCATGCCTTTATTGAACTCGATGAAAATATATCAATCACAGAGCAAGCGTTAGATGATTATATTTGTACGATAGTCGCACGATATAAACGCCCCAAAGGATATACTTTTTTAACCTTACCCCGAAATGCCAATGGCAAAGTTGTAAAAGATCAACTGAGAAAACGTGTCAAAAAATGATATTACAAGCATAAAACCAATAACGGTAAATTAATATCAGGTAAGCATTGAGATAAATATTCTTATAACCAACACGGTTAACTTACCTGATAATCACTATCTACCTAATAACCACCATGTTCTCCCTTTATCTCTCAAATTTTTCAAGTTGCTATTTTATTAGCCGTGCTGAGATTGATAATCCATTGGGTATAATGATAATGAAAATTATACACTCAACTAAACAATATCATAGTGTAATTTAATAAGTTAGATAAGAAAAAATTCACATTGAATAATAAAGCCATTTTAAATGGCAATATAGCCAAACAAATCCCATGAAACCATTTAAATAAATATAATTGATAACCAATACGCCTAAAATATTATTTAAAAAACTTTTATCATGATAAATTTATTTTTTTATAAGATTCTTTTTATGGCTTGGCGTTTATATTTCTTTGTTATTATATAGTCCGCAAGCAGCTTATAAAATCACGTTAACTAATGAGGGTACTACAATGAGAAACATTGATATGTTAGTTGCAGTAAAAGCTGAAGAAATTATGAATGATTATGGTAAACTGAGCAAAGATATCAATAATCCTTCCGCACTTCACCCCTCCTCTATGTACCATAAATATGTTCGTATTATGCCTGAAGATGATATGCTTGTTTCAGTCGATAACGAACTGAATATTACGCTTAAAGCCAATATAGGTGATACTCTTCGCTGGAATGTCACAACATTAAATATTGATACAATGTATTCGTGTACCACCGTAAAAATTTCACCGATGAATATGTCCTCGATGAAACCAATGAATATGCAGTCGATGAATACTAACGACATGCAAATGATGATGAGCATGCCTGTCATGAAGAGTTTCATGACATTTATGCCTAGCGTCGATATGACAGATCCATTAAATATAGATATGCAGCATATGAAAAATTGTTGCTGGATGTCTACAATTACTGACTTGCCACACGCGGGTACAGCACGTATTATGTTCTACGAGTGTATTATCGCAGTTTATAGAGAAATGACTCTGATGGGCTACATTGCTATGGAACCCGGTCTTATTTTGGATCAGAAATCAATACTCTCTTAATAATATACTCCTGGTTTATTAAATTTAATTCCTTGCTTATTTTATGTTTTAGGCCGCACTATAAGCGGCCTTTTTTTATGCAGGCAGGCTGATCCCATTTTTCACTGATTCAGGGATTGGATCGCATCAATTAATTACCTAAGTTTGACCGCAGTAAACGCATGAATATCGAAATTGACGGCAACCGATGATGACTTGTCGATGTTCGTTACCGCCGTCATAAATTGATGTTCATACTCTTCGCCGCCTTCCTCTTCGATATATCGGGTGACATAACTGGTGGATAGAAAAAATAACGCGACCTCTTCTGGGCTGAGGAAAATCATGTTGGCAAAAAGTTCCCGACACGCATCTTGAAGATGTGGGCAATCGCCCATCAGTTCCAGCGTATTGTCATATTGGGTAAGGCGGGGATCACGATAACGTGACCAGCGGGTAACCAACTCCCGTTCGATATAATCGCGCAGCGGGCCATATACCACAGGAAAACCATATTTATACGCACAAAAAAGCCCGCCGGGTTTAAGCCACTCCCGTAGGTTCATCAGTATTCTTTTACGATCCATCCAATAGAAGGAAGTGGCACTGGTAATGAGATCGAAGGAATGCGAGGGTGAAAAGGTTTCGGCCGGAGATACGTTAAACTGAATATCAGGGGAGTTGTGCCTGGCTTTGTCGATCAAAGCGTCACCAATATCACAGCCTTCCACATGTTCAAATAACCCTTGCAGGCGCACTGTAGAAACGCCGTTACCGCATCCGATATCCAGCGCCGCTTCTTTAGCTGGGGTTCGACTGGCAAGAGAGACATATAACGTGTCTGGGTAAGTGATTTTCCTTCTTACGATATTGTAAGCCTGAGCATTCTTATTAAATTGTTTCATTGCATAATCTCCGGCAAGCTATCTATAACTATGGTGCAATTGCCCGATTTTTCTACTGACTATTTTTTACTGACTGAGTTATGCCAACCATAGCACTGATAGCCCCAATTGAACGCCAAACAATAAGAAAACGTATCCATAAATTGTGGGCGGAGTTCGCTGACATCTATACATTTTTCCATATTTCTCTTATGCTAAATAACATAATTTAAACAATGAATTAAACCCTATGGAAAATATAACGACTACACCCGCTACCCTCGACGCCTTTATGTCTCTCGATATTCGCGTTGGCAAAATTATCAAAGCCGAAAAAAACGAAAAAGCCACCAAACCTGCCTATAAACTGTATATCGATTTTGGCAGTGATATCGGCGAAAAACAGAGCTCTGCCCAGATATGCCAAAACTACACGGAAGCGCAATTAATTGGTCAACAAATACTGGCAGTCGTGAACTTTCCCCCAAGGCGGGTAGCAGGATTTAAATCCGAAGTGTTAGTTTTAGCGGCCGTTTGTGACGATCAAGGCACTGTTTTGATCCAACCAGAAAAAGATGTGAACCTAGGCACCCGAATGCTGTAATTTTTAAATCAGTAACTATAGGAATACCATGAGAACACAAAAAAGATGTATGGGTTATGTTGCTATTGTTGTAGATGATTACGACAAGGCCATTGATTACTACACTAATAAATTAGGATTTACGCTGGTGGAAGATACGCCTCAGCCTGATAAAAGATGGGTTGTTGTCACCCCGAACCCTGAGAGTGATTGCAATTTATTACTGGCAAGGGCATCTAATGAAAGACAGGAAGCGTTTATCGGTAATCAATGTGGTGGCAGAGTCTTCCTGTTCCTGCAAACTGACGACTTTTGGCGTGATTATCATAAAATGAAAGAGAATGGCGTCCATTTCTGCCAAGAACCTCGTCAGGAAGAGTATGGTATGGTCGTAGTTTTTGAAGATATTTATGGTAACCGTTGGGATTTATACCAGAATGCAATGGCTTAGAGCCTTTCTATAAATATCACTATTAGCCCAATTATATTGGGCTATATAATACATTACCAATCTACAAAAAATAAAATAATAGCAATAGACTAATATACATTATCCAATCATACCTAATTACTGATGATATTATTTCATGGAATTATATAAATCTTAAATCAAACTGCTATTTTTTATCTTTTACTCCGCCCTAAAAACCTGTTTAGAATACCCACCGAAATCACATTCACATTATGTTTATGATCTTATTTATTAAATCACCTTAAATTTAACAGGAGTATATCTTATGATTACAATTAATATAAGTGGTGGTTCAGTAACAATTAATAACACTTACAATATCACATCAGAATCTGGCATTCAAAATACCCCTGCCTCAGAACCTCTCACCGTCATTCCTTATAGAGATATGACAATAGAACCACACTCTTCTATTGAGGCAACAAGAACTGATACGCCTATTATTCCTGAAACACGCCCCAATTATTATATCGCCAATTCCGGCCCTGCATCAGAAGTTAGAGCAGTGTTTTATTGGTCGCATTCTTTCACATCACAATGGTTCGAATCTTCCTCTATCATAGTGAAAGCAGGGGAAGACGGCATATTACAATCACCAAGCAACTCGCTATATTACAGCAAGGTTGTCATTTATAATGATACAGATAAACGCGCCTTTGTGACTGGATATAATAAGTAATGATAAGGAAAAATATTCTATAACCAATAAATTTTAAATTCACCTTTAAGGTAAAAAATAAACTTATGAATAACACATCTATAAATATCAATGAGAATGAAACATTACCTTTAGAAGTTATCCCTTCAATGCCTGAACCCATGTTAATCGTTCCTTATGCAACTTCTACTCCTGATTATGAATGGGATGCCTCCGGAATAATAAAAGATGCCATTATTGGTGGTATAGGATTTATTCCTGGCCCAGGTCCGGCAATATCTTTTCTGTTAGGACTCTTTTGGCCTCAACAGGCAGACAATACTTGGGAACAAATTCTGCAAAAAGTCGAGCAGATGATAGAGGATGCTGTTCTCAAAACCATTCAAGGTATATTGAATGGCGATATACAAGAAATTAAAGGTAAAATGGAACATGTCCAATACATGTTGGAAACCTCACCGGGTAGCCAAGAAAGCCGTGAAGCTTATATGTTTCTGGCGAGATATCTGGTGAGTATAGATGAAAAATTCAAGTCCTTTGATAATAAAACAAATTACCAAATTCTCCCGATGTATACCAACACTCTCATGTTACAGGTTCCTTATTGGAAAATGGGCATAGAGAAGCAAAAGGATATTGGTTTATCCGATATAGAAGTTAATGAATTAAAACAGCTTATCGATAAATTATATACCAAGGCTAACAGCTATATTCATGAAACGTATACGCGTCAATATAACGATGCGATAAACACGTCAACCGCAGCAAATATCACCAATAATTTATTTTCTGTCAGAGGATATTGTTTGTTACACGGTTTAGAGTGTCTTGAAATGATTGAGCATCTACAAAAGAATAGCCTTGAAAGTGGTTTCTATCCCAAAACCATCAGTTATTCTACCGTATTCGATCGTCAGACTCCCAAAATGAGAATTCAGGCTCTGACAGAAGACGATCAAATGCAGGAGCCATTAAAGCCATCTTTAATCAACGGCAAATACAATCAAATAAAATCATTGACTGGATATGTCCGTAGAATTGGCAATGCTCCCAGAGTGGGGGGGATGACGATCACATTTGCCAACGGTGCATCTTACACACTGGGTACAGTAACATCAGAAACGACGTCAATTGAGCTCAATGGCAGTGTGATCGAAAGCTTGGAAGTCTGGGGAGATGGCGCGGTTGATGAGGCATTATTTACGTTAAGTGATAAACGCCTATTCCGTATCGGTGAGCGCTACGCCAGAAAATACAAAAAATATGCTGTTGATAGCCACTATATTGCAGGGCTTTATTTAGCCAGTGATGAGCCTTCACTTGCAGGTCAAGCCGCAGGTATTGCCGTTTCATACCATATGCTGGATGACAAAAAATAATACTTAGCGAATAGAATTTGAGCCGTAGATTAGTGGTAAAGAGTCCCCCTAGCCATATAGCTAACTATGTGGCAGGGGGATTTTAAACAAAAGTCAGTCATAGCATCAGGATTAACCTTTATACCTATGATTTTGGTATATAACCATTAATAACATATTAGTGCCATTCATGATTATCAACTGTCATCATTTCATCACATCCCCAGTTTTACCTAATCATAGAAATCAATAAATCATCAAAACCAAACATATGTTTGTGATTTTCACAGATCAATATAACACTTTGTTTTTAAAAACATTAAAACAGGATAAAATATAGTTTACTTACTTTACGTATTTAACAATCTGATTTTTATTAATTTTTTAGCATAATATTCGAGATGCTTGTCACATTTTTATGTCATTTTCTGGCCTTATCAATCTTACGATCATATTCTCATAATGGAAAAGAAATATAAAAATAGTCTTTACTGTCTGTCAGACATGAAATACAACATCAGTGCAAAAAAACAATCAAGGGTGTGATATGTCAAAAAGGGAAAACCAGATATTGCAACTGCTAAAGCGTGATCCTTTTATTCAGCAACAAGAAATTGCTGATATCCTCGGAATCAGTCGCTCATGTGTTGCAGGACATATTATGAACCTAAGTAAAAAAGGTTATATTAAAGGCAAGGGGTATATTTTATCTAACGATGTTTACACTGTAACAATTGGTGCAGCCAATATAGATCTAACAAGCTATACCTCTGCCAAACTCATTTATGAAGATTCCAACCCAGGGAAAATTATTTCGACACCAGGTAGCGTCGGTAGAAATATTGCTCAGAACATTGCTTTATTAAAAAATGAAAGTTATTTAATTTCTGTCATTGGTGATGATGCATATGGAAAAACACTATTTGAGCAAACAAAATCAGCCGGTGTTAACGTTAAATATTTATATAAATTAGAAGGAGAAAAAACATCAATTTGCAATTCTATTATTGACGAAAATGGAAAGTGTATCGTTGCTGTTAATGATATGTGCATTCTGGAAAAACTCACACCAACTTTATTATCTCAATCTAAATCTTTAATCCAACATGCGAGCGTGTTAGTGGTTGACTGTAACTTAACGGAAGAAGCCTTAGACTGGTTATTTAATCATGCCGATACTGTTCCGATTTTTGTTGATACCGTTTCCAGAGCCAAGGCATCCAAAATCCGCCATTTACTATCACATATCCATACCTTGAAGCCCAATCGTACCGAAGCAGAAATTCTGAGTGGGATAAAAATTGAAACTCAAGAAGATGCCGCGGATGCTGCACATTGGTTTCATCAACATGGCGTCCAACGCTTAATTTTGAGCATGGATGCCGAAGGTGTTTATTACAGCGAAAGAGATAATACATCAGGATGGTCAAGCGCAATCAGCACCAATATCATTAATACCAATGGTGCAGGCGACGCTATGATGGCAGGTCTTGTACATTGCTGGTTAGAAGGCATGGAACTAAAAGAAAGCGTCCGCTTTGCACAACAATGTTCAGCACTAACCCTGTCTTCGGAAAGTATTGAGATATTTCCTAAGCATCGTTTATCTTTTTGAAAGAAATTTGGACTTTTCGTCTTTCAAATAATGGTCGTGATTCCAAAGTAGACATTGGGTTATCTGTCCAGCGATATCTGTTTCCAAAAGTGCACAGATGTACCGCAATCTTGCTCTCCCTTTCAGGCTAGGTGGAGTCAAGCCGTTGACTTGCCTGCCATCCTTATTTTTGTCTGAATTCCCGTGCAAATTCCGCTAACAGGCCAATATTCCACCAAAATTAGACGAAAATTGAATCTAACTGGCTAATTAATTTCACTGATGAATGTGTACAATTATAGACCGAATCTCTATTAATTCAGCACCATTCCGATATCTGATGGATAACAACATAAGTTAAATTTAATGAAAAATAACAAGGAATCACTGTACCTGCAAGAACGCGCTTACCTGCGGGAGCTGGCGCAGCGCGTGGCGAAATCATCCCCTCATTTAACGGATTTTCTGGTCACCGCCCATGACCCGGATATTCAGCGCCTCTTTGAAGCTTTTGCGCTACTGATTGCCCGCTTACGGGATAAACTGGAGGATGATTTTCCCGAAATTACCCACGGTATTTTGTCCCGTATCTGGCCGTTAGCATTATGTCCGATTCCGCCCACCACATCTTCACAATCGCTGTGATGTCCGCAAGGGAATGACTGATGGCAATGGCTTAATCCGTGAAGAAAGTCTGACAGCTATTCCCTTAATGTTAGAAATAGCTGCTCAGCCTTTAACCGATGAAATGGAACAGCGGCCACTAAGGATAAAACGCGGAGAAGAACACTCTACTGTCAGGCCAGAAACTGAATCTGCCGGGCACCTTTACCATTATGTGACTATTGGGGAATTGATAGATAGAATGCCAAATATTGAAGGATGGGAAGAAGAAAAACTACCTGCCTATCATTTCCCTGAACGTTCAATAGCAGGAATCAGTATTGAAGAAATGGACTCCCGTCATATAATAGAAGTTTGCCCATTCCGGGCTTGGTCGTTGTTATTGCATCACCAAAGAGATTATTCTTTGATTAATGCTTATAATCAGGGATTGATGGCTGTTTTAGTTTATGCGGATCTACTGAAAACTGGAGATGATGAAAATAAAAAGGGTATAGGTTCTATCTCGCACTTTTTTACAACGCAGCTCTTAGATTTATCACATATACCTAATCGTATTGAAGATAACCAATTTGAACCAATTGTCTATGATGTTCCTTTCAAAGATCGCTATACTCATGTGGAATTCATTGATACTGAAGACAATTTGGATACCCAGATGTTTTATGTAGCAAACAAAACCGAGTTAATTATTAGTTGGCGTGGAACAGCCAGTGGGACAGATGTTTTGACTGACCTTAAATTTAAACCAAGATGGCTTAGTGAAAATGATTTTGTTTCAAAAGGAAAAGTTCATAGTGGTTTTTGGAATGCATTTATGGAGGTAAATCATAAAACTGCATTATTCGATGTTGATAATGATAAACAAGAGATGCCTGTACTAAATGGCATAAAAGAATTAGCTTTAGGGAAAAAGCTATTTATCTGTGGTCATAGTCTAGGAGGTGCATTAGCATTCCTTCATAGTTCTCAATTAAGATATTACAATCCTTGCCTATATACATATAGTATTCCTAGAGTATTTACTTATAGTGCGATAGAGGAAATTGGAAATTTCATCCATTATAGACATGTCAATAAAAATGATCCTGTCCCACGTCTACCATTTGAAAAAGATATGGATAATTATTTATTTAAATTAGGATTAGATAATTTAGGGTATTCATCAGAAATAAAATCAACTATAATGCCATCCGAACTTGACTCCTTATACAAAACAAAGTCAGAAGAATTATATTTACATCATGGTAGAGTCATACATTTCCATGATATGCACCACATTGAGCCAGCATCCGCAAATAAAATAAATTTTATTGCCGTTGGCAATCTCAAAAGAGATATATTCAATTTTTATTCAGCCCCTCATTTATTACCATATGATGAATCAAGTCTATATTATTACCCTGATAATGCACAACCTAAAAATGCACACGGAATAACTCCATTAGCTCATCTTAGTGGCAACTACATTCAGAGGATAAAAAATAAACCAATAGAATTATGCATTCCTGAACAGAATAGAATTTATAAAGAACACATGGATGATTTTAAAAAGAAGAAAGATGTCGATAACATGCGAATAGAGAAACATTCACTATCGTATCCGTATTTCATAAAGTTAGAAAAAGAATTAGAGAAATGCTTATTTTCCAATAAGAAAAGTAAGGTGGAGCAACGTGCCATCAATATTTATACACATCATGTAAAGATCAAATAAGGGATAAAACATGAGTAGAATAAAAATATTAACTATTATTATGTTATCTTTACCTCTGATTGGATGTGATAGGATTTTAGATGAAAAACTTGATAAATATTCGCCAATCAATCCACAAAATGGAGGCCAATTTATTATGGTATCCAATATCTCTCCATCAGATACTAAAACTCATATTACTGCTAAGTACATATCCGATAAATGTACCAGAACGCACTATAATTCAAGTTTTCGTCCTACTGGAAAAGACAGGAGAACAAGAGAAATTAAATGGGATTTATCAGATCAAAATGGTCAAAGATTTGAAACAAAAATTCCTCTTGGTGGAGGTGGTTGGTGTCAATGGGAATTGAGTGAAATCAACATTGGGCTTGCTTATACTCAGCATCCTCTTGCGACAAAAGATACAAACTTTTATGTAAGTGCTATATTAACTGTTTTTATAAATGATGTTACTATAAACCCAAATTATAAAGAAAAATATGAATATAACAATATAAATTACTCTCCTGTTTTCCATACAGTCTATAATAATTCTATAAATTTTCCTTCAATTATATTTTCATCACCACAAAATAAATACAAATATCGCTTATGGGTAAAAAAAGGAAATAATGGCTATATTAATATCAATCCAAAAGTAGATAAATTAAAAATCATAAAAAAAACACATGAAAAAGGAGAGTATATTATTGAACATCAAAATATAGAAATAAAAAACAGAACAAATATCGATTCTAATAAAATAGATAAAATGATCACTCCCGAAAAATAGTAGGAGCGCATGGGGAAATTCACTTTTATTATTTGGCTCATTCTAAATTAAAAAAGGATGAGTCTTCCAGTATGGAAAGGGTTAACATGACAAATAAAAATATTATTTTTGGGGTGTTGGTTATATTATCTACTAATGCTTATGCCTCTGAATGGTCTATTGATATTGGTTGTTTTACTTCCAGTGGTAAAAAACCAATAAACATAAAGTTATCTGATATGTATTTCAAAAAAGATAATGCCAGAGTTGGTTATGTTAAGTATGAAAATTCCCATATGGCTATACCAATTGCTTTGGTTAAGGAATATTCTGAAATATTAGCTGAGGATAGGCCATATCAGTATACAACTGTATGGAATGAAATGATTCAAGGAAAATTTAATGGTTCGTATACGGTCATTTCACAGGGAGCAAGATACTATGGTCTTACATATATAAATACAAGAGGAAAACAAGTAGATTTTGAGGAAAATTTGTCTGCTTATGACGCAGAAAGAAAAGATTGTATTTGGAAATAACGACCTTATTTACATTTTTTTGTAATCGCTATTTCATGTTAAATGTGACCGCTTAGGCGGTCATTCTGAAATCAGTACGAGAAAAAAAATCGACCTAAATTAACCAAGGGTGCCAGCAATATTGATAGAAAAGGACTGAATTAATACAATATGTGCAACACTCTTCCTCGTATAGACTTCCAACGGCGTTAGCCCATTTAGCAAACTGGAACAATGCGAAAACAAAAGATAATAGCATCCAAGGTAATGTTCTTCCAGCAGAAATAGCTTATGCGAACCGCCCCAATCATAATTGGGGCAGAGTGATTTTTGATAATAACAGCAAGGATATCTCAAAATGAGGAAAATCTTAATAATATTGCTAGTTTTGGTAATATTATCGCTAGGACTTGGTTGGGTTTATATACGTTTGTTAGCCGCCAGCTTTCAGCCTGCTACACCATTTGGCACGCGAGAGATAACTTATAAGCCTATTGTACGTAACAGCGAACCATTGCCTTATAAACGGTGGGAATTTAAAATCAATACTCCAGAATATTTCCCTGCCAGCATTAGTTTTGTCCAGTTTTTGGATGAAGATAATTATATCGTACAAAAATTTATGAATGATGGCTCTAATTCAGATTATAGAAGTGTAAATACTTGGAATAAACGGATTGGAGGGGTATCCGATGTTATTAAAAACCATGGTGAAGCTTTGCCCCTATCATTGACAGTCTGTTGGGATTCAGTGATTGATAAAAAATCCTATCAAACACTATTTAAATTTTCACCATACGTTAGACAACTGATGCGTGAACCTTCTGCCGGGCACTTAGTTAAAGATCGTGTATTCTATCGAGATAGAATTTTTATCGGATTAGCCCCCGGCGGAACTGCCAAGGCTTGGTTACGGGGCTATGATAAAAACAACGGTGATAATATCTTAGTGGCCACAGGTGAATCGGTTTCTGGTGATAATATGACGATTTGTCGGGATAAAACAAACCATCCTGATGGTTATGGTGAATATTCCGAACATATCAAAAATTTTATCAAAGGGAAAAAATATCCTTACGGAGAGTGGTAAAGCGGTCACTTTGAGTTTTTCGCTTGTCTTCTCCGTGTTATCGGGCTAATAAATTAACCCGATAACACGGAGATCTGAAAAAATACCTGCCAGAAAAAAGGTTAACGCCTCACCCACTCCTCATTTTTCTCCTCATTTTTCTCCTCATTTTTTAATCCCCGTTGTTCTGGTTAACAATGGTGGATTCCTGCCCGTTTCGGTTAATCAGCTCGTCATATTCTAACTTGGTTAACCAGTGGCTGAAATTCTTCACGTTCACCCCCTCGCCTTTAAATCACACATACTCAGGGGGTGGGACAGGTCAGGCAATCTGCTGACATGTTTGGGCAGATGAGCCTCCACCGCCTTTTTGGCCTGCTAATGTTTTGTAATATGCTGGTCGTCTTGGTTTATGCCAGCTTTGACTCCACTTCGGTACAGTAATTGATGTCAATCTACTTAAGTTGAACTTAATGCGCTATAAGTTAAAGCACTATATGTCTAGTGAGGTATAATCAAGTTACGTTTTTATGTCATTTTCCGGGTATCAATCATGTCTGACACTAACTTTTCTCAAACGGCGGCTTTTATCTGGTCGGTTGCTGACCTGCTTCGCGGTGATTTTAAACAATCTCAGTACGGTCGTGTGATCCTGCCTTTTACACTGCTGCGTCGTCTTGAGTGCGTGTTAGCCGCCACTAAAGATGCCGTGGTAGCCGAGGCTGAAAAACTGAAAACCAGCCCGCTGCCAGAAGAAGCAAAAGAGAAATTTCTGCTCCGGGCCAGCGGCCTGACATTCTTCAACTCCTCTCCGATGAACCTCGGAAAGATGGGGCAAAACGATATCGCGGTCAACCTGGAGAATTACATCCAGTCTTTCTCAAAAGATGCGCGTGAAATCTTCGAACACTTTAATTTCAGTGACTTTGTCAGCCTCTTACAGGATGCCAATCTGTTGTTCAAAGTAGTGAAAAAATTCGCTACCACCGATCTCAGCCCGCAAAAAATATCTAACCATGATATGGGCTTAGTGTTTGAAGAATTAATCCGCCGTTTTGCGGAAAGCTCAAACGAGACGGCGGGAGAACATTTTACCCCGCGCGATATCGTACGTTTAACTACCTCGCTGGTATTTATGGAGGATGACGAAGCGTTATCGAAAGACGGCATTATCCGTACCATTTACGACCCAACAGCCGGGACTGGCGGATTCCTTTCTTCCGGCATGGAATACGTCCATGAACTGAACCCTAACGCGGTGATGCGCGCATTTGGTCAGGAGCTGAACCCGGAATCTTACGCTATCTGTAAAGCCGACATGCTGATCAAAGGTCAGGACGTCAGCCGCATCAAACTGGGCAATACCCTTTCTAACGACCAGCTACCGCAGGACCAGTTTGACTACATGCTGTCTAACCCACCGTTTGGCGTGGACTGGAAAAAGATTGAAGGCGAGATCAACGACGAACACCAGATAAAAGGCTTTAACGGACGTTTTGGCCCTGGTTTGCCACGTGTGTCTGATGGTTCGCTGCTGTTCCTGCTGCACCTTATCAGCAAAATGCGCGACAGCCACAATGTTGATGGCACCGTGACTAATGGTGGGCGTATCGGAATTATCCTCAACGGTTCGCCGCTATTTACCGGCGGGGCAGGCAGCGGTGAAAGTGAAATCCGTCGCTATATTCTGGAAGCCGACTTACTGGAAGGCATTGTCGCGCTGCCGACCGATATGTTCTACAACACGGGTATTGCGACCTACGTCTGGATCCTGTCGAATAAGAAAGCGTCAGAGCGCAAAGGCAAAGTACAGTTGATTGATGGTACTCACCTATGCGGCAAAATGCGTAAGTCGCTGGGTTCTAAACGTAATCTGATGAGTGAAGATGATATTAAACTCATCACCCGCACCTTTGGTGATTTTGAGGTTGTGGATACCACGCCGTTGGAAGATTTGGGACTGGAAAAAGCCGCAGAGCAAAAATCCAACCGTGGTCGTCGGTCTGCCACCGTTAAAACCGAAGCGCCGAAAACCTTCGCCAGCAAAATCTTTAACAGCACTGACTTTGGCTATCGCCGCCTGACGATTGAACGCCCGCTGCGTTTGTCTGCCCAAGTGACCGATGAGGCCATCGCCTCTCTGCGCTTTGCACCGAAGCCGTTTAACGCGCCAATGGAACGTCTGCATGACGAGTTCGCTGCACAGTGGCAGGATGATAACTATGGTGATTTCTCAGAGATTGAAGCGGAAGCCCGTGGCATCATCAAAAAGGAATTTGTTGAGTTGAAAGAGAAGCAAATTAAAGACCTGCTAGACAGTAAACTTTGGCTGGCGCAGCGTGCGTTAATGGAGAAAGCGCAGCAGATTCAGACGGCATTGGGTGCACAGGCAGGTGGCAAAACGTTAGTCAGCGATGACTTCAACCAGTTCCAGCTCACTTTGAAAGGAGCACTGAAAACCGCAGGTGTTAAGCTGGATACCAAAGAGAACAAACAGTTTATCGGTGCTATTACCACCAAAAATCCTGACGCCGAGCCGGTTGTGAAAAAGGTGCTGAAAGAAGCTGCCCAGCCACTGTATGGTGCGTTTGAGTACAAAGGCAAAGTGGTGGAGTTTGAGCAGGACGGTGACCTGCGTGATAACGAAAACGTTCCGCTGAATCCGGCTGTATCTACCAGCGCTCTGATTGAGAATTACTTCAAAGCGGAAGTGCTGCCGCATGTGGCCGATGCCTGGATTAATGCCGATAAGCGCGATGCGAAAGACGGAGAAGTGGGTGTTGTCGGTTATGAAATTCCGTTTAACCGCCATTTCTACGTTTATCAGCCGCCGCGTCCGCTGGAAGAGATTGATGCCGATCTGGATGCAGTGAGCGCCGAGATTATGAAGCTGCTGCAAGAGGTGCATTCCTGATGGCGAAATATAAGGCGTATCCGGAATATAAGGATTCTGGGGTTGAGTGGTTGGGTGAAGTACCTTGTCACTGGAAAGTGATATCTATATCTAGATTATTTTTTAGAACGAAGCGTGCTGGGTATACAGAAAAAGAATTACTTTCTGTTTATCGGGATTATGGCGTTATACCCAAATCCAGTAGAGAAGATAACAATAACAAACCTTCAGAGGACTTATCACCTTATCAGTTAGTACAACCCAATGATTTGGTAATGAATAAGATGAAGGCCTGGCAAGGTTCTATCGCAATTTCAGAGTATGAAGGGATAGTCAGTCCTGCATATTTTGTTTATCAACCAAATAAGGTTCTTTTTGAACAAGCATATCCAAGATATGTTCATTATTTACTTCGCAATCCGATTTATGTTACTCAATATCTGAGTTGTTCCAAGGGCATACGTGTAAATCAGTGGGATCTAGATCCTGACGAATTTAGAAAAATTGAACTGCTTTTGCCTACCAAGCACGAACAGAAAAAAATATACAGTTTTCTCGACCACGAAACCGCAAAAATTGATAACCTAATTGACAAGCAAAAGCAACTTATTGAACTGCTAAAAGAAAAACGCCAGGCAGTGATTAGTCATGCCGTAACCAACGGGCTAAATCCTGATGTGCCGATGAAAGATTCTGGTGTTGAGTGGTTGGGTGAAGTGCCGGAACATTGGGTTGTTGCTCAATTAAAGTTTAATACTTTAGAAATGCAAACAGGTCCATTCGGTAGTCAGTTGCATGCTGAAGATTATATAGTTGATGGTATTCCATTAATAAACCCCGCGCATATGAATTCAGGTGAAATTATACCTGATTTACAGGTCACTGTTGATGAAGCAACACAGAAAAGATTAGAGAGACATAAGTTATTAGATGGTGAAATCATCTTTTCTCGTCGTGGTGAATTAGGAAGGTGTGCGGTTGTAAAAAAAGAGCATGAAGGTTGGTTATGCGGGACTGGTAGTCTAAAAGCTAAACTCACAAAAAAAATCATTCCAGACTATGCATATATTCTAATTTCTTCAGAGGGCGTTGTTTCAGAACTGATATTGGAGTCTAAAGGCTCGACAATGGCAAATTTGAATACTGAAACCTTGGGACGCGTTCGATTACCTGTTCCGCCAATTAGAGAGCAAGAGGCAATATTGGACTACATCAAAGTGATTTCTGATAAATATGATTATTTAATTCTTTCAGCAGACACTGCAATTAGGCTTATGCAAGAACGCCGCACCGCCCTAATCTCCGCTGCCGTCATCGGAAAAATCGACGTTCGCAACTGGGTTGCACCGAACACGCAGGATGTTGAGGAGTCACAGGAGGCCGCCGCATGAGTATGGACACCACCAAGGAACTGATTTTTCAGGATGACATGATCGCGCAGATGGTCGAAAAAGGTTGGATTCGTGGTAAATCTGATGGCTATGATCGCGAACGTGCTTTGTATTCGCAGGATGCGCTAACCTTCGTGCAGACCACGCAGCCGCAGGAGTGGGATAAGTTTTCAAAGATTTATCCCACCGATACCGAGCGCCATTTCCTCGATGCGCTGGTAGCTCAGTTGAAAAAAGCGGATATCAATGCCACCGATATGCTGTCGCGTACTTACGGCACGCTCGGTGTATTGCGTCACGGCATAAAAAGCCATAGTGCACGCTTTTCCCTGTGCCAGTTTAAGCCGGAACATAACCTCAACCCGGAAACGCTGGCGCGCTATAAGCAAAATATCTGCCGCATTGTACCGGAGCTGGTTTATAGCCCTCATGCCTCAAAAGCGGCATTTGAAGAATCTGGCGTAAAAGCGAAAAAGTGGCGCATTGACTTGGTGCTGTTTGTTAACGGCCTGCCAGTGGCGACGCTTGAATTGAAGTCTGAGTTTAAGCAAGCAGTACAAAACGCCATCAAGCAGTATAAGAAAACGCGTCTGCCCAAAGACCCTGGCACCAATAAACCGGAACCGCTGCTCACCTTCAAACGTGGCGCTTTAGTGCACTTTGCCGTCAGTCAGTATGAAGTGTTTATGGCAACCAAACTCGACGGCGATAAAACTTTCTTCCTGCCCTTCAACAAAGGCACAAAAGAGGGCGGTGCGGGGAATGATATCCCGGAAGATGCAAACCAATACGCCACCAGCTACCTGTGGAATGAGGTATTGCTGCCGGACAATCTGCTGAAAATTCTCGCCAGCTTTGTGCATCTGCAAATCGAAGAGAAAGAAGAGTGGAACGGCCTGAAAAGCAAGAAAGAAAGCCTGATCTTCCCGCGCTATCACCAGTGGGATGTGGTGAACAAGCTGATTACTGCTGCTACGATGGAAGGCACCGGTAATAAGTATCTGATTCAGCACAGCGCGGGTTCCGGTAAATCCAACTCGATTGCCTGGACAGCCCATCAGCTTTCCCGCCTGTACGATGAGAAAGGCGAGAAGCAGTTCCATTCGGTGATTGTGGTAACCGATCGTACCGTGCTGGACGATCAGCTTCAGGACACCATTTATCAGTTTGAGCATCAGGATGGTGTGGTCGCACGCATCAACAATAAAGAAGGCGATGGTTCGAAGTCTGAAAAGCTCGCCAGCGCGCTGGAAAACTCGCAGCCAATTATTATCGTCACTATTCAGACCTTCCCGTTTGTGCTGAAAGCAATTGAAAACAGCGTCAGCCTCAAACAGCGTAAATATGCGGTGATTGCCGACGAAGCCCACTCTTCACAAAGCGGCTCAACGGCACGCAAGCTGAAAGAAGTGCTGATGACCGAGGAAGCGAATGACGATGTGGTGCTGTCTTCGGAAGATATTCTGGATGCCACCGTCGCCGCACGTAAAGGTAGTCATAATCTTAACTACTATGCGTTTACCGCGACACCGAAGGCCAAAACGCTGGAATTGTTTGGCCGTCTCCCCAATCCGCTTGAACCTGCGTCAAAAACCAATAAGCCCGAAGCGTTCCATGTCTACTCTATGCGTCAGGCTATTGAAGAAGGCTTTATCCTTGATGTCCTGAAGAACTACACCAACTACAAGGTGGCCTATAAGCTTTTGCAGAAGCTGGACGATCCAGACCGGGAAGTCGACAGCAAAAAAGCGAAGATAAAACTGAATCAGTGGGTAGCGTTGCACGAATATAACGTTTCGCAGAAAGTAAAAGTCATTGTTGAGCACTACCGTAAGCATGTGATGCATTTGCTGGGTGGGCAGGCTAAAGCGATGGTTGTTACCAGCTCACGTAAAGCGGCCGTACGTTATAAACTGGCGTTTGATAAATACATTGCTGAGAACAGTTACCAGAAGATCAATGCGATGGTGGCGTTTTCAGGCGAAGTCGAATTCGTTGAAAGCGACCACAACAGCCTCGCACTGCTGAATCAGAAGTTTACTGAAATTAGTATGAACCTTGGGCTGAAAGGCCGGGATATGCGTAAAGCTTTTGATAGTGATGACTATCAGGTGATGCTGGTAGCGAATAAATTCCAGACCGGTTTTGACCAACCTAAGCTGTGCGCCATGTATGTCGACAAAGCTTTGGGCGGAGTGGAGTGTGTGCAGACACTTTCACGGCTAAATCGTATTTATCCGGGTAAAGCAGAATCGGGAACATTTGTGCTCGATTTCTATAATGAACCGGACGACATTCTGGGCGCTTTCCAGCCTTACTATCAAACAGCGGAGCTAACCGACGTCAGCGATCCACAGTTAGTGTTCGAGTTGTTCGAGAAACTTCGCACCAGCGGCATTTTTCTGTGGAGAGAAGTTGAGCAATTCTGTGAGGCATTCTTCACCAAAAACAAATCTAACGCAGCGATTAGCAATATTTGTAAGCCTGCTGTTGAGCGCTGGAAACAACGCTATATCTCCGCGATTGATGCCTATGCACTGGCAAAGGAGATGTTTGAACGTACTAAGAAGACCGGTGATGTGGTGCTAATCACTAACGCCGAAAACAACTTTAAAGCAAGCAAACAGGAAAAAGACAAACTGGATATCTTCAAAAAGGATCTCGGCAGCTTTGTCCGTTTCTACGAATTTATATCGCAGATCGTTGACTACGATGACAAGGATTTAGAGAAGCTGAGCCTGTTTGCTCGTCACCTTCGCCCTTTGCTCCATGAGCAACGCATTGAAGAAGATGAGATTGATTTAAGTAATGTGGAGATGAGCCATTACCGTTTGTCAAAACTCCACGAACAACATCTCAAACTTCAGGAAGATGCTGAAGAATACAAAATCAAACCAGGCAATGATATTGGTACAGCGAAGCCAAAGGACAAGAAAGAAGAGTTTCTGTCAAATATTCTGGCACGTCTAAACGACCTGTTTATCACTGACAATCTCACAGACAAAGACATGATCAATTATGCTTTTACCGTGCGTGATAAGCTGTCAGAAAACCAGGCGGTGATGACGCAGATTGCAAATAACACACGCGAGCAAGCCATGTTAGGTGATTTTCCTAAAGCCATTGATGATGCGGTTATGGACAGCAATGACGCTCAGCAAGATATGATGATGCAGTACCTGTCTAACCCTGAGCTGGCAAAAGGGTTTGCGCGAGTGGTGTTTGATATGTTGAAAGGAGCTTAAGTTTTTAGTTGGCAGTAATAACGGGTGCTTTAGCTCGCTTGATCACTAAGTCTGTCAGACTCATAACCCACCACAAAAAACCATACAACAAATTGTGTAGATTTAGAAAGACAACACTGGACTTAGAGAGAATGAAATACTGATAACTCTTTTATTTTACTGGGCTTAGTGGACTTTTATTGACTTCAAGAGAGGTTAATCTGGAGCGAGTGAAGGGAATCGAACCCTCATATAGAGCTTGGGAAGCTCTCGTTCTGCCATTGAACTACACTCGCATCAACGAAATGTGCTGTCAAATATATACCTGTTACTGAATCTCAGCAAGTAGTATATCGTTAATATTTGTCTATATTTCAGTCAGCTGTTTAAGTATTTTTAATGAATATAAAAAAACGTCCTGCCCGGTTAACCAGACAAGACGTTTAACGGGTTTTAATCAAAAATGATTACTTATGCGGACGCATCGCCGGGAACAGGATAACGTCACGGATGGTATGGCTGTCAGTAAACAACATCACCATACGGTCGATACCAATCCCTAAACCCGCTGTTGGTGGCAAGCCGTGCTCCAACGCAGTGATGTAGTCTTCATCATAGAACATCGCTTCGTCATCACCTTGATCTTTCTGACGAACCTGCTCGGCAAAACGCTCTGCCTGATCTTCCGCGTCGTTCAGCTCCGAGAAGCCGTTACCAATTTCACGGCCGCCGATAAAGAATTCAAAACGATCGGTAATGAATGGGTTATCATCGTTACGACGCGCCAGAGGAGAAACTTCTGCCGGATATTGCGTAATAAAGGTCGGCTGAATCAGGTGGCTTTCAGCGGTTTCTTCAAAAATTTCACACTGAATACGACCCAGGCCCCAGCCTTTTTCAACATCAATGCCCAAGGATTTCGCGATAGCAACCGCTTTATCCATATCATCCAGATCGGCCATGTTGGTTTCTGGACGATATTTGCAGATCGCTTCTTTCATGGTCAGTTTGGCAAAAGGCTGACCAAAATCAAACTCTTGTTCGCCATATTTTACCAAGGTTGTTCCCAGCACTTCTTGGGTCAAAGTCCGGAACAGCTCTTCGGTCAGGACGATCAGATCTTGGTAATCCGCATACGCCATATAGAGTTCCATCATGGTGAACTCTGGGTTGTGGCGCGGAGAAACACCTTCGTTACGGAAGTTGCGGTTGATTTCGAAAACACGCTCAAAACCACCGACCACCAGACGTTTCAGGTACAGTTCCGGCGCGATGCGCAGGTACATGTCGATATCCAGCGCGTTATGGTGCGTGATAAATGGACGCGCACTGGCACCACCGGGGATCGCCTGCATCATTGGCGTTTCAACTTCCATGAAGTCTTTTTTGATCATGAAGTTGCGTAATGCCGACATCACACGGGAACGGATCTGGAATGCCTTGCGTGATTCATCATTCGAGATCAGATCCAAATAGCGCTGACGATAGCGCATTTCCTGATCCGCCAAACCGTGGAATTTATCCGGCAGCGGGCGCAGTGCTTTGGTCAGCAGATGCAGTTCAGTACAATGGATGGAAAGTTCACCCGTTTGAGTTTTAAACAGCTTACCGCGTGCGCCTAAAATGTCACCCAAATCCCATTTCTTGAACTGAGTGTTGTAAATGCCTTCCGGCAGGTCGTCACGGGAAACGTAGATCTGAATGCGGCCGCCCATGTCTTGCAGGGTAGCAAAAGAGGCCTTACCCATGATGCGGCGTGTCATCATGCGACCGGCCACGCTCACTTCGATATCCAGCGCTTCCAGCTCTTCCTTGGTCTTGTCATCGTATTTTGCGTGCAGATCTTCGGAAATGTTTTCGCGACGAAAATCATTGGGGAAAGCAATACCGTTGCTGCGCAGGGCAGCCAGTTTTTCACGGCGGGTTTTCAGTTCGTTATTTAAATCAGGAGCCTGTTCAGCACCTTGCTGTTGTTGTGACATTTTAGTTCCTCATAGGCCAGCTTTTAGGCTTGCTTCAATGAATTTGTCCAAATCCCCATCCAGCACAGATTGGGTATTGCGGGTTTCTACACCGGTACGCAAATCCTTAATGCGGGAATCATCCAAAACGTAAGAACGGATCTGGCTGCCCCAACCGATGTCCGATTTATTCTCTTCCATTGCTTGCTTATCGGCATTCTTCTTCTGCATTTCCAGTTCGTACAGTTTTGCTTTCAACTGTTTCATCGCCTGGTCTTTGTTTTTATGCTGAGAACGGTCGGTCTGACATTGGGTGACAACCCCCGTCGGTACGTGGGTGATACGTACTGCCGATTCGGTTTTGTTAACGTGCTGACCACCCGCACCAGAGGCACGGTATACATCAATGCGCAAATCCGCCGGGTTGATTTCGATATCAATATCATCATCCACTTCGGGATAGATAAAGGCAGAGCTGAATGATGTATGGCGGCGACCACCTGAATCAAAAGGACTCTTGCGGACTAAACGATGGACGCCCGTTTCGGTGCGCAACCAACCGTAAGCATATTCACCTATGATCTTGATGGTGGCGGATTTCAAACCGGCAACTTCACCATCGGACTCTTCAATGATTTCAGTCTTAAAGCCCTTGGATTCAGCCCAACGCAGGTACATGCGCATCAACATGCTGGCCCAATCCTGAGCCTCTGTTCCCCCCGAACCTGCCTGAAGATCCAGATAGCAGTTTGCGCTATCATATTCGCCGGAGAACATGCGACGGAATTCAAGTTGGCCGAGTTTTTCTTCTAACTGTTCCAATTCAGCAACGGCTTCATTGAAGGTCTCTTCGTCATTAGCTTCAACGGCCAATTCCAGCAGGCCGTTCACATCTTCCAATCCTTGGGAGAGCTGATCAATGGTTTCTACGATGATTTCAAGTGATGAACGCTCTTTACCCAACGCCTGTGCCCGCTCCGGTTCATTCCAGACATCAGGCTGTTCAAGTTCAGCATTGACTTCTTCTAAACGTTCTTTCTTGGCATCATAGTCAAAGATACCCCCTCAGAACGGCTGTCCGCTCAGACAGGTCCTGAATGTGATTTTTTACCGGATTAATTTCAAACATATTTTGTGTCTTATACGTTGTGTATTATGAATAAACGATGGTCGCATGGAGTTTTTCGAACCGTGCATTGTAACGGATCTGGCAGAGGGTTTATAGCCTTCGTCTTTTAAGTTCATTCAATACGGCCAAATATGTTGGATCAAAAGCTGGAGATCACGATTACCGCGAAATTCGTTAATATCCAGCTTATAGGCTAATTCTACTGTTTTGATACTGTTATCCGGCCAGCGGCTGACATCAATGTTAAATGCGATGCCATCTAATATCGGCCCGCCATTTAATGGCTCAAGCATGACTTTCAGGTGCTTTTCACCCACTAGGCGCTGTTGCAGTAACTTGAATTTGCCGTCAAAAACCGGCTCTGCAAATGCCTGACCCCACGGGCCACCATCACGCAGAATTTCAGCCATTTCCAACGATAATTCACCCAATGCTAATTCACCATCGCTCCAAACAACGCCTTCAAGTTGGGCAATATCCATCCAGTCGGCGACCAGCTCGGAAAAATAGCGCTGAAAGAGTTCAAATTTGTCTTGCTCAATCGACAATCCCGCTGCCATCGCATGACCGCCAAACTTCAACATCAGCCCCGGATGCAGGGTATCGAGTCGCTCAAGGGCATCGCGCATATGCAGGCCATTGACGGAACGCCCTGACCCTTTCAACGTTCCATCCCCCGCCGGAGCGAAAGCAATGACCGGGCGGTGAAAACGCTCTTTAATGCGTGAAGCCAAAATACCCACGACTCCCTGATGCCATTCGGGATGGTAAATGGCCAGCCCGTAAGGAAGCTGAGTATGGGTGCGCTCGATTTTATCGCAAATCTGCAAGGCTTCCTGCTGCATGCCCTGTTCGATTTCCCGGCGAGTTTGGTTCAGGCCATCCAACTCACACGCGATTTGGCGAGCCTGCATCATGTCATCAGCCAATAGTAACGCCACCCCGACAGACATATCATCCAGACGGCCGGCGGCATTTAATCGTGGCCCCAAGGCAAATCCCAAATCACTGGCAGCCAATTTTGTCGCTTCCCGCTTGGAGACTTCGAGCAAAGCTCGTATTCCCGCACAGCAACGCCCTGCCCGAATGCGATTTAATCCCTGATAGACCAGAATGCGGTTGTTGGTATCGAGGGGAACCACATCTGCTACTGTCCCCAGTGCCACTAAATCCAGCAGTTCCGCCAGATTGGGCAATGGAATGCCTTGTTGGTCAAACCATGCCAATTGACGCAATTCTGCCCTGAGTGCGGACATCAGGTAAAATGCGACGCCCACCCCTGCCAACGCTTTAGAAGGAAAGGCGCAGTCAACTAAATTGGGATTGATAATGGCGTCTGCGGCTGGCAATGTTTCAGCCGGTAAATGGTGATCCGTGACGATCACTTTGATGCCGTGTCGATGTGCGGCGGCAACACCCTCATGGGATGAGATCCCATTATCCACGGTGATAATCAGATCCGCGCTTTTTTTGACAACTTCATCCACCACCTGAACGCTTAATCCATAACCATCTTCAAAACGGTTTGGCACAAGGTAATCAAGGTTGCGATATCCCATCGCACGCAAGGCACGCATACTCAATGCCGTACTGGTTGCGCCATCTGCATCGAAATCGCCGACAATCACGATACGCCAATGTTCATGTAACGCAGTGACCAGTAAGGTAACGGCTTGCTCAATCCCATTGAGGGATTGGTAATTGAGAAGTCCCTTTGCACCACGTTCCAGCTCATCAGCTTGACGGATACCGCGCATGGCGTATAAACGGCGCAATAATGGATGGATATTGTCGGGAAGATGGCTAGAATCCGCCACTGGTCGGCGGCGGAGTTGTATTTCTCTATTCACAGTTTCTTATTCACTGATTTTTATACTCGTCGTACTCCAGGAGGCATTGATTATCTCCCCGCGCTGCGAGGGAGATAATCAGCAGCTTTCGTCTTGCGAGCGGCAACTTGAAGTTTATAGGGTATATTTATTAACTGTATGCACTAAAGCGGGATACATTAGCAATTTCGATTATTCGCCATGTTGTTCCAACGTAGCCAGTAAATCCTTCGGTGACAAATACCCCCCCAGCACGTTGCCATCTTTCATAACAATTGCTGGCGTGCCTTGAACACCAAACTGCAAGCCCAGATTGTATTGTTTCGCAATATCCGTCTTACACGCTTTGATTGGCGAGACTTTTTCACCTTTGAACACAGCGTTCAGTGATTTATTCGGTGTCGCACTGCACCAAATGGACTGCATATCTTTGGCGGATTGGTGTTGCAAGCCATGACGAGGAAACGCCAGATAACGAACTGTGATCCCCAAATCATTATATTCTTGCATGTTCTCATGCAATTTGCGGCAATAACCACAGGTAATATCAGTAAACACCGTCACAACATGTTTTTCTTTTGGTGCTTTGTAAATAATCATTTGATTTTTCAAAGCCTCCAGTTTTTTAACCAGAACTTGGTTGCTGACATTTTTCGGTACTTTGCCACTAATATCATAAAGTGGCCCCTGTAACAGGTATTTGCCATCATCAGAGATATAAACAATGCCATGTTCGGTTAAAATCGCATTCACACCCGGCAGTTGTGATGGAGTGATACTTTCTGCCTTAAGTCCCATTTTAGACAGTGAGTTATTGATCGCACTCTCATCAGCAAAGGCATTGCTGATAACAGCACTCAACAGTAATGAAAGGCAAAACGCAATCTTCTTCATGATTTGTTCCTTATTTTCATCTAACTCCGCCGCTAGCCACGGGGATGATGTTGTTGATGCAGCATTTTGAGGCGTTCGGTTGCTACATGAGTGTAAATCTGCGTTGTGGAGAGGTCACTATGGCCTAATAACATCTGCACAACACGTAAGTCTGCGCCGTGATTCAGTAAATGTGTTGCAAAAGCATGGCGCAAAACATGGGGTGACAAGCGTTCAGCATCAATGCCTGCCAACACGGCATAGTGCTTGATCCGATGCCAGAACGTCTGGCGTGTCATCTGCTTTCCCCGCTTACTGGGGAAAAAGACATCAGAGACAGCGCCATTCAATAACCACGGGCGCCCATGTTCCAGATATTTCTCCAGCCAATAAACGGCCTCTTCTCCCAAAGGAACCAATCTTTCCTTATTTCCCTTACCCACTATTCTGACCACTCCCTGACGTAAGCTTACATCGGATAAAGTCAGGCCAACCAATTCTGAAACCCGCAAGCCACAGGCATACAGCACTTCCAGCATGGCTTTATCCCGCAGCTCAATGGGTTGGTCAACCACAGGCGCATTAAGCAAATTTTCAACTTGCTGTTCGCTTAAATCCTTGGGTAAGCGTTTGGGCAATTTGGGCGCAGATAATAGTGCTGTTGGATCATCTGCCCGCATTCTTTCACGATATAGATACTGAAACAACTGCCGCATCGCACTCAGCAATCGGGCTGAACTACTGGCTTTATAACCGCCATCGACGCGTTCCGCTAAAAATGATTGTAACTCTATCGACGGTACGGAAAGTAAATCATGGCCATAATGTACCAGCCAATTGTTCAAAGCTTGTAAATCCAGCCGATAAGAAGCCAAGGTGTTCTCGGCCAGCGCTTTTTCCAGCCAGATGGTATCGAGAAATTGCTCTATCAGGGGATTAGCCGGTGAATGCGGTTCCGATAAAGGGTTATCTGATAGGTTGCGTTTTCTTGGCACAAGCCCTCCTTTTTATTATTTGCCTACCTTCGCCTTCCGATCGGCTATTATGCCTGAAAAAGCAATTATTCTGTTACAATACCGCCCCTGATATTCGAAATTCCCTGATAAATAATGATGAAAATTGGTCTCTTTTACGGTTCCAGCACATGCTATACAGAAATGGTAGCAGAAAAAATACGCGACATACTCGGTGAAGATCTGATCGACCTGCATAATGTCAAGGATTGCGATCCCCGCCTGATGGAAGAATATTCTGTCCTGATCCTCGGTATCCCCACATGGGATTTTGGCGAAATACAGGAAGATTGGCTGGCGATTTGGGATCAACTTCCCTCGTTAGATCTGGCAGGAAAAATCGTCGCCATGTATGGCATGGGTGACCAAATCGATTATAGCGAGTGGTTTTTGGATGCCTTGGGAATGCTGTACCTCCATCTGCGACCGGCAGGTGTGCAGTTTATTGGGTTCTGGCCAACAGACGGTTATGAATTTACCAGCCCGAAACCGTTAACCGAAGATGGCAAACATTTTGTCGGGCTGGCGCTGGATGATGTCAACCAATTCGAGCAAACCGATGAACGTTTAAGCGAATGGTGCATGCAGATATTAGCTGAAATGGAAGCCCTGTTTTAACCGCTGTTTTCGCTGTGATGTTATCGGTTGTTTTTATTGTCAGAGTATTGGCGCATCAGTTGATTCAAATGGCGCCACGCTGTGGGCGACATACTATCTGAGGCTATCCATAACCGGATTGGCGGCTGGTCGCGCCGACTAAAAGCATGGAGCATCACGACCATGCCACAGCGATGGAACCACGGGGGTTGGACGATACTCCAGGCGGCGTTTTGCCAATGCACTTTGTTGCCTCTGAACAAGACCAACCTGCCCTGACACTGGCGGATATTTTTCTGACTCCATGCCCAACTGCTTATGATAATGGCAAACAATGGCAAGTAGAAAAATAGCAACCAGAAACAGGTACTGTTAACCGGCCAGGGTGCCAACAAAGCAGCCATTGCAGCGGCACCATGTACGCCCGTGGAAAACAAGCGAGTCTGGCGAGATCCCCTTAATTTATTGTTCCACAGGACCACGGGCTTGGTTTCTGCTCTGGATCAATTTCACCATCTGGTAAAGCCCCTCGTCTTCAGGCCGTCCATGATTCATCAGCCAATTGAACAGATCAGGGTCCGGGCACTCCAGCAAGCGAACGAAAATCCGTTTGTCATCATCACTCAATGAATCATATTCATATGCAAAAAATGGCATGATAGAAATATCCAGTTCACGCATTCCACGACGACATGCCCAGTGAATACGTGCTTTATTATCAATATCCATGTTTAAAAAGCCTCTTTATCATTTTTATTCGTGCCAGTTAGGCGGCAATAAGATTATCAACAATTCTGGCCTGTTTTTCATTATCTGCACAGGGAAAATCACGGGATATATCGACAAGATGCGAAGCGTATCGCAACAAATTTATTATCCCGCAATAACAAGAAGAACTCCTTTGCATTAAGCGACTTCTCTTTTACCATTAGCGTTATTTCTTCGAGAGTTTACTGGCAGGAGTTGTTATGGCTTACCAAATTCCGTTTTCTGCACAAGTTCCATCCCCTTCTGCAACACTTCCGTTAACGTTAATTTCCCTTGATGATTGGGGAATAGTGACTGCGATTGGTGCTGATGCGGAAAAATACCTGCAAGGTCAGGTGACCGCTGATCTGACCTCCTTGAGTGATAACCAGCATGTGTTAACTGCCCATTGTGATGCCAAAGGCAAGATGTGGACTAACTTACGGCTGTTTCAGCGTGGCGAAGGATTTGCCTATATTGAACGCCGTTCGCTATTGGAAACGCAGCTCACCGAATTGAAAAAGTATGCCGTGTTTTCCAAAGTGACATTTGCCAAAGATGAAGAAAATCTCTTGCTCGGTGTCGCCGGCACGGGCAGCCGGGAAGCGCTGGCAACCCACTTCCCAACCTTGCCCGATGCCGAATCGCCTGTTATCCAGCACGAAGCCACCACACTGCTCCACTTAGCGCTTCCCGCTGAACGTTTCCTGTTAATCACGGACAAAACCACGGCCGCTCAATTAACCGAAACGTTAGTCGAAGAATTTCAATCGCAGTTAAATGACAGCCGGCAATGGCTGGCGCTGGAGATTGAAGCGGGCTTCCCGGTGATTGATGCCGCCAGCAGTGCCCAATTTATTCCGCAGGCAACGAACCTTCAGGCCATCGAAAACAGTATCAGCTTTAAGAAAGGCTGTTATACCGGCCAGGAAATGGTGGCCCGCGCCAAATATCGTGGGGCAAACAAGCGGGCCATGTATTGGCTGGCGGGTAATGCGGCTTCCCTGCCTGCCGTTGGCGATGATTTGGAGTGGCAATTAGGCGATAAATGGCGGCGGACAGGTTCAGTATTGGCGGCGGTCAAACTGGTTGATGGTTCAATCTGGGTACAAGTTGTGATGAATAATGATATGGAAGCTGAGAGTGTATTCCGTATCCGTGACGATGAAGGCAGCGTTCTGACTATTCAAACCTTGCCTTATTCACTAAACGAAGAAAAATAACTATTGGGGTTTATGTATGTCGTTAGCTGTACCTCCTGTTGATTTCGGCCCTTTCACCGATGTCATTGCGTTTATCATGGAGCTGGATAAATTAAAATATGTCCATCGTAAAACCAAGTTATTGAACAATGCACGTCATGAAAACTCCGCTGAACATAGCTGGCATTTTGCGATTGCCGTGCTTGGTTTTGCCCCTTATGCCGGCGATGTGAACATTAGCCGCGTCGTACAGATGGCGTTGATTCACGACATTGTTGAGATCGATGCGGGTGATGTTATCGTCTTCGATCAGGCTGCCCGTGAAGCCATTCACGAACAAGAGGTTAAAGCGGCTGACCGTATTTTTGGCTTACTGCCGGAAACACAGAGAGAATATTTTCTGCAACTTTGGCACGAATACGAAGATGCCATCACGCCTGAAGCATGTTTTGCGAAAACACTCGATCGAATTATGCCAGTCTTTATGAACCTGCATAATCACGGGCAAAGCTGGGTTGAGAATAACATTCGCTTTGAGCAAGTTTATAATCTGCTCCAATTTGTGGCTGAAAGTTACCCTGAACTCTGGCAATACCTGCTGCCACAGTTAGAAGCGGCAAAAGAAAAAGGCTGGTTAAAATAATTCCCCCGCCTTTATCTTCTAAATCAAGCTGTCAGATGTTGTTTCTGACAGCTTTAAATACGTTCTTAAACAGATTCCGTTGATTAATTACTGTTTCAATCTAAATCGGTTAATTAACACGGGGATAGCAAACGACCATTAAGCACGGCATAAGCCATAAGGCCAATCAATAATCCCCAGAATGCGCCGCTAATCCCCAGTAAATTGATGTTGGCGGAGGCAGCAAGAAATGTGACCAACGCGGCCTCACGGCCTTTTAAATCAGCCACTGCGTTAGCGAGACTACCGCCAATCGTTCCCAACAGGGCAAGCCCTGCCAACGTGGTAATGAATACGGGTGGGAAAGCCATGAAAACGGCGGCCAGTGTCACACCAAATATGCCGACAAGGATGTAAAAAATACCGGCGGCAATACCTGAAATCCAACGTTTGGACGGATCTTCATGGGCTTCTTTGCCAGTGCAAATTGCCGCCGTGATTGCGGCAATATTAAATGCGTGTGAGCCGAACGGTGCCATCAGCAAAGATCCTAATCCGGTGATAGCCACGATCGGGTTGGCACTGGTTTTAAAGCCATCATTGCGCAGCACCAACATGCCGGGCATGTATTGCCCCGTCAGGGTAATCAGGAACAGCGGTAATGCGACACTCAGCAAGGTATTCAATGAAAATTCCGGCATGGTGAAAACAGGGGCAGCAAACTTGAGTTCCAATTCAGACAGGGAAACTCTCCCTTGCATAAGCAGGAAAGCCAGACCTAGCACGAGGATACCCACCACCGCGTAACGGGCAGTAAAGCGTTTTAGCACGATGTAGGTAACCATCAGTAATCCCGCCAAAAAGGGATCAATACTCATGCCACTGAAAGCCCCGATACCAAACTGGAGGAGAATACCAGCCAGCAACCCAGAAGCTATCCCCGTCGGGATCAGACGAATGACTTTCTCAAAGTAACCTGACAAGCCAAGCAGCACGAATGCAGCGGCAGAAATCAGGTAAGCCCCTATTGCTTCGGCGTAAGGTGTTGTCGCCAGCGATACCACAAGAAACGCTGCCGCTGGCGTTGACCATGCGGTGATGATCGGTTCACGGGAAAACCCACTGAGCAGTATCCCCGTGATCCCCACGCCAATCGATATCGACCATACCCACGAAGCGGTCAGCTCCGGGCTGAGACCAGCGACTTTTGCCGCCTGAAAAACCAGAATAAAAGTGCCGCCGTAGTTAACGATGACGGAAATCAGGCCAGCAATAATAGGATGGGCAAGATCACGTAAGTGAACAGATGAATATGAAGAAGACATAATTTACTACTCCTCCCAAAAGACAAAATAATGAATATCGAGGAGCGTTTTATATCGTGAAATTGGACTGTTAAGTCAGTACACTTTTGACAGGATCAGCAGACCACTTTAGTCTGATATATTAATTTAGTTAAAATATCGGAGATTTATTAAGCTGACTTATGATAAAGACGTTCGAACTTGAAACGCTAAAAATACGGCTGAATGAGGCTGACTTTCAACGGCTAGACCTGCATCAGCGTATCCAGCGTGCCCTGCGCGCCCTGATCCTTGAGGGTGCCCTTGCTCCTGGGATGAAATTGCCGGCCACTCGCACGCTGGCTAAATCACTTGGGGTTGCCCGTGACACCGTTGAAAACGCTTATGTGCTACTGCATCGCGATGGCTTCATCGTTCGTCGTGCCGGTTCAGGGAGCTATGTGTCCGACACCTTGGGTATGGAACTACGGGGATTAGCCCGTAAGCGAATAAAATCGCAGGAACTTCCGAGTAGAAGGAAAGCGATAGGTTCTGGCCTTAGCCAACGCGGGAGAGTCATTTTTAACAGCGGCGGCGTTACCGACCAGCAGATGATTAGGCCATTTGCCACAGGCTTACCTGAAACCCGCACTTTCCCGACTGATGTTTGGGAACGTCTGCAACGTCAGGCGATGAAGGACTACCGCGCCAATGTGTTACTGCATGGCGATCCACAAGGTGCGGAACCGTTACGCAAAGCGATTGCGGCTTACCTAAACCTTGAGCGCGGGGCTAAAGTTTCTCCTGATCAAATCTTGGTGCTGAGTAGTACCCGACAATCCTTGTTTTTATGTGCCCAATTGCTGGTCGATGCCGGAGGCCCCATTTTAATGGAAAATCCCGGCTACTTTGGCGCTAAAAAAGCATTTGAAGCCGCAGAAACCAACATCGTTCCTGTCAATGTCGATGAACAAGGCATCCGCACCGATCTATTAAAGGCTGATGGTAGCGGGGCTAACTGTGTCTACGTCACCCCATCTCACCAGTACCCGACTGGCGTCACTTTATCGCTGGAGCGTCGGTTTGAGTTAATCAATTGGGCTGCCGAAAATAATAAATGGATTATCGAGGACGATTACGACAGTGAATTCCATTACGATGGACTCCCTATCGCCTGCGTCCAGGGTCTGGACCAGTATCAAAGAACAATCTATCTCGGCACTTTCAGTAAAACACTCTACCCTGGCCTCAGAATGGGTTATATGGCGGTGCCGCATGAATTAATTGATGCGTTCACTTATGCACGCAGCATCATGGATGGACACACGCCGCAAATACTACAGTTAACATTAGCCCGTTTTATGGAGGATGGTTACTACAATTCCCATGTTCGTGCCATGCGTAAATTATACGCCGGGCGCAGGAAAATTATGCTGGATGCCATTAGCCAACATTTAGACGGCATTGTCACGGCGCTCAGACCAGAAGGAGGACTGCAAATCCCCTGCTTATTAGAACATGGCTGGTCAGAGGAAAAAACCATCCGCCAAGCCGCCATGGCGGGAATACAGCTCCCCGGACTGAGCCGGCTGTATTTTGGCGAGGACAAAAAACAAGGCTGGATATTGGGTTATTCTTCTCTGGCTGGCTATGAAATCGAGGCGGCTATGTTGCGCCTTTCCCGGATACTGAAGAAAAGAACGCCTTGAAAGGCTATTCTTCAAAGAGTCGGCTTAATCGTTGCATAGCGACACTTAACGTTGAACGAGGACATGCAAAATTAATTCGGGCAAATCCAGCATAGTCGGCACCAAATTTTATACCGTCATCCAACCACAACCGAGAATGGTTAAGTAATTTATCCTGCAAATTCTTCGGCTCAATGCCACTGTTCCTGAAATCTAGCCAACCAAGATAAAGAGCATCAGATTTAAAAAATTTAACTTGAGGAAGTTGATCGAAATATTGCTGTAGAAACATTTGATTACCTCGTAAATATATCAATAATTCAGACAACCATGATGCCCCATAGCGATAAGCTGCTTCACAAGCGACAAGCCCCAACATATTTGGAATGTGCAATGAACAACGCGTATATGTCTGTTTGAGTTCCTCACGTATTCTTTTATTGGTAATAAATAAATTAGAAGTCTGTAACCCAGCAAGATTGAATGTTTTGCTTGGGGACGTACAAGTAATGCAGATATCTGCAAACTCATCATGAATACTGGCAAAGGGCTGATGACATTTACCCGTGGTCAAGATTAAATCTTGATGTATTTCATCAGAAATAACCATAATGCCATGACGCAAAAAAACATTTCCCATTGCTGTTAACTCTTCTTTACTCCATACATGTCCTGTTGGATTATGCGGATTACACAAAAAAAACAGTTTGGTTTTTGGTGTGATAGCAGCTTCAAATTCATCAATATCCAACGCATAATTCGCTGTTTTCTCAATCAATGGCGCAGTGACTACATGCCGCCCATTCAGCAATGAACAGTTATAAAAAGAACCATAAACCGGCGGCTGAATTAAAATACCATCCCCCTGTTGAGTAAAAGTCTGGATGATAAGACTCAGGCTATTTACCACACCAGGAGTCTGTACGATCCACTCTTCTTTAATTGACCAACCGTGACGCTGTAATTGCCACTGTATAGCAAAATTCATAATATTGTGTCATAATACCCCAATTCCAAATGACAAGGAAGATTGAAATTGGGTTACAGTTCCGATTTCGAAAAAAGAGTTTTGGCAAACAAAGACAACCATTGGTGACGTTCGAACAAAAGAGCACCCACTTTGAGGTCTCTATCCGCACTCTGTTTCGGTGGTGCAATAAAATAGAACCCTGTATGACACGGGATAAACCGCCCACGAAAATGAGTGACGAAACACTTATTGCCGATGTCCGAAATTATCCCGATGACTATCAATGGGAAAGAGCAAAACGTCTGGGGGTTTCACAGTCTGCTATCCATTACGCCTTGAAACGGCTGAAGCTCACCTTGAAAAAAAACGCTAAAACACCCTGACGCTTGCGAACACGCTCGTCAGGTATTTAACGAGCGTATCCGCCACCATGAGCAGGCAGGCAAACCGATTGTTTATCTGGATGAAAGCGGTTTTGAGCAATCGATGCCACGAATGCACGGTTATTCCCCAAAAGGACAGCGCTGTTTCGGTCTACACGATTGGCAGGCCAAAGGGCGGATTAATGTCATCGGTGCCATCATTAAAAATACCTTTGTAACCTTAAGCGTATTTGGCGGGAATATTAATGCGGATGTCTTTCATGCCTGGATGACCCAAGATTTGTTGCCAAAGCTCCCAAGTGGAGCCGTGATTGTCATGGATAATGCCTCATTCCATAAACGCCATGACACGCGACAAGCAATAGCCGACCACGGATGCCAGTTGGAGTGGTTACCGCCTTACAGCCCGGATTTAAATCCTATCGAACATAAATGGGCGGGAGCAAAAGCCACAAGAAGGCGAGAAAGATGTTCTATTGATGAACTATTCAAAAAACACGTGAATTATGTCTAATTATATTGATTTTGCTATATTATGGCCGCAAACATATCATCACTGGCTCCGGTGTATCCCAATATCCCTTTGTTTATAGCATCATGGAGAGCATTCAATACTTCATTAGGACATTTGAAATCCATATCTGCGATCCATAAAGGGAGAGGAGGTTTATCAGTACCATATGATAAATAAGGTGATGGATACTGCCATTTGATTAAATGAGAATCTTTATGATCAATAATGTCATCAAAATTATAAGGCATATAATATCCTGCTATTTTTCCAGAGAAGATTTTTTTATAAGCAACATTAATTGGTATCCATAATTGGAGTATTTACTTTATATACAAATAGCAGTATCCAAATCGCTATAGCTAACAAGAAATAAGCAATCATCATTGACCACCAGCTGCTACTCCAGTAGGTTATAACTAGCCAGGCAATCAATGATGAAAATGACATCTGTATTGCTGCCATCATTGCAGATGCACGACCAGCTAAATGAGTAAATGGAGACAATGCAATAGCTGCACCTGTGCCAATTAATATGGCAAACCCTAAACTTCCAAATGTGGCCGAAATGAGGTATGGCCAAACTGAAATCCTAAAAAGATAAACAGTTAAAACAAAACCGAACATTGCCAATAATAACAACAATGCACCACCACTCAGCATCTTAGTTACTTTTACTACCCCTAATAATCTGGCCGTTAACAGGCTACCAGCAGTGATAGCAACTGCATTAACAGAGAAATAATAACCAAATCTATCAACCGGAATATGTAACACTTCAATAAGTACAATGGGTGAACTGGAGAAGAAGATCAATTGGGACGCAAATCCAAAACTACTTGCAAAACATCCAAGTAAAAATTCGGGGTGACGCAGCACTTTTAGATATCCTGAAAATATCGTTACAAGCTGAAATTCCGTATCCTGACATTTTTTAGGTAACGGTTTCCATAAAGCAAGAAGACAGCATAATAGAGTGAAAATTCCCAGTACATAAAAGCTAGACCGCCAACCATAGCTCACGACCAATACGCCACCAATAATAGGGGCCAATACTGGCACTAAGCTTATTACGCCATTAAGTATACTGAATGCTTTTCCTATTGCCGCGCCTTGAAAACGTAATGGAATACTGGCAAGAACGGAAACTCCCATCGCACCCGCACTACAGCCTTGCATCAACCGCAATACTACCATTAAAGAGAAACTATCAGCAAAATATACGCCTAAGCTTCCCAACGTATAAAAGACACCTCCATATAAGAAGACACGTTGAGATCCCAATTGATCGACCATCGGCCCAAAAAGTAACTGACTTAAACTTAAGCACAGTACAAACCCACTAATCAACCATTGGGTCATTCCCTGTAAGCTACCTAATTCACGAGATATCATTGGCATACCTGGCAGGCAGAGATCCAAACCCAATGGTGTCGCAATCACTAACGGAAATAGCCAGATAAGTTGTACAATAATACTTCTTTTCCGTGTCATCAATTAACAGGTTCCTCTAGCTTTAAAACATTTTTGTTGGCACAAAAACGACGATTAATCAGAGGACTTAATTGATGATAGCGATGACTAATAGATTGATAGATCGCTGATGTCAGAGTGGCACCAATTTCGTGTTTACTGAAATCCGATACCATATCTTCCGCTGAAATTTCGCCCCTTATACCAGCAATAAATTCATAAAATGCTTTGGCTTTTGATTTACCTTTCAGACCCTTTCGTCCACCTTCTATAGCAATAATGTCATTAATATCAATAACCTCAATATGTTTTCCACCAAGGATTTTATGGTTTCGAAAAACATAAATCTCCAAATGTTCCTTTGTGCCAATACAATGATGATTGTCATGATGATGACCAACAGAAAGTTCATCTGATTTGTATGAATGAAAATGAATTGACTGAAAGGGTCCCTGCTGCAATATATGAGATTCATGTGCGACACGACCATTACCCCTATAAAGATCACGGCCAGCAGCTGTTATCCAATTTCGCTGCGAATATCCATTATGACACAAATTTATAGAAGCAGCAGTTATCGTCCTATCTCCTCGTTTAAAACAAATATTGCTACTGCAATCAACTTCACCAAAACTTCCTAATAATACGTTTAATTGATTCTCATCATAATGATTAACCTCATCAAAAGATTGCCGACCAAACAATTTTCGGTAGTCATTTAAAGTAAACTGATGCAGAATGTCATCAGGTCGAATTGCCATCGAGAACACATCAATATTATCGTATTTTTTGTCTTCACTGATAGCAGCCTCTAACACAAAAGGAATGATATCAAAGTAGTGATAACCACTATGCGAACATTTTCCATATCCTTGGTTATAAGGATGATAATGCTGTTCCACAATCTCAGTTGGCATACGCCATTGTCCATCAGAATGAAAAGTTTGTATGTTTGTTACCGGACAATTCGTCATAGTAAAACATTCAGTAAGACGCTCTTTAATTAAATTAAAAGATGTTTGATACCTCCTTTGTGCCATCAAAGAAAAAACCTGACATGGATTACTACGTTTTTTTTCCTGATATAGTGAATTGAGAAAATAGTAATCATCAGAAATTTTTATCGACTTCTCAATTGAAGTAGAGATATTTTCGTAAGAAGATATTGGTTTATCCATCAAGATAGATAACCCTGCATTTAGAGCCCATTTAGCATATTTAAGATGAACCAATGGCTCAGTTGCAATAATAACCCCATTGATAGAATATTTATGTAAAATTTCAGTTAGTATCTTTTTTTCATATAAACTTAATTCATCCTTAATATTATTATCACCTAAATATATTATTTCTGGCTTAAGTTTCTTATCTGACAAATATGATTCAATATTTGACTTTTCAGATATTAAATCCACCGCAGCACATAGATTCAATTGAGGATTATTAATCTCCTCCTCCAACAATGGATAATATATTCTTTTATCATGAGGACCAAATCCAATCAATAACAGATTGACTATAAGATTATTATTTATCATAGAATTAAACTTACCACTTTAAATTGATTTTCTTTTTTACAACATATAATTACCAATAAATAACGCATACATTCCAATCGCTTTTCTAAAACAATTAATAGCATCAATAGGAGATTCAACAATTGGCATACCCGCCAAATTAAAGCTAGTATTGAGCACTACAGGCACACCCGTGATATTTTTCAATTCTTGAATCAAATTATAAAATTTTTGATTCGAAGCAGAGGATACAGTTTGTAATCTGGCTGTACCATCCACATGAATACAGGCAGGCATATCAAGTTTAGCTCGTGCTTTAACCGGAGCAACTTTCATCATATACGAAACAGGAGATAACATATCAAAATAGTTATCAGCATCTTCCTCTAAAACCACAGGAGCATAAGGCCTGAACCATTCACGTAACTTAATTTGGCTATTGAGAATTTCTTTTGTCCAACTATTCGATGGCAAAGCAAGAATGCTGCGATTACCCAATGCTCTTGGCCCATATTCACTACGATCCTGAAACCAACCAATTACTTTACCATCAGCAATTAAATGTGCAGCTCGATGTTCAGGATCATTTATTCGCTTAATAATGAATTCCTTTTCATAAGCACGAACACTCTTCGCAATTTCATCTTCTGAATAAATAGGACCTAAATAAGGTGAAGAGTTAAATTTAGGAATGCTATTATCTTTTTTCCAGAAATAATCAGCTGCTGCTCCGAGAGCCAAACCTGCGTCACCAGGAGAAGGGGGCACATAAACAGTAATATTCAGCTCTTCTTCCAGTTTACGATTCATCACTGAATTCATAGCCACACCACCAACAACACATAGTGTATCAACATTATATTTATCAATTAGTCCCTTCACTCGATGAATAATTGATTTATGTAACTGTTCCTGAGCCCACGCGGCCAAATGCATGTCAAAAGGACGAATGACACCAGACTTTGTACGCCGATCTGGGATGTCAATGCCCTGCTTTTTAAACCAGCTCTGAATATCTTTCGTACAATCCTCAGTATAATCTTCATTTATCAGGGCAGATACCACACCAGTATCAGTTTCAATAAACGGCGAATAGTCAGAAAAAACATCAGGATCACCAAATGAAGCAAGCCCCATGGTTTTACCTGATTCACGATAACTGTCAAATCCGAGATAACAAGTTACATCACCATAAAATCGCCCATAACCTTGGTCGCAAGGATGTGTATTGTCTTGGGCTATCAGATGCAAGTCATCATTCTCATACAAATAATAACTAACCTGTTCAGCTGCATTATTTTCCAACACTATAGGATCAGTTCTTTCACCAATAATATTACCTGTGTGATCAGCAACAACAACCAATGCACGCTTAATATCCGTTTGACTAATAGCACTCAAAGCATGGGCAGAATGATGTGACTTCACAATATGAATATTGTTAAAATCAGGAAATAACTCATCTAATTCTTTTTTGAGGTTATCATCAATCATATCTAAGTCAGTCATCGGTTGACCAAAACTGACAACAGAAATTGCTGAAATATCAGACAGAGTGAGATTATTTCTTTCCAACGTTTCCTTTACTGCATAAGTAACTTTACCATCATACTTTTCCTTTGAAACCCGCTCTTCGGCTATTGCCATAATAACTTTATTTCTATCAGCCAATACGACATTTCCATCATAAGTCACGGTACCGTCTGCTAATATAGGAATATTAATAGCTAAAACTATTTCTTTCATAATAGAATCTTATTCTCCAACTTAATACTTTTGAGCATGTAGTAAAAACATCAATGGTATAGATGACATTTTATTATCAAAACACCACCATCCCTCTTCATTTTTGGATAATTGAGAAAAAGCTTTATAAAAACTCTTATCAAACTCTTTAAACACAGTTAAATGAAGATTTTCATTAATCAAACTTGTTATTATTTCAGAAATACTGTGGAACCATATATATTGTTCCTGATTTGTGACCACGCTATCTCTATTCGCGTAAGAATATTTATAGTTTGCTTTTATAGGCTCTCCTGAACTCGTATTAATAAAAATATCTTTACTATTATAAGGAGTGTTATCCTGATTAGGATTACTAAACATACGAGCAAAGGGATGTTCGTCAACAATAATAAAATCACCACCTAACTTGAGATGTGAGGATATTGTTTTCGCCCACAAGCTTAAATCCTGGAGCCAAACAATAACTCCATAAGAAGTGTAAATGAGATCAAACTCCCCTAGATTTAAATAAGATAAGTCATAGACGTTAGCACAATAAAAGTCCGTTTTAAGGCCAAATTTATCTTTGATTTTTTTGGCATAATTAATAGATAGAGAAGAATAATCGATAGCTGTCACTTCTGCTCCTAAAATTTCAAGAGCGAAACTATCTAATCCAATATGACATTGTAGATGAAGGACTTTTTTCCTTCCAAATTTCCCAGCTCTGATAACTCTATATTTTTTAGTTTATATTTCAATGGATCATAATTATCAACATCATAATCGGAATAACTAAAATGAATATGAGATAGTTCATCCCAGAATTTAATATTCTTACTATCATAAAAAGATTTCAATGCCTAACTCCATTATAGTCAAACAAAACGATTATATGAAAATTTATAAGTAACCCTATCAAACCAGATTAATCATCACCAGAAAAACAGATATATTTATTCAAGTCCATTTACATTCTGTATATCTATTTAATACAAATAAATTTAATGGAATTTTAAATTCAAAATACATACACCTTTTTAAACATGAAGATACGAAATATTAATTTAATAATAATTTCATTAATAAAAAAAGCAGCATTAGAAATAGTTTCTAACGCTGCTGCTTTCGTTAAGTTTCGCTAATTGACTTATGATTAACGATAATCTTCAATCGGTGCACAAGAACAATGCAAATTGCGGTCACCGTAAACATCATCAAGGCGTTTAACCGCCGGCCAGTATTTATTGGCTTTGGTTTCCGCCGTCGGGAAAACGGCAATTTCACGGCTGTATGCGTGGTTCCAGTCAGAAATTAATTCAGCCTGAACGTGTGGCGCATTAACCAGTGGGTTATCTTCCAAAGGCCATTCTCCGCTGGCGACTTGGCGGATCTCTTCCCGAATCGCCAGCATGGCGTCAATAAAGCGATCGATTTCAATTTTGCTTTCTGATTCCGTTGGCTCAACCATCAAGGTACCCGCAACCGGGAAAGACATGGTTGGTGCGTGGAAACCGTAGTCAATCAGACGCTTGGCGATATCCATCTCACTGATGCCGAACTCGTCTTTCAATGGGCGAATATCCAGAATACATTCGTGGGCCACATATCCATCACGCCCGGTATAGAGGATCTCATACGCCCCTTTCAGGCGGGCGGCAATGTAGTTTGCGTTCAGGATCGCCACCTGACTGGCTTGTTTCAGCCCTTTTGCTCCCATCATGCGGATATACATCCAGCTAATCGGCAAAATGGAGGCACTGCCGAATGGCGCGGCGGATACGGCACCTAATGTCGTGACGCCATCCATTTCAACTACGGAATGGCCGGGCACAAAGGGGGCAAGGTGTTTTTTCACGCCAATCGGCCCCATGCCGGGGCCACCGCCGCCATGTGGAATACAGAAGGTTTTGTGCAGGTTCAGGTGCGAGACATCGGCACCAATAAAGCCCGGCGTGGTAATCCCCACTTGAGCGTTCATGTTAGCGCCATCAAGGTAAACCTGACCACCATGTTGGTGAATCACTTCACAAATTTCACGGATGGTTTCTTCATACACACCGTGAGTGGAGGGGTAAGTCACCATGATGCAAGCCAGATCGTCACGGTGTTTTTCCGCTTTTTCACGCAAATCGGCCAGATCGATGTTGCCTTCTTTGTCGCAACTGACGACAACGACGGTCATCCCCGCCATATGCGCAGAAGCCGGATTGGTGCCGTGGGCAGAACTTGGGATCAGGCAAACATGGCGATGTTGCTCGCCGCGGCTGGCATAGTAGCGACGAATAGCCAACAGCCCCGCATATTCTCCTTGTGCGCCGGAGTTCGGCTGCATACACACTGCATCATAGCCTGTCAACAGCACCAGCCAATGGGAAAACTGGCCGATCAGTTGGTGATAACCCTGCGCTTGTTCCGGCGGGCAGAAAGGGTGCATATCGGTAAATTCAGGCCAGGTAATCGGCATGATTTCCGCCGCTGCGTTTAGTTTCATGGTGCATGAGCCCAGCGGGATCATAGCTTGGTTTAATGCCAGATCTTTACGCTCCAGACTGTGCATATAGCGCATCATGTCGGTTTCGCTGTGGTAACGGCGGAAATTTTCATGGGTCAAAATATCGTCATTACGCAGCATAGCGGCTGGAATAGACTGGCTGCCGGCCGCGGCTTCACGATCCAGCGTATCAATATCCAGTATTGCATCAGAACCCGTGATCACCTGGAACAGCGTGATCACATCATCCCGGCTGGTCTTTTCGCTCAAGGAGACGCCAACCGCACCAAGAATATCGGTACGCAGGTTAATTTGCGCTTTCGCCGCCCTTGCCAGTACCTGCGCTTTATCTGGCACTTCAACGGCCAGCGTATCAAACCAAGTTTTATGACGCAGCGTGATACCCGCTTGTTGCAAGCCGGCGGCCAGAATATCGGTCAGCCGGTGGATACGGTTGGCAATGCGCTGCAAGCCTTTTGAGCCATGATAAACGGCGTACATACCTGCGATATTCGCCAGCAAGACTTGGGAAGTACAGATATTGGAGTTCGCTTTTTCACGGCGAATATGTTGCTCACGGGTTTGCATCGCCATGCGCAATGCCCTGTTACCCGCTGCATCACGGGAAACGCCGATAATACGTCCCGGCATGGAACGTTTGAATTCATCGCGGCACGCAAAGAAAGCCGCATGAGGGCCACCATATCCCATCGGCACACCGAAACGCTGGGCGGAACCGAATACAATGTCAGCACCTTGTTGACCCGGCGCGGTCAGGATGACCAGAGCCATGAAATCCGCGGCAACACTGACAATGATCTTACGCGCTTTCAGTGTTGCAATCAGATCGCGGTAGTCGTGAACTTCCCCTGTGGTGCCGACTTGTTGCAGCAGGACACCAAAGATACCTTCCAGTTCCAGTACTTTTTCTGCTTTATCAACAATGACGTCAAATCCAAAGGTTTCGGCGCGGGTACGCACCACATCCAAGGTCTGTGGATGAATATCATCGGCCACAAAGAAACGTTCAGCCCCTTTCAGTTTGCTAATCCGTTTTGCCATTGCCATCGCTTCTGCGGCGGCTGTTGCTTCATCCAGCAGGGAAGCAGAAGCCAGTTCTAATCCCGTCAGGTCAATGGTGACTTGCTGGAAGTTCAGTAACGCCTCTAACCGGCCTTGGGAAACTTCCGGTTGATAAGGGGTATATGCCGTATACCAGCCGGGATTTTCCAGCAAATTACGCAAAATAACGGGGGGAAGGATTGCAGGTGAATACCCCATCCCAATATACGATTGATAGCGCTGGTTCTGGCTCGCCATTGCTTTCAATTCGGCCAATGCCTGTTGTTCCGTTGCGCCTTCACCGACCGCCGGAGGTTCTGGTAATGCGATATCACGGGGAACGATGTTATTGGTCAGCTCATCAAGAGAATGTGTACCGACTATCGCCAGCATCTCGGTTTGCTGTTCAGCAGAAGAACCAATGTGACGACGAATGAATTCACCTTGATTTTCAAGTTGGATGAGTGTCTGAGTCATTGATGATAATTTCCTGAAACTCGCTAGCCTTTTATGCAAAAAAATGCCCCATTCACACAGTGATATGGGGCGATTCAAAAGTCATTACTCGTCTTCTTCCAAGAGTGACTGGTAGCTTTCGGCATCAAGCAAATGCGCCAATTCACTCTCATCAGTGGCTTTAATGCGGAACAGCCAACCTTCGTTATAGGGTTCACTGTTCACTAATTCGGGAGAACTTTCCAGCTCAGGGTTAACCGCGATAATGTGACCGCTCAATGGCGCATAAATATCAGAAGCGGCTTTTACTGACTCGACAACGGCACAATCATCACCACTATTGACTTCGGTATCTATTTCAGGCAAATCAACAAAAACCATATCGCCCAATAAATTCTGGGCATGTTCAGTAATCCCGACGGTGTATTCACCATTGCCTTCCGCGCGAACCCACTCATGGGATTCTGTGTATTTTAATTCTGTTGGTACATGACTCATCGTTGCCTTCTCCTTTTTTATTTATCTACAAGTGGTTTGCCCATCCGTACAAAGCCCGGCTTAACAACCTGAACGGGCATTTCGCGATTACGGATCTGGACAACCGCTTGTTCACCAATGCCTTGCGGAACACGCGCAAGGGCTATGCTAAATCCTAACGTCGGGGAGAATGTTCCACTGGTAATCACGCCAGAACGCATTTCACCGGCGCCATCAGTAAAACTGACCGTTAAACCACCGCGCAATACGCCTTTTTCACGCATCACCAAGCCGACCAATTGTTCAGTCCCGGTTTTACGTTGTCTCTCCAGCGCCTCACGGCCGATAAACTGCCGATCTTCCGGTTTCCAGGCTATGGTCCATCCCATGTTGGCAGCCAGTGGTGAAACGGTTTCATCCATTTCTTGCCCATACAGGTTCATGCCCGCCTCAAGGCGCAAGGTGTCACGCGCCCCTAATCCGGCAGGTTTCACGCCGACGGCCAGCAACTGCTGCCAGAAATCTGCCGCTTGTTCTTTGGGCAAGGCAATTTCGTAACCGGCTTCACCGGTATAACCGGTCGTGGCAATAAATAAATTTCCCGACTGAACGCCAAAAAAGGGTTTCATGCCCATTACCGCTTGCTTTTGCTCATCACTTAGCAGGGACTGGACTTTGGCTTGCGCATTTGGCCCCTGAACAGCAACCAGCGCCAAATCATCGCGCACGGTGATCTCAACGTCATATTGCTCAGCATGTTGGTTAATCCATGCCAAGTCTTTCTCACGGGTCGCCGAGTTAACCACCATGCGATAAAAGTGATCAGTGAAGAAATAGACAATCAGGTCATCAATGACGCCACCAGAAGCCGTTAACATGCCGGTATACAGGGCCTTGCCTTGTTCGGTGAGTTTGGCTATGTCATTGGCCAGAAGGTAACGGAGAAAATCACGGCAACCTGGACCGTGCAGATCCACAATGGTCATGTGGGAAACGTCGAACATACCGGCATCAGTACGCACGGTATGATGCTCGTCGATTTGTGAACCATAATGCAGCGGCATCATCCAGCCATGAAAATCGACCATGCGTGCCCCGCATGCCAGATGTTGATCATATAGTGGGGTGTGTTTTGACATTATTTCCCTCTTTGACGTTCTTGACATGAAAACATTCGTGACCTGAAAAAATACGGCGCATTAACCGGCAGGTGTTGGATCATGAAGCAAAGAAGCGGTTAATCACGCAAACGATACCTTGGGTATCAGACGTTATCACTGAAACAGGAAATGAACCATAAAATAAATTAGCGACATGGCCGTGATAACCCGAAAAAGTGCTCGCCGACATGCAGAATTTTTGTCTGATTTATGACATCCAGACGCTAATTATTTTTAATAAATGGCAAAAAACACTCTTTTTTGATTAAAAAAAGACGAAAGTGTGAAGTGAATCGTCTTAACACACTTTCGTCTGATATGAGAAAAACTAATTCTAAATAACAGGCCGAATTAGATTTTTTCAAGCGAAGGGGGTTGAGAACTCAGCCAATCAGGGAGGTCATTCAATCCCATGGCATGGCGAAGCAATTGCGGTTTCATGCCCGGTAAGTGATCAGCCAAGGTTAATCCAATCCCCCGCAATACTTTTTTAGCCGGGTTATTGCCATCAAATAGCTGACGGAAACCCTGCACTCCTGCGAGCATGAGCGCAGCACTGTGTTTGCGGCGACGTTCATAACGCCCCAAATAGAGGTACTGACCGATGTCTTTGCCTTGCTGATTTAAGCGATTCAATTCACCTATCAGCTCGGCTACATCCATAAATCCGAGATTAACCCCCTGCCCCGCCAGCGGGTGGATCGTGTGTGCCGCATCGCCCAATAGTGCCAATCGATGAGCAGCAAAATTGCGGGCATAACGTCCTGTCAGTGGAAGGGTTTGCCGATCACTGATGAGTTCACATTGACCAAGGCGCATATTGAATGTTGCGCTTAATTGTCGGTTAAACAGCGCCGGCGTCATAGCCTTGCGCTGTTGCGCAGATTCAGTCGGTAGTGACCAAACAATTGAACATAAGTGAGCATCCGGCAGTGGCAGGAAAGCCAGTATGCCATCACCGTGGAAAACCTGACGCGCAACGCCTTCATGAGACTCCTCAGTACGAATGGTGGCGACCAGCGCATGGTGTTCATAATCCCAAAAAGTCAACGGAATATCGGCGTGTTGACGCAACCAAGAGTGAGCACCGTCTGCACCCACGACAAGACGAGACGTGAGCATGGTTCCATCAGATAACGTGATGAAGGCTTCGTTTTCTCCCCAAGCCACATTCTTAAGGGAAGATGGAGTGAATATCGTCACATCCGGCAGATTTTCCGCACGTTGCCAGAGCGCTTGGCGGATCACTGAGTTTTCGATGATATGACCCAGATGTGTCAAACCATTTTCCGCTGCACTGAACTGAATACGCCCGAAACTATCCTGATCCCACACTTCCATGCCCTGATAAGCGCTGGCTCTCATCGCGAGAATATCCTGCCAGACACCGAGATGGGTGAGTAATCGTTCACTGGCAGCATTGATGGCCGAAACCCGCAACGCATATTCAGCATTAGCATCAAATGGCTGGGTTGGTGGATGCTCTTCTACAATCGCGATGCGTAGACCGCTACCTTGCAAACCACAGGCCAGCGCAAGGCCAACCATTCCGCCCCCTGCGATCACCACATCAAATGATTGCATTTTTTCTTTCCTCTTAATCTGCCAACGGTGACGGTGCAACCCAACCTAATGTCTGACGGGCAAATTGATCCCGCAGCGGGGATAATTTTTCCATTGCCATCAAGCCCAAATTACGCCCCATTTTTAACGGTAAGTAGTCATTGGCGAATAACCTGACCAATCCATCCGTGATCCCGATGGTGGTTTCACGATCGGCCTGACGCTGTTGCTGGTATTGTGCCAGCACGTGATAGGCACCAATGTCCCGCCCTGAAACCGCCGCGGCTGAAATGACTTGCGCCAGCGCCATAACATCACGCATTCCTAAGTTAAAGCCCTGCCCGGCAATCGGATGCAAGGTTTGGGAAGCATTACCGACCAACGCCAGACGGTGGCTAATTTGCCTGCCGGCTGTCGATAACGCTAAGGGATAACTGTGCCGTTGACCGCTTTCCCGCATTTTCCCCAAACGCCAGCCAAAGGCTTTTTGCAGGTGTTGCAGGAATTCATGCTGGCTCCAGTGATTGATTTCTGACTGTTTTTCCAGTGACTGACACCACACCAGCGAACTGCGCCCTTCCGACATGGGCAATAGCGCCAATGGGCCATGTTCGGTGAAACGCTCGAATGCCCTGCCTTGCGGATGTTCGGAAGTCAGGACGTTGGCAATAATGGCGGTCTGCCCATAAGCGTGCTGCTGGAAGGGGATGTTGCACGTTTGGGCTATCGCCGAATGGCTGCCATCCGCCGCGACTAACAACTTCCCGGTCAGTTTTTCGCCATTATCCAGCAAAACTTCCACCGAGTTTTCCAAACGTTCAACGGAACTCACTCTGGCCGGGCAGTAAAGCGTAATATTGGGAGACTGTTTTAATAAATCAAAAAGATGGATACCGGCATCGTGCAATTCAATCACATTACCCAATGCCGGAATAGCATAATCATCAGCGCGGATGTTGACGAAACCGCTGCTACCACGATCGCTGACATGGACGTGAGTGATTGGGGTCACCCAATGTTGCAGTGCAGGCCAGATACCGAGCTGATTCAGGCGCTGGCATGTGCCATAAGCCAAGGCAATCGCCCTTGCATCAAAACCTGGGTGTTCCTTGGTCGGTTCTGCCGCTTCAATCAAGGAGACTTGCAAGTGCCCCCGACTCAGCGCAGCAATGGCCAGCGCCAATGTCGCGCCTGTCATTCCTCCGCCCACAATAATCACGTTCATTATCACTTCCTGATTACTTTTATCTTAACCCTGTATCCTTAACCCTGTTTTGCCTGTGCCATCAAAGCTTCTATCTCATCCGGATCTTTGACGACAGACTCCGTCAGGTTTTCGTTTCCGGTTTCCGTTATCACAATGTCATCTTCAATACGGATACCGATACCACGGTATTCCGGCGGGACATCAGCATCTGGGGCAATGTAAAGCCCCGGCTCGACCGTCAACACCATGCCGGGTGCCAGAATCCGATCGCGATCGACGCCGTAATAGCCGACATCATGGACATCCAGCCCCAACCAGTGACTCAAACCATGCATGAAAAATTGACGATAAGCATTGGTTTCGATCAATTGTTCGACTTCACCATGCATAATTCCCAATTTTACCAACCCCTTCACCATAACACGCACAACTTGCCCCGTGACCTCGCTGATGCTGGTGCCGGGTCGGTACAATTCAAGGGAAAGGTTGATGGCTTCCAGAACAATGTCATAGATTTCACGTTGAGGGCGTGTAAACTTGCCATTGACCGGAAACGTCCGCGTAATGTCGCCGGCATAGCCCGCATATTCACATCCCGCATCGATCAACACCAGATCGCCCTCTTTCATACAGCGATCATTTTCAGTGTAATGCAGGATACAGGCGTTTTCTCCCGCCCCAACAATGGTGTTATAAGCCGGGTAACGTGCCCCCTGACGGGTGAATTCATGGTGAACTTCGGCTTCAAGCTGATATTCAAACATACCCGGATGACAAGCCTGCATGGCTCTGGTATGTGCTTGGGCGCTAATTTCCCCGGCTTTGCGGATGATGTCTAATTCAGCTTCTGATTTAAACAGACGCATTTCATGCAGCCACGGACGCCAATCGGCCATGACCGTTGGCGCACGGAAGTTACGGCGGCTATTTTTACGCAATTTATCCAAGGCACGAAATACAATGTTATCAGCGTATTCAAATTCTCCTTGAGCGTGATAAACCACTTCCAAGCCATTCAATAACAAATGGAGTTGTTCATCGAGATCATCAAATGGCAGGGCACGATCCACCCCCAATGTTTCCAGTGCAGCTTCTTGCCCAAGACGGCGACCAAACCAAATTTCCGCACTCAAATCGCGAACACGATTAAACAACACGCTGTGATTGTGGGTTTCATCGCTTTTGATCAGTATCAGAACCGCTTCCGGCTCACTGAACCCGGTCAGATACAGAAAGTCACTGTGCTGGCGGTAGGGATACTCACTATCTGAATTACGTGTCGCAGGCAAAGCTGAAAAAATAATGGCCGCACTGGCCGGAGCCATGTTTGACAATAGTGCCTGACGACGGGATAAATATTCTTGTTTAGTCATACCCTCTCCTGCAATTCCATTATTATTAGTTGAGTGAATGTCGGGTGAATATCGCTAATCAGTGCAATGTGGGTTTGTCATTTTTTGCACTGGCTGCGGTTTTCGGTGTCGCTAATGCGATATAGCAGAGTTGAACCGCAACACGGACATATTCCAGTACTTCTTCAAGGGCTTGAGAGAGTTCTTCTTGATCTTCGCTTTCCTCATAGCCCAACATGCCGATATTACGTAAGTCGGTAATAATTTCCTGAATTTCTGGCTTTTCTATCAATTTGGGATTGGCTACGCCCAACCCAAGCAGAAAGTGGTTCACCCATCCCGCCAACGCGTCTGCGCATGCAAAAACCCCGGCCTCTTCATCAGGGAGCAACAGATTAAACGCGAAGTTATTGTCATCCAGCAATTCAAACGTCGTTTCGTACAATTCCCTAAGCGGCAGAGCCAAAACCTGAGAAAATGCCAGACCATCATTAGCAAGATCATGCACCAACGCCTGCCAGCTACTGTCATGATGACCGCCATGATTTCCACTACCATGTTTTCCACTACATAGTAATCCACTGATTAAGCCATGCATTTCTGCGGCTGTCAGCGCAACGGACTGTTGATGCAAAATTTCATCAAATGATTGATAATTAGGTAATGAGTTTTGTATAGACATGTATATTGATCATCGTTGGCGATATAAGTTCATGCTATGCTACCATCAAGGGGAGTCGCTATACCAGACAGCACACACCGATATATCCCCAATAGATTTCGAGTTGCAACGTGATGGCAAGGGCACCATCCCCAGGGACATAGATTACTTTGTATCTATAACTCATTGACTGGGGTAAGTGGACATGACCTAAAAACGGCAAGTTGAAAAATGAAGGGAAGGAAAAGGAAAGCTTTTGGTATTGTACGGTAATGATTGGTGTCGGCCTTGTTTTATACCATAATTTACTTTATGCCCAATCGATTTCAAATTGCAACAGGACTAACCAAGCCGCAATTTGCAAGATAAGGGATATATGTCAACATCAAGGTATCAGCACAGTAATAAATCAGGAAGGTGTCATGTCTGCACAACCAGTAGATATTCAGATTTTTGGGCGGTCATTACGTGTCAATTGTCCACCAGAGCAGATTGAAGCATTGCAAGCTGCGGCGGAGGAACTTGATCAGCGTTTGAATAACCTCAAAGAACGCACCAGAGTCACTAACACCGAGCAACTGGTTTTTATTGTGGCACTGAATGTCTGTCACGAGTTGGCACAGGAGAAGATGAAAACCCGTGATTATGCTTACAATATGGAACAAAAAATAAAAATGCTCCAGCAGAGCATCGAAAAGGCACTGTTAGAGCAAGGTAAGATTACCTGATACGCCTTACCCGTCCAATTTTGTTGATAAATCAGGCAGTAGTCACTATAGATTAATATAAGCAGTTGCTTTCTTCATTTAGTTCCATACAATAGGCTTCATAGCATTGCTTAGAGCCTATTTAGGTAGTTTAAGCAGCAAAAAATTTTCTCTGAGGTGTTCGTCAGCAGGTCAGTCCCCTGAGCCGATATTTCATATCTATAGAATGTGGTGCTCCGTTTCTTGTGAGCAGGCTTGGCTAGACCAAGAAGCCTAATAGCAACGACTCTGCGTTCACCTTGAACCAAGGGTTCAAGGGTTACCACCTGCAACGGCATCTTGGAGAACCTCCCTTTTTATCTGTTTTGTATCCTTTTCTGCATTCATTAACAGGCAGGTATCATGCAATCAGATTGTTTCCTTTCTCTCCGCCAATCCATTAGAAAAAAAAACCGCCAACGGCGTCAAAGCCTGTCCCGCGAACAACAACAGCAATTTGCCCGGCAAGCCGTTAGACAGGTCATGGCTCACCCTAAAATCCAGCAAGCTGATAACATTGCTCTCTATCTCTCTTTTGATGGGGAACTAGACACACGTCCGCTCATTCAACAGCTTTGGCAGCAAAATAAACAAGTCTACTTGCCAATATTGCACCCTTTCAGCCGGAATCACCTGCTGTTTCTCCGTTATTGCCCCGACACGCCCCTTGTTCGTAACTGCTTTAATATCGAAGAGCCTCAGTTGGATGTCCGGCAGGTTTTACCGATCTCTGAACTTGATATCATGTTTATTCCACTGGTCGCTTTCGATGGTACAGGCCAGCGTTTGGGGATGGGAGGCGGTTTCTACGACAGAACGCTCGCAAAGTGGCAACAACAGCATTTTTACCCGATTGGATTGGCACACAATTTTCAGTTAGTTGAAAAATTACCCAGCGCGAGTTGGGATATCCCCCTGCCGGAGATCATTACACCAGAAAAAGTCTGGCGATGGATATGAACCGCTGAAGGATTAACCGGGGCCATTTGTCTTTAATCGCCCCGGTTGGTTAAATCTTAGTAAAGCAGGCGAGAACGGATCGTGCCCGGCAGGGCTTTCAGTTTCTGCAAGACCAATTCAGCCTGAGCTGAATTTTGCGTCGTGATATCTATCACCACATAACCAATATCGCTGTCAGTCCGCAAATATTGCGCATCAATATTGATCGCTTGCTCCGTGAACACCTGGTTAATGCTGGTCAAGATACCCGGTCGATTTTCATGGATATGCAGTAATCGGTTCGTATCTTTGGCATGAATAGGGAGTGAAACTTCCGGAAAATTAACCGCTGATAATGTCGAGCCATTGTCAGAATATTTGACCAGTTTACCTGCAACTTCATAACCGATATTTTGTTGGGCTTCTTGCGTCGACCCGCCAATATGGGGAGTCAACAGTACATTATCAAACTTACTTAATGGAGAGATGAAAGGATCATTGTTGGTTGCGGGTTCATGAGGAAAAACGTCAATCGCTGCGCCAGAAAGATGCCCGGTTTCCAGTGCTTCGCTAAGTGCAGGAAGATCGACGACCGTACCCCGTGATGCGTTGATCAAAATGGAACCCGGCTTCATCAACTCTAATTCTGCCGCCCCAATCATATCCTTGGTTGAAGCCGTTTCAGGAACATGCAAGCTTACAACATCACTCATATTCAATAATTCAGATAAATGATGAACTTGCTGTGCGTTACCCAATGGCAATTTATTTTCAATATCATAGAAATAGACATTCAGGCCAATATTTTCAGCCAAGATGCCAAGCTGTGTACCAATATGCCCGTAACCGATAATGCCTAATTTTTTCCCACGCGCCTCATAGCAGCCTTTTGCCTGCTTATCCCATATCCCATTGTGTGCTTTTGCATTCGCTTCAGGAACACGACGCAACAGCAACAACAGCTCACCCAATACCATTTCAGCGACTGAACGGGTATTGGAAAAAGGCGCATTAAATACCGGGATACCACGCTTTGCAGCGGCTTTCAGGTCAACTTGGTTCGTACCAATGCAGAAACACCCGACGGCAACCAGCTTTTCCGCTGCGGCAAAAATTTCTTCGGTCAATTGGGTACGGGAACGAACGCCGACAAATCGGGCATCACGAATCGCTTCTTTCAACGCTTCAGGCTCTAATGCCCCTTTGTGATACTCAATATTGCTGTACCCTGCTGCTTTTAAGCTGTCTACTGTGCTTTGATGAACCCCCTCCAGTAGCAGAAATTTAATTTTGTCCTTTTCTAACGATACCTTAACCATTTGCCCGCCCTACTCGTTGTTAACTTTCATAACGCATATCGATTGCACCAAAATAACAAAAAAAACGGTAACAGCAATACAATCGTTTGCTTATATTACAGAATAAGCAACAGTAAATAAGTTGTTATGCAAAGTAAAATAATTCGTTATGGGATATCGAAAGGATATTGAGGTTTTTTTGGGAGAAAATGTGATATATCTCACCAAATTTTCTGTTTTGAATAAATACAAAAATATTTTGAGGGCAGACTATTCTGCCCTCAATAAGTGATTATTCGGTGAGCGTCTTAACGCCATCCGCCGTACCGACCAGTACCACGTTCGCGCCGCGATTGGCAAAAAGACCTACAGTGACCACGCCAGTAATGCCATTGATTTTATTTTCCAGCCCAACGGCATCAACAATAGAGAGATTGTGAACATCCAGAATATGATTGCCATTATCGGTCACGACGTTTTCACGATAAACCGGTGTCCCCCCCAATTTCACCAGCTCACGTGCCACATAAGCGCGTGCCATTGGGATAACTTCAACCGGCAGGGGGAATTTGCCTAACACATCGACTTGCTTGGACGCATCAATAATGCAGATAAATGTCTTCGCAACCGCCGCAATGATTTTTTCCCGGGTCAATGCTGCGCCGCCACCTTTGATCATCTGCATTTGACCATTAATTTCATCAGCACCATCAACATAAATATCTAGGGTGTCAACTTCATTGCAATCAAACACAGGAATGCCGAGACTTTTCAGTTTCTCAGTCGATGCTTCTGAACTCGATACCGCACCTTCAATTTTGTCTTTGATAGTGCCTAACGCATCAATAAAATGCGCTGCGGTAGAACCTGTACCCACACCGACAATAGTGCCTGGTTTAACGTATTCCAATGCTGCCCAACCTACTGCTTTTTTCAGTTCGTCCTGAGTCATATCGATCACAGCCTATAATCAGTTACAAGGAAAAATCTGACGGCTAGTATAAACAATATTGGCTCATCCCATGAAAAAATATGGCATAGTTCTAGTGGCATAATGCTAGTTAGGCCACATAATGGTTTTAATATTGAGCCATAACCCCAGAAGAGCAAACGCGGAGAATCTTATTTTTAATGAAACGTCCTGATTACCGATCACTGCAAGCGTTAGATGCCGTGATCAAAGAACGTGGCTTCGAGCGAGCAGCGCAAAAACTTTGTATCACCCAATCAGCGGTATCACAGAGGATCAAGCAGTTGGAAAATATGTTTGGTCAACCGCTATTGGTACGCACTGTGCCTCCCCACCCCACCGAACAAGGGCAAAAGCTGCTTGCGCTGTTGCATCAGGTTGAACTGCTGGAAGCGCAATGGCTTGGTGATGAAAATGGTGATCAGATCCCGTTACTGCTTTCCCTTGCGGTCAATGCAGACAGTCTGGCGACGTGGCTTTTACCGGCTCTCCATCCGGTTTTGTCCGATTTGCCTATTCGGCTCAATATTCAAGTGGAAGATGAAACCCGAACCCAAGAGCGTTTGCGGCGTGGCGAAGTGGTCGGCGCGGTGAGTATTCAGCCACAACCGCTGCCAAGCTGTTTGGTTGATAAATTAGGTGCTCTGGATTATCTGTTTGTTGCCTCTCCCGCGTTTGCAAACCGTTTTTTCCCGAATGGCGTTACACGTTCAGCCTTGCTGAAAGCACCGGCTGTGGCATTCGACCATTTAGATGATATGCATCAGGCATTCTTGCAACAGAATTTTGATTTATCGCCGGGAAGTGTGCCCTGCCATATCGTGAATTCTTCCGAAGCATTTGTCCAACTGGCAAAACAAGGTTCAACTTGCTGTATGATCCCACACTTGCAAATCGACAAGGAATTGAAAGCCGGTGAGCTAGTCGATCTCACGCCGGGATTATACCAACGCCGTATGCTGTATTGGCATCGTTTTGCCCCTGAAAGCGGAGCGATGAGAAAAGTCACTGACGCCCTGCTAAAACTAGGGCGCCAGATGTTACGTCAGGAAGATAAAATCAATTAACGCTGTAATTCAAAAACGGCATCAACGTGATCAGAAAACTCAATATTCTGTGGTGCATAAGTTTCACTGGCTGAGTCAGCAGCGGGTGATGACAACAGGGCTGTCTGGTATTTCAGACGGCTCATGGGTTCAGGCACAGCATCAGGCGCACGATAGTTAATGCTATATACCGGGCCTAACTTACCGTTGAATCCCTTGGCCAATACCGTCGCTTGTTGGATAGCATTCTCGATAGCTTTTTGTCTGGCTTCATCACGATAGCGTTGCGGATTATTAACACTAAACTGAACCGAGTTAATCTCATTCAATCCGGCTTTCAGGGCACCATCCAGTAACGTGTTCAGTTGTTCCAGCTTGTGAACTTTCACTTCAACTGAACGTGACGCCCGATAACCGGTAATACTGGATTTCCCCGTCTTTTGTTCATATTGATATTCTGGTTGAGTGCGTAAGTTGGCGGCATCAATATCTTTCTTGTCGATGCCACTGTTTTTCAGAAAATCAAAATATTTCGCCACACGTTGATCGACGTTTTTCTTTGCTTCTGCCGCACTCTTTTGAGTTTCGCTCACATGGATTATCAATGTCGCCATATCCGGCGTTGCTTTAACTACCGCGTTGCCAGAAGTGGAAATATGTGGGATAGAGAGCAAGTCAGCAGCGGAAGCCGTCATGCAGGAGACGCTTCCCAGAGCCATTATCGCGGCCAATACCAGTGATTTGCGTTTCACAAAACCTCCTTAAATACAGCAAGATTAGGTTAGTAAGGTGCTTTCAGAAACATTAGCACAATCTATAGACGATCTATAGAAAAGTATTGCCATCAATAAAAAATCTGTATCCCTTTCCTGATGAGGCTCCAGGCGATATACCACATCACACAGGCAACAAAAATATTGATGATGCGTTGCGCTCTGGGCTGATTCAGTACAGGCGCAAACCATGCAGACAACAATGACAAGGCAAAAAACCAACTGATCGATGCCATTACCGCCCCAGTGGTAAACCATGGCCTAAGCTCGGCAGACAATTGTCCTCCTATGCTTCCCAATACGACAAAGGTATCCAAATACACATGGGGATTCAGCCATGTCACAGCGAACAGTGTGACTACCACTCGCCAACGGCTTTGGACCGTTTTTTCTGTACAGGAAAGTTCAACGTCTGCCGATAATGCCGTGCGCAAAGCGCCCCACCCATACCACAGTAAAAATGCAGCGCCTCCCCATGTCACGGCGTGCAATAACAGTGTCGATTGTCCCAGCAAGGCACTTCCACCGAATATTCCCGCCATGATGAAAAGCGCATCGCTGATAGAGCATAATGTTGCACTCATTAAATGGAACTGTTTCCGGCTCCCTTGCTGCATGACAAAGACATTTTGCGGCCCAAGCGGCAAGATCATCGCCGCACTGAGAAAAAAACCCTGAATTAATGTTGAAAACATGCACAGATCCCTAATCATTATTCAATGAGTTACGATAACCAATGCATATTAAGCAAGATTGTGCATGAGTAAAAATGAATCATTCTAATACATCATTAGGAATGGTAATGGAGGTTTTATTCAAATTTGGGGTGAGAATTTGGTGTGAGAAATCGTTATTCTCACACCGGATATTTTAATTATTCGTCAGCCTTCTTCTGTAAGGCCGTATTTTGCTGATGCAGATAAACATCCATTTGTGGGAATGGGATGCCGATATTGTGCTTATCCAACGTACGCTTAAAGTTTTCCATCAAATCCCAATAGACATTCCAGGCGTCACCATTGGTTGTCCATACCCGCACAATAAAATTCAATGAGGAAGGTGCCATTTCATGCAAGCGGATCGTGACGCCTTTTTCATGTTGAATGCGGTTATCTTGTTTAATCACATCACCCAACACCCTTTTTACTTCATCAATATCCGCGTCGTACGCAACGCCCACCATGATTTGGGTACGGCGGTTCGGTTCACGGCTGGTATTGATAATATTGTCTGCAATGATCTTACCGTTGGGGATCACAATGATGCGATCATCTGCGGTGCGCAATGTGGTTGAGAAAATCTGAACCTGCATGACAGTACCTTCCACCGCACCAATACTGACATATTCGCCGGTACGAAGTGGACGGAAAATCACCAATAAAACACCGGCAGCAAAATTAGACAGCGAGCCTTGCAATGCCAGACCAACCGCCAAACCTGCGGCACCGATGACGGCAATCACAGATGCAGTTTGGATGCCCAATTTCCCAAGCACGGCGATAATCGTAAACGCGATGATGGCGTAACGAATAATCGCGGATAAAAAATCAGAAATGGTCGTGTCAATGCCACGCAGTGACATCACACGCTTAACGGCTTTATTCACCAACTTAGCAATGAATAAGCCAACGATCAGGATCAAAATGGCAGATACCACGTTTACCGCATACTGAATCAGGAGATCCTGATTATGGGTAAACCAGCTTGCCGCTTTATCAATCTCATGTGACAGATCGATCTGTTCCATACAAAGTCCACCGTGATTTTTGGGTGATAGAACATAGATTATGGCAGAAAGCCTTTATTGATTGAAAGCTCATACTTATGTTTTGTTTTTTTGCAAAACAAACCCTTTGTAATGGGCCAGCATATCGATAAAATCGTCTGTCCCACAAAAAGCCAGACTCTCGTTATCGTAGTAACTCATGCCCTCTTCTATCACTTCTGTGTCAAACTCCAGTTGATTAGCCCTGATCATGATCTCACCTTCACTCATCAATAGCGTATATTCATGACCCGCCAACTGCCATTGACGTTCACTGCCTTTAATTTCTTGCAAGGCTGCGGTGATTTTATCCAATACACGCAAATCGCCTTTGACTTCTTCATTCAACCAATGACCGATAGCTTCATGATCCATTGAAAAGGATGATGTGACCTGACCGGTAAGATCCTGCATAAATTCATATTCCATCACGCACCTCCACTATTTTTTTATTATGACAAACTGATACAAGATACTGCGAAATCATCATAAAACAACAGGCACAAAAAAGGGGAGGCATTTGCCCCCCCATTTATTGCAATAATCTTTTTTATACTGCGGTTTGGAAGATCACATCATCCGCTTTTTCTGTGTATTGATTCAATTGATCAAAATTGAGGTAGCGATAAGTATCTGCGGCGGTTTCATCCACTTTATCCATGAACTGCAAATACTCTTCTGGTGTTGGCAAGCGACCCAACAGTGACGCCACCGCCGCCAGCTCCGCAGAAGCAAGGTAAACATTGGCACCAGAACCCAGGCGGTTAGGGAAGTTACGGGTGGAAGTGGATACCACGGTTGCCCCATCCGCCACACGCGCCTGATTCCCCATGCACAATGAGCAACCCGGGATCTCAATGCGCGCCCCACTCTTACCAAAGACGCTGTAATAACCTTCTTCCGTTAATTGAGCAGCATCCATCTTCGTCGGAGGCGCAATCCACAAGCGAGTGGGTATCTGGCCTTTATGCTGATCCAGCAACTTGCCCGCTGCACGGAAATGACCAATATTCGTCATGCAAGAGCCAATGAAAACTTCGTCAATTTTGCTGTTAGCTACGTCAGATAGCAGGCGTGCATCATCAGGATCATTCGGCGCACACAAAATAGGCTCTTTAATCTCTGCCAGATCGATTTCAATCACAGCAGCGTATTCCGCATCGGCATCCGCTTCCAACAACTGGGGATCTTTCAGCCAGTTTTCCATGCCTATGATACGGCGTTCCAATGTCCTGCGATCACCATAACCTTCCGCAATCATCCATTTCAGCAATACAATGTTCGATTGCAGGTATTCAATGATCGGCGCTTTATCCAGTTTAATGGTACATCCTGCTGCGGAACGTTCCGCAGACGCATCCGCCAACTCAAATGCCTGTTCGACCTTGAGTTCCGGTAACCCTTCAATCTCAAGAATACGGCCGGAGAAGATGTTCTTCTTGCCTTTTTTCTCGACAGTCAGCAAACCTTGTTGAATCGCATAATAAGGAATGGCATGAACCAGATCACGCAAGGTGATGCCGGGCTGCATTTTTCCTTTAAAGCGAACCAGCACGGATTCCGGCATATCCAACGGCATAACGCCCGTTGCCGCCGCAAATGCCACCAGTCCGGAACCCGCCGGGAAAGAAATGCCAATCGGGAAACGAGTATGGGAATCTCCGCCGGTACCCACCGTATCGGGCAGCAACATACGGTTTAACCATGAGTGGATAATGCCATCACCCGGACGCAGCGATACCCCGCCACGGTTCATAATGAAATCAGGCAGAGTATGGTGGGTCGTCACATCAACCGGTTTTGGATAGGCGGCAGTATGGCAGAATGATTGCATGACCAGATCCGCAGAAAAGCCCAGACACGCCAAATCTTTCAATTCATCCCGTGTCATTGGGCCGGTCGTATCCTGAGAACCGACAGAAGTCATCTTAGGCTCACAATATTCTCCGGGACGAATCCCCGCTGTACCGCAGGCACGGCCAACCATTTTCTGTGCCAATGAGAAACCGCGATCGCTTTTCGCCACCGCTTTCGCCTGACGGAAGACATCGCTGTGTGGCAGACCCAATGATTCACGTGCTTTGCCCGTCAAACCGCGACCGATAATCAAGGGGATACGACCACCGGCACGCACTTCATCGATCAGCACATCCGTTTTCAGTGCAAAAGTCGCCAGCAGTTCGTGGGTTTCGTGATGGCGGATTTCACCTTTATAGGGGTAGATATCAATGACATCTCCCATATTCAGCTTAGAAACGTCTACCTCGATGGGCAATGCACCGGCATCTTCCATGGTATTGAAGAAAATCGGCGCGATTTTTCCGCCCAGAACCACACCAGCACCGCGTTTATTTGGCACAAACGGGATATCTTCTCCCATAAACCACAATACGGAGTTCGTTGCCGATTTACGGGAGGAGCCGGTTCCCACCACATCACCCACGTAGGCCAACGGATAACCTTTCTTGCTCAGGGCTTCGATTTGCTTAATCGGGCCTACGACACCTGCTTGATCAGGCTCAATACCTTCACGGGCATTCTTGAGCATTGCCAGAGCATGTAGGGGAATATCAGGGCGTGACCACGCATCAGGCGCAGGGGAAAGATCATCGGTGTTGGTTTCACCCGTGACCTTAAAGACAGTAATGGTGATTTTTTCCGCTAATTCAGGGCGCCCAAGGAACCATTCTGCATCAGCCCATGACTGAATAATCTGTTTGGCGTGGACATTACCCGCTTTGGCTTTTTCTTCCACATCATAGAAACTGTCGAACATCAGCAACGTATGAGAAAGTGCTTTCGCCGCAATCGGAGCCAGCTTTTCATCATCGAGGGCATCAATTAACGCGTGGATATTATACCCACCCTGCATGGTTCCCAATAATTCAATGGCTTTTTCCTGTGTCACCAAAGGAGAAGCCGCCTCCCCTTTAGCAATGGCAGCCAGGAAACCCGCTTTAACATAAGCCGCTTCATCTACACCAGGGGGAATACGATGGGTCAGTAGATCTAGCAGGAAATCTTCTTCACCTTTAGGTGGGTTCTTCAGTAATTCAACCAGCGCTGCTGCTTGAGCTGCGTCTAACGGCTTAGGGACGATGCCTTGCGCTGCACGCTCGGCTACGTGCTTGCGGTATTCTTCTAGCACGACTTTCTCCTCGCTCTCATTGTCATTTTATCTACCCGGCTGTCAGCACCCGGTAACGATTATCAAAGAACAATCAGCTAAGACAATCATCATGGGTGCCAGGTCAGAGGATTTTGCTCGCATAACATCAGGATTATGCCCAGCTTCGGGCGTTTAGCATACCAAAATTTGAATAGCATGTTAATTCATTCACATAAAATCAACATTGAACCATGATAAAATTCTGGATAAATAAACTTGAAGAGTGTATTAAAGTTTTAAATGCTATATGTTGCTATTTCAGACTGAAAATACCTTACTTTCTACCCACTGCAAAAAAGCGGATATCAACCTCGTTTAAAAGGATATCATCATGCCTAATAGAGAAAGAGATAACGCTATCGCAAGCACAAGTTATCATTCTCCAGTGATTATGGAAGAAAAAATTTACCCTGAATATCAGGCGAAAATTAAGGAAGTGAATCAAAATGCCATGCTATCTGCACTTGGAGAACTCCAGCTAAATGAATCCCGTTACTGGTATGAATCTATAAAAGAAACAATATTGGGAGATGGACACCATAGTACCTTTAGCAAAACCTGTGGCTCCATAAGAAATACCTTTAATCCTGAATATGTGACCGGCGGTTTAGATAATTGCCGACATTTTGTCTGTTCCGCGTCAGGGACAACCGTTGGAATTATTATATTAATGCTTGCTAAACCTAATGAACCTGATGATGCGGATCAAATAGCATTCATAGCAACCTATCCTAACGGTTATGGTTACGGTGGTTTGCTCGTTCAACATGTGGTCAATATATCCCACGCCTTAGGCCATCAAGGTATATTAGATGTTAAAGCAGAACCTGATGCCGAAATTTTTTACCCAAAATTAGGCTTTGTCACTATTAGTGACTTTCTTGGTCTAAAACGTATGAGGTTAACTCCAACTGGTAACAGTAAATGGCATCAACTCAATGGGAAATATCAACTTAAAAGAACCCCTCGTCCACGTAATTCAAATTGGCAATGTCATATACTGTAGATTCAACTGACTTGAAGGTACATGAAAAAATAACATTTATTGCATTGATTTAAGGGGGGGAAAACTAATACTAATAAGAATGTTAAAGTAAAATGAGCCTATAGGAGACATACGATGAAAACGACCAGAGAGCTATTTCATAATATTTTCTCCAAAATACATATCAGAGAATCCCCAAAAGAAAGGTATTTTCGATTATTTCAAACAATGATAAAAGAAGTCAGTCGGAGTGAAATGTTTACCTCACTCGCGCAACTTAAGGGCAACACATGTGATTGGTATTCAACATTAAATCTGTTTTCTGGTTCAGATATGGAAAGATATAATACTTTTATTACCGTATCCCGTGAAATGGGAGTTGTATATCAAGATGCTAGCCAAACAAATGCCACAACGCATCATCGTTACTTTATTTGTCTGGTGCAAAACGTTCCCATCGGCATAATGACTTTTGTTACAGGCGGTTCTGCTTTTAACAATGAAAGTACAGATAAAATCGGATTTATGCTCACCCATCCTGGCAACCAAGGTTGCGGCAGTTTACTCGTTGAAAAAGCGGTAGAACTTTCTTGTAGTTTGGGCAATGGCGGAGAGTTGCTGGTGGAAGCCAAACCGCATTCTGTTCCATTTTATAAAAAACTGGGATTCGAACCTGATGGATTCAGTGGCTCTGAAACCACACAAATGAGATTGGTTCCAGACGAACGGGGAGAAGACTGGGTTGTTGCCGGCAATACTTATCGCCTCAGAAGATACATATCACCTTAAAAAAATAGGTCATATGCTTAACGGTGTCATTGATGATATCTTTGGGTCATCAATTGCACGTAAAACGGCTTCCAGAATAGAAGCCGTTTTCACCACTGCAAAAGCTAAAGCATTATTTCTTTTTCTTTGCCTTAGGGTTTGGCAAGTCAGTAATGCTGCCTTCGTAAATTTCCGCAGCCATACCGATTGATTCGTACAGCGTTGGGTGAGCATGGATAGTCAGAGCAAGATCTTCTGCATCACAGCCCATTTCGATAGCCAGACCGATTTCACCCAGCAATTCGCCGCCGTTAGTACCGACAACAGCACCACCGATAATGCGGTTGGTTTCTTTATCGAAAATCAGTTTGGTCATACCGTCTGAACAATCAGAGGCGATTGCACGGCCGGAAGCGGCCCAAGGGAAAGTCGCAGTCTCAAAGCTGATACCTTTTTCTTTCGCTTCTTTCTCTGTCAAACCCACCCATGCAACTTCTGGTTCAGTGTAAGCAATAGATGGGATCACTTTTGGATCGAAGTAGTGTTTCTTACCAGAAATCACTTCAGCGGCAACGTGACCTTCGTGAACACCTTTGTGTGCCAACATTGGCTGACCAACGATATCACCGATAGCAAAGATGTGAGGCACGTTAGTGCGCATTTGTTTATCCACGTGGATAAAGCCGCGCTCATCAACTTCAACACCCGCTTTGCCCGCATCCAGAGATTTACCGTTTGGTACACGGCCGATAGCAACCAGAACGGCATCATAACGCTGTGGCTCTGCCGGTGCTTTTTTGCCTTCCATTGTGACGTAGATGCCATCTTCTTTCGCTTCTACTGCGGTCACTTTCGTTTCCAGCATCAGGTTGAACTTCTTGCTGACGCGCTTAGTGAACACTTTAACAATGTCTTTGTCCGCAGCAGGAATAACCTGATCGAACATTTCTACCACGTCGATCTGAGAACCCAGAGCGTGGTAAACCGTTCCCATTTCCAGACCGATAATACCGCCACCCATGACCAACAGGCGTCCCGGAACGGTTTTCAGCTCCAACGCATCGGTAGAATCCCATACGCGCGGATCCTCATGTGGAATGAATGGCAATTGAATTGGGCGTGAACCCGCTGCGATAATGGCATTATCAAAATTAATCGTTGTTGCGCCGTTCTCGCCTTCGACTACCAGAGTGTTAGCACCGGTAAATTTACCCACGCCATTAACAACATTAACTTTACGGCCTTTAGCCATGCCGCCCAGACCGCCTGTCAACTGAGAAATAACTTTTTCTTTCCAGAGACGGATCTTATCGATATCAGTTTGTGGCTCACCAAACACGATACCGTGTTGTGCCAGAGCTTTTGCTTCTTCAATCACTTTTGCTACATGAAGCAGCGCCTTGGAGGGGATACAACCCACATTAAGACACACACCACCCAAAGTAGAGTAGCGCTCAACCAAAACGGTATCCAAACCTAAGTCTGCACAACGGAAAGCAGCAGAATACCCCGCTGGGCCTGCTCCAAGCACCACTACCTGGGCTTTAATTTCAGTACTCATCATGACCTCTTAATTGTTTGTCCGGCGAGTCAGACGAAAAAAACCATATTCTCCCGGGACGTACACACCGCGAGCAGTTTACAGAATTGTAAATAACCTGAAAAGCGCGTTAACGTGACAGAACTCCCAACCTGCCAGATGCAGGGCGAAAATATCTGTCACGGCTGTAATCATTAGGCCGGTCTATTTACCAGCCTTTGCATTACATCACCAAACGGCGGATGTCGCTCATCAATTGATTAATATAAGTGATGAAGCGTGCACCATCAGCCCCGTCGATCACACGGTGGTCGAAAGACAGAGACATCGGCAGGATCAGGCGCGGAACGAATTCTTTGCCATTCCAGACCGGTTTCATGGAAGAGCGGGACAGCCCCATGATGGCCACTTCTGGTGCATTCACAATAGGTGCAAAGCCGGTAGTACCGATACCACCAAGGCTTGAAATGGTGAAGCAGCCACCCTGCATGTCGGAAGCGGTCAGCTTACCGGCACGGGCTTTCTTGGAAACTTCAGCCAATTCTCTGGACAGTTCCATGATGCCTTTTTTGTTGACATCCTTGAATACCGGAACCACCAGACCGTTAGGCGTATCAACCGCGATACCGATGTTGACATATTTTTTCAGGATCAGCTTCTGGCCATCTTCAGAAATGGAGCTGTTAAAGCGCGGCATGGCTTCCAGTGCTTTCGCAGCCGCTTTCATGACGAAGACCAGCGGAGTGATCTTCACGCCAAGCTGTTTCTTCTCAGCTTCTTTGTTCTGCTGTTTACGGAACTCTTCAACTTCAGTGATATCCGCTTCATCGAACAGGTTAACGTGAGGGATCATGACCCAGTTGCGGCTGAGGTTCGCACCAGAAATTTTCTGGATACGGCTCATTTCAACTTCTTCGATTTCACCGAACTTGCTGAAATCAACTTTTGGCCAAGGCAGCATACCCGGCAAACCGCCACCCGCAGCCGCAGGTGCAGCTTCCGCACGTTTAATCGCCTCTTTCACGTAAGCCTGAACGTCTTCACGCAGGATGCGACCCTTACGGCCAGTGCCTTTTACTTTCGCCAGATTGACGCCGAATTCACGCGCCAGACGACGGATAACCGGCGTGGCATGAACGTAAGCGTCATTTTCGGCAAATTCATTTTTACCTTCTGCTGGTTTGCTTGCTGCCGGTGCTGAGGCGGCTTTCGCCGGTTCAGCCGCAGGTGCTGGAGCCGCCGCAGGTGCTGCACCCGCCACCTCGAACACCATGATCAGAGAACCGGTTTTCACTTTATCGCCGGTCGCGATCTTGATCTCTTTCACTGTACCCGCGAATGGCGCAGGGACTTCCATTGAAGCCTTGTCACCTTCAACCGTGATCAGTGACTGTTCTTCGGCAACGGTATCACCCACTTTGACCATGATTTCAGTCACTTCAACTTCGTCACCACCGATATCCGGTACGTTGACTTCTTTTGCCGCAGAGGCCGCAGGCGCTGCTGCCGGAGCCGCTGCTACTGGTGCTGCGCCAGAACCTGCGACTTCGAATACCATGATCAGAGAACCGGTTTTTACTTTATCGCCAGTCGCGATTTTGATCTCTTTCACTGTACCCGCGAATGGTGCAGGAACTTCCATCGAAGCCTTGTCACCTTCAACCGTGATCAGTGACTGCTCTTCAGTCACCGTATCACCCACTTTGACCATGATTTCGGTTACTTCAACTTCATCACCACCAATATCTGGTACATTGACTTCTTTGCTTTCCACTGCTGCCGGTGCCGCTACTGGCGCTGGCGCTGCTTGCTGGGCAGGCGCAGCTTCTGCTGCACCGTTTGCGGATTCAAAAATCATAATCAGTTTGCCGGTCTCAACTTTATCGCCAACTGCAACTTTGATTTCTTTCACCACACCCGCCTGTGGCGATGGGACTTCCATGGAAGCCTTATCACCTTCAACGGTGATCAGTGACTGTTCTGCTTCTACTGTGTCACCGACTTTCACCAGAATCTCGGTCACTTCAACTTCATCTGCCCCAATATCAGGCACATTAATTTCGATAGACATGAATCTTTACCTCTTATGCCAGACGTGGGTTAACTTTTTCTGGGTTGATGTTGTATTTATTGATAGCTTCTTCAACGACTTTCACATCAACTTCGCCACGTTTAGCCAGTTCACCCAGCGCTGCAACAACCACATAAGAAGCATCAACTTCAAAGTGATGACGCAGGTTTTCACGGCTGTCAGAACGACCGAAACCGTCAGTACCCAGTACACGGAACTCGCTTGAAGGCACAAAGTTACGCACTTGTTCTGCAAACAGTTTCATGTAGTCAGTGGAAGCAACCGCTGGCGCTTCGTTCATGATCTGAGCAATATAAGGAACGCGAGGTTCTTCTGATGGATGCAGCATGTTCCAACGCTCACAATCCTGACCATCACGAGCCAGTTCAGTGAAGGAAGTTACGCTGTAGACGTCTGAGCCAACGCCGTATTCCGCAGACAGGATCTTCGCGGCTTCACGAACATGACGCAGGATAGAACCAGAACCCAGCAACTGCACTTTACCTTTCTCGCCTTCCAGGCTTTCCAGCTTGTAGATACCTTTACGGATACCTTCTTCAGCCCCTTGCGGCATAGCTGGCATGTGGTAGTTTTCGTTCAGAGTGGTGATGTAGTAGTAGATATTCTCTTGTTTCTCACCATACATACGCTCCAGACCATCATGCATGATAACAGCCACTTCATAAGCGAATGCAGGGTCATAAGAGATACAGTTAGGAATAGTCAGGGACTGAATGTGGCTGTGACCATCTTCGTGCTGCAAACCTTCACCGTTCAGCGTGGTACGACCAGAAGTCCCACCCACCAGGAAGCCACGAGCTTGTTGGTCACCTGCTGCCCAGCACAGATCACCGATACGCTGGAACCCGAACATGGAGTAGTAGATATAGAACGGGATCATTGGCAGGTTGTTGGTGCTGTAAGACGTTGCCGCCGCCAGCCAAGATGAAGCCGCACCCAGTTCGTTGATACCTTCTTGCAGGATCTGACCTTTTGCATCTTCTTTATAGTATGCAACCTGCTCACGGTCTTGCGGCGTATACTGCTGACCATTCGGGCTGTAGATACCGATTTGACGGAACAGACCTTCCATACCGAAGGTACGTGCTTCGTCAGCAATGATTGGAACCAGACGATCTTTGATCGACTTGTTCTTCAGCATGACATTCAGCGCACGAACGAAAGCGATAGTGGTAGAAATTTCTTTGGATTGTTCTTCCAACAGGGAGCTGAATTCTTCCAGCGCTGGGATTTCCAGTTTCTCGTCGAAGTTCACGCGACGGCTTGGCAGGTAACCACCCAGTGCATTACGGCGCTCATGCAGGTATTTAGATTCTTCAGAATCTTTATCGAAAGTCACGTATGGCAGGCTGTCGATCTGTTCGTCAGAGACAGGCACATTGAAACGATCGCGGAAGTGGCGAACGCCTTCCATGTTCATTTTCTTGACCTGATGGGCAATGTTTTTACCTTCAGCGGTATCACCCATGCCGTAACCTTTGATGGTCTGAGCCAGGATGACCGTTGGTTGACCCGTAGTATTCTGTGCTTTATTCAGTGCAGCATAAACTTTCTTCGGATCATGACCACCACGGTTCAGTGCCCAAATTTCGTCATCAGTCATATCTTTGACCAATGCAGCCGTTTCTGGGTAACGGCCGAAGAAGTGCTCACGGACATAAGCGCCATCTTTGGACTTGAATGTCTGGTAGTCGCCATCCAGGGTTTCGTTCATCAATTGAACCAGTTTACCGCTGGTGTCTTTACGCAGCAGTGCGTCCCAACGCTCACCCCACAGGACTTTCAGTACCTGCCAGCCAGCACCGGCGAAGATGCCTTCCAGTTCGTTAACAATTTTGCCGTTACCGGTGACTGGGCCATCCAGACGCTGCAAGTTACAGTTGATGATGAAGACCAGATTATCCAGTTTCTCACGGGTTGCGATAGTGATCGCACCTTTGGATTCTGGCTCATCCATTTCACCGTCGCCCAAGAAAGCGTAAACAGTTTGTTTAGAGGTATCTTTCAGGCCACGATGTTCCAGATATTTCAGGAACTTAGCCTGATAAATCGCGGAGATTGGACCCAGACCCATTGAAACAGTCGGGAACTGCCAGAAGTCAGGCATCAGTTTTGGATGCGGGTAAGAAGACAGGCCATTACCCCCGATTTCCTGACGGAAGTTGTTCATCTGCTCTTCAGTCAGACGACCTTCAAGGAATGCACGTGCGTAAACGCCCGGAGAAATGTGGCCCTGGAAGTACACCAAGTCGCCGCCATCATTTTCATTACGAGCGCGGAAGAAGTGGTTAAAACAAACGTCATAAACAGTAGCGGAAGACTGGAATGAAGCCATGTGACCACCCAGTTCCAGATCTTTTTTGGATGCACGCAGAACGGTCATCACGGCATTCCAGCGGATAGCAGAGCGGATACGACGCTCTAAATCCATGTTGCCAGGGTAAGCAGGCTCATCTTCAACAGGAATGGTGTTGATGTAATCGCGGCTTGCAGTACCTGCGGCAACGCTAACGCCACCTTTACGAGCTTCATTCAAAACCTGATCAATCAGGAACTGAGCACGCTCAACACCTTCTTCACGGATGACCGATTCGATCGCCTGTAACCAATCGCGAGTTTCGATCGGGTCCACGTCATTTTTCAAAATATCTGACATGGTGTATTCCTTATCTGTTATCTATTTCTAATGGTTATTGGAGCCTATCTTCTGGTCATACCCTTTGACGAAACTGCCTGTTATGACCGGAAGATAGGCCCTGCTGTATATTGCCGCTAAAACTCTTGGATAAAGAGTCGACGAACTGTACAAACGCAGCAGTCAGGATCTGTACAGTCAAGTTTAGAACCTACCCCATTCGGGAATTTAATTTGTCTATGACGCCCCAAGGGACAGGTTCTTATTCCTGATGTTGCTGGAGCCGCCTCAATGAACGCTCACGCCGAGTCTGTTCACGAGTCAGATCCAATAAAACTTCTTCAATAAAGGCCAAATGGCGATGCGAAGCCTCACGGGCTTTTTCCGGTTCTCTCGCCATGATAGAGTGAAAAATCTCAGCCCTATGGTCACTGACGGCCGCCAGCATTTCTTTACGGGTATAGATGACATCAAAATTGCGCCTGATATTTTGTTCTAACATAGGGATCATACAGCGCAATAAATGCAGCAATACCACGTTATGGGCAGCTTCCGTGACAACAAGCTGATATTGCAGGACAGCATCAGATTCCGCATTCACATCACCACTTTGCTGTGCGACTTGGATCGCGAGATGGCTTTGCTCAATGCGTTTGAAATCCTCATCAGTTCCCCTAAGGGCGGCATAATAAGCCGCAATCCCCTCTAGCGCATGGCGCGCTTCAAGGAGATCGAACTGGGATTCTTGATTCTCTGCAATAAGTTGGGCAAGCGGGTCGCTGAAACTCTGCCACAGATTGTTCTGTACGAAAGTTCCTCCCCCTTGACGACGGAAAAGAAAGCCTTTGGCTTCCAATTTTTGAATGGCTTCGCGCAATGAAGGACGTGATACTTCAAACTGCTTTGCCAGCTCACGCTCAGGCAGCAGTTTTTCTCCCGGGCGTAGCGAGCCTTCGAGAATGAGCTGTTCAAGACGCTGCTCAATCACATCTGATAACTTTGGTTGGCGAATCTTGCTATAGGCCATATCTGCTGTAAGCCATTCAATGAGTCAATGTTGCTTCGGGCTATATACTCTACTCAACTAAGCGTCAGTCACTAAACTCTGGCTAATGGGCCAAAGTCAATTGGTAATACCAATTTAGAGTACAGGGTCTTAAAGTAACAAAGTATTCACTAGCTGTCTATAAAGACCTTGAGCTAAATCATAAAAATCTGCAAATTTTAACAAACTATTTTAAATTTTATCAGAAAATTATAACCGGAGAGTACTTTTTAGGCGGGCAATCTGATGGTATTTAACGTTCGTATAACGCATAGATGAGAAAAATCAATCAGTAACCATTTTAAAAATATAACCCCCATCAACTTCAAGTTACAGCTTTCAAGATGAAAGCTGCTTATTAACGCCATAAAAAAATTCCCGATAACAGCATTTCATTGCCATAACCAGGAATTAGCCACTCATAAATTGTAGTTTATTAATGTTAATGATGAGTTCAATCTTCATGCTCTAACTGTTAAAAATACAATGTTAATCATAAATTTTAATGATAATTATTTATATATTATCTAAAAATTATTGCCCCGTATATAATGGCAAATCAGGAATATCATCAAAATTAGTATCTTTCTTTGCCATTACAAGTGTAGGATCGGGAAAATATCCGGAATTATTATAAACTCTAAAATCCAAATTCAGGCAGCCCATAAAATGAAATTTCACAATGATTTTTATCAAAGATAGAAAATGGGAAACTAAAGTAAATATCAATTTTCTGTTCTAAATCACTATTTATATTTACAATCAACATCACTATTATCTTATTATTCATTATGCTCTGGCAAATCAGGAAGATTATCCATATCAGTAGTACCTGGTGGCGCCAATATAATTATAGCATTGAACACACCAGATATTGGAAAATTCACAGAATATAATAGATCGTATTTCCCAAGTGGGTATTGTTGATCACCATACTGTAAATAACAATAAACATTACAAACAGGTTGACCAATATAAGGTGAACCAAAATTTATATCTATATATTGTGGAAAATGAAGCTTGCCATCAAATTTATCGATGAATTCATACTTTATCTTTCCTGATACTCCCTTAAAAACATACCTACCCCAACAACATGTTACTTTTTTTTGAGAAGGAATAAGATGTTGCGGGTATTTGTTCCAATACCCTGAATTCAATTTTGCCTCTATTAGTTTAAATGAATGTTCAGTATAATTTTTAATTGTAATAACCTCATCATTACAATAATAATATTGCACATCATAATCTTTCATAATTTTACCCTCAAATAAAAAATGACAACTCCCTTATCTTTAAATTAGTACATTTCCACAGAATGTCAAAATATCACCTAAAATAAAAAAACGTTCAGTGATAACTTAATAAAAAATTTTACTTATATAATAAAACCCCATTATATTAACAAAATAAATAACAACACCCAACACTCGGAATAACGAAATAACGAAATAACATAAAGATAAAAAAAGAAAATATATTATTCAACAATAATCAACAAATGAAAAACTGAAATTATTCTGCACAATCATGTGTAAATAAAATAACAAAGATAGGGAACAGATGATTGCTAACACCAGCTCCCGATCCTTTCATTGTTAAACTAATGCGCCATAAATCGTTAACAATGCAACAATAATCACAATAGTAAAAGTCGCCTTTTTTGCTAATGTTACCGCAGCAACAGGGGTTTCTACCGGATTAAGATGAGGCTCCTTGCTTAAGGCAAATTGAGCCAATTGACTGACGACCTTGTATTGCGATGAGCGAAAATCAGTAAGTGATGCAATCCAAGCGGGTAAGGCTTTCTCACCATGCCCTAATAAAGCATAGGTAATACCCGCCAAACGTGCCGGAAGCCAATCCAGCCAATGCAATATGCCATCAACGCCCGATTGTGCTCTCTGCACTGCGGTGGCATGCTGTGCCAACCAGCCTTGGTAAGCGCTAAGGCAGCCATACCCCATCAAAATAGCCGGCCCCCATTTACCCAACACAGCCAACCAAAAAATAGGAGCAAGATAATAACGAAAATTTGTCCAGATCAATGAATTCTGTATCTCGCGCAACCGCTCCTCTTTTGTGGTATCAGGTAACGTTCCCTGAATCCTCGTCAGACGGGCAAGGTAGTTATTCTGCTGTTCAAGATCAGCTTGACGCACAGCCTGGAGATATCCACGGTAATCATGACGCAGCCCACCTGCACCAATACATAACAAACTGATAATAATACCTAGCACAATGGCGGGAATGCCAAAAGCAACAGCGCTGAAAATATCAATCAGTTTCCACGTTAATAAGGCGACCAGCAAGGTCATACCCAGACTGCCCCATAGTGAATGTGACCTGAGTCTGACAAAAAACGGTGCTAAATAGCGTCCCAGTTGCCAGTGATCTCCCAACTTAAAAACACGTTCCCATGCCAGTATTAATAATAGAATAAAGAGAGTCATCCAACTCGCTCCTTCAATAATTGACGGTAATGTTCCCAGTAAAAATAAGGCCCAGGATCAGTTTTCCTGCCTGGCGCGATATCACTGTGCCCGGTAATATTGTTACGAATATCAGGATATTGACTAATAAGTAGCTCAGTAACTTCGGTTAATTTAGTGTACTGAATTTCAGTAAACTCCTCATAATCTGTGCCTTCCAGTTCGATGCCTATCGAAAAATCATTACATGTATCACGGTCACAGTAGCAAGAAACGCCAGCATGCCAAGCTCTTTTATTAAAAGGAACATATTGCACAATCTCTCCATCACGCCGAATTAAGCAATGAGCAGAAACACACAAGTGCTTGATCTCATCAAAAAAAGGATCATCTTTAGGGTCCAGTGTTCCCATAAATAATTGATCAATATAAGGGCCACCAAACTTACCGGGAGGTAAGCTGATATTATGAATGACCAATAATGATGGCATCTCTCCCTCTGGGCGAAGATCACAATGTGGAGAAATAACTTTTCTTACTCCCTCAATCCATCCTTCATGTAGCTTCATTCTTTTACTCCCCCTTAAAGTGTAACAGCTTAGCATGTTAGCGCCTTCAATCAGCCAGCCAATATTTCTGACGTTTTTTTATTTATGAGTGAACTCGAAAAATTTTTGCAAAAAAATGCAACATAAGGTTATTTTTTCGAGTCGGCTTCATAAATTTTACTAACGATATTTTATTTCTCTTATTTTTCTCCATGCTTATTGGCACCGACATTCAGACCCAATAGTTTGCAACTGAAAAGATGAAGGGGATATCTGCTATTGAACCTAGCAAACTGTCCAAATACACATAAAGGAGAAAAAATGAAACAACAAGGATTTACATTAATTGAAGTGATGGTTGTTATGGCTATCGTATCTATTCTCGGAGCCATTGCCATTCCCAGTTATCAGGGATATATCCAAAAAGCGGCATTAACCGATATGCTACAAGCTATTGTGCCTTATAAATCCGGTGTGGAACTGTGTCGCTTCGAAGCTGAAAATTACAAAGATTGCCACTCTGGCCATCCCTCGATTCCATCAGGTCACAATAGCCGTTATATCAACACCATCTCAGTGAAAGAGGGAGAAATAACTGTATTGGGACAACAGAATCTCAATGGACTTCATGCCACATTGAGACCCAGCCAAGATACGAAAACTGGCCTTACCCAATGGAAAGCGATTTGTGAGTCTGAAAATGAATCGTTAAAAATAAAATGTCAGGAAACTTTGAAATTTTAAGCATCACTTTTCACAGCTAATCAGCTTTAAATTGAAGAGAAATTATTAAGTCACACCAATATCAAAGGAATAAAGATCATGATAAATAAGGATCATCTCTTGATGGAAAAAGAAATAAAAGAACTATGCCAACGGCATCAGGCGATTGTTATAAAAAAAGACTCTCACACGATCACCATTGCCTGTAGCCAATCACCTAATGAAGATTTCATCGCTGCACTAAGATTTATTTCAGGTTTAATCGTTAATGTCGATATTTGGCCACAAGCAAAAATAGAATCCATGCTGACACAAGAAAATTCATTAATATCAGCAAAGAATTACTGTTCAGAAAGTGATGAAGAGGAACCGTATCGCATAGAGCACCTTGATAGCAATCATTCCCGTCATCATAATCTAATGCAAACAAATGATCTCCATGATGAGGAAATAGACACCCCGGTTATTCAGCTAATTAACCAGACGATCTTAACTTCAATACAAAAAAGGGCTTCAGATATTCACCTTGAGCCTTCTCAACGTGGCTATCAGATACGTATTCGAGTTGATGGTGCATTGCATTCCATGCAGGCACCTCCTCCTCAAATGAATACCGGTATTCCTGCCCGCTTAAAAATCATGGCAAAACTCAACATTGCTGAAAAACGTCAGCCACAAGATGGGCAATTTGACTGGAGTGACAACAAAAACAGTTATGCGATACGGATATCAACACTCCCTACACTACATGGAGAAAAAATAGTCCTGCGTATTTTAAATACCATACACCAATTATCCTTAGAGCAATTGGGTTTGCCTGAATCACAATTACAACTTTTAAAACAGAAACTCCATTTACCACAAGGAATGATTTTAGTAACGGGACCAACCGGCAGCGGGAAAACGGTCACATTGTATAGCTGTCTGCAATATTTAAACCAGGCTAAAAAGAATATTTGTAGCGTCGAAGATCCTGTTGAAATTCCCTTGGATGGCATCAACCAAACACCGGTTAATAACAAGATTGGTCTCGATTTTGCTAAAGTTCTCAGGGCATTATTACGGCAAGATCCCGATATTATTATGGTTGGTGAGATCCGTGACAACGAAACCGCCGAAATATCAATGAAAGCAGCACAAACAGGGCACTTGGTTTTATCAACACTGCATACCAATTCCACTATTGATACGTTATCTCGTCTGCGTAATCTGGGGATCTCTGGCTATACCACAGCCTCATGTGTGAAATTAATCATCGCACAACGGCTGGTGCGTAAGCTCTGCCCCCATTGCCGACAACAAGACAATATCCCTACCGTGATCCCTGATACTGTTCATTCAGAGAATATTTACTCAACAAAGGAAGCTGTCTCTGCCAGATCGGGTTCTATAAAACAACCGCTGTCAATAAAAAAATGGCATGCAGTAGGTTGTGATCACTGTTTTTCTGGCTACTACGGCAGAACTGCCATCTATGAATTTCTCGAAGTCAAACCTGAACTCCAGCAAACTCTGTCTGAGTGTTCTAACGCCAGCCTTTCACATTTACTTGCTTCTCAGCAGAATGCAACGCTTTTTTCAGCGGGGCTGACATTAGTGGAGAAAGGAATAACGACTCTTGAAGAGATTTATCAGATTACAGGCCATGAAACCGTATGAAAATAGAATATATTTATCAATGGCAGGCAATTAACCAGAACGGCAAAGCAATAAAAGGAGAGTGTATTGGTCACAACAAAAGAAGTGTGTTCCAGCACCTCAGCCATCTCGATCTTCAACCCTATACTATTAAATGTAAAAAAATCATTTATTACAGCAAAAAGGAAATGGCATATTGCCTACATTTTATTCATCAGTTAAGCACATTACTGACATCCGGCATCCCTTTACTCAAGGGACTGTCTATTTTATTGCAAGAGTGTAAATATGCTCTCTGGCGATGTGTATTGGTGGATATGATTCAGAAAATTCGTCAGGGAGAATCATTTTCCTCAACACTCGCATATTATCCGAAGCTATTTTCTCCCTTGTTCTGCCAACTTATCGCAGTAGGCGAGCAAACGGGTCAGCTTGAAAACTGTTGTCAATTAATCATTAATCGATTGGAACAGCAGAATATATTGAAGAAGAAAATTCAGAAAGCCTATCGCTATCCCTTGATAGTCGCTTTTGTGAGTCTTTTGGTGATTATTTTGATGTTGATTTTCGTTCTGCCAGAATTTCGACAAGTCTATGCTTCATTAAATGCCACTCTGCCTCTGTTAACTCAGTGGGTTCTAGCTGGTTCTGATTTATTGATCCATCATGGGATATTACTACTGTTAATAATACTGATATCGTTAATGAGTTATCTATGGCTACGCCATCGTTTTCCCATTTTTAAAGCAAAAGAAAAAATGCTTTTTCTGAGACTGCCCATTTTTAAGCAACTCACTATTTATCAACAGGCTAATCAAATATTTCATATCCTGTTTATGACACAAAAAGCGGGATTGACGCTCATGACAGGGCTTGAATGTGCTCTAAATGCAACTCAGCATCCTGTTTTTATTGCTGGAGTAAAAAGCCTGCACAAACAAATTCAACAAGGCATTCCAATGAGTGAGGCATTAAAACAAACAGCCTATTTCCCTTCGCTATGCCAACAATTTGTCACGATAGGTGAAGAGTCAGGAGAATTAGAATTATTTCTATTCAGTCTTGCACAATGGTATCAAGAAAAATCAATCAACCTTGCTGACAGTTTGATTCAATTATTGGAGCCTTTACTGATGCTGATAATGGCTTTGATTGTTGGTTTATTATTACTGGCGATGTACCTGCCTATTTTTCAATTAGGCGCAATATTAACGTAACAAGATATTTACATGTTTCGCTATTTTCTCTTAAGGTCGCAATAACAGGAATTGTAGGTGTTTGTTTATAGCTCATCAGCTTTCCTTGGGTTACAATTTGATTATGCTATCAGAGATATTTAAAGGGATAGAATGACTTATATTGTTGCACTTACAGGTGGAATCGGTAGCGGTAAAACGACTATCTCTAATGTATTTTCATCCCTTGGTGTCCCGCTTGTTGATGCAGATATTATCGCCAGAGACGTTGTAGCGCCTGGCACTCCCGCATTACAAGCAATCACAGCGCACTTTGGGCCCGACATATTATTACCCGATGGCAGCCTTAATCGCGCCATGTTACGCCAAAAAATTTTTGCTGTCCCGGAAGAAAAACAGTGGCTCAATGCCCTGTTACATCCCCTGATCCAAAGAGAAACACAGCGGCAATTGAACCAAGTGACAGCCCCCTACGCCATATGGGTGGTTCCTCTACTCATTGAAAACAACTTAATGCACTTGGCAGATCGTATTTTAGTTGTCGATGTCCCAACTGAAGTACAGATTAACCGAACAATGGCTCGTGATGGAGTGAGCCGTGAGCACGTCGAAAATATTCTGGCTGCACAGGCCAGCCGTCAGGACAGACTGGAAAAGGCAGATGATGTCATCGTCAACCACAGCAGTGAACAGGGCATTACCTCCCGTGTGGCCGAATTACATCTACAGTATTTAAAACAAGCAAAATCAGTCAGACAGGAAAACCGTAATGAGTGACATAATGAGTGATGCAACTTCCACTATTATTTTTGAACATCCACTCAATGAAAAAATGCGTTCATGGCTGAGGATTGAATCTTCATTGCAACAGTTGGAACAACAACGCCATCTGGATTCTCAAGCCAGTAGCCTCTCGTTTTTCCGTACCATTGCCGAATTAATTGAGATCCTAGAACGTGGTGAAGTCCGTTCTGAACTATTAAAAGAGTTAGATCGCCAGCAGACAAAATTAAAACAATGGCTCAGCGCGCCAAATGCCGATACGGCTATGATCCATCGTTTGACGGAGCAACTTAAAGAACGCAGTGTTGCTTTAAACCAAGCCCCTCGGCTTAGTCAATATATTAAAGAAGATCGTATGATCAGCATAGTACGCCAGCGACTCAGTATCCCCGGTGGATGTTGTAGTTTTGACTTGCCAACACTGCATCTGTGGCTACATCTGCCACAGTCCGTCAGGGATGAATCTGTCAAAATCTGGCTAAACAGCCTACGCCCATTACAACAAGCCTTGGAAAGCATACTGGAACTCATACGCCACTCTGCCATTTTCACCCCTAAAGCCAGCCACAACGGGTTTTATCAAGGGAATGCAGATGAAGCCGATTTGCTAAGATTAAAATTGGATGTTGTACCAAATGCTTTGGTTTACCCACAAATCTCCGGCTATAAGACACGTTTCGCCATCCGTTTCTTACCAATGGATAGTGAGCATGGTGTTGTACCTGCCCATTTGTCATTTGAATTGGCCTGCTGTTAACATATACCCAATAGATTTCAGGTTGCAGCGACGTGAAAATGGAAGGTATCACCTTCAAATCAAGCAGGAGAAAAGTAATATGTCTGAAGTATTGACTGTCGAATGTCCAACGTGTGGCAACACGGTAATATGGGGAGAAATTAGCCCATATCGCCCATTTTGTAGCAAACGTTGCCAATTAATTGACTTGGGTGAATGGGCCAATGAGGAAAAGAAAATACCCAGCCAAAGCGACAGTTCAGAAAATGATAACTGGAGCGAAGAGCCAGAATAATCCAAGTCATATTATCAATATAATATGACGAATATCATAGCGGCGCCTATTTTATTTGGTGCCGCGGCATATTGAATTATTAGAATGTTAATATATTAAAAAACGTTTTAACGGGAACCATTTTGGGTTAGAAAGCCTACAATGCTACGGTTTGCCGGAGGAAATTCATCAGCAACTAACTCTGATTGTAAAACCCAACGGGAAGGTTGCCCTTCTTTACCAAATGGCTCGTCTTCCCACTTGTCAACCAGGAAAAAATCCAGCGTGATGCTTCTGTCAGGGAAATCATGCTTGATGGTGTCAATTAACTCACAGTGCGTTACCGTGATCCCAACCTCTTCTTTTAATTCTCGAATCAATGCTTGTTCAGGTGTTTCTCCCTGTTCAAGTTTTCCTCCGGGAAACTCCCAAAAGCCACCCATGTGTGCATCAACGCTACGCTGAGTGATAAAAATTTCATCATTACTATTTTTAATGATACCGGCTGCAATATGCAGGTGTTTTTTTTCCATGCTATTCCTCAAATAAATTTCATTGAAATATATACCCTATAAACTGCAAGTTGCAGTCTGCAAAATGAAAGCAGCTAACTATCTCCCCGCGCCGCGGAGGAGATAGTCAATGTATCTTGAAGTACGATGAGTATATTCTTGCAGAGTAAGATTTAAGGGTTTTCATTAAACAAGCAGTGCCAATGATGACAGGGATCGTCAGTGCATTGACACTATTATTATTGGTGCAACTAATATTATTGGTGCAACTGACTTTACTTATAAGCGGCCGTGGCAATGCTTATATTTTTTGCCAGAACCACATGGGCAAGGATCATTGCGGCCAACTTTACGCTCTCCCGTTGCCATTTGAGCTTCAGCTTGTGACATCAACGCACCCTGTTCAACTTCATGGCTCAAATGTTGTTGTCTTGCCAAACGTTCAGCCTCTTCACGACGCTGTTGCTCAAGCGCCTCGACTTCTTCCGGCATTCTAACCTGGACTTTGCTCAAGGTACTGATCACTTCATATTTCAGTGATTCCAGCATGTTGGCAAACATGGCAAAAGATTCACGCTTGTATTCCTGTTTTGGATCTTTCTGTGCATAACCGCGCAGATGAATGCCTTGGCGCAGGTAATCCATTGCAGCCAAGTGCTCTTTCCACAATGTGTCCAAGGTTTGCAACATGATGCCTTTTTCAAAACTACGCATCATTTCTGCACCGACGATCTCTTCTTTCTGCTGATAGATTTCGATCGCTTTTTCAAGAATACGTTCACGCAACGTTTCTTCGTGTAATTGAGGCTCTTTGTCCAGCCACTCTTTAATCGGCAGATCCAAATCAAACTCGTTGACTAAACGCTCCTGTAAGCCTTCAACATCCCACATTTCTTCCAATGATTGCGGTGGAATATAAGCATCAATAGTGACCTTGAAGACATCTTCGCGGATACTGGTGATGGTTTCGCTGACATCGCTGACATCCAGCAAGTCGTTACGTTGAGCATAAATCGCGCGGCGCTGATCGTTCGCAACATCATCATATTCAAGTAATTGTTTACGGATATCAAAGTTGCGGCTCTCAACTTTACGTTGGGCATTAGCAATCGCTTTAGTCACCCACGGGTGTTCAATTGCTTCTCCCGGCTGCATACCCAGTTTACGCATCATGCCCGTCACACGATCGGAAGCAAAAATGCGCATCAAGGCGTCTTCCATTGAGAGGTAAAAGCGTGAAGATCCCGCATCCCCCTGACGTCCCGCACGACCACGTAACTGGTTATCAATACGGCGTGATTCATGACGCTCTGTACCGACAATATGTAAGCCGCCCGCTGCCAACACTGCGTCATGGCGCTCTTGCCACTCGGCCTTGATTTTCTCGATTTGCGCTTCCGTTGGCTCTTCCAGCTTAGCGACTTCCGCCTGCCAACTTCCGCCCAACATGATATCTGTACCACGTCCCGCCATGTTGGTTGCAATCGTCACGGTGCCAGACTGACCCGCCTGCGCGATGATGTCAGCTTCCATCGCATGGAATTTTGCGTTCAGTACGTTGTGGTTAATGCCAGCTTTAGTCAATGCCTTGGACACAAGTTCTGATTTTTCAATCGAGATGGTCCCCACCAAAACAGGCTGGCCAGCGCTTGTCCGCTCTTTGATATCTTCAATAATCGCTTCAATTTTTTCCGCTTCGGTCATGTAGACCAGATCCGATAAGTCCTGGCGGATCATTGGACGATTGGTTGGAATGACGATGGTATCTAGTTTATAAATGGAACTGAATTCAAAGGCTTCCGTGTCGGCTGTGCCCGTCATCCCTGCCAGTTTTTCGTATAAACGGAAATAGTTCTGGAAGGTGATTGAAGCCAGTGTCTGGTTTTCATTCTGAATTTCGACACCTTCTTTAGCTTCCACGGCTTGGTGTAGGCCATCGGACCAACGGCGCCCTTGCATGGTACGCCCGGTATGTTCATCCACGATGATAACTTCGCCGTCTTTAACAATATAATCAACATCACGGGTAAACAGGGCATGAGCACGCAGGGCGGCTGTCACATGGTGCATCAGCATGATATTGGTCGGTGAATACAAGGATTCGCCTTCATCCATCAATTTGGCATCCACCAATAACTCTTCAATCAGTACCAGACCACGCTCTGTCAAGTTGACTTGACGTGATTTTTCATCAACAGAGAAATGCCCTTCTCCCTGGAAGGTATCCGAATCCTCTTTTTCCTGACGAACCAGATTCGGGATCAGCTTATCTACTTTGATATAAAGCTCAGAACTGTCTTCCGCCGGCCCTGAAATAATCAATGGGGTACGCGCTTCATCGATCAGAATAGAGTCAACCTCATCCACCAGCGCATAGTGCAGCTTGCGTTGAACACGTTCTTCCGGACTAAAGGCCATATTGTCACGCAGATAGTCAAAACCAAATTCATTATTAGTACCGTAAGTGATATCCGCAGCATAGGCTTCACGCTTTGCCGGTGCTGGCATACCCGGTAAGTTAATGCCGACACTCAAGCCAAGGAATTCAAACAGTGGACGGTTATTTTCCGCATCGCGCTGTGCCAGATAATCATTCACAGTAACGACATGAACACCTTTGCCAGTTAACGCGTTCAGATAAGCCGGCAATGTTGCGGTCAGTGTTTTACCTTCACCTGTGCGCATCTCTGCGATACAGCGTTCATTCAATACCATCCCGCCCAGTAACTGCACATCAAAGTGACGCATACCAAATACACGTTTACTGGCCTCACGCACAGTGGCAAACGCTTCTGGCAGAATTTTATCCAGTGACTCTCCCTCTTTTAAACGGGCATGAAATTGCGCCGTTTTCGCTTTCAGCTCTTCATCAGAGAGTTTTTCAAAATCCGGTTCCATGTGGTTGATCACATCAACCATTTTGCGCAAACGGCGCAAAGTACGGTCATTACGGCTACCAAAAATTTTTGTTAGTAATTTAATCAGCATAATTAGTGCATCTCAGACAAGGCTATGGTTGTAGCCAATCAATCATTCTTCAAAATTGCCTTATTCAACTATACTCGTCACACTTCAAGAGGCATTTATTTTGTGAGCTGCAACTTGAAGTTTATCGGGTATATTCAACTTAGAATGAATAAGACAGCAGTATTAAAGCAAAAATAAATGATTAAGCGTTCGTTGGCCCAGCCCTAATTCCCTGAACTTTGGCGACCCAGAGAGCCGGAGTATGGATATCAGGAAGCACCAGAACCACCACCGCAATATCCGGGATAATTTCTCCAAAGGGTGCTGGTGCTTGTGTCAGTATGGCATGCAACGTATCCAGCATCAGTTGTTGCATGGATGGTGAAGAAACCCGATGACTTTCGTTTGCGCTTTCGTTCCTGACGGGCTCTGCAACCGAAAAAACAAAAGAAAGTTGACGGATCACATTACGAACGGCATGTTGCTGCCAGTAATTTAAATAATTAGCGGGTTGACGCTGGACACTTTTTAATTGCAGCAAATGTAATTTAAATAGGTGTTCAAAAGAAGAAAGTGCTTGAGTACGGCTTCCTTGGGCAGAAGAAGTATTGGTATGATGCAGATTTTCTGCCACTCCAGCGAAAACAGTAGGGGCACCGATTCCTGTGGCAACCATGCCCAGCAAAAGGTGAGACCAAAAATAACGCCTACCAAATTGTCGCCAAAGATTTAAAATACTCATTAATCCTTCATTAATAAATACTGGAACTGCCTCTATTATGCGAGATAGCCGCCCACAATCACTGGATAAGCTGTTTGAAGATGCGGCAACTGTCGGAAAAAGCCCACTTCAAGTCATTCAACAACATACCATCGCATTATTGAAACTCAACCGTGCTGTTCTCAGTTTGCTTCCTGCGCAATTGCACCCGTGGTGCAGGGTCGCCAATTATCGCAAACAAATTCTGGTACTGGAAGCAGGAAATGCCAGTTGGATGACTCGGCTCCGGTATGAAATTCCTGTTTTGCTGTCTACATTGAGAAGCGAAATTCTACCATCTTTATCCTCTATCGACATCAGGATTAACCCATCATTAATGGTTAAGTGTGATAATAATGAGCAAGGTTTCTCAAAATCATCAACAAAAGCATTCAGTAATGATAATCAGGAATTACCAAAGCGCCAGCTCACTCATGAAAGTGCAAAAACATTAATGATGCTGGCTGAAAACAGCCCTGAAAGATTGAAAAGGAAATTGGAGCGGTTGGCTGCGCTGGCCGGAGAGGGTACCAGTACAGCCAAAAAGAAGCGCTAACGCTGAATGAAAAATATCAGCGAAAGGAGCGTAATAGATAACATAACCCACTGGTGCATCATAGGAATGTTCTCAACATTCTTTATCAATACACAGGTTAGCCATTATGCCAACACCAGTGATGGAGCCCGGAAAGCCAATGGCATTTCAGCTTCATCGTCAAATGTGACAAATTCCCAAGCGCTTTCATGTGCCAAAACGGTTTGCAGCAATTTGTTATTCAGTGCATGGCCTGATTTGAACGCAGTAAAGGCGCCAATAATATTATAGCCACACATGAACAGATCGCCGATGGCGTCCAGCATCTTATGGCGGACGAATTCATCTTCAAAACGCAGGCCGTCTTCATTGAGCACACGATAATCATCAACGACAATCGCACAATCAAAGCTGCCACCAAGGCACAAGCCTTTGGATTGTAAGTACTCAATATCGCGCATAAATCCAAAAGTACGCGCACGGCTAATTTGGCGAACAAATGAATCCGCAGAGAAATCCAGACTATAGCGCTGTGAACTGGCATCAATCGCTGGATGATTAAAATCGATGGTAAAATCCAGACTGAAACCATGATAGGGTGCCAATTCAGCCCATTTATCACCCTCTTCCACACGAATGCTTTCTTTCATGCGCACGAATTTCTTCGCGACATTCAGCTCTTCAATACCCGCATCCAATAATAGGAAAACAAACGGGCTGGCGCTGCCATCCATAATCGGGATCTCGGGTGCATCGACTTCAATAACAATATTGTCGATCCCTAATCCTGCCAGCGCTGCATTCAAATGCTCAACGGTTGAAATACGCACATTATGCTCATTCACCAGACAAGTACAGAGCATGGTATCACGCACAGATTTGGCATTCGCCGGAAAATCAACCGGAGGATTCAAGTCAGTACGACGATAGATGACCCCGGTATTAGCCGGCGCTGGACGCATTGTCAGCGTGACTTTTTTACCGGTGTGCAAACCGACGCCGGTCGCCTGAACAATACGTTTTAGTGTCCTTTGTTTGATCATCGTTTATATCTCGCAATGTTACTTATCCTGCCAATCACTATAAGGTATGATTGGCAGGATAGTTTAGCACAAAAAGCGGAGAAGCCAATTTTTTAGCAATCAATCAGCCTGCTTACGCAAAAAGGCAGGAATGTCCAGATAATCAGGCTCTTTGCTTGTATGTGCATTTTGATCATTAACAACTTTTGCTGCTGTTTTGCTCTCATCAGACAATGAAGAGATTCCGCCAGGCATCTGCGGGTAACGGCGATCAATCGTGTTTGCCTGAGGCGCCTTGTTATTGGTCACCAGCGTAATTTCTGGACGTTTGTCCATGCCAATACCAGTTGCCACAACAGTGACACGCAGCTCATCATTCATGTCTGGGTCCAGTGACGTACCGATAACTACCGTCGCATTATCAGAAGCAAATGCACGGATTGTGTTACCCACTGTTTCAAATTCATCCAAACGCAGGTCAAAGCCCGCTGTAATGTTAACCAGAACACCACGTGCACCAGAAAGGTCAATATCTTCCAACAATGGGCTGGAAATCGCCATTTCTGCGGCTTCTTCCGCACGATCTTCGCCCTGTGCAATACCAGATCCCATCATGGCGTAACCCATTTCTGACATCACGGTACGAACGTCAGCGAAGTCAACGTTCATCAAACCTGGGCGAGTAATCAGTTCGGCAATACCCTGAACGGCGCCTTTGAGAACATCATTGGCTGCACCGAAAGCATCCAATAGGGAAATGCCCCGCCCCAGAACTTTCAATAACTTATCATTTGGAATTGTGATCAATGAGTCCACATGTTTGGACAGTTCAGTGATCCCTTGTTCCGCGAAGGCCATACGTTTTTTGCCTTCGAAATTAAATGGCTTAGTGACGACGGCAACGGTCAGAATGCCAAGTTCTTTGGCAATTTCAGCCACAACCGGTGCTGCCCCCGTTCCCGTACCACCTCCCATCCCTGCGGCAATAAATACCATGTCTGCACCTTCCAGTGCGGTACGCAGTGATTCGCGGTCTTCTTCCGCGGCAGTACGGCCAACCTCAGGGTTTGCACCCGCGCCTAATCCTTTCGTAATGCCGTTGCCAATCTGGATAGTCTGACCAACAGCCGACTTACGCAGCGCCTGAGCATCCGTGTTAACCGCAAAGAAGTCAACGCCTTCAATACGCTCACGCACCATGTGCTCCACAGCATTACCGCCGCCGCCGCCGACGCCGATGACTTTAATCACCGCGTCGTTGGTTAATTCCAGTGGTTCAAACATAATTTCTCTCCGTTTTATGCCTTTATATCGAGGCCAACGACATGGTTGTCGTGGCTTCTGTATAAAAAATCAAAATTCTTTTTTCAGCCAGTTGCTGACTCTCTTAAACCAGCCGCTCACTGACGTTCTTTTATCGGCATCAGAATCTCCGCCAAGGTGGGATTCTTTGCCATAATGCAGAAGCCCAACTGCGGTTGAGTAGCAAGGCTCCTGCACATAATCTGTCAGCCCTGTGATGTTCAGGGGACGGCCAATGCGAACTTGGGTATGGAATACCCGTTGAGCACACTCGGCCAGACCATCAATCTGGGCTCCTCCCCCTGTCAGGACAATCCCTGCCGCCAGGTGGTGTTTCACTCCCTGCTGCCGCAATTGCTCCTGCAATCGCAAAATCTCATCGTTCACTAAATTCAGCAGTTCGGTATAACGAGGCTCGATAACTTCAGCCAGTGTTTGACGTTGCAAGCTACGAGGAGGGCGACCTCCCACACTTGGAACTTCTACACTCTCATCCTTACTCACTATCGAACCCAATGCGCAACCATGACGAACTTTGATGGTTTCAGCATCACTGGGGGGAGTACCAAACGCGTAGGCGATATCACTGGTGACGACATTACCTGCATAGGGAATAACCTTGGTATGGCGCAATGCGCCGCCGGTATATACCGCGATATCCATCGTCCCGCCGCCGATATCAACGACACAGACCCCCAATTCACGTTCATCTTCGGTTAACACAGCATAACTTGCTGCCAGTCCTGCAAAAATAAGTTGATCAACTTTCAACCCACAACGTTCAACCGCTTTGACAATGTTTTTCGCCATGTCGTTATGGCAGGTAATCAAGTGGACTTTCGCCTGCATACGCACACCAGAAAGCCCAACCGGATTTTTGATCCCCTCCTGATAGTCAATCGCGTACTCCTGTGGGATCACATGCAAAATACGGTGCTCATCACGAACACGAACTGACTTAGCGGTATGGACAACACTATCCACATCATCTTGTGTCACTTCTTCTTCCGAAACCGGTACCATACCTATTTCGTTCTGGCAGCTAATATGCTTGCCGGAAAGTGCCAGATAGACTGAAGAAATCTGGCAATCCGCCATCAGTTCGGCCTGATCAATCGCACGTTGTACGCATTTGACGACCGATTCAAGGTCGTTGACTCCGCCTTTGTCCATGCCGCGGGATGGGCAACTTCCTACTCCGATAATATTAACCATACCATCGGGCAGAATTTCACCAACCAGGGCAGATACCTTTGCTGTACCGATTTCAAGGCCAACTACCAATTTTCTGTCCGTTGATTTGATCATCGCTATTCTGCCTGTCTCTGTATTATTATCCGTCACTGTTTGTTTTCTTGCCCGTTCATTAAAACCGGCGTATCAGTTAATAAAGGAGCCCAACCTACCGCCGCACCGCTGTCATAACGTAAGTCAACATAAGCCACACGTTTTTCAGTGTTTTTCAGCAATACAGGATAAAGTTCAACAAAACGTCTCATTCGTTCTGTTTCAACTCGATTTCCTAGCTCTAAACGGATATCGTTATCCAATATGAGTTGCCAGGAACGACGTGCTGTCATAATCACTGCTTTTAGTTTTATCTGGTTTTTTTTAAGAAAATCCGCCATCTTGTGATATTCACTCAATACGTCTTTTTCTGTGCCTTCTGGCCCATATAACATCGGATATTGCCCATGTGCACTACGCTCCATAGGTAAGCTGAATACCCGCCCTTCAGCATCTAATAGTTGGGTATCATTCCAGCGCGCATAAGGCACGTATTCTACCAGATGTATTTTAAGTTCATCAGGCCATTGTTTACGTACAGTGACTTGCCGAATCCATGGCAATTGTTCAATCTTTTTCTGAATGACATTGACATCCTGAGTCATAAATGTTTCAGGAGATCCCAAGGACAAAATAGCCTGCCTTACATCATCATTTGTGGTGTAATGGCGTTCACCCGTCAACACCAGCTTTGAGAGCGGCAATCGGTTAGGATCTTTCATCCAGTCCAGTGTCATCCATCCTCCCCATATGATGGTACCAACCACCATCAAGAAGAAAAAAATCCCTGCCAGATAGTAACCATTACTGGGACGATATCCCTGAGCTTCATTCTCCCGCTCCCGGCTATTCCGGGCTGCCTGCGACATATTAATCAGCTAACTCCAAAATTCTCGCGACGAGTTGCGAAAAACTGAGTCCAGCCTGACGCGCAGCAATAGGCACAAGACTATGGCTGGTCATGCCAGGGGAAGTGTTAACCTCCAACAAATAGAAGTTACCATTACCATCATCCATGATATCAACTCGCCCCCAACCACGACATCCCAGCGCCTTATACGCCTTTGATGCGATATCTAACAGCGCTTGCTCTTTTTCCGCACTCAAGCCACTTGGACAAAAATATTGCGTTTGGTTGGAAATATATTTCGCATCGTAATCATAAAACACGTCTGGAACTTGAATACGAATAGAAGGAAGCGCCTCATCCCCCAAAAATCCCACCGTATATTCAGGGCCAAACAGCCATTTTTCAACCAACACATCAGTATCGTATTTAAATGCCAGCGCCAATGCGCCACGCAATTCGGCATACTCATTCACCTTGGTCATTCCTACACTGGAGCCTTCCAGATTCGGTTTAACCATTAATGGTAGACCTAATTCTTGAACATACTCTTTGAGTTGAGAATCATTAATCTGTTCAAATTGTTGAGAATTAATGACAACATAAGGTGAAACAGGCAGTTTTGCCCCCTGCCATAGCTGTTTTGTGCGCAATTTATCCATTGACAAGGCCGATGCCATTACGCCGCTGCCGGTATAAGGAATTTGCAAAAACTCCAGCAAGCCTTGCAATGTACCATCCTCACCGCCACGGCCATGCAGTGCGATAAAGACTTTATTGAATCCTGCCTCTTTGAGTTTAGTTACATCAAAGTCTTTTGTATCAACTGAATAAGCATTAATGCCCGCTTCTTTCAGCCCAGCCACAACCGCTTGTCCTGATTGCAATGAAACTTCGCGTTCAGCAGACGTTCCGCCCAACAGAACAGCAACCTTATCAACCATGATGTTATCCCTCATAAAAAGATGGCTGCAACTTTGTTTCAGCCAAATTGCGCGCTATTTTACCGATATTACCGGCACCCTGTACCAAAACTAAGTCGTTGTTTTCTATCACCTGTGACAGGATGGCTGAAATTTGCTCAGGATCTGATACAAAAATCGGGTCCAATTTGCCACGACTGCGGATAGTACGGCATAAAGAACGGCTGTCCGCGCCTGGGATCGGCGTTTCACCTGCGGCATACACATCCAACATTAATAGAACGTCTACCTGACTCAAGACATTGGCAAAATCATCATATAAATCACGAGTTCTTGTATAACGGTGGGGCTGGAATACCATGACAATGCGTTTATCCCCCCAACCCGCTCGTGCTGCTTTAATCGTGGCGTCCACTTCGGTTGGGTGATGACCATAATCATCGACCAACATCACGCTACCTTCTTTGCCATTGACATGTTTAAGGGGAAAATTTCCCAGAAAATCAAAGCGGCGCCCGGTTCCCTGAAACTCTGCCAGCGAAGCAAGGATCGCGGTATCATCAATGCCTTCTTCTGTCGCTACGGCGACCGCCGCCGCTGCATTCAGCGCATTGTGGCGTCCGGGGGCATTCAACACCACGTGCAAATCCGGTAAATCAGATCGGCTGATGGTGAAAAACCCCTGCGCCCCTTTTTGTTCGTAATGGGTGATACGAACGTCGGCTTCCGCACTGAAACCATAAGTCGTGATATAACGCCCAATCTGGGGAACCAGTTCTTTCACGACTGGATCGTCAATACACATCACAGCACGCCCATAAAATGGCAGGTTATGCAGGAAGTTAACGAATGTCTGTTTCAGGTTTTCGAAATCCCCTTGATAGGTATCCATGTGGTCGGCTTCAATATTGGTGACAACTGCCATCATGGGCTGCAAATGCAGGAATGAAGCATCACTTTCATCGGCTTCCGCAATCAAATAGCGGCTGCTGCCTAAACGGGCATGGGTGCCCGCGGCTTTCACCAACCCACCATTCACAAATGTGGGATCAAGACCCGCCTGGGCATAAATGCCCGTAATCATTGCCGTCGTCGTGGTTTTTCCATGCGTTCCTGCAATCGCAATACCGTGGCGGTAACGCATCAGCTCTGCCAGCATTTCCGCCCGACGGATGACCGGAATTCGCGCTTCACGCGCTGCCACGATTTCTGGGTTTTCTGCCGAAATAGCCGTCGATGCCACCACGACGCTGGCATCCCGCACATTTTCTGGGCGATGATTGAAATAAATTGTTGCACCCAATGCAATTAGCTGTTGTGTGACAGGATTGGGAGCCAAATCAGAACCGCTTATCTGATAACCTTCATTAGCCAACACTTCGGCGATACCACCCATGCCAGCACCCCCGATGCCAACAAAGTGGATATGCCTGACTTTTCGCATTTCAGGCACTGAAGCTCTTAATTTCGCCAACTGTTGTGTATTCACGTTTTAATCTTCACTCGTTATAGTTACATCACCGTTCTATTTAGAACGGCCTGAATAATTTTCTACCGCATCGATTAACGCTGCGGCGACACGCTCAGTGGCATTGATAATGGCGACTGAGCGGGCTTTTTCTGCCATTTCCAGCAATTGTGGGCGTTGCCACTGAGTTAATAACTCGACGACCGCATCAACCGTAAATGCGGGCTGTTCAAGTATCTTTGCGGCTCCTGCCCTTTCCAAAGGCAAAGCATTCCAATATTGCTGGCGATCTTTGTGCTGGAAGGGAACAAAAATCGCCGGTAAGCCTGCGGCGGAAACTTCACTGACCGTCAGTGCACCAGAACGACAGACGACAATATCTGCCCACGCATAAGCCTGTGCCATATCGTCAATAAATTCAGTCACTTTGAATTCAGACTGGACTGAATTTTCATATTTTGCCTGCGTTTCTTCTCTGGCTCCCTTCCCTGCCTGATGCCATAAGGTGATTTTATCGCCCAAGCGAGCCGCCACTTCTGGCATCGTTTGGTTCAGAACCCTTGCGCCCTGACTGCCGCCAACCACAAGCACCCGAACCGACCCTTCACGCCCGGCCAAACGCTGCACGGGTGCTGGCAATGCCAGTACGTCTTCCCTGACGGGGTTGCCGACAACCGGTGCGGTAGGAAATGCACCCGGAAAAGCCTGTAAAACCGTTTTAGCAATTTTGGCTAACCAACGATTAGTTAGCCCCGCAATGCCATTTTGCTCATGCAGTACAACCGGAATACCGCACAACCAGGCCGCTATGCCCCCCGGCCCGGAGACATACCCCCCCATTCCCAGCACAACATCTGGCTGATAGCGGCGCATAATCGCTTTTGCCTGGCGAATAGCTTTAAAAATTTTAATGGGGGCAGTAAGCAGGGCTTTGATTCCCTTGCCCCGTAAGCCTGAAATCTGAATAAATTCAATTTCAATGCCATGTTTCGGCACTAAATCCGCTTCCATGCGATCCGCGGTTCCTAACCAGCGAATATCCCACCCCTGCTCTTTTAAATGGTGGGCAACAGCCAGCCCGGGGAATACATGACCGCCCGTCCCCCCTGCCATCACCATTAAACGCCGGTTTTTGCCACTCATTTAGGGCTCCTTACAAACGCCTGTGCTTTTGCCAGACGGACTTCATAATCAATTCGCAATAATAAGACGATGGCCGTTGACATCACGATCAAACTTGAACCACCGTAACTGACCAACGGTAATGTTAATCCCTTTGTTGGCAGCATGCCTGCCGCCGCGCCAACGTTGATGAATGCCTGAAAGCTGAACCATATGCCGATTGCACAAGCCAAAAAACCAGAAAACCGTTGATTAAGTTGCAATGCCCGACGACCGATCATCATTGCGCGGAAAGCGACGAAGAATACCATTGCCAATACTAAAACCACACCGAAATACCCTAACTCTTCGGCCAGAATGGAAAAAATAAAGTCAGTATGGGCTTCCGGCAAATATTCGAGTTTCTGGACTGAATTTCCCAGCCCCTGCCCAAAGAAATTGCCACGACCAAATGCCATCAACGATTGGGTTAACTGATAACCGCTGCCAAAAGGATCTTCCCACGGATTGAGGAACGAGGTGACCCTGCGTATGCGATAAGGTTCAGCCACAATCAGTACGCACACGGCAAATATTCCGCAACCAATAATGGCAAGGAATTGCCACAATTTCGCGCCCGCCATAAACAGCAATGCCAAGGTGGTCACGAATAGCACGATCACGGTTCCCAAATCGGGCTGCGCCAGCAATAAAATCGCCAAGGCAATCATGACGCCCATCGGCTTGCAAAAGCCCCAGAAATTGTTTCTGACTTCCTCAACTTTTCTGACCAGATAGCTGGAGAGATAACAAAAGAGTGACAGTTTCGACAATTCGGCCGGTTGAATACGCAATGGGCCAATCGCCACCCAACGTGATGCCCCATTGACTGAACTCCCCACAAACAGCACCACAACCAGCATCATGATGGTCATTAATAACATGACGTTGCTATAACGCAGCCAGAAATCCATCGGAATGCGCAGCGTAACCAGCGACATGAAAAAGCACAGCGACAAGTAAATGGCATCACGGCGTGCAAAGATAAAAGGATCTTGGGCAAGACGCTGACCAACGGGCATGGATGCCGACGTTATCATGACAAAGCCAATCACAGCCAACCCTAAGACCATCCAGACCAAGGTACGGTCATACATAACGGTATCTGTGGCATCGGTTTCCACACTTCCCGCCAACCAAGTTTTAAATTTACCAAGGCCTGGAATGGTCATTAGCCTAACTCCTCTGCCAAACGGGCAAATTCATGACCGCGATGTTCAAAGCTGTTGAACTGATCGAAGCTCGCACAAGCGGGTGACAGTAGTACCATGTCGCCAGAAACCAGCTTGGGTGCAATTTCTTTCATCGCCTGTTCTAAGGTTTCTGTCCGTGTTGAAATGTCAGGGCGTAATTGGGCTAACAGCCCGCCATCACGACCAAAACAGTAAAGACGGATATGATCCCCCGATATATAGGGTTTCAATGGGGTAAAGTCCGCCGCTTTCCCGTCTCCGCCCAATAGAAGATAGAGTGTTCCTGCCAGTTTTAATCCACTGAGTGCCGCTTGGGTGCTGCCAACATTCGTTGCCTTGGAGTCGTTCACCCAACGAACCCCCTTCCTCATGTGAATGACCTGAAAACGGTGTTCCAGCCCGGCACAGGTACGCAAAGCCTGAAGGCTGGCTGTCCGGGGAATACCTGCCGCATCTGCCAGTGCTAACGCGGCTAATCCGTTGGTGTAGTTATGAAGCCCTGCCAACTGCATCTCCTGTATTCCCAACACAGGCTGTTGATTGATCAACAGTTGTTGATGTTCACTATCAAGCTGATAATCACCGCTATCCACACCAAAGCTGATACAACGGCTATCTTTGCCTGTTTCTGGAAATGTCAGGGCATCCTGTTCATTAACTACGCAAACTTTTGCCTGATCATAAATGCGCAACTTCGCCGCCCGATACTGTGATAATCCTTGCGGATAGCGAACCATGTGGTCTTCAGTCACATTCAGTACCGTCGCCGCCACTGCTTGCAAACTATGTGTGGTTTCAAGTTGGAAGCTGGACAATTCCAGCACATAAAGCTGACAAGGCTGTTTCAGCAACGCCAGCGCAGGGACACCAATATTGCCCCCCACGCCGACCTGCCAGCCCGCTGCTTTCGCCATTTCGCCAACCAACGTAGTCACGGTGCTTTTACCATTTGACCCCGTAATGGCCACAATCGGGGCAGTGGCTTCACGGCAAAACAGTTCGATATCGCCGATAATTTCAATACCCGCCTCTGCCGCCGCCTGCAATTCAGGCGTTGCCAGTGCAACGCCGGGGCTGGCAACGATGAGATCAGCCTCCATCAGCCACTGTTGATTCAGGCTGCCGGTGTGACACTCGACGTTATCAGGCAGCTTATCGCTGCCCGGTGGCACGGTACGGGTATCCATCACACGTGGAATCACGCCACGTGTGATAAAAAAGTCAACGCAGGACAGGCCTGTCAGCCCTAACCCAACGATGACGACTTTTTTGTTCCCGTATTCTGTCATAAGTCGTTCAGCCATGATTAACGTACCTTCAGCGTTGCCAGACCAATCAACACCAACATCAGGGAGATAATCCAAAAGCGCACGATAACGCGTGGCTCTGGCCACCCCTTCAATTCATAATGATGGTGAATCGGCGCCATGCGGAAAATCCGCTGTCCGCGCAGTTTGAATGAGCCAACCTGCAAAATGACAGACAGAGTTTCCACCACGAAAACGCCCCCCATGATGATCAGCAGGAATTCCTGACGCAGCAAGACGGCAATGGTGCCCAGTGCCCCACCCAAGGCCAATGAACCCACATCCCCCATAAATACCTGCGCCGGATACGTGTTAAACCACAAGAAACCTAACCCTGCACCGACAATTGCCGTACAGACAATCACCAGCTCACCTGCATGGCTCAGATAAGGAATATGCAGGTAGTTGGCAAAATTCACGTTACCGGTTGCCCATGCCACCAAAGCAAAACCTGCCGCAACCAAGACGGTCGGCATGATGGCAAGGCCATCCAACCCATCCGTCAGGTTCACGGCGTTACTGGTGCCGACAATCACAAAATAAGTCAGCAGAATATAAAGCAAGCCCAGTTGCGGCATGACCTCTTTAAAGAACGGCACGACTAATTGGGTTGCCGACGTATCTTTGCCTATGCTGTACAGTGCAAACGCCACGCCCAGCGCAATAACCGACTGCCAGAAATATTTCCAACGGGCAATCAACCCCTTGGTATCTTTGCGAACCACTTTGCGGTAATCATCCACAAACCCCACAATGCCGTAACCGACTAAAACGGCCAACACACACCAGACATAGGGGTTATCCAGACGCGCCCACAACAACACCGAGATCGTGATGGAGAATAAAATCAGCAATCCCCCCATCGTCGGAGTGCCACGCTTGCTAAAATGGGACTCAGGGCCGTTGTCGCGCACAACTTGACCTATCTGCAATTTTTGCAGATAAGCAATCAACGTTGGCCCCATCCATAACGCGATGAATAATGCAGTCAGCAAGCCGACAATGGCCCTGAACGTCAAATAAGAGAAGACGTTAAAACCGGTGTGATACTTAACCAGATATTCGGCCAGCCAAACTAACATTGGAAGTTCTCCTTCAATACGTTCACAACCTCTTCCATCGCGGCACTACGTGAACCTTTAATTAATATGGAAATCATTTTGTGTTGTTCCAGTAAAGGAAGCAGCGCGGCAACTAATTCAGCCTTGTTCGCGAAATGCTGCCCCCGACCACTTGCGTCACTAATATGGGAACTCAAATCCCCAACGCTGAGTACCTTATCTATCTGGGTCGCTGCCACAGCTTCGCCCACCTCTCGGTGACACGCTATCGCCTGCGCCCCCAATTCGCCCATATCACTCACCACCATGACGCGATAACCGGGCATCTGCGCCAGCACATGCGCCGCCGCTATCATGGAGCCGGGATTGGCGTTATACGTGTCGTCCAATATCACTTTTCCCTCAGTTAGAGGGACAGGAAACAGACGCCCCGCCACGGCTTTCAACGCCGATAATCCAGTCCGAATATCCTCCAACGAGGCACCAACAGAGATGGCGAGGGCACTGGCGGCCAACGCATTAGCGATATTGTGTTTCCCCGGCAACGGCAATGTCAGTTCTACGCGCCCAATCGGGCTATGCAGGCAAAAATGGGTTGCCAGTGGTTGTTCTAAAATATCGGTTGCGTAAAAATCCGCCCCCGCGGTTGATGAAGCGGAAAAACGCCACACTGTTTGCTGGTCACTCATGCTGTGCTGCCAATGATCCCAATCATGGCTGTCCAGATTGATAATCGCCGTTCCGGTCGCAGCAAGGCCGGTAAAGATCTCACCTTTTGCCTTTGCCACGCCCGCCAAAGAACCAAATCCTTCCAGATGGGCAGAAAAGAGGTTATTGACCAAGGCACTTTCAGGGCGGGTTATTGCCGTGGTATAGGAAATTTCGCCGCTATGGTTAGCGCCCAGCTCAATAACCGCAAACTGGTGCTCATCAGTCAGCCTGAACAGCGTCAACGGCACCCCGATGTCATTATTGAAGTTGCCCGCGGTACAGAGGGTATTACCGCACTGACGCAGGATTGCCGCGGTCATTTCTTTGACGGAGGTTTTGCCCGACGAACCGGTTAAAGCCACAATGCGTGCCTTGCTTTGCTGACGCACCCAACCCGCCAGTTTTCCCATCGCCAGACGGGTGTTTTCGACCACGACCTGAGGGCAATCAATCTCCAGACGGCGACTGACCAATAAAGCACCGGCACCCTGCTGCGCAACATCCGCAGCAAAATCATGCGCGTCAAACTTTTCCCCTTTTAAGGCAATGAACAAACCACCACGCTCAACCTTACGGCTATCCGTCTCCACGGCATGAATTTGCAGCGTGTCAGCCTGCTGTTGGGTCACGCGATATAACGCGCCCTCCGTCAACTGTGCTAATTGCTGTAGTGTCAGCGGGATCATGCTACCACCCCCAGCAAGCACGCCACGGTCAGACGATCGGAATAGTCCAGCCGACGATGGCCAACCAGTTGGTAATCTTCATGGCCTTTGCCGGCCACAAGCACAACATCTTCTTCCCTTGCCTGCATAATGGCGCTGGTGACCGCTTCTGCGCGACCATGGATCGCCACCGCCCGCCCCGGATCGATGAACCCTTGCAGGATATCCGCCACAATGGCCTGAGGCTCTTCACTGCGGGGATTATCATCAGTCACAATCACACGATCAGCGCCCTGCTCCGCCACACCGCCCATCAATGGACGTTTGCCTTTATCACGATCCCCCCCGCAGCCAAATACGCACCAGAGTTGCCCCTTGCAGTGCAGGCGAGCGGCAGACAGGGCTTTTTCCAGGGCATCCGGGGTATGGGCATAATCCACCACCACCGTCGGGCGGCCAGCCGCGGAAAAGACTTCCATCCGCCCACAAACAGGCTCCAGACAAGCAGCCGTCGCCAACAGTTTTTCCAGCGGATATTCCAGCGATAACAAAGTGGCCAGCGTCAGTAATAAGTTACTGACATTGAACGCGCCCATCAGCGGGCTATTAAGCGTTCCATTCCCCCAACTGGAGGTAAATGCAATGGCAGCGCCTTTGTCGTGATAATGAACCTCACTGGCCGATAACCAACGCCCCTGCCAATTTTCTGGCACGTTATTTTCCATTGAAACCGCAACCGCGTCCGGCAGGCGGGACAACCACTGCTGCCCGACAGCATCATCCGCATTAATGATTTTATGCTTGACATTATGGCGGCTGAACAGTTGCCATTTAGCCTCTTGGTAATTTTGCATATCACCATGATAATCAAGGTGATCACGGCTTAGATTGGTAAAAACCGCGGCTTGAAACGGCAAGGCTGCCACTCTGCCCTGAACCAGACCATGCGAAGAGACTTCCATCGCGGAAAATGTGGCGTTTTGACGAGTCAGTTGCTGTAAATCAAGCTGAATATCAACCGCAGAACCCGTGGTGTTTTCGCTGGGAGCGATCATGCCTAATAAACCATTTCCCACCGTTCCCATCACGGCACTGGTTTCACCAAGCCCTTGGCTCCATTGCGCCAACAATTGTGTGGTGGTGGTTTTCCCGTTGGTGCCGGTCACCCCAACCAACTTCAATTTATTGCCGGGATGCTGGTAAAACTCGCCAGCCAGTGTTGATAATTTACTATTTAAGTCGTCCAGATAGATAACAGGCACACCGTGCATTTTCTGCACCGTGCCGTTATCCGCTTTTCCCTTCGCTTCTGCAATCACCGCAGCGACACCTTGAGCGATGGCTTGAGGAATATATTTTCGACCGTCCGTCTGGTGCCCTTGAACCGCAACAAACAGATCTCCGGCAGCCGCCTTACGGCTGTCCAATGTCATTTCGCGCAGCGCAAGCTCCGGTGTATTAACACCCCAGGGAGCCAATAAATCGCGTAAATTACGATCTGCCACTTTTATCCTCTTTAGTTATTCATTTAGTTATTAATCACAAATTCGTTTTTATTACCGACAGGCAGTGCATCGGGTTCAACATTCATGGTACGCAGAACCCCACTCATGATTGCACCGAAGACAGGCGCCGAAACTGCACCGCCGTAATATTTACCTGCTTGTGGATCATCAACGATCACAACCAGTGAAAACCGTGGGTGACTCGCAGGTGCAACCCCTGCGGTATAAGAAATATACCTCTTGACGTATTTGCCATCCGGCCCGACTTTTTTTGCCGTCCCGGTTTTGATAGCAATGCGATAATCTTTTATCGCAGCCCGTACACCCCCTCCTCCCGGTAATGCCACACTCTCCATCATGTGCACCACGGTTCGCATTATCGCTTCAGGAAATACTCGGGTGCCCGGTACGGGAGGATCGACTTTGGTAATTGACAGTGGGCGATAAATGCCCAGACTACCTATCGTTGCATAGACTCGCGCTAACTGTAACGGTGTTACCATCAGCCCGTAGCCGAAAGAAAAGGTGGCCCTATCAAGATCTGACCACCGCTGCTTATTGGTTGGAAATGTGCCACTACTTTCTCCGACCAGCCCCAGATTGGTCGGTTTTCCCATCCCAAAGCGTGAATAAACATCTACCAGCTCTGAGGCAGGCATCGCTAACGCCAGCTTAGAGACACCAACGTTACTCGATTTCTGTAATATTCCGGTGATAGTTAATTCAGGGCGCGGAGCAACATCTTTAATTTCATGCCCTCGCGAACCATAGGTTAATCGGTATGGTCGGGTATCCAACACCGTATTTTCTTTGACGATGCCACTATTCAGTGCACTCATCACCACAAGCGGTTTCACTGTGGAGCCAGGTTCAAAAATATCGGTGATGGCGCGGTTACGCATTGCATCTTTTGGTGTGCCGGCCAAATTATTCGGATTATAAGATGGGCTGTTTGCCATCGCTAACACTTCGCCGGTATTAACATCAACCAATACCGCTGAGCCTGATTCAGCCTTGTTCAGCACGACAGCTTTCGTCAATTCGCGATACACCAAAGTTTGAAGGCGCTCATCTATACTGAGAGTCAAATCGTGAGCAGCCCTGCTATCTGTAGATGAAATATCTTCAATCACACGCCCTGTGCGATCTTTACGAACCGTTCGGCTTCCCGGCTTACCTGTCAGCCAGTTATCAAAGCTCTTCTCAACGCCCTCAATACCTGCACCATCAATGTTAGTCACCCCAATAATATGTGCTGTCACCTGCCCGGCCGGATAATAGCGGCGGGATTCTTGACGTAAATAGATACCGGGTAACTTCAATTTCTCGGCATAATCGCCGATGGAGGTATTGACTTGACGGGCAAGATAAACAAAACGCCCCTTGGGGTAATCGCTGATTTTACTGGTTAATTGCTCAAGCGGAATGGAAAGTGCATCGGCCAAAGCCTGCCAGCGAGTGTCATCTGTGATCCCCCCTTTTTCAAACACTTCTTTGGGATCTGCCCAGACTGCATTAACCGGGACACTCACGGCTAATGGACGATTATTGCGATCATTAATCATGCCACGGGCTGTCGGAATAGCTTGGACACGCAGGGAACGCGAATCACCCTCTTTGACCAAACGATCAGGATTGATGATCTGCAAATAGGCAACACGAATCAAAAGCCCGATTAAAGCAAAGCCAATGCCCCCACACAGCAAGGCAAAACGCCAGCTTACAAAACTTGCTTTATCTTCTTGCTTTTTCAACTTTAAAGAGCGTGCAGCTTTCATCGCTTACCTTTTAGTTGTCAACTGGACTCATTGCGTTATCACAATATTTTCTTTACCTGGATCAACGTGTTGCATCTGCAATTTTTCAGTTGCAATCCGTTCAACCCGGCTGTGATCACCCAGAGCATTCTCTTCAAGGAGCAGGTTACGCCACTCAATATCCTGAGCATCAAGCTGGATCACTTGACGCTCCTTTTCCGCAGTCAATAAGCGGGTTTGATGTGTGACCGTCACAACACTGATGGCTGAAACAACAATTGCCACCAGTAAAATTAGTGGGAGTTTGGCATTGCGAATTAAATCCCGGCCAATCACCCCAACTAACCCATGACGTTCACCAGCCATTATTCACCCGCCTTTTCAGCAAACCGCAAAACCGAGCTCCGCGCTCTTGGGTTTGTGGCGACTTCACCCTCTGAGGGTTTCATTTTGCCAATGGATTTCAGACTTCTTCCCCCCAGCGTTTTTAACTGCGCTTCCGTGAGAGGCAAACCGACTGGAACCTGTGGCCCCTGACTGTGTTGTCGGATAAAGCGTTTCACTATGCGATCTTCCAACGAGTGGAAGCTGATGACAGATAATCGCCCCTGTGGTACCAGAACGCGCAGTGCACCCTCTAATGCGCGTTCTATCTCTTCCAGTTCACTGTTAATGTAAATCCTGATAGCCTGAAAGCTGCGCGTTGCCGGATGTTTATGCTTTTCCTTAACTGGGCTTGCCTGAGCAATTAACTCTGCCAGTTCTCGGGTACGCGTAATGGGTTGTTCCTGATTGCGGGCCACAATGGCTCTGGCAATACGCTTGGCAAAACGTTCTTCACCAAACGTTTTCAGCACCCATGCGATGTCATCTGCTTCCGCTTTCATCAACCACTCTGCGGCAGATTGCCCACGGGTAGGGTCCATACGCATATCCAATGGTCCATCACGCATAAATGAAAAACCACGTTCAGGATCATCCAGTTGTGGGGAAGAAACCCCTAAGTCCAGCAATACGCCATTAATTTTTCCAACCAGACCCGCGTCTTCTATATAAGTTGCCAATTCAGAAAATGGCCCATGCGTAATAGAAAAACGCGTGTCAGTAATGGCCTTTGACGCTTCAATGGCTTGTGGGTCACGATCGATCGCCAGCAAACGCCCATTAGGCCCTAATTTCGACAAAATCAGGCGGGAATGTCCCCCTCGCCCAAATGTCCCATCGATATAAATTCCATCTTCTTGAATATTCAGTCCATTGACAGCTTCATCCAGTAATACACTGGTATGCTCAAAATGACTCTTTGCCATGTTTATAATGATAAGTCCTGTAGCCTTGCTGATAGAGGTTCTTGTGTGGATTGCTCAGCCGCAATATCATGCTGTACCTGTTGATACCAAACCTGCTCATCCCACAATTCAAATTTATTAAATTGCCCAACCAGCATGACCTCTTTTGTTAGCCCTGCGTGCTGACGCAGTGTGCTGGCTAATAAAAGACGTCCTGCATTGTCCATTTGACATTCACTGGCGTGTCCCAATAACAAACGTTGAACGCGACGTTCGGCTGGATTCATGCTGGATAAGCGAGATAATTTTTCTTCGATGATTTCCCATTCGGGTAATGTATAAAGCAACAAACACGGCTGATGAAGATCAATAGTACAAACCATTTGGCCTGTTGACTCTTCATTCAGCATTTCTCTATATCGGGCTGGTACAGTGAGCCGCCCTTTACTATCGAGATTAACCAGTGTTGCTCCACGAAACATACTCAGGTTACCCCTTGATGGCCCAAATCTCCACATTATCCCACAAATCACCACAATTAAGAGTTTACGGATGGTATGAAAACCTTGTCAAGCCAGAGCCCGTGCGCTTTAGCTAGATTTACAGAAAGATTGGGAAGATAAAAAGAAGGATTTTTCAGTTTTAGCTATATTAATAATAGATAACACTATGATAATTTTAAATAATTTAATAAATCTACAGAGAGCCTTATTGGGAGTGGAATTTAGCGCAAATAATTACCACTTAAATTAATTTATGTAACTCATATCTCATTGTTACCCAATTGTTAATTGCTGACAACCTACCAATAATAACAATATATTTAAGTTATAATAGTATAAAAAATAATAACATAGTGAAATTCATCATTTAACTAAAAATATAAAATGATTATATATCAACCAAATAAGAAAATTATTCTCAAAGAACAAATAGCATATGCCAATAATAATGTTTCATTTGGAAATTATTCATCTTGTGAATTTAAATAACACCTTATCGATTTTAACGGTCATAAAAAGCGATTTAGCAGGAGTTTTAGTCAGAATAGTCTCAAAATTACCTTAACAAGCCTATTTTGGTGGTTTCCAGCAGGTAAACAGCACCCTCATCTTTAATGAGGGTGCTTAATTAAGCTTTTCGACTCAACTTGCCGCGACGACATAGATGACGACGCATTTTGGTTATTCCAGGAGATGGGCGCTGTTTCTCATCCAAACTGGCCAATACCAGCTCAAGGGCTCGTTCAGCAACATCACGATGGCGTTGCGCTACAGACAATACCGGACATTCAAGGAAATCCAACAACTCATGATCGCCAAATGTGGCAATAACCAGTTGACTGGGTAAGCGGCCACTGCGCTTGAGAAGCGTATCCATAACGCCCTGAAGTAACGCGAATGAAGTGGTATACAGAGCCTGAGGAACAGGGTTCATCTCCAACCATGATGCAAATACTTCAGCCGCAGCTTCACGCTCATAGCTATTGGCATAAAGATAGTTGACTTCCCGTGGATCATGTTCCCACGCTGCACGGAAGCCCTGTTCACGCAAGAAACTGACCGATAATTCAGGCAATGCGCCCAAATAAAGGACAGATTCCGCCGGGAATTGACGCAGCTCCTGTGCCAACATCTTCGCATCTTCGAGATCATCCCCAACCACACTGATAAAGTGTTCGCTATTCAGAGCACGGTCAAGTGCGATAATGGGTAATGAACGATTTGCCCAACGCTGGTAGAACGGGTGTTCAGGCGGCAAGGCGGTGGAAACAATAATAGCGTCAACCTGACGTTGCAAAAGGTGTTCAACACAGCGCATTTCGTTATCAGGCTGATCTTCAGAGCAGGCGATCAATAACTGGTAGCCACGCTGCCGAGCCTGACGTTCAAGGTAATTGGCAATACGTGTGTAGCTGGTATTTTCCAAATCGGGTATGACTAAGCCAATTGAACGGGTTTTCCCCGCCCGCAAGCCAGCGGCAACAGCGTTAGGATGGTAATTATGTTCTCTAACCACTGCCATCACTTTTTCTACTGTTTTATCGCTGACCCGATATTGCTTGGCTTTACCATTGATAACATAACTGGCCGTAGTACGTGAAACACCTGCTAAGCGGGCGATCTCATCCAGTTTCACATTAACCCCTCAGTAAGATTATGAAAAAGCCCTACTTTACAGTAGGGCTCAATAAATATCTGTATTTTAACCCGCAGATTGCGATTTTTCATCGCATAATTTTATCTCCGCGGGAGACACCCACGATGCCTGATCGCGCGACTTCCACAATCTCCGCCACATCCCGGACGGAATCCAGAAAAGCATCCAGTTTTTCGCTCGTCCCCACTAATTGAACCGTATAGAGTGTTGAAGTCACATCCACGATCTGCCCACGAAAAATATCTGTGCTACGCTTAATTTCTTCCCGGCCATATCCGCTGGCTTGTAATTTAACCAACATGATTTCACGCTCAACATGAGGCCCTGCCGTTAAGTCATTGACCCGCAACACATCCACTAACTTATGTAATTGCTTTTCAATTTGCTCTAATACCTTGGCATCACCTTTGGTTTGAATGGTCATGCGTGACAATGTGGGATCTTCAGTGGGAGCAACAGTCAAACTTTCGATGTTATAACCTCGCTGAGAGAATAAACCCACCACGCGGGATAATGCTCCCGATTCGTTTTCAAGTAATACAGACAAAATCCGGCGCATGATCAGGTCCTCTCTGTTTTGCTTAACCACATTTCATCCATTGCCCCACCACGGATCTGCATTGGATAAACATGTTCTGTTTCATCAACGGTAACATCGACGAAAACCAAACGTTGATTTTCAGTCACTTCATGCAGTGCCTGAGCCAATTTCGCCTCCAATTCATCATAAGTTTGGATGGAGATACCAATATGACCATAAGACTCTGCCAATTTGACGAAATCAGGCAGGGATTCCATGTAGGATTGAGAATGACGACCCGCGTATATCATATCCTGCCACTGTTTCACCATCCCTAAGAAACGGTTGTTCAGATTCAATACCAGAACAGGCAAGCCATATTGCAAGGCAGTGGATAATTCCTGAATATTCATCTGGATACTGCCATCCCCTGTCACGCATACTACCGTGGCTTCGGGTTTTGCCAGCTTCACGCCAAGCGCGGCAGGCAAACCAAATCCCATCGTCCCTAAGCCACCGGAATTGATCCAATGCCTCGGTTTATCAAACGGATAATGCAGCGCGGCAAACATCTGATGCTGACCCACATCTGACGCAAGATAGGCCTCTCCCTTGGTGAGACGATAAAGGGTTTCGATAACCGCCTGTGGCTTGATCTTCGCGGTCGTGTGATCGTAATCAAGGCACTTGCGGCTGCGCCACTGTTCAACAGAAAGCCACCAATCTTTCAGGGCATCAGGATCTTGGGTATCTTGCGTGGAATCCAATAATTCCAGCATTTGACCAAGTACCTGTTTGGCATCGCCAACAATCGGGATATCTGCCGTTACCGTTTTCGAAATCGAAGTGGGATCGACATCAATATGGAGTACAGTCGCTTCCGGGCAATATTTTTCCAGATTATTAGTGGTTCGATCGTCAAAACGCACACCGACGGCAAAAATGACATCGGAGTTGTGCATGGCTTTATTCGCTTCGAAAGTACCGTGCATCCCTAGCATTCCCAGGCTTTGGCGATGGGTTGCCGGAAATGCGCCCAATCCCATCAACGAACTGACGACCGGAATATGTAACTGTTCAGCCAGCTTCAATAACTCGGCTGTACATGCTGAATTGATGGCGCCACCCCCGACATAAATCACGGGCTTTTTCGCGCCCATCAGGGTCTTTAATGCGCGCTTAATTTGTCCCTTATGTCCCTGAACGGTAGGATTGTAAGAACGCATGGTCATTTTTTCAGGGTACACATACGGGAATTTCAATGCCGGATTGACCGTATCTTTGGGAAAATCGATAACGACAGGCCCTGGCCGGCCACTTGCCGCCAGGTAAAACGCTTTTTTAATGGTATTGGGGATATCTTCGGCTTTTTTCACCAGAAAACTGTGCTTCACAATGGGGCGGGATATGCCCACCATATCGCACTCCTGAAAAGCATCATTGCCTATCAGGGAACTGGCAACCTGACCCGATAATACGACCAACGGAATGGAATCCATGTATGCCGTTGCAATTCCCGTGATGGCATTCGTGGCTCCTGGCCCGGAAGTGACTAAAACCACCCCGACTTTTCCTGTACAACGCGCATATCCATCCGCCATATGAACCGCACCCTGTTCATGACGCACCAAAATATGTTCGACGCCTCCCACCGTATGCAGGGCATCATAGATATCCAACACCGCCCCGCCCGGATAACCGAACACATGTTCAACGCCCTGATCGATTAGCGATCTGACAACCATTTCGGCTCCTGACAACATCTCCATCGAGTTTGCCTCCAGGCTCTGTTTGCAAGTTAATTATCGAAATTTCATAAGGTAACGAAAAAAGTGACCTTATTTATTCCATTTCTATTTATTTATATAGCGTGAATTGCGTTTAACACTCTTTCGAAAACGCGCTATTCGATAACGTACTGTTCGATAACACTGAGTTAACTAACATAACGTTAGATACAAACGTTAGCAAACATCAATTTACACACTGAAAACATTTGTTGAATAAAGAGCCGAATGTTTGCCTCAATCCCGATACATGGATTCAATTTCGTTCTGATAATGCTGAGAAATAACTTTGCGGCGTAATTTCAATGTTGGCGTTAGTTCGCCTTTTTCCATTGAGAAGGCTTCCGGTAGCAGAATAAATCGTTTGACCTGATGGAATATAACAATATTTTTCTGTATTTCGTTTAATCGCCGTTCAAATAGCGCGATAACCTGATGATGGCGCAGCAGCTCAAGACGATCAAAATAATGAAGATTAATCGATTTCGCATATTCCTCCAGTGCTTCATAGCTGGGAACAATCAGTGCAGAAACAAATTGGCGGGCATCGGCAATGACGGCAACATGTTCAATAAAACGATCCTGCCCTAACATCCCTTCAATCATTTGTGGTGCGATATATTTGCCGGTTGACGTTTTCATCAAATCTTTCAGGCGTTCAGTGATAAACAGATTACCGTCATCATCCAATCCGCCGGCATCGCCTGTCCGTAACCAACCATCCTCGGTAAAAGCGTGGACCGTTTCTTCTGGGCGGTTGAAGTAACCTTTCATGACAATCGGGCCACGCACCTGAATCTCCCCTTCCGCGCTGATGCGAACATTAACCCCCGGCAATGGCGTGCCAATGGAACCCAACAGGTAATTTTTTTCTTCCCAGCAAGAGACCGTGGCACACGTTTCTGTCATACCGTAGCCATATTTGATATTCAGGCCGATGGACAGGAAAAAACGGGTAATGGCATCATCAAGGCGTGCTCCCGCCACTGGCAAGAACCGCACTCGCCCTCCCAAAAGATGGCGCAGCTTGTTGAGCACCAATTTGTCAGCCAATTGATCACTACCGCGCGTGAACGGACACCCTTTTTTATTCTTCTGCTGACGCAGCCAGCGGCTTTCCCCCTGTTTCAGCGCCCAATGAAAAATCATCCTGCGCCAAAAAGGTGCACGGGAAACTTTTTCTAAAATCGCACTATGCACTTTTTCATAAAAGCGGGGAACAGAACACATCACGGTCGGACGCACATCAGACATCGCTTCACGCACAAGATTGGTGTCAGTTAAGTAGACATTCAGGGCACCCGTGTGCATGACATAGTAGCTCCACGCCCGTTCAAAGATATGAGACAGGGGCAGAAAACAGAGCGAGACATCGTGGTTGGTCAAGGTTAATCTCTGGTCATGCAGATAAAGCTGTGAAGCGATATTGCGGTAATCCAACATCACGCCTTTTGGCTCTCCGGTTGTTCCTGAAGTATAGATCAATGTGAAGAGGTCATTTAAATCCTGACCCGCAATACGGTTATCAAATTCGGCCTGATATTGCAAATAGTCATTGTCAATAAAGGCGGATAAATACTCTGCCTGCGGACATCCTCGCAAATCCACAGATTCATCCATCACAATCAGATGAGCAAGTTTGGGACACAATTCAATCAGCGCTAATGCAATATCATATTGCTCCTGCCCACCGACAAATAACACCTGTGCTTCTGCATCATTGAGAATAAATGCCGCCTGATCACGGGTATTCGTCGCATATAGCGGCACCGTCACCGCCCGAAGCTGAAGAATCGCTAAATCAGCCAATGACCACGTCATACAATTCTGCGCAAAAATGCCCACTTTTCCCTGCACCTCAACGCCCAATGACAGTAATGCTTTTGCCACGGATTGCGTTGTGCATCCAACCTGTCGCCAGTTCATTTCAAGCTGTTCTGATGGTGACCATTGCCGAAATGCGATTTTTTCTGGATGCTCATGGAATTGCTGTTGAAATCGATTAACCAAGTGATAGGCGTGCAGAGAATCTGTTGTCACAATATATTCCTGTATAAATATTTTATTTAGCGTCTTCAGTAAGTGTATTGCCTACTTTTCAGCTTACAGATGTTAGCTATTTCCGCGCAGTCTACCTATTCCGAGTAAAAGGGGGAAGTCTATTTTGCTCTCTTCTCCCCCTGTCTTGCCTTAGCGTGATCTATTTTTGTTCACCAAGATGACTCAACAGTGATTTCATCCACTGGTGGCCCTTATCCCGGTCTGTTGAAGCATGCCATATTAAATAGCAAGGACGAGAGATCCGACCATTGGGCAGCGGCACTGAACAAATATTCAACTGTTCGGAATAATGTTCAACCATCCATTTTGGCACGATAGCGACTAAATATGTTTGAGAAACAATATTAAGAACACTATTTAAATCCGTCCCCTGATAAGAAATGGAGCCCAATAATTCCTGACTTTCATAGTAAGGCTTACTCAATGAATCTGCATTATCTAACGCAACAATGGCATGTCTTTCTTCCTGCAATTGTTGCTGAGTAATTCGCTGACCAATTCTGGGATGATGTTTAGAAACTGCCAGAACCAATTCATCATTAAACAGAGGATAATTATGGAAATCAGGGCGATCTAATGGATTATAACTGATGACAAATTCTATTTCCTGATATTTTAATTGCTTTTCAATATCATCACTAATTTGGGTTTTAATGACAACTTCAATATTAGAGGTATGTTTTTTTATTTTCCCAACAATTTGAGCCGCCAGACGGATATCAAGGGGACTACAAATAGAAAGATTAAATATCCTTGTACTATTGCCGGGATCAAACCCCACTCCGGGCAACTCATTATGAACAATTTGCAGTGCCTGCCTGAGTGGTCCAAAAAGCTGTTTAGCTCTCGCCGTTGGTTGAATCCCCCGGCCATAACGAACAAATAATTCATCATCAAACATGGTCTTCAGACGCGCGACGGCATTACTGACAGCCGGTTGCGACATTCCCAATGCCTGAGCCGCGCGTGTAATATTCTGCATTTGCATGACCGTATCAAAAACCGTAAGCAAATTGAGATCGACACTACGCAATTGAACATCACATGGCCCTTTTTTTCCTGTGGTTGCTGAGTTGTATTCAGTCATTGTTTCACTCCACTAAACTTATAGCAGTGACCTCATTAAATAAATAAGATCAATTACCCCAATTCGTTGTAAAATAAATTGAGATTCATCCTTGTACAAAAATTAAATAGGCATAACCCATGCGTTTTATCTACGTAAACGTAATATTTTTATAGGCATGAATATTAATACGCTATATATGAGCAGTAATATCTCATAATAAAATAATCATATTCCAACCCATTATCAGAACTCGCTATTAATATTCTCTATCAAGAAAACGATCGAATATATTAAATAACATTCGCTTCTTCCAATATATTGAAAAACAATTTATTAATATTCTATATGGTTATGATTTCTTAACCTAAAAACAGTGTGATTAACATCCATCTATCCTTGTTCCTTAGAAATATAATGCCTGTATAAAATAACAGGCATCACATTTATCATCCATCAGAGCCGGATTTTACTCCATATATAGCGACGAAAAATAGATAAAAACATCGCTAAAAATGTAAAAAATAGTCACCAAACCTAACAATTGTTCAACAAACAACCATTAATGAGCATGATTCACTCTGAATTTAGACTCATAGCGCTTGACATTATTTTTTAGATAAAGTATCTATAAATACATTGACTGACAGTTAAAATTAATTTAACAAATTTATAAAAGGTTAACTCACATGATTTCCCCTATTTTTCTACTAAGCCTACTACTTATCGCCTTTCGTGTGCGCGGTATGCTGGTGGGTGGGAAACAGGGCTAAGTTAACCTCCAATCAGAAACAGAAAACCCGCGCACGGCGCGGGTTTTTTTTACCTGCTCGGCGCTCAAAAATAACACACAGTTACAACTAAGTTACCTAATTAAATCATCTGGTTAGTCTATTTAACAGGAGCACAACATGAGCCAGCAAGTTATTATCTTCGATACAACATTACGTGATGGAGAACAGGCATTACAGGCCAGCCTGAGTGTAAAAGAGAAACTGCAAATCGCTTATGCACTGGAAAGGCTGGGGGTTGATATCATTGAAGCCGGTTTCCCCGTTTCTTCTCCGGGCGATTTTAAATCCGTTCAAACCATCGCCCGTGAAATCAAAAATAGTCGTATCTGTGCCTTATCCCGCTGCGTTGACAATGATATTGATGTCGCCGCGGAAGCCCTGAAAGTGGCTGAAGCCTTCCGCCTGCATATGGTACTGGCTACCTCAAACCTGCACGTCGAACATAAATTAAAAAGAACCTTTGATGATGTTGTGGAAATGGCGGTTCGCTCCATCAAACGGGCACGCAATTACACTGATGATGTCGAGTTTTCCTGTGAAGATGCAGGCCGTACCGATATCGATAATTTGTGCAAAATCGTTGAGCAAGCCATCAAAGCGGGCGCCACCACTGTCAACATTCCAGATACGGTGGGCTATACCACACCTTACCAATTTGGCGGTATTATCCGCACTTTATTTGACCGTGTACCTAATATTGATAAAGCGATTATTTCCGTCCATTGCCACGACGATTTAGGCATGTCCGTCGCTAACTCGATTACGGCAGTGCAGGCAGGTGCCCGTCAAATTGAGGGTACAATCAATGGATTGGGAGAACGCGCAGGCAACTGTTCGTTGGAAGAAGTGATCATGACGATCAAAACACGCCAGCAAATGTTGGGGGTGCATACCAATATCAACCATAAAGAAATTTACCGTACCAGCCAGTTAGTCAGCCAAATTTGCCATACGCCGATCCCCGCCCATAAAGCCATTGTTGGCAGTAACGCATTTTCCCACTCGTCCGGCATTCATCAGGATGGTGTCCTGAAAAACCGTGAAACTTACGAAATCATGACGCCAGAATCCATCGGTCTGAAAGATACCCAATTGAACCTGACTTCGCGTTCCGGGCGTGCCGCAGTGAAACATCGCATGACAGAAATGGGCTATCAAGAGGATGACTATGATCTGGATGCGCTGTATCAAGCATTCTTAAAATTAGCAGACAAAAAAGGACAGGTGTTTGATTACGATTTGGAAGCCTTAGTGTTCATCAATCAACAACAGCAAGAGAATGAACATTTCCGTCTGGACTATTTTAGTATCCAGTCGGGCACCAATATTGTACCCACTGCCACTGTTCGTCTGGCTTGCGGAGATGAACTCAAATCGGAAGCCTCGACAGGTAATGGGACTGTTGACGCTATCTATCAAGCCATTAACCGTATTACGGGTTATCCACTGGAATTAATTTCTTATCAATTATCCGGCAAGGGACATGGTAAAGATGCTCTCGGTCAGGTTGATATTATTGTCGAGTGTTTTGGCCGCCGTTTTCATGGAATGGGTTTGGAAACTGACATCATCGAATCCTCTGCCAAGGCAATGATCCACGTCTTGAATAACATCTGGCAAGCTGAACAAGTCGAAAAAGAGAAGCAACGCCTCTCCCAAGGCAATAATGTCCAGAGCAATATTCAAAACGATAACCGGAACAACACAAAGGAAACTGCATAATCATGTCCTCAAGCCAATCTATTTCAAATTACGCGACGCCAAGCAAGCAAGATCATCACTGTCATATTGCGGTTTTGCCGGGTGATGGCATTGGCCCGGAAGTGATGAAGCAAGCCTACAAAGTGTTGGATGCCATCCGTCACCGTTTTAATATCCATATCACAACCAGCGCATATGATGTGGGTGGGATTGCCATTGATCGTCATGGCACGCCGTTGCCTCAAGAAACGATTGCTGGCTGTGAAAAAGCCGACGCGATCCTATTTGGCTCCGTAGGGGGGCCAAAATGGCAACACCTCCCGCCAGCAGAACAGCCAGAACGGGGCGCATTATTGCCACTGCGCAAGCATTTCAAACTGTTCAGTAACTTACGTCCGGCACGCTTATATGCAGGCCTAGAATCTTTTTGCCCCCTTCGCCATGACATTGCCGCCAAGGGCTTTGATATTTTATGCGTCCGTGAGCTGACGGGGGGTATTTATTTTGGTCAACCCAAAGGGCGTGAAGGTGAAGGGAAATATGAGCGTGCTTTCGATACTGAGATTTATCATCGTTTCGAGATAGAGCGGATCGCACGCATTGCGTTCGAATCCGCGCGCAAGCGTCGCCATAAGGTCACTTCGATTGATAAAGCGAATGTTTTGCAAAGCTCTGTGCTATGGCGTGAAGTCGTCAGCGAAATCGCCAAAGACTATCCTGACATTGCAATCGAACATATGTATATCGATAACGCCACCATGCAACTGATCAAAGATCCGGCGCAATTCGACGTTCTATTATGTTCCAATATCTTCGGTGATATTTTATCCGATGAGTGTGCCATGATCACCGGCTCAATGGGCATGTTACCTTCTGCCAGCCTGAATGAAAAAGGGTTCGGCTTATACGAACCTGCGGGCGGTTCAGCCCCTGATATTGCAGGCAAAAACATCGCCAATCCAATTGCCCAAATATTATCCACAGCCCTGTTACTGCGTTATAGCCTTGGGCGCCTTGATGCCGCAGATGCTATTGAACGGGCAATCAACCGTGCTTTGGAACAAGGTTATCGTACCGCCGATCTCGCGGGTAATGGCAGAGCGGTCAGCACCGATGAAATGGGCGATATCATTGCACGTTATATCACCGAAGAGGTTTAGGTAAAGCGAACCCATTGAAAAAGCCAGTAAGTTAACTTACTGGTTGTCCCCTATTTCATCATTGACACGAATTACAAGGTAAATGCAGAGTGAGAGGCGTAAAAATGACCACCTTTGGCGAATTTGATTTCAAATCTGCGTGATTTACGCCTCCGGAAGGATAATTCACAGGAAAAGCTAAAGTTATAAACATTTATTGTCTAACCAGAACCATTTTATTCACTTTTTCTGTGGATATGTATGTGAAAAAGAACGGGGTAAAGCGGGTATACTTTTATTACATACTTTTACACTCGCGAGAGGTGTAAATTAATAATTATTAAATTTCAATATGTTAATACATTTTATACCGCTTTTAACAAGATATCTTACCGATGAAAATTTTCGTCTTTTCTCACGATGAACAAATATCAATCAGTGATGATTTTATCCACAGGATATGCCTTTTAGTTAAACAAAAATCGCCTATTTTTGTAGAAAACATCATTCATTAGGGCTGTAAATCAAACCAGTGATCTCACTTTTTATCACTTATCCCATAAATCTGTGGATAACATGGTGTAAGATCCTGTTTATTATCACTGGGAATAGGTGAACAATCATAACAAGTCTATTTTTAATGCAGAAAACACCAATGAAAAAATCTTTTATATCATGCTATTATCAAAATGATCACGCCAATGATAAATTAATAATGATTTCCCAAAAATGACGCGAACATTTTTTAACCAGTAAAAAATAGACTCTATAACATGTACTTTACACCTCCGGCACCGCCTGAAAACGAACAACAACTATTCAATCGCGCTCAATCTCTGGCGGGCTTCTCTATGGGTGAATTGGCTGCACTCGCCAAGCTCCCCATTCCCCCCAATTTAAAACGTGATAAAGGTTGGGTCGGTATGTTGCTTGAATATTATTTAGGTGCGAATGCCGGCAGCAAACCCGAACAAGACTTTGAACATATCGGTGTCGAGCTGAAAACTATCCCTGTAGATAGCAAAGGTTACCCACTAGAAACCACCTTTGTCTGTGTTGCGCCTTTAACAGGTAACAGCGGCATTCGATGGGAAAACTGTCACGTCAGGCGTAAATTATCCCGCGTCCTGTGGATACCCGTTGAGGGAGAAAGGCATATTCCACTTTCCGATCGTCGCGTAGGCTCCCCGCTGCTCTGGAGCCCAAATGTCATTGAAGAAGAGTTACTGCGGCGCGATTGGGAAGAACTCATGGATCTCATTGTATTAGGGAAAGTCGAGAGCATTACCGCCCGTCATGGTGAAGTGTTACAGCTACGTCCAAAAGCTACCAATAGCCGGGCATTGACAGAAGCAATAGGTGAATACGGTCAGCCAATCATGACGTTGCCCAGAGGTTTTTATTTGAAGAAAAATTTTACAGCGCCATTATTGGCTCGCCACTTCTTCTTATGATCCGTAATTCTGGTTGGCTAAATTAGCATTTTGCTTTCAGTTTAAAATCAAACTTAGTATCGCCCACCCTATCGACATCGAGTTCTAATTGAGAATAAGGCGATATTTTTACCGCGGAAATATCCACAAAACCGGTTGACGGATCATAGTCAAGATAGAAAGTACCAATCAGCGGGTAACTGCGGTTGATCCTGTTTCTGATATAAATAGCACATGTCAGCTCATTACTGCTGGCAATGGAAGGAATATTAACATATTCCATGTTACTATCCACTTTCACTGAAGGAACTTGAACATCCCTGATTCCCTCCGCATCCAATATCAGCAAATATGTGCCTACCTTGGCATCAGTTGTATCTATTAGGTTCAGATCAATGGAAAAATTCGGTTGTTGATAATACGCAATATCACTTATTCCAATCACGATAGTTCCTCTGCTTATATGATTACCACCAGATCATGCAAATTCCATTAGTTTCAAACAGTATGCCAATTATCATATGACGCGGCATAATCTTAAGCCTTTTTATGTATCCTTATCATTAATAAATTAAATAACAGCAAAATATAAAACCACAACATTACAGGTGATATAATGTCACCAACAAATAATTAACATTATTTTTATTATCTCCCGCTATTAATTTTTGCGATTGCTGAGAGACTTTTTCACTTTTTTCAAGGCCATTTGCCTTTTTAGTGGGGAGAGATAATCGATAAAAATAATGCCATGTAAATGATCAATTTCATGCTGCATCACGATTGACAAAAAATCTTCGCTTTCTATGGTCATCGGTTGACCAAACCGATCACATGCCTCTACTTTCACTTTTTCAAATCGTTCAACCTCTGCGTAATATCCTGGTATCGACAGGCAGCCCTCCTGATTTACTACTCGGCGCTCTTTTTCGACGATCTTTGGATTAACCAAAGTCATGGGTTGATCGCGATTAGGAGAAAGATCAATGACCAAAACGGCTTCTTGCCGACCCACCTGTGGAGCCGCCAAACCAATGCCATTGTCAGTGTTGTACATTGTCTCCAGCATGTCATCAATTAGTGCTTGAACTTTATTAAAATCAGTAACATCAACACATTTTTGTCTCAGTCTTTCATCTGGAATGGTGAGGATATCTAGAATTGCCATAACGTATCATCCTTTGTTGACGGCACCGCCGCTTGAAATCTATTGAGTATAAATAGGTTTCCATCATAGTGATACATTCAAATTATGAGAATTCCTTACTCCTCGCGACGCGAGGAGTAAGTAAGTGATTGATAATTCTTAAATATTATTTAGCACGTTCAAATGCTTGAGATAAATCTGCTATTAGATCATCCGCATTCTCGATCCCCACGGAAATACGGAGCAATTGTGGCGTAATGCCGGCGGCCAAGCGCTTTTCCAGCGGAATGGAAGCATGGGTCATGGTAAACGGCTGACCAATCAAACTTTCCACACCGCCTAAACTTTCCGCTAAGGTAAACAATTGCAGTTCTTTAATGACGCGCCGCGCATAATCTTCGTCGCCTTTCAGCACGATAGAGATCATGCCACCAAAACCCCGCATCTGACGTTTTGCCAATTCATGCTGAGGATGAGCAGTCAGGCCAGGATAGTACACTTTATCGACTTGTGGCTGCTGTTCAAGCCAATGGGCTATCTTCTCCGCGTTATCAATATGGCGCTCCATACGCAGTGCCAATGTCCGAATGCCACGCAGGACAAGAAAACTACTGAACGGATCAAGAATGCCACCAATGGAATTTTGCAGGAACGCAATTTGCTCCGCCAACTCGGCGTTATCTCCCACCACCGCAAGACCCGCAATAGCATCAGAATGCCCATTCAGATACTTGGTCGCAGAGTGCACGACAATATCAAAACCTAAATCCAGTGGACGCTGAATATAAGGAGAAGCAAACGTGTTATCGGCCACACTGATAATATTATGCTGCCTGGCAAGCTGTGCAATCGCCGTTAAATCCGCCAATTTCAGCAGTGGGTTTGTGGGCGTTTCCACCCAAATCATTTTTGTGTCAGGCTGAATTGCCGCTTCCAGTGCCGCAGTATCCCCTGCCTCAACATAGGTGACTTTCAGGCCCGCCGTCCGGCGGCGCACTTTCTCCAGCAACCGATAAGTACCCCCATAGAGATCATCTACCGCAATGATATGACTGTCTTTATCAAGTAATTCCAAAATGGTCGAACTGGCGGCCAGACCAGAACCAAAAGCATAACCCCGAGTGCCATTCTCCAATTCAGCAATTGCACGCTCTAAAGCATCCCGTGTCGGGTTCCCACTACGGGAGTACTCATATCCCGTATGTTGACCCGGTGCAGGTTGAGCATAAGTCGATGTCGCATAAATTGCAGGCATGACTGCCCCCGTGTGATCAGGTACATATCCTGCATGGACGCTTTGTGTATCAAATTTAATCTTATTAAACTCGGCCATTAATTTATTCCTGAAAGAGATCAATTGAGTTGTTGACGCCATGCGTTCAGCACATCAGTACGAGTCACAAGGCCCAAAAAATGATTGTTATCATCCACAATCAGCGCCACATGCCCCGCATCAAAGGTAGCAGTTAACTGTTCCAATGGCGCTTTTTTATTGAGTGTATGAACCTGACGGGTCATCGCTTCAGTCACAGGTAAGGAGAAATTGTGTGAATTGGCCTGAATAGTATGCATGAGATCCCACTCATCAATGATACCCACGACTTGATCGTCTTCGATCACCGGTAATTGTGAAATGTCATACAGGCGCATACGGCCATAGGCGATCTGCAAGGTATCTTGCGGGGAGACTGAAATCGTCGCCCCATTCTGATAACGATAGGTAATATAATCGCTTAAATCATTTTCTTGTGGTTGTGAACGCAGCCCTTGTTCCAATAACCAGTAATCATTAAACATCTTCGACAAATATTTGTTGCCACTGTCACAAGCTAATGTCACCACCCGTTTCGCCGTGGTCTGGGCACGGCAATAACGCAGCGCCGCTGCCAGTAATGTGCCTGAAGAAGAGCCGGCCAAGATGCCTTCTTTCAGCAGTAAATCTCTGGCGCAGGCAAACGATTCTGCATCAGTAATGCGATGAGCCTGATGAACCTGAGAAAAATCACCAAGCGGTGGAACAAAATCTTCGCCAATACCTTCGATAAACCAACTACCGGCTTCGTCATAGTGACCATGCTCAACATAATCGGCAAGAATAGAACCTTTAGGATCGGCGAGGACAAATTCCGTATGAGGGGAAACCGCCTTAAAATACTGGCTCAAACCACCCAGCGTGCCGCCAGAACCAACCCCCACCACCACCGCATCGACATGCTGCTCCATCTGCTGCCAAATTTCTGGCCCCGTGGTAGCAAAATGGGCGGCTGAGTTCGCAGGATTATTGAATTGATCAATATAATAAGCGCCGCTGATTTCCTTCGACAGACGCAGAGCATAGTCCTGATAATATTCTGGGTGCCCTTTTCCCACATCAGAGCGGGTCAGGCGTACATCGGTTCCCAGTGCCCGCAGGTGATAAATTTTTTCCCTGCTCATCTTATCGGGCACAACTAAAATCAGCTTATAGCCCTTCATGGCGGCAACCAACGCCAACCCAATCCCCGTATTACCTGCCGTGGCTTCAATGATGGTGCCACCTGGCTGCAACAATCCCTGTTTTTCCGCCTGCTCAATCATTGAAAGCGCCACACGATCTTTAATCGAACCGCCCGGATTTTGATTCTCTAATTTAATAAATAGCCGACATGGGCCGGTATCCAGATGAGTCAGTTCCAATAGCGGAGTATTCCCTATCAGTTCAAGAACTGAGCGTGGTGCTGCCATATTTGCCTCTTGATAATCGGTAAAATTTGCAAATAAAACTTTCAGAAAATAAAACCTTCAGACCGGAAGAGAATAACGCCGCACAGCAATCAATTTGAAAGAATAAATAAAAACTACTTATAACAAAAGGGAATTAATTAATTCGATATTGATAAATACAATCTAATAAGCAGGAAGTACGAAGGTGGGGGAGGATGTCATAGCTCAAGTTATGTAAGAACATTTGATTTTTGCTCCAATTACTGTAATACCTATTTCGTGTTAAAAACGCATAAATAGGAGCATGACGATGAAATGGCGTGGTTATACCTACGGTGCAATAATGTTGATGGCCGGCAGCCTGTTTTCCCCTGCATTATGGGCAAAAGGGGAAGCGCATTTGTTATTTCACATGGGGCTGGGAGCCAGTGGTAAATTCTTTGTCGGCGGTACATTGCAAAATAAAGGTAACCAGCCTGTAGCAGGAGGCTATCTGGCTATTTTACCCCTAAACACCAAATGTGAGCCGGGTACACTGACAGTACACGCATTTGAGCCATTGGCTCCCGGGGAAAAGAGAGAGTTTCGCATCCCAATCAATACCTCGTTAAGCAGTTATCGTTTAATCGGTTTTGCTGCCTATGACGATATGGGCTTTCCTCTTCCCGCCATCGATGAAACAGCAAAAATCATTCAAGAGCGTGAACCCAGTGAGCGTAAAGCCTGTCAATTAGCCCGAAAAGCGGAATTGGCTAATAAGCCTGCGATTCAAAAACCATAGAAAATAAAAATATTTGCCTACAAATTCATGTACAGGGGTATCGTAATAATAAATTCTATGGTGATAAAATCCCGCAAGTTAATACGGGATTTTTTATTACTATTTATAAATACCCATCCTTGCCATCATGTCCATTATGCCCGCCATCCGAGCCTCCTTTACCACCTTTTCCTCCTTTACCACCATGTCCTCCATCTCCGCCATTTCCCCCATTTCCAGAACCACTTCCATTTCCTCCGTTACCACCATTTCCCCCATTGGAACCGCCATGTCCTCCATCTCCACCGTTTCCGTTGCCTCCTGATGCGTTTCCACCATCTCCCCCATTGCCAGTGCCATCACCATTCCCCCCATTCCCTCCATTCTTACCACCATTGCCACCATGCCCTCCATTACCATTACTTCCTGTGCCAGCGTCTCCGCCTTTGCCTCCATTACTATTTCCTTGTGCTGCATAAGCTGTTGTAGGTGATATGACTGAGTAGGTGTAAATAAATATAGAGGTTGAAAGAACAAATAAAGAAAATATTTTTGATAACAATGAGTTGTTTTTATTTAACATGCGTTATTCCCCCCATTACCACCGTCACCACCTTTACCTCCAGGTGAATTATTTCCGTTTCCTCCATCACCACCTTTAGCACCATTACCACCAGAGGAATGAGAGTCTCCTCCACTATTACCACCATCTCCTCCATTACCTCCATTACCTCCATCAGAATTATGGCCTGCCCCTCCGTTTCCTCCGTCACCACCGTTACCTCCATAAGTACCATTACCACCGTTTCCTCCATTTCCCCCATTAGAGTTGCTTCCACCATTTCCACCGTTTCCTCCATTGCCATGATCTCTATCTGAAATAAGGGCATGGTTTAGCATGTCAGAGGATTGTTTTGTTGATAGTGTGCTTGACGCATATGATATTGTTGATGTCAGTAATGGGATAACAATTAAGAATAACGGACTTAAATTATTCATATTCCGTCTGCTCCTCTGCCACCATTACCACCGTTAGCATTACCATCTCCACCATTACCACCATTACCACCATTACCACCATTACCACCAGGAGCACCATTACCGCCGTCACCACCGTTACCATCAAGTGCACCGTTACCACCATTACCACCTGATTGTCCTGGAGATTGTCCGTCTCCGCCTTTACCTCCATCTTTGCAATTACTATCAGGTATTCCATCCTGACCATTTTGTCCAGGTTTTCCATTTAATATATTGCAGTCAAGATTTTTTACATCATTAACTTTATTTTCAGTTTCTGCATGTAATGCTAAAAAAGGAAAACTTAATATAGATGTAAATACAATTATCTTTGTGAGTTTCATTTTTATTTCTCCACATAAATGTAATATTTTTGTAAACGTTAAAGTAACGCAGCTTATAAAATTGACTAATAAGCTGCGTTATTCTTTACTACTTATGCTGTTCCGTTGTCATTGCCATCATTACTTCCATTACCACTTCCATTGTTGCTTCCATCGCCGCTCCCATTGCCGTTACCACTTCCATTGCCGTCGTTACTTCCATTTCCATTGTTACCACCGTCACCACCGTCGCCACCAGGGGAGTTATTACCACTACCTCCGTTACCTCCCGGTGAACCATTACCCCCGTTAGCATCGCCATCGATTAGTATATAAGGTAATTTTGTGTTTTCTTTCTGCATTGATAATGTTTTTATAGGGGTCTTATACCAATCTAACTTGAAGATGCAGGTTTTAAAATCTGAAAGTTGTCAGTCAGTCTAGTCGTGAGTTCTTTCGCTTTTTCTGGCAAAGTGACATGAAAAAAGTGACGAAGGGTTTCACGGAATGTCTTCGCATCCGGAAAATAAACATTGTTACGTACTTGCTCATTCATATACTTCCACAATCGCTCTCTTTGGATTTGGAGGTTTGGGGTGGTAAGCGGTAGGGTAATTCAGTTTAATTATAAGGGACATATGGCCCCTTTTTTCACCAATTTTTGCCCGGTGGTAACCCGCCCCATTCCAGATTAATATGAATTTTTTGGAAAATGGGTAAGTTTCTTCTAATAGCGCCGAAAAAATCCGCGATATTTTCGGCATTGATTCTCGGGTATTCACGGATCACGGTTTCTTCAATTCGTTGTAAATTGAGGGCGCCCAGAAGATTGAGACGGGTACGGCTGCCGGTGGTTTCGACCACTTTTACCTGATTTTTCCCCGCTTTCATCCAACCATAGCTGAGCTTTGTGGACTGCGAAGGATGCACCGCATCAATAAATAGGATAGGTTCATTCTGACCTGCCCGGTCTTTCAGAGACTGGTAGTCATCAATAAATTGTTGCTGCTTATCCGCATCGAATTTATGAGGAACGCCCTTTGGCTTTTTGTAGCTGAAACCTTGTCGGTGAAGCCATTTCGTCATGCCTCCCACGCTGAAAGACACCTGCCAACGAGCTCGTACATAATCCACAATTTGAGCGGTCGTATGCAGCAAATTTGCCGTCAAATAATCAACCAGATCGGCGGTTTGTTTGGCAGAGAGATGGCTTTCAGAACCGCCATTTTCGGGGGTGAGTTTTTCCTGCGCGATGAAATCTTTTAGGTGACGGCTTACCGTAGTTTCATGAATACGTAAGGCCTGAGCAATCATCTGAGCTGTCCAGCCCTCTGACGCCAAAAGCACGGCCTTGATGCGATCACAGACTCGACTATCACGAGTGGTATCATGCATCAATTCGAGGGCACGTTTTTGTTCTGGTGTCAGATGAATTTTCATGATTGCAAGCATGATCGGGTTTGGATAAGAAATCAAGCATCTTCAATGGCGATTGGTATATATCCTGAATCGCGTTGAAGATGGCGAGTATGGTTTGGCTATCGCGTATGGCTCCATCCTGATTGTGGTCATGCTGGCGATAATTTTCTTATTTGACTATTTAGTTGGCGAAGCGCGTGTTTCCCGTTCAAAAGCCAAAAATACCCAGTAATCACGGAGTGAAGATATGACACAGCAACATTTTGTCGAATTAAAAAATGTGACCAAACGATTTGGTCATCACACCGTCATCGACTCGCTGAATTTAGCCATTCCACAAGGGAATATGGTGACGCTATTGGGGCCATCCGGATGCGGTAAAACCACCGTGCTGAGGTTGGTGGCAGGGCTGGAAAAACCCACCGAAGGCAACATTTTCATTGATGGAGAAGATGTCACCGAGCGTTCTATTCAACAGCGGGATATTTGCATGGTATTTCAGTCGTATGCCCTTTTTCCGCATATGTCATTGGGGGAAAATATCGGTTATGGACTGAAAATGCTGGGGCGGCCAAAAGCAGAGATCCGTCAGCGCGTCAGGGAAGCATTAGAATTGGTCGATTTGGCAGGTTTTGAAGATCGCTATGTTGACCAGATATCCGGCGGGCAACAACAGCGTGTCGCTTTGGCGCGCGCCCTTATTCTCAAACCCAAAGTTCTGCTATTCGATGAACCCTTGAGTAATTTAGATGCCAACTTGCGCCGCAGTATGCGTGAGAAAATCCGCGAGTTACAGCAACAATTTAATATCACCTCACTTTATGTCACCCATGATCAAAGTGAAGCCTTTGCGGTTTCTGATACGGTTTTAGTGATGAATAAGGGTAAGATCATGCAGATGGGTTCTCCACTAACTTTGTATCGTCAGCCCGCCTCGAAATTTATGGCTAACTTTATGGGAGACGCCAATATTTTTTCTGCCACACTCGGAGCAGATTATGTGGAAATCTTCCAATATCGTCTGCCTCGCCCAACCCATTTCACTACAACGCAAGCATTAATTACCGTTGGCGTTCGCCCTGAAGCCATTAGCTTAGTTCTACAAGGCAGCGAAAACCAGCGCTGTAAGGTCAAGCATGTTGCATATATGGGGGCACAATATGAAGTCACGGTTGACTGGTATGGACAAACGCTATTACTGCAAGTCAATGCCACCCAACGGCAACCCAAAGTCGGTGAGGATTATTATCTGGAAATTCATCCAATCGGGATGTTCATTCTGGATGAGAAAATATAAGATTAGGGCTAACAAACTAAGCGCCTGCGGTTATCACCGCAGGCGATTTTTTATCCAACAAATTCCTCAACAAACCAACGGCATAAATCACCGATTCTGTCTATCAACTCACCAATAAACCTTGTAAAATCATCTATGCTTTCTGGGGATGTCATACCGCAAAAAGACCATTCATTTCACTTCTAATAAATAGGTTTTACTAATGCATCAGTCTGATGTTGTAGATCGTTCTCTTTTTTCATTAAGCTGGCCGATTTTCATTGATATCTTTCTGCATATGGCGACGTTATTAATCAATACGTACATGATCAGCCATATTTCTTCTGCTTATCTGGCCGCAATGGGAGTAGGTAATCATGTTTTTGATCTCTTTATTACCATTTTTAACTTTATCAGCGTAGGTTGTAGTGTTGTCATCGCACAATATTTAGGCTCAGGAAAACGTGAGAAGGCCAGTCAGGCGATTCATATTTCCATTGCCTTTAATTTTGTGCTGGGTTTGAGTTGTGCGCTGATCACGGTGTTCTTCGGTTATAAGATCCTGTATATCATGAACCTGCCCGAAGCTCTGATGGAAGATGGGTTCGCTTATCTGCATGTGCTTGGTATCTGTCTGATACCCGAAGCTATTTCGATTATTCTGGCGGCCTGTCTGCGGGTTTATGGCAAATCGAAATCGGCCATGTATGTCACGCTGGTTGCCAACTTGCTCACGATTGTCGGTAATATGATCGTGCTGTATGGGTTCTTTGGACTGCCTCAATATGGGCTGGAAGGCGTGGCGTGGTCTACGGTATTTGGTCGTATCGTTGCCGTTATTTTGCTCTGCGGATTACTGTTCTGTGGTTTGAAGATCAAGCTAGAGCCTAAGTTGCTCATCAACTGGTCTAAAAATATGTTGAGCAAAATCCTACATGTCGGCTTACCCGCCGCCGGTGAAAATTTGGTGTGGATCTTGCAATATATGACCGCACAAGCGTTTATCGGCCTGATGGGGGAAACGTCGCTGGCTGCGCAAACGCTGTATTTCCAGCTATCTCTGTTCATTATGCTGTTTGGTATCTCTACCAGCATTGGCAATGAGATTATGGTGGGTCACCTTGTTGGGGCAAAACGCTTTGAAGACGCCTATCTTAGGGGGCTGAAAAGCCTGCGAATTGGTGTCATTGTCACGGTAGGCGTCGTCCTGACATTCTGGATATTCAGAGAATCACTCCTCGATCTCATGACGGAAGATCAGAAGATTATTGAACTTCTGTTACCACTGTTCCTGCTTTCGGTCTTTTTGGAGCCCGGACGTTCTTTCAACATTGTCATGGTCAATGCGCTGCGTGCTTCTGGTGATGCACGTTTCCCACTCTATACGGCACTAATTTTCATGTGGGGCGTTTCCATTCCTGTCGGTTATTTTCTGGGGATCACTATGGGTATGGGGATCTTGGGGATCTGGATAGGGTTCTTCTGCGATGAGTGGCTTCGTGGGTTAGTGAATGCCTGGCGTTGGAAATCCAGAAGATGGCAAACCAAGCGATTAGATATCTGATTAAAAATCACCGCAAAATAATACAAAAAAATGCCGCAGGTCTGTCTGCGGCATTTTTATTTCATTTATTTTACTTACGTCAAGCAAATCTTATAACTTTTCTTTGCCATAAAACGCTGAACGCGGGCCATACAGCAAGTGGCCATATCTATGCCCACCCGCACTCAACAGGCGATTACTGGTAATGCCGGCAATATCATGGCCTCTGTCCATAACGGTATTCGCGATCTGGGAGATAGCCGCCGCTACCAACATGCCGACCAGTCCCCCGCTGGAGTAATTGTCATTTTCTGTGGAAGAGGCGGTCGCACCACCACTCCATAGTTGCTTGCCGGTGCGCAAATCGACCAGACGGGCAGTCGCACTGACGCGGGTATCGCTGTTAATAATTTGGAATTGCGTACCGTATTGCGTGATATTCAGGTAAAGCGCGGAATCTGCGCCAAATATGTCATACAACTTTTGGTAGCTGATATTGTGGATATCCTGCGCTTCGGTTACGCCGTTCTGGCGGAAGGTCTCTTCAACCACCGCAACGGGATAAACATAATAGCCGGATTCTGCCAGCGGGTAAGTGACTTGAGACAGAAAGCTGCCAGACGCCTGCACTTCCACCGATTTATTGACGGCTGGTAAAACCAAAATGGATTTCGGTTTACTTTCTCTCAATGCTGAATAATCATACGGTTTATAGTTGGCACATCCTGTCAACACCAGCAATACTAAGGCACCCATCGCCCCCAGAAAACGCTTCATTATTTCACTCCCTTATTTTTGCTGAGCAGAAAATCCATGTAAGGTGCTGATTCAGGAAATAGGTTTTTTTCTATCTCAAACTGCTGGAAAGCGTCCTCAATATTGCCGGTTTTGCTGTAAAGCAAGCCCATTTGCGCGTGCAGACCCGGTGGAACAGGTTTATCTTTGGCCTTGGCTTGCTCGATAACTTTCTGCAATGCTTGAAGCTGTTCCTGTGGCCCGGTTTTATCCTGCTGGTAATATTGATACAGGGTTGACTGATAATTACCCCACTCATATATACTTTTAGGAGCCTGAACACATCCCGCCAATAATAGCGCGCCCAGCAACATCCCGGTCTTTTTTATCAAAAACATACAGCAATTTTCCCTAAAAAAATCTCACCAAATTAATATTTAACACATTGATTATATTTAAAAAAGTGATTAATTAGTTGGCTTCCATGCTCCATTATCAATACCGGCAACCAGATCATTAATGGCTTCACGGATCGCCAGATCCAACACCTTACCATTCAGAGTAGAGTCGTAGCTGGAAGTCCCGCCAAATCCAATAATTTCACGGCTGGAAAGTTTATATTCCCCAGCCCCTGCGGAGGAGAAGACCACTTCAGACGTCTCCACATTGACAACATTCAACATCACTTTTGCATAGGCAACTTGTGACTTGCCGCGTCCCAAAATACCCCAGAGTTGGTGATCGCCCACTTCCTTACGGCCAAATTCAGTTACGGAACCCGTAATAACGTAATTAGCCCCTTTCAATTTCTGCGCCTTGCCTTGTAAACCCGCTTCCATTTTTAATTCAGCCAAATTGGTGCGTTCCAAGACGTTAAAACGCCCTGTTTGTTGTAAATGCGTGACCAGAATGGTCTTTGATTGATTGCCTAAACGGTCAACACCGTCAGAGAAAATGCCATTTTGGTAGCTTGAACGGTTTTCGAATTTACCTACCGCAATCGGGCTGCGAACACCAGCGTAGGTCGTTTTATAAGAAGTAACTTTTTGTACCGGCAGTGTTGATGAAGATTCCGTTGCACAACCGGCCAGCATGAGAGAAGCCAAGCAAAGTGAAGTTAATGTGAGTTTGCTTTTCATTATTACATCTTCCTGAATGATTGTTAGAATAAACCTGTTCGATTTTTTATTCAGCGAATACCGCTAACATAAAAACGGAAGAATAATAAGTATTGTTACAGAAAAAGTCCATTTAATTAGCAAAAAACCTCCCGGAAAAACTCAGTAACAAATTGATTTTTAATCACTAATTTTAATTCACTGAATAATTGCATGATTGCTTAATTTCAGGCTGCCTTACCAAATAAAACAAAATAAAGAAAAGAATGTTGTGCTCTTTCCATTTTATTATCGATAAATAAAATAAATCCAATAATACACTCGTTATCTTAATAAAAAGAAAATTAATCTGATCTCATTGGTCATATATTAGTTTGGCTGAATACACCCGGTACTTCATCGTCAGCATGCCCAATGATCGATAAGCAGAGATTAAGGTATGTATCACTCCCTTTCACCAGTAAAAAATTCTAGATTAACATGCTGAAATACATCATAATATTAGCGATAAAAAGGATTTAATCCTGACAGGGTGTTTTGAACAGATACAAATGTGATAAGAACGTCATAAAGTACACAACTTTTCTTTCTGGTCGTCTCAATTGTTAATGTCACGAATATTCACAATACCTTCGCATAGAGAATAAATAACATTATTTATCAAAATGATACTGGCTATAATTTTCTCTTTTGCGCCGTTTCCCTTTGCAATTTCATCTTTATGAAGAAATTGTTCTCTCAAAAGCCGTATTAGATGGAATGTTTAGGCATCAAAGATGTAAGCGAGAGCGATTATGAAAACAGCAACAAAAAACAGTGACATCACGTCACCGTTATCTTCGTCGGCCAAACGCGCCAACATGACGGAGGCGGAATGGAAAAAAGCAATAAAATTTGACCATATCGATACCGGTTGGGTCATTATGAGTATTGGTATGGCGATCGGGGCCGGCATTGTTTTCTTGCCGGTTCAGGTTGGATTGATGGGATTGTGGGTTTTCCTGCTTTCTTCCATTATTGGTTATCCTGCCATGTATCTTTTTCAGCGACTCTTCATCAATACCCTTGCAGAGTCATCCGAATGCAAGGACTATCCCAGTATCATCGGTGGTTATCTGGGTAAAAACTGGGGCATCCTGCTCGGCATACTCTACTTCATGATGCTGGTGATCTGGATGTTTGTTTATTCCACCGCTATCACCAATGATAGTGCATCTTACCTGCAAACATTTGGCATTACCGACGAACTGATGTCGAAAAATCCCCTTTATGGGTTGGTGTTAATTTGTGTATTAGTCGCTATTTCTTCCCGTAGTGAACAATTGCTGTTCAAATTATCCAGCCTGATGGTGATAACAAAGTTATTGGTTATCGCGGCATTAGGGTTTTCCATGATCGGGATGTGGCACCTTTACAATATTGGCGCATTGCCTCCCTTCGGTCTATTGATCAAACAAGCCATTATTACGTTACCTTTTACGCTCACCTCGATCCTGTTTATCCAAACCCTAAGCCCAATGGTAATCTCTTACCGCAATCGGGAGAAAAACCGTGAAATCGCCCGTTACAAGGCACTGCGAGCCATGAATATTGCCTTTGTAGTGCTGTTTTGTACGGTATTTTTCTATGCCATCTCTTTTACACTGGCGATGGGGCATGATGAAGCACTCAAAGCCTATGAACAGAATATTTCAGCACTGGCGATTGCCGCCCAGTTCTTTCCCGGTGGTTGGGTCATTGTCGTCAGTATCATGCTCAATGTCTTTGCCGTGATGACAGCCTTTTTTGGTGTTTACCTTGGGTTTCGCGAAGCCAGCCAAGGCATTGTAATGAATGTGCTTGGCCGCCTGATGCCGGTTGAAAAGATCAACGAAAAGTGGGTGCAAAAAGGCATCATGGTTTTTGCTATCTTATTAGCGTGGAGCGCGATTATCCTGAATGCTCCGGTATTGAGCTTTACTTCTCTCTGTAGCCCAATATTTGGCATCGTTGGCTGCCTCATCCCGGCTTATTTAGTCTACAAAGTTCCCAGTTTGCACCATTACAAAGGCGTATCGCTCATCTTGATCATCTTTACCGGGATCTTGCTGTGCGTTTCCCCTTTTCTGGCTTTTGCGTAAATAAGCAGATAAGGCCAAAAAAATTCTTTTTGCAGTTTTTTTGGCCTCAACCAAATCATATTCCGCAACTCTCATTTATTAAATAATCATTTTGCTGATGTCACGATATTTAATTAATCATAGAAGATATCTATTTAATTAAATTTTACAAATTGAATAAAAAACGATTAATCCCGTCAACCCAAATAACAACATAGTAACCATGAGGAATTATAACTAAGGTTATCAATTTGCCGGGGACGCCTCCCCCAACCTAATGTTATTCTGGGTACTTTCCTTAATTTCCCTCTCGACATCGCTCTTTTTTAACCCAAAAACCCGCAGTTAAATAGAATAAAAAAACCAATAATAATTTAAATATAAAATATTATTTCAAAAACACCAATAAAACGGTAATTTTTAATCAATTATAAGGCGTTATATAAACAACTTAGATAAATCATTTACTTTTTCTACTAAATGCAGTAAAAATACAAACTCAACACACCAAAAAGGAATTTTAAAAGAATAAAAAACTAAAAAATAAACCAACAAAAATGATTAGTTGTAAAGTTCAATAGAGCTGTTTTTATGTATGGAATTCTATTTATGATTGCCTCATTCTGTATATCAGAACCACATAGCACGTATTTATACGATTTCAATTAGTACTTTCATTAAGAATAATGACGAAAAGAAGACGCAAACTTTTTTATTTGCGGTATTCCAATTAAATTAATCAGGTATTTCTCCAATCATGTTAAAAAAACACTAATGTGTTGTTGCATTCGATTGGCTTAAATACCTGGCTATTCACAATTCATCTCTCTGATTTCATAGGAATGATAATTTCATGAAGCAACGTAAGTTTTTAACCCGATACGAAATAGACGCAATTTTGGCAGCCACAAAACAAGGACGTCACGCAGAGCGGGATTACTGCATGTTATTAATGTGTTTTATTCACGGTTTCAGGGTAAGTGAGCTATGTAATCTATGCCTGTCCGATCTCGATTTAAATTCAGCGATTATTCACATCAGGCGGCTAAAAGGTGGGCTTTCAACCACACATCCTTTAATTCCAGAGGAAATTGAAGCGTTGAAAAAATGGCTGGATATTCGTCAACAATGGCGGGAAGCCGATTCTCCGTGGGTATTTCTCTCGCAAAAATCAGGCCCTGTTTCACGGCAACAAGTTTATGGATTATTGAAACGTTATGGGAAGCAGGCAGCCGTCAGTGTTTCTCCACATCCGCATATGTTGAGACACGCTTGTGGTTATGCATTAGCCGATCTCGGTCGTGATACCCGCTTGATTCAAGATTATCTCGGACACCGTAATATTTCGCATACGGTCATTTATACCGCCAGTAATGTGAAACGTTTCTCCAGCATCTGGGAGTCTCCCGCTAAATAATGGTGTTATTTTTTCTGCTGTTTCCACTAACATGATCTGTTATTGCAACAATCTCCACTCATTAGTTTGTGGAGATTGCCGGTAGATAAAATAGACAACACCATTATTCTCTAAAAAAATAGATGACTATTTTATACGCATGATAAACACAACTTGTGAATGGGTTTTGTTTTTATTGTTTTTTATTTGTTAATTCACTAATCAATGCTTTACAGAAACTTAAGTCTAATAGCTGAATATATAAAATAAATTTCTATTTAAACTTGAGCAGCGAATTTATATTAAACAATTTCACTGCTCAATAAGAAATAAAAAATGAACGATTAAAATGCCACAAAAAATGATTATTCAAACCGCTAAGCTTCAACCAACGCTGCAAATTTTGCACGGATTTTCTGTTCCGGCAGATCGATACCAATGAAAACCAGCACACTTTCACGGGGTTCATCATCGCGCCACTCTCTGTCCCAATCCGCGCTATATAAACGCTGAACGCCCTGAAACAGTAGCCGGCGTGGCTCCTCTTTAATCGCAAGAATGCCTTTGTAACGCAGAAGGTTATCCGCGAAACTCAGCAAAAGTTCTTCCATCAGGTCAGAAACGGCCGACAGTTCAACCGGATATGATAAGTTAACGACAATTGACTGAACCGAGTTTGGTTGTTTGGGTATAAATCGAAACACCGGCGGCGAAACCGTCAGTTTGTCATTCAACATAAAACCGTCGATATCAAACAGTAAGCCTAAATCGGTTTCACCTTGAATCACGTTATAAACAGGTGCCCTGGCATTGATTCGCTGCAAACGTTCAACTAAGGCATCATGAACCGGCGCAATGTCTGTTTTGGTTAACAGGATCCTGTCGGCATATCCCACCTGAGCCTGCGCAATGGAAAAACGATCTAACTGTTGTTCCGCATGAACCGCATCCACCAGCGTAATAATGCCATCGAGTAAGAAACGCTGGCACAACGTTTCATGAGAAAAGAAGGTCTGTGTGATCGGGCCGGGATCGGCCATGCCTGTACACTCTATAACCAGACGGTCAACGTTGATCTGCCCTTTGTCCATACTGTCCAGCAAGTCCAATAACGCATCTTCCAATTCATTCGCACGGCTACAGCAGATACACCCGTTGCTTAATGTCTTAATCTGCGTTGCGCGCTCACCAATCAATTCATTATCAATCGGGACTTCACCAAATTCATTTTCAATAACGGCTATTTTATAACCATGATCGGTATTGAGGATATGACGCAGCAGCGTCGTTTTGCCTGATCCCAAAAAACCGGTCAGGATCGTAACGGATATGGGTTGCATTTTTATTTCCTTATATTTCCTTAACAGCAGCGCATGCCACCTTTGCCATCGCCACCATAGCGAGCATTTTGGCGTTCACGAAAAAATTCTTCATACGTCATATAAGGCTTATCAGGATGGTTTTCCTGCATGTGCTGTACATAGGTGTCATAGTCAGGCACACCGACTAACATGCGGGCAGCCTGCCCCAGATATTTGCCTGCCCGACCAAGATTACCAAACATAAATTGCTCTCCAAGGCTTGTTCTGCAAGGAATGGCTTGCCAAAGAAAAATACCCCACATAATACAAAGTTGATTATGTGGGGTATAGCGTTACTGATACCGAATCACTTGGCGGGTATCAGTTTTAGTATCGCATCAGTGCGTAGAAGAGACTTTCACCCCACCTTCTGGCACCGGAACATAAGGGGTTTCATTATCGGTACGCTCAGGGTTTTTACTCGCTTTGATCGCGGTCTTAATACCATAAATAATGATGCTGTACACCACCACCAGGAACAGAATGCTTAAACCTGCGTTGGTGTAATTGTTCACAACAATATGGTTCATGTTACTGATTTGTGCCGCCGTCAATTCTGCGCCGCCTTCTGCAATCCGTTGCTTGTACTCTTTCGCCAGGAAGAAGAAACCTTCAAGCCGCGGGTTGTCACTGAATAATTTCAGCCCCAGCGCCCATGTCGTACAAATCAACAACCAAACCGCCGGGATCACCGTGACCCAAATATATTGGCTGCGTTTCATCTTGATCAGTACCACCGTACCCAATACCAATGCAACGGCTGCCAACATCTGGTTAGAGATACCAAACAGCGGCCACAAGCTCTTGACGCCGCCCAATGGATCAACCACGCCTTGATAGAGCAAATAACCCCACAGGCCGACACAACCGGCCGTACCAATGATGCCCGCAATCAGGGAATCGGTTTTTTTCAGGAAGGGAACAAAGTTACCCAACAGATCTTGCAACATAAAACGGCCGGAGCGTGTCCCCGCATCCAGCGCAGTCAGGATAAACAGCGCTTCAAACAGAATACCGAAGTGATACCAGAAGCCCATGTCTGCCGCAGGTATGATCTGATGGAATACGTGGGCAATCCCCACAGCCAGCGTTGGCGCTCCCCCTGCACGGTTCAGCACCGAAGGTTCACCAATGTCTTTTGCCGTTTGCAGAATTTGATCCGGCGAAATGACAAAGCCCCAGGAACTGACCGTCGCTGCCGCGTGGATCGTCACCTCTTTCAACGAATCCATAATCATCGGTGCTTCGGCAGTTCCCAAGTTATGCAGGTCAGGCATGGTGATACCTAATGCGGCCGGCGGGGTATTCATCGCAAAATACAGACCCGGTTCAATGATGGAGGCAGCCACCAATGCCATGATCGCGACAAACGACTCCATCAACATCGCACCATAACCAATGAAACGGGCATCTTTTTCATTGGCCAGCAGTTTAGGTGTCGTTCCCGAAGCGATCAACGCATGGAAACCAGATACCGCACCGCAGGCGATAGTAATGAACAGGAATGGGAACAGGGTTCCTTTCCAAACCGGCCCTGTACCATCAATATATTGGGTGACGGCGGGCATTTTCAGTTCTGGATTCAGGATGACAATGCCGACGGCAAGGCCAACAATCACCCCAATTTTCAGGAAGGTTGCCAGATAATCACGCGGTGCCAGAATCAACCACACAGGTAAGAGCGCAGAGACAAAGGCGTAGCCGATCAGCGCATAAGTGATGGTGGTGTCTTTGAACGTCAGCGCCGGCCCCCAGTAAGGATCGGCGGCGACCACACCCCCAAACCAAATGGCCGCAATCAGCATCAGGATACCGATCACGGAGACTTCACCCACACGCCCCGGACGGATATATCGCATGTAGATCCCCATGAAAAGCGCAATGGGGACGGTTGAGCAAACCGTAAATACGCCCCACGGGCTTTCCGCCAAGGCTTTCACGACGATTAAGGCCAGTACCGCCAGAATGATGATCATGATTAAGAAGCAGCCAAACAGGGCGATGGTGCCCGGCACACGCCCCATTTCTTCTTTGACGATCTCACCCAATGACGCCCCATTGCGGCGGGAGGAGATAAACAGCACCATAAAGTCCTGCACTGCTCCGGCCAGCACAACCCCGGCCAATAACCACAATGTGCCCGGCAGATAACCCACCTGTGCCGCTAAGACTGGCCCAACCAACGGGCCTGCCCCGGCAATCGCCGCAAAGTGGTGACCAAACAGGACATTTTTGTTGGTGGGAACATAGTTCAAACCGTCATTATTGACAACGGCAGGCGTTGCCCGCGTAGCATCCAGCTTCATCACCTTGGTGGCGATATATAGGCTGTAATACCGATAAGCCACTAAGTAAACCGCGACGGAAGCGACAACGATCCACAAAGCGCTAACGTGTTCTCCCCGGCGCAGCGCAACAACGCCAAGACAAAATGCGCCAATGATCCCCAATATCATCCAGGGGACATGTTTTAAGAATTTATTATTGTTCATAAAACTTCCTTTTCACAGTAAGACGAACAGCAAGTCATTATTTAATTTTACTTCCCTCTGTATAAACCAGCCCTCTAAGAGCCGGCAGGAAGCGGCACCCCGTAGGGTATATACTCCTCGCCACACTGCGCTATGATACAAAACTCTCCCTGATAAGAGGGGAGGATCTGAGCCAGCGGTTGAATACCCGCATTAAGCGGTCAAAATCCTCCCATCAGTGGTTTATCCCCCGAAAACCTGCCCCCCGTTTTGTGAGATAACTCACTGATTAAATAGGTTGAAAAACGAAAGTACATCCATTAAAAATCCATCCATCAATGGAAGTTAATGTCGTCATCCTTCAGATGATTAAAGTCTTGATACTCGTTACTGAATGAAATCACGGTATGTTGGTTCTGACATGCTTGGTTAGAAAACCAATCACATTGAGATATCAAGCGAGGTTCTTCAATGCCCAGCCATGTCGCTAACATAGACAGTAGATTCAAACCACTACGTTGAGCATTGATAATATGTTTGCCTGCTTTACTCTGATCAACATTTTCAATGGCATAGTCATAGCCGGTAATCATAAATGGAACTTGATAATTTTGCTTATGACTATCGCTATGGGTCAGATTTTCACTGCCTGTGTTTTTATTCACAAATGACAAGCCATGATCGGCAAAGTAAAGCATTGCCCAGTGCAATTGATTTTTATTGGCCATATTTGCAATATCAGCCAACAAACTATCCGTATTTTGGATGCTCTGGAGATAACAGGAGATATTTTGGGAATGAAAATAGGTACCGTATTTCTCATCCGTTCTGGCACAAGGTTGTGGGTGTGATCCCATTAAGTGAATCACAATCAATTTCTTCTTCTGCCCCTCCTTTACTAACGCCTTGCGAATATAAGGCAATAAATTTTCATCCGGCAGATAACGGCGGTCGTCTGAACTGCCTTCTTTCAGGAAAGTGTAATGATCGGCCTGCTGCCCAATCAGCGCGACCGGAGAGTCAAACCCGCCCTTCATGCCCTGATTGGACAACCAATAAGTTTCAAATCCCGCTTTTTTCGCCAGTGAAACTATGCTGTTATTCAGGTGAATTTCATTGGCTTCACGCATGGCCAGTGAGTTAGTCAGTGATAACTGGGTTGATGGCGCCGCAGAAATATAGTGGGTTAACAGGGTGGCATTCGCGTTGTCTAACCAAGGGGTATTTTTCGTCGGGAACCCGTAGGCACTCATAAAATCTTTGCGAACACTTTCCCCAATCACCATGATATATACCAATCGCCATTGAAGATGCTTGATTTCTTATCCAAACCCGATCATGCTTGCAATCATGAAAATTCATCTGACACCAGAACAAAAACGTGCCCTCGAATTGATGCATGATACCACTCGTGATAGTCGAGTCTGTGATCGCATCAAGGCCGTGCTTTTGGCGTCAGAGGGCTGGACAGCTCAGATGATTGCTCAGGCCTTACGTATTCATGAAACTACGGTAAGCCGTCACCTAAAAGATTTCATCGCGCAGGAAAAACTCACCCCCGAAAATGGCGGTTCTGAAAGCCATCTCTCTGCCAAACAAACCGCCGATCTGGTTGATTATTTGACGGCAAATTTGCTGCATACGACCGCTCAAATTGTGGATTATGTACGAGCTCGTTGGCAGGTGTCTTTCAGCGTGGGAGGCATGACGAAATGGCTTCACCGACAAGGTTTCAGCTACAAAAAGCCAAAGGGCGTTCCTCATAAATTCGATGCGGATAAGCAGCAACAATTTATTGATGACTACCAGTCTCTGAAAGACCGGGCAGGTCAGAATGAACCTATCCTATTTATTGATGCGGTGCATCCTTCGCAGTCCACAAAGCTCAGCTATGGTTGGATGAAAGCGGGGAAAAATCAGGTAAAAGTGGTCGAAACCACCGGCAGTCGTACCCGTCTCAATCTTCTGGGCGCCCTCAATTTACAACGAATTGAAGACACCGTGATCCGTGAATACCCGAGTATCAATGCCGAAAATATCGCGTATTTTTTCGGCGCTATTAGAGAAACTTACCCACTTTCGCAAAAAATTCATATTATTCTGGATGGGGCGGGTTCCCGACGCGCAGAATTGGTGAAAGAGGTGGCATATGTCCTTAATATTGAACTGCATTACCTACCGCCTTACCGCTCAAACCTCAATCCAATAGAGCGATTGTGGAAGTATATGAATGAGCAAGTACGTAACAATGTTTATTTTCCGGATGCAAAGACATTCCGTGAAACCCTTCGTCACTTTTTTCATGTCACTTTGCCAGAAAAAGCGAAAGAACTCACGACTAGACTGACTGACAACTTTCAGATTTTAAAACCTGCATCTTCAAGTTAGATTGGTATAGGCCGTTGCTACGCGGGTGTCCGGCGTTACCAAAAATACGATGGCACTGACTGTGGTTATGGCACGGACAAAGCTGTAGACCAATGCCGATAAGATAGCGGGGCGCAAGAGTGGCAGCAGAATATATAAAATGGTTCTCATTGAACCCGCCCGCAGGCTGAGAGAGGCTTCATCCAGCGATTTATCAATTTGCCCAAGTCCCGCAATACCGGCTCGAATGCCAACAGGCACATTTCGCATTGTCATAGAGATGATGATAATGAATGCTGTACCCGTGATATAGAATGGCGCGTTATTGAAAGCCAGCAGGTAAGAGATCCCTGCCACCGTGCCGGGAACGGCAAAACAGAGCATGGTCGTGAACTCAATGACTTTTTTGCCGCGGAATTGCTGGCGTACCACAATATAGGCAATCAATAGCCCGAATATAGCGGTAATAGGGGCAGCGATGCCGGCATACAGCAGCGTATCCAACAGTGAAGGCCATGCACCATCACGCATTCCCTGACCAAACAGTTTAATGAAATTATCCAGTGTCAGGGTGTAATCCACGCCCCAATTGACGGTGAAACTGCCATAGAAAATGCTGCCATAAAGCAGAACATTGAAGGCCACCCAAATAAACAACAGAGTGCAAACACCCCGTACCAGCGAAACTGGCAAAGGCTGTACATCACCACGGTAAGACTTACCAGAAACCGTGACATAAGAGCGTTTACCAATCCAAAGATATTGAACACAGAAAACCAAGAGCGAGAAGACCAGTAGCGACGCCCCTAACGTACTGGCAGCCTGATAATCGAGTTGTGAGCCTGTGATATAAAAATAAATCTGGGTCGCCAGAACGTCAAAGTTGCCGCCCAAAACCAGCGGATTACTGAAATCGGCCAGAGATTGGACAATCACAATCAAAAAGGCGTTAGCGAGAGCGGGTTTCAACAAGGGAATAAAAACATGGAAAAAAGTTTGATAACGATTCGCTCGCAGAGTATAAGCCGCTTCTTCGAGAGAAGGATGGATCGTCTTGATGGCGCCATCCAAGATCATAAATGCCATTGGCGTGAAGGCCAGCACTTGGGCGATCCAAATTCCGGTAAAGCCATATAACCAGTTTGTGTTGGTCAAACCGAACCATGTAGACAGAAATTCCGTGATATAACCCGAACGTCCCATCATGAGCGTGACACCTAACCCGACAACGAACGGCGGCGTTACAATGGGCAGAATAGAAAATACTCGGCCAATGAAGGCTGAACGTTTGGCGATTCTGGCGGTGTAAATCGCCAATACTAAGCCAAAGAATGTGCACCCCAAACCAACGGCTACGGAAAGTAACACTGAATGAGTAATGATTTTCAGGATATGGGACTGTCCGAGTATCGAAATAAACGCAAATGGTGCGAATTGGCCGGATTCATCCCTAAACATCGGGATAAAAATAGCGATACTGGGAAAAAGAATAAATACACCAATCAACGCAATAACCGCGACCAGTGATCCAATAACAAAGCTGTCACCCCCCAACCATTCCAGACGGGTCAGGGCAAGGGTAATCACTGCACCTAATGAGATAAACAGGATAACGGTGGAATAGCCAAGTCCGCGCCCGACCAGTGCTGCGCTGACGATAATAAACAGCCCACATAACAAGGCATATCCCGCATAAAAATAGTTATGCTGGCGGTTGTCAGAAGATCGTGAGCGTAATAGCAATACTGATGGCAGCAAGAACCACAATATGCTGATATTGATGCCATGCCAGCCGTAAGCTGCCAGTAGTTCTTCCTGTGTTGAATCAAAAAGGCCGTAATCCAGACTCCATGATGGCAGCAGGGCAAAGGACAGCCATGCCAAAATAATCCACCAGAAAACAGAATCCCGACCTTGCTTTTTCTGCAAGGTAAGGGTGTGAGACATAATTCCCCCAATAAATTGTATGATGAGAGTATGTAAATCGTATTATCAGGTAGCGAGCGCATATTGATGGCTTGCTGCATTAATAGACTTTATTGACGGTTAGAGAATTTATTGCCCCATTTTGACTTCAGTGAGCCATTTATTGATCAATTCCTTCCGTACTTCATTGGAACCATATTTCTCCATGTCATAATTGATGAGCTTTAATTCAGCCGGTTTTAATGTCATGGGAGAGGCTTCTGCTGTGGTGTTGGTGAGGATCTGGTAGGATTGCGCTTTTTTCCAACTCAGCTCTTGCGCCTCTTTGGACAGTACCCAATCAACAAATAACTTAGCGTTATCTGGATTGCGGGCATTTTTAATGATGCTGACTCCGCCAATCTCATATCCCGTACCTTCGCAGGGAGCAATTAACTGCATTGGCGCACCATTTTCGACTTCCATTGAATAATCATGTAAAAAGCCAATCCCGATCGCCGTTTCACCCCGTGCGGTATTGCGTGCTGGGGCAATGCCAGATTTGGTATATTGGGAAATATTACTGTTTAATTTCTTCAGGTAATCAAAAGCCTCGTTTTCTCCCCACAGTTGGATAAACGTCGCCAATGCGGTGTAGGATGTGCCAGAGCTTTGTGGATCGGCAATTTGAATTTCACCGTTATATTCTGGTTTTGTCAGATCTTTCCAGCACGTTGGTATCGGCAGGTTTTTCTCTTTTAAACGTTCGGTATTCACACCAAAACCCAGTATTCCCATATAGACCGCAGAAGTGTAATGACCTTTGCGTTTTGCCGGATCACGGAACTGAGGCATGATTTGGTCTAAATTGGGTGATTTATAGGGTTGCAGGAGGTCCATTTCTCCCGCTTGGGAGTGGGGATCGAGGGTTCCTCCATACCATACATCGGCTTGTGGATTGCGTTTTTCGGCTTCTATTTTGGCTAATGTACTCCCCGAACCATTGCGGATAAATGTGGTTTTGACATGGTACTTTTCGCTAAAAGCACGTGTTTCTGTTTCACATAGCGCATTGGTGCCACTGCAATAAACAGTGAGCCGACCTGCTGCCTGGGTATTGCTGGTCATGGCCGTAAGAGTTAATCCCATAGCGATAAGGGAAGAGAACAATTTTAATTTCATTATAATTTCCTTACTGTCCATAAGTTGGGCTTTTACTTATTTTTACTTAAATGAATAAAATAAATTCTTATTGCTTTTAATTAAGGTGAAAATATCATTGGATATTTGTAAACAGATAATGAAGAGTGAAAATAATTTATTCAACTCGAAATGATGAATTTGTAATGTGAGTAACATTTTTTATTAGTCAATTAGTTAAGTATTTAATCTAACTCTGTCTTTTTGTTACTTATATAATTAAGTGGGTTGTTTATTTTTGATTAAAATAAATTATGCGCTTGGATTCGCATATTAAGCGCAACACCGTAATGAACGAAGTAAATGAGTTGGGGTTCCTGTAAATAACTCATTCGGTGTTTTATAATCTCGTGTCTTACGTGGTCGATTATTTAGTCGGTTTGCCACAAGGTTAACCTCCCGCTCTGATACCTTATTAAAATCGGTTCCTTTTGGGAAGTAATCTCTGATTAATCCATTTATGTTCTCATTTATCCCTCTTTCCCAAGGGGAATACGGATGAGCAAAATAAATTTTTGTCTCTAAATTTTTACCGATCCGTTCGTGTTCGGCAAATTCGAGTCCGTTATCAAAGGTAATTGTTTTAACTTTATGTTTTATCATCGATAAATGTCTTGTCGCCGCTTTGGCAACACCTTCTGCTGTTTTATCTTCAAGTTTAATGATGATCGTAAATAACGATTTTCGTTCAACTAAAGTCAATAAGGCACTTTTACGATCTTTGCCAACGATAGTATCCCCTTCCCAATCCCCAATACGCTGCTTTTTATCAACAATTTTTGGGCGCTTATCAATACTGACTCTGTTTTTAATTTTTCCTCTGTGCTCATGGCTTCCATAGCGTTTACGATACGGTTTTTTCGCTATCCTAAGATGTTGCCATAAATCACCGCCATTTATTTTATCTTTATAAATCAATCGATAAATTGTTTCATGATGTAAAGAGATTTTCGCTTCCCGCTTGAGATAACCCACAACTTGTTCCGGACTTAAATCTTGCCAAATTAACTGTTTTATCCACTTTGTTATCTCTGGCGTGATTTTTACGGCTTTTACCTTAGAATGACGGCGTTCTAATGCTTTACGCTGAGCTTGTTCAGGTTCATATTTCTCGGCTTCCCGGTTTCGTCTCAATTCCCGGCTAATTGTTGATGGGGCCCGATTAAGCGGCGTTGCAATAAAACGTTGTGTAAAACCGGCTTCTTTTAAGCCGAAAATCTGGTATCTTTCTGTTTCGGTCAGTTGCGTATAGGCCATAGTGCATTTTCCTTTGGCGAGAAAGATGCCTACTATAGCAACTGACCGCCTTTCTTAGAAATTGCACTTACTATGCGAATCCAAGGCGAAGTTTTAATTTTCATTAGTAATTTAAGACAGTAATTTATAATGTCAATTTATTACGTAAAACTTATGATAACTAAATTGTTCCTTTAACAAGACTTATATTTATTCTTTCATCCGTACTTTGTAGTGTTCAACTTATGTGAACACTACCTACTTTAACATTACGAGAGACAATGATGCTATCAATGTGTTTTATGCACTTTACTGACATCAGCCATTAACATTGGCATCAATAGTAATCCCATGATAGCAGCGGCAAGCGTCAACAGGGCAAACATTCCTGCCCAATCATAGCTGTCAATGATCCGGCTCAATGGCCAACCTGCAATTGCAGCACCAAAATAGGCATACAATCCTAGATATCCGGTTACAGTCGCTGCTGCTTTTTTGTGGCAATGCTCCGTTGCTGAAAGACCGATTAACATCTGCGGGCCAAAAACAAAAAAGCCGATACTGAAAATACAGGTAGATAATAGGACATAATTATTAATGGGAATTAGCCAGAGAGCAGCCACAGAAAAGAAAAGGCCAAGAGAAAAGAGTAGGATCACGGGGGCACGTTGGCTGCGAAATAACAAATCAGATCCCCATCCAGAACAAAGGGCACCTAATAATCCTCCCAATTCGAATAATGACAGCGTGGCATTAGCATTAAGTAAATTAACCCGATGTTTTTCTAATAACCATAAATTACCCCAATCATTAATTGCAATCCTAATGAAATAAACGAGAATGTAAGAAAAACCAAGGAGCCAGATGGTACGGTTGAATAAAATGGTTTCCTGTAGAATTTGCATCATGGGCATTGGTGAAGATAACCGTTCTTGTCGTAACTCCATAGTATCTTGCCGCCAATATCCTACGCTAGGTAAACCATGATCCTGTGGAATTCCTCGTATTCTCTGGCATAACCAAATGCCAAGCACAATGCTAATTATCCCAGGAACGAATAATGCGGCGCGCCAACCATAATGCGTTGCTAAGAGTGCAGATAATAAAGGAAGAAAAATACCGCTTATATTAATGGATATGTTCCAACAACCCCACCAGAAACCTCGCTCATTACGAGAATACCAATAAATGAGAAGCCGGGCGCATGTTGGCCATCCCCATCCTTGAAAAAAGCCATTTAACGTCCAGACAAACAGTAAGGAGGGCAGTGATGAACAGAAAGTAAAAATAATGTTCAGTATGCCTGTCATCAATAACCCCACCCCCATAAACCAGCGATAACCCGTATGATCATGGAAAATGCCAGAAAAAAATTTTGAACTGCCATAAGCAAGATAAAATAAACTGGTTATCCAGCCAATATCATTCTTATTAAGAGCCAATTCCAACTGCATGGCTGGCATAACCACATTCAAGCTCTTGCGAGTTAGGTAGAATGCGGCATAGCCTATAATCATTGACATGAGCAAATGGTTTCGCCAATAACGATAATGTTGTGATATTTGCTCATGGCTGGTGCCTTGCATAAGTGTCTCCATAAATAAGATATGAGTCGTTGTTGCTTTAGTATTCCTGTGGAGGATATCTGGCTATTCATTATCCCTGTCTGTATTTATCGGTAAATAGATAATGACATGGGTTCCTTGTTGGGTATTGAGTCTCCAATGACCCCCCAGTGCCCGGACTCGTTCTTCGATGCCTTTTAACCCAAATCCCGTATTTTTTTTATCATCAATGATACCAATTCCGTTATCTCTGACCTGAAGCACGATTAAATTCCTTTTTTGCTTCAATGTAATATTTATTTGATTGGCGTTAGCATGCTTACTAATGTTGTTCAGTAACTCTTGAACCAGCCTGTAAAGCGTCAGAGTAATCGTGTTATCACTGGGGGTATGTAGTAGCTGGTAATCAAAATGGCAGAGAATGTTTTGTTCCTCGAAGGCAAACTCATTGATTAAGTGATGAATTGATTGCTCAAGGGACATTTCGTCGAGTGCAGGTGGGCGCAGTTCACGTAGAAGTTGACGCGTTGTTTGATGTATTTGTTGAGAGAGATTTTTAATTTGTTCGGCAGATTTATGGGCTGATGATAACGTTGAAGTCCGTTTTATTAGCATGGATTGAATTTGAATGGCAGTGATATTTTGCCCAATGGCATCATGAAGCTCTCTAGCAATATTTTTACGAATATCTTCTTCTGTATGAACTAATTTTTGCATCAAAATATGGCGTGTTGATAACTCTTTTTCTAACCGTTCACGATAGCGGTTTAAATTATTTGCCAACTGTTTTTGATAGGTTAAGCTACCGGCTAATTGTTGTTGGCGACTGATAGCAATACCAAGCCCTATCCCTAATAAAGCCTGAGTGGTTAAAAAAATCTCTAATTCCTGTAATTCACTGAACGAGCCATTGAATTGGCGGGCAGAAGTGACAAGTAAACTTCCTAGCAACGCGGAAAGAACGCCGCCTTGCCAACCATAGCGATAGGCCATAACTATATTAGGAATAAAAACTAAAATTGACAGTAACCACTCTATTTCCGAGGATAGAAGATATTGACCACTTATTCCCAGTAGGCTAAATAGGAAACACCACATCAGCAAAGATGTTCTTAATTGTGGATCGGATATATCGGCTTTGGTATGTTGGTTTTTCCAATATTTCTCATATAAATAAACATAAATCAGATAAACGAACGGAGAGAGTAAGACGCCTCCAGTCAGAGAAGAGAGAAAAATAAAACTGATTTTATCAGGTAATGAAACACTCAAGAATAAGATTTGCAAAAGGCTATTAATGATAACACCTGCCAACAGGATAGAAAGCTGTTGCCAGTAAAGGGAGTAATTCCACCATATCTTTTGAATGGCTAATGCTGTTATCACACTAATAAATGGGGAGATCAGAATGATTGGGTAGATAATGAGTTGCTCGCTTTTTAGCCACAGCAAGATGCTGGTTTCGCTAACCAGCAGGATTGGAAGATAACGTCGTCCCAATAAGATCATAAATACTAAACGTATTCCTTGGGGTAAAAACAACGTTGCCTGTAGGCCACTATTGTGAAAATAAAAACTAATTACCCATAATGAAATCCAAATCAGTGAATAAAATAGACAGAGAAATAGTGATTGTAAAATGAAGAGAAATTTTTCATTCATTGATTAACTCGTAATGATTTGATTCTGGAAGGCATAATGAACGAGATCAATAGTGGTATTACAGTGTAATTTATCTAAGATTCTGGTTCGATGGACATGGACTGTGTTATGGCTAAGTTCAAGCTGTTCAGCAATAGCTTTGACACTGTTCCCATTAATTAATAGAGAGAAAATTTCTCTTTCTCTTGGGGTCAGCGCTTGCAAGGCAACAACTTCCTGAGGTTTTTGACGCAGGGCTTTTAAGGCATCAGCACAGAGGTAAATTTCGCCTTTATGGACAGTACGCACTGCTTGAATTAACTCTTCTGGCCCACAACATTTCGTTAGATAACCTCGTGCACCTGAATCCAGCGCACTTTGTACCAGTGCGGCAGTGTCATAAATACTTAGCATGATTGTGCGAAAATTTGGGCAGGTGGGGCGAAGCCGTGCCAGAAGCTGTAGGCCGCTTTCGTTGGGCATGGAGATATCCATGATGACGATATCAATCGTTTTTCTGAGTAAATCCGGCCATGCTTCATTGGCACTACTGTATTGACCAACGATGATAATGTCATCTTCAAGTGTCAATAATTGGGCAAAGCCTGAACGGACAACAACATGATCATCAATGAGGGCGATTTTTATCTTCATTTTTATTGTATGTTGTAGGGTGTTTTATAATGAATTCATTTAGATATCATAATGTTCATAAAATAAAATTCATGCAAATAAATAAACTAAATTTGTTAGTTAGATAACAAATTTTATTTTTAAATTGTCAAACTATACTGGTTTCAATTGATTATTATTATTTAATTGCTGTTTCTATTCCTCTAAAATCATTACCAAAAAACACTCAAATTATGTTCATTATTTAATCTGTCATGGGATTGATGTAATTTTATTAACATATTAAAGTAAATATTAATGGTTATTAGTAAAGTCTTTTTTCAAAGGTTAGGTTTATAAATCCATAAAATACTTTGGAATAATTGATGAGTTGAAATATAAGGTTATGAATTATATTATATTTAAGCGTTTTTATAATGCCGGTCTTTATTATGGCCTTTCCTCCTAATAAAAAAGTGGAATATTTTTCTATATAGGAAGAATATTGTTGTATTATCAAATACACTTTATTGTTTTTCTATTGTTATTTTTAGGAAAAACAGCATATAAAACATAAAGAAGGTCTTACAGATGAAAGCTCTTATCGTAATTGACATGTTGAATGATTTCGTAACAGGTGTGCTCGCCAATGAAAAGCAGGCAACGGAAATTATCCCAGTGATCCAGCGGGTGATTAACTATGCCAGAAATCAACCTGATTGGTTAGTGGTGTATGCCAATGATGCCCATTATGCAGATGATCGGGAAATGGGCATTTGGGGAAAACATGCTATGGCAGGAACGTGGGGTGCTGAGGTGGTTGATGCATTGGCTCCTATTGGCTCCGAACGTGAAATTGTTTCTCCCAAACATTTTTATAGTGCCTTTGATGGAACCGATTTGGATGAGGTTTTCGGGCAATACGGTGTCACAGAAGTTGTTTTAACAGGGCAGCATACCAATTGCTGTGTCCGGCATACCGCCTATAGTGCATTTACCCGAGGTTATGGCATCACCGTATTATCTGATGCAGTTTGCGTTTTACCAGAGGTTGATCATAGTGAAGCACTTGATTATCTAAAAACCGTTTATGGTGTTGAAATTACAACCAGTACTGAGTTAGGTGTGCCGTCAAAATAATAAAGCGCACTATGCTTGAGTTGGATGAAAGTAAAATGAATGACTGGCAGATTGATATTCTGCCAGTCAAATAGATCAAGTCGAGTAAATTTATTTACAGATCAGGTAAATTCCGGCCGTAATAGATTTCCTGTATCTCTTTTTTGAGTAAACGGGTGATTTCTCTCTTTTCCGTTTCACTTAATTCTTCGGCTGTGGAATTGAACAAATACTCATTCAGATCAAATTGTTTCAACATCATTTTGGTATGAAAGAGATTTTCCTGAAAAATATTCACATCGATCATATGATACTGAGCTTGGATTTCTTCTGTCAGATAATTCTGGATGGAACTAATTTCATGGTCAATATAGAGTTTTACTCCATGAATATCTCGGGTAAAACCACGAACACGGTAATCCATCGTCACAATGTCAGATTCCAATTCATAAATTAGATAATTCAGCGTCTTAAGGGGGGAAATAACACCGCAGGTTGACACTTCAATATCTGCCCTAAAGGTACATATACCGCCATCTGGGTGGCTTTCTGGATAAGTATGCACACAGATATGGCTTTTGTCCAAATGGGCGACAACAGAATCAGGGAGTGGGCCAGGGTTCTCTGTATTATCCACCAGTTTAGGGTCAATGGGTTCTTCACTAATCAGAATGGTAACGCTCGCACCTTGTGGGTTATAGTCTTGACGAGCAATATTAAGAATGTTTGCACCAATGATTGAACAAGTTTCACTGAGTATTTCAGTCAGGCGGGTCGCATTATACTGTTCATCAATGTACGCGATATAACTGTCGCGATCGGCTTTCGTTTTTGCATAACAGATGTCATAGATACAGAAACTCAAGCTTTTTGTAAGATTATTAAAGCCGTGCAATTTCAGTTTGCGCAATTTAGTTCACCTCCCGGCTAATGGGTGATTATGGATTTCCAAATAGTGCATTCAGTAAGTATTGCGGTAGTGCAAAACTGCCTGCATGTACGGCTGGCGTGTAGTAACGGCAGGTTATGGCCGTATCTTCAAAGCGTTGTTGCAGTGTTGTCAAAGGCACCTGACGTAGAGCCGAATTCTGGGTTGCCCATGCAAACGTCATGATCCCACCGTAATAGGTTGGAATAGCGGCTTGATAAAAGCTGCTGTCAACAAAATAGTGACTCAACTTTTTATGGCTGTTGACGGCTTCATCCTGTTGCAGGAAACAGACACCGTTTTGGGCGACGAAAATCCCCCCTTCGTTCAGGCAACGGGCGCAGCCTGCATAAAATTCAGAGGTAAACAGGCTTTCACCTGGCCCATCAGGATCGGTGCAATCAGAAATGATGACATCAAATTTTTCAGATGTGGTTTTGACAAAATTAACCCCGTTGTCAATCACCAGCTTGAACCGGGGATCGTCATAGGCACCGGCATGATGATTTGGCAAATATTGGCGGCAGAATTCGACGACACCCGCATCAATTTCTACCATTGTGATACTGTCGAGATAATGATGGCGACAAACTTCTCGCAGCATCCCGCCATCACCGCCGCCAATAATCAACACCTTTTTGGCTTGGCCGTGGGCAAACAGGGGGACATGCGCCATCATTTCATGGTAGATAAAATAATTTTATGTTTTTGTGTTTTCTTGATATTTCATAAAACACCAATAAATCAATGGGATGTAATTATTTCATGCTGTGTGTTGTTTCAGTGTTTATTGACGTTTACTCATTTTTACAGCACACTATGTATAAACATTTGTATAAATATTTTGGGTGATCATGGCTGCTGAACTAAACAAGCTCAGTGACAAAAAACTTAAAAACCTGCACGGAAAAGAAAGGGATAATATTGAGTTTTTTGCTGATGGTGCTGGATTGAGTGCAAAAGCATCTAAAGTTGGTGGTATTAGTTGGGTGTTTACCTACCGACTTGATGGTAAAAAGTTAAACCGTCTTACCATTGGGCGCTATCCTGATATGAGTCTCAAACTGGCTCGTGATATGCGGGATAAATGTCGTAACTGGCTTGCGTCAGGTAAAGATCCAAAGCTCCAATTTGACTTGACTATGCAGGAATCGCTAAAGCCTGTCACAGTAAAAGAAGCTATGGAATACTGGATAGAAAACTACGCAAAAGATAGTAGGGAAAACATTGATAAACACGTTTCTCAATTAAAGAAGCATATATACCCTTACATTGGAAATATGGCATTGGCCGATTGTGAAACTCGTTATTGGCTCCAATGTTTTGATAGAACTAAAAAAACAGCTCCCGTTGGTGCTGGATATATTCTTCAAATGTGCAAGCAAGCACTAAAATTTTGTCGTGTTAGAAGATTTGCAATCAGTAATGCACTGGATGATTTAACTATTTCAGATGTTGGAAGAAAACAAAGTAAAGGAAAAAGATATTTAGAAGATAATGAACTTAGTCAACTGTGGCAGTCTCTAAATACAAACATGTATTTACCTTATTATAGTAATTTGTTGAGGATTTTAATTGTATTTGGTTGTCGCTCACAAGAAGCTAGGTTATCTAAATGGTCTGAATGGGATTTTGATTCCATGTTATGGACGGTTCCAAAAGAAAATAGCAAATCAGATGATAAGATAATTCGTCCAATACCTGAATGCCTGAAACCTTTTTTAGAAAAACTAATTTACCAAAATCATAAAAGTGGTTATCTCTTAGGGGAACTTAAAAGCCCTGAATCTGTATCACAATGTGGCAGAAATATATGGAGAAGGTTAGAGCATGGTGAGGAATGGTCTTTGCATGACTTAAGGCGAACGTTTGCAACTAAATTAAATGACATGGGCATAGCGCCACATATCGTAGAACAGCTTCTAGGTCATGCCTTACCGGGCATTATGGCTATATATAACAAGAGCCAATACTTGCCAGAGAAGTTAGATGCTTTAAACAAATGGTGCGAGCGACTGGATGTATTGGCGGGTAATTATGAAAATGTAGTTATATTAAAAGCAGTTCAATAATGGGAATTAATGAAGTTGATGATGAACATGATAATTGTGATATACACGTAACAAATGTGGCTTTCTTTCGTAATAATTTCTATTAAGTAAAATACCCTCACAAAAACAACTAAACAGTGAGGGTAACATGACCATTCAGTATAATTCTCCTACACCAGAAGAACGCCGCTCTATCCTTTCCGAGTATGGCGAACCTTATGATCGCCTTGTCCGCGAAAAGGAACGCCATCACATTACCTCTATTTCTAGAACGTCAGCATGGAAACTGGAAAATGAAGGGCGCTTCCCTGCCCGTAAGCCATTAGGCCGCAATTCTTGTGCTTGGTTGCTCAGTGATTTGTTGCACTGGGTACGTAACCCGCCAACAGTAGACAATGTAAATAACCCGTACAGCCGAAAATCTATTAATTAAGGCAGGGTAAAAATATGACATCTAAAAATATGGCCTTAATCGGTCAGGAACTCGCTCACTCTGAAAATAGCCAGAGGGATATTTTGAATATCGATTCAGCGGATATCTCATTTATTAAATTTGGGAGTATTTCAGATTTGCTTTACAAGGAAAAACAAACCGTTAATTTATCCTTCTTAAGAGAGTTTGTGAACCAAGTCAATAACGTTGACGAGGTTAGCCAACCTACTAATTTCCGTAGTGGAAGGTCAACCATATCTCATATTTTCCTATCTGTGGCAACTATAGGGATTTCCCCCATAGTTGATTTAAGCTACCGGATTTATTGTCGATTGGTTGGTTGTTACTCAGATGATGCCTTGGCTTTGCGTTGGCGGCGTTTGATCTCACCTTGTAGTGCGGTGACGATAAATTGTGCTGTACTCTCACCTTCTTTCTTCAATGCTTCCATAGCTTCGACAACTTCATGTGGCGCTCTAGCTTGTAACTTTTGTGATTTGTTATTTATGTGGTCTCTTGTCATATCTGAATTCTCATGTTTTACATGGAATCCAGTATACATAGAAAAAATAACAAATAAACACTTGAACTGGAATCCATTTAATACCTATACTGGAATCCACTTGAATGTTGTAGCATTCAAAAATAACAAAGCCCAACAGTGTTGTAGCACTAGCCGGGCTTCTAACCAAACCGTTAGCTGAGGTAACGATTATGGCTGTACAACAGCATACCCAAACTCGCCTTAAATTTACATGCCTAATTGCATCAAGCAATCAACGGCTGGTGGATATTCACCTTATGCGCCTTATCTCCATTCAGGGGGTAAGCCATGTTTATACCAATCTAACTTGAAGATGCAGGTTTTAAAATCTGAAAGTTGTCAGTCAGTCTAGTCGTGAGTTCTTTCGCTTTTTCTGGCAAAGTGACATGAAAAAAGTGACGAAGGGTTTCACGGAATGTCTTCGCATCCGGAAAATAAACATTGTTACGTACTTGCTCATTCATATACTTCCACAATCGCTCTATTGGATTGAGGTTTGGGCTGTAAGGCGGTAGGTAATGCAGTTCAATATTAAGGACATATGCCACCTCTTTCACCAATTCTGCCCGGTGGTAACCCGCCCCATCCAGAATAATATGAATTTTTTGCGAAAGTGGGTAAGTTTCTCTAATAGCGCCGAAAAAATACGCGATATTTTCGGCATTGATACTCGGGTATTCACGGATCACGGTGTCTTCAATTCGTTGTAAATTGAGGGCGCCCAGAAGATTGAGACGGGTACGACTGCCGGTGGTTTCGACCACTTTTACCTGATTTTTCCCCGCTTTCATCCAACCATAGCTGAGCTTTGTGGACTGCGAAGGATGCACCGCATCAATAAATAGGATAGGTTCATTCTGACCTGCCCGGTCTTTCAGAGACTGGTAGTCATCAATAAATTGTTGCTGCTTATCCGCATCGAATTTATGAGGAACGCCCTTTGGCTTTTTGTAGCTGAAACCTTGTCGGTGAAGCCATTTCGTCATGCCTCCCACGCTGAAAGACACCTGCCAACGAGCTCGTACATAATCCACAATTTGAGCGGTCGTATGCAGCAAATTTGCCGTCAAATAATCAACCAGATCGGCGGTTTGTTTGGCAGAGAGATGGCTTTCAGAACCGCCATTTTCGGGGGTGAGTTTTTCCTGCGCGATGAAATCTTTTAGGTGACGGCTTACCGTAGTTTCATGAATACGTAAGGCCTGAGCAATCATCTGAGCTGTCCAGCCCTCTGACGCCAAAAGCACGGCCTTGATGCGATCACAGACTCGACTATCACGAGTGGTATCATGCATCAATTCGAGGGCACGTTTTTGTTCTGGTGTCAGATGAATTTTCATGATTGCAAGCATGATCGGGTTTGGATAAGAAATCAAGCATCTTCAATGGCGATTGGTATAAGATCATTGTCACTACGACAAATCAGCATACAGGCGAGATAAAAAAAGAAACTGTCCGCTACAAATACAAAACATTGCGCGGTGCGGAGAAAGCCGCCAAAAATATTCGCAGTGCTTGTGTGCCAGATAATGAAACCGTTGATACTGAAATCGTCAGCGTGTACGAGCGCAGAGCGCCGATATCACTGGATCAGGCCATGCACAATACAAGGCTCGCGGCCTCCTTATTTTACGTCATTCTTGAAAAAGCCAAGTCTGAATGTTCTATCGATTTAAATAACCTGATTGCGTTGGCCTGTGATATCAATCAGGAAGTCTACCATGCGCTTCAAGCGGCTGTTTATGAGGAATAAGCCATGAGTCAATCATCTGCATATGGATATAACAGCCGTAAAAACAATGAAGAAATCCGCCCAATAGACGTTATCCATATCGTGAAAAAATCCGCCATGAATCATTGGCAAAGTCTGTTGCCAGCCTGTGGCGTTGAGGTTCCGGCAAAGGGCAAGCATGGCGCTTGTCCGATATGTGGGGGAACTGACCGTTTTCACTTCATCGACGATCACCATAACGGCGACTGGCATTGTCGCCAGTGTGATGAGCCGAATCATGGTGACGGGCTGGATTTAGTGGCGAGAACCAAAGGGATCACAGTCTTTGCAGCCGCTAAGTTAGTTTCGGGTGCGCTGGCTCTGCCCTTACCGAAACCCAAGCCTGCCAATCAAGTGGTTCCCAAATCGGAGGCTCCCTCGATAGTCGAGAAGGTGAACAGGCTCTTGTCTCAAGCCACGCTTGGGCAATCCGGTTATCTGGCGAAAAAAGGGCTGCAATGCCCCAAACAACGGTTATTGAAAGAGGGGATTTTATTACTGATCATCCAAACACTGAACGGCACTATCACGGGTGCGCAAACTATTAAGCCCAATGGTGAAAAACGACTTGTTGCAGGCTCACAGAAAAAGGGCAGTGTTATCCCCGTATCTGAGATAACCGGCACACCGGACACGTGCATCATTACCGAGGGTTATGCAACGGCGTTAACGATCAGTCAGTTACATGAAGGCGTGGTACTGGCAGCGCTTGATGAAGGCAACTTACCTAACGTGGCCGAACAGGTCAGGGAACGGTGGCCAGACGCGAAGATCATTCTTGCCGCCGATAACGATTGGCACGAACCGGGAGCGCTGGACAAAAACGGCAAACCCAAGAAGAACGTCGGCAAGATAGCGGCAGAAAAGACCGCCAAAGCGATTAATGGCTGGGTCGCGCTACCGCCCACGGAGTATAAAGCCGATTGGGACGACTATCGCCAGCGTCACGGCATTGAGGCAGCAAAGCAGGCATTCAGTCACGGGCTATATCAGGTGGGGGAGAAAAAGGCAGTGAACGCAGAAGCAGCCGTGATCCACGAAAATAAGAAAAAAAGTCCCCATCTGGCACAAATGGCCGCCAGTCAACGCGGGGAACTGCTTGCAGAATATTACGGCAAAGTGGCGGTGAATCCTGAAAGTGAAATGGTCTATCGCTATAATGGCGCAACATGGGAGACGGTGCCGGACAGTGAACTGCTCCGCGCAATGGTGGCAATCTTTAATCAGCATGAAACCCCTTATAGCCCCAATGGGATCAACAATGCTATCAGTGCCATGAAATTACAAATTCCGGTTATTGGTGAACAACGCCGTGATTTAATTGGGTTTAGTAACGGTGTGTATGACTTGTCAGAACAGGTATTCAGGCCACATCAGCCGGCACATTGGTTAATCAACCATAACGGCATTGAATTTACCCAACCTGTCGCAGATGAAAACTTACAGGATCATGCGCCTTATTTTTATCGCTGGCTGTCTCATTCGGCAGGTCAGGATAAAGATAAGATGGCGCGTATTAATGCCGCCCTGTTTATGATCCTGGCAAACCGCTATGACTGGCAGCTATTTATTGAAGTCACTGGTGAAGGTGGCAGCGGCAAGAGTGTATTTACGTATATCGCAACGTTATTAGCAGGAGAACACAATACGGCCAGTGGTAATATGAAAGCGCTGGATGAAGCGAGAGGCCGTTATCAATTTGTGGGTAAGAGTTTAATTACGCTGCCCGATCAGGTTAAATATGTCGGTGAGGGGGCGGGCATTAAGGCCATTACAGGCGGCGACCTGATTGAAGTTGACGGGAAATATGAAAAACAGTTTTCCACGATTATTAAAGCCGTGGTATTAGCCACCAATAACGAACCGATGAGCTTTACCGAACGCAATGGCGGCATTTCACGGCGGCGGGTGATATTCCCGTTTAATATTCCGGTCAAGGAATCAGAAAAAGATCCACAATTGCTGGAGAAAATCAGCCGGGAATTGCCGGTGATTATTCGCCATTTATTAACCGAATTTGCCGACCAGAATAAGGCTAAAAAATTACTACAGGCACAACGGGATTCCAGCGAAGCGTTATCAGTGAAATGCCACTCAGATCCCTTATATCGCTTTTGTGGTTATCTGGTGTCCGTGGATAATATTATCGGGATGAAGATGGGGAATAAAAATATCAGCCCACGGGCACCGCGTATTTATCTTTATCATGCCTATTTGTCTTTTATGGAAGCGCACGGATTTGAACGGCCGTTAACCCTGACAAAATTTGGTGATTCAATCCCCAAGATTATGCAGGAGTACCGGAAGGACTATCGAAAAGTCAGGACAAAGCAAGGGTATTCGTATAACGTGGCGTTATCCGAAGAGGCCGAAGAATGGCTTCCGGCAGTGCCTGAACTGCACAGAGGTTAACCTCCAGATAAACTTTTGGTGTTAACTGTACACCCTGTGCATAAAATAGAATAATTACATGATATTAAAGGTAAAAATAAGGTGTATAGTTATCTTTTAACTGTACATCAACTATACATCCTATACACCAGTTAGTTATCGTCAGGGTGAACAGTTGTGCACAGTTGGTGTATATCATGTACACCGCCACAAACTCAGGCAGGACAAGGCATTCAGAGGTAAATGCACAGGGTGTACAGTTGAGAGGGACAAAAAGATTTTCAGGGGGGTATCTTCTGGCAGGCAAATAAAAGCCGGATAAATATAAGAAGATAAATGTAGTGCATCAATTTGTTTTTTTATTAGGGTACTATCTGAAATTTAAATTAGGTAATTATCTGATTTTATTTAAGAAGAGAGATTAATCACAATTTTGTTGGTGATCTTTTATTCATGCTGGAATAGATAAGCATTGCTGTTATATCCTGTTTAATTGATGCTGTAATGAGCATCCATTGAAAATCAGATTACAGGAGACAGGAATGTCATATCTCATTTACTTGTCGTTAAAGGGCAAGAAACAAGGCTTAATCTCGGCGGGTTGTTCAACGCCGGAATCTATCGGTAACCGCTATCAGGCTGGTCGGGAGGATGAAATACAGGTATTACATATCAGACATGGGATGACGCGCGATCAGAACGTCAATCACCTTCCGGTCAGTTTTACCAAACCCATTGATAAATCTTCCCCGTTGTTGGGGTTAGCAATAGACAAGAACGAATTGCTGGATGCCCTTTTTAAGTGTTACCGCGTAAACCTTGCCGGACAACTCGAATTCTTTTATGAAATAAAATTGACTGGCGCAACCATTGTTGATTTTTCCTGTCACTACCCGCACTCAATTGATGACAATGACCAGATCCCGTATGAAACGGTACAGCTTGATTATAAGTCGGTGTCATTCACACACCGCGCGGCAGGGACAACGGGTTACGCGATATCGCAATTGCAGGGACGTGAAGAGGAAAGGCCGCTTTTATCTGGATTTTCGTCGTTAATTAAGCCACTTGAAACGGCAGTAGAGGCTTTATTCAGCAAAAAATTTACGCTGAAAAATGAGGTTACTGGGGATAATTGTTGCCATGTTGCTTATGGTATTAATACGGCAAAAGGACTGAAAAAAGGCGTATCGAAAGAGACAGGCATCACGGATACGATAAATTCAAAAGAAGAGGAAGATCTCGAAGTTGAATATTTATACCAAACAAAAATAGGGATGAAAAAATGAGTATTTTAAAAACAAAAACCGTTAAAGGCGGTGAAACTACAACGATTCTATTTGATGAATTATCGCTTTATGATATTCCAAAAATTATGGATAAGATGGGATGGACGACAGCATCAGCTTTGATGAAACATTGGTTTTCAATTAAACCTGCATTTAAGTTTAATGAAAGAATAAGAGATGGTTTTGTCAATGGTAATGCAATGGAGATACCTAAAGAACAAGTTAATAATTCAATTGTAAAAATGGATTGGGCTAGAAGATATGAAGTAATAACTGATAATATTGACGAGTTAAAAAATATTTGGGCTAGTGAAAATGGAAAAAAAAGATTGTTTACCGATATATTTGAAAGGAATAAAGAAAAAGAAGCTAATGGATTGATACATATAGGTTATGAAAACAGCGCGATTGAACTTGATTATTTATCTCAAATTAATTACAGGCGTTTTGGAAAGTATCGGGACACTATGGATGAATTGATGGGAGCAATAGGTGTTGGTACTCTAAAAGTTGCTGTGAGAGGTTATTTTGACATAAAAGGAAATAAGAAGATATTCACGGTAGAGAAGTTAGGCTTTTACATAAAAGATACCTATGATTTCACGGATGAGCATATTATAAGTGAGCCACTAGGTATATGGTCAAGACAAGGTATTGTACCCAGAAAAGAAGTCCCTGTTTATATGGCGAGTTTTGTTTCTGGTGCGTTTGGATGGTTATACAAAAATTATAGAGGTTACGTTCCTGTGTTCAATCAAGATTTCAGAAAATGGCAAGACATACATAATGAAGGTGGTGATTTCGTTGTATTTTCTGATGTATATTGGACTGACCCATTAGAAAAGGACAAGGTAATATATGAAGGTTACTAAGATAATTAAATATGGCATTATGTTCATATTTTTTCTATGGTGGTTTGTGTTATCACATGTAACCTTCTTACCTTCTTTTTTAGAGAGCGGTGAACGTAAGAAAGACGATTATAGAGTGGTTTTTTATACACCTCTTCCTGTGAATGCTATCGGAATTTATTATTATATAAATTACCCAAGGCCATATTTTGCTGTTTTATATAAAAACAATAAATACATTGGTCAAAGTTCTCCTTTTTATATGGATGATGATTCCGCTATGATGGGTGATAATTATGGATTTCCCAATGAAAAATATGATGAATTTTATATTGTTTGCTGTAATGAATATAATATATCAATAACAAAAAAAGAATGGTGGAGCAAAATACTGCAATATTTCCATTAACTGAATGAAAATTTTTGTAAATATTCCGTCCTCATGTTTTCGCAAGTTTAGCCTCTGAATTTTAGGGGCTTTTTTATCATTTTTCATGATGTTAAATAGTGTTTAAAGCATATAAAAACCAACCACAAAACACCATGAAAAAGCTACTTGAATTACGCCAGCAAAAAGCCGATTTAACTACCCAGATGCGTTCATTGCTCACCAAAGCCGAAACTGAAAAACGTTCCCTAACCGAAGATGAAGCCAAACAGTTTGACGAACTGCGCAACCAGTTCGACACCCTGAATGCTGAAATTGCCCGTTATGAGTCAATTGCTAATGAAGAGCGCCATCAGGCAAAGACCCAGCCGACCAGTGAAAAACTCAGTAATGACGAACTGCGACACTATATCGTGACCGGCGAAACCCGCGCCTTGTCTACGGGTGTCCCGTCAGAGGGTGGCTATACCGTTATTCCTGAACTGAACAGGCAGATCATGCAGCAATTGGCGGATGAATCGGTCATGCGCCGGATCTGTACCCTCAAGACCACACGCAGCAACGAATACAAACAGTTGGTTTCGATCGGTGGGGCAGCGGTAGTACACGGGGAAGAGGGCAAGGCACGCGGTGAGACAGCTACGCCGAAGATGGAAGAAGTCAGCATTAAGCTGTTCCCTATTTACGCCTATCCCAAGACTACCCAAGAGATTATCGATTTTAGCGACGTGGATATCTTAGGTTGGCTGACCGCTGAAATTGCCGACACCTTCGTCGATACCGAAGAAACGGATCTGGTGAACGGTGACGGCAGCAAAAAAGCGAAAGGCTTCCTGTCCTATCCCCGTGATACCCAAGCCGACAAAGCGCGCGCATTTGGCACCCTGCAAAAGCTGGAAGTTGCCACCCTTGAAGCCGACAGCCTGATTGACCTTAAGTTTTTGCTCAGGAACAAGTACCGCAAGAACGCCGTATGGGTGATGAACTCCAACACAGCCGCCAAGGTACAGAAGCTGAAAAACGGCAACGGCGATTATATCTGGCGCGAACGTTTGCAGGCGGGTGATCCCGATATGCTGCTGGGCTTGCCTGTCCACTATCTTGAATTTATGCCGGATAACGTTATCGGTCTGGGTGACTTCAAGCGCGGTTACTTCATCGTTGACCACGAAACAGGCACCCGCACCCGTCCTGACAATATCACCGAACCGGGATTTTATAAGGTTCACACTGATAAATATTTGGGCGGGGGCTTGGTGGATTCCAACGCAATCAAGGTGCTGGAACTGAAAGCCGGCAAATAAGCAAGAGGGGCACAGCGCCCCTTTTCAGTCCTGGAGTCCATAGATGAATAATGATTTTGAAATCCGCACCGCCTCCTTGTCAGCATCAGATAAAAAGCTGGTCGGCTACGCGATCCGGTGGAACAGCCGATCCCATCTCTTGTGGGATGAGTTCGTGGAACAGTTTGCCCCGAATGCCTTTCGTGCCAGCTTAACTTCTGGCGCAGATGTCAGGGCATTGTATGAGCATGATCATATGAACCTGTTAGGCCGCACCACATCCGGCACCTTACAGCTTAGTGAAGATGCTACCGGGCTACGCTTCGAGTTAACCCCACCGAATACCCAATTAGGCCGCGATGTACTAACGCTGGTTGAACGGGGTGATATCTCTGGTATGTCCTTTGGGTTCAGGGCATTGAAGGATCAATGGGATATTGGTCAAGAACCGTATGTCAGAACCGTCGTGGAGGCTGAACTACGGGAAATCACGATCACCAGCCTGCCCGCCTACCCTGAGAGTGGGGTGGAGATTGCCAAGCGCTCACTCAATGGGGTTACGCCCCGTGTGGATGATTTGCGTCATTACTGGCTGCAACTGTCTGAGGTGTAACCATGTGGCTGTTTAAGCGAAAAGCGCCTGAAACCCGTAGTATGACGATGGAGGAGTTTCTTTCTCTGGCGGGCGTATCTAACACTAAATCGGGGGAGCATGTTTCACCGTCCACGGCAGAGGGCTTACCCGCCGTGATGAATGCCGTTACTGTCATTAGTGAAGCCGTTGCCTCTATGCCTTGCTACCTCTATCGGGTTGCGCACCAAAACAGTAAAGAGTCCCGCGAGTGGCTCAGCGATCACCCGGTGGATTACTTGCTCAATGAGTGCCCGAATGACTGCCAGACCCCGTACCAGTTTAAAAGAACCCTGATGCGTCATTGTCTGTTAAATGGCAATGCGTATGCGGTGATTGTCTGGGGGCGGGATGGTCAGCCGCAATCATTACACCCTTACCCGGCGTCAGCAGTCGTACCACAACGGTTATCCGATCACCGATTCGCCTACACCATCACCGAACCCTATAGCGGCAAGGTAAAAACCTACCTGCAAGAAGAAGTCCTGCACCTGCGCTATGCCACCGAAGACGGTTTTCTTGGCCGCTCGCCCGTCACTGTTTGTCGTGAAACCTTGGGCTTGGGGCTGGCGCAACAACGCCACGGCGCCAGCATTATGAAAGAGGGCATGATGGCGGCGGGGGTAATTAAATCCGCTGACTGGCTGGACGGGACGAAAGGCGCCAAGGCACTGGAAGCCCTCGAACGTTATAAAGGTGCCCGTAATGCAGGTAAGACGCCCATTCTTGAGGGCGGGATGGAGTACCAACAATTGGGGATGAGTAACCAAGATGCGGAGTGGTTGTCTTCCCGCCGTTTCACCATTGACGATATCGCCCGGATGTTCAACGTCAGCCCTATCTTTCTGCAAGAGTACTCAAACAGCACCTACAGCAACTTTAGCGAAGCGTCGCGTGCCTTTCTGACTATCACCATGCGCCCGTGGCTCGCCAACTTTGAGCAACAAATCAAATCAGCCTTATTGATGGCCTCACCGAAACGGGGGATACGTTACCAAGTCGAGTTTGATACAGCCGACTTACTGCGCGCTAACCCACGGGAACGCTTCCAGAGCTATGAGACGGCGATTAAGTCAGGGGTGATGTCACCGAATGAAGCCCGTGAACGGGAGGGCTTATCACCGCGTGAAGGGGGTGATGAATTCAGCCAGGCATGGAAGCAAGAAATCCAAATCAAAACGCCAGCCAGTAAGGGGGATGAATGAATCAGCCAGAAATCAGCCTTGATGAAATCAAACTCCATTGCCGTATTGATGGGGACTACGACGATGTAATCTTGGCTGTCTATGCCGATGCTGCTTTGGAAGCCTGTCAGCAACATATCGGCAAGCGGTTTGATGAGGGCTTAGCCTTTACGCCCGCAATCAAGGTGGGCTGCCTGCTTTATATTGGCTTGTTGTATGAAAACCGGGAGATGGCAACCGACCTTGAGCTTAAAGAAGTGCCGTTTACCATCAAGTCCCTGTGGTCTGTCTATCGTGATATCGGAGTCTACTAATGCCTTGGCAACCTTTGAAACGCTGTACCTATCCCGGCTGCAAACAGCGGGTAAAATCCGGCCGATGTGATGAGCACAAACGGGAAGCCCGACGTATGCAAGACAGCAAGCGAGGCTCAAGGCGTGAGCGCGGCTATACCCCGGCATGGGATAAATACCGTCTGCAATTCCTGAAAGTGAACCCGTTATGTGTCCACTGCCTTAAGTTGGGTGTCTACACACCAGCCACCATTGTGGATCACATCATCCCCATTGACGGCGGTAGTGATGTACTGTTTTGGCCTGACTTCAATCACCAGCCCCTATGCAATAGCTGCCATAGTCGAAAGACGGTCACGACTGACCCCGCGACGAAAGAGAAACGAAGACAAGGACACTACCGGGAACAGGAAGAACGAGCGGCAAGGCGTAATGACTGGATGTATCAATCATGAACGAACAAGAGACCGAACAATTAGTTAAAGGCTTATTAAAGCACAGTGAACACTATCAACAATCAAAACAGATTGCGCCTGAAAAGCTCATGGCGAGGCGTACTACACAGCGTGAACGGGAGCTAATGGAATGCTTTCGGAATCGTTAGGGGAGCATATAGAGGGAGTGGGGGAGTCAAAAATGACAAACACCCCCTTTCGTGGCACCACCGCCGTCCTCAGATTTTTATGCGCGGCACTTTTTTAGATAGCAGTAATTCTTATAGGAAACAATACATTATGGCAAGAGCACCCAAACCCCCGGTTTACTTAAACGTTATCGCCGCCGATCAATGGAAATCGAAAGCAAAACTGTTAAATGAGCGTGACGACCTCAGCCCGGCAGACTGGAACAACTTAGAGCTGTATTGCGTCAATTATGCGATCTACCGTAAAGCCATTGAAGATATTGAACTGCGCGGGTTTGCGGTGGAAGGTTCACGCGGCGCGGCGACCAGTAACCCGTCATTAAAGGCCAAGGCCGACGCAGAAAAAATCATGATTAAAATGTCCTCCTTGCTGGGCTTTGACCCGGTATCACGGCGTAGAAACCCGGTGGAAACGGAGGCAGAGGACGAATTAGATCGCTTATGAACGCATGGGAACAGTACGCCTTTGATATCCAAAACGGCACCATTCCGGCCTGTCAGCGCCTGAAACAGGCGGTAAAACGCTACTATAACGACCTGAATAACCCGCTTTATACGTTTGATAGCGAGGTTGTCGGGCGTTTTATTGGCTTCTCCCGCCTCTGTCCGCACGTCAAAGGCCACTTGCGCGGTCAACCCATTGCCTTAGAGCCGTGGCAACAATTTGCCTTTGCTAACCTGTTCGGCTTCAAGGTGAAAGCGACGGGGCGCAGGAAATACCGCAGCGCTTATATTCAAGTGCCGCGCAAAAATGCGAAATCCACCGTGGCCGCGATACTGGCGAACTGGTTTCTGGTAATGGAACAGGGACAACAGGATATTTACACCGCCGCCGTCAGCCGGGATCAGGCGCGTATTGTGTTTGATGATGCCCGCCAGATGAGCCTGTTATCTAAGCCCCTAAAAAAGCGGGTATCCATCCAGCAACACAAAATCACTTACACGAAGAGCAACAGCTTGTTAAAACCACTGGCCGCCAAAGCCTCGACGATTGAGGGCACCAATCCCAGTCTGGCCATTGTCGATGAATATCATCTACACCCTGATAATGCGGTCTATTCTGCCCTTGAATTAGGCATGGGTGCCCGCCCCGAAGGACTCCTGTTTGCCATTACCACGGCGGGCAGTAACGTGATATCGGCCTGTAAGCAGCACTATGATTATTGCTGTCAGATACTGGATGGCGAAGAGCAAAATGAATCCCTGTTTGCCCTGATCTACGAACTGGACGACGAGAACGAGATTGATGACGAATCCCTTTGGATTAAGGCCAATCCGAATCTCAATGTCTCCGTGGACAGTGCATCACTGCATGACACCATCCAGAAAGCGCGAGGCATTCCCTCACAATGGACAGAGATGCTAACCAAACGCTTTAATATCTGGTGTCAGGGTGAAACCCCGTGGATGGGCGAAGGGGCTTGGAACGCCTGCCAGACAGATTATGATGAAAACGACCTTAAAGGGCTGGAGTGTTACGCCGGATTAGATTTGTCTTCAACAGGTGACATTACCAGTGTTTGCTACACCTTCCCCGTGGATAACGAACTGTTACTACTGACCCGCCATTACCTGCCCGAAGCGCAGTTACAGAATCCGGCCAATAAGAACCGGGCAATCTACCGCCAATGGGCGCAAGCGGGCTGGATACGCACCACAACAGGCGACTGCATTGATTATGACCGTATCCGGGATGACATTCTCAAGGACAGCCAGCAGTTTGATATCAAGCTGGTTGGCTTTGACACATGGAACGCCACGCACCTAAGAACTCAGCTACAGGGGGCTGGTTTGGATGTTGAGCCGTTCCCGCAAACCTATATGCGCTTTAGCCCGGTGGCTAAATCTGCCGAAGTATTCGTTAACCGCAAGGTGATTCGTCACAACGGCGATCCGGTTCTCGCATGGGCAATGTCCAATGTGGTGATGGAAACCGACGCAAACGCCAACATCAAGCCGAACAAGAAGAAGTCCGCGAATAAGATAGACCCTGCTATTGCGTTCCTGATGAGTTTTGGCACGTGGCAGAGTGAGCATGAGGACTTTGCTTTCAGTCTCAGCGATGAACAGAAGCAGCGACTGGCTGATTTTAACGGTATTTAGTTACAGTATTGATTTTTTTATCAATTTCCGTACAGCGCCGAGATTAATAAAACCAATGGCTTAAAAGGTGAGAAATTTCATCTTTATTTTGCCAAGTTTTATCAATCATCTAATAAAATTCATTAATTCCTCGTTTGTTATTTTATGTCATCCTGCCATCAAAACATGCAATTCACTTACTGAATTAAACCAAGCCGTACTCTCCAGTATTGATGAACCCATTTATTGATGTTCACAGGCGGAGGAGTATCCCACCGCCTTCATGTTACTTAGCAATATGTAGTATTGTTGATTAAATGAGGGAATAACCATGCAAGATAAAAAACCTGATGTACCTATTTCAGAAGATAGCAATCTTGCTATCGTTACCACGCCGGAATATGTCAAAGATTTAATCAAAGAAGCGATTGATCAGCACGCAAAAAGCCGTAATCACCCATATGCAACTCAGGCGGAGCCGGGATTCGTTACACTCAGTAATGAGACAGACAGTGATAGTGAGATAACCGTTGCAACCTCTAAAGCTGTTAAGAAAGTCTACGATCTAGCCAATACCGCCAATCAAAACGCCCTTAACAATAATTCTAATCTTTATCTGGAGAAGAAGCAGAACGGGGCAGATGTTCCTGATAAAGCAGAGTTTATAAAAAATATAGGTGCAGTATCAGTAAGTGGAGGCAGTTATTCGGGTTCTTTTCAATTTCAGCAGGTAGAAACTACTCCGAAAGAAAGTAACCCCGTGAGGCTGGTGTCTGCTCCACACCAAGAATCAAATAAGCTAGTAGCCTTCACCAGTTATGGGTGGTATGACAATTATATTCAGACAGGAGTCGTGAGAGGTGGTGGTGCCGATACTTTGGGATATGCTGTAGACATTAATAACCGACGTGCATTTGCAGTAGATCCGTGGGGGGTAACTGTGAATCCCAATAACCAACGGGGAGGTATAAATATGTACCGACCTGATGGAACATTCTGGAGAATAGAAGGGCTTCCTGATGATGAAGCAATTCTACTTTACTTCATAGACAGAGATTCAACTGGTTCAATAAATAAATCTGTTCAACAATTACCAAAAGGAGTTGGCACTATAATGTCAACATCTCAACATTATGTTGATGCCAGTGGCTTTGTAAAAAAAATATCCCCAATAATCAAAATATTTTCTAATGGTTCATTTGAAACAAATGATGAATCTAACGGTGCTACCGTCGGGCGTTTGTCAAAAGGTATTTATCTCATCAAAGGTGTTAGGGGGTTCAATAATGATAACGTCTTAGATAGCATAGAGATTCCACTATGTCAGAACAAACTACCAATGATTTGGGTCAATCACGAAATACTCCCCGATGGCTCTATTAAATTAATGAGTTACCACCGCGAACACTCAGACGCACCAGAATTCGCCAGAAATATAAGAGAAGATCACTCTGACGGTGATTTAATTGATATTCCCGAAGGTAGATTTGTTTCAATTAGAGTGCAAATGCCTGCCACTAAAAATGATGAATCATAGGTTTAATTTTCTTCTGTCACTTTCAATATATAATTTGGAGGTAATACTATGTTGAATAGCTGGTCTGGTGTTGTTTCTGCTAACCTTGAGCAAGGTCAACCTACAGGGCTTTTGATCAAAGCGGGAAATGTGATATCTGTTGTTGCTAGAGGGTGGGTAAAATATGCCCTTGCTGATAATGCATCGGCATCACCTGAAGGTACTATGCCAATGTACCAACCAGTTTCTCTTTACGGGCTAAAATTGCCAATAAAACTTACAAAATTGGGAATGGAGTCCTACGAAGAAGAGTTCCCGTAGATGGTGAGTTGATACTCCTATTCGATGATGCTCCCGGAACTTATAGTGATAATTCAGGTGAGTTTCAGGTTGATATTATAATCGAGTCACCAGATCTTTTAGATGACCTTGAAGAAATTAAATAAATAATCTCAATATATAACCCGCAAATTTCTGCGGGTTATAGCAATCTCACCAATTCTTCTGCTCCCTCTTTTCTTACTTCGATTGTTCCGGTGAGGTAATATCGGTAACTATCGTACCTCTGATGAGCTTTGGCTGTTACCTTGGGTGAAAAACAACGGCGAGTTAAAGCGTTTAATGGGATATAACGCAAAAAGTTAAGCGGTTTTACTGATTCGCTTATTGAATTTGATAAACCAATTCATTAAAGTGCTCCTGCCATTGGCAAAATCCAATGGTAAGGTTTCGCAGCCTTAAAGACACTCCACTGGTAGGATGTTTCTACCAGTGTGCCTGTTATCGCCCTTTCAATGGTGGTTCAGGTGGGGGAGGCTTCGGCTTCGCCGGACGAGTGTCCCGGTACTGCGAACCCCGTCTGAATCACCACCATCAATTTTCTCAATTAATGGAAGGGGTAGCAGGAATGAATAACGTTAGAAATGACTGGCATCAAGCCGATATTATTGCTGCATTACGTAAACGTGGTACAACGCTTGCCGCAGTCTCCCGCGAAGCTGGACTAAGTTCTTCTACATTAGCAAATGTGTTATCACGCCCTTGGCCTAAAGGGGAATGGATCGTTGCTAATTATCTCAACATTCACCCATCTGAAATCTGGCCTAGCCGTTATTTTGATATGAACGGTAACCTTATAGAACGCAAAGTTCGCGATAAGTCAGCAAAATAATTATTCTAATACCGAAAAACATCAGGGAAATAGTCACCTCGTCTAATTACTTGCTAGTTATTGGCTTTGATGAGGTGGCGCTATCGGTGATGTTGTTGCGGAAAGGTCAGGTGATAACCGTAACGGGGAAGTCTTCTTACTGGCGGGGCTATCAGTTGGCTGTTACCTCGATTGCTTAATAGATTCCGACGAAATACGTTGCAACCTCCATAGGTTGGAACGTTTAGCGTACCTACCTACTCACGGGTGACGATATTCGCCGGTAGTATTAGATGTTCTCATCTTATTTATTGCTTATAGGCTTGTTCAATAAACCATGTATAAATTATTGTATAAATAAAACCGAAAGCATTATGAAATTTAAAGAATAAAATCATTTTAAAACATATGGTTATAACAATAAAGTCAATTAATGGTAGATAAATTCATCGCGCTCTGTGGTTTGTACTACACCATCAAGTGCCATGATGCGGCCTAATTCTGTATTTTCGAAAATGATAAGATCCTGATGCTGTGTTTTATCGTGATAAAGTATGTTTTCCACTGCGAAATACTGGCCGAAATTGGGATGCAAAGTTTCATACCAAATTTCCTTTTGTGACATGTTCTGCTATTCCTCCACTGTGATATTCATAGACATTGACGCACACGCAATAGCCAATTATTTACATAATTGTCACTTAGTTTCAATATGAAATTAATCTTGTGAGTATCCAAAAGGAGCTACTTTACATAGGAGAGTAAACTGAGGGAGTTTCGTGCAAGGGAGCGGCATTTAACCTCATGAGGCAGATCAATTCCCTTTAAGTCGTTGTAACCTAATTGATTGAGTTCCTGCATTAACTGACCATTATAGTCACTGAGATCCCACTTGTTGCGTTGGGCAAAATAGATAATGGTGCGCTTAATTTGCAGATCTGGAATTTGGTTATAGCCACAGTCATGCTTTAGATAGACATAGACGGCTGTCAGATCGGCGAGATCTTCCGCTTCATTTTCAGACAGCGCTTTTGCGGGTTGAGCAAAACTCAACAGAGCCAGAATGTATGTGAATAAGGTAATTTTTTGCATAATTTCCATTATACTGCTTTTCTACCATTTTACTTAAATTAACATATTAATATCTTTGTTCGCCAAACTTTATTTTCTTAATTTTGGTAAAATGACTGTTTTTTCTGCCAACTAAAAAAATTGATTGTGGGTTAACGAAAGGTTTGTTCTGGTAGCAGAGAATGATATTTTATGCGCTCGGTGAGCTTATGGTATTGAGCGGTATGTAAATAGTCACATTCACTTTTGGATTTGACTTGTGATTGTTTAAAATAAAATCAACTGGTTATATTGATGAAGAAACATATTGTAGAAGTGATGATCTCCGAACAGGAGGTTAAGCAACGTATTGCTGAGTTGGGGCAACAGATTACAGAGCATTATCGTCATAGTGATCGTGAATTGGTGCTGGTTGGCCTGTTGAGGGGATCATTTATCTTTATGGCAGACCTGTGTCGTGAAATTCAGGTTTCCCATGAAGTGGACTTTATGACCGCATCCAGCTACGGCAATGAGATGAGCTCTACCCGCGATGTGAAAATCCTTAAAGATCTGGATGAAGACATTCGTGGTAAGGATGTGTTGATTGTTGAAGATATTATCGACTCAGGCAATACACTGAACAAAATCCGCGAGATTCTGGCGCTGCGTGAACCGAACTCACTGGCGATTTGTACTTTGTTGAACAAACCCTCTCGTCGTGAAGTCGATGTTCCTGTTGAGTGGATTGGTTATTCCATTGAAGATAAATTTGTCGTGGGTTACGGCATTGATTATGCGCAGCGTTATCGCCATCTGCCTTATATCGGGCATGTCACCTTGCTGGAAGATTAATTTTCGCGATAAGCAGAAGTAATCTATACTGTGTGAGTAAATGGCAGCGTTTTGCTGCCATTTATTTTTCTCATCATTTATTTTTCTCATCATTTATTTTTATCGTCAATAAGGGATTGTTCAATCCGTTATTTTGTCTGCGATAACTTGGAAATCGTCTGGCGATAATTGAGTTCCAATTTTTCACGGCTGTCCGCCGTAATATCCAGATCATGTAACTCACCATCCTTTAAACCATATACCCAACCGTGGATCATCACCTTCTGCCCGCGTTTCCATGCGGATTGCATAATGGTTGAGTGACCGAGGTTGTAAACCTGCTCGATCACATTCAATTCACACAGGCGATTCAGCCTATCATTAGGTGGTAATTCACCCAGCATGGAACTGTGCTTGTACCACAAATCACGGACATGGAGCAGCCAGTTATTGATTAAGCCCAATTCCGTGCCATCCACGGCAGCTTCAATGCCCCCGCAACCGTAGTGACCACAGATGATAATGTGTTCAACCTGTAAAACATCAACGGCATATTGCACAACAGATAGACAGTTTAAATCGGTATGGATCACAAGATTGGCGACGTTGCGGTGAACAAAAAGATCACCGGGTGCGGCATCAATCAGTTTTTCGGCAGGTACTCGGCTATCAGAGCAGCCTATCCACAGGAAATGGGGTTTTTGTGCTTTTGATAATTCTTTGAAGAAACGTGGATTTTCTTCGTTTACGGATTCTGACCACTGTTTGTTCCTGGCAAACAGCTCTTCAATTTTTCTCATCATAACGAATAGCCTGGCAACATTTTTGAGATAGAATCATATACAACATTAATTGAGAATTTAATATTTAATTGAGCAATGTTTTTTAATTAACCCCTGCCATTGTTAAGAAATAGGGGAATAATAATGGCATAATTTTCATCTTGTAGTCAGAAATAGCAAATAATAAAGGTATTTTTTACTTATGGCTTACGCATTGGAATTGACGCAGCTCACGAAAGTCTATGAGAGTGGAGTGAAAGCGCTGCGGGGAATTGATTTGCGTGTAGAAACCGGTGATTTCTACGCGCTTTTAGGGCCGAACGGCGCCGGGAAATCGACGACGATAGGGATTATTAGTTCCTTAGTGAATAAAAGTGGCGGCAAGGTCAAGGTCTTTGGCTACGATATTGATACGGATCTCGTTAATGCCAAACGGCAGCTTGGCCTTGTTCCGCAGGAATTTAATTTCAATCCTTTCGAAACCGTGATTCAGATTGTCATGAATCAGGCGGGATATTACGGGGTCCCGCGCAATGTCGCCTACGGCAGGGCAGAAACCTATCTGACCCAATTGGATCTCTGGGAAAAGCGCAACGAGCGGGCAAATCGTTTGTCCGGCGGCATGAAACGGCGTTTAATGATTGCCCGTGCTTTAATGCACCAGCCAAAGTTGTTGATCCTTGATGAACCCACGGCGGGTGTGGATATCGAACTGCGCCGGTCAATGTGGGAATTTTTGCGCGGATTGAATGCTCAGGGAACCACAATCATCCTAACGACGCACTATCTGGAAGAAGCCGAGATGTTGTGCCGTAACATCGGCATTATCCAGCACGGCGAGCTGGTGGAAAACACGAGTATGAAAAATCTGCTCAGTCAACTTGAGCGTGAAACCTTCTTGCTCGATTTGGACCCCAAAGGAGCCATGCCGGTAGTTGAAGGTTACGACCACCGTCTACTTGATGCCATCACGTTGGAAGTGGATGTAAAACGTGGGCAGGGCTTGAATGATGTGTTTTCCCAGCTAAGTACGCAGGGTATACAAATCAACAGCATGCGCAATAAAGCCAATCGTCTGGAAGAGTTGTTTGTCGGATTGACTAATAATCATCAAGGAGATAGATCATGATCCCATTGTACTGGGTGGCGCTGAAAACCATTTGGATTAAAGAAGTTACCCGTTTTGGCCGTATTTGGGTGCAGACTTTACTGCCGCCTGTGATCACGATGTCCCTGTATTTCGTTATCTTCGGTAATCTGGTGGGTTCCCGCATTGGCGAAATGGGCGGCGTGGGTTATATGCAGTTTATTGTGCCCGGGCTGATCATGATGTCAGTGATCACTAACTCTTACGCTAATGTTTCTTCGTCTTTCTTTGGTGCCAAATTCCAGCGCAGCATTGAAGAAGTGCTGGTTGCACCGGTTCCCACTCATATCATTATTGCCGGCTTTGTTGGCGGTGGCGTCGCTCGTGGGGTATGCGTGGGTATTCTGGTGACATTGGTTTCCCTGTTGTTCGTGCCGTTGCAGATACATTCATGGGGCATGGTGGTGATCACCTTGCTGGCAACGTCAATCTTATTTTCACTGGCGGGGCTGTTGAATGCCATTTTTGCGAAAACCTTCGATGATATCAGTATTATCCCAACCTTTGTGCTGACCCCGTTAACCTATTTGGGGGGCGTATTCTACTCCCTGACTTTGCTGCCGACTTTCTGGCAGGTCGTGTCAAAGATTAACCCGATCGTCTATATGGTCAGTGGCTTCCGCTACGGTTTTCTCGGTATCATGGATGTGTCCCTGACGATGACATTAGGGATGCTGGGGAGTTTTATCGTTGGATTCTATATATTGGCTTGGTATCTGATTGAATCAGGGCGAGGGCTGAGAACGTAATCGCCAGAACAGAATACTCCGCCGCCGATTGCGGCGGAGTGGATACTTCAAATCAGCCAATCAAATCGACCTGCTGATTGTCAATCAGCCGGGTTTTCCCCAACCATGCCGCCATCAGGATCACGGCTTTTTGACTTTGTGCGCTTAATGGCAGCAGGTTTTCTGCATCACGGATAAATAACTCATCCGGCATAAAACCTTCTTCGCGCAAATGGGCAGCGGCGAGTTCAATGAGCCGTCCCGTATCCCGTTCGCCATTTTTCAATCTTTCTGCCATAAATTGCATCACCTGATTGAGCAAAGGCGCTATTTTTTTCTCTTCAACGGACAGGAGACTATTACGCGAACTCAGCGCCAATCCATTTTTATCACGGACGATAGGCACGGAAACCAAGGTAATATCGTAGGCCATATCGGCAATCATTTTGCGGATAATCTGTAATTGCTGGAAATCTTTTTCACCGAAATAAACCAGATCAGGTTGGATAAGATTAAACAATTTGCTGACAACGGTCGTGACACCACGGAAATGCCCAGGCCGGCTGGCGCCCTCAAGGAGATGAGAAAGCCCCGGCACTTCAACAAAAGTTTGGTTGTTGTTTGAGCTATTCGGGTACATCTCGTTAACGTTGGGCGCGAATACCAGCTCGACATTGCGACGGCTCAGTTTTTCGCAATCTTCCTGTAAGGTTCGGGGATAATTGGCCAGATCGTCTTCCCGGTCAAATTGCATCGGATTGACGAAAATACTGACGATAACGACGTCAGCCTGTGCTCTGGCGGTATCCACCAACGCCATATGACCATCATGCAGATTTCCCATCGTGGGAACGAAAGCAATGCGTTTGCCGGCTTGGTGCCAGCGGCGGATTTCTCGGCGTAAAAGGGGGATCGTTTCTATAATCAGCATTGCTGTACTCCTTTAATTAGCAGTCATGCTGGAGAATCATCAATTGAATGAATGTGCTTGATCGGGATAGGCAGCGCTTTCTACTTGTTCAATGTATAAGCGGATGGCATCCCTGATGTTGCCCGTTTCTTTGAGGAAGTCTTTGGCAAATTTAGGCGGCCTTGTGGTAATGCCGAGGGCATCGTGCATAACCAGAATTTGGCCATCCGTCATATTGCCCGCCCCAATACCAATGACCGGAATGTCCAGGGCTTCAGTGATACGCTGGGCCAGCGCAGTCGGCACACATTCTAACACCAGTAGCTGCATACCCGCTTTTTCCAGGGCAATGGCATCGTTGAGTAACGTCTGGGCGGAGGATTCATCACGTCCCTGAACTTTATAACCGCCGAGGATATTAACGGATTGTGGTGTCAGACCCAAATGTCCGCAAACGGGGACGGCACGTTCGGCCAGCATTTTGACGGTATCACACAGCCAATCCCCACCCTCAATTTTGACCATATTGGCACCAGAACGCATTAATGCCGCCGCGTTGCCAAAACTTTGTTCAGGGGTCGCATAGCTCATGAAAGGCATATCGGCGATGAGAAAAGCCTGCGGAGCACCGGCGCGAACGCTGCGGGTGTGGTAAGCGATATCTTCAATCGTGACGGGCAGGGTTGAGTCGAATCCCTGCACGGTCATGCCGAGTGAATCGCCAATCAGCATGACATTAATGCCCTGTTCGGCGAAAAGGTGGGCGAAACTGGCATCGTAAGCGGTGATAGTGGCGAATTTGCGCTTGGCTTTTTTTAACTGACTGAGATCCGCCAGGGTTGTTGGTTTCATTACATTCTCCTGAATAGTTATACCCTTTAGTTTCAGGATAGTATCCCATTATCCAGAAAGAGGTACACAAGCTAGACCCAAAGCGTCAGGCCATGTTCTGGAACGAGTTTTAATTGCTCTGCTAAGGTTTCCCCATCGGGAAACACCAGGTCTGGTGCAATTTCTGCCAGCGGGTAGAGCATAAATTCACGCTGTTTTAATCCATAATGGGGAACGGTCAAGCGTTCGGTGTTGATGATGTGATCGCCAAACAGCATGATATCCAAATCGAGCGTTCTAGGCCCCCAGCGTTCATCCTTGCGAACACGTCCTTGAGCCCGTTCAATGGCTTGCGTGTGATCAAGCAATATCTCTGGTGATAACTGGGTGTCCAATACGACGGCAAGGTTGAGATAATCAGGTTGATCCTGTGGCCCCATGGGTTTTGTTCGGTAAAAAGAGGATTGAACAACAAACGTGGTATCAGGGATCTGTTTCAGCGCAGCAAGTGCGTTATTGACTTGCTGCAAAGGGTCGGCCAGATTACTGCCAATGGCGATATAGACTAGCGTCATGTTAACTGTTGTTCCTGTTCTGACGAATGCGTCCACCACCACTACCAACACCACGACGGGGGCGTGTTCTGCGGCGAATCGGTTCGCTGCCCAGTTCTGCTATCATTCCGCGCTGTTGTGATGGGGTTGACTGTTGGAATTCAGCCCACCATCGCACCAACTCTTTCAGTTCATGGCGTGGTTCAATACTGGCACGTAATTCCAGTAAATCATAGGCGGCACGGAACTTCGGATGTTCCATTAGTTTATTCGCCCGTTTGCCTTGACGACGCGGCAGGCGAAGCTGAAGCAACCAGATATCGCGCATCGTGGTGGTATGGCGTTTCGGGATCGCAATGGAGCGGCACTGTTCATCAAGAATATCATTCATGGCTAACGCAAAAGCATCGTAATACTGCAATCCGCTTTCTTGTGTCAGTTTCTCTGCATGTTCAATCAGCGGATACCACAGCATGGCCGCAAATAAGAAAGCCGGATTCACTTTCTTGTCATTTTGCAAGCGAAAATCGGTATTTTTCAGCACCTGTGCCAGCAGTTTTTCCATCGGTGAATCATCACCTTGGGTAAAACTGCGCTGAATCAGCGGAAACAATGGCTGGAACAGATGATATTCCCGCAGCAGTTTATAGGTCTTGTAACCTTGCCCTGACTGTAACAGTTTGAGAGATTCTTCGAACAGACGGGCTGATGGAATCTCTTTCAACAGAAAGGCGAGACGCGGGATAGGTTCCGCCGTGGCTGGCTCAATGGTCATATCCAGTTTGCCGGCGAAACGGACAGCACGCAGCATCCGCACGGGATCTTCCCGATAGCGGGTTTCCGGATCACCAATCAGGCGAATGATGCCTGCGTTCAGATCGGCCATGCCACCGATGTAATCCCGCAGGGCGAAGTCTTCAATGCCATAGTAGAGGCTATTGATCGTGAAATCGCGGCGCACTGCATCTTCTTCCACTGAACCGAAAATATTATCACGCAGTAACATACCGCTTTGAGCTTTATGTGACTGGCTGCGGTCATTGTTTTCTATTTGATCATGTGGCCCGCGGAAAGTCGCCACTTCAATCACATCCGGGCCAAACATGATATGGGCAAGGCGAAAACGGCGCCCGACCAGACGACAGTTACGGAACAGTTTACGAACTTGCTCAGGTGTCGCATTGGTAGCGATATCAAAATCTTTGGGTTTTTTGTGCAGCAAGAGATCACGCACTCCGCCACCGACCAGATAAGCCTCAAAACCGGATTTATTCAGGCGATACAAAACCTTCAGGGCATTATCACTAATGTCTTTACGTGAAATAGGGTGCTGCTCTCGTGGGATCACCGTGATCGGAGAGTCCGAAGGCGTTGCCTTGGCGGATTTTTTCTTCATTTTGTCGTTTTCGGCATGTGATGAAGATGAATGATTCCCTCTGCGACGTTTACGCAGAGGGCTGCTCTCTGTTTGAGCAGAATGGTCAGATACGGTGACTGGCCTTTCACTGACTGCCTGTACGTCGCGCTTTGCCCTGTGTTCGCGAATTAGCAAATTACGGCAGAAAGTTGCTACTCGGTTAAAAATGGTACACCTCGATAGTGACTAATCAATTAAAACAAAAAACAGCCGCCAATCATAACTTACTGGACATTTTTTGAGAATGCTTATAGCGCTAATAGAAAGACTTTATTTAACCTGATCTATGGGTTATGTTTCTTTGGCGGAACCGCGTTTATATTCCAACCGACAATCGCTTGCTGTAGCAGTTGCTCGGTGGTGAGATCTTGCCAGCCTGCGATAGCGGGTTGATTCAAAAATGATAACGCATCAATAAGCAATGGTCTTGGATCGCCCAAGGGGATCGGCTGGGCATGATTTTGCTTCGAAAGTTTATTTCCCTCTTTATTTAGCACGAGAGGTAAATGCACATAATCGGGTGCTGCAAAATGCAAGCGCTGATACAGAGATAGCTGGCGAACCGTGGGTTCAATTAAATCCGCGCCTCTGACAATTTCAGTGATGCCTTGATAGTTATCATCAATAACCACGACAAGATTATAGGCAAATAAACCGTCTTTGCGATAAATAATGAAATCTTCCTCAGCCATTTCAGTGGATACAGTGATATGGCCCTGCAATTTATCGTCAAAACCATAAACCGGATGATGCTGTTTCAGGCGAATGGCGGCGTTATGCGCTGGCAGGTGCAGATGCCGGCAATGACCATCATAAAAGCCGCCCCGTTGCTGGATGCGTTGGCGGCTACAGATGCAGCAATAGCTATCGCCTTGCTGTTTTAATTGATCAAGGATGGCACGGTAAGCGTCATGGCGTTGGGATTGGTAGAGCACTGCGCCATCCCAGCAAAGTCCGTAATGCTCAAGAGCTTGCAATATCCGGTTGGCAGCGCCGGCAACTTCCCGTGGGGGATCAATATCATCAATCCGCATCAACCATTTTCCGTGGCAAGCGCGGGCTTGCAGATAACTGCCCAGTGCCGTCACCAGGGAACCAAAATGGAGATCGCCGGAAGGAGAGGGTGCGAAGCGCCCAATATATAACGAGGAATGTTCAGATTGCGTCATAACAGATTCAATATAGGGGCATACGGCGCTATTGAGCGCCGTACTTAACCCTATTCGTTAGCCAGCCATTTGCTTTTCACGAATTTCGGCCAACGTCTTACAGTCAATACATAAATCGGCTGTTGGGCGAGCTTCTAAACGGCGAATGCCGATTTCAACCCCACAGGATTCACAATAACCAAAGTCCTCTTCCTCGACTTTTTTCAGCGTTTTCTCGATCTTTTTGATCAACTTACGCTCACGATCCCGGTTACGTAATTCAAGACTGAACTCTTCTTCTTGCGCCGCACGGTCAACTGGATCAGGGAAGTTTGCTGCCTCATCTTGCATATGAGATACAGTACGGTCTACTTCATCCCTGAGTTGATTGCGCCATGCTTCCAGAATCAGCTTGAAATGCTTTAACTGGGCATCGTTCATGTATTCTTCGCCTGGCTTTTCCTGGTAAGGTTCTACCCCAGCGATGGCGAGAATGCTCAAGGACGAGGTTTTACGTTTTTGCCCTTCTTGCATAATGCTTCTCCTTACACACGCACTATCAAACGGCCCCCAACAGTAGGGGGAAAAAAATAGGCCGCTATAAATAACAGATGACTGCGAGGTTGGCAATTGTTCCTGCCATTAGTTTTGCAATGGTGTGAAGGCTGACATGTTTACTGCCTAAATATATTACAAAACACCTCTCATTAGCATGATCTGTTTACAAATTATCACATTGATAGAAAAGGTAATTTGTGACTGAGAACCATCCCATTTTCTGTCATGCTGGCCTGATAACAGATTACTTCGACCCCGGATTGGCACGCTTGTTCCAAAAGAAGCGCATAATCAGGGTCAATATGTTTTGCTGCCGCAACCTGACTGATCCCAGAATGTAAAACAGCAAATAACAAGACAGCACGCTGACCTTGTTGTGCTATCAATGATAGCTCACGTAAATGTTTTTGCCCCCGAATTGTGACGGCATCAGGAAAATATCCACAGTTTTCTTGTAACAATGTCACTGACTTGACTTCAATATAGCAATCAACTCTTTGTTTTGCTTGTAACAATAAATCGATACGGCTTTTCTCTTCGCCATAGCGAATTTCACGATGAATATACTCATATCCAGACAATTCCGAGATAATATTGTGTTCAATGGCCTGATAAACCAACTCATTGGCCCTGAGGGTATTGACACAAATCCAGTGCCCCTCTTGGGTCTGCGTCAATTCCCAGCTATGCGGGTACTTGCGCTTGGGATTATCTGAGGTGGAATACCACACGGTATCTCCCGGCGTAGCGCAGCCTGTCATGGCACCCGTGTTGGCACAGTGTATTGTGAGCGTTTCCCCTGCCGGCGTGAGGACATCTGCAAGAAAGCGTTTATAGCGGCGGATTAAGGTAGCAGACTTCAGGGGAGGTGAAAATTCCATAAACTTTCCTTTATAACCAGTGGGCGAAAGTGTTCAGTGATCAAAAAGACGCTAATGCTACAATGGCATCCATTGAAAGTTAATTCATTATGGTACTCCTTTGTCATCGCCTATTTATGATTTATTACCCATTCATGACGTCGTGGAAGCTGTGATTGCTGAATTGCAAACATCGAAGCAAGTGTTATTGCACGCGCCAACGGGAGCGGGAAAATCGACCGGATTGCCATTGGCGATCTTACGCCAAGCACCGTTGGCAGGACGCATCATTATGCTGGAACCCCGGCGTATTGCGGCACGGAGTGTGGCTGAACGTCTGGCCGAACAATTCAATGAGCCGGTTGGGATGACCGTCGGCTACCGGATGCGTGCGGAAACCAAAGTGAGTGCGGCAACCCGCCTTGAAGTCGTGACTGAAGGAATTCTGACGCGGATGTTGCAACAAGATCCTGAATTGAGCGGCGTCTCTCTGGTGATCCTGGATGAATTCCATGAACGCAGTTTACAGGCCGATCTGGCCTTGGCACTGCTGCTGGATGTGCAGGAAGGGTTGCGCGACGACCTGCGGATCTTGGTGATGTCGGCAACATTGGATAACCAGCGCCTTTCCGCTTTATTACCCGATGCTCCGGTGATTGTGTCAGAAGGGCGCAGCTATCCGGTCACGAGATCTTATCATCCACTTTCCCCTCATCAACCGTTTGAACAATCCGTCGCCTCGGCGGTATTGCAGTTATTGCAGCAGGAGACAGGATCGTTATTGCTGTTTCTGCCGGGTGTTGGTGAAATCCAGCGGGTGTTGTCGCAACTGGAGGGCAAGGTCAATGACGACACGCTGTTGTGTCCATTGTATGGCGCATTGTCATTGTCAGAACAACGCAAAGCTATTGCGGCATCGCCAGCGGGGATGCGCAAGGTCGTACTGGCGACCAATATTGCAGAAACCAGTTTGACGATTGAAGGCATCCGGCTGGTGGTAGACAGCGGGCTGGAACGCACCAGCCGGTTTGATCCGAAAAATGGCCTGACGCGCTTAATCACCCAACGCATCAGTCAGGCATCGATGGTTCAGCGGGCAGGACGCGCCGGACGATTAGAGGCCGGTGTTTGCTGGCACTTATTGAGTCAGGAACAGGCAGAACGAGCCAGAGAGCACGGCGAACCGGAGATCTTGCATTCCGATCTCAGCGGTTTACTGCTTTCTTTATTGCAATGGGGATGCCGTGACAGCAGCCAGCTTCATTGGCTGGACAATCCGCCCCAACCGGCATTGGCGGTTGCCGAATCCCTGCTATTGCGGCTGAGGGCATTGGACGATAACCAACAACTGACCGCCCGTGGCTGGCAAATGGCGGAATCCGGTAGTGAACCGCGTCTGGCGGCGATATTGTATTCAGGTAAAGAAAAATGTTCAGCTCAAGAACAAGACCGTGCCGCATTGTTCACGGCAGCGAAATTGGTTGCCATTCTGGAAGAGCCGCCGCGTCGTGGGCAGCCTGATTTGCTTTATTGGATGACGGCGAATCAGCGTCATTGGCAGCAACGAACCAACCAGCTTATCAGGAATTTTACGAAGAAAAGGGAGGGTACAAGCCACCCTAATCACCCCAGACTGGATCTGGTGCCGGAACTCTTGGTACAAGGGTTTCCCGACCGGATCGCCAAAAACCGCGATAATCTTGGGCGTTTTCAGTTAGCCAATGGCTTGGGGGTGGCGCTGGAGCGCGAAGAACCCCTTTCGGCAGAGACTTGGCTGGTGATCCCCGCATTACAGCAAGGAAAGGATCATCCTGATGCACGGGTTTTGCTGGCTTGCCCGTTGGACATCGAACAGATCATAAAGCAATTTCCCTTGCTGTTTACTGAACAGACAGCCGTAGAGTGGGATGATAGCAAAGGTGCGTTACGGGCATGGAAGCGTTTGCAATGTGAGCGATTAATTGTCAAAGCACAGCCATTGGCAAAACCTTCGGCAGCGGAATTACAGCAAGCCTTGCTGAATTGGGTCAGGCAGGAAGGATTGTCGGTGTTGAATTGGTCAGCGGAGGCATTGCAATTGCGCATTCGCCTGCAAAGGGCGACAGAATGGCTACCGGGAGTGGCATGGCCTGCGGTTGATGACGCAGCATTGTTGAACTCCCTTGAACAGTGGTTGCTTCCTGCCTTGGGGAATGTTGGGGACTTGAAAGGATTACGCCAGATTGAGTTGTCTTCCTGTTTGATGGGATTACTTGATTGGCAGCAGCGGCAAATACTGGATAATGAATTGCCTACTAATTACACTGTACCCACAGGCAGCCGGATCACGATCCGGTATTTCAGTGATAAACCTCCAGTGCTGTCAGTGAGAATGCAGGAAATGTACGGAGAGCAGCAAAATCCAGTCTTGGCGAAAGGGCGCATTCCGATTGTCATTGAACTGTTATCGCCTGCCCATCGTCCATTACAAATCACGCAAGATCTCGCCGCATTTTGGCGGGGAACGTATCGTGAGGTGCAAAAAGAGATGAAAGGGCGTTACCCCAAACATTTGTGGCCGGATGATCCTGCCAATACGCCACCGACCCGGCGCGTGAAAAAGTATCAAACGTGATCGGCGGGATGACGATGAAGATGATGATGATGATAAAAATGATGATTTTGACGACGACGATGAGGATCAAGTCATGACGAAAAAAGGGAAGAACGTCCGCCGTTCTCAGCCCCGTCCGCCTAAAAGAGGGGGGCGCTGGTTTTTATGGTTGCTGCTAAAAATCTTTATTGTGCTGGCGGTGCTCACAGTGATTTATGGCTTCTATCTGGATAACAAAATTCGCCAGCGTATTGACGGGAAAGTCTGGGATTTACCGGCAGCCGTGTACGGACGGGTAGTCAATCTTGAACCCGGTATGAATTACAGCAAGGATGAAATGGTTCAATTGCTGGAAGGCATGCAGTATCGGAAAGTGGCAAAAATCACCCGTGAAGGGGAATTCATGGTCAAAGGGAATAGCATTGAGATGCTGCGTCGCCCATTTGATTTCCCGGATGGTCAGGAAGGACAAATTCAAGCCCGCCTGACCTTTCAGAACAATCACCTTGCCAGCATCGAAAATATAGACAATCAGCGGCAGTTTGGTTTCTTCCGCCTTGATCCCAAACTGATTACGATGATGCAGTCGGCGAATGGCGAACAGCGTCTGTTTGTTCCGCGTAAAGGCTTCCCTGATTCACTGGTCAGGACGTTGCTGGAAACAGAAGATCGTTATTTCTATGAACATGGCGGGGTCAGGCCGCTTTCCATTGCCCGCGCGGCATTGGCTAATCTGATGGCGGGGCGTGCCGTTCAGGGGGGCAGCACCCTGACACAGCAATTGGCGAGAAACCTGTTCCTCTCAAATGAACGCACCCTGAGCCGTAAAGCGAATGAAGCGCTGATGGCAATCCTGTTAGATGCACGTTACAGCAAAGATCGTGTGCTTGAATTGTACTTGAACGAAGTTTTTCTGGGGCAGAGTGGTGATGAGCAGATCCACGGTTTCCCGCTGGCGAGTCAGTACTACTTTGGCAGCCCGATTAGTGAATTAACCTTGGATCAGCAGGCTTTGTTGGTGGGCATGGTGAAAGGCGCATCGGTGTATAACCCGTGGCGTCATCCCCAAAAGGCGCTGGAACGCCGCAATATTGTTCTGAAAATTCTCCAGAGCCGAAACATTATCACGCAAAAAGAGTATGACACGCTGAGTGCCCGTTCACTGGGTGTCAAACCGAAAAGTGAAAGTCTGACACCGCAACCCGCTTTTATGCAGCTCGTGCGGCAGGAATTGCAGGAAAAGTTAGGCGATAAGGTTAATGACTTATCGGGGGTAAAAATCTTCACGACGTTAGATCCGGTTGCACAGGATGCGGCAGAAGAGTCGGTTGAAAAGGGCGTGGCTGCCCTGCGAAAAGCCCGCAAGGTTGCTGACTTGGAAGGGGCAATGGTGGTGGTTGACCGTTTCAGCGGTGAAATTCGTGCGATGGTTGGCGGCTCCCAACCACAGTATGCCGGATTTAACCGTGCATTGAATGCCCGCCGTTTGATTGGTTCGCTGGCAAAACCAGCCACTTATCTGACGGCATTGAGTCAACCGGATAAATATCGCCTGAATACCTGGCTGTCGGATGAACCTATTTCTATTCCTCAGTCGGGTGGAAAGCCTTGGGAACCGAGGAACTTTAGCCGCACTTTCAGTGGGCGAGTAATGGTGATCGATGCGTTAGCGCGTTCAATGAATGTCCCGACCGTGAATTTGGGGCTGGATGTTGGGTTAGATCGCATTGCCAGTACCTTAGTTTCACTGGGGATTCCGGCAAAAGAGATCCAGCAAATCCCGGCCATGTTGTTGGGCGCGATTAGCCTGACGCCAATGGAAATGGCGCAAGAGTTCCAGACGATTGCCAGTGGCGGTAATCGGGCAAAACTTTCTGCGTTACGCTCCATCATTGCAGAAGACGGTACGGTGATTTACCAGAGCTATCCACAGGCAGAACGGGCTGTTCCTCCCCAAGCTGCTTATCTGACACTGTACGGTATGCAGCAAGTGATTGCCCGCGGTACAGGCCGATCACTGGCTGGAAAATATGGTCAATATAATCTGGCCGGTAAGACCGGCACGACGAACGATCTTCGTGACAGTTGGTTTACGGGAATTGATGGTAAGGAAGTTGTGGTTGTCTGGACGGGGCGTGATAACTATGGCCCGACCAATTTGACCGGCGCGACGGGGGCACTGACGATTTACCGCCGTTATCTGGAAAACGAAACGCCACTGGCACTGAATAACCGCCCACCGGAAGGTATTGTGGATATGTCCGTCAATGAAGACGGCAGTTTCAACTGCGAGGGCGGCGGTATCAGAGTCTTGCCGGTTTGGACGGATGATCCACAGGGATTGTGCCAGCAATCGGTACAACAGCCGATAGAGGAGAATGCAGAAGAAGCCCCCGGCTGGCTGCGTGAGATGTTTGGTCAGTGATAATTTATTGATAAGTCATAAAATATAATATATAGCTCCCTGCCGAAAATGGGTGGGGAGCTTAATTATTAAATATCTTCTCGTTAAGAAACCTCAGATCATGCCACTTTGGATAAATTTCTCTGCGTAGGGGAAATGCTTTATATTTTACGAACAATTACTTATTTTTACCCGTTTGGTATTTTAATTTAAATAACTATATAAATTAAATAAGTCTCTTTAATAAATAGGTGCTTATAATAAACAATCTTTAAACTAAAGTAGGATAAAAACATGCCATTCCTGAGACCCTTTAGAAATAAATTTATTCCGGGTGATTTAATCTATGGCTTAAGGGGACAGAGGAGGAGATATATTGATTTCGTTTCTGCTTTTATCGATGCCAGAGGGCTAAATGATGATAATGCATGGCCACCCATCTACATTGATGATTATGTAGTTCCTCCGGAAAAAAATGTATGGAGGATGTTATCAAACGTAATAAGGGAAATGTGGATTATTGCAAAGGAAAATTAAACTATATTAAAATTCATCATAATGAGTACCAAGGATATTCGAAAGATTTTTTTGAAAATTTAAGACAAAATAAGAAATATAGTAGTGTTGCTTGGATTCGCATAGTAAGTGCAATTTCTAAGAAAGGCGGTCAGTTGCTATAGTAGGCATCTTTCTCGCCAAAGGAAAATGCACTATGGCCTATACGCAACTGACCGAAACAGAAAGATACCAGATTTTCGGCTTAAAAGAAGCCGGTTTTACACAACGTTTTATTGCAACGTCGCTTAATCGGGCCCCATCAACAATTAGCCGGGAATTGAGACGAAACCGGGAAGCCGAGAAATATGAACCTGAACAAGCTCAGCGTAAAGCATTAGAACGCCGTCATTCTAAGGTAAAAGCCGTAAAAATCACGCCAGAGATAACAAAGTGGATAAAACAGTTAATTTGGCAAGATTTAAGTCCGGAACAAGTTGTGGGTTATCTCAAGCGGGAAGCGAAAATCTCTTTACATCATGAAACAATTTATCGATTGATTTATAAAGATAAAATAAATGGCGGTGATTTATGGCAACATCTTAGGATAGCGAAAAAACCGTATCGTAAACGCTATGGAAGCCATGAGCACAGAGGAAAAATTAAAAACAGAGTCAGTATTGATAATCGCCCAAAAATTGTTGATAAAAAGCAGCGTATTGGGGATTGGGAAGGGGATACTATCGTTGGCAAAGATCGTAAAAGTGCCTTATTGACTTTAGTTGAACGAAAAATCGTTATTTACGAACATCATTAAACTTGAAGATAAACAGCAGAAGGTGTTGCCAAAGCGGCGACCAAGACTTTTTCGATGATAAAACATAAAGTTAAAACAATTACCCTTTGATAACGGACTTCGAATTTTCCCAACAAAAACGGATTCGGTAAAAATTTAGAGAAAAAAAATTTTTTTTGCTCTTTCGTGTTTCCCCTTGGGGAAAGAGGGGATAAAAGGAAAACAATAATGGGATTAAATCGAAAGATTTCTTTCCAAAAGGAACCGATTTTAATAAGGTATCAGAGCGGGAGGTTAACCTTGTGGCAAACCGACTAAATAATCGACCACGTAAGACACGAGATTATAAAACACCGAATGAGTTATTTACAGGAACCCCAACTCATTTACTTCGTTCATTACGGTGTTGCGCTTAATATGCGAATCCAAGTTGTAAATGAAAAAGAAAGATTTAATCAATTAAATTTGGGAAGAAAATGCAAAGGCGGATTATTGTGGGTAGGCAAGAGCGATAGTGAGTTAGTTCAGGATATACATGTCCATTTCATACTTGATGATATAAATATGCAATGGGTCGCTGATAAACACGAAGAATTCGAAAAGAAAAGTATAACCGGAAAAGAATTAAGGTGGATTTTCAGAAACAGGCATAATGCCAAGGTCAAACAAAAAGTGCAATTCTGGCAGGATGGTAAACCCGTTTGCCCACCTTGGGAGAGTGAAGAAAGCCATATCTGGGATAATTATGAAAGAAAGCTAATAAGAAAAGAAGAGGGATATAACAGTTTATCCAGATTATTCAATATCCTATGTTGTGGGAGAGGACATTCTGTTTGATTGTTTTATTATTTTATAAATCGTTATTTAGCATCAAGTGGAAGAACAGCTTGAAGCATTATACAGAAATTAAATAAATCTCTTTAAATAATGGGCAATTATAATAAATGCTCTTTAAGTTAAAATAGGATAAAAATATGCCATTCTTTGTACCCTTTAGGACAAAATATTTTTTAGGTGATTTAATATATGGTATAGAAAAACAGAGGATTAGGTATATTGATACAGTCAATGCGTTTAGAGATGCTCAACCTTACTTTGGTGAAAATGCATGGCCACCAGTCTTTATTGATGATTATTTAGTTTCTTCGGAAGAGGAGTGTATGAGGGGTTTTATCAAACGAGAATCCGTGAATAATCAGGATAATTCTGAAATGACGAATACCAGGATGTCATGTTTTAGATCAAGATTAAAATACTTTGACGCTCATCATGATAAGTTTCCAAAATATACTAAAGATTTTTCTAATCATTTAAGACACGATAAGAAATATCACAGTGTCTTAGAGGGAAATCATGGGCTAGATACATTAAATGTGGGAAGAAAATGCAAAGGCGCATTATCGTGGGTAAGTAAGAGCAAGAGTCAATTAGTTCGTGATATACATGTCCATTTCATACTTGATGATATAAATATGCAATGGGTCGCTGATAAACACGAAGAATTCGAAAAGAAAAGTATAACCGGAAAAGAATTAAGATGGCTTTTCAGGCACAGAAATCATCCCAAGGTAAGTCAAAAAGTACAATTCTGGAGGAATGGTCAACCCGTTAGCCCACCTTGGAACGGTGAAGCAGGCCATATATGGGATAATTATGAAAGAAAGCTAATGGAAAAAGGAGGCGCTGGAGAAGAAGAGAGATATGACGGTTTATCCAGATTATTTAAAATCCTATGTTGTGGAGTCTGACATTCTTATTGATTGTTTTATAACTAATTATTCAACATATAGTTATTCAATATCAAGTGGGAGAACTGCTTGGGACATTCTACAGAAATTAAATAAATTTCGTTAAATAATTGGCGGTTATAATAAATACTCTTTAAAGTAAAATAGGATAAGAAAATGCCATTCTTTAGACCTTTTAGAGAAAAATTCTTCGCAGGTGATTTAGTATATGGCTTAAGTGAGCAGAGGAATATCTATTTTAGTAAAATTTCTCATTTTAATGGTGTCAAAACTTACTATGATGAAAAACGCAGCCCACCCATTTTAATTGATTATTATCTAACTCCTGTGGAATTAAAAAATATAGACGAAATAGAAAATATCCTCAAGCATGGGCCACTCTCGGATTCGGATAATCAGTATTATAGTGAAGTTATGGAGGATTTTTACGAAAGATATCATTATAATGGGTGTAATCATTATACGTACAAAAAATATGAAGAAGATTTTTTTAAGTATCTAAAACACAATAAGAAATATTGCAATGTTATGGATAGCAAACAAGAATATAATGAATTAACAATAGGCAGAAAATGCAAAGGAGGATTATCTTGGATAGGCAGAAGTAATAGTAAATTAGTTCGTGATATACATGTACATTTTATACTTGATGGCATAGATATGGAGCGTGTAGCTGAAAAACGCGAAGATGAGAAAAGCATAACCGGAAAAGAATTAAGATGGCTTTTCAGACACAGATATCATCTCAAGGTTATGAAAAAAGTACAATTCTGGAATAATGGTAATCCCACTTTCCCGCCTTGGATGGGTTTAGGAAGTCATGTATGGAATAATTATGCAAGGCACTTAGCGGAAAAAGAAAATCTAGGTTTAGATGAAGAGATATACGACGGTTTATCCAGATTATTTAAGATTTTATGATCTTATGATCGTAGGATATTGGGTATCAATCTGTCCCCGGTGCCACTAATAACAGAAAATAGTGGCACCTGAGAGGAAATAGTTTATTTCAATTTAGCAAAGCAACGTGCTGCTGTATCAAGGGTAAAACGATCGCAGATCAAACGACTTAAACGCATCATCTTTGGGGGAGTACCCCAACATTTTGTGGGTTTGAGTGAGATCGAGGCGTTTAAATCGGTTATTGGAAATACCGTGAGCGATAAAAAAAGTGATACCTTCCGCTTCAATCGCACAAGTGATCAACTGAACGGCATCTTCAGGACTCAGCCAAGCGCTTAGATCACGAGCATTTTTCAGTTCGTGATTCTCTTTAAATTCAAAAGCCCCTATTCGCAGCGCGATGGAAGATAATCCTTTTTGAGTTGCAAAATAAGAGCAAAGTGCTTCTCCATAGCATTTTGTGACGCCGTATAAATTAGCGGGAGAGACAGCTATACCATCAGGTATTTGTTTATCGACCGGATATCCTTCGATTGTCTGTGCGCTGCTGGCAAAGACAAAACGGCGGCATTGAGATTTCGCTGCTGCTTGCAGAAGATAAGTTGTTGTTAAAATATTCGCTGGTAATAAATGTTCAAATTCAGCATCAGCATAAGGGATACCAGCGAGATGAATGATATTTTCTAGATCAATGACTAGCTGTTCAGTAACAGAGGGGTCGGATAAGTCGGCGAGGATGAAACGATGTGGAGACTGAACGGGATAATCGGGTTGTTTTTGATCAACAAGGGTAAAAATATAATGTTCGTGCATGGACAGAAAAAAAGTCCGTCCTATACGCCCACTTGCTCCGGTTAACAAAATAGTACGTTTTGACATTATTTTCTCTCTTTTAGTGAAAAACGGCCGTAAATTTTCTCTTCAATCTCATCCAAAGAATTAGGCTAAACGTAATGTCTCAATCAAATCTGGTTTCAGTTCTATCACATGCAAGAGTTTTTAACGCTCTTTCTGCGAAAATGTAAGTCATCAAAAAATTCTTTACGCATAATCATTACTCCTTGAAGCCAGCCACAACTGCTTTAAGTTGGGCTTTCTCCATATTAGTTAGACGGTCTTTTTCACTGGTTAATACTGATTTTACTTGATGTATTGGCGATAATACCCGCGATTCAGGCAATACGGAATTTGGTATCAAGTATCAATCTGTCCCAGACGCCACTGATAACAGAAAGTAGTGGCGCCTGAAAGAAAATAGTCTATTTCAATTTAGCAAAGCAACGTGCTGCTGTATCAACTGTGCACTGGATATCTTCATCGGAATGAGCAACAGACATAAAGCCGGCTTCAAATGCAGAAGGTGCCAGATAGATGCCTTCATCCAGCATTAAGTGGAAGAATTGCTTGAAGCGTTCTACATCGCACTTCATCACATCCTGATAGCTGGTCACGCTTTGTGCATCGGTAAAGAAAATACCGAACATGCCGCCAACGTGATTCACCACCAGAGGAATACCGGCTTTTGCGGCTGCCTGTTTTAAACCAATGGCCAGCTTGTCGGTCAGTTCGCTTAAGCGCTGATGAACACCCGCTTGGGCGACTTCTTGCAGGCAGGCAAGGCCGGCTGCCATCGCGATAGGGTTACCGGAAAGGGTGCCGGCCTGATAAACCGGCCCAGTGGGTGCCAGTTTTTCCATGATTTCCAGACGGCCGCCAAAGGCACCGACCGGCATACCGCCACCGATGATTTTGCCAAGGGAAGTCAAATCCGGTTTAACATCGTAATACGCTTGTGCGCCACCCAGTGCAACCCGAAAACCCGTCATCACTTCGTCAATAATCAGCAGGGCACCAAATTCATCACACAGCTTACGCAGGCCCGGCAGAAATTCCGGCAGCGGTGGAATACAGTTCATATTGCCCGCGACAGGTTCGACGATAATACAGGCGATATCTTTCGGATATTTTTCGAAGGCTTCGCGGACAGAATTCAGGTCATTGTAAACACACGTCAGGGTGTGTTTAGCGAAATCAGCGGGCACTCCCGGCGAGTTTGGCTGACCGATAGTCAGGGCACCCGAACCGGCTTTGACCAGCAAGCAATCGGCATGGCCGTGGTAGCAGCCCTCGAATTTAATGATTTTGTCACGCTGGGTATAACCGCGAGCCAGACGAATAGCGCTCATGGTGGCTTCTGTCCCTGAGTTCACCATGCGAACCATATCCATCGAAGGCACCAGTTCAGTGACTCGCTTTGCCATTTCCACTTCGGCGGCGGTGGGTGCACCAAAACTCAGGCCACGCCCTGCGGCTTCAATCACGGCATTGCGGATAGCAGGATGGTTATGTCCGAGAACCATTGGCCCCCATGAACCGACATAATCGATATAAGCATTACCATCAACATCATAAAGGTAAGCACCGTCAGCACGTTGGATAAAGACAGGTGTACCACCAACCCCGTTAAAAGCACGCACCGGTGAATTGACGCCACCGGGGATCACATGTTTTGCCTGAGAGTAAAGCGTTTCGGACTGGCTCATTAATAAAAGCTCCTGAAAGATAACGGTTCAGATATGGGGATATCATTTTAAAACACCCCACAAGGGAAGCCAAATCATCATCATAAAGTGAAGTGAAATTTGAGTTAGCGCATTTGGGTGGCAAAACTTGAACGAATCAGTCAGGTATTGGATAATTGCCGTTAACTGATTTCAGAAAGCATAAGATGACTTTCCGAGAATTTTTACCGGAAAACCGGACTGGAGCAAAAATATGAGCGATGATGCTGCATTGCCTTTGCAGTTTACGGATGCCGCAGCCAATAAAGTCAAAGTACTGGTTGCTGATGAAGATAACCCGAACTTGCGTTTGCGGGTTTACATTACCGGTGGTGGTTGTAGCGGTTTCCAGTATGGTTTCACTTTCGATGACCAGATTAATGACGGTGATATGACGATTCAGAAACAAGGGGTTGAGCTGGTTGTTGACCCCATGAGCCTGCAATATTTAGTCGGTGGCTGTGTGGATTATACCGAAGGGCTGGAAGGTTCCCGTTTTATCGTCACCAATCCCAATGCAAAAACCACGTGTGGTTGTGGCTCTTCTTTTAGTATCTGATTGCGAAACTCACGATGGCAATAAATAGCCTCCTGTTGCGGAGGCTATTTTGTGAGAAATACGGGCATTCCTTCCATCTGCATAGTAATTTTGGATAGGGCTAGTTTAACTGCCGGCAAAGTTGTTCTGCCGCCAAAATAATCCTTGGCCCCGCACGGCTAAACCAGTCATCATTCAGCGCGATAATCCTGACCTTCATTTGGGGTCGCCAAAAATCCGCAACCTGCTGTTTTTGCTCTTGCGTTCCACCTATCACAATCACTTCCGGTTTGCGGGTGAGTACTTGCTCACGGTTAACCTGCGGCCACGGAACCGGGCTGTCAGCAAAAATATTTTTACCGCCACAGGCGGAAACTATCTCGCTTTGGATAGTATGGCTAGAGGACGTGAAAATCGGATTCATGCCAAACTGCAAGAACACGGGCTTAGGGTTCAGGTTGGCATAATCTTGCTTTAATCGATCGAACTTATCACGAATACTGGCGGCAGATGCCTTAGCCATATCGGGATGTGGGCTATAAGCAGCCAGTTGTTCCAACTCTGTTGCAACATCTTCCACTTTCTTCACATCAGAATAAAAAATCTTAATGCCCAGAGCAGAGAGTTGTTCCAGAGGACGCTGAGGATTACCGCCACGCCATGCCAGAATCAGATCAGGTTTCAGGGCAATGATCCGTTCAACATTGATGCCTTGCCAGTCAGCAACTTGCTCCAGCTTTTTGGCGGCTTCAGGATAATCGGAGTAAGCGCTAACTGCGACAAGCTGATCACCCAGCCCCGCCGCATACGCCAGTTCTGTCGTTGAGGGTGCAAGGCTGATCACGCGGGAAGCGGCTGCATAAAGCGGAGCACTGAAACCACCGCAAACGCTGTACCAAAGGAGTGAAAATGCCAGCCAACGGGATCGGTGGAAAATGATTTTCAAACATGATGTCATTAGCGATGCTCCACTTTAATGAATGCTGGTTTACTGTTTGCTGAGTTCAGTCAGCATGGCATTGACCATCCGGGTTGATTCGCGTGCCGCGACAACCAAAAATTCATCAAAACTGAGATGGGATTCTTGATCGGCAACGTCAGAAATCGCCCGCACAACCACAAAGGGTAGGTTATATTGATGGCAAACATGACCAATGGCTGCGGCTTCCATTTCAACCGCGGCAACATCGGGGAAAGTGGCGCGAATGCGTGCCAGTGGTTCTGCACCATTGATAAAGGCATCACCACTGCAAACCAGACCCCGCACGGCATTTAAGTCGAGGGATTGGATACATTTTTCTGCCAGCGAGATCAAGGTAGCGTCAGCCATAAATGCGGCAGGGCATTGTGCCATCTGACCCGGTGCATAGCCAAAGGCGGTTAAATCCGCATCATGGTAGCGAACTGCTTCGGAAACCACGATATCGCCCACGTTCAGCTTAGGATCAAGGCCACCGGCTGAACCCGTGTTAATCACGATATCCGGCTGGCAATGTTCAATCAATAAGGTGGTGCCAAGTGCGGCGGCAACTTTACCAATACCGGATTTCAGCAGGGCGATATCAACGCCATTCAGCTTGCCGGTATAGATTTCACATCCGCCCCGTGACAATGTTTGCAGACCTTCAATCTGGTCACGCAGCAATGTCACCTCTTGTTCCATTGCACCTATTACACCTATTTTCATTGTGTCATACTCGCTTGTTATTGATGGATTGCAGCCTATATTAACAGGCTGATTTAAGCGGAAAGTGTATCATTGAATAGCCAATTCCAATTCTAAATAATCGTTTCATTTGGCATGGGGGGTTTAATGTCTAAGATTGATTTTAAGCAGAAGTTGAATTACCAACGCAAGTTCAGTAAATCTTCCATTCATCCCGATGATGAAGAGAGCGTGAATCGCCAATTTGAAAGTGATCGTGGGCGGATTATCAACTCAGCCGCCATTCGGCGCTTGCAACAGAAAACACAGGTCTTTCCGTTGGAACGTAATGCGGCGGTACGCAGTCGGTTGACGCATTCGCTCGAAGTGCAGCAAACCGGGCGCTATATCTCAAAAACGATTATTGCGGAGCTGGCAAAGCAAGACGCATTGAGAAAATATGGGCTGAGTGATCGCCTGACGGCTTTTGAAAGTCTGGTTGAGATGGCTTGCCTGATGCACGATATTGGCAATCCGCCCTTTGGGCATTTTGGGGAAGCCGCCATTAAAGATTGGTTCTCCCGTCGGTTAGATCCGGACTATTCGCCGGAAACGGCAGATCGGCAGGATGCGTGTCAGGTTGCGGCATTGCGTTTGACGGGGGAAGAAAAGAGAGATCTATTCTGCCGGCAATTGCGTAAAGATTTATGCCAGTTTGAAGGCAATGCGCAGGCGATCCGTCTGGCGCATAATTTACTACGCCTGAATCTCACTTATGCCCAGATTGGCTGCATATTGAAATATACCTGCCCGGCCTATCGGCTGGAAGAGAACCCGGCTGAATTCAGTTACCTGATGAAGAAAAAAGGCTATTACTGGTCGGAAGATAATTTTATCCGTGAATTGAAAACAGAGCTGCAAATGGGGGATTTCTGCCGTTTCCCGCTGACATACATTATGGAAGCCGCAGATGATATCTCCTATTGCATTGCAGATTTAGATGATGCGGTTGAAAAGGGCATTTTTAATGTTGAGCAGTTGGTGGAATACCTGAAAAAAGAGTGGGAAGAAAACGGCGGGCACCGGAAAGGGGATTTATTCGAATCGACGGTGATACAAGCCTATAAAAAAACCACCAATAACGAGGCGCGCCGTAATATCCACGAACAATTTTTCATGTATTTACGGGTATTTATCACCGGGAAATTGGTGCCTTATACCGCCAAATTGTTTATTAAACACCTTGCGGAGATTTATTCGGGGACATTTAATCACGCCTTGCTGGAAGGTGATGGCGATGAACACCGTTTATTGAAAACCTTGAAAAGTGTCACACGCAAACGGGTTTTCAATCACCCCGAAGTGGAAGAGCTGGAATTACAGGGATACCGGATTATTACCGGATTGCTGGATGTCTACAGCCCGTTGCTGGCATTGTCCCGGCAGGATTTCATGGAGCTGAACCAGAATAATTTTCACAAAGAATACTTTATTGAAACTCGCCTGCTGCACAAACTTTCAAGTAAGCATCGTCTGGCTTATGGCGAAGCCGTGGGGAGTATCGTCGCCACGAATGAAGCTGAAAAAGATGTGCTCGAATTTTATTATCGGGCACGTCTGATTCAGGACTATATCAGTGGCATGACGGATCATTACGCTTACGAGGAATATCGGAAGTTTATGGTCACAAAGTAACGGTTCGGGTTGCGTTGAGCACGTCAGGCGCTGCCGCCATGACGTGATTGATTTCGTCGATGAATTCCAGTAATTCAGGCTCCAGATCGGCCAAGGTAACACCTTGTTGCAGTTGTTTTTCGACCAATTCGCAAATGGCTTTCAGTTTAGGCACCCCGTTGTAGCAGCAACTGCCGTGCAATTGGTGAACATGATGCTGAAAGTGTTTGCGGGTCGCTTCGCCGTCGGCGGTTAAGGCTTGCTCAATCATACGCTTCATATCGGGCAGAGATTGTAGCAGCATATCCAGCATTTCCTGCGCCAGTGACGCTTTTCCGGCGGTTTGCGTTAACGCCATATCCCAATCAATGGCTTGTGGCTTTTTCTGCCGACAGTATTGATTAAGCCATGTTTTTAGGCCGTTTTCATCCAACGGTTTGGTCAGGCAGCCGATAAACGGGGCACTCTTTGCCTCGTGGCAAGCAAAGGCCGTTACCGCCACAATGGGGGTTTCTTGATGGAGGGGGAATTGCCGGATCTGTTCAGACGTTTGGATACCGTCCATATCCGCCATCTGGATATCCATCAAAATCAAATCCAGCGCATGTTGCTGCGCGATTTCCAATGCTTCTATGCCACTACTGCACAGCAAGGTATTTTCAACCAGTTCATTCAACAGCGTCCCGATCAATTTCAGGTTAGCGGGATTATCATCCACCGCCATGACCGTCATCGGTAAACGTGCTGATACCGAAGAGATAGGCAGAGGTTGCGGCAAGGAGGCGAATGGATACTCTTCTTTTTCCAGCCAGATATCAAAATAAAATACCGTTCCTTTAGCGACCTCACTGGTAAAATCAATCTCTCCCTTCATTTCATTGACCAACCGCTTAGTGATGCTTAATCCCAGCCCGGTTCCCCCGTAATGACGGGTAATGCTGGCATCGGCCTGATTGAAGGCCTGAAACAGGATCGGACGGTATTCCGGTTTAATCCCGATACCGGTATCGGTCACGGTAAAATCAAGCTGGACAAGATGGTGTTGCTGCTGGCGTAATTTAACATCCAGTGTCACACGGCCTTTATCGGTGAATTTAATCGCATTGCCAATCAGGTTCGTCAGTATTTGCTGCAAGCGGGTCGGATCACCCATCATCAGATTGGGTAATTTCTCATCAATATGGTGATGCAGGGGAAGATTTTTCACACTGGCGGCCGGTGTGAGCAGTTCAATCACTTCATTGACAGTATCCCTTAACAGAAAAGGCACCTGATCCAAGACCAGTTTATTGGATTCCAGCCGGGAGAAATCCAGAATGTCATTGATAATTTTCAGCAGGTTATTGGCTGAGCGATCAATGACATACAGATACTCCATCTGTTGAGAAGTAATCGGCGTTTTTAACATCTGGCGGGTAAAGCCAATAACTCCATTGAGCGGTGTGCGTAATTCATGGGACATATTCGCCAGAAATTCCGTTTTGATCCTGACCGCCTCCTGTGCGCGTTTTTTGGCGATAGTCAGCTCAACATTCTGAATTTCCAACTGTTCCATCGTAATTTGCAGGTCGGATGTGGCTTGATCGATATGAAGCTGCATCTCATCTTTGTATTTTGACAACGATTCTGCCACGGTGTTAATACCATTCTGGAGCGCCGACAATTCGCCGGGCATAGCCCCTGTCACCCGGCTGTTCAGTTGCCCCTGACGGATGCGATCGACGGCTTTCACCATGCAGTTCAGGGGTTGGGTGACTTTACGTACCAGCACGTGGGCAAACAGGGCGGTGCCGCCCAGACATAAAATCAACAAAATGATGGAGGTAGCAATTTCCTTATATTGCTGAAGTTGAGCAGCACGTAAGTCCAAATCAATAGCAATGTAGCCAATGGATGGCGTCACGGGTAACGTGCCGTTAGCGGCATCCTGCCAATTATAGGAAGAAGACATTTCTGAGGTAATCGGCATCCTTAAAATGATACTGTTACCGTATTCCGTCTTGGACAACGTGGTGGGCATGGATTCGTTGGCGGTGAGCCTCAAGCGATTCACATCATATTTGTCATTCGAAATATCGAATAATTTGTTATCTTTATCAAAGATCGCAATGGCTCTGACAATTTCAGAGTTCCGGTTATGCAGGTTGTTGAGCAATGAATCAACCCGCGGGTGATTGTCCAGATTAATGCCCACTTCGCTGGCGATGGATAAGGGTTCAATAATGCTGATCCCACTGCGGACGATCAGGCTCTTCAACTCATAATAGCGATATGAGATAAATGATATACTCACCAGCGTTCCGACCAGTAAAACAGGAACCAATATCAGGCTCATCATACGGGTGCGTAGGCTATATTTGGTCATAGGCGTCCATTGTGGGAAAATCAGAACTCAATTTTTCAAAGTCAGTCAGAATCATGGTGCAATTTTACTCCCCAAACCGTCGCTCCGTAAACCGAGGCATTATTTCCGTTACCGCAGATAACCTTGATGCACAAGGGCAAGGTATTGCCCGTCATCAGGGAAAAACGATCTTTATTTCAGGGTTATTGCCGGGTGAGCAGGCACAGATCCAACTGACAGAGGAAAAACGCCAGTTTGCGAAAGCCAGGATAGTGAAAAGGCTATCAGACAGCCCGCATCGCGTCGCGCCTTACTGTCCGCACTTTAACGTGTGTGGCGGATGCCAGCAGCAGCATGTTGCCACTGAGCTGCAAGTGAATACCAAGGCCAGTGTACTGGAACACCTGATCCAGCGGGAAACCGGGATTCGCATCAGTGCACATCCCATCATCCACAGCCCAGAATATGGCTATCGGCGCAGGGCCAGATTGGGCCTGCAATATCACGCCAAGCAACGCACATTATTGATGGGATTTCGCCAGAGCCAGACCAACGATTTGGTGAATATTAAACACTGTCCGGTGATGCGTCCTGAATTGGAACAATTATTGCAACCGTTGCACCAGTGCCTGAATCGTTTGCAGGCGGTGAAAAGACTGGGACATGTGGAGCTGGTCTTGGCGGAGAGTGGCCCATTAGTCGTGTTACGCCACCTTGATCCGCTTAAGCACGAAGATAAGCAAACCTTGCGCACTTTTTCGCTGCAACACCAGGTGGCGATTTATTTATTGGGTGATGAGAAATCGCTTGAGCCATTGATGGCAGAGCAAGCCGCGCCGTGGTATCAGGTGGATGGATTGAAACTGGTGTTCAGTCCACAAGATTTTATTCAGGTCAATGATGGGGTGAACCAACAAATGGTCACACAGGCGTTGGCGTGGCTGGATTTGCAACCCACGGACCGGGTACTGGATCTGTTTTGTGGCATGGGAAATTTCACCTTGCCGATAGCGACTAAAGTTCAGGCGGTCGTTGGCGTGGAAGGGGTTGCTGAGCTGGTGGCGAGTGGGCAATATAACGCCCGGCTGAATCAACTTCATAACGTCGATTTTTTTCATGCAAATCTGGAAGCGGAGATTCACCGGCAACCTTGGGCCGCACAAGGGTTCAATAAAGTGTTGCTGGACCCCGCCCGCGCTGGCGCGGCGGGTGTTATGGCTCATATTGTAAAGTTAGCCCCCGAAAAAGTGGTTTACGTTTCCTGTAACCCCACAACACTCGCACGGGACAGCAAGGTCTTGCTGGAGGCGGGTTATCATCTTGTCAGTGTGCGGATGCTGGATATGTTTCCGCACACCGGCCATCTGGAATCTATGGCTCTGTTTTGCAGCGAGCCAATGGATATCGAGTAGGGAGAAATTATGGTTGCGGTAAGAAGTGCGCATCTCACACCGGCAGGTGAATTTGCTGTCAATAAGTGGATCGCGAGTTTAAACATTACTAACCCACAATCCAATGAAAAATTGGTTGAAACCTGGCGATATTGTCACGAAAAAGTCCAGGGTCATCCCAATGCGGAACTGTTGCTGTGGCGCGGTGTGGAAATGGTGGAGATCCTGTCCACATTGAGCATGGATAATGACAGTATGCGGGCTGCGCTGCTTTTTCCCATCCTTAATGCCAAACTACTCGATAGCGAAACTGTGACCGAAACCTTTGGCAAGGCCATCACGAACTTAGTGCATGGTGTGTTGGAAATGGATGCCATTCGCCAACTGAAAGCCACGCATACCGGCTCGACGTGTTCGACACAGGTTGATAATGTTCGCCGGATGCTGTTGGCGATGGTGGAAGATTTTCGCTGCGTGGTAATCAAGCTGGCGGAACGTATTGCCCACTTGCGGGAAGTGAAAGATGCCAGTGAAGATGAGCGGGTGCTGGCGGCCAAAGAGTGTTCCAATATCTATGCGCCGCTCGCCAATCGGCTGGGTATTGGGCAGTTAAAATGGGAACTGGAAGATTTCTGTTTCCGTTATCTGCATCCTGATGAGTATAAGAAAATTGCCAACTTGCTGCATGAGCGCCGGATTGATCGTGAACAATATATCGAGAAATTCGTGACGACAATGCGTAAGTACATGCTGAAAGAAGGGATCAGCGCTGAAATCTACGGGCGGCCGAAACATATCTACAGCATCTGGCGCAAAATGCAGAAGAAAGCCCTGTCTTTTGATGAATTATTTGACGTGCGTGCTGTGCGGATTGTGGTCGAGCGTTTGCAGGATTGTTACGCCGCACTGGGGATAGTGCATACTCACTATCGTCATTTGCCGGATGAATTCGACGATTACGTGGCTAACCCGAAACCAAATGGCTATCAATCCATCCATACCGTCGTTTTGGGGCCGAATGGAAAAACGCTTGAAATCCAGATCCGTACCCGTCAGATGCATGATGATGCCGAACTTGGTGTCGCGGCGCATTGGAAATACAAAGAAGGCACGGCGATTGGTGGTGGTAAATCCGGCAGTTATGAAAGCCGCATTGCCTGGTTGCGGAAATTGATCGCATGGCAGGAGGAGATGTCAGACAGCGGCGAAATGCTGGATGAAGTGCGCAGTCAGGTGTTTGATGACCGCGTTTATGTCTTTACGCCAAAAGGGGATGTCATTGATTTGCCGATTGGCTCCACCCCGCTGGATTTTGCCTATCACATTCACAGTGATGTCGGCCATCGCTGCATTGGGGCAAAGATCGGCGGACGCATCGTCCCGTTCAGTTATCAGCTCCAGATGGGTGATCAAATTGAAATTATTACCCAGAAACACCCGAATCCCAGCCGTGACTGGTTGAATCCTAACCTTGGCTATGTGACGACCAGCCGTGGACGCGCGAAAATCCACAACTGGTTCCGCAAGCAAGATCGTGACAAAAATATCATTGCCGGCCGTCAGATGCTGGACAATGAATTGACGCATTTGGGGATCACGGTCAAAGAAGCCGAGAAAGTGCTAATCGCCCGTTATAACGTCCATACGTTGGAAGAAGTGCTGGCCGGCATTGGCGTCGGTGATATCCGCATCCACCAGTTAGTGAATTTCCTGCAAGCCAAGTTCAACAAAACGACGGCAGAAGAAGAAGATCGCGAAGCGCTTCGCAATCTGGAGAGCAAGACCTATACACCGCGCAATACCAGCAAAGATAATGGCCGGGTGGTCGTCGAAGGGGTCGGTAACTTAATGCACCACCTGGCCCGTTGCTGCCAGCCCATCCCCGGTGATGAGATTATTGGGTTTATCACCCGCGGGCGCGGGATCTCCATCCACAGTGCGGATTGTGATCAGTTGGCGGAACTCGAAGCCAGCTCACCGGAACGGATCGTCGATGCCGTCTGGGGAGAGAGTTATTCCAGCGGCTATTCACTGGTGGTACGGGTTCTCGCCAATGATCGCAGTGGCTTATTGCGTGACATCACGACGATCCTCGCCAATGAAAAAGTCAATGTGTTGGGCGTCAGCAGCCGCAGTGATGTTAAGCAACAGCTTGCGACCATTGATATGAACATTGAGATTTATAACTTGCAGGTGCTTGGGCGGGTATTGGCGAAGCTCAATCAGTTGTCTGATGTCATTGAAGCCAGACGCCTGCACGGTAATTCACGGTAACTCAGCAAACATGGATAAAATGAAACCTGTCTCGATTGAACGACTTAAGGGGATTATGGCGCAGTTGCGCCATCCCCAGAACGGCTGTCCGTGGGACAAAGTACAAACCTGTGCGACGATAGCCCCTTATACGCTGGAAGAAACCTATGAAGTGCTCGATGCGATTGAACGCGATGATGCGAATGCCCTGAAAGAAGAATTGGGGGATCTGCTGTTTCATATCGTGTTTTATGCCCAGATGGCTCAAGAGCAACAACAGTTTGATTTCGATGATATTTGTGAGGCCGTGTGTGACAAGCTGGAACGCCGCCATCCTCATATCTTCAATCAACAAGCCGGTATCAACAGTGAAGAGGCGCTAGGCAGTTGGGAACAACGCAAGACGGCAGAAAGGGCGGAGAAAAACCAGCATTCGGTGCTGGATGATATCCCGGTTAGCCTGCCGGCATTGATGAAAGCCTATAAAATCCAGAAACGCTGCGCTTCGGTCGGCTTTGACTGGGATACCCTTGGCCCTGTGCTGGACAAAGTCTATGAAGAAATTGATGAAGTGATGGACGAAGCGAAACAGGCGGTGGTTGATCAAGGCCGGCTGGAAGAAGAACTGGGCGATTTGCTGTTTTCGGTGGTCAATCTATCCCGCCATTTGGGGCATCAACCGGAAATAGCGTTGCAAAAAGCTTGTCAGAAATTCGAAAACCGTTTTCGTCACGTCGAAAGATTGATCACTGACAAAGGCTTGTCACTGGAAACGGCGACATTGGATGAGATGGAAGAAATGTGGCAGCGGGTGAAAAAATTTAATTCCAATAACTAACTGAATTTAAAAATAAAATTGGATGATTATTTCGCGGTGTGACGGATTGTGTGACACTTTACCCTGCTTAGATGATTTGTAGCGAAATTAAGGTTAGGGTATACTGCTTTCCCGTCCTGTTATATTCATCATCCTTTTAAACCTAAACTTTCAGGTTCAGCATGAAAACTAATTATATTTTTGTGACCGGCGGGGTCGTATCCTCTCTGGGTAAAGGCATTGCCGCAGCCTCTTTGGCGGCTATACTCGAAGCCCGTGGACTCAATGTCACCATTATGAAACTGGACCCGTATATCAACGTCGATCCAGGTACAATGAGCCCAACCCAACACGGGGAAGTTTTCGTGACCGAAGACGGCGCTGAAACTGATCTCGATTTAGGTCATTACGAACGTTTCATCCGAACCAAAATGACACGCCGCAATAACTTCACAACAGGCCGTGTCTATTCCGAAGTGCTGCGCAAAGAGCGCCGTGGCGATTATTTGGGTGCCACGATCCAGGTTATTCCTCATATCACCAATGAAATCAAAGACCGCATCATCCGTGGTGCAGAAGGTCATGATGTTGTCTTGGTGGAAATCGGCGGGACGGTTGGTGATATCGAATCTCTGCCATTCCTCGAAGCCATTCGTCAGATGGCGGTGGAAGTCGGCCGTGAAAACACGCTGTTTATGCACCTGACGCTGGTGCCTTATATGGCCGCAGCGGGTGAAGTGAAAACCAAGCCGACTCAGCACTCCGTGAAAGAATTACTCTCCATTGGTATTCAGCCAGACGTGTTGATCTGCCGTTCAGATCGCACCATTCCTGCCAATGAGCGTGCAAAAATTGCGCTTTTCTGTAACGTACCAGAGAAAGCGGTTATTTCTTTAAAAGATGTTGATTCCATTTATAAAATCCCTGCCCTCTTGAAATCTCAGGGCTTAGATGATTATATTTGTAAACGATTCAGCCTCGAATGCCCGGAAGCTGATCTGTCCGAATGGGAACAGGTTATTTATGAAGAAGCTAATCCATCGGGTGAAGTGACCATTGGGATGGTGGGCAAATACGTTGAATTGCCAGATGCTTATAAGTCAGTGATTGAAGCCCTGAAACATGGCGGGTTGAAAAATCGCCTGACGGTCAATATCAAATTGATCGATTCACAGGATGTTGAAACGCGTGGTGTTGACGTATTGAAAGGTCTGGATGCGATTCTGGTGCCGGGTGGTTTTGGTGGCCGTGGTATCGAAGGCAAGATTATGACAGCACGTTATGCCCGTGAGAACAATGTCCCATACTTGGGTATTTGTCTGGGCATGCAGGTGGCTCTGATTGAATTTTCTCGCAATGTTGCGGGCATGGCAGAAGCTAACTCCACGGAGTTCGAGCCTGAATGTAAGTTACCGGTTGTGGGTCTGATCACCGAATGGCGTGATGAGAACGGCAACTTAGAAGTACGTAGCGAAGAGAGCGATCTCGGCGGAACGATGCGCGTTGGTGGTCAAGTATGCCATCTGACTGAAGACAGTTTGGTACGTAAACTCTATGGCCAGCAAGACATCGTTGAACGTCATCGCCACCGTTATGAAGTGAATAATTTACTGTTGAAACGCATTGAAGATGCCGGTTTGCGTGTTGCTGGCCGTTCAATCGACAACAGACTGGTGGAAATCATCGAGAACCCAGCGCACCCGTGGTTCGTGGCGTGTCAGTTCCACCCAGAATTCACTTCAACGCCTCGCGATGGTCATCCGTTATTTGCTGGCTTTGTCGAAGCCGCAAGCAAATATCAGAAAGGCGAATTGAAATAAGATATGGGGCAATGGATTGATATTAAACGAATTATTTTGAGATACTTTTAAAGTAATCACTTTTAGTTTCAATCGGTTGCCCGGAATTTAACTTGTGACTTGAGGAAAACCAAATGTCCAAAATCGTTAAAGTGCTTGGCCGTGAAATCATCGACTCCCGTGGTAACCCAACGATAGAAGCAGAAGTTCACTTGGAAGGGGGCTTTGTGGGTCTGGCTGCTGCGCCATCAGGTGCCTCAACCGGTTCTCGCGAAGCGCTGGAACTGCGTGATGGCGATAAGTCTCGCTTCATGGGTAAAGGTGTACTGAAAGCCATTGCTGCGGTCAACGGCCCAATTGCACAGGCTCTGCTTGGTCAGGATGCGAAAGATCAGGCTAACATCGACAAAGTCATGATCGAGCTGGATGGTACTGAAAACAAATCTAACTTCGGTGCTAACGCGATTTTGGCGGTTTCTCTCGCCAACGCCAAAGCAGCGGCCGCAGCGAAAGGTATGCCGCTATATGAGCACATCGCTGAACTGAACGGAACGCCGGGTAAATACTCCATGCCCCTGCCAATGATGAACATCATCAACGGTGGTGAACATGCGGACAACAACGTGGATATCCAAGAATTCATGATCCAGCCGATTGGTGCAAGCACGCTGAAAGAAGCGGTACGCATGGGTTCCGAAGTCTTCCATAATCTGGCAAAAGTGCTGAAGTCTAAAGGCATGAACACCGCGGTGGGTGATGAAGGCGGCTATGCGCCAAACCTGGAATCCAACGCAGCAGCGCTGGCAGCCATCAAAGAAGCCGTTGAGCAAGCGGGTTACGTACTGGGTAAAGACATTACTCTGGCGATGGATTGCGCTGCGTCTGAATTCTATAACGAAGAAACGGGCAACTATGAACTGAAAGGCGAAGGCAAGACGTTCACTTCTCAGGAATTTACCCACTATTTGGAAGCATTGACCAAAGAGTATCCCATTGTTTCCATCGAAGATGGCCTGAACGAATCTGATTGGGAAGGTTTTGCTTACCAGACTAAAGTCTTGGGTGACAAAATCCAGTTGGTGGGTGACGATCTGTTCGTAACTAACACCAAGATCCTGAAAGAAGGTATCGAAAAAGGTATCGCAAACTCCATCCTGATCAAATTCAACCAGATTGGTTCTTTGACTGAGACGCTGGCTGCCATCAAGATGGCAAAAGATGCCGGTTACACTGCGGTTATTTCTCACCGCTCTGGTGAAACGGAAGATGCAACGATTGCTGATCTGGCTGTCGGTACTGCGGCGGGTCAAATCAAAACTGGTTCTATGAGCCGTTCTGACCGTGTTGCTAAATACAACCAGTTGATCCGTATTGAAGAAGCACTGGGTAACCGCGCGCCTTTCAACGGCCTGAAAGAAGTGAAAGGTCAGGCATAATTGCCGATTTTTTCTTCTAAAGAATAAGCTTATTTATGTTTTGGCGAAGGGGAATAGTCTCTTTCGCCTTTTTAATAAATGCCAGACTCAGTTTGAGATAGTACATGTTACATTTTGAAAGGAACGACGTTAATCACGGGTGAGTACAACGCCTTTTGCACTGTAGTGAGTAATTCTTTCAGGGTGATCTCTAGGTAGCGCATGAAGTCTGCCTGCCCAATGGTTCTGTTGTAAACGAGTGCAGGAATAAACCGTTTCATTTCTTCCTGAAAGGTACCTGAAGCGATAAGGTTTTCAATCGAGTCTAAGCGTGCCTGAAGCAGTTCGCCAAAATCAGTTAAATAATAATCCGATAGCTTGCGCTTGATCAGGTCGGTGTCGGGGTCAACTCCCTGTTGTTTCAGCCAGACCAAATCCCACATGTCGCGATAACGAATATATTTCGTTGTCGCAGGGAATGAAACCAGTTTATCCGCCATGATTTCGGTTAATTCTTCTACCAACACGATAGTGTCAGAGTAGCCATCAGGTAACACAGGGTAATTGCGCTTTAATGGGCGCGGATTCTTTGTATAGGCCGGGATGTTAGCGATCTCAATTTTGATGCGTTGCTTTGGCAAGTCCTTACGCTCTGGGGCGGTTGTGACAGAAATTTGCCATTTATCGATTCTCACATCGGTATACTCTGGCTCCTTTCTGAGCTCATTAGGTTCCTTTACGGTGACTTCAAGACCGTAACGTGCGCCCAAATAGCTTTCGACGCTCTCTTTAATTCTGTTCAGATCTGCTGAACAAAAGTCACGGCCACCTGCAAAGTCCAAATCTTCACTGAATCGGTTGGAATCATAGCAGAGCCTTAAAGATGTGCCTCCCTGAAAGGTGAGTTTTCTCAGCAAACCCTCTTTAGCCAGACAATACAAAATGTCATAGTGCAACAGCTCTTTTTCAACGACAGGCCTGATGTTGGCAAACCCGTCCTGCGTAACGATTTCATCGACAAGAATATTAAAATCGGTTTTATCAGGCATGCTCCAATTCCTCCCTTTGAATCAGGTGGGTGTTTCTGCCCACTCGCTTTAAATCACGAAGGGCCGTTTCTTCTCTTGCGATACGCATTGGCCCACGGTTTTCCAACGTTCCTTTCAGGATTTCACTCGGTTTCTTATTGGTGTGCGTGATCTCAATGACACCCCACGGTGTTTCAAATTCCCCTGACCTGCCGGTAGACATAATCGTAAGTCTGTCGGTAGGGATCTGGGAGATAATCCCGTATTGGGACAATGCTGATTCCAGACTGATGTAGCTGTATTCGCCACGTCGAATATTGATTGCGATGCTCTCCAGTGGATAAGCGCCCAAGCTCGCGCGTGCATTTGTATAAACCCCCTTGGTGATACGCACCAGCAACTCGGCCTTGATAAGACGATCAATGGACTTTTTCAATGTTCGTGGTGCTTCATCAGCAAAGATGACCGCCAAATCTTGCAAGAGGAAGATGTTTTTTCCCATCTTGCTGAATTTGTCTAATGTTTTAATTGCAGTGATCTTATCCATTCCACTATCTCCACATTAAAACCCCTATTAAGGGCGTTTTGTGTATAGATAATTATTATGCAATTATATCCGCCCATAACAGAAAGTAAACTAAAGGGAATAGTCTCTTTCGCCTTTTTAATAAAAGAAAATGTTATTTTTCATCGTTATTCTTCATCCTGTTGCAGGATAAAAATGTGATATAACAACAGAAATTCAGTTCTTTTTTTGCACAAAAATTCAGTAATCAGATAAATCCCGCGTAGCAGATCCCAAAATCACACAACTCGTATTTTATTATTTGATAAGACTCCTTATTATTTCGCAGGTTATTTCACAGGTAATGTAATTCTTTAACATTTATGGCAATGAATCATCATTTATGCTTTTTATGTTACAGAGTCAGGTCTTATTGTTTTATGGAGTCTTCATGGACGCTTCTGAATCTTTAACCCCGGCGATTGGGCCTACCCCTTCAAATAAAAGAGGCTTAATTATCCTTGCGCTGGATATCATCTTGCTTGTGGTATTGCTTAAGTTTTTACCTTACGGGGAAAAAGCCAATGCAGGCTTGGCATTAATGGCATTTGTTGGCGTGTTATGGTTAACCGAAGCCATCCATGTCACCATTACTGCGCTGTGTATTCCTATTCTGGCCGTTGGCATGGGATTGTTGAATACCGGTGACGCACTAAAATCCTTTGCAAACCCGATAATCTTTTTATTCTTCGGTGGCTTTGCTTTGGCAACCGCGTTGCATATCCAAGGCCTGGATAGATTAATCGCTAACCGCTTGCTGATGCTGGCCCGTGGGCGTTTATCCGTGGCGATATTGCTGATATTTGGCATTACCGCCCTGCTGTCTATGTGGATCAGCAATACGGCCACGGCAGCTATGATGTTACCACTGGTGCTCGGTATTCTGGCGAATCTGGATGTCCGCTCTGAACGTAATACCTTTGTCTTTGTGCTGCTCGGTGTTGCTTACAGCGCCAGCATCGGTGGACTGGGAACCTTGGTGGGAAGCCCACCCAATGCCATTGCTGCCGCACAATTGGGTATGGATTTCTTTACATGGATGCAATACGGCGTGCCAATGGTCATTGTGCTCATGCCTGTCATGGTTGGGGTGATGTACCTTATGCTGCGTCCAAACCTGAACCACAAATTCGCTCTGGAACTGGAGCATCTGGAATGGAATAGCAAGCGTGTTATTGCCATGGGTATTTTCCTGCTCACCGTCGTGTGCTGGATTTTCAGTTCATTCATCAGTGACGCACTGGGCGGTGTCAAAGATCTGGATACGATTATTGCCGTGAGTGCGGCTATCCTGATTGGTATCACGGGTGTATCCACATGGTCACAGATTCAAAACAACACGGAATGGGGCGTATTGATGCTCTTCGGGGGTGGCCTGACATTGAGTGCTGTCCTGAAAAATTCGGGTGCCAGTGAAGTGATGGCGAATGGCATGGCAGCGACTTTCGGCACCAGCCCTTGGTTTGTGATCATCATTGCGATTGCGGCGTTTATTATCTTCCTGACCGAATTCACCAGTAACACGGCGAGCGCAGCGCTGCTTGTACCGATTTTTGCCACGGTTGCAGAAGCGCTGGGAATGCCGGTCATGGTTTTGACTATGATCATTGGTATTGGTGCATCCTGTGCCTTTATGTTACCTGTAGCAACGCCACCTAATGCGATTGTTTATGGCACCGGCTACATCAAACAAAGTGAAATGGTCAGAGTCGGCATAGTACTGAACGTGGTATGTATTGCCATTATTTCTGCGATTGCGTGGTTCTTCTGGTTGTAATTTCTCTTGGCTTCTTTATCGCCACCCTTGCAGGTGGCGATTCCCTTGTCGGTCGCGAACGTGTTAGCTGTCTTTGGTACTGATATAAATGTTTTTCACTTCCGTGTAAGCATCCAGCATCATCTTATGGGTTTCACGTCCAAGCCCGGATTTCTTATAGCCACCGAAAGGCGCATGGGCGGGTAATTCGTGATAGGTATTAATCCACATACGTCCTGTTTTTATTGCCTTAGCGATGCGCAGGGCACGGTTAATATCCTGCGTCCAGACGGCGCCTGCCAGACCATATTCGGAATCATTGGCCATTTCGATGACCTCTTCTTCGTGGCTGAATGGAATGACACAGAGTACCGGCCCGAAAATTTCTTCCTGTGCAACCCGCATGTTATTAGTGACATTGGTCAGGATCGTTGGCTGGATAAAGAAGCCCTCATCAAGTCCGGCTTCTGTCAGGCGGTTTCCGCCGGTCAGAATGGTTGCCCCTTCCTGTTTTGCCAGATCAATGTAACCTAAAATGGTATTCATTTGCTCTTCACTGACTTGGCTGCCCATTTCTGTTTCTGCCAGCATCGGATCACCTACTTTGATGGATTCAAAGACGCTTTTCAGTGAGCGCAGGAATTCATCGTGAATATCTTTATGCAGGAACAGGCGGGCGCCGGATTCACAGGCTTGCCCTTGATTCAATAAAATGGCATTGGCGGCATATTTGACAGCCTTTTGCATATTGGCATCAGGGAAGACGATGTTGGCCGATTTACCCCCCAATTCCAGCGTTGCAGGAATGAGCCTTTTCGCCGCCGCTGCGGCAACGTTGTAACCGACTTCAGTTGATCCGGTAAAGGCGACCTTGTTAATGCCGTCGTGGTCGAGGATCGCTTGACCGACCACCGAACCCCGCCCCGTGACAATATTGACAACGCCTGCTGGCAGAACTTGATTTATGATACGCCCCAATTCAAGCAGTGTGATTGGGGTGAGGCTGGCAGGATTAATCACAATCGTATTACCGGCAGCCAGGGCGGGCGCGAGTTTCCAGGCCGCCATCAATAGCGGGAAATTCCAGGGAATAATTTGCCCGACCACGCCGATGGGTTCCCTGATAACTAAGCTCAAGGTGTCATTATCGATAACATCCGTGGTATCAGAATGAGCACGGATAACCCCGGCAAAATAGCGGAAATGATCAACCGAAAAAGGAATGTCGAAATGACGACAGAGAGCTTGGGTTTTACCGCCATCCAATGTTTCAAGGACGATAAAGCGTTCAGCTTCTGCTTCCAGCAGGTCGGCAATTTTCAGTAATAGAGATTGTCTTTCCGCAGCGGATGTTTTACTCCATGCCGGCAGGGCCTTTTGGGCAGCTTTGACAGCAAGTTCAACATCTTCAGCATTTCCTGCCGCATATTCTGTCAGTAATTCACCGGTTGCGGGGTTATAGCTTTTCAGTGTATTTTTCGAAACACTATCAACCCACTCACCATTAATCAGCATCTTATAAGAGGTATAGGGCAATAATTCTTTTTCAATATCATGTAGCTTTTTCATTATATTCTCCGGGTACTTTGGTTTTTTAGTATGCTAGGACATATAAATAGCGTTTCAGAATGATAGGCTTAAATCTTGTCCCGTGTGTCGCGTGGGGAAAAATTGCAAGCTCTTACTATTATGAAAACCTATTTATTCCCAATTTATTATTAGACTAATTGTTAATTTTTATCAAAACTTAACTTAAATATAAAGGATCTATACTTAATAAATAATAAACTTCAAGTTGCATCATGCAAAATAGAGGTTATCTTATCCCTCCTGGCGTAGCGAAGGGGGATAAATGTATCTTCAAATACGATGAGGATATATCAATAAATATAAATCTTAATGATTAAGTAAACGATAGGGATTTTTTTGTTGTATATCATTTGGTTTTATGGTGAGGTATCTATTTTGAAATCAATAACGGTATGTTATATATCCCCCATTTATAATAAGGGGGATAAGAGGTTTTATTATTTATTGTAGGTCATGTTTATTATTTCTTTGCGGTTTCTTCTATTGAGCTTGACATATCACCATTTAATACTCGGTGCATTTTTTCTTTATCCAACGCATTTTCCCAGCGAGCGACAACAATACTGGCACACGCATTACCCACTAAATTGGTCAATGCCCGGCATTCAGACATAAATCTGTCAATGCCTAAAATAAGCGCCATGCCGGCTACAGGGACACTGGGAACGACAGATAAGGTGGCTGCCAGCGTAATAAAACCGGCTCCTGTTACCCCGGCCGCGCCTTTTGAGCTGATCATGGCAACTAATAATAAAGAGATTTGCTCCGTAATACTTAAATCAATTCCTGTGGCTTGGGCAATAAATAATGCCGCCATTGTCATATAAATATTGGTGCCATCAAGATTAAACGAATAACCCGTTGGAATAACCAAGCCAACCACTGATTTTTCGCAACCCACATTTTCCATTTTCTTCATTAGGCCGGGTAACGCTGCTTCAGAAGATGAGGTTCCCAGAACTAACCAAAGTTCGTCTTTAATATATTTAATTAACTGAATGATAGAGAAACCATTATATTTGGCAACGGCGCCCAGAACGACAAGCACAAAGAGCAATGATGTAATATAAAAAGTAGCAACTAACATCATTAAATTGCCAATGGATGAAATCCCATATTTTCCGATGGTAAATGACATTGCGCCAAATGCGCCGATAGGCGCTAATTTCATTAAAATGCCCACCATTTTAAACAGCGGTTCAGAGAGGTTTTGTAAAAAGACTAAAACAGGCTCGCCTTTTTTCCCTGTTGCGGCTAAAGCGATACCAAAAATAACGGAGATAAACAGAACCTGAAGAATATTACCATTGACCAGTGGACTCACCACGGTATCAGGAATGATATTCATGAGAAAGCCAACAATGGAGGATTCATGGGCTTTTTCTACGTAACCAATAACTTTGCTGCTGTCTAATGACTCCGGAGAGATATTCAACCCATCACCGGGACGAATGATATTTGCAACAACCAAGCCAATGAGTAAAGCAAGCGTTGAGAATGTTAAGAAATATAACATTGATTTGCCGACCACATTGCCAACGGCTTTAATATCATTCATTCCTGCTATGCCTGTCACTATTGTCAGGAAGATAACAGGCGCAATAATCATTTTTACAATTTTGATGAAAGCATCACCTAACGGCTTTAGTGATTCACCGATATCTGGATAAAAATGACCAAGCGCGATACCGAGTAAGATGGCAAAGATGACCTGAACGTAAAGAATCTTATATAAAGGTGTTTTCTTTAAAGTATTATCCATGTAACTTCCTGATTTAATATATTAATTTATAGGTATTATATTTTTTGGCGGCAACTCATCTTACAATGCCATGATTGCTTTTTAGCCAAAGTGTCTCATTTTGTTTTTATGTTCATCGCAAAAATAAGAGATCAGTATACCTTGACTGGTAGGGGTTATGACATAATTTTGTTTTGGTTGATTATATTTAGGAATATTTTGTGGCAATATTCAAAATGAGTAATGAATTGAGTAAACTTTTTCTATAAGGGAAAATATCTTGAATATTACTGTATTATCATTACTGTTTATCACGGCTGCGTTGTTGCACGGCATCAGCGGTATTGGTTTTCCTATTGCCAGCACAGCGGCGCTCAGTCTATTCATGCCACTCAAAGAAGCGGTGATCTTGGCATTGTGGCCAACATTGCTGGTCAATGTCTGGAGTGTGGTTTCTGGCGGAAAAATCGGCTTTATATTACGCAAATACAGTTTATTGGCGCTATTTTCATTACTGGGTAGTTTTATCGGCGCTAAACTTTTGTTTTTGGTTAATCCGGCGTACTTACAGTTATTGATGAGTGGCGTCATTGCTTTTTACATCGTCAATAGCCTTCGTCGCAGTCATCATCACTTACCAGAGAATGCCGTCGTTCTGGCATTATTTGGTTTGATGGCGGGTATTATAGGTGGGGCGACAAATGCAATGTCACCCATATTGATGATGTGCTTATTAGCAATGAGTCAAAATCACCACGAAATTGTACGGGCGGCCAATTTGTGTTTTTTGCTGGGTAAGATCAGCCAATTAGCCGTGCTGCATCAAGAAGCATTCCAACTGTTTTCTTCGCAATACTTGTGGGTAATACTGATACTCACTGCGTTATCACTACTGTCTCTCATTATTGGCTCTCGCCTGAGAAGATGGATTAGTCCACAGCATTTTAGCCGGCTTGTCCTGGGGATATTAGGGGGATTGGCAATCATGTCAGCGGTTCAGGCTTTACGAGTTTTGATATCAGCATAGCTATCTATGTTGCGGGAGTTGTTGCGGGAATTAAAATAACTATATTTAAGAATATATTTATTGAAAAAATTGTTTTGTCCTTTACTTATCGTATTTATTACGGTAAGTGAATGATATTAATTTTGAATGATATAATATGACCAATAATTGAGTTATCAGTGTTATTTATTTAATAAGAAAATTTTTTATTAAACCAACTTATATGTTCTCATTCTGCTATTATGACTATTATCAGTAATAGGCGGGGTTGAACATGAAAAAATTGTTAATGATTTGTTTATTGGGGTTTGCATTGGCAGGATGTGATAATCGACTCAAAATTGATGGAACAAATGAAATTGCTGTCAAAACATCCATTGAAAGAATCAGAGATACTTTGCCGGAAGATAAAAAATTACAATTTGATGATTCATTGAATATTGCCATGATCAATAGTATCAACTTTGATGATCTGTTTAAGGATAACCAGAACGGAAATATCCAACATGGAGATATACAAAAGTTGGAGCAGAAATTTTTTCAATCTCTTCATGGGAAAACTGCCGATCAAGTCATTGAAGAAGCAGAGAAAATTAAAGCAGCCAGCCTGATCAAAAAATGAATTTAAGTTTCCGCCTCCGCCAGTAGCGTTAGTTTTTCACCACATTGGCGGCAAATATAGCAAATTTTTCCTCTAAGGACTTTATTGTGTTGCCTTATTGTCAGCTCATGTTGCTGACAGCGGCAATAATAAATGAATATTTGACTACGGACAGAATGGACTGAAAACGGGTGTGTCCGCTTGGCGGGAACTTCAAATATTGTTTCCATGATAAAGCACCACTCTTTTCCGTGTGGGGCAACCTTACCAAATTGATGATACGCCAACAGATGCGCCAGTTCATGTGGAATGACTTCATCAATGAAGGTTTGTTGATTTTCGATCAGCAAAATAGGATTCAGGCGAATTTCCCACTCTTGCAGTCGGGCACTGCCCGCAATGGTTCCTCGTTGTTGATAGGTAATTTGGGGTTCGGGAAATTTTTGCTGCAAAAAATAACTCGCCTGAGTTAATTTCTGTCGCAGGGTACGCATCACAGCTTGCTGTAAGGAGAGGGGAACGCTAACGAATTTCATTACGGCTGATGAATACTGTATTTAATATAAAAAAACCCGCAGGTGTTGCGGGCTTCATCGGTTAGCAAAGCATTATTTCAATCCTGCCGCAGAGCGCAGAATTTCAGCTTTATCTGTTGCTTCCCACGGAAATTGTTCACGACCGAAATGACCATAAGCTGCGGTATCGCGATAAATGGGGTGTAACAGATCCAGCATCTTAATCAGGCCGTAAGGGCGCAGATCAAAGAATTCACGCACTAATTGAATCAGTGTGGACGTTGGCACTTTCTCTGTCCCGAATGTTTCCACCATGATAGAGGTTGGCTCCGCAACACCGATCGCGTAAGACACTTGGATTTCACAGCGATCAGCCAGACCGGCCGCAACGATATTTTTGGCAACGTAACGCGCGGCATAGGCGGCTGAACGGTCAACTTTGGAGGGATCTTTACCTGAGAATGCGCCACCACCGTGACGGGCCATACCGCCATAGGTGTCTACAATAATCTTACGGCCTGTCAGACCACAGTCACCCATTGGTCCACCAATCACGAAGCGGCCTGTTGGGTTGATGAAATATTTCGTCATCGGCGTCAGCCATTCAGTCGGCAATACTGGCTTGATGATCTCATCCATCACCGCTTCTTGCAGAGATTTTTGATCGATATCTTCGGCGTGCTGGGTTGAAAGCACAACAGCATCAATGCCAATGATTTTGCCGTTCTCGTACTGGAAGGTGACTTGACTCTTCGCATCAGGGCGTAGCCACGGTAGGGTGCCGTTTTTACGCACTTCGGCCTGACGCTCAACCAAACGGTGGGCATAAGTAATAGGTGCTGGCATGAGAACATCGGTTTCGTTGGTCGCATAACCAAACATCAAGCCCTGATCTCCTGCACCTTGCTCCAGCGGATCTGCACGGTCAACACCCTGATTGATATCCGGAGATTGTTTACCAATGGCACTGATCACTGCACATGAATTGGCATCAAACCCCATATCTGAACTGGTGTAACCGATTTCACGTACGGTGCGGCGAGTAATTTCCTCAATATCAACCCAAGCGCTGGTCGTGATTTCGCCACCTACCATCACCATGCCCGTTTTAACATAAGTTTCGCAAGCAACGCGAGCTTTAGGATCTTGCTCTAAGATTGCATCAAGGACGGCATCGGAAATCTGATCGGCAATTTTATCTGGATGCCCTTCTGAAACAGATTCAGAAGTGAAAAGATGTGTAGTCATTATATTTGGTTACCTTAAATATAATTTTGGTTTAAGGGCAGATGTTTTACCATCTAGACGGCCATTTTAAGTCACTCTTGCTAAGGTTACCAGTCTTTTTAATTTCAAATATCCTTCGTAGTATGACATTTTAGTTTTCTTGACTAAAAAGTATGGGGTGTCTGGCCTTGTTCAGATAAATTTCATTTTGCAATTTTACGGGATTACGGGTATAAACTGCGCGCGTAACAGGAGTCATTTTTGCACTTGAAGTTACAGGCGCTTACAGGAGATATACACGTGTCCTGCTTATCAATTGAGAATCCCATAATTTAAGAGCATGCTGTTCCCTGACATTTTTTAATGCGCAAGATACGCACGATAAAATTGTGTCTTGGGTTATTGACCTTACAGGTGAAGGCGAACCTCAACTCCATGAAGGAGACTGCCATGAATGATAATATCGCCCGCAAAATGCGACAGACCTATAACATCGCATACTGGGGCGGCAGCTATTACTATGTCAATGATCTGGGTAATGTCAGTGTTTGCCCGAACCCTGATTTACCGGGAGCTCAAATTGAACTCGCCGATCTGGTGAAGAAAGTTCAGGAAGAAAAAAAACAGTTGCGTTTACCGGCATTGTTTTGTTTTCCCCAGATTTTGCAACACCGCTTGCGTTCAATTAATGCCGCGTTTAAACGTGCACGTGAATCTTATGGGTATAAAGGGGATTACTTCCTGGTTTATCCGATCAAAGTCAATCAGCAACGTCGTGTCATTGAGACCTTGGCCAATGCGGACGAGCCGGTGGGATTGGAGGCCGGTTCCAAAGCGGAATTAATGGCAGTATTGGCTCATGCCGGCATGACAGGGACGGTGATTGTTTGTAATGGTTATAAAGATCGCGAATATATTCGTCTGGCACTGATCGGTGAAAAACTGGGACACAAGGTGTATCTGGTTATCGAGAAGATGTCTGAAATTGAGATGGTACTGGAAGAAGCCAAGCGTCTCAATGTCATTCCCCGTTTGGGGGTTCGGGCACGTTTGGCGTCCCAAGGCTCTGGCAAATGGCAGGCCAGCGGCGGCGAAAAATCCAAATTTGGCTTAGCGGCGGCGCAGGTATTGCAATTGATCGAAATGTTGCGTTCGGCAGGGCGGCTGGATAGCTTGCAGTTGCTGCATTTCCATTTAGGTTCCCAATTGGCGAATATCCGTGATGTGGCGACCGGGGTGCGTGAATCTGCCCGCTTTTATGTTGAGCTGTCTAAGCTGGGTGTCAAGATCCAGTGCTTTGACGTGGGTGGTGGATTGGGGGTCGATTATGAAGGCACGCGCTCCCAGTCAGAATGCTCAGTTAACTACGGCTTGAATGAATACGCGAATAACGTTATTTGGGGTATTGGTGATGCGTGTGAAGAGCACGGCCTGCCTCACCCAACGGTGATTACGGAATCCGGTCGTGCATTGACTGCCCACCATACGGTTTTAGTCTCCAATGTGATAGGCGTTGAGCGTAATGAATTCACCGAAACAACGCCACCGGCAGAAAGTGCGACGCGCCCCCTGACCAGTCTGTGGGATACATGGTTGGAGATGCAGTCTGACGGCAACCGCCGTTCCTTGCGTGAATGGCTGCATGATAGCCAGTTTGATCTTCATGACGTGCATACCCAGTATGCCCACGGCATGTTAGACCTGTCAGAACGTGCCTGGGCGGAAGAACTGTATTTAAATATCTGTCGTCATATTCAGCAGAATCTTGATCCCAGCAACCGTGCCCATCGTCCGATCATTGATGAATTACAGGAACGCATGGCAGACAAATTCTACGTGAATTTTTCGCTGTTCCAATCAATGCCAGATGCGTGGGGGATTGATCAACTTTTTCCGGTCTTGCCGATTGAAGGGCTGGATAAGCCACTGGATCGCCGTGCCGTTCTGTTGGATATCACCTGTGATTCGGATGGTACGATTGACCATTATGTCGATGGCGATGGTGTGGCGACAACGATGCCAATGCCGGCTTATGATCCGGACAATCCGCCATTGATTGGTTTCTTTATGGTTGGAGCCTATCAGGAAATTCTGGGCAATATGCACAATCTGTTTGGTGATACAGCGGCCATTGATGTTTATGTTTCAGAACAGGGTGAAGTGACTTATCAGCAGAGCGAAGAGGGTGATTCTGTCGCCAATATGCTCCAATATGTCAAATTGGAACCGCAAGTGCTTTTGACCCGCTTCCGTGATCAAGTGAAATCGACCGATCTGGATGAAAATTTGCAGGAGCAATTCCTGCAAGAGTTTGAAAGTGGTCTGTATGGTTACACCTATTTGGAAGATGAGTAACTCTGATTAGTCTTTATTTATAGTCATCCTTAGTCAAGTTTTTATATAATAACTTGATTTTGGATGACTATTTAAAATCATTTTTCTCATCAATTAAGATCATTTCAGAAAATGGAAAAATTAATTTTTTTAACGAATGAAAATTCTCTTTTTTCTTTAGTTCTTATATGAGTGTGTACGCATCCGTTTCTTGAGTTTTAGATTAATCGTTAACATTTTTTTATTTTGAATCTAAAATGATACTGTATTTGGAAGATTGATCTTCTAGCGTAAATAAGTCTCTATGCCACTTGTTACCGTCAATTATTGAATATTGCTAATATGGGATATGAGTAATAAGCCGATATGGGACTTTTGAGGATATATCATGAGTATTAGCTCTTTAGGAAACCAGATTGATAATTCTTTGGTTTCAAATGCCTTCGGCTTCCTGCGTTTTCCATTGAACTTTCAACCCTATTCCAGTGATGCACAATGGGTGATTACCGGTGTGCCTTTTGATATGGCGACATCAGGACGCGCGGGTAGCCGCCACGGGCCGGCCGCTATTCGTCAGGTATCGACTAATCTGGCATGGGAAAGCTGCCGTTGGCCGTGGAATTTTAGCTTACGCAAGCGTCTGAATGTCGTGGACTGTGGGGATCTGGTATTTAACTTCGGCGATGCCCAGGATATGAGCGATAAGTTGCAGGCACATGCTGAAAAAGTGCTGGAATCGGGCAAGCGTATGCTGTCTTTCGGTGGTGATCACTTTGTCACGTTGCCACTGTTGCGTGCCCATGCGAAATATTTCGGCAAAATGGCGCTGATCCATTTTGATGCCCATACGGATACTTATCCTAATGGCAGCAAATTTGATCATGGTACGATGTTTTATCACGCGCCAAATGAAGGGCTAATCGATCCTCATCATTCCGTGCAAATTGGTATCCGCACTGAACATGATACCGATAACGGTTTCACCGTGCTGGATGCCGGTCAGGTCAATGATCGCGGGGTGGATGATATTGTTGAGCAGATTAAGACGGTGGTGGGTGATTTGCCGATTTACCTGACGTTCGATATTGATTGCCTTGATCCGGCATTTGCTCCGGGTACAGGAACGCCCGTGATAGGGGGATTGACGTCAGATCGTGCATTGAAAATCGTGCGTGGCTTGCAGCCGCTAAATATCGTTGGCATGGATGTGGTGGAAGTGGCACCGGCTTATGACCAATCTGAAATTACGGCGTTAGCGGCAGCAACGATTGGATTGGAGTTGCTGTATTTGCAGGCATCGAAGAAAGATCTTTAGTGTATTAATTTATACCCTGTAAACTTCAAGTCACAGCTCGCAAGACGAACGCAGCTTATTATCTCCCCCACAACGCGGGGAGATAATAAAGACATCTTGAAGTACTACGAGTATATCAATGGTTTTTTTAAAGGCTTATCTAAAGATGAGCCTTATTTTTAAGCGAGTTTCAGGGACATTTTTTATTAATCTGAACCCATAAAGGTTTCGACAGGAACGTTAAAAAATTGGGCAAAGCCTTTTACCTGACCAATATTCATTGAACGTTTTCCATGCAGTATCTCTGATATAACACTTTGGCTGGCAATATCACGCAGATCAATCTGTCTTACGCCTTTTTCCCGCATAAAGTAGCTCAATGCTTCACGTGGGATAACATTGGGGACTTGGCGATTTTTAGCTTCGTACTCATAGACACGATCGGTGATAAGATCAGCGAACTTTGCCGCAGCATGTTCGGTATTTTCAGCATATGAATATAACTCGTCAATAAGTGCCATTCGGGCATTCAGATCTTCATCATTTTCTACAGGTTCAATACATGCAGAGAACAAAAGTGCCAAGGGGCCGAGTTGCTCGGATATTGACTGCATCATTTGTGGTAAAATTTCGATGAGTCCATCAATCCCTTCATAAGTAACGAGTGATGTTTTTCTCATTATTCACCTTTTTGATCGTTTTGACTTTGTCTGCTTACGCCACCATTTATCATACTCACTATGGGGGCAAACATCTTTAATGTAAAAAGTACCTGATTTGGGATTAAGCCATGTGATAATGCGACATTTATTTTTATGTATATCAAATACATAAATATCTAAAGGCCCTTTCTTGCTTTCTGCTTCTAATAATTCGTAGGGTACACGATCAACATTCCATGTAGATGTATTAAGCCATAATTCACGGATTTGGGCATAAGATTCAAATCGTAAAGATACCTTATCAAAAACATCCAACCAGAGTTTTAGCCCAACTTTCCATTGGGCGTGTTTTTGCATCGCTTCAGTGATGGTTTTTGCTGTGATAACGCGCATATCACTCCCTTATAATATCGCAATTTGCGATATTTGCAATGTTTGAAAAAATTTAGCGTTCTTTTTTTCAAACAGAGCATATCACTGCACAATATACGTCAACACCTGCTGTTGTGGCATAAGGGTGAAGTTTCCGTGAAATTGTGAGCCGGCTCGATACGTATCAGAGAGTGTTTGCAGGAGTTTTATGCTTATTGTGTGATTGCGACAATCAATTGACGTAATTTCAGCCGCATGGAAATCAAAGAAGCGTTTGACATGGGGATAAAGTGCCTTAAACAGACTCTCTTTAATGGAGAACGCCAGCGTAAATACCTGTGCAAAAGGTAATGCGCATTCGGTCAATAATTTCATTTCATGGTCATTGATGATGCTGGATGAAACACTTTCGATGGTCTCTGATTTAATCTCTTGTTCAATATCTATGCCTATCATGCGGTATTGATGGCAAGAAGCCGCAAACGCAATCGCACAGTTGGTTGAATGAGAAATCGAACCACAAATATTGTCAGGCCAGATAGGGGAACGATCTTCGGCATTAGTGACCTGAAAGTCAGGATAGCCTAACTTGTTTAAGACGTGTTGCGTACAGTAACGGGCGGCCAGATATTCCGCCCGCCGTTTATTCACCGCATTCTGTAATCGGGGCGGATTGACAATGCCACATTCACCAAATAAAGCATCCCGATAGTAAGACAGGTCAAAATCAGTCTTCATGATGTGCAGATCAGGATGTTCTGGCAGTATGCCGGTTTGTCTGTCTGTGAAAAAAGGATCATTGATGGCCGTGACTTGGGCAGAGATAGGGACAGAAGTAAAAATTATTTTGTTCATAAGGGTTTTTTATTATTCGCTTGCGTTGATGAGATTGTGGATCAAGTAAAAATAATGATTGTCTGATTCTGCCATATTTTAGTTTTGGTTCACTAACGTGCTAACTCTTTTTATACTCTCCGTTGTTACCATTTTTAAAAAGAGGTTAGTGTGGAAATATTAGTGACAGGCGGGATGGGGTATATCGGTAGCCATACTTGTGTGCAAATGCTTGAAGCCGGAATGACGCCGATTATTATCGATAACCTATGCAATGCCAATCGTGAAGTTTTGGCGCGCATTGAGGCATTAACGGGTGTGCAGCCCCTGTTTTATGAAGGGGATATTCGTGATGAAGCATTCCTGGATGCGGTTTTCTCCCGTCACCAAATTCAGTCAGTGATTCATTTTGCCGGTTTGAAAGCGGTTGGGGAATCTGTCGCCAACCCTATCGAATATTATGACAATAATGTCAATGGAACACTGGTGCTGGTGCGCAGTATGCGTAAAGCAGGGGTAAAAAGCCTGATCTTTAGTTCATCCGCGACGGTCTATGGTGATCCGGATGTCGTGCCGATCACGGAACAATCTCCGGTCGGTAATACCACTAACCCTTATGGCACCAGTAAATATATGGTCGAACGCTGCCTGTCTGATCTTCATCATGCAGAAAATGATTGGTCGGTGGTATTGTTGCGCTATTTTAATCCTGTTGGCGCTCATCCTTCGGGGACAATGGGGGAAGATCCACAGGGAATTCCCAACAATTTGATGCCTTATATTGCGCAAGTTGCGGTTGGTCGCCGGGAAAAACTGTCGGTGTATGGCAATGATTATCCGACCGCTGATGGGACTGGCATCCGTGATTATATCCATGTCATGGATTTGGCTGACGGGCATATCGCGGCATTGAATGCCGTGGGTAAAAAGGCGGGGCTGCATATCTATAATTTGGGCACCGGAAAGGGCACCAGCGTGCTGGAAATGGTGGCCGCTTTCAGTCATGCTTGCGGCAAGCCCGTGCCTTATGAAATTTGTCCTCGTCGTCCGGGGGATATTGCTGAATGTTGGTCAAGCCCGGAGAAAGCCGAGCGAGAGTTGGGATGGAAGGCCAACCGTACTATCGTGGATATGACCGCCGATGCCTGGCGCTGGCAATCGCAAAACCCGAATGGCTATCAGGCGAAGTAAGGAACACTAAACATTTTGGTCTTCTGTTAGCAAAATCGCTGTAACCTCTCCCGCCCGGCAGGGCGGGAAGCACTCACGTTTGTGGTAAGGCAAGGAGGAATGATGTCGAAGCTGCGCTTCAATTCTGTTGATTTTCCACACCGGCGATACAATCCCTTGACGGGAAAGTGGATTATCGTTTCACCACACCGGACGGAGCGGCCGTGGCGTGGCATTGATGAAAAACTCCTTCCCGTTGCGTTGCCGAGTTACGATAAACACTGTTTTTTATGCCCGAACAATTCCCGTGCTTCCGGTGATATCAATCCAGATTATCAGGACGTTTATCTCTTCGAGAATGATTATCCGGCTTTGCTGCCGGAACGTCCCGATATGACCTTTGCCGATCACCCGCTATTTAAAACTGCGCCGATAAGCGGTATCTGTCGGGTACTCTGTTTTTCCCCTGATCACAGTAAAACCTTGCCGGAACTGTCCCTGACACAAATTCGTCGTGTTATTGATATATGGAATGCGCAGATTGAAGAATTAAGCCAGCGTTATATTTGGGTTCAGGTTTTTGAGAACAAAGGGGAAATGATGGGGTGCTCTCAACCTCATCCTCATGGGCAGATTTGGGCCAGCGATTTCCTGCCTGATGAGCTAGCACGCAAAGATGAACGATTACGGCAATATTATCGCCAGCAGGGATCTAACTTATTGCTGGATTATGTCGAGGCTGAACGCAAAGCGGGGTCACGGACGGTCGTGGAAACCGGCCACTGGCTTGCGGTCGTCCCTTATTGGGCGGCGTGGCCGTTTGAAACGATGCTGTTGCCTAAAAGTCATGTTCGTCGCATGAATGAGCTGACGGAAGCCCAACGTGATGACTTGGCGGTGGCGATTAAAAAATTGACCAGCCGCTATGACAATCTGTTTCAGTGTGCATTTCCCTATTCAATGGGCTGGCACTTTGCGCCTTTTTTCGAGCAGCAACGCGATACTCACCTCGCTCCGCAAAAACACGATATTGATCACTGGCAATTACATGCCCTGTTTTACCCGCCGTTATTACGTTCATCCAGCGTCCGTAAGTTTATGGTGGGTTATGAAATGTTGGCGGAATCTCAGCGTGACTTAACACCGGAACAGGCAGCCCAGCGGTTACGCGATGTCAGCGACATTCATTTTAAATCTGCGCACATCCGCTAAAAAACGTTTGTGGAGGAAAAAGGGGGAGGAAAATAGAGATGCAAACTTTAATCCAAAACGTGACGGACGCTTTTCATGCGTGCTTTAACTCTTCGCCAACGCACTTTTTTCAGGCACCGGGGCGGGTGAATCTGATCGGTGAACATACGGATTATAACGCGGGTTTTGTTCTGCCTTGTGCTATTAATTTCCACACCGTACTTGCGGCGGCTAAACGCGAAGATACGTGTATCAGGGTCATCGCGGTTGATTATCATCAGGTGGATGAGTTTGACCTCTGCCAGCCGATTGTTTTTCAGCCAGAGAAAATGTGGGCGAATTATATCCGTGGTGTGGTGAAGTGTCTGGCAGAGCGTGGTTATGCCTTCGGGGGAATGGATCTTGCTGTGAGCGGCAATATTCCCCAAGGTGCGGGTTTGAGTTCATCGGCAGCGTTGGAAGTCGTGATTGGGCAGGCGATTAACGCGTTGTATCAGCTCGATATTAGCCCAAAAACCATTGCCCTGAATGGGCAGCAGGCAGAAAACCAATTTGTCGGTTGCCATTCCGGCATCATGGATCAGTTAATCTCTGCTTATGGCGAGGAAAATCACGCTTTACTGATCAATTGCCTGACGTTGGAAACCCAATCTGTCCCTATGCCCGATGAGGCGGTCGTGATGATCATCAATTCCAATAAACAGCGTGGCTTGGTGGACAGCGAATACAATACGCGCGGGCAGCAATGCGAAGAAGCTGCCCGTTTATTAGGCGTAAAGGCATTGTGTGATATCTCTTTCGAACAGTTCAGAGCCAAACAAACGTTGCTCAATACATTGCTCACCAAACGGGTTCGCCATGTGATCAGTGAAAATAGGCGTACCCAATGGGCGGCTGAGGCGTTGAGGGCGGGTGACTTATTCCGCCTTGGCCAACTTATGGCCGAATCTCATCGTTCCATGCGTGATGATTTTGAAATCACGGTCAGTGAAATCGATGTGCTGGTGGCGATGGTCAAAAATGTGATAGGTGATCGCGGCGGTGTTCGTATGACAGGAGGCGGTTTTGGCGGTTGTGTGGTGGCATTGGTTCCTCCTGATTTGGTGAAAAATGTAGAAAGGGCGATTGAGCAACAATACGCAGCGAAAACCGGTTTGAGGGCGGATATCTATCTTTGTCAGGCAACAAAAGGTGCCGGCCAACTGGAATATTAAAACTTGTAACTAATTGAAATACCTTACCTTCACGAATAAAAGGAGTATGTTCATGAGCCTTAATCTGCAGAAAGCACTCCTGCAACTAGCAGACTGTAGGAGAAAAAGGTTGGGATGGGATTGCATTATTACGGATAAATACAGATAGAAAATAAAGAGTTACAAAAAGGATGGTTTATTTTTATAAACCATCCTGAGATTATTATGACACTGTATATAATCTTGTGTAACTGTTTGTTTTATTATGTTTGATTCAAATTAAACAAATAATTCTTATTGAAAAAATCCATAAACAATAAATAACAATGAGATAAAAAATGAAATCCTCTAAATCATAAATAAAAATATATAATTCACAATTACGAACAAAAAATAAATTTGTTTAGATTAGGTTTATTATTACTCTTGAGAAAATATGCCAAATTACTACCTGAAAGAGTATTGGTTTTAAAAATACATTCTTTTAAAGAAATATAAATTTATTAATATTAATTATATAAAAGGGAAAATTATGAAATTAAAATATCTTAGCTCAGGAATAATTATAGCTGCTTCAGCACTAATATTAATTCCAGAAATATCAATGGCAAATGTAGCCGAAATATCATATATACCAATCGCCATTGAAGATGCTTGATTTCTTATCCAAACCCGATCATGCTTGCAATCATGAAAATTCATCTGACACCAGAACAAAAACGTGCCCTCGAATTGATGCATGATACCACTCGTGATAGTCGAGTCTGTGATCGCATCAAGGCCGTGCTTTTGGCGTCAGAGGGCTGGACAGCTCAGATGATTGCTCAGGCCTTACGTATTCATGAAACTACGGTAAGCCGTCACCTAAAAGATTTCATCGCGCAGGAAAAACTCACCCCCGAAAATGGCGGTTCTGAAAGCCATCTCTCTGCCAAACAAACCGCCGATCTGGTTGATTATTTGACGGCAAATTTGCTGCATACGACCGCTCAAATTGTGGATTATGTACGAGCTCGTTGGCAGGTGTCTTTCAGAGTGGGAGGCATGACGAAATGGCTTCACCGACAAGGTTTCAGCTACAAAAAGCCAGAAGGGCGTCCCTCATAAATTCGATGCGGATAAGCAGCAACAATTTATTGATGACTACCAGTCTCTGAAAGACCGGGCAGGTCAGAATGAACCTATCCTATTTATTGATGCGGTGCATCCTTCGCAGTCCACAAAGCTCAGCTATGGTTGGATGAAAGCGGGGAAAAATCAGGTAAAAGTGGTCGAAACCACCGGCAGTCGTACCCGTCTCAATCTTCTGGGCGCCCTCAATTTACAACGAATTGAAGACACCGTGATCCGTGAATACCCGAGTATCAATGCCGAAAATATCGCGTATTTTTTCGGCGCTATTAGAGAAACTTACCCACTTTCGCAAAAAATTCATATTATTCTGGATGGGGCGGGTTACCACCGGGCAGAATTGGTGAAAGAGGTGGCATATGTCCTTAATATTGAACTGCATTACCTACCGCCTTACAGCCCAAACCTCAATCCAATAGAGCGATTGTGGAAGTATATGAATGAGCAAGTACGTAACAATGTTTATTTTCCGGATGCGAAGACATTCCGTGAAACCCTTCGTCACTTTTTTCATGTCACTTTGCCAGAAAAAGCGAAAGAACTCACGACTAGACTGACTGACAACTTTCAGATTTTAAAACCTGCATCTTCAAGTTAGATTGGTATAGGTGTCATACTTTTCTTCTTTCACCACCGGTTGCCAGTCATCCCGATATTTGATGATCTGGGCAAATCGGTTATTTTCTGACATGACTTTTTGGTAGCTCTGATACACATCACTGAAAAAGCGAATTTCCGGTAAACTGGTATCCACAAGTGCTGAACTATCTTCAAAACCCGATTTTATATACCCTTTAGCCGGTGACCAGAAAGTAGAAATGAAAAACAGGCTAAACAGCCACTTTTTACTTTTGCTTGATAAAGTAATATTTAGCTTAAGCGCAAATATCATCAGAACCAAAATGGCAATGGCGGTTAAATATGTGGAAACCGAAAGCCCGCTAATATATTCCGCTGTTTCATTGCTGTTTGTATAGATTAATGATCCAACTGCATTGACATCTGGATAACCATAATTGAGGCCAATTGGGGTATAGAGCATTCCGACCAAGGAAAGAAAAACAAGCAAAAAGAGATAGATTCGTTTACTGGTTGCAGCTAAAAATAAAAAGAATGCAAAAGCACTGAAAACGTATATTAATTTTAACTGATAACCCAAACACTTATGTATCAGAAAAATAAGAAAAAAGAGAACGATAAAACAAGAGAGGTTCCTGTTTTTATAAAGCCAAGACATAATCACCCTATCATTTCACATAGCCGTAGCTGAACTTTTATTTAGTCAATTCATTCAATTTGAACAAAACCCAACACTGTACAACACAGTATTGGGACGCTATCACGCAACAGAACAATAAATTATGGATTACCGATTAATTGACTGGTAACGTTCAAAAGATTCGCGTTCTTCATCCCGTAGAGTCAACACCTTAAAACCATCATGGGTGACCAAGATGGTATGCTCAAACTGAGCCGATAAGCGACGATCTTTGGTCGTGACTGTCCAGCCATCTTTATGCAGCTTAATGTCCTTTTTGCCTTGGTTGATCATCGGCTCAATCGTGAAAGTCATGCCTTCTTCCAAGATGATACCTTCTCCCGCCTTGCCGTAATGCAGAACTTGGGGTTCCTCATGCATACTGCGACCAATGCCGTGGCCGCAATATTCACGCACCACGGTATAATTATTCGCTTCGGCATGCTGCTGTATCGTATGACCAATATCCCCCAGCGTGATGCCCGGCCTGACTATCTTAATGGCCTGATATAAGCATTCTTGAGTTACATTAACCAAGCGCTCGGCATGGGACGGCACTTCCCCGACACAAAATGTAATGCTGCTGTCGCCGTAATATTCCTCTTTTTTGACGGTGACATCCACATTAACGATATCCCCATTTTTCAGCTTCTTTTCGGAAGGCCAGCCATGACACACAACGTGATTGACGGAAGTATTCACCGTATAAGGAAAACCATACTGCCCCAAGCTGCCCGGTGTCGCATCAAGGGTGTTGATAATGTAATCATGGCAAAATGAATCAATTTCGAGGGTCGTGACACCGGGCACAATCATCGAACGAACCGCTTCAAGCACCTGACCAGTCAAGCGCCCCGCTATTTCCATCTTCTCGATTTCGCTCCTGTCTTTTATCAGTATTCCATTGTTTCTTGACATATTATTTTTCTCTTGATTCAAGTTATGTAGGTAACTTCTTCATCATACACGGGTTAGACAAAAGATCGTTATTGACTCACCCGCCAATAACCGCCTTTCTTCGCCCCGACACGCATCAAACGCCCCATATCCTGCAATAGCTTAATATTTCGCTCTATTGTGCGCCGACTTACCCCCAATTCATCAGCCAATTGAGTGATGGTGATAGCAGGACGAGCAGCAATAACAGATAAGATTTTCTGCGCCGTGGCATTCAAAGATTGTGGATTTTCTACCGACATTTGTACCGACATTTCTACCGACATTTCTACCGGCGTTGTGGCAGGATTTGGTTTTGGAAGACTCAGGCTTTCTTTAAGTGCTTCAGCTAATTTTTCCAGCATAAAATCGATAAACAGCGTACAGTTGCTAGTACGGTCACACTCCCTAAGTACCTGATAATAATGTTGCTGTTGATGATGGATTAACGTTTCTACCGGCAGCCACGCTAATTCAGTACGCCATTCACTCAAAATCAATGTTTGCCATAAACGACCCATGCGGCCATTACCATCGGTAAATGGGTGAATAAATTCAAACTCATAATGGAAAATTGAACTGGCGATTAATGGGTGAATATCAGTTTGTTTTAACCAAGTCAGCAAATCATCCATTAATCGCAATACTTGATTAGCCGGTGGCGCCATATGAATTAACTGGTTTTCCCGATAAATTCCCACATCTCCCTGACGTAATTGCCCCGGATGATCAACCAATCCAGTCATCAACAATCGATGCGCAGCCAGTAAATCCGTTAAGCGGGAGCTATGCCAATGTGGTAATTTTTCATAGGCTAATATGGCATTACGCACTTCCTGAATATCCCTTGCCGGAGCCAGCACACGTTTCCCCTCAATAATGGCCGTGACTTGTTCCGTAGACAGACTATTATGCTCAATCGCCAATGACGCCTGTATGGTACGAATGCGATTTTCTTTACGTAATAAAGGTGAAGAAATCGCCGCTTGCATTGACCAACGCCCCAATAGTTCACCGATTTCCACCACGCGATTAAGTATGTTTGGGGTAATAGTGTAAGGAGGTTGGTAAGTTGCCACGATAATGTCTTCTTCTTCTGTCAATTATTAATATTTATCCAATATACTCAATAAATTTTTCCCGTCATTTATTTTAATTCGAGCCGCTTCGCAATTCTGCTGAATGATGAAAAGATCTGATACATTCCTGCGAGTAATCTTGCTAACCTACCGCGCAAATCTTCCTCATTGCATCTACAGATGAACTGATTTTACGAACATGGTTGCTATGCCCATCCAGTGTTATAATTTCCCTGTTTTTCCAAAGCATCTTTCCTCCATCGACACAGGGCGTTCCCATGAACCGATACCATGTATCCAGTAGTGAAGGCCAGTATGAGAAAAACTCTGGCGAGCAAGTCCTGGCTAACAAATTGGGAATTACTGATTCTGATGAGATGGATGAAGCTGAACTTGTACTGTTAGAGCAGCTCTATCGATTTATTTTTGAAGAACAGTTTCCTATGGGGACACTCACCGTAGCCATATTGAAAAGTTGGCATCGTCGCTGGTTAGGTAACATCTACGAGTGGGCTGGACAAGAAAGAACGGTAAATATCAGCAAGGGCAACTTTATGTTTGCTCCCTCAGCACAAGTACCAAAACTACTGAACGAATTCGACGCTAAGTATCTTGCCCGTTATACGCCGTGTACCAACATAGACGAAAAACAACTCATCGCAGCTATCGCCATAACTCATGTGGAGTTGATACTCATCCATCCATTCAGAGAGGGAAACGGGCGCTTGTCGCGGCTTTTAGCCGATGTAATGGCTGTTCAGGGAGGATATAAACCGCTGGACTATCAAAGCTGGGAGCAAAACAAAACTGAATATATTTCAGCTATCCACGCAGGTATGTCAATGGACTACGACCCAATGAGGCACTGGGTCAGTAAAGCATTGAGAAGTGATTAGACCGCAAGACGGAGATGGGCGAATTTCTTGCGCACAACCTCAAGCGAAGCCTCAATCTTGGCTGAAGGCTTGCCGGTCTCAACCGCTGTTGACGTCGCTACAGAACGAGCAATGTCCGCGCGAGAAGGCTTAGCATAACTCATCTGCTTTTTTATATTGCTGCTCATCACGGCCTCTCAATGGTCAAATCGAAAATAAGGAAATACCTCACAACACAATAAGTATACCAAGGTTTGTCTGCAACATCACATAATCACAGGTGTATGTACAGAAAAGGCTAATACCTTATCCAAATAGCCAATATCCATACTGGCACGAATCCGTTATCTCCCGTCATTTATTTAATTCGAACCACTTCGCAATTCTGCTGAATGATGAAAAAATCTGATGCATTCCTGCGAGGAATCCTGCTAACCTACCGCGCAAATCTTCCTAATTGCATCTACAGATGAATCACACAGATTATCAATGATAAGATAGCGTTTTCGCCCAGGATGAGGTCTATTAGCGTTCCATCCTTAGCTGATTATATTTAGGTTTTGTCATTTAGATGGGTTGACTTAGGTCGATGGCCCAACTGAGTCAACAGGAATAATACAATTGAATCAAGTCAATATGAAAGAATCTCCAGCAAAGGATATCGATAGCCATACTCCCATGATGCAGCAGTATCTGCGCCTGAAAGCACAGCACCCGGATATTCTGCTGCTTTACCGGATGGGGGATTTTTACGAGTTGTTCTATGACGATGCCAAAAAGGCGGCGAAGTTACTGGATATCTCCCTCACCAAACGTGGGCAATCGGCAGGTCAGCCTATCCCTATGGCGGGCGTTCCTTATCACGCGATTGAAAACTATCTGGCAAAACTGGTACAACTCGGTGAATCCGCGGCAATCTGTGAACAAGTTGGTGATCCTGCCACCAGTAAAGGCCCGGTTGAACGCAAAGTTGTCCGTATTGTCACCCCCGGTACGGTCACTGATGAAGCCTTGCTACAGGAGCGTCAGGATAATTTGCTGGCGGCTATCTGGCATGATAGCCAGGGTTTTGGTTACGCGACGCTGGATATCACTTCTGGCCGTTTCCGGGTTGCCGAGATGCCCGACGAAGAGACTATTGCCGCAGAACTGCAACGCACTCGTCCCGCGGAATTGCTCTATCCTGAAACCTTTGGGCCGATGGCGCTGATTGAACGTTGTCATGGCCTGCGCAGACGCTCCATGTGGGAGTTTGAGCTGGATACAGCAAGACAGCAACTGAATTTGCAATTTGGCACCCGTGACTTGATTGGCTTCGGCGTGGAAAAGGCGACGCTCGCCCTGCGTGCAGCCGGCTGTTTGCTGCAATATGTCAAAGATACTCAGCGCACTGCCCTGCCCCATATCCGCAGCCTGACGATGGAGCGTCAGCAGGAAACAGTCATTATGGATGCCGCCACCCGCCGTAATCTGGAGCTGACGCAAAATTTATCCGGTGGCACTGAGAATACGCTGGCTTCAGTCCTCGATCAATGTGTGACGCCAATGGGCAGCCGCATGCTGAAACGCTGGCTGCATACGCCAATCCGCAATAAAGCGGTGCTGGAAAATCGTCATCAAGCCATTTCCGCATTACAGGAAATCGGCTATGAATTGCAGCCGTTTTTGCGGCAGGTCGGTGACTTAGAGCGTGTACTCGCCCGTCTTGCGCTTCGCTCTGCCCGTCCCCGTGATTTGGCCAGAATGCGCCATGCTTTCCAGCAATTGCCCGATATTCATCAGATCCTGATATCCTCCGAGTTCCCCTATATTCAGGCACTACAGCAGCGTGTGGGGAATTTTGATGAATTGCAGACCTTACTGGAGAGAGCCATTGTCGAAACACCGCCTGTTCTGGTGCGTGACGGCGGCGTGATTGCCACGGGTTATAATGCGGAGCTGGATGAGTGGCGGGCACTGGCCGATGGTGCCAGTGATTATCTGGATAAACTGGAGATACGCGAACGCGAAAAACTCGGTATTGATACCCTGAAAGTGGGCTTTAATGCGGTACATGGTTACTATATCCAAGTGAGTCGTGGACAGAGCCATTTAGTCCCTATCCATTATGTTCGTCGTCAAACGCTGAAAAATGCCGAACGCTATATCATTCCTGAATTAAAGGAATATGAAGACAAGGTACTCACCTCCAAAGGCAAAGCACTTGCCATCGAAAAAGCGCTGTACGAAGAGTTATTCGATCTGTTGCTGCCTCATCTGGCCGATTTGCAAACCAGTGCCGAAGCGTTGTCAGAGCTGGATGTCCTGGCAAACCTCGCCGAACGTGCTGAAACGCTGAATTACACCTGCCCGACCCTGACGGATAAAGTCGGTATCCAGATCACCGGTGGCCGGCATCCGGTTGTCGAGCAAGTATTAAGCGAACCGTTTATTTCTAACCCATTGACGCTTTCTTCACAACGCCGCTTGCTGATTATTACCGGCCCGAATATGGGAGGAAAAAGTACCTATATGCGTCAAACAGCGTTGATTACGCTGATGGCCTATATCGGCAGTTTTGTTCCGGCCGAAAAAGCGGTTATTGGCCCTGTCGATCGCATCTTTACCCGTGTCGGGGCCTCTGATGATCTGGCCTCCGGGCGCTCTACCTTTATGGTGGAAATGACCGAAACCGCCAACATCCTGCATAACGCGACAGAACACAGTTTGGTTTTGATGGATGAGATCGGCCGTGGTACATCGACTTATGACGGCTTATCCCTTGCCTGGGCTTGTGCTGAAAATTTAGCTAACCGCATCAAGGCGATGACGCTGTTTGCGACTCACTATTTCGAGCTGACAACACTGCCTGAAAAACTGGAAGGCGTCGTCAATATCCATCTTGATGCGGTCGAGCATGGCGATACCATTGCTTTCATGCACACGGTACAGGAAGGTGCAGCAAGCAAGAGTTATGGGCTTGCCGTGGCTTCGCTGGCGGGTGTCCCGCGCGATGTGATTAAACGCGCCCGCCAAAAATTGAAAGAGTTGGAATCGCTCTCCAATCATGCGACAGCCGGCTATGTTGATACACCACAATTAACGCTGCTGACAGAAGAAACGTCTCCGGCCGTTGAAGCATTGGAAAACCTCAATCCAGATACCTTGACACCCCGTCAGGCATTGGAATGGATTTATCGGCTGAAAGATATGGTTTAACAATGGCTGGAATAACCATGATTGGAACAGCAACGACTGGAACAACAATGAAGTTTGATACCAATCTGTTAGCGCCCATTTATCAATTTTTGCAGTGCGAAACACCCGACCAGTGGGTAGAAAAAGCTCGCCAACCCGCGAGCTTGCCGATTTTGTTGCGCGATCACCTGCTATGTGAATTGAAAGCGGCACAAAGTGCCATGTTCTTAATTCGTAAATATGCCGTTGATCCTGAGAGTGCGGATACTCTGCTGGCTTGGTTTCAACCCTATGAAGATTTTGCCTATAAAAAAATAGGCGATATCCATTCATTGAAAGGCAAAAATCAGGCTACCAAGCAGATTACCGCCCGGCCGAAATCACCTTATAGTCAGGATCTTATCGATAAGATGGTGCTATTGATTAAGGAAGAGCTGCATCATTTTTATCAGGTATTGGAAATCATGGAGGCCAAAGGAATAAGCTATGACAATATCAGCGCCAGCCGCTATGCTAAATCCCTGTTCCAACATATCACCCACCATGAACCTTATACGTTGGTCGATAAGTTGATTATTGGTGCCTATATTGAAGCGCGTTCATGTGAACGTTTCGCAAAATTGGCTCCCCATTTGGATGAAGGTCTGGGTAAATTTTATATTTCCCTGCTGCGTTCAGAAGCTCGCCATTATCAAGATTATTTGGCACTGGCTCAGTCAATATCTAAAGAAGATATTACAGCAAGGGTGAATTATTTCGGTCAGGTTGAAGCAGAGCTTATTCAAACGCCCGATCGTGATTTTAAATTTCATAGTGGTATTCCCATTATCTAAAATGGATAAATTAAATATACTCGTTGTACTACAAAATGCATTTATTATCTCCCCGCGCCGTGGGGAGATAATAAACTGTTTTCGTTTTGTGAGCGGCAACTTGAAATTTATAGGGTATAAATAAGTGAATAAATAAAAGGTGGGCTTATTTAGCCCACCTTAGGATTACTATCTATATACCTTTATCTTTCAATTGTCACTTTGGAAATGACTTCTACATTTTCCAATCACCGAGTTATCTAGCTGTCTAGTTATCTCTGTTCTGGAAATGTATTTATTTTCCACCACGCTGCAATTTGAAATTTCTTAGGTATAAATTTTCTATGTATAAATTTCTTTTGTATAAGTTGCTTTTTTATAAGCTGTTTTTGTATAAACAACTAAGTGCGGAATAATGATTCCATATTCAAGCCTTGGGTATGCAATATATCTTTAAGACGTCGCAATCCCTCAACTTGGATCTGACGAACTCTCTCCCTTGTTAAGCCGATTTCTCGTCCAACATCTTCTAATGTTTCTGCTTCGTATCCAAGCAAACCGAAACGACGAGCCAAAACTTCGCGCTGTTTTGCGTTCAGTTCAAACAACCATTTCACGATACTCTGTTTCATATCATCATCTTGAATGGTGGTTTCCGGCCCTGTGTCATTTTCATCAGATAAAATATCCAATAAGGCTTTATCTGAATCGCCACTAATTGGTGTATCGACAGAAGTAATGCGTTCGTTAAGCCGCATCATACGACTTACGTCTTCAACAGGTTTATCCAGTTTTTCCGCAATTTCTTCGATACTGGGTTCATGATCCAATGTATGTGCCAGTTCTCTTGCAGTACGTAAATAGACATTTAATTCCTTGACGATGTGAATAGGCAGACGAATTGTGCGAGTTTGATTCATGATGGCACGTTCAATAGTTTGACGGATCCACCATGTCGCATAAGTAGAAAAACGAAAACCTTTTTCTGGATCAAATTTTTCCACTGCACGAATCAGCCCGAGATTACCTTCTTCAATCAAATCTAACAGTGCCAATCCACGATTGCTATATCGGCGGGATATTTTGACAACCAATCGCAAATTACTTTCAATCATACGTTGGCGTGCAGCAACATCTCCTCGCAGTGCTCGTCTGGCAAAAAGAACCTCTTCCTCTGCTGTCAGCAGAGGTGAGAAACCAATCTCTCCAAGATAAAGTTGTGTTGCATCGAGCACCCGTTGGTTGACTCCTTGCAACAAATCCAAATCTTCATCAAGACCAGTTAATTCATCCTCATCTTTCAGCAACGCTTCATCAAAGTCATCAGCTTCCATGCTATTTTCGTCTAAATCCGCATCATCATACAACTTATTAACTTTAAGCGTACTTTGGCTCATCAGCTGCTCCTACCCATGATAATGCGGGCAGGATTTCAGATCCTGCCCCGGTTTATCGCTGCGGAAGATAACGCAGCGGGTTTACGGATTTTCCCTTATAGCGAATTTCAAAATGCAATCTTACTGAACTTGTCCCGGTGCTACCCATAGTGGCAATTTTTTGCCCCGCTTGAACATCCTGCTGCTCACGAACTAACATTGTGTCGTTGTGGGCATAAGCACTTAGGTAGTCATCGTTATGTTTTATTATTATTAAGTTGCCGTATCCGCGTAATGCATTTCCGGCATAAACTACTTTTCCACTAGCTGTTGCAAATACAGGTTGGCCACGGCTTCCCGCAATATCAATACCTCTATTTCCTCCTTTAGAATCAGAGAAGCCCTCGAGAATTTTTCCTTCTGCCGGCCACCTCCAACTATTAATAGTATCAATACCATTAATAGCGCTATTTATTCCCGTATCCGTTGCTGTAGATACTTTTGTAGAGGCATCGTCGCTACCAGAAATAGTTTCTTTTGGCAACATTTTTCCTGACCTTGGTCTATCAATAGTTGCAGGATACGCATTAATTTTTTGAAAATCAACCTGCTTAATTTTAGATTGAGTGCTATTTGATGCTATTAATACACTATTTTTGGAGGTTGTATTACCTATTCTCAGGATCTGGCCAACATTTAAGCTATAAGGCTCTGAAATGTTATTTCTGAGAGCCAGATCACGGAAGTCAGCACCGGTAATCCAGGCGATGTAAAACAAGGTATCACCATGTTTAACCGTGTAAGTACTCCCGTTGTAGCTTCCTTTGGGGATATTCTCGTAGTTACGACTATAGACAATCCTCCCTTGAGACGAGCTGCCATTAGCAGCATCATTCACTGGCAGACGGCTTTTAGCAGCATGATTATCTGATATGCGATTTGTTGAAATTGAAGAAGGAGAAGATGGCATTGGTGTCGAAATTGATGACGGTCTGGAGAATAATCCTCCATTTTTCTCTTTATTATCGATATTCACTATTGGGGCTGGACGATTTGGTGTATTGCTACAACCTACCAGCATGGCTCCCATAACAGTGCTAGCGATTATCCACTTTATTTTTTTCACTGGGTTTCCTAGATTCATACTTTATTCCCCCATAAAGGCAAATATAAGTGCAAATAACGATGATTTATAAAGAAATTTAGAATCACTAAAGACTTAAAGCGAAACATTTTGCTTAATTTCAGAAAAAATAACAGCCAATTTGAATATTTCCTGTCAAATAAATTAGCTGATTATGCTAGCTCGCCTTGAATTAGGGGTACAAAACGGACAGATTCGATAATGTCGCCATGAAAATCATTCCCATAACGATGTAACACTTTCAGTAATTGAGTACGCTCACCGACGGGCAAAACCATCACACCGCCATCGGCAAGCTGATGAAGTAGCGCCTGCGGAATTTCGGGTGGTGCGGCGGTAACAATGATGGCGTCAAAAGGCCCTTTTGATAGCCATCCATTCCAGCCATCACCGTGGCGGGTTGAAATATTGTGCAGGTCGAGTTGTTTTAATCGGCGTTTAGCCTGCCACTGTAATCCCTTAATCCGCTCTACGGAAAAAACGTGTTTGGCTAAATGGGCAAGTATTGCTGTTTGATAACCTGAGCCTGTCCCAATTTCCAATACATTGGATTCAGGGGTTAAATTCAGTAACTCTGTCATGCGGGCAACAATATAAGGTTGGGATATGGTTTGCCCATGACCAATGGGCAGCGCGGTATTTTCATACGCCTTATGTGCAAGGGCTTCGTCTACAAAACATTCCCGAGGTACTCTGCCAATAATCTCCAATAGGTGCTCATTGTGAATCCCTTGCTGACGCAATTGCGCCAGCAAATTTTTCATCGACCGGTTTAACATTCCCCAATATCCCCGACTTTTGCCAACCAATCATTTATCAGTTCTTGAGCTTTGTAAGCCGTTAAGTCCACCTGCAAGGGGGTAATGGAGACAAATCCCTCTTCCACCGCAGCAAAATCCGTTTCAGGCCCAAAATCACTTTTTTCTCCCGGAGGGCCTATCCAATAAAGCATATTGCCTTTGGGATCTTCCAGGGCATAGACGTGTTCAGCCGCACTGCGGCTACCACAACGCGTCACCCGAAACCCTTTGATTTGTTCAATGGGAATATCAGGAACGTTAATATTCAGAATATTGCCCGCCCTCAATGGAGATTTTTGCAGCAAAGCTAATAAACGCACTGTCACTTCTGCCGCTGTGTCGTAATATTTGTCGCCATTGAGTGAGACTGCCAGTGCGGGTAATCCTAAGTGACGCCCTTCCATTGCAGCCGCAACCGTGCCAGAGTAAATGACGTCATCACCGAGGTTGGGGCCACAGTTGATGCCTGAAACAACAATATCAGGACGAGGACGGACCAGATTATTCACGCCCAAATAGACACAATCCGTCGGTGTCCCTTCCTGAACCGCAATATCACCATTGTTCAACGTATTGATGCGCAAAGGGCGATCCAGCGTTAAGGCATTTGACGCACCACTACGGTTACGGTCAGGTGCAACGACCTGAACATGATAGTGTTTCCGCAATGTAGCCGCTAAGGTTTGAATACCCGGCGCGGTGACACCATCATCGTTACTCAGCAATATCCGCAGCATTGATATATCTCTTTGATTTTATTAAGAATGACAGAGGTTAATATAATAACTTACCCTGTGTTGTTCTGTTTGTCTGGTATAACCTATGATTGGACAATATTAAGGCTATCAGAAAATGGTTTGATCTTAGCATGACGCTGACAGTTTTGTGGAGCGCTTTGCATTCAGGCCATATAACTAGCCAGAACCATTATTCTGCAATATCCGTCGCCTTATTTTGATCCTGATTGATAAGTTCTCTGACCACACTGGTTGCAAAGCTACCGGATGGCAGAGAGAAATGAAGGGTGATGGTTTGGTCATCTTGCCATTCCCAACGCAGATTAAGCGGTTTCACCAATATTGCCCGACGGGCGCTCTCCACGCGTTCACGTTTGACCAATGCCCAAAGCGATTCGTAATCCAATAAACACTGCTGCTCGAAATTCAGAGCCTGATGCTGCGTGCCCAACGCTTTGTCTCCCGGTAAAGGCGCGGTGATTTGTAACTCGCCATCCATGACTCGCTGCTGCAACACCGACAATTCAGATTCATCCGCCACAAACCAGCTACCACGCCCGGTTAATTGTAACGCATCACCTTTTTTTACCTGCTGATGTTCACCCTGTGCGATACGTCGGCTGGCAATGGCATTAAACATAGCGCTACGGCAAGCAGAAAGGTAAAAACTGCGGCGGCTGCGTTCTTTGACATGAATTTCATTGGCCGCCCAGCGTTGTGCCTGAACGATATTTTGCCCATCCCGTCCGAAACGCTGTTCACCAAAGTAATTGGGGATGCCGGTTTGCGCGATCTGCTGTAAGCGTTTTTCCACCGATTGCCGGTCAGAGATTTCCCTTAATACCAGCGTGAAATCATTGCCCTTCAATGCACCAATCCGTAGTTTGCGTTTCTGGCGGGACGTTGCCAGTACTTCACAACCTTCAAGTTGAAATGCCGCTAAGTCCGGATCTTGTTTTCCCGGCAAATGCAGGCAAAACCACTGTTCCGTCACGGCATTACGATCTTTCAATCCCGCATAGCTGACAGAGCGCGCCGCTATTTTGGCAAAACGGGCAAGATGATCCGCGACAAATTGGGTGTTACATCCCGTTTTACGGATATGTACCATTAAGTGTTCACCTTCTCCATCCGGAGAAAATCCCAAGTCTTCGCGAACAATAAAATCTTCTGGTGTGGCTTTAACAACGCCGGTCGCTTCCGGTTGACCATAAAACCAATGTAATTCACTCAATGCCATGCTTATTTCTTTACCCAATTCTTTTACAATCAATTCTTTTATAAACAGTTATTTTACTAATAACGCAACCGCTTCGCAGGCAATACCTTCTTTGCGGCCAACAAACCCCAGTTTTTCAGTTGTTGTCGCCTTAACGTTAATATCATCGATATGACATTCAAGATCTTCTGCCAGATTAACCCGCATTTGGGGAATATGCGGCAACATTTTCGGTGCCTGCGCAATAATGGTGATATCCAGATTCCCGATCCGATAGCCCTTCGCACGGATACGGCGGTAGGCTTCTTTCAGCAATTCCCGACTATTTGCGCCCTTAAAAGCCGGATCAGTATCGGGAAATAATTTACCAATATCGCCCAGTGCCGCAGCGCCCAACAGGGCATCTGTGGCCGCGTGCAAGGCGACATCGCCGTCTGAATGGGCAATCAATCCTTGTTCATAAGGAATACGGACACCACCAATGACCAATGGCCCTTCCCCGCCAAATTTATGCACATCAAAACCGTGTCCAATTCTCATACGATAGGTTCCTTAACTTTTCGGGATAAGTAAAATTCAGCCAGTGCCAAATCTTCAGGTTGCGTCACTTTGATATTGTCCGCTCGTCCATTGACCAGTACGGGATGATAGCCACAATACTCAAGCGCCGAAGATTCATCGGTAATGCAGGCTTGCTCGGCAAGTGCTTTGATCAAGCAATCACGCAATAGCGGCAAAGGGAATAACTGTGGGGTTAACGCATGCCAAAGCCCGTTGCGATCAACGGTATGCGCAATCAATGGGGGGTTTGTGGCTGATCCTGCCTCTGCCGGCGATACCATGCGTTTCATGGTATCCCTCACTGGTGAGGCCAGAAGCCCACCGCAGATGTCAGGAGAGGCGGCATGGTGATCAATAATCCGCAGCAGACTGTCGAGATCGTTCCGATGCAGGCAAGGACGGGCGGCATCATGCACTAAGACCCAAGTTGTTCTGTCTGTCGGTAAACTCGCCAAATAATCTAATCCAGCCAGTACCGAATCAGCGCGCTCTGTCCCCCCAATGACGGTCGTAATTCTGGGATCAGACGCGATGGGTAATTGCCCAAATTGGGTATCAGCGGGATTCAGCGCAAGAATAATGCGTTGTATACGAGGATGTTCAAACAGTGCCGCCAAGGTATGTTCAAGAACCGTTTTTCCGGCAACGTTGAGATACTGTTTTGGACACTCTGATTGCATCCGGCTGCCGATACCCGCAGCAGGGATCAAGGCAATGATTTCAGCATGATCGGCAAGAGAAACATCAGCAGAGGAATGAAGTCGTGAATTATTCATCTCGATTATTATTTACTGTTCTGATTTAAGGATTATTGCGCATTCTGTTTTGAGGTATCAGGCACCAGACGATAGAAAGATTCGCCGGGTTTAATCATGCCCAATTCACTGCGAGCACGATCTTCAATCGCTTCCTGACCCGCTTTAAGATCCCTGATTTCAGCAAATAGCTGATCGTTACGCGCTTTCATTTTTAGGTTATCGACCTCTTGTTTATCAACTTCGGCCTTAACCCGCACATAATCGTGAATGCCATTTTTGCCGAGCCACAGCGAATACTGTAACCAACCTAGCAAAACCAGTAATAGTAGCGTTAGTTTGCCCATCTCCCCCCCTGAAAACCCGCTAATCATCCCACAACTAACAGCATGACGCCACTGACTCTCACAAAATCATCCGCAAAACCATTTACATAGCCATTTATCAGGTCGGTCAAAAACATGATGGCGAAATAGGGCTGCACGACGGAATAAAAATGTGCTGAATAAAATGAGTGTAGAAACACATTATTCCACTAACAATAATAATGTGTTTCATGATGATTTGTTGGGTTCGGTCGTTGATTTGAGAGTTAAGTTGGCAAGATAGCGTCGTTTTTCAGGGCAAAAAGCAACTTTTCAATCGAAGATTCTATCGGCTGTGAACCATCCAAATAAACTTCCGGCTGTTCAGGCGCTTCATAGGCCGCATCAATTCCCGTGAAATGGTGCAATTCTCCCGCTCGTGCTTTTTTATAGAGTCCCTTGGGATCACGGGCTTCACATACCTCCAGTGGCGTATCAACATACACTTCAATAAAGCGCCCTTCTCCCATTAATTCGCGGATTTTTTGCCGTTCTGTTTGATGGGGAGAAATAAATGCCGTCAGTACAACCAACCCCGCATCCACCATCAATTTTGCGACTTCTCCGACCCGCCGGATATTTTCCTGCCGATCGGTGTCAGAAAAACCCAAATCACTGCATAAGCCATGACGGACGTTATCCCCATCCAGTAAGTAGGTTTTGATTCCCTGTGCAAACAGTGCCTGTTCCAATGCTCCCGCAAGGGTGGATTTTCCTGAGCCGGATAACCCTGTGAACCAAATCACCAAGGCAGGATGCCCATTGGCCTTTTCCCGCTGCGCCCTGTCCAAGGCATGTGAATGCCAGACGATATTGTTCTGAGCCACTTATTTTCCTCCCAAGAGATCACGAACTCCCCAATGCGGAAAATGACGGCGAACTAATCGGTTAAATTCCAGTTCAAATTCACTGTATTCTTTCGGCTCTTCGTAAACATCAGCCTGAATTTCATGCACCAATCCCGCGCCTACCGTCACATTGGTCAGGCGATCGATCAGGATAATGCCCCCGGTATCGGCATGTTGTGCATAACTGTCGAGCAATAAAGGTTCATCAAATGAAAATTCCATCCGGCCAATCGCATTCAGCGGTAACTCAACCGCGACTTTCTGGGTCAGATGGTTAATATCCACCTGATATTGAATATTATCGACTTTTCCCCGGCTTTTTTTGCCCGCGACCTTGATATCCAAACTTTGCCCCTGAATCAGCGGCTGCTCTGACATCCAGACGACATCCACCACCGCGTGGCGAGTAACCTTCATTTGATCTTCAACCGCAACCAATAAATCACCACGGCTGATATCTATTTCATCTTTTAATACGAGGGTAATCGCTTCTCCGGGCACGGCAAAGGTGAGATCGCCATTAAAAGTGACAATGCGCTCTACGGTAGAAACAGCACCAGATGGCATCACTTTTATTGGCTGGCCTGGCCGTAAAATCCCCGACGATAATGTGCCGCTGTAGCCACGAAAATCCAGATCAGGACGGTTCACATACTGTACGGGAAAACGCAGAGGCTGTTCTGTCGCTTTGGTTTTTACGTCTACGGACTCCAGAATGTCCAGTAAGGTTTCTCCCGTGTGCCACGCCATTTTTTCACTGCGGGTGACGATGTTATCCCCTTCCAATGCCGAGATGGGCACAAAATAGATGTTTAAATCAGCAGGCAATTGTGCGGCGAAATTCAAATAATCTTGTTTGATCTGTTCAAAGATAGCTTGTTGATATGCCATCAAATCCATTTTATTGACCGCCACCACCAAGTGACGAATACCCAGCAAGGTACTGATAAAACTGTGACGGCGCGTTTGTTCCTGAACGCCTTTGCGTGCATCGATTAATAAAATCGAGAGATCACTGGTTGAGGCACCGGTCGCCATATTGCGGGTATATTGTTCATGCCCCGGTGTGTCCGCAATGATGAATTTACGCTTTTCGGTGGAGAAATAGCGGTAAGCCACATCAATGGTGATGCCTTGTTCCCGTTCAGCCACCAGTCCATCAACCAATAAAGCCAGATCGAGCTTTTCGCCCTGAGTCCCGATTCGCTTGCTGTCGCTTTGCAAGGTGGCAAGTTGATCCGCATAAATTTGGCGGGTGTCATGCAGCAAACGGCCAATCAGTGTACTTTTACCATCATCTACGCTGCCGCAGGTCAAAAAGCGCAGCAATCCTTTTTCCTGTTGTGCCCGCAGATAGGCTTCAACGCCGCCTTGTTGTTTGATCTGGCTGGCAATGGTTTCATTATGTGCAAGTGCTGGCATAGCTGGACTCCTTAAAAATAACCCTGACGCTTTTTCAGCTCCATAGAACCGGACTGATCACTATCAATCAGCCGCCCTTGCCGTTCACTCGTGGTTGATATCAACATTTCTTCGATGATTTCCGGCAGCGTTTCTGCTTCTGATTCCACCGCTCCGGTCAGTGGCCAGCAGCCCAGTGTCCTGAAGCGTACTTTGCGCTGGCTAATCACTTCCCCGGCTTTCAGGTCGATTCGGTCATCGTCAACCATAATGAATGTTCCCTCACGCTGAACAACGGGGCGCGGTTTCGCCAAATAAAGGGGGACGATTTCGATCTGTTCCAGATAGATGTATTGCCAGATATCCAGCTCTGTCCAGTTGGATAAGGGGAAAACGCGGATACTTTCCCCTTTGTTAATCTGGCCGTTATAGTTGCGCCACAGTTCGGGACGTTGGTTTTTCGGGTCCCAACGGTGGGAACGGTCGCGGAATGAGTAAATGCGTTCTTTGGCGCGCGATTTCTCTTCATCACGCCGCGCTCCGCCGAAAGCGGCATCAAAGCCATATTTATCCAGCGCTTGCTTCAAGCCTTCTGTTTTCATGATGTCGGTGTGTTTTGCACTGCCATGAATAAAAGGATTAATTCCCAAAGCCTCTCCTTGGGGATTACGGTAAACCAGCAATTCAAAGCCATACTTTTCCGCGGTGCGATCACGAAAGTCATACATATCCTGAAATTTCCAGCCGGTATCCACGTGTAATAAAGGAAAAGGCAGTTTTCCCGGATAAAAGGCTTTACGGGCCAGATGCAGCATGACAGAGGAATCTTTGCCGATTGAATAGAGCATGACGGGGTTGGCAAATTCCGCCGCCACTTCCCGAATGATATGGATACTTTCAGCTTCAAGTTGCTGTAAGTGGGTCAGTCTTTTTTCGTCCATCGAGCACTCCTTATACTAAATCAATCACAGCAGGGCGATACCACGCTATCTGATGGTGGAGCTGAGCCACCTCTCCGATGACCAGCAAAGCGGGCGATGGAGCTTGTTGCGCCAATCGCTCCAATTCGGATAAGGTTCCGGTCAATACTTGCTGTTCCGGGCGAGTGCCACAACCAATCACGGCCACGGGCGTATTGCGATCCCGGCCATGTGAAATCAGTTTCTGGCTAATCAAGGCGGCTTTCACAATCCCCATATAAATGGCTAATGTTTGATTGCCCCGCGCCAGCGCAGGCCAATCCAGTTCAGCGCCGTTTTCACGGCAATGCCCGGTAATAAAAGTCACGCTTTGCGCGTGTTCTCGGTGGGTCAGTGGAATGCCGGCATAAGCGGAAGCGCCTATCGCCGCCGTAATGCCGGGCACGACCTGAAAAGGTATCCCTGCGGCGGCGGCGATTTGTAATTCCTCGCCACCCCGACCAAAAATAAAGGGATCGCCACCCTTCAGGCGAACGACCTTTTTCCCCTGATTGGCGAGCTTGATGATAAGTGCATGGATCTCTTCCTGCGCCACTGAGTGGTCACCCGCTCGTTTTCCAACGCAGATTTTGTCTGCATCACGGCGAACTAATTCCAGCACTTCTGCACTCACCAAATGGTCATAAAGGACGACATCAGCCTGCTGGATCACCTGCAAGCCTTTTAGAGTCAATAACCCCGGATCACCTGGCCCTGCCCCGACCAGCGCCAGTTCTCCCTGCGGATGGGGATCATTGTGAGCCAATTGCTGTTCCAGTTGCTCCTCGGCTTGCTGTAATTGCCCATTGGCGACCAGTGTGGCAAAACGCCCATTGAACGCTTTTTCCCAAAAATGACGCCGCTGACGCAGGGAGGTAAAACGCTGTTTCACCCGTTCACGCCAGCGCCCGGCGATACTTGCCATCTCGCCAAGGCTAAATGGCAGCAAAGATTCCAGCTTTTCTCGCAATAATCGGGTTAAAACCGGAGATTTTCCTGCCGATGAGATCGCCACGATAATCGGGGAGCGATCAATGATTGAGGGGAAAATGGCGGAACAGAGAGATTGATTATCCACGACATTGGTCAAGATAGCGCGCTGATTGGCTTCGGTAAAAATATGCTGATTGAGGTGGTGATCGTCCGTCGCGGCAATGACTAAAAATATGCCGTCAAGATATTCGGTGTTAAACGTTCCCTGTAACCACGTAAATTCCCCTTTTTGATGGCGTTGTTGCAATTCTGCATGCAGTTCAGGCGCAACAACCGTTAACGCGGCACCGGTACGAAGTAATAAGTCTGCTTTGCGAGAGGCGATTTCTCCGCCTCCCACCAGCAATACGGATCGGGCTTTAAGCTCAATAAATAAAGGTAAATAATCCACAATACTGTCCTGTACTATCCTGTGTCAGAGCCTATTTCATGATTTACCCTATGAATTTCAGGTTACGAAGGGTATAGCTCTTAATTATTATGATGACTAGAGGATGAATATATGAGGCTGTGATCAGGTTATGAAATGACAAAAAGTAATTATTTGTTCCTGAATTGCATAAGCACAAAAAAAGCAGCGCTTTCTTCTACAAGATGTTACAAGATGCGCTGCCTGATAAGCCTGGTTGTGATCTGTGATATTAATTTAACTTTCGTGCAAACCGCATTCACGTTTCAGACCAAAAAAACGGGTCTGTTCTTCACTCATACCCGGTTCCCATTTTTGCGTGGTATGAATATCTCCCACGGAAAGGTAACCCTGTTCCCATAATGGATGGTATTCAAGGCCATGCTTTGTCAGGTATTGATGTACCTGCCGATTGTCCCAATCGATAATGGGCAGGATTTTAAAAACGCCCCGTTGAATGGCCAGCACCGGTAAGTGAGTTCGGCTTTCTGATTGCTGACGACGCAAGCCCGCAAACCAACTTTGCGCTTGCAGTGTCTTTAATGCACGGTTCATCGGCTCAACTTTGTTGATTTGGTTATAACGCTCAATCCCTGCTATTCCCTGTTCCCATAATTTGCCATGACGTGATTCTTGCCAGGCCGGAGAGTGCTCTGCACGAAAAACCTTCAAGTTGAGGTTGAGCTTTTCCGTTAATTTATCGATAAATTGATAAGTTTCAGGAAATAAATATCCCGTATCGGTCAGCACCACGGGAATATCCGGATACTCCCGTGTCACAAGGTGCAAGCAAACCGCCGCCTGAATCCCAAAACTGGAGGAAAGCACAAATTCGCCGGAGAGATGTTCTAATGCCCATTTCACGCGCTCATGGGCATCCAGCGCTTCCAGTTGTTGATTGATTTCGGCCAATGACGCAATTTGTTGCTCTGGTGTCAGTGCTGTTAATTTCGGTAAATTCAGCTCCGATAAATTCAGTTGGCTCATACCGCCTCCTGCCAGTCGTAAAAGTCGACGGCTGAATTCAATACGGGCTTGATGATATCAGCGCGGATTAGAAAATCACCGAAACATTCATCGGCATGACGTTCCGCTGCCCAACGACCAATGAATTCATCCAGTATCTCAAGGATCTCGGCTGAGGTGATATTTTCCCTGTACATGCGGGGAATTCGATCACCAATGCGATTTCCGCCGAGGTGCAAGTTGTAACGATCAAGCGCTTTACCCACCAGCCCAATTTCTGCCAGCATCGCCCTGCCACAGCCATTGGGGCAACCCGTCACCCGCAGGATAATCTCTTCATCGCCAACGCCATGCTTTGCCATTAGCGCATCGACATGGTCAACAAAAGCCGGCAGGAAACGTTCTGCTTCGGCCATCGCAAGTGGGCAGGTCGGAAATGAAACACACGCCATCGCGTGGTGACGCAACGTCGTTACGCTCTCATCAATTAAACCATGAGCACGGGCAATCTCTTCAATCCGCGATTTTTCACTCTCCGGTATCCCTGCCACAATCAGGTTTTGGTTGGCTGTCAGGCGAAAATCGCCTTGATGGATTTTGGCAATTTCTGCGATCCCGGTTTTTAATGGCTTGTTGGGATAATCCAGCAAACGGCCATTTTCAATGAATAGGGTCAGGTGCCATTGATCATCAATGCCCTTTAACCAACCGATTTGGTCGCCCCGACCCGTGAATTCATACGGGCGAATGGGGGAAAATTTCACACCGGCACGTTTTTCAACTTCCTGTTTGAAAGTTTCGATACCCACCCGTTCAAGGGTATATTTGGTTTTCGCATTTTTACGATCCGTGCGATTACCCCAATCACGTTGGGTTGTCACTATCGCCTCCGCAATGGCCAGTGTGTGTTCCAGTGCAATAAAACCAAATTCGCTCGCCAGGCGTGGAAAGGTTTTTTTGTCGCCGTGGGTCATGGCTAATCCCCCACCCACCAACACGTTAAAGCCGATTAACTGATCATTTTCTGCCACGGCGACAAAGTTCATATCGTTGGCATGCAGATCCACATCATTCTGTGGCGGAATCACCACCGATGTTTTGAATTTACGGGGCAGATAGGTGGCGCCAAGAATCGGTTCTTCATCGGTGGTGGCGATTTTTTCTTTATCCAACCAGATTTCAGCATAGGCGTTGGTGCGGGGCAGCAGGTGCTCCGAGATCTTTTTCGCCCATTCATAGGCCTGTTGGTGCAAAGCCGATTGCACCGGATTGGAGGTACACAGCACATTGCGATTGACGTCGTTGGCGGTTGCCAGTGAATCCAATCCCATCTGTGCCAATAATTGGTGTGCCGGTTTGAGGTTATTTTTTAAGATCCCATGAAATTGGAAGGTCTGTCGGTTGGTTAATCGAATACTGCCATACAGCGTATTTTCTGTAGCAAACCGATCAATGCCCAGCCACTGGTTTGGGGTAATAATTCCACCCGGCAGGCGACAACGCAGCATCATGGCGTGGCGCGGTTCAAGTTTTTGTTCTGCGCGCTCTGCCCGAATATCGCGGTCATCTTGCTGATACATGCCGTGAAAGCGGATAAGAAGGAAATTATCGCCTTCAAATCCGCCTGTCAGCCCATTGTTTAAATCTTCGCTGATCGTTCCCCGCAGATAATTGCTGTCTGACTTCATGCGTTCACTGTCTGCCAGTTTGCCTTCAACGATCAAAGGATCTGATTTCTCTTTGCTCACATTGCTCACATTGCTCACATTGCTCACATTGCTCATAATTAGTAAACATCTCTCTGATAACGGCGCTCAAGGCGCAATTCACTCAAGAATTCATCAGCCTGTTCAGCATCCATGCCACCCTGTTGTGAAATGATGTCCAATAGGGCTTGTTCTACGTCTTTTGCCATGCGATTCGCATCGCCGCAAACATACAGATGGGCGCCATCCTGAATCCAGCGCCAGACTGCTTCTCCCTGTTCACGCAGTTTGTCCTGTACATAGACTTTATGCTGCTGATCCCTCGACCATGCCAGATCAATGCGGCTCAATAAGCCCTCTTTCACATAACACTGGAATTCAACCTGATAAAGAAAATCTTCCACAAAATGTGGGTTACCGAAAAACAGCCAATTTTTGCCTTCCGCCCCCTGACTGTCACGGTGTTGCAAAAAGGCCCTGAACGGCGCAATACCAGTGCCGGGACCAATCATGATGACTGGGGTATTAGGATCTGTGGGTAAACGGAAATTGTCGTTGGGTTCTAAGAACACGCGGATGTTGTCGTCTTCCTGCAAGCGATCGGCCAGATAACCTGACGCTCCGCCTGTACGGGCACGCCCTTCAATGTCATAGCGAACGACTCCCACGGTAATGTGGACTTCGTTTTCCACTTCAGATTGTGCAGAAGAGATGGAATAGAACCGCGGTGTCAGTGGACGCAATAAATCAATAAATTGTTGGGCTTCTGGATGGGAAGCCACCGCCCTGACCATATCAACAATTGGTGTTGTCTGGGCGTATTGCTGCAATGCGGGTTTGTTAGCCACCAGCGCCAACAGTTTTTCATCCTTCGCCAGTACAGCATATTTCTCAACAATCACGCCGGTATTTTGGGTTAACTCGACATGGCTGATTAGCGCTTCACGCAATGGAAATACCTTTCCATGCACATTCACCTGTTCTGAACCGTCCAACCAAAGCAGAGCCATTAGTTCATCCACTAAAGCCGGATCATTTTCAAACCAGACGCCAAGGGCATCTCCGGGCTGATAACGCGCGCCTGACTCGCCCAAATCAATTTCAATATGGCGGACATCTTTGTCAGATCCGCGCCCCGTTATTTTTTGGTTAGTCAACAGAGAACCCGTCAGCGGCGTTTCTTTGGTATAGATTTGTTTATCATGTGCCGGAGTGATCAGTGAAGTGGCTGGTTTTGCCTGTCCGGGTTTCGCCTGTACGAACAAACGCTGCTTCAAAATAGCCGTAATTTGCTGACGCCATTGATCCGCTTGTTCTTGGTATTCAACATCCGCATCAACACGATCCAGCAGACGCTGCGCCCCAAGCTCATGCAGACGACGGTCAAAATCTTTCCCTGCCTGACAGAAGTTTTCATACGACGTATCCCCAAGACCCAATACGGCATATACCGTCTCTTTCATTGACGGCGCTTTTTTGGAATGGAGATATTTATGGAGTGCGACGGCTTCTTCGGCAGGCTCACCTTCACCTTGTGTCGAAGCAATAATAATCAATACACGTTCTTGGGAAATTTGCTTAAATTTATAGTCACCCGCGTTAATCAAGTTTACATTGAGATCCTCAGCCAAGAGTGAATCTCTCAGTTGTTCTGCTAAACGACGGGCATTGCCTGTTTGTGATGCAGAAAGCAAAGTCACTGTTTCCTGAGCGGAAACGGCTGGTGTTTCGGTCTCTGTTTGTGGCTGGTGATTCACCATGCCCCAAAAATAGCCAGACAACCAAGCTAATTGCTGGGGAGAAAAATCGCTAATCGCAGATTGCAAGCGTGATAATTGTTCTGGAGAAACAGGTAGTAATGCGGTTGAAGGTGGTTTTGCGGTCATTGTCCCAGTGCCCTTTGCTATAGCCAGAATCCATGCTGTCATTGCATGTTGTCGTTATAAACGGTGTAGCTGTAAATGGTGTAGAAATCATAAACATGGATCAGGCGTCAGGTTATCTCAAAATAGGAGTGGTATTTAAAGAAAGGATCGCAATATATCATAACCAAAACGCCTAAATTTATTTACAGATTTAATATATCGATAAAGTCGTTAAGCATCGTGCTTTTTATCTCCAGAAAAATCACGTTAAGCGTGCAAAGTTCAGGTAGAATAGCCGACCTTTTGACATCAGGGGAAAGCATAATGAGTACAACCATCTTTAAAGATTTTCAATTTGAAGCAGCACATCACCTTCCACACGTACCTGAAGGGCACAAATGTGGGCGTCTGCATGGGCATTCATTTATGGTACGTCTGGAAATCACCGGAGAAGTCGATCCGCTCACTGGCTGGCTCATGGATTTTGCCGATGTAAAAGCGGTCTTTAAACCAATCTGGGAACAGCTCGATCACCACTATCTCAATAAAATTCCTGGGCTGGAAAATCCAACCAGTGAGGTCCTGGCCAAGTGGATCTGGGAACAGTTAAAACCGACGTTGCCTCAACTCAGCGCGATTATGGTTAAAGAAACCTGTAGCGCTGGTTGTATTTATCGAGGCCAGTAAAGATTCAGCACCAGAGGCTGGTGCTGAATGAAATTCAGGCGATATTCAAATACTTATGAGTTTGCATCGAAAAACGCCAATTACGGGCAATACACGTTTCAATGCACAGGCGGGTTGCCTCTTCTTTCTGACTGATCGGCTGTAAGGCAATCACCGGAGCAGGGTTGCCATCAAGCATCGTCAATAATTCATCCAATGCTTCAATATCGCGCTGCCGCCCGACCGGATGCTTGATTTCATTGGCGCGTTTCATCGCTTCAGGCAAGACCTGATATCCGCCACGCATTTTCACTTTCGGAGAAACCGTCACCCAAGTGTTGTCAGAACACTGGATCACGTGTGTGCCGCTTGTCTCTATCTGACATTGATAACCCGCACTTTCCAGTGTTTCAGTCAAAGGGCGCAGGTCATACAGGCACGGCTCTCCACCAGTAATGACAATATGTTTCGCGCTGTAGCCTTGACGAGTGAATATACTGAGTAGTTGCCTTGCATTCGCCACTCCCCACCGATCACTGTCTTGTGATTTCAGTAAGATATTTTCCATCGGCTGCTGTTTATCAGCCTCTTTTTCCCACGTGTGTTTGGTATCGCACCAGCTACATCCTACCGGGCATCCTTGTAATCGGATGAAAACCGCAGGTACGCCGGTAAACACGCCTTCTCCCTGTAACGTTTGGAAGATTTCATTTATTGGGTAAATCATAAAAAAACTCTGGCATTAATAAACTGCCCGTTATTATTACAGATATCTATCCCGCGAACATCCATCTTTATGGTATTGTACGAGGTTGCTTTTGCTGGCAACTCGCGCCAGACAGGGCATCGTATGCCTAACATACTCTCAGGCATGAAAGGATAGATGGGAATAACGAATGCAAAATAATGAAAATCAGCTTAAACAGGGTCTAAGCGTGCGGCATATTCGCTTCATGGCTTTAGGCTCTGCAATAGGCACGGGGCTGTTTTATGGCTCGGCAGCAGCGATACAGCAAGCTGGCCCCGCTGTATTGCTGGCCTATTTAATCGGCGGTGCCGCCGTATTTATCGTGATGAGAGCACTTGGCGAAATGGCCGTCCATCATCCTGTTTCTGGTTCTTTTTCACAATATGCCAGCCATTATTTGGGGCCTTTGGCCGGTTTTTTAACTGGCTGGATCTATGTTCTTGAAATGCTGTTTGTTTGTCTGGCTGATATTACCGCCTTCGGCACATATATGAAGCTCTGGTTCCCACATGTTGATCAGTGGATTTGGGTGCTGGGGATTGTCTGCTTTATTGGTGCCTTGAATCTGTGTCACGTCAAGATCTTTGGTGAAATGGAATTTTGGCTTTCGATCATTAAAGTCACGGCCATCATTGCCATGATTGTCTGTGGCCTTGCCATTATGCTATACGGGTTCGGGCAAACAACAGAACATGCAACTGGCTTGTCCAATTTATGGGAACATGGCGGCTTTATGCCAAATGGTATCAGTGGCGTCATCGCTTCACTCGCCATTGTTATGTTCGCCTTTGGTGGCATTGAAGTCATTGGTATCACGGCCAGTGAAGCGAAAAATCCAGAAAAAACGATCCCTAAAGCCATTAATGCTGTTCCATTTCGCATCTTAATCTTTTATGTTTTGACGCTGTGTATCCTGATGAGCATCTATCCGTGGAATCAAATTGGTCAGGATGGAAGCCCATTCGTCCAGATTTTCTCCCATTTAGGGATTAATTCAGCCGCGAACATTCTGAATGTGGTTGTGATTACCGCAGCTATTTCTGCTATCAATAGCGATATATTTGGCGCAGGCAGGATGATGTATGGTATGGCTCAGGAAAGACAAGCGCCCAAATCATTCAAGAAACTGACTCGTAATGGTGTGCCATGGATGACGGTTCTTGTCATGACGACGGTTCTGTTATTCGGCGTGGTTCTCAATTATCTCATTCCTAAAGAGATTTTCATTCTTATCGCTTCTGTTGCTACATTTGCAACCGTATGGGTTTGGTTGATGATTTTAGTCTCACATGTTGCCATGCGCCGCCAAATGAGTGCGGAAGAAGTCAAGACGTTGAAATTCCCCATTCCAATGTGGCCCATTGCCCCTGCCATTACGATCATCTTTATGGTCAGTGTTATCGCTTTGTTGGGCTATTTTGAACAAACAAGAGATGCGCTATATGTTGGTATAGGTTGGGTTGTTGTGCTAACACTAGCCTATTTCTTCGGCGTGAAGAAGCAACTGTCAACAAAACGCTCCTTCAATCAGTAAGCTAATCAATCCTGTTTTAAAAAGCGTCGGCCATCTCCGACGCTTTTTTATTTGCTCTCAGTTATCGTTACGTTACAAAGAGAAATTCACTATCAGAGGGTTATGATCAGAAGCACCGGTCATGACAACGGTTGCACGCGAAACGTTTAACTCACGATAAAACACAAAATCCAGCGGTTTGCCAAAAACAATCGTTCTATGATCATCATTAAAATGCACTTCTCTCAATTGCATACGGCGTGCAAAGCGCTCCAATATTCTTAACCTCTGCCGACTCCAGGCATTAAAATCGCCGGCAAAAATAACCGGGCCATTATGTAAACTGATATGGATGCCAATATTATTTAATTGCCGGTTATAGCCATCGACACCTAGGCTAAAGTTAATGGCGTGCACGTTTATTACCATCAACTGACGTTCATCGGGTAATGGATAAATCGTAATTAATGATGATTTAGCGAGCCTGAATATCGGCTCTTTCTCACGAAGCGGGCAACAATAAACCGGTGAGGACGATGCCAATGTCATCACGCCTGATGGATGTTGGGGAATAGCAAATGCAGGAACCTGATCCGCGATCAACCCGCTGGTTGTAATAAATTTCAATAAAGCCGGGGTCGTTTGTGCCTCTTGCAGTAAAACAAGATCACTCTCCTCAATTAAAGAAGCCAAAACATTTTGCCATGACGGACGCTGCTGTTTGTAGATATTCCAGATGGCAACAGAAAGCTTTCGATCGTTGGCAAGAAGCGGTTCTCCATGAGGTAACAACGCATCCTCAAGTAATTGCTGAGAAGTAGGAAAAATGCGTTCCACAGGCTGCCCAGCGACATATCTCATGGCATAATTTTTTTGAGCGTGATCTTTTTTCACCCAGCTTTTTATTAAGTAACTGCTCCTGATCAAGTTTTCCCCCTACTTACCTCAACATTGTTACCTCTACTAATATGACATCTTGATAAATGATTTCAATCTCTAACGCTTAAAAAAACAGCATCATTGTATAACAATAGATTAACAACATAATATATTGGCAAAATAATTATTCATTAAACTTTAGAATGAGTAGAGAGGTTTATTTAATGCTAAAAATAACATTAATATATTTTGATAAGTATCAATAAATATCATTTTTAAGAAATAAATCCTCCCGCGATGCAATATATAGATCCCCTAATAACCAAGACCTCCTTTTCAACTGATGAAGAGATATAACGATCTGATTAATTAAAAGTCTTTTTCATACAATGAATTAATTTATAAAATTTGTTATTACAACGTAGATAAGTCCCATTATAGGCTAAATGAAAGTTTTAGATTCGTTATCTGCCAAAAATCAAAGAGATAAACGAATTTAAAATAGATGATAAGAATAAGCAATGAGTTATAGATTGGATAATAAATAGAAAAACCCCTGAGAGATCTCTCAGGGGTTATCTAAATACGGTGGCGGTGCGGACGGGACTCGAACCCGCGACCCCCGGCGTGACAGGCCGGTATTCTAACCAACTGAACTACCGCACCACCGAATTTTTTACCCTTGCTGCCTTTTGTGCCGGCAACAAGCACTTAATTGAATGTCTGGCAGTGCCCTACTCTCGCATGGGGAGGCCCCACACTACCATCGGCGCAACGGTGTTTCACTGCTGAGTTCGGCATGGGGTCAGGTGGGACCACCGCGCTATTGCCGCCAGACAAATCCTGTTTTCAATCCCGAACAAGCTGTGACATTCTTTCATCTGAAACTTTTCGTCTTTTTCTCAAAATCACCCCAAAACACCTTCGGTGTTGTCAGGTTAAGCCGCACGGGTCATTAGTACCGGTTAGCTCAACGTCTCGCGACGCTTACACACCCGGCCTATCCACGTCCTCGTCTCGAACGTTCCTTTAGTGCCCTCAAGGGACAAGGGAAGACTCATCTCAAGGCAAGTTTCCCGCTTAGATGCTTTCAGCGGTTATCTCTTCCGCACTTAGCTACCGGGCAGTGCCATTGGCATGACAACCCGAACACCAGTGGTGCGTCCACTCCGGTCCTCTCGTACTAGGAGCAGCCCCTTTCAATCTTCCAGCGCCCACGGCAGATAGGGACCGAACTGTCTCACGACGTTCTAAACCCAGCTCGCGTACCACTTTAAACGGCGAACAGCCGTACCCTTGGGACCTACTTCAGCCCCAGGATGTGATGAGCCGACATCGAGGTGCCAAACACCGCCGTCGATATGAACTCTTGGGCGGTATCAGCCTGTTATCCCCGGAGTACCTTTTATCCGTTGAGCGATGGCCCTTCCATTCAGAACCACCGGATCACTATGACCTGATTTCGCACCTGCTCGCGCCGTCACGCTCGCTGTCAAGCTGGCTTATGCCATTGCACTAACCGCATGATGTCCGACCATGCTTAGCCAACCTTCGTGCTCCTCCGTTACGCTTTGGGAGGAGACCGCCCCAGTCAAACTACCCGCCAGACACTGTCCGCAGCCCGGATGACGGGCCCACGTTAGAACATCAAACATTCAAGGGTGGTATTTCAAGGATGGCTCCGTGCAGACTGGCGTCCGCACTTCACAGCCTCCCACCTATCCTACACATCAAGGCTCAAGGTTCAGTGTCAAGCTATAGTAAAGGTTCACGGGGTCTTTCCGTCTTGCCGCGGGTACACTGCATCTTCACAGCGAGTTCAATTTCACTGAGTCTCGGGTGGAGACAGCCTGGCCATCATTACGCCATTCGTGCAGGTCGGAACTTACCCGACAAGGAATTTCGCTACCTTAGGACCGTTATAGTTACGGCCGCCGTTTACTGGGGCTTCGATCAAGAGCGTCGCGTTACCGCTAACCCCATCAATTAACCTTCCAGCACCGGGCAGGCGTCACACCGTATACGTCCACTTTCGTGTTTGCACAGTGCTGTGTTTTTATTAAACAGTTGCAGCCAGCTGGTATCTGCGGCCGGCTTCGGCTCCGTGAGCAAGTCACTTCACCTAGTGCCGGCGTGCCTTCTCCCGAAGTTACGGCACCATTTTGCCTAGTTCCTTCACCCGAGTTCTCTCAAGCGCCTGAGTATTCTCTACCTGACCACCTGTGTCGGTTTGGGGTACGATTCAATGTTACCTGATGCTTAGAGGCTTTTCCTGGAAGCAGGGCATCAACCGCTTCGCCACCGTGGTGGCTCGTTATCACGCCTCAGTGTTATACAGATGACCGGATTTGCCAAATCATCCCACCTACACGCTTCAACCGGGACAAACCGTCGCCCGGCCGGCCTAGCCTTCTCCGTCCCCCCTTCGCAGTAACACCGAGTACAGGAATATTCACCTGTTTCCCATCGACTACGCTTTTCAGCCTCGCCTTAGGGGTCGACTCACCCTGCCCCGATTAACGTTGGACAGGAACCCTTGGTCTTCCGGCGAGCGGGTTTTTCACCCGCTTTATCGTTACTTATGTCAGCATTCGCACTTCTGATACCTCCAGCCAGCCTCACGACCAACCTTCAACGGCTTACAGAACGCTCCCCTACCCAACAACACAAACGTGTCGCTGCCGCAGCTTCGGTGCATGGTTTAGCCCCGTTACATCTTCCGCGCAGGCCGACTCGACCAGTGAGCTATTACGCTTTCTTTAAATGATGGCTGCTTCTAAGCCAACATCCTGGCTGTCTGAGCCTTCCCACTTCGTTTCCCACTTAACCATGACTTCGGGACCTTAGCTGGCGGTCTGGGTTGTTTCCCTCTTCACGACGGACGTTAGCACCCGCCGTGTGTCTCCCGTGATAACATTCTTCGGTATTCGCAGTTTGCATCGGGTTGGTAAGCCGGGATGGCCCCCTAGCCGAAACAGTGCTCTACCCCCGAAGATGAGTTCACGAGGCGCTACCTAAATAGCTTTCGGGGAGAACCAGCTATCTCCCGGTTTGATTGGCCTTTCACCCCCAGCCACAAGTCATCCGCTAATTTTTCAACATTAGCCGGTTCGGTCCTCCAGTTAGTGTTACCCAACCTTCAACCTGCCCATGGCTAGATCACCGGGTTTCGGGTCTATACCCTGCAACTTAACGCCCAGTTAAGACTCGGTTTCCCTGCGGCTCCCCTATGCGGTTAACCTTGCTACAGAATATAAGTCGCTGACCCATTATACAAAAGGTACGCAGTCACACCCTAAAGGGTGCTCCCACTGCTTGTACGTACACGGTTTCAGGTTCTCTTTCACTCCCCTCGCCGGGGTTCTTTTCGCCTTTCCCTCACGGTACTGGTTCACTATCGGTCAGTCAGGAGTATTTAGCCTTGGAGGATGGTCCCCCCATGTTCAGACAGGATACCACGTGTCCCGCCCTACTCATCGAACTCCCGGCTGGTGCATCTTTGTGTACGGGACTGTCACCCTTTACTGTGCGCCTTTCCAGACGCTTCCACTGACACACAAGCCGTTGTTGGTTCTGGGCTGCTCCCCGTTCGCTCGCCGCTACTGGGGGAATCTCGGTTGATTTCTTTTCCTCGGGGTACTGAGATGTTTCAGTTCCCCCGGTTCGCCTCATTCACCTATGGATTCAGTGAATAATAGTGTGACAAATCACACTGGGTTTCCCCATTCGGACATCGCCGGCTGATAGCGCTTCATATCAGCTCACCGGCGCTTTTCGCAGATTAGCACGTCCTTCATCGCCTCTGACTGCCTAGGCATCCACCGTGTACGCTTAGTCGCTTAACCTCACAACCCGAAGGTGTCTTCAGGTCGGAGTGTGTTGAGAGACTCATCAATGACCCATTAAAGTCACTGATTGTTTCAAATTTTCAGCTTGTTCCAGATTGTTAAAGAGCAAATTTTTCACAACACACGGTTTTCCCTGTGTTCTGAAAAATGTTTTCATTGAAGAGTCATGGTGGAGCTAAGCGGGATCGAACCGCTGACCTCCTGCGTGCAAGGCAGGCGCTCTCCCAGTTGAGTTATAGCCCCATATTCCGTATCATATACGCCGCAATCTTGATTAGCCAAGGCATAAACAAGCGAATCTTATTGAAATAAGCGAGTTTGTTTATAACGCGGGATAAGTAAGATTTGGTAGGCCTGAGTGGACTTGAACCACCGACCTCACCCTTATCAGGGGTGCGCTCTAACCACCTGAGCTACAAGCCTATACCGATACCGTCTCTTCTTTTATCAGACAATCTGTGTGAACACTCACATTTCACCATCTCAGGTTAAGGAGGTGATCCAACCGCAGGTTCCCCTACGGTTACCTTGTTACGACTTCACCCCAGTCATGAATCACAAAGTGGTCAGCGCCCTCCAAAAAGGTTAAGCTACCGACTTCTTTTGCCACCCACTCCCATGGTGTGACGGGCGGTGTGTACAAGGCCCGGGAACGTATTCACCGCAGCATTCTGATCTGCGATTACTAGCGATTCCGACTTCATGGAGTCGAGTTGCAGACTCCAATCCGGACTACGACAGACTTTATGAGTTCCGCTTGCCCTCGCGGGGTCGCTTCTCTTTGTATCCGCCATTGTAGCACGTGTGTAGCCCTACTCGTAAGGGCCATGATGACTTGACGTCATCCCCACCTTCCTCCGGTTTATCACCGGCAGTCTCCCTTGAGTTCCCACCCGAAGTGCTGGCAACAAAGGATAAGGGTTGCGCTCGTTGCGGGACTTAACCCAACATTTCACAACACGAGCTGACGACAGCCATGCAGCACCTGTCTCACGGTTCCCGAAGGCACTCCGGCATCTCTGCCAGATTCCGTGGATGTCAAGAGTAGGTAAGGTTCTTCGCGTTGCATCGAATTAAACCACATGCTCCACCGCTTGTGCGGGCCCCCGTCAATTCATTTGAGTTTTAATCTTGCGACCGTACTCCCCAGGCGGTCGATTTAACGCGTTAGCTCCGGAAGCCACGCCTCAAGGGCACAACCTCCAAATCGACATCGTTTACAGCGTGGACTACCAGGGTATCTAATCCTGTTTGCTCCCCACGCTTTCGCACCTGAGCGTCAGTCTTCGTCCAGGGGGCCGCCTTCGCCACCGGTATTCCTCCACATCTCTACGCATTTCACCGCTACACGTGGAATTCTACCCCCCTCTACGAGACTCTAGCCAACCAGTCTTGGATGCCGTTCCCAGGTTAAGCCCGGGGATTTCACATCCAACTTAATTGACCGCCTGCGTGCGCTTTACGCCCAGTAATTCCGATTAACGCTTGCACCCTCCGTATTACCGCGGCTGCTGGCACGGAGTTAGCCGGTGCTTCTTCTGCGGGTAACGTCAATCGTAAGCTGTATTAAAGCCTACGCCTTCCTCCCCGCTGAAAGTACTTTACAACCCGAAGGCCTTCTTCATACACGCGGCATGGCTGCATCAGGCTTGCGCCCATTGTGCAATATTCCCCACTGCTGCCTCCCGTAGGAGTGTGGGCCGTGTCTCAGTCCCAGTGCGGCTGGTCATCCTCTCAGACCAGCTAGGGATCGTCGCCTAGGTGGGCCATTACCCCGCCTACTAGCTAATCCCATCTGGGTTCATCCGATGGCGTGAGGCCCGAAGGTCCCCCACCTTGCTCCACAGAGTTCATGCGGTATTAGCCACCGTTTCCAGTGGTTATCCCCCTCCATCGGGCAGATCCCCAGACATTACTCACCCGTCCGCCACTCGTCAGCAAAACAGCAAGCTGTTTCCTGTTACCGTCCGACTTGCATGTGTTAGGCCTGCCGCCAGCGTTCAATCTGAGCCATGATCAAACTCTTCAATTCAAAGTGTTTGATGCTCAAAGAATTTCACTGTTAGTTCGTAATGAATTAACTGCTTAGTCACTCTTCAAGACTTTAATATTTTCCGCCTTTCGGCGTTGGATAGTGTCTTGCGAGTGCCCACACAGATTGTCTGATTAATTTGTTAAAGAGCGTTGGCAACCGGGCGTTTGTTCCGGGTTGCGAGGCTGCGTATCTTACGCTTTTTGCCTCCGGAGTCAAGCGTTTATTTTCGCTTTCTTTCCGCTTCCCTCAGCGGCTGTTCTCAGCTTGGCGTCGGTCAGTGGTGGCGCATTATAGGGAGTTTTACGGAAGTGACAATAGTTTTTTTTGATTTTTTTTCCGTTCGTGGTTTTTTTCCTCAAAACGGGGTAATAATCAGCGAAAAGACGATTTTTAAGGCGCTTTATCACACGATATTTGCAAAAACGCCTCAGAAAAACGATCGACCTGTTCCCAATCGGTGTATTCGATTTCTTTTGTTGTATCTGTTTCTCCTCCGGTCATACGCATAATGAACTGAATCATGATGCGATCCAACCAACGATAACGTGGATAACGTAGCGCTCCGGCAAAGACGTCACATAAATCAGGTTGCCACGGGCTTTTTATTAAAAACTTACGGACATAAGCGTTTGTCTCTGGTGTTCTTTTTTCTGGCTTTCTCGCCGTTAGATTGACACCAAAGAAGGCCGTTGGCATTTGGTTCAGTAGTTTTTGATGGTGAATGACAAAATGATGCAGTACGGAATTGAAACGACCATAACGTATTGATGCCCCTATCATGACTTTTTGATAAGACTGCAAGTTGACCTGCTTCACTGTCGAAAGATTTCTTAAATCACACTGAATACCAGCACGGCGGAGATTCTCGGCGATACGGGTAACAATTTTTTTAGTCTGCCCATCCTGAGTAGAATAGAGCAACAAATAGCTCATAGATACGCCCTTATTAAACAGAATTTCACATATAAAAATGGATCACTATCCATGCCATGCCCGCATTATTCGCGCCAAAAAGTTGGGGTAAACAGGACTAATAATGTGAACACTTCCAAACGTCCAAATAACATAGTGACAACCAATATCCATTTAGCCATCGGATTCATCGTCGTAAAGTTATCAGCAACGCTACCCAATCCTGGTCCCAAGTTATTTAATGTTGCTGCGATGGCAGAAAAAGCAGAGAACTCATCAACACCCGTTGCGATCAGTAACAACATACTAATGACGAAGACTAGCGCGTAAGCTGAAAAAAATCCCCATACTGCTTCAATAATGCGCTCCGGCAATGCCCGCCGTCCTAATTTAATGGTGTACACCGCGTTCGGGTGCACTAAGCGCTTTAATTCACGCGATCCTTGCAAGAACAACAACAAGATACGGATAACTTTGAGACCGCCGCCCGTCGAACCCGCACATCCCCCAATAAATGCAGAACATAACAGCAGGAAAGGTAAAAACAGTGGCCAATGGGCGAAAGTGTCCGTAGTAAACCCAGCCGTTGTCGCCATAGAGACAACCTGAAAAAAAGCGTGATTCAATGCTTCCCATTCTGATTCATAAACGGAATGTTGCCAGAGTATCAGCATACAGATTGCCAATAGTGCCAACTGAATAGTGATGAACATACGAAATTCTGGATCACGCCAATAAACTTTCAAACTTCGTCCAGACAGCACCGCAAAATGCAGACCGAAATTACAGCCTGAAATTAATAAAAAAATGGCAATAATCGTGTTGATAACCGGACTATTGAAAAAACCGATACTGGCATCATGAGTGGAAAACCCACCAATCGCGATGGTAGAGAAGCTATGGGAAATCGCATCGAATACCGACATCCCCGCGCCCCAAAGTGCCAGCGCACAGGCGATGGTCAGCAAGACATAAATCAGCCAGAGTGTTTTGGCCGTTTCTGCGATACGGGGGCGCATTTTATTGTCTTTCAATGGCCCTGGCATTTCTGCCCGATAAAGCTGCATTCCCCCAACGCCAAGCAGCGGCAAGATCGCCACAGCCAGCACAATGATCCCCATGCCCCCCAACCATTGCAACATTTGTCGGTAGAACAGAATCGCCTTGGGCAGGGAATCAAGGCCAACAAGCGTTGTCGCCCCGGTTGTCGTCAAGCCGGAAAATGATTCAAAAAAGGCATCTGTGATTGAAAGGTTAGGTTTTTCAGAGAAAATAAATGGCAATGCCCCCACGCTTCCCAACACCGTCCAAAATAGGACGACAATCAAAAAACCCTCTTTCGGTTTAAGATCAGCTTTTTGTTCCCGATTAGGCACCCACAAGATTAAGCCAATGACGAGAGCAAAGATAAATGTCTGGCTGAATGCCCTGCCTGCGCCATCGCGATAAATCAATGCCACCAAGCCCGGAATAATCATTGTGACAGAGAAAAGAATAACAAGTAGCCCAACAATACGGGTTATGGCGCGAAAATGCATTCGGCTGGTTCCTTAAGAATCCGATATGACGAAATAATTATGATTTTGGTGTTAAAAACAGCGCACCACGGCTCAAATCCCGTAATTTATCACCTATCTCCCCGACAAGGGTAGCGGGTAGCGAGACTTGCAGCATGACATTTTCAGCATAATCACTGGCGATCACTTGCCCTGAGAATTGGTGTAGCAACTGTTCTACCATTGAAATATGCGAGTACTCACACTGTAACTGATACAATTTCTGTGGCACTTTGTATTCGGTCTGCAACAATTTCAGCGCTTGCTGCACACCATTGCCATAGGCTTTTACCAATCCCCCCGTACCCAGTTTTATGCCGCCAAAATAGCGAACGGATACCGCGGTAATTTCGCCCAAGCCACTTCCTATTAACTGGGCAATCATAGGCTTACCGGCAGTTCCGGTAGGTTCACCATCATCAGAAAACCCCAACTGTTGGGAATCATCCGGCGCGCCTGCCACAAAAGCCCAGCAATGATGCCGGGCATCAGAATATTGTTCCTTGATGCTTTGGATAAATAACTTAGCCTCATCCACCCCGCTGGTGTGTTCCAGCAGGGTAATGAAACGACTCTTTTTTATTTCTTCAGTAAAGCTGACTGAATCCGCAGGGATCAAATAAGGCTTCATCAGGATAATTGTAAGTCTCTGGTCATATTTTCAATTTTTCCATCGTGAATAACGATGTTATCTTCGATACGAATCCCGCCATAATGTTTCAACATATCGATTTTTTTCCAATCAAAATGTTGGCGATATTCGCTTTCACGCCACTGCGCCAATAAAGTTTCAATGAAATAGATCCCAGGCTCAATGGTCAAAACCATTCTTGGCTCCAAGATACGGGTACAACGCAAATAAGGATGCTTTTCCGGAGCCGCCAAGTGAGTTCCTCTGTCATCCTGCATAAATCCAGCCACATCATGTACCTGCAAACCCAGAGGATGACCGAGTCCATGTGGGAAAAAGGGGGTTGTCAATCCTTTCTCAACCATGCCCTCTTCACTGATACCATGAAGAATATCATGTTTTTTCAGTATCTTGGCTATACGGTGATGCATATTAATATGGTAGTCGGTATATCGACTTCCCGTTTTAATTGTGCCGATGAGCGCTTGTTGCTCTTCATTCAGATCCTTTATCAGTGAAGCGAAATCATTATTCGGTTTTGCGGCATAGGTTCTGGTGATATCCGCAGCATAGCCATGATATTCCGCGCCGGCATCAATTAAGAAACTGCGAATTTCAGCCGGAACCCTTTGTTGTAATTTGTTGTAATGCAAAACCGCGCCATTTTCATTTAAGGCGATAATATTATCATAGGGAACATCGGTATCGCGGTGCCCGGTTGCCATCAAATAAAACATATTGATTTCGAATTCGCTCACACCAGACAAAAAGGCATCATAGGCGGCCTGATGACCATTGACGGCCGTTTTCTGCGCCTCACGCATACACGCCAATTGGTAATCTGTTTTATAGGAACGCTGGTAATCTAAATAGTCCAAGACGGTTTTGGGGTTGATATGGTGATCAAGAATGCCTAAAGATTTGGCACGCTCAGTTTGTTCACCAATATAAGCGGTGTTCTGTTTTGATAATCCATTTAGTTTGGTACTGATATCTTCAGCGTTTGCCAAATGAAACAGGTCTATTTCGTCAGTCCAGTAGCCGTTGGGCAGGGGTTCCACGCTATGCCAATAATCTACCGGTGAATAAAACCAGAGTTTGGGTTTATTGACACCATCAACCCACAACCAGCAATTCGGCACTTTGGTCACAGGCACCCAAGCCTTAAAGTGGGCATTGACCTTAAATGGGTAATGGCTGTCATCAAGAAAAACCCGCAATGATTCACCTGAATGAATAAGCAGGGCATCAAGCTGAGTTCGAGCCAAGATTTCGCGGACACGCTTTTGTAAGGTTTTAATATGTTCTTGGTACAGAGATGCTAACTTTTCCATCTTAATTAGCCTTTTGATTTTTTGGCAGGAGCTTAAATATTACCACAATTCACTCTAGTGGGAGCTATCACATGAAAAGTACCCTTTCTAAAACTGAGTAAATATATTTATATTTTTCAAAGCACTAACAAAATATATCACTGCCTGTCATAAATCTGTCCTGTGATCCGCCCTACAAAAAAATAATCATTAGTTTGCATTAAATTAACACATTAATCACAATCAACCTCATCTGGTCATACCAGATGGTATGCACTCATTGAGGAGAATGACATGCTCTACCTAAGTGAAACTATTCAAGTAAAATGGCTGAAAGATGGCATTGCTGAACTGATCTTCAATGCACCGGCTGCAATTAATAAATTAGATACAAAAACGGTGACGTCACTGGATCAGGCCGTTGCCGCCCTTGAGCAAGCAATTGAACTAAAAGGGTTGCTGATACGTTCTGAAAAACCCGCGTTTATTGTCGGCGCAGACATCACAGAATTTTTATCGCTATTTAATGCACCCGCAGAAAAACTGCACGAATTACTGGATCTCGCCAACAATATTTTTAACCGCATAGAAGATCTCCCTGTTCCAACTCTCTCCGCTATCAATGGCTATGCCCTTGGCGGGGGATGTGAATTAGTCCTTTCAACTGATTTTCGTGTCGCCTCCCCGGATCTGCGTATCGGATTGCCCGAAACAAAACTGGGCATCATGCCGGGGTTCGGGGGTTCTGTCCGTCTGCCGCGCTTGATTGGTACGGATAATGCTCTCGAAATCATTTCCGCCGGAAAAGATATTGGCGCTGAAGAAGCGTTGAAAAATGGTCTGGTTGATGCCGTCGTTTCTGCCGAAAAATTACGTGATTCTGCGGTTTCAGTGTTGGAACAAGCCATTCGAGGAGATTTAGATTGGAAAGCGGCTCGCCAGCCTAAACTGATGCCACTGAATCTCAATGAGATCGAACGTACCATGAGTTTCACCGTAGCAAAAGGGTTGGTCATGAAAGTGGCCGGTTCTCATTATCCGGCACCCATCACTGCGGTAAAAACCATTGAAAAAGCGGCGATACTGGGTCGCGATGAAGCCCTGAAACTGGAATCCGCCAGTTTTGTATCATTGGCACACACCCCTGTCGCCCATGCTTTAGTCGGTATCTTCCTGAATGACCAATATGTTAAGGGGTTGGCGAAAAAACACCTGCAAGCCGTCACGACACCTGAACATGCGGCGGTATTGGGTGCGGGAATTATGGGAGGAGGGATTGCCTATCAATCAGCGCGCAAGGGCATTCCTGTTCTGATGAAAGACATCAATCAAAAAGCGCTGGATTTAGGTGTCAATGAAGCGGCCAAGTTGCTGAATAAACAATTTGAGCGTGGGCGCTTAGATGCCATGAAGATGGCCAAGATTCTGGCATCTATTCAACCCACCCTGAATTATGCCGGTATTGAGCAATCCCAGATTGTGGTTGAAGCTGTGGTTGAGAATCCTAAAATCAAAACAGCCGTTCTGGCAGAAGCAGAATCCTATATCAGCGATGACTGTATTTTAGCTTCGAATACCTCCACCATCCCAATCACTGAATTAGCAAAATCACTCAAACGCCCGGAAAACTTCTGTGGCATGCATTTCTTTAACCCAGTGCATCGTATGCCGTTGGTCGAAATCATCCGTGGAGAAAAAACCTCAGATAAGACAATTTCCAGCGTTGTCGCCTATGCCAGTAAAATGGGTAAAACCCCCATCGTGGTTAACGACTGCCCTGGCTTCTTTGTCAACCGCGTATTGTTCCCTTATCTGGCGGGTTTTGGCATGTTGCTGCGTGATGGCGGTGATTTCCGCCAAATCGACAAAATCATGGAAAAAGAGTTTGGCTGGCCAATGGGTCCCGCTTATCTGATTGATGTTGTCGGCATTGACACCGCTCACCATGCACAGGCGGTTATGGCCCAAGGTTTCCCCGACCGCATGAGTCGCGATTATCGGGATGCCATTGATGTATTATTTGAAAATCAGCGTTATGGTCAGAAGAATGGCGTCGGTTTTTATCAATATGTCCAGGATAAAAAAGGCAAACCGAAAAAAGCGCAGGATGAAACGACCGATCAGTTACTGGCCAGCATCAGCAAGCCGAAACAGGCTTTCTCTGGCGAAGAGATCATTGCCCGAACCATGATCCCGATGATTAACGAAGTTGTTCGTTGTTTGGAAGAAGGTGTCATTGCCAGCCCGGCAGAAGCGGATATGGCTCTGGTATATGGCTTGGGCTTCCCGCCATTCCACGGTGGTGTTTTCCGTTACTTGGATACTATGGGAACCGCAGCCTACGTGAAGCTGGCAGAAAGTTATGCGCACTTGGGCGCGCTCTATCACGTACCTGCGGGCCTGAAAGCAAAATCCGAAAGCAATGAAAGTTACTACCCTGCACCGGCAGAACTTGCTGTTAATCCAGGTGAAAAAGCGTGAGGTCTGAAAACATGGAAAACGTAGTTATTATTGATGGTATCCGTACCCCAATGGGGCGCTCAAAAGGGGGTGTATTCCGTCAGGTCCGTGCCGAAGATCTCAGTGCACATCTGATGAAATCCATACTTAAGCGCAATCCTGCCGTTAAACCTGAAGATATCGATGATATTTCTTGGGGATGTGTGCAACAAACTCTGGAACAAGGGTTCAATATTGCGCGTAACGCGGCATTGCTGGCAGGGATCCCCCATTCCGTCCCCGCCGTCACAGTTAACCGCCTTTGTGGTTCTTCAATGCAATCACTGCACGACGGTGCCCGCATGATTATGACGGGTGATGCCAGTATTGTGATGGTTGGCGGTGTTGAGCACATGGGGCATGTTCCCATGACACACGGTGTCGACTTTCATCCTAAGTTAAGCCGCAATGTTGCCAAAGCAGCCGGTGTGATGGGGCTGACAGCCGAAATGCTGGCCAAAATGTATAACATTAGCCGTGAAATGCAAGATGAGTTTGCCCTGCGTTCTCATCAACGCGCAGCACAAGCCACCGAATCAAAGGCGTTCGCCAACGAAATCGTGCCAATGTATGGACATGATGCCGACGGGAATATAAAACTCGTCACTTTCGATGAAGTGATCCGCTCAGAGACTAATCTAAAAGATTTGGCTGCGCTACGTCCTGTTTTTGATCCCGTCACCGGCAGTGTGACGGCGGGTAACTCCTCAGCGCTTTCTGATGGCGCCTCAGCCATGCTGATCATGGGCGAAAGCAAAGCGAAAGAGTTAGGGTTAAAGCCTCGCGCTCGTATCCGCTCAATGGCAGTTGTCGGCTGTGATCCATCTATCATGGGTTATGGCCCGGTGCCTGCTACCCAAATGGCCTTGAAGAAAGCCGGATTAAGTCTTGCGGACATTGGCGTCATGGAATTGAACGAAGCATTTGCGGCACAATCCTTGGCTTGTGTAAAAGGGCTGAATCTGCTGGAGAGTATGGATGACAGAATCAACCTAAATGGTGGCGCAATTGCTCTTGGGCATCCATTAGGCTGTTCTGGGACTCGCATTACCACTACCCTGCTTAACTTGATGGAACGTAAAGATGTTCAGTTCGGGCTATCAACCATGTGTATCGGGTTAGGCCAAGGTATCGCCACGATTATTGAAAGAGTCTAACGATCAGAAGTTGGCTACTGGAATAGAGAACGTAGCCGACTTAATGATTGAAATTTAACGGTTTTCCCTTGTCTGTCTTGTCTATTGCATCACTCTGATAAGTTGTTGCCGTAGTTTCCCGCCTGTCAGGGGCGGGTTTTTTATTTCTTATTTAGTAAAACGACTTATCGACAAACGGCTCAAATAAACTCAAACGCATCGCCATACATACGATCAACAGAGGCATCACGTTCACTACAGAACCGTTCACGGGCAATTTTAGCCATCTCAAAGCGACCGGCAATATAGATATCATGATTTGCCAAACTGCCGAAATCTTCTAAAACTGCGCTCAGCACGGTGCCGGTTCTCCCGCGCCAGTGTTCATCAACCTGTTCAACCACCGGAACAACGGTCAAATTGGGATAACGTTCACTCAATAACTGCAACTCATTTAAATCATAAAGATGTTGCAGCTCTCGTCCACCCCAATAGATAGCAATTTCACGATTGGGATTTTTTTCCAACGCGGCCAATAGTATAGAACGGGTATACGAGAACCCTGTTCCACCCGCAATCAATAACATCGGATTTTCACTGTCTTCACGAAACCATGCCTGACCGTGTGGAATATCAATATCAATGACTTTCTGATCCAAGATCCTATCCATGACTGCCATCGCATAGAGATTTAGCTCAGAAGCCCCAATATGCAGCTCAATCATCTGTTTTTCTGACGGTGGTGATGCCATGGAAAAAGGGCGCTTATCCCTTTCATCCATAATCACCATCAAATATTGCCCTGCACGGAAAGAAAAAGGCGAGTCAGGTAATAAACGAACCCGATAAACTGTATCTGTAATGGAGTCAACCGATGTTACTTTACAACTTAATATTGTCATGCGTTCCCTCTTATCGCTTCAAAATATCTAATTGATCCCAAATTTCATCGACACGGGCCCGAACCTCATCGCTCATCACTATCGGGCGCCCCCATTCCCTTTGTGTCTCTCCTGGCCATTTATTGGTTGCATCTAACCCCATTTTTGAACCTAATCCAGAAACAGGAGAGGCAAAATCGAGATAGTCAATGGGGGTATTTTCCATTAAGACAGTATCTCTCTGCGGGTCCATTCGCGTTGTTATCGCCCAGATGACATCATTCCAGTCTCGCGCATTGATATCATCATCACAAACGATAACAAATTTTGTATACATAAATTGCCTCAGATATGACCAAACACCCATCATCACTCGCTTGGCATGGCCTGCATACTGTTTTTTTATTGTCACGATCGCGAGTCGATAAGAACAGCCCTCTGGCGGCAAATAAAAATCCACAATTTCAGGAAATTGTTTTTGCAATATTGGCACCAGAACCTCATTCAACGCAACACCCAGCACTGCCGGTTCATCCGGTGGACGCCCGGTGTAAGTGGAATGATAGATAGCATCACTGCGTTGGGTAATATGGGTTACTGTAAATACCGGGAACATATCAACTTCATTGTAATAGCCGGTATGATCACCATATGGCCCTTCCGGTGCCATTTCACCCGGCTCAATATAACCTTCAAGGATAATTTCAGCGCTGGCAGGCACTTCCAGATCATTGGAGAGACATTTCACAACTTCGGTTTTATGCCCGCGCAATAATCCAGCAAACGCATATTCAGACAACGTATCAGGAATTGGAGTCACCGCGCCCAATATCGTGGCTGGATCAGCACCCAATGCAACCGCCACCGGAAAACGCTCACCCGGATGTGCCTGACACCACTCCTGAAAATCAAGTGCCCCGCCACGGTGTGATAACCAGCGCATAATCAGTTTGTTTTTGCCCAATACCTGTTGACGGTAAATACCCAAGTTCTGGCGCTCTTTATTCGGCCCCTTAGTGACCGTCAATCCCCATGTAATCAATGGCGCGGCATCTTCCGGCCAGCAATGCATAACCGGAATACGGCTGAGATCCACCTCATCCCCCGCCCAAACCTGCTCCTGACAAGGTGCAGAATTAAGGCGTTTGGTTGGCATGTTCAAAACCTGTTTGAATTTAGGCAGCTTATCAACCAAATCACGAAAGCCTTTTGGTGGTTCAGGCTCTTTAAGGAAAGCTAATAGCTTACCCACATCATGCAGTGCCTTAACATCATCCTGTCCCATTCCCATGGCAACCCGCTTAGGTGTCCCAAACAAGTTGCACAACACAGGCATCGAATATCCCTTAGGATTTTCAAATAATAAAGCAGGCCCACCGGCACGAAGAGTACGATCTGCAATTTCAGTCATTTCCAGATAGGGGTCAACTTCCATCCGAATTCGTTTTAATTCACCAGATTGTTCCAACAAGGAAAGAAAGTCTCTTAGATCGCGATATTTCATATTATTCATTTGTGCCGATTTTTAGGAGGGAAAGCCATTATAAACCCTCTCATGAGGGTTACAAGGTAAACTCATAACCCGCTAAAAGGCAATGGATTTAGTGCAATCTTGTGGGGCAGATTCCTCAGATATAACGAAATGAGACTTTTATTGAAAATAAGCGCGGTAGAATATAAAAAAATACGGCTTACACTTTTAAATAAGTTCCATTTTTATTGATGACCCTTGAGTGCGGGTTTTGTTATGCTAGACATTCTGCGTAATGGAGTCGAAATATTATGGGAAATTGGTATCTTCTTTACTGTAAACGTGGGCAAGTCACTCGGGCAATAGAAAACTTAGAGAGACAGGACGTTATTTGCCTAACACCTACAGCCAAAATTGAAAAAATCATTCGGGGTAAACGAACCACCGTTACCGAACCCCTGTTTCCCAATTATCTGTTTGTTCACTTTGATCCCGAACTTATTCATACCACTACCGTTAATTCAACCCGGGGTGTCAATAATTTTATTCGGTTCAGCACTTACCCTGCCATTGTGCCACAGACATTAATCGACGAATTAATGTCTGTGACTGAGCAAGAATATATCGCACCTGAGACCCCAATTACGGGTGATACGGTCTTGATCACTGAGGGGATCTTCGAGGGTATTCAAGCCATTTATAACGAACCGGATGGGGAAACCCGTTCTATTCTCTTACTGAATATTCTCAATAAAGAAGTTTCTAAGGTTTTGGATAATAAGCACTTCATCAAAGTCTAATTAAGAAACGGGCAAAATTGCCCGTTTTCTTTTATAACCACGCGATAGCGATAATCAATATTTTTGTTCATGCAGCCACTGTGCCACACGCTTGGCAAAATAGGTCAGCACGCCATCGGCACCCGCTCGTTTGAAACACAATAACGATTCCATAATCGCGGGTTGCTCTTTCAACCAACCATTTTGAATGGCTGCCATATGCATGGCATATTCGCCAGAAACCTGATAAGCAAATGTCGGCACACCAAAAGTCTCTTTCACCCGACGGAGCACATCCAAATACGGCATACCCGGTTTCACCATGACGCTATCGGCACCTTCCTGCAAATCCTGCGCAATTTCCTGCAATGCCTCATCACTGTTGGCGGGGTCCATTTGATAGGTCATCTTATTCCCCCCTTTCAGGTTGCCGCTGGAACCAATGGCATCCCTGAATGGCCCATAGTAACAAGAAGCGTATTTGGCAGAATAAGCCATGATTTGGGTATTGATGTAATTATCCAGCTCAAGCTGCTCACGGATCGCACCAATACGGCCATCCATCATATCGCTTGGGGCGACAATTTCAGCTCCGGCTTCCGCATGGGACAATGCCTGCTTGACCAGAATATCTTTGGTAATGTCATTGATAACATAGCCATCCTGATCAATCACCCCATCCTGACCGTGGGTCGTAAAGGGATCGAGTGCGACATCGGTCAAAAGGCCCAATTCAGGCACCGCATCTTTCAGGGCACGCACAGAACGCTGGATCAAACCGTCTGGATTATAGGCCTCTTTCGCATCCAGTGATTTTTTGTCTGCTTCAATTACCGGAAACAGAGACAAAACAGGAATACCCAGTCGGGCAATCTCTTCTGCTTCTTTCAGCAAAAGATCGATTGTCAGACGATACACTCCTGGCATTGACGGTACTTCCTGACGTTGATTTGACCCTTCCATAACAAATACGGGATAAATCAGGTCATTAACCGTCAGTTGATTTTCAGCAACCAAGCGGCGGGAAAAATCATGACGGCGTATACGGCGCATACGACGACCGGGAAATGCGCCCGGAAATACATAGCTCATACATTCTCCTAATGTAAAAAAACCCAGCGACAACGCGCTGGGTGACTGAGTCAATAAGCATCGTTTCGTGATAATGATGTTAACACCCTCAATCAGTTAGCGATAACCATGAATGTTTGGCATCAGATTATTTTTTTTTGCCAACATTTTTGCCAACATAAAACTGTGAAAGCAAAATCCCCAGTTCAAACAGCAAATACATGGGAACCGCCAACAAAGTTTGTGAGAAAACATCAGGCGGTGTTAACAGCATCCCCACCACAAACGCCCCGACTAAAATATAAGGCCGTTTTCTTTTCAGCGATTGTGGCGTGACTACGCCACTCCAACACAGCAGAATAATGGCAATGGGTATTTCAAATGAAACGCCAAAAGCCATAAACAGCGCCATGACAAAGCTCAGGTAATTGCTGATATCCGTCGAGATCACCACCCCGGCTGGCACGGTATTGACAAAGAAACCAAATGCAATGGGAAAAACGACAAAATAGGCGAATGCCATTCCCATATAAAACAAGACACTACTGGAAAACAGCAAGGGCATAATCAAACGGCGTTCGTGCTTATACAGTGCCGGTGCAATAAATGCCCAGACTTGATAAAGGATCATCGGTGCCGAAACAAAGATAGACACCATCACAGTCAGTTTAATCGGGGTAAAAAAAGGGGATGCAACGTCTGTCGCAATCATGTTTGCGCCTTTCGGTAATTGATCCATTAAAGGCGCTGCAATCAGCCGATAAATATCATTGGAAAAATAGACCAATGCCAGAAACACGATCAGCACGGTAATTAAGCTATTTAAAATCCGCTTACGCAGTTCAATCAAGTGACTGATAAGAGGTTGGGTATCATCCACAGACATGTTTTCAGTGTTCGCCATTTGCTTGTTCAGGAGATGTTTTTTTCTGTTGCTCTGGTTTTTCAGCCGATTGGGATGTCGAAGAATGAAAATGCGTTTCGTCTTCTTCCAATTCACTCATTTCGTCCGGCTGCAACTGATACTGTTTTTTCAATGATTCCGCCGCTTCCTTTAATTCTTCCATGGTTGCCTTCAATTCTGGCGACAATGACTGCATATCGGCTTTTTCTTCCATTTTTTTCAGCGTGTCCTGAAGCTCCTGCAATTTCAGTTCCTGAGCCAGTTCATTCTGGACATTCGCCGCCAGCGAGCGCAATACCCGAATCCACCCGGCCACTGTTTTGACGGCAATAGGCAGACGCTCCGGCCCCAGAACAACCAAGCCGATGACCATCACTAACAGTAGTTCACCAAAACCAATGTCAAACACGGTTTATACCTGCTCTTTGTCTTTACTTTTATTCTCTGATTTTTCAGATTGCGCTGCCGTAGACTTTTCAGTGAGGTTTTTCGTGTCAAAATCAGCATCCTGACTCATTTTTTCCGGCTGTTCGGGTTTTTCATCATCACTCATGGCCTTTTTAAAGCCTTTGATGGATTCACCCAAATCTGAACCCAAGGTGCGAAGTTTATTCGTACCAAACACCAAAACGACAATGACAGCAATGATGAGTAATTGCCAAATACTTATACCACCCATACTGACCTCCCTCTATTCATCAGAATATTACTCGTGACTTAATTATAAACGACGAACTTTATGTTCGAGAATAACGGATCATACCAAGGATCGCAGCAGAATGACTTTCATTTAATATTCATTCACGACTGACGCTTGTTTAAATGACGCCAGCCCAATCCCCATGCTGCCATTCCTGCCCCTATCATGCCCCATGCCAGATGTTTCTGATCGATGATGAAAAACAAACTACCACAGATAAAGAGCGTTGCACCAATCCCCAATAAATAAAGCGACTTGCGCTGCCTGATCTGTTGCTCCCTGAATTGTTGCGATATCTGATCAATGCTGCTCTGTAAACGTCGGTGCTGTTGAAGCGTGCCATACACCAGTTCCGGCAGCTCCGGTAGCTTTTCTGCCCAATAAGGCGCCTTCTCTTTAAAGGCTCGCACGATAGCAGGAAGGCCAACCTGATCATGCAGCCAATCCTCCAGAAAAGGTTTTGCTGTTTTCCACAGATCAAGCTGAGGATAAAGTTGACGACCCAAGCCTTCAACATATAACAATGTTTTTTGTAGCAGAACCAACTGGGGCTGAACGGCCATATTAAAACGCCGGGCGGTATTGAAAAGGTTCAGCAGAACATGCCCGAATGAGATTTCAGCCAGCGGTTTTTCAAAAATCGGCTCACAAACGGTACGGATGGCAAATTCAAAATCTTCCACATTGGTATCCGCTGGCACCCAACCCGAATCGACATGCAGTTCAGCGACCCGACGATAATCACGATTGAAGAAAGCAATGAAATTTTCGGCCAAATAGCGTTTATCATCTTTATTCAAAGAGCCGACAATACCGTAATCGATGCCGATATAAGTCGGATCTTCCGGCTTGTCATAACTGACAAAAATATTACCGGGGTGCATATCTGCATGGAAAAAACTATCGCGAAATACTTGGGTGAAGAAGACCTGAACCCCGCGTTCCGCCAATAATTTCATATTGGTGTTTTGCGCCTCTAAAGCCGCCACATCTGACACCGGAATGCCATAAATGCGCTCCATAACCAAAACATTTTCCCGACAATAATCGGGATAGACTTCTGGCACATAGAGCACCGGGCTATCTTCAAAATTACGGCGTAATTGAATTGCGTTTGCGGCTTCACGTAATAAATTCAGCTCATCAAGCAGGGTTTTCTCATATTCTCTCACCACCTCACGCGGACGAAGACGACGACCATCCGGCAACAGCGGAACCAGATTTGCCAAACGATACATTAACCGCACGTCAGCTTTAATGACGGGCAGAATATCCGGCCGGATCACTTTCAGAACAACGTCTTTGCCATTTTCCTTCAACCGGGCAGTATGTACCTGAGCGATAGAAGCAGAAGCCAGTGGTTGGGGATCAAAATCCTCAAACCACGTTTCCAGCGGCCCCTCTAATGCCGTTTCAATCGATTTTCGCGCCACTGCGCCATCAAAAGAAACCACCCGATCTTGTAACATCGAAAGTTGATCGGCGATCGCCGGCGGGAACAGGTCACGGCGCGTGGAGAGCATTTGACCAAACTTGATCCAGACCGGGCCGAGTTCTTGTAATGCCAACCGCAAGCGTTCGCCGAGGGGCTTGTCCTGATGCCGGTTAGGGAGCCAAAACAGGAAATAACGCCCAAAACGCAACGGCCATGTCAAGCGAATATTGGGGATAAGTTCATCCAGCCCATAGGTAAGAAAGACGCGGATGATAAAGTAAAGTCGCCTAATTTCACTGGGCGTCATGCTTTCCCTCCAGTGCCGCCAAGCGTTTTTCGAGTTGGTTTACCTGATTGGCAACCACATTAACTTCTTCACTGAAATAGGCCACTTCCAACGCACCGGGAACCAGGTTCCATTCTTCCGTCAATGATTCGGTAAAATACGCTTTCTTCCTTGCAAGGGTATGGCCGGCAAATGCAAAACCCTTCTTCATCATCCGGCTAAGACCTTCCGCGACAATATCACCGACATAAGGGGAAAAGTGATGAGCCGGATCCCACTCTGACATATCCAGCAAAGCAGACCATTGTTGAATAACCTGCATATCCCCTTCAATAACCATTTCACCGCTGTTAATCAGGGCTGAAAGACACTGACGATCTCGTAGCTTGAGCAGCGCCGGGATCGTGGCTTTCATTGAGCAATCCGCCGGCTCTGACCATTGGCTCAAAACATCCACTCGCCTGTCACTGAATATCAGTATCAAAGGTGTTTCGATTTCTTTTAGTTCGATAGACAGTATTTTACCTGCCAGTCTTAAACGGGCAGGCTTTAGTACCGCTTCACGGTATAACAGATGATTCAGGGTGGTTTCCAGAAAGGCGGTCAATGCCGGAAACAGCACCTGATCATGGGATATCGCAGGACGCATGCTATGGCTTGATGAGGGTGTTTCCATGTCAGAATTTGAACCCTTTGTGCAGTGCAACGATCCCACCCGTCATGTTGGTGTAATAAACCTGGTCAAAACCCGCTTCTTCCATCATGCTTTTTAAGGTTTCCTGATCAGGGTGCATCCGGATGGATTCTGTCAAATAGCGGTAACTGTCCGCATCCTTCACAACCATTTGGCCGATTTTAGGCAGGACATGAAATGAATAGGCATCATAAACTTTGCTCAACGGTGCCAGTACCGGTTTGGAAAACTCCAGCACCAATAAACGCCCGCCCGGTTTAAGTACCCGATACATGGAACGCAGTGCTTTTTCTTTATCCGTGACATTACGCAAACCGAAGGAAATGGTAATACAGTCAAAATGGTTATCCGGGAAAGGCAACTCTTCGGCATTGGCTTGCACATAACTGACATTGCCGACGATCCCGATATCGCGTAATTTTTCGCGCCCGACTTTCAACATGGAGTCGTTGATATCCGCCAGAACCACTTGACCTTTTTCCCCCACAATGCGGGAGAATTTTGCGGTCAGGTCACCGGTTCCGCCGGCCAGATCAAGCACCTTATGACCACGGCGAACACCACTGGTTTCAATCGTGAAACGTTTCCAGATACGATGAATGCCAAATGACATCAAATCATTCATTAAGTCATATTTTGCGGCCACAGAGTGAAACACCTCTGCCACCATCTCTTTTTTTTCTTCTTTGGCTACGGTGCGGAAACCAAAATCAGTGGTTTCTTTTGATTGATCTGCCATGTTAATTGTCCGCTTTTTATTCAAAAAAAATTTATAGCCAGTGTACCAGCCTTTCCGATAAAACCCTATTCAGAGTTCACTCATTTATCTGCAACGATTGAAAAGATTTATCAATTAATTGTGAATCGATAGGACGTTTCACATCCACACCTAAATCACGAAATCCTTCGGCCTGACTAATCAAGTTTCCTCTGCCCTCAACCAGCTTTTTCATGGCGAAATGGTAACTTGCCTGTGCTTTGTTGAGGCTTTGCCCCAACCCCTGCATATCATCCACAAACAATCGCATTTTGTCATACATTCTGGCCGCCTTATCCGCAATCAGGCGGGCATTTTGGCTTTGATATTCATAACGCCACAAATTATTGATCGTGCGAATAGCCACCAACAACGTGGAGGGGCTAACCAGCATGATATTATGTTTCAATGCTTCATCAAGTAACTCTGGCGCCTGATTGAGCGCAACCAAATAAGCCGGTTCCACGGGAATAAACAGCAAAACATAATCCAGCGATCGCAATCCGGGCAATTGCTGATAATCTTTTCGGCTCAAGCCACGAATATGCCCTTTGATTGAGTTAATATGTTCCTGTAATGCCTGTGCCTGTTGCTCTTCATCCTCACTGTTGAAATAACGTTCATAAGCGACCAGCGACATTTTGGCATCAATAATGACATCTTTTCCCTGTGGCAGATGCACAATCACATCAGGTTGAAAACGTGCGCTGTTTTCAGCTTTGATATTAACCTGTGTATCGAACTCATGCCCTTCACGCAAGCCGGATGCTTCCAAAACCCGCGCTAATACCATTTCTCCCCAATTTCCCTGCATTTTATTATCGCCTTTCAGCGCCTTTGTGAGATTGATGGCCTCTTTTGCCATCTGCGCATTGAGTTGCTGGAGATTACGAATTTCATGGGTCAGAGTATGGCGTTCACGCGCCTCCTGCCCAAAACTGTCTTGTACCTGACGGCGGAATCCCTCAAGTTGTTCACGAAAGGGCATCAAAAGAGTATTAAGGTTTTGGCGATGGTGTTCGTCGGTACGGCGTTGATTATGTTCAAAGATGCGATTGGCGAGGTTTTCAAATTGGCTACTTAATCGTTGTTCACTGTTGATCAATAAACGCTGTTTTTCCTCCGCGGCCAGCCGGGTTTCTTCAAGCCGGGTACTCCATTCGCGTAATTCCGCTTCCTGCACGCTATTAATTTCGCGTTGAGCCAACAACGCCTGGTTTAGTTGATCACATTCAGTACGCCAATAATGGGATTGTTCCAGCTTTTCATGGCTGACCGCCAGTTGGCTATATAATTCACGCAGTTCCTGCTCTTTTTGCCGGATTCTCTGCTGAACAGAAAGCCAGACGAAGATCCCTCCGCCCAGCAATCCACTCAAGCCGCCAATTAGCATATACAACCACTGGATATCCACCTAAACACCCTCACTAACACCATTTTGATTTACCCGCTGTAATAAATGTAAGTTAAGTAGAGGCTGTATAGATGTCCAGAGTATTTTTATGGCTTTCTTTCAGTTTGCAAAGCGGCTCGCAATTATCCCATCCATTCGGCTAACCAACGCAGGCCAAATGCGCCCGGAGCTAAGATACCGAATGCCCAAATCAAGGCAGAAGCGAAATTGGCGAGCTGAAAATGGCGTCTTGGCATAGCACAAATCCCCGCCACCAACGGTACAACCGCCCTTAACGGGCCAAAAAAACGCCCAATGAAAACACCCCATACTCCCCATCGTTCAAAGAACCGATGTCCGCGCACCAAGGTTTGGGGATGGCGGGAAAGCGGCCACATCTTGCCGACATTTTCTTTGTAATGAAAACCAAACCAGTAAGAGAGCCAATCACCAAAGAAAGCGCCGGCGGCCGCAGCCACCCAGATTGGCCAGAAAGTTAACCCACTTTCACCAATCAATGCGCCTAATCCCAGCAAAATGATTGTTGCCGGCAATAACAGGGAAATAAATGCCAGCGATTCACCAAATGCCAGCAGGAAAATGATGGGAATTGCCCAAATTTCATGGGCTTTTACGAAGTTTACGACCAGTTCGATGATGTCATGCAGACTCACATTAATCTTTCCTGTATTATCAGTGGGATGTCATCGGTTAGCCCTGAGCAATCAACTCAATGCTAACCTGATATTTTTATTCAAGAAAATACGCTTGTAGCTTTTCGCGCGCAGCCATATCCAGCCCGATATCTTTTTCCAGCCAAATATCCACGCTGCCATAATGCTGGTTAATGCTATTGAGTGCAGTCATTAAAAACTCTTCCCTGACTGAATAAACATAGGCAAATTTTTCAACTACGCTTTCACTCATCATTTTTGCGTGTTCATTCAATAAATAGTCCCGGTACGGTGCCAATGTGACATTGGTCAACAAATAATCTTCCATCACCGTAGCCAGATCCGCCCCCAATGCGAATAAAACCAGTGCTGAACCAACACCCGTCCGGTCTTTACCCACCGCGCAATGTTGTACAATCCCGCCTTTCTCTGGTTGCAGCAATAAGGTCGCTAACGTTTTATAAGCCGGGTTATTGATGGGCAACAATTCATATAAGCGAGACATAAAGACTTTCGCGTCGAATTGCTCCAGTATCTCCTTGCCTAACTTATCCAGATTGGCATCCACTTCTTTGGCAAGCGGATTGGCCGGCGCATGGTGATAATGCGCTCCCTGCCATACCTGATCGGGTTTATCCATGATTTCGCTGTTATCACGATAATCAATGATCTGTAAAAGGTTTTTGCTGACTAAAAAAGCCTGATCGTTTTCTGTCAACTTATCCAGTGAACCGGAACGAAATAACAATCCTGATTTAATTTTAGCGCCATTATTCAGTGTGTTATTACCTAAATCACGAAAATTAATGCCGCCATTCAAAGGAAGCAGTGAAGGATGAGATAGCAATGTTGTGGTCATAGTTACTCTTGTTGCGATTAAAAGATACAAAATGTTATGACATTAACAGATTTTGCCATGAAGGGAAGAGAACATAAACGACAGGGCCAGAATGCTCTGACCCTTGATGAAAGGCATTACAGCAGGCGGCGAGCGGCCTCCACAACAATTCCCAGCGCGTTGCTTTCTGTTTTTTTCAGCAACTCAACATCCGGGATTTCCTGTTGGGTACGGTTAACGATCACGCCGGCCACCATCCCCGCACGCAATCCCTGACTTGCACACATCGTCAGTAATGTTGCTGACTCCATCTCAAAGTTCATTACGCCCATTTCCTGCCACTCTTGCATAGAACCCTGAAAACGGCGAACCACACGGCCGGAATAGGTATCGTAACGCTCTTGTCCTGGATAGAAGGTATCGGAAGAGGCAGTAATACCCACATGCGTCGCAGAGCCTGAGGCTTTTGCGGCTTCGTACAGTGCATTGGTACACGCAAAATCAGCCACCGCTGGGAACTCCATTGGGGCAAAGTGCAAGCTGGCGCCGTCCAACCGTACCGCGGCGGTCGTAACCAAGACATCGCCGACATTAATATGTGGCTGAATCGCCCCCGTTGTACCGATACGCAGGAAAGTACGCACGCCCAATTGTGCCAGTTCTTCTACAGCAATCGATGTTGAGGGGCCGCCGATGCCGGTAGAGCAAACCACAACGGCCTTTCCGTCAATTTCTGCACGCCAGGTGGTGAATTCACGGTGGGAAGCCAGATGTACCGGGTTATCCATCAGTCGTGCAATTTTTTCAACACGGTTAGGATCGCCTGGCACAATCGCCAGCGTCGCGCCTTGCAGGTCGCTTTTGGTGATACCTAAGTGAAATACATCAGACATATCAGACTCCTCAACGGGCATGATTCAAAATATGAATACCTAAATTTAGTCAATACTCTGACACTTTTTAGTGATTTAAATCATCTTTAATTAACTTCATAAAGAAACGCATACACATATTTGTGATTTAAATCACATTTAACAGAGAAAATAGCCATCGCTATTTACATGACAAGATTAAGCAGCAGTACACCACATAATCCAATTCCCCATGCGATTGTGGTAGGAATCGACCAGACGATAATCTGCTGCCTCACATGGGTAATTCCCATCATCCGGTTAACCACCCAGAAAAAACAGTCATTAAAGTAACTAAAAAACAGGGTACCCATCACCGCGGCTTGCGCCGCTACTAACATATTCACATCCGGTATCTGCTTGATAATAGGCGCTGAAATGGAAGCAGCGGTTATCATTGCTACCGTGCCAGAACCTTGGATTATGCGTATCAGCGTTGCGATGATAAACGGGATCAAAACGGGAGTTATTGGCAAGCTGGCAACATAGTGCGCTAATATTGTCCCGGTGGCGCTTTCGTTTAATACCGCGCCCAATGCCCCTCCCGCGCCTGACACCAACAAAATAATGCCCACACTTTTTAGCCCGGTTTCCAAATGTTCGGTGACTTCGTGTTTACTGGCGTTTGGCATTAGGGTATAAACCGCCAGAAGTACACTGATTGCCAACGCAATAATCGGTGATCCCAGAAAATTAAGCATCTGAAAATAGATAGCATTTTCCTTGCCAGCAAATTCATCCGTTCCCAGTACCATTCCATTAATGACGCCAATAAACATCAGAATAATGGGCACAACAATCGGCAAAAGGGAAAGAAACAGGCTCGGCAGCGGTTTTTGCTCTTTTTCTGCCTGATAACGCTGATGAGCTTGTTGCAAACTCTCTGCATTTTCTTCGGTATTATCAAGCTGATATTCAGGATATTTCGTCTCCAACCACTTTGCATAGCAGGTGATTCCAATCACACAGGGAACCGCCAGTATCATGCCTGCCAGCATCATCTGGCCGATACTCACGCCGAATATTCCGGCTACCGCAAGCGGCCCCGGCGTTGGGGGAACGATATGGTGAGTGACCACTAACCCACCAGCCAGCGCCACCCCAAGGGACAAGACATTACGTTTACCTTGTTTCGCCAATGCCTTCACCAGCGGATAGAGGATCACAAAAGCCGAATTCACAAATATAGGGATACTGACAATATAACCGGTTATCGCCAAGGCCCACTCTTCACGTCTTTTCCCCAGACATTGAATCAGGCTATAGGCGATCCGTTCCGTTGCGCCAGAGACTTCCAATATCCGCCCCATCATACATCCCAATCCAATCACAATACCGATGCTGCCTAATGTCGAACCAAATCCTTTCGTCATTACCTCAACGACATTGCTCATCGTCAATCCACCGGATATCCCGGCGATGATGGCCGCCATTAACATGGCAATAAGCACATGAACGCGAGTACGCAAGACCAGAAAAATCAGCGTAAATACCGCCACGCCCAATCCAATCATTGGAATGTAAAACTCCATCATAAAACCTCATCAAATCTGTATTACTGGCAATAAATGCACGAACGGCATCGCTGAATAAATCACTGCTGGCCAAAAACCTGCGCCACCAGTATATCGCAAGCACCTGCCTTCATAGCGCGTTGGGCGATTTTACAAGACAGGGATAGTTGAAAAACGATGAAAACGAAGCGACGGGGAGTGAAAATTGCAATGGAAAGAAGGAGATTGCTGGAAAAGTGTCTGACAGCGACCGGAGTAAAATGGGTCACTGTCAGAGCGAGGTTGAATAATGATGATTTACATAATGAGGTTAAGAACCAATATACCGCACAATCCAATTCCCCACGCAATGGTTGTCGGTACTGACCAGACGATCATTTGCTGTTTTGCGTCTTTAATGCCCATCATCCGGTTGACCATCCAGAATAGGCTGTCGTTGAAATAGCTGAAAAACAGTGCGCCTATAGCTGCTGCCTGAGCCGCCAGTAACATGTTGATACCGGGTATTTGGCTGATTACGGGGGCTGAAATGGAAGCCGCAGTTATCATTGCTACTGTACCGGACCCCTGAACCAAGCGTACTAATGTAGCAATTATGAATGGGATCAAAACCGGCGTTATTGGTAGGCTGGCAACCTGTTGTGCTAAAAGAGTTCCCGTACCACTTTCACGCAACACGGCTCCCAGTGCCCCACCCGCACCCGTAACCAATAGAATTATACCTGCTGTTTGTACCCCTGACTCCAAATGTTCAATGACTTCGTGTTTGCTGATTTTTGGTATAAGTGTATAAACTGCCAGCAAGACACTGATCGCCAGTGCGATAATCGGTGTACCAAGGAAATCAAGGAGCTGAAAATAGAAATACTTTTCTTTTCCAACAAACCCATCCATTCCCAATATCATGTTATTGATCGCTTTAATTAAAATCAGAATAATCGGCACAATAATAGGCAAAAGAGAAAGAAATAAGCTTGGTAACCGTTTATTAGCTTTTTCTTCCATATAATGCTGATGGATCTGTTGCAAATTTTCTTCTGTATCCGCAAACTGATATTCAGGATATTTAGTCTCTAGCCACTTTGCATAAAAAGTAATGCCAATAACACAGGGTACAGCCAATACCATACCTGCCAGCATCATTGAGCCTATACTCACCCCGAATATTCCAGCCACACCGAGCGGTCCCGGCGTTGGAGGAACAATATGATGTGTTACCACCAACCCTCCTGCCAGCGCTACCCCCAATGTCAGTAAATTTCGTTTACCTTGTTTCGCCAGTGCCTTCACCAGCGGATAGAGGATCACAAAAGCCGAATTCACAAAGATAGGGATACTGACAATATAACCGGTTATCGCCAAGGCCCACTCTTCGCGCCTTTTCCCCAGACATTGAATCAGGCTATAGGCAATCCGTTCCGTTGCACCAGAGACTTCCAATATCCGCCCCATCATACATCCCAATCCAATCACGATACCGATGCTGCCTAATGTCGAACCAAACCCTTTGGTGATCACTTCAACGATATTGCTCATAGTTAAGCCACCAGAGATCCCCGCGATTACCACGGCAATCAACATGGCAAGCAATACATGAATACGAGTGCGCAAGACCAGAAAAATCAGCGTAAATACCGCCACTCCTAATCCAAGGATTGGGGTGTAAGAGTCCATTAGAAAATCCCATTTAGATCCGGATTACTGACGATAAATGCACGAATGGCATCACTGAATGAATGTCCAACGCTGAATCCCAAAGCAAGACTATGGCTAATGTCAAAATTTCCGGGCCAACTTGACACAATTTGATTAACGCTTTCATCTAGTTCAAAACGAATAAGATCCACTACCTTTTGACCAGCTATCTCTTTCAGCGAATCGATCATTTCTTGTACCGTGATACTGATTCCTGGCAAATTTACAATGCGTGAAATAGCCAGTTTTTCGGCTGGTATTTGTACTGCATGTATGAGATTACGCACCACTATTTCAGGGCTAGATAACCACAAAACAAGCTCACGAGAAACCGGGCAAATACAACTTTTTCCCTGTAATGGTTCACGAATAATTCCACTGGCAAATGAAGAGGCCGCTTTATTGGGTTTTCCTGAGCGGATGCTGATAGTTGGTAAACGAAGAACACGTCCATCGACATATCCCTTTCGGGAATAATCATTAATCATCAATTCACACATTGCTTTTTGAGTGCCATATGAGGATTGTGGATTAACAGCACAATGTTCTGTGACCGTTTTCGGCAAGTTTCCCCCAAATACAGCCAGTGAACTAGTGAAAATAAATTTTAATGATGGATTCTTAGTACGAGCTGACTCTAATAAATTTCTTGTCATATCAAAATTAACTTTCATGCCTAAATCGAAATCTTGTTCAGCATGGCTACTAACGATAGCTGCGAGATGAAACAAAACATCGCTCTCTGCATCAATTAATTTTTCAGCAACGTTTTCCTGCGCCAAATCCATTGCCAAACATTGTACCCTTGGATCATTAATAGGAGAAATTGGACACTGAATATCAATTAACATCAACTCACTAAAATTCATTCCATGACAATTTTTAAGCAAAGTAAAAGCTAACTGCTGGCCCAGAAAACCTGCACCACCAGTAATGATAATTTTCATCTAAATTTCTCCTTCATAGTCTCTTGGAACTATTTCGTAAATAAGAATTTATTTTTTGTGCTTCTTATACATCGACAATATGTAGTTTTAGACCTATTTCCTGTAATTTTCTTTGTTCTGATATCGGTAATTTATCGTCACATACTATGTCATTCAAATTTGAGAGAGAACAAACGCGAAACATGCCGTATTTTCCATATTTACTGCTATCAGAAATCAATATTTTTCTACGAGCAATTTCTAATAACATCTGTTTTACAAAAACTTTTTCTTCATAAGGAGTTGAAATACCATGTTCAAGATCCCATGAACTTGTACTGATAAAGGCAATATCTATATTCAAAGTACGTAATACCATAGCTGCGGTATTCCCGACACAGGAATAATTGCGTTTATCCACCTGTCCTCCAGTGTGAAACAGATTCAGTTGTGGTTTATTTATCAAATATTGGGTGATCGAAAAATCATTTGTAACAATAGTAAGATTGAAACGTTCTGCCAATACCTGCGCAATTTCAAACGTCGTAGTTCCCGCATCCAAATAAACTACCTGCCCATCTTTCACTAATGAAGCCGCATATTTTCCAAGCACACGCTTATAGCGGTGATTAATAAGGGCTTTTTCATTCCATGGTAATTCTTGCCGTAAGGCATTATTTAATTGAATACCTCCAGTAACACTAATGATTTTCCCTTCATCTTCCAAAAGACGAATGTCTCGTCTCACAGTCATATGAGAAACATTTAGCAATTCAACTAAATCGCCGATGGAAACCGTCTTATATTCATGTAAGTGACGGTAAATAAAATCTCTACGTTCTGGGGGAGTCATTATCTCTCCTGCTACATTACCGCTCACAATCATGATTGGGATTTTACCAACCATCCAAGTCCCTTCTCCGTATGGTCTGCCGGATAATATTCACATCCAAGCCATCCTTGATACCCCATCGCATCCAATTTCTTAAATAACCAAAAATAATTGACCTCACCCGTGTCAGGTTCATGACGTTCCGGTACTGATGCAATTTGAATATGGCTAAATTTACCCCACAACCGTTCTATCGTTCGCAATAAATCACCTTCCATAACTTGGCAGTGATAAAGATCCAACTGAATAAAGACATTTTTACGGCCAATAGTCTCTAACAGTGACTCTGCTTGCTTCTGTGTTGTCAAAAAATAATCTGGTATATCGTGGGCATTGATCGGTTCAATTAAAACATTAATACCATACTCAGCCATCACGTCCGCAGAGTATTGAATATTTTTGATATAGCATTTGCATTGTTGTTCTTGAGTAAACTGGCTATTCCACTTCCCGGCCATTGCATGAACTTGTTTACAACCTAATATCAAGGCATATTCCAATGCCTTATGCACTCCTTCAGCAAAAACTTTCTCTCTCCCTGGTAAACAAGCCATTCCTCTGTCACCTAAACTCCAATCTCCAGCAGGCATATTGAACAGTATTTGTGCCAGATGATGTTCTCTCAACAATGCTGCAATCTTCTCCGCTGGTTCCATATAAGGAAACAAACATTCAACACCCCTGAATCCTGCATTCGCAGCCCTCGCAAAACGTTCAATAAAAGGAACCTCATTAAACATTGTGCTCAAATTTGCAGCAAACCTAACCATGGCCCATCCTTCTTATCTTAGAGATAACGCACGCTCAGTGCTTCTGTTTCTTCTGTGCTGGATCTTGACCAGTTTTCTCTCTGTTGTTCTATCATCATAAGAAAACACTTTATTTGCATGACGTCATATTAGGGCGATGAAAAATCTCCTGTGCATGCAAAAAGAAATTTTTTCCACCAAAATTGCCTGATTTCAGCACCAACCAGCAATCATTCTGTAAATTACACACCCAAGGAATACCAGGGGAAATAGATACGCCAATACTGAGTTGGTAAATTCCCAAACCTTGTACAATCTGGGCAGAAATTTCTCCTCCCGCAACAATAAAAGTATTAAATCCGTGTAGTCTCAGTTTGCTAGCTATGTCAGAAAAAATCTGTTCAACCGCATTACTGGCTTTCGAAGCTCCATATTCCTGTTGAATCATTTTTAACGAATTAGGGGACTGCGTGGAATACAACATCGGCGCAAGATCATCTACTGGTTGCTGAATGATCCAGTCTACCAACTGGTTAGCATATCCTGAGTTGTTAATACATTCCCTCACATTCACTGCCATAGCAGGTGCTATCTTTTTATATTCAGCAACCTGCTGATTTGTCATAACCGAGCAACTTCCCGCAAGAATAACTGACCTTCTACCTTGGTTTGGTGGGATATCCCCAAGTATTGATGCTGATAGTGTTTTCCCTGTGTGGTAGCTAGCAATTGCAGCCCCTAGGCCAGAACCTCCTGTTACCAAAACCATATCTGATACAGCTTGAGCAATCGGTAATAGATCTTCCATAACTAGAGCATCAATAACCGCATAACGAACACCGTCTTGGTGTAATAACTCCAAATGATGATAAATAGCCTGTTTTCCTTCACGAACACAACTAAGGTTGATTAATCCTGCTTTTCCCCTTGATTGTTGTTCTATTAAGCGCAGCAAATTAGCATCCTTCATCGGAGTAAGGGGGTGATATTGCATTCCGCTTTCGTTCAGTAATTGTCCGTTAACAAATAAATGTCCATGTACTACCGTTCTTCCGTTAATTGGAAGAGCGGGACAAACCAGACTAATATCAATGTGAAGCTCATCCATCAAGGCATCAATAACCGGACCAATATTTCCTTCTGGTGTGGAATCGAAAGTAGAGCAATATTTGAAAAACAGTTGCTGGCAATCAGCCTGATACCGTAACCATTGGCAAGATTTCAGTGAATTATCTATTGCTTCCTCAACAGGACAAGAACGGTTTTTCAGGCTAATAACAATGGCATCGACATCGTCTGGAATAGGTGTGCTTTCGTCTGGAACGCCTAATAGTTGAATAACCCGCCAGCCACCCTGCACCATGAAACTAGCAATATCTGTTGCTCCAGTAAAATCATCAGCAATCACTCCCAGTTTAATGGTCATGATATTCTCTTTATGAAAGTTATTCGCTCAAATACATTAATCATATTCCCCTATTACAGATCCTAAAGACTAAAAGTAAATGGTAGATATGCCCTCTTACCTATTTCATTTTTCACTATCGACGTATTACAAACAGTTATGATCACAATAAAATTAATTTGAGCTATATGAAAAATCAAAAGGATTAGAAGCCATTACTGTTAGTTCCTCTGATACAACTTCCAACCCTTTCTTATTTTCACCAAAAAATGTTCAATTTGTATATCCTTACCAAAAACACAGTTTGTTCCTGACCTATTGATTTACACCTTTGCATCCGCCTTTTTCAGTTGCTTGTGGCTTCGGTCTTGAGATCAAAACCATAACCGCCCTAATTAAAGACTGTGCGATTCCCATTCCCATCGCTCCCAGCCCTATAACCCCTATTTTTTGTATTGAATTATTCATGAGGTTCCCTGGTGTTGTGTGACAATTTGTTACCTTTTAATCTTCACATAGATAATTTCACAAAAAAACGATGAATATCACATTCAAGATTTATATATCACATGAAAAATTTAATATAACAATTTGATTTTAAGTTAATCAGATAAACTATCTGCATTACTGTTACAATCGATAACACGATAACCTGATTTTCTGCCTGTCCTTATGAAATCGAAGATAATACTTTCTGAGCCTGAACGAATAACATTGCAACAACTCGCTTTGAATCATCCCCACCGGGATATCCGTACGCGAGGAACGGGTTTGCTCATGCTTGCCAGAGGGAGCAAGCCGTCCCAGATCACCGCTGAAATAGGATGCAGTCTCCGGGTTATCTATAATTGGGTTCACATGTGGCACAATTCAGGGATAGCGGGATTATTAGGCGGTCATGCTGGAGGCCGGTATCTCGCTATGACGCCTGAAATGATTGCCACTGCGGTCGAAGCTGCCTGTGCAGAGTCCCTAACTCTCGCACGGATAGCCCAGTGCGTTGAGGCAAAGCATGGGCCCCTGCCTTGTACGCTTGAAACGCTGGCAAATACCCTGAAAAAGCAGGGGCTCACCTATAAACGCACCCGTCTATCGCTTAAAAAAAGCGCAACGAAACGGAGTTTGCTAACAAATCCGCCTTGCTGAATAAAATTAAGGCTGGAGCACAGTTAGGCCATTACCCTTTGGTCTATTTTGATGAGGCGGGTTTTGCCGCATCTCCTCCCGTGCAATATGGATGGAGTCCACGGGGTAAGCCCCATGAAACTGAACCTCAAGAACATGACAGGCGGTCAGTTCTGGGGGCGTTAAATTACACCGATAAAACGCTGTTTTACCAAAAAACGTCCAGGAAGATCACGCGAAATGAAGTGATTGATTTTTTAAAGCACCTCCCCCAACAAGGGGACCACCGCCCTGAAATTTTTTATGTTGGAAAAGTGCCGATTCCTTCACGGGATTTGAAAAAAAAATAAAAAAATAGCTGGTTACGAGAACACAACCTGTTTTTATTCTACCTTCCCGCCTACAGCCCAGAGCTGAATTTGATTGAAATCGTCTGGAAACAAGCCAAATACCATTGGCGACGTTTTATCACTTGGACTCAGGAGACAATGGAGAATGAATTAAATACGTTATTGGGCGGTTATGGTAACCAATTTGCAATTAATTTCTCTTGAGTACTTAAAAAAATTAACACCAATAACCAGAAAAATAACTTTCACATATCAGTGTTATTAACATAAGAAAAGTTTCTTAATACCCCAATATCCCCGTTATCCCCAAATCAGGTGAATTTGAAATTCATTCTCGTAAACGCACCTAACTCAGTGTTTTATCCGTTAAAACAGATAAAACCACCAACAGATGGGAGACGATGACATTGGGCTTTTGCCAGATTGGATGGAAGAGCAGGGATGGGCTGTCAGGGAAACAAACGCTTTTCACCCGCCACACTGCATTCACTGTGGCGGGTCTCTTTTATTTGAGTTAACTGTTCAATGAAGCGCGCAGGCGTTTTGCTGCTTCGACCATGTTGGCCAACGCTTGTCTGGTTTCTGTCCAACCGCGGGTTTTCAAACCGCAGTCCGGGTTCACCCATAAACGCTCAACCGGGATACGATCAGCCGCTTTGCGCAGCAATGCCTCTATCCATTCAACACTCGGGACGTTGGGTGAGTGAATATCATACACGCCCGGCCCGATCTCATTCGGATAGGAGAAATCTTCAAACGAATCCAGCAGCTCCATATCCGAGCGGGAGGTTTCAATAGTGATCACATCCGCATCCAGCGCTGCAATGGATGGCATAATGTCATTGAACTCGCAATAACACATATGGGTATGGATTTGGGTATCATCTTCCGCAATGGCAGCACTCAGTTTGAACGCATCCACCGCCCACGCCAGATATTCCTGCCACTCTTCTCTGCGCAGTGGCAAGCCTTCACGCAGTGCGGGTTCATCAATTTGAATGATGCCAATACCGGCTTTCTGCAAATCATCAACTTCATCACGCAGAGCCAGTGCGATCTGTTTAGCGATGGTTTCACGGCTGATATCTTCCCTTGGGAATGACCAACAGAGAATGGTCACCGGCCCCGTTAACATGCCCTTGACCGGCTTATCCGTCAGGGATTGTGCATAGGTCGCCCAATTTACTGTTATCGCCTCTGGCCGGCTGATATCGCCAATGATGACCGGGGGTTTTACGCAACGGGAACCGTAACTTTGCACCCAGCCATTTTGGGTAAAGACATAGCCGTCAAAGTGTTCACCGAAATATTCCACCATGTCGTTACGTTCAGCTTCACCATGTACCAATACATCCAGCCCCAGACGTTCCTGTTCTTGCACCGCTTGTTTGATATGGTCACTGATATTGGTTCGGTAATGTGCACTGTCCACCCGACCTTTTTTGAAATCGAGACGCAGGCTGCGAATTTCTGTTGTCTGCGGGAATGAGCCTATAGTCGTGGTTGGCCACAGCGGTAAGTTATAACGTTGACGCTGGAGCTTAGCACGCTCAGGGTAGGCCTGATGACGTTCACTGTCCTGTGGCTTAATCGCCGCAAGGCGTTCAGCGACCGCAGAATTGTTCACCCTGATGGAGCTGCGACGGGCGCGAATAGGGGCACTATAAGCATCCAGCTCAGCCTGTTTACTGCCTTCCGGTGCATTCAATGCTTGTGACAGCAAAGAAAGTTCCGCACATTTCTGCAAGGCAAAAGCAAACCAGCTTTTCACTTCTTCATCCAATCCGGTTTCATCATTCAGGTCAATGGGGCTATGCAGCAATGAACAGGAAGTCCCGATCCACACCGTTCTTTTAGCCACCAATGGCGCAACAAGTTGATATTTTTCACTCAAATCCGCTCGCCAAACATTGCGGCCATTAATCACCCCCAATGAAAGCAGCCAATCTTCTGGCAATGATTGATCCAAATTCTCAAGCGAATCTTGCCCTGCCACCAAATCGACGTGCAGTCCTTGCACCGGCAGCGATTTTATGGTTTCCAGATTGTGGCCGATGCTATCGAAATAGGTCGTCAGCAACAATTTCACGTGCCCTTCAAGTGATTGGTAAGCTGTTGAGAATGCCGCCAGCCACTCTTTTGGTAGCTCCAGCACCAGGGCCGGTTCATCAATCTGTACCCACTCAATGCCGCGTTTTGCCAGTTCTGCCAGCACTTGCTGGTATACCGGCAGGATATCCTGCAATAAAGACAGGCGATCAAAAGCCTTGCCTTTCACCTTACCAAGCCATAAATAGGTCACGGGCCCCAAAAGAACCGGTTTGACTCTGTGCCCTAATGCCAGTGCTTCATCCACTTCGTCCAGCAATTGCGTCCAACCCAGCTTAAATGCTTGCCCTTCCTGAAATTCAGGCACGATATAGTGATAATTGGTGTTGAACCATTTCGTCATTTCCGCCGCTGCCGCCGGTGTTCCTGTTGGTGCCCGGCCACGGGCGATACGGAACAGGGTATCCAGATCAATCTTACCCTCTTCATTTTGATGACGCGGTGGAACATTGCCCAATAACAGGCTGGTGGTCAATACTTGGTCATACCAGGCAAAATCACCCACGGGGACTAAATCAACGCCCGCTTCTTGTTGTTGTTGCCAGTGACGTGCACGTAATTCACGGCCGGTCTCCAGCAATTCCTGTTGAGAAATTTTGCCCGCCCAATAGCTCTCTTGCGCCTTTTTTAGCTCTCTTTTCAAGCCAATACGTGGAAAACCCAATGTATGATTCAAAACTGTCATGTCGTCACCCATAAAATTTTAGCCGTCTAGATGTTTACACTTCTATAATCAACAGGTAGTGTATAAACCACAAGCGCAATTTATTCATTATCAACTTGAAGGTTTTTCATGATCGAATTAAAACACTTAAAAACACTGCAAGCATTGAACCATTGTGGCTCCCTCGCGGCGGCGGCAAATTCTTTGCATCAGACACAATCTGCCCTTTCCCATCAATTCAGTGAATTAGAACATCGGCTGGGATTTAAGTTGTTCATTCGCAAAAGCCAACCCTTGAAGCTAACACCTCAAGGAGAAGTATTACTAAAGTTAGCAGATCAAGTCTTACCGCTGGTTACAGCTTCCTTACGTCAATGTCATGAACCGGAAGAGACCAACTTACGCATTGCCATTGAGTGCCATAGTTGTATTCAATGGCTGACCCCGGCACTCAAGCGTTTTCGTGACAGTTGGCCGCAGGTGAATGTGGATTTCAAATCGGGGGTGACGTTTGATCCTCAACCTGCACTGCAAAAACGCGAGCTGGATATTGTTCTGACCTCTGACATTATTGCAGACAGTCATCTGCACTATACGCCGCTGTTTGATTATGAAGTGAAACTGGTGATTGCACCGGACCATCCACTGGCCAATAAACGCGAGATTCTGCCACACGATCTTGCGGCTGAAACATTGTTGATTTATCCCGTCCAGCGCCAACGGCTTGATATCTGGCGACGTTTTCTCCAGCCGGCGGATGTGACGCCGACCTTAAAAACTGTCGATAATACGTTACTGTTGATTCAGATGGTTGCCGCCCGCTTGGGCATCGCCGCGTTACCGCACTGGGCGGTGGAAACCTTCGAAAGGCAAGGATTGGTTGTTACCCAAACGCTGGGTGAAGGATTATGGAGCAGGTTGTACGCTGCCTGCCGGGAAGGGGAGCAGCGCCAACCCGCGATTGATACCTTTATTCGTTCTGCGCGTCAGCACGCCGTGGACAATTTGCCGTGGGTGAAACGGGTTTCAGTATCCAGCGGTGGTGCACCCAAAGTGACGCAACAATCAGGCTGCCTCCAATGGTAAAACTCAGCCAGTTAGGGTGCTGCTGCCAGATTGCAAAATTGACCAACAACCCCGCCGGAACCAGCATATTATTCATAATTGCCAGTGTTCCGGCATCCACTTGGGTTGCCCCATAATTCCACATAAAGTAGCCAATGCCCGATGCCCCAACCCCCAGCCAAAGCAAGACGCCCCACTGTAACTGAGTGGTTGGCAATTTTTGCGGATCACCAAATATCAACCAGCCCATCGTGGCGACAACACAAGCGCCCAGATAAAACCATGAAAATGCCACCCGCTGCGGGATTGGATGGATCTCCATCAAGCGCTTATAACCGACCTGACCTATCGCAAAGAAAATATTGGCTAATTGCACTAGCAGCAAGCCAATCCAGAAAGATTCGCTTAAGCGGTCATAGCGAATAATCGCAGCGCCAGCCACGGCCAATAAAGAGCTCAGGGCATAACCCCAGCGCAATCGCTGACGCCCCATCAGATCATAAATTAATGTGACATAGAGCGGCGTCATGATGGTAAACAGCAAAAATTCTGCCACCGTCAGATAGTGATAGGCATGAAATACAAACAGATACATCACACCCAACTGGCAGGCACCGACCGCCATATACAGTGAAATGACTTTCAGCGATAACCCACGCCAGCGCAAAAAGGGCAAAAATACCATTGCTGCCAAGACTACCCTGACAAGAACAGAAAACCAGCTATCAACCTGACCCGCGAGATAAGCGCCGATCAAGCTAAATGAAGCGGCCCACAAAAATGTTGTGATCGTTAACAGCCACATAATTTATTGGTCTTTTACCTTTTTATTGATCTTTTCCCACTAAAAGCGCTTCCAGCAAATCAAGATCATGCAGCAAGGTTTGTAGTGTTTCATTACTAATCTTACGGGTTGCGCGCAGGTGATATAATTCCCCGCGTTCAGCCCTTAATGCCGTCAAACGGAAGCGGCGCTCCAGATCTTCAACCAGCAGGTTATGCTCGATTTCATCCGTTCCCGCAGTACGACGCCGCAGATGACCGGTGACCCTGGACGCAATTTCGCTGATGACTTCGGCATCCAGTTTTTCTTCCGTATTGGCCGACAGACGCTCTTCCATTTTATTCATACTGACAATCGCAACTTCCGCCATGGCGGCTTTTGCCATTCGGATTTCATTGAGATCGGCCTGCTTATCGCCGACTTTCATGCCACGCAGCAGCAAAGGTAATGCGACAACCCCCACAAAGAGGGAGAACAGAATTACGCCCGCCGCAATAAAAATCAACTGATAACGTGCCGGGAATGGATCACCATCCGGCAGGAACAATGGCACAGACAGCGCACCCGCCAGCGTAATAGCCCCACGCACACCCGCCACCGAAGCCAGACACAATTCACGGGTGGTATAAGTGGCAAACTGGAGGGGTTTTTGCTTTATCAGCATCTTGCTGGTATTTTTCATCAGCCATAACCAGCTAAATCGCAATAATACCAACGCAGCGTAAATGACCCCAACGGCAGTAAATAACATCCAGGTTTCAACATTGGGATCAAGTTCAGCCTGCGCCACCGAGGTTTCCCAGATATCCGGCAATTGCAGCCCCAGCATGATGAACACCAGACCGTTGAAGACAAAGGCCAGCATCCCCCAGACATTATCGGCACGCAGACGCATATCCAGTGGTGCATTGCGGATCACGCCGGCCTTACTGATGGTCATACCTGCGGCAACCGCGGCCAGAATCCCTGACACACCGATATGTTCAGCAATCATATAAGAGGCGAATGGCAACAACATCATAAACATGATTTGCGTGGCGGGATCATCCCCACTCCAACGACTCATCAACCGCAGTGATTTACTGTACAACCAGGTGATGGCAATCCCCGACAATAAACCACCAATCGCAACCTTAAGGAACTCCACCGTTGCGCCAGTGACGGTAAACACCATCGTGCCCATCGCAATCGCCACAGCGAATTTCAGCGCAACCAGACCCGAAGCATCATTCATTAATGCTTCCCCTTCCAGTACGCCCATTATATTTTTAGGAATGCGCCCTTTGCCTGCAATCGATGACAATGCCACCGCATCTGTGGGTGATAATACCGCCGCCAAAGCAAAAGCAGCAATCAGTGGGATACTCGGCAATAACCAATAGATCAAATAGCCAATACCAACCACCGTCACCAATACCAATACTAAAGCTAAGATAACGATTTCACGCCCATGTTGGAAAAACTCTCTGGTCGGCGTTTTCCAACCATCAACAAACAATAAAGGAGGGATAAGTAAAACGAGGAAGAGTTCAGGATCGAAAGTCACGTGTAAACCAAAATGAGGCCAGGCCAACAACGCTCCCATTGCTATTTGCACTATCGGCAAGGGGACACGGAACGGAATCATTTTAGTAAGCACACCAGAAACTGACACAACCAATATCAAGATCAAGATAGTAAAGAATATTTCCATGTTACCCTTACAAATTGCCAAAAATCCGTCAGTGAAGAGATTGTGACTGTTTTTTACAGTTAATAACAGCGCTAATAACCATAAATATTACTGTTATTAAAGAAAATCAAAAAGCAATCACATTGCGAATCAATAAGTCCTGATTCATTTATCCATTTTATACTTATCGGCAAGGCTGTGTTGAAAAATTAACACATTTTAGGCTATCTCTGACAATAGCCTGAAAGGATACAGAGAGAAAAAATGCGCAAACGATTAGGGTTTGCGCATACGCTTTTAATTAGATAGCCCAATTCCCGGCATAAAATACAACCAATACAATGGTAAGAATAACTGTACCAATATTGAGTTTACGCCATTCACCGGAAAAAAGTCGCCCGGCAACCAGCGTACTGAAACCCAGCATAATGCCTGTCACGATGTTACACGTCAGCACAATAAATACCGCACACAGTAAGCCAGACATCGCATCCACAAAATCATCAAAATTCAGCTTTCGCACATTACTCAGCATCAGTAACCCGACGTACATCAAAGCTGGGGCCGTTGCATAGGCCGGCACCAAATACGACAGCGGAGACAAGAATAAAATCAGCAGGAACAAGATACCGACAACGGCAGCGGTTAAACCCGTTTTACCACCCGCCGCAGTGCCGGCGGCGGATTCAATATAAACCGCAGCGGGGGAAGAGCCGATGGCACCGGCAAAAATACTGCTGATAGAATCGGCTGTCAGTGCCTTGCCACCATTGATAATCTGGCCTCGCTGATCCAATAAATTCGCCTGCCCCGCGACGGCCCGAATGGTTCCCGTCGCATCAAATACGGCGGTCATGACCAGCGCCAGAACACTGGGTAAGACAATCGGCTGCAAAGCACCCATAATATCCATACTGAACATCAGGGACAGGCCATCTTCCCCCAATGTGGGAAATTTAAACAAGCCTTGATATTTAACGGCCGGATCAAAAATCAAGCCGATAATAGAAATCGCGATAATCATCAGCAAAATACCGCCTGGCACCTTTTTGCGTTCCAGACCGATAATCCCTGCCAGCCCCAATAGCGTCATCGCCACGGGAAATGAAGTCAACGAGCCAAAGGACACAGGCAAGCCGGCATGTGGATTTTTAACCACCAGACCAACGCCATTGGCGGCAATCAGCAATAAAAACAAGCCAATGCCAATCCCCGTGCCATGGGCAATGCCCATTGGCATATTACGCAAGATCCATGCCCGTATGCCCGTCACGGAAATGACCGTAAACAAGCAGCCCATCAGGAAAACCGCCCCCAGTGCCACCGGCACGCTGATCTGCTGCCCCAGCACCAGACTGAACGCAGTAAATGCCGTCAACGAGATCGCACAGCCAATCGCCATTGGCAAATTCACCCACAATCCCATCAATAACGAACCGATACCAGTCACCAGACAAACAGAAATAAACACGGCGGTATGAGGAAATCCCGCCTGCCCAAGCATCCCCGGCACCACAATTACGGAATAGACCATCGCCAAAAATGTCGTTAATCCTGCGAGTATTTCCTGACGTACCGTCGATCCGCGTTCAGTAATCTTAAAATACTTATCGAGTTTGCATTGCGTTGGTGCCTGCCTGCCAGACATGTTTTTCCCCTGCTTGTAGTTGAATATTTCGCATTGAAAATCTCTCGCCCTATTTCTTTGCCTCTGTACCCATTGGCTCAGCCACACGTTTGCGCAATCGTTTGGCTTTTCAGATAAAGAAAGTGCGAGAAAATGTAAAGCGGATGATTATCCGGTGAATCAGGGATAAGAATCAAGCGATAATCACATTTCACCTGTATGTTTACCGGGCAATTTGTTAACATTGATGAATATTTGCTCAATAATTACGAGGATAGGTATAATGAGTCTTAAACCGTTTTGGCACAACTTTCTGGTAATTTCAGTGATTGGGGGCAAAGCATGTCGAGTTATAGCAATACCGGGGATCAAACAATGCCTTATTTGATTCAAGATGCGGAATTCAATCGCAAATTACGTATTTCAGAGAAAAACCGAGAACATACGAAAACTTTTCTGGAAAATGGCGTGCAAGATTTCACTTTTTCGGGATTCATCGCCCCTTATGGATACCGTTTTGTGAAATCACTCAAGCAAAATCAATTTCGTATGATAACAACCGGTGATAATCCGGAAACGGTTTATGCCGTGATGATTACGTTCCGTAAAGACATTATCATTGATAAAGAAACCTGCACCCAAATCATGGTATGGCGTACTTTTTCTGCGGAACACCAAGACGCGATAAGCGGTTTTCCACGGCAATTTTTCAAATACCTATTAGAAAACTACAACATTATTGTCACTGATGAAGAACAAACAGGCGATGGTAAACGTTTTTGGCAGGTCATGATTGCATGGTCTATCGCAACGGGATATCACGTCTATGTCTCTGATGGAACAGAAATGAATCGTCCGTTAACCCAAGTCTCATCAATGGATGAACTCATTGAAAAATGGGAAACATTCTGCTGGGGATATGATCCCGAAGTTCACCGCCACCGCCTGATCGTTATCAGCAAGCATGTTCTGTTGTAGAAAGCATTGCAATTGTCTATATTTTGTGCGACCTTGCGATATTGTTGATATAACCCATATCAACGATATCCATTACCCAGGCAAATACGGATAAGGGGCGCAAAAGTGAATAGCAAAGTAGCAAGAAAAAGCAGGGCAAAAGAAAAAACACTCAGCTTAGGTTACATTTCCCTTCTTGATGTTCTTTCGCATCAACAAGAGCATATTGAGCATATTCACGTCACAGAAATTCCACCTCATGAAGCCGATCGTTTCTTGCTGGTTGAATTACCGGAAGAGATAGCCGGAGAGCTTAATGTCAGGGATCTGCGCATTGCCCTGCTAAGTGCTCTCAATGCAGCGACCTCCATAAAACGCAACGCTTCGCCCAAGATAATCAATCCAGAATGTTATGTGCATTCAGATAACTTGCGTGAAGAAACGCCAAAAGACTCCTGGAGAACATCCAAGCAAAAAGATCGGATTGAAGCACTGAAAAATTCAATCCTCGCGGAATCAAACTGGCTTCCGGCGTATGAACTCAGCCAAGGTGCGGGTTTTTCGTTGCTCAATCCCAGTGCGACGCCCAATCGCTGGAAACAAGCGAAAAAAATCTTCGCAGTTTCCGTCAAAGGAAAGGATTTATACCCGCAATATGCGCTGGATGAAGGCGGGCTGCCGCTCCCTATCCTCAAAGAGATTATTGAAATTTTTGAGGGAAAAAAAACATCCTGGGGCATGGCGATTTGGTTTAATACCCCTAACTCATGGTTAGGCAAAGAAAAACCGAAAGACGTTTTGCTGAGCCGCCCAGATGAGGTATTAAATGCGGCGCGGCAAGAAGCAGAAGGACCATTGCATGGTTAATTCACCCAATGGAAAATCGGTTAAAACGGGGATCTGGCAAGCCCAAAATACGATCGAACGCATTCATCATCAGGCATATAAAAGCACCGAGTTTAATCCGGGAAAAGGCAACGCCAGATTCAGCCCCTGCAAAAATGCGCAAGGTTACCCCATTCCCACTATCTATGGGGGTGAGAGCATTTCCGTGGCCGTGATGGAAACCATTTATCACGACGTGCCGACAGGCAGTAATCACCTGCCTTTCGATCTGAGTAAATTGGACAGGCTGGTCTATAGCCAACTGATCCCTAACATTGATCTCATTACGGTGGATATCAATGTGCGAATATTACGCAAATGGGGTTACGATCCAAAAGATGTCCTGCTTTCCGATGCCAAAAGCTATCCCGGCACACAAGCACTGGCGAGCCAGATCTATCAGGATAACCCCTCTGCCCAAGCGATTACGTGGGCCTCAAAACAACATGGTGATAAAGCGATAATGCTATTCGGTGATCGGCTGAAAAAAAACGAACTGACCGTCTCGATTGAATCACAATCGCTCTGGTCATCTAACCCGGTTATCAAAATCGTGGATTTGCTGGCAGATGAAATGGGCCTCATCACCTATAACACTCAAGATATGATCTAATTCCTCCGCCAGAACATAATGCGTAAGTCATGGTGAACAAATAGGATCTGCTATGAATACCTCTTTTACTTCTGCCATCTTTCCAAATGATTACCGCCACAACATCCGTCAAATGAAACACGCGATGCGCAAGCAAATTGGGGATGTTGAAGGTTTGTTCGCACAGGTTTGTCACAAAATAGAACAAGAACTCGCGGCCGCCAGAGAAGATGAACAGGAGACAGGCAGCGCCTGGCCTGAAATCCACTGGCGTGATGTGGCTGAAAACCGCATCTCCGCCGAACTTCGCCAGAAAATTAAACGACGGGGATGTGTCATCGTCAGGCAGAATTTCCCCCGTGATACGGCACTGGCATGGGATAAATCCCTGCTCGATTACCTTGAACTCAATAAGTTTGATGGCATTTATCAAGGTACGGGTGATAACTATTTCGGCAGCCTTGAAGCCTCCCGCCCGGAAATTTACCCTATTTACTGGTCTCAGGCCCAGATGCAGGCCCGGCAGAGCGAAGAAATTGCGCAGGTGCAATCTTTTCTCAATCGCCTGTGGAAATTTGAATCTGATGGCGTGCGTTGGTTTGATCCTGATGTCAACATCATTTACCCCGACCGCATTCGCCGCCGGCCGCCGGGCACGATCTCCAAAGGACTTGGTGCCCATACCGACTCTGGTGCCCTGGAACGTTGGCTGCACCCGGCTTATCAACAAGTATTCCGGCATATTTTCAATCACCAATTTGCCCAATACGATCCTTGGGATGCCGCACATCGTCCAGAGATAAACGAATATGAACTGGACAACGTTACCCGATGCTCAATTTTTCGCACCTTTCAGGGTTGGACGGCACTGTCGGATATGGCGCTCAATCAAGGGTTATTGCATGTTGTTCCCGTGCCGGAAGCGATGGCCTATCTGCTAATACGTCCTTTGCTAAAGGATGTGCCTGAAGATGAACTCTGCGGGGTTGCGCCCGGTAAGGCGCTGCCGACTGTGGCGAAATGGCATCCTCACCTCATTAACGGGCTATGCAGCATTCCCGCTTTACAGGCGGGGGATTCTGTCTGGTGGCACTGCGATCTTATCCACTCCGTCGCGTCTGTGGAAAATCAGCAAGGCTGGGGAAATGTGATGTATATTCCCGCGGCTCCTCTGTGCGACAGAAATCTGGCTTATGCACATAAAGCGGCAAAATCGCTTGAGAACGGCACCTCTCCGGCTGATTTTTCCCGTGAAGACTATGAAAAGCACTGGAAAGATCGTTTTACTGCCATCAGCTTAACCGCCATTGGCCGGCGTGGCCTTGGTCTCACCGAAACGGGCCGTTAGCGTGACATTTTTATGCGGCCTTTCGCCCTGACCTTGTGTAGAATCTCCTCAATTCGACTTTTGACTGGTTCATTAGGATAGATTTCTAAGACTTAAAGGAGATAAACCATGACAACGTATGCCCTGGTAGGCGATATCGGTGGGACAAATGCACGGCTGGCATTATGTGATGTGGATACTGGGCAACTGAGCGCAGTCGAATTCTACCCCTGTGCGTATTATGCCTCGCTTGAAATTGTGATCCGCCAATACCTGAAACAGCAAAATTGTGAAGTCAATTATGGCTGCATTGCCATTGCCTGTCCGGTGACAGATGATGTTATCAGCATGACCAACCACAGTTGGCGTTTTTCGGTCAGCCAAATGAAAGCTTCACTGGGATGGGAGCGTTTTGAGGTGATTAACGATTTTACCGCCGTTTCCCTCGCCATTCCGGTTCTGGGAGCAGAGGATGTGATCCAGATTGGCGGAAAACAGCCACAAGCCAAGCGCCCTATCGCGGTTTATGGTGCAGGGACGGGATTGGGTGTCGCCCATCTTATTCACACAGGAAGCCAATGGATGAGCTTGCCCGGTGAAGGGGGGCATGTGGATTTTGCGCCGGACAGTGTGGAAGAAGATCACATGCTAAGCGTACTGCGGGAAGAATTTGGCCATGTCTCCGCCGAGCGTGTCCTTTCCGGCCCCGGATTAGTGAACATTTATCGTTCCCTGATGAAACTGAACGGCCAATCCGCCGAAGATCTTACCCCCCGTGATATTTCTGACCGCGCACTGAATGGAAATTGCCCGACCTGCAAACAGGCATTGGAACTCTTCTGTACTGCGTTAGGGCGCTTTGGCGGGAATTTGGCACTGAATATTGGCGCATTTGGCGGCGTTTACATTGCGGGTGGTATCGTTCCCCGTTTCTTTGATTTCTTCCAAAAATCGGGATTCCGGCAGGGATTTGAAAGCAAAGGCCGATTTACAAATTATTTGCAGGATATTCCGGTGTATCTGATTACCCATGATAAGCCGGGGTTATTGGGTGCTGGTTCCTATATTCGCCAGGTGCTGGGTAAAGTGATTGGGTGAATAGAACCCTCTTATTTGCTCATGCTATTTATTTGATTCTTTCAGGAAAAGTTTAAACGCTATTTGGCTATCTATTAGGGATTACGGTAATGTAATCCCTGACAAAATCTATTAGCTTGCTATCACTAGTGATGAGTGGGATTTTGTTGTGTTTCGCCTGAGCGACAATCAATCGGTCAAACGGATCTTTATGTAGCTTTTCCGGTAAATCGCATACCACGAGCGTATGCTCACTTTTAATGGGGATTTCAATCAATCCAGCCTCAAACAACCCATCCCTGAACTGTTTGGGATCTATGGAAAAATCAGGCTTATTCAAATTGCTTTTAATGACAACTTCCCATATTGACGCTGCACTAAAGCAAAGCGTTTTGTCGATATCTTCCAGAAGATCAACAACACTTGTTTGTAGTTTTTCCGGCTCATATGCCATAAACAGCAAAATATTGGTATCTAACAGCAAGTCCATTAAAAGTATTTTCCTTCAAACATGTCAGCAATTTCGGCGCTGTTCATATCGTCAAAATGGGGGGGAACACTACCTTTACCTTTGAGAAAACCTAGTTTGCGCTTAGGTTTCTCCTCTCTGTATGCGACGACTTTAACCAGTGCATGACCATTCTTGGCGATCACCACAGGTTCTCCAGTGCGAGCAACTTCTTGAACAATTCTGGACAAGTTAGTTTTCGCATCGTAGATGTTAACCTTTTCCATAATCCCACCTTCTTTTGGTATATATTTTGAGCATATTTGTTTTTATTGGTCTAGTCAACTTGGTTAGGCTAAATTTTCTTATTATCTCAAAATAAAATACCTGCCATAGTTGCAAATAAAAATTAAAAACTAAAAGCCCCTGAAATACAGGGGCTAAACGGTTAGTTCGATATGATATGACTAAAGTTTATTTTAGAACGGAATATCATCATCGAAATCCATTGGTGGTTCATTGCTCTGTGGCGCTGGAGAGGGTGCCGGACGAGATGGTGCACCGCCGCCGCTGAATTGCTGAGCAGCTTGTGGCTGCTGTGGTTGTCCCCAACCACCTTGTGCTGGTGCGTCTTGGCTCGCACCGCCTCGGCCACCCAACATCTGCATGGAACCGCCGATAGGATTAACCACCACTTCCGTGGTGTAACGGTCTTGGCCGTTCTGATCCTGCCATTTACGAGTCTGCAAAGCCCCTTCAATATACACCTGAGAACCTTTGCGCAGATATTCACCGGCGACTTCTGCCAATTTGCCGAAAATCACGACACGATGCCATTCGGTTTTTTCTCTCATCTCACCGGTTTGCTTATCGCGCCAGCTCTCAGACGTTGCCAGAGTAATGTTGGCAACGGCACCGCCATTCGGCATATAGCGAACTTCCGGGTCCTGCCCCAAATTACCCACTAAAATAACTTTGTTTACGCCTCTGCTGGCCATTGGGAATACTCCTGATGAAATGAATTTTGCTAAAAACGGATGTCTCTAATTATAAGCAAAGTAGTTTAGCATGCGAGGAGTAAGTTTAAACAGAGACCCGTTATATTATACTTTGCGAAGCGCATCGTACTTTACATTGCCATGGTTACAGCATGATTCGCCATCAAATACTGTATATCCATTCAGCCATGTTTGTGCAATAATAATACGTTTACGAGTTTTGCTCTATTAATAATCTGGGAAGTGGTATATGGATAACATCGAAGTTCGGGGCGCCCGCACCCATAATCTCAAGAATATCAATTTAGTTATTCCCCGTGACAAGCTGATAGTTATTACGGGGCTATCCGGTTCTGGTAAATCATCTTTGGCTTTCGACACCCTGTATGCGGAAGGGCAACGTCGCTATGTTGAATCACTCTCTGCCTATGCCCGCCAGTTTTTGTCACTGATGGAAAAACCGGATGTCGATCATATCGAGGGGCTATCCCCGGCGATTTCCATTGAGCAAAAGTCTACTTCCCATAACCCTCGCTCTACGGTCGGAACAATAACTGAAATTCACGATTATCTGCGCCTGCTATTTGCGCGGGTGGGAGAACCGCGCTGCCCTGAACACGATATCACGCTGGCGGCACAAACGATCAGTCAGATGGTGGATAATGTCTTGGCGCTACCAGAAGGCCAACGCCTGATGCTGCTGGCTCCTGTCGTCAAAGAACGCAAGGGCGAACATGCCAGGCTGCTGGATAATCTCGCGACACAGGGTTATATCCGCGCCCGTATTGATGGTGAAGTGTGTGACCTGTCCGATCCTCCAAAACTCGAATTACAGAAAAAACACACCATCGAAGTCGTTATCGACCGTTTTAAAGTACGAGCTGACCTCGCCCAACGATTGGCGGAATCCTTCGAAACCGCATTGGAGCTCTCCGGTGGCACTGCCGTCATTGCCAATATGGATGATACATCGGCCGAAGAGTTGGTTTTCTCCGCCAATTTTGCCTGCTCGATATGTGGCTATAGCATGAGTGAACTGGAGCCTCGCCTGTTTTCCTTTAATAATCCCGCAGGCGCTTGCCCAACTTGTGATGGTCTGGGGGTTCAGCAATTTTTTGATCCTGATCGGGTTATCCAAAATGAAGGTATCTCCCTTGCCGGAGGGGCGATCCGCGGTTGGGATCGGCGTAATTTCTACTATTTCCAGATGCTGAGATCACTGGCAGAACACTATAAATTCGATATTGAAGCCCCGTTTAATCAATTAAGCCCGGCCATTCGGAAAGTAGTTTTATACGGTTCAGGTAAAGAGTCCATCGAATTTAAATATACCAATGACCGTGGTGATGTGACTGTGCGTCATCACCCGTTTGAAGGGGTTCTGCATAATATGGAACGCCGCTATAAAGAGACGGAATCCACCGCAGTACGGGAAGAGTTGGCGAAATATATCAGTAATCGATCTTGCGTCTCCTGCGACGGCACCCGGTTGCGTAAAGAAGCGCGTTTTGTCTATATCGAAAATACCACGCTGCCGCAAATTTCGGATTTTAGTATCGGCCATGCGATGGCGTTTTTCCAAAATATGAAACTGAGTGGACAACGCGCCAAAATTGCCGAAAAAATCCTCAAAGAGATCCGTGATCGCCTGAAATTCTTGGTGAATGTTGGATTAAATTACCTGTCTCTCTCCCGTTCAGCAGAAACCCTTTCCGGCGGGGAAGCCCAGCGTATCCGTTTGGCGAGCCAGATTGGTGCGGGTCTTGTCGGCGTAATGTATGTGCTGGATGAGCCCTCCATAGGCTTGCATCAACGCGATAATGAGCGTTTGCTGGAAACATTGCTGCATCTGCGCAATTTGGGCAATACCGTGATCGTTGTCGAACATGACGAAGATGCCATCCGTGCGGCTGATCATATTATTGATATCGGACCAGGTGCGGGCGTACATGGCGGTGAGATTGTTGCCGAAGGCACGATTAGCGATATCATGGAGAGTCCCAAATCCCTTACCGGAAAATACCTGAGTGGTGAACATAAAATTGCCATTCCACCGCAGCGTGTGCCTGCCAATCCAGACAAAATGCTGAAATTGATTGGGGCAAAAGGCAATAACCTGAAAAAAGTGACATTAAAACTGCCTGTTGGCCTGTTTACCTGTATCACCGGTGTTTCCGGTTCTGGTAAATCAACGTTGATTAACGATACCTTGTTCCCTATCGCACAGCGCCAGTTAAACGGAGCAACCAATATCAACCCTGCCCCTTATGTCGATATCCAGGGCCTTGAGCATTTTGATAAAGTTATCGATATCGACCAAAGTCCGATCGGCAGGACGCCTCGTTCAAACCCTGCCACTTATACCGGCGTATTCACTCCTGTCAGGGAGTTATTCTCCGGCGTTCCTGAATCCCGTACCCGTGGCTATACACCGGGGCGTTTCAGTTTCAACGTCAAAGGTGGGCGTTGTGAAGCCTGTCAGGGTGATGGCGTCATTAAAGTTGAGATGCACTTTTTGCCCGATGTTTATGTGCCTTGTGATCAATGCAAGGGCAAGCGTTACAACCGCGAGACGCTGGAAATCAAATATAAGGGTAAAAATATTAATGAAGTGCTGAATATGACCATCGAAGAGGCACGTGAGTTTTTCGATGCGATCCCCGCTCTTTCCCGTAAGCTGCAAACGTTGATCGATGTTGGTCTCTCTTATATTCGCCTGGGGCAATCTGCAACGACACTTTCAGGCGGGGAAGCGCAACGGGTAAAACTGGCGCGGGAATTATCCAAACGGGGTACAGGCCAAACCCTGTATATCCTTGATGAGCCAACAACTGGCCTGCATTTTGCGGATATCCAGCAATTGCTGTCCGTTCTGCATCTATTGCGCGATCAAGGAAATACCATTGTCGTCATCGAACATAATCTGGATGTGATCAAAACGGCTGACTGGATTGTCGATCTTGGCCCGGAAGGCGGCAGCGGTGGCGGTGAAATACTGGTTTCGGGAACGCCGGAAGAAGTGTCTCAATGTGAGAAATCTCACACGGCTCGCTTTTTAAAGCCGATACTTGAACGAGTTTAATTTATTAATTTCTTGGCTAAATCACCTACAATCCTCCCCACTTCGTGGGGAGTTTTTATTCATCTTCTAGCTAATTGTTATCTAATTTCATTTTCATACGTGCAGGAAATGCCTTCTTTTACGATCATTTCGAACGAAACAACCTTTGATAAATTAGCAATGTATTGTTGATCTAATATTATTAATACTCACATTGCCGAAGCATTAATGCCATAATGGCATAACATATGCTTTAAATTTATAATGGAGATTAAACATGTATATGTTTTTACCGTTCTTAATTGCGCTAGTGATCATCGTCGCTGTCATTACTGGCAAGAAAAAGCTGACGTATACTCTTTGGTTTGCTTTATTTATCATCACGGTATTTTGGTTTAAATATCATGCAACTGATGCCTTGAATCTTTCTTTCTAACCGGAGGCCGTAATGAATAATACACTGTCAGCACCGCGTAATATTAACCTCGCAATGGCCTTGAATATTCTGGGGCTGTTCGGTATTAGTGTGATTTTGATCGTCGCGTTTTATTATCAATTAGCGCGTTTTGAACTTCCCTGCCCATTATGTTTATTGCAGCGGGCGGGCATTATCATGATTGGCTTTGGCTTTTTATTTAATATTTATTTTGGCATAAAAAATGCCCATTATAGTCTTTCACTGCTTGGCTGTATTGTGACGGGTTTCATTGCCATGCGTCAGGTTTCCCTCCATATCATGCCGGGAGATACCGGATATGGTTCAACTTTCTTCGGCCTGCATTTTTATACTTGGGCTGCCATTCTCTCTATTCTGACTATTATTGCCATCGCAGCGATCATGCCCCTGAAAGCAGGTAATGTGGATTCAGCAAGATACACTCCACTAACATCAGGCAAAATTGCCATGAGTTTGTTCGCATTTTTGATTGCAGCCAACCTGGTTTCTACCGTATTGGAATGCGGTAGTGGGCAATGTGATGATAACCCAACGTTCTACCAGTTACTGAAAAAGTAATCCTGTTATATTGAAATTATTCAAACAGAAAGCGGCATAACTTAAGCGGCTTTCTGTTTTTTTAACTGAATGATTTGATATTAAAATCAAAGAGAAGTGTTAAAAAATTACTGACTCACCGCAGTAAATGCCTCGGCAATGCGCTGTACGTTATGGTGATTCACGCCAGCCATGCAAACGCGGCCAGAACCGACCAGATAGACACCAAACTCTTCACGCAATCTAGTCACTTGTGCCTGACTGAATCCGGTATAACTGAACATGCCACGCTGCCTTAATAAATGGTCAAAATTTTTCTCTGGCAGGGCTTTTTGTAGGGCATTGACCAATACTGTCCGCATCTCCAGAATACGCAAGCGCATCCGTTCAACTTCATCCAGCCATTGGTTTTTTAATTCAGAGTTAGCCAAGACTCTGGCAACAATCTGTGCACCAAAATTTGGCGGGCTGGAGTAAATACGGCGGACACCGGCTTTCAATTGCCCCAAGACATGTTCAGCCGCTTTTGTATCCTCACAGATAATGGATAATCCACCGACGCGCTCACCATACAGCGAGAAAATTTTCGAGAATGAGTTGCTGACCAGACAAGGTAACCCCGCGTTTGCCATTGCGCGGATCGCGTAGGCATCTTGTTCCATGCCATCGGCAAATCCCTGATAGGCGATATCAAGGAAAGGGATCAGTTCTCGCTCTTTGGCAACCTGAACCACCTGATCCCATTGGTCATTGGTGAGATCTGAGCCGGTTGGATTATGACAGCAAGGGTGCATTAAGATAATGCTTTTTGCCGGCAATTGCTTGAATGTTGCCAGCATTTCATCAAATTTTACCCCTTTGGTTTTATCATCAAAGTAAGGGTAATAATTCACTTTGATGCCTGCTCCGGCAAAAATAGCGGCATGGTTTTCCCATGTGGGATCACTGCACCATACTTCAGAATCAGGGAAATAACGGTGTAAAAAATCAGCACCGACTTTCAATGCACCTGAACCGCCCAATGTTTGAATCGTGGCAATACGCTGCTGGTTTAATAATGGATGATCTTTGCCGAACAGCAATTCCTGAACCGCGGAGCGATAGGCAAGCAAGCCTTCCATTGGGAGATAAAGGGAAGCAGACTGTGGCAAAGCTCTCATTTGCTCTTCCGCCGTGGCAACCGCCTGCAATTTTGGCGTTATTCCCTGCTCATCATAATACAGCCCGATGCTCAGATTAATTTTTTCTGCGCGAGGATCGTTTTTAAATTCTTCCATTAACGACAGGATAGGGTCACCCGCATACGCATCAACATGTTGGAACATTAACGTTTACTCCCTGCTATTGAATGATTAAAAGAGGTAATAATAGACAATATAGCTTACCGGATTATTCGTCTAGATATTCCATTGCAACACGTGAGGTCAGTTTCGTTATCAATTCATAAGCGCTAATCCCTGAATGCCCGGCAATTTTTTCAACAGGCAGGGGATTACCCCAAAGGATGACTTCATCCCCCACTCTATCCTGACATGCAGGCCCCAGATCCACCGTAATCATATCCATAGAGACGCGGCCAACCAGTGGCACTTCCCGGCCATTGATAAAGATAGGCGTTCCGACCGGCGCACTGCGGGGATAGCCATCACCATATCCCATCGCCACAACACCAAGGCAGGTGTCACGTTCACTGCGCCATGTACCACCATATCCCACGGCTTCACCTGCTTTGTGTTGCCGTACGGCGATTAAGCTGGATTTCAGCGTCATGGCAGGGAGTAAATTGAAGTCAGCAGCCGTGTTATCTGCCATTGGTGATGCCCCGTACAGCATGATGCCGGGACGCACCCAATCCAAATGCGCTTTCGGCCATAATAAAATCCCGCCTGATGCAGAGATGGATTTTTCGCCGGTCTTATCCGCGATAAATGCCATAAAGCGCTCAATTTGTTGCTGAGTCGTTTCAACGGTAGGCTCATCTGCACGGCTAAAATGGCTGATGATATTGACGGGTTGCTCAATGTTACGACAGCGGCTCAGACGTTGATAAAATGCGTCTGCTTCATCGATCCTGACCCCCAGACGATGCATGCCGGTATCGAGTTTCATCCACACTTTAATGGGATGGGATAAATCCGCCTGTTCCAACGCTTCAAGCTGTTCAATATTGTGCACCACGGTTTCAATATGATTGACGACTAAAACGGGAAGATCCGCCGCGTCAAAAAAACCTTCTAACAGCAAGATGGGCTTAACAACCCCTCCACTACGCAAGGCTAGCGCTTCCCCAATGCGAGCGACACCGAAACAATCAGCATCTTCCATGGTGTGCGCCGTTTCTAATAAACCATGTCCATAAGCGTTTGCTTTCACAACTGCAATCAGTTTACTGTCAGGCGCTTGCGCCCTCACCTGTTGCAAATTGTGTCGCAGAGCGCGGCGGTCGATAACAGCAGTTGCCGCTTTCATTTCATCCCCTTTTTTTATGTTTAGGTTTATTCGTCGCTGTAGCTTGGGCCAGCATAATTATCGAAGCGTGAAAATTGACCATTAAACGTTAGCCTTGTTGTACCGATAGGGCCGTTACGCTGCTTACCAATAATGATTTCTGCCACGCCTTTCAACTCACTGTTATCGTGATAAACCTCGTCGCGATAGATAAACATGATTAAGTCAGCATCCTGCTCGATAGAGCCTGATTCACGCAAGTCGGAGTTAACCGGACGCTTATCGGCTCGCTGTTCCAAACTACGGTTAAGCTGGGAGAGTGCAACAACCGGCACTTGAAGCTCTTTTGCCAGTGCTTTCAGTGAACGGGAGATTTCCGCAATTTCCAATGTTCGGTTGTCAGATAAAGAGGGCACCCGCATCAATTGCAGGTAGTCGATCATAATTAAGCTAAGCCCGCCGTGTTCGCGGAAAACCCGCCGTGCACGGGAACGCACTTCGGTGGGTGTCAGACCGGATGAGTCATCAATATACATATTGCGTTTTTCCAGCAAAATTCCCATGGTGCTGGAAAGGCGCGCCCAATCTTCATCATCAAGCTGGCCGGTACGAATACGGGTTTGATCGACACGGGACAGGGACGCCAGCATACGCATCATGATCTGGTTGCCGGGCATCTCAAGGCTGAAAATCAGAACAGGTTTATCCTGCATCATGGCGGCATTTTCACACAGGTTCATCGCAAAGGTCGTTTTGCCCATTGAAGGACGCGCCGCCACAATAATTAAATCTGAATTCTGCAAGCCCGCCGTCTTCTTATCCAAATCTTGGTAGCCGGTAGAAACCCCGGTTACGCCGTCATGTGGGCGCTGATAAAGTTGTTCAATGCGTTCAACAGTCTCTTCCAGAATCTGTTCAATCCCTTTCGGACCTTCATCTTTATTTGCCCGATTTTCTGCGATCTGGAATACCCGTGATTCTGCCAAGTCCAACAGTTCTTCGCTGGTTCGCCCTTGTGGATCATAACCCGCATCCGCAATTTCATTTGCCACCGCGATCATATCCCGTACAACGGCACGTTCACGGACAATATCCGCATAAGCGTTGATATTCGCCGCACTTGGGGTGTTTTTTGACAATTCGGCCAGATAAGCGAACCCGCCGACATTATCGAGCTCCCCATTCTGTTCAAGGGATTCCGATAATGTGATCAGGTCAATCGGCTTGCCCGTTTCGAGCAAGCGCTGCATTTCAGCGAAAATACGCCTGTGTGGACGGCTGAAAAAATCATTGCTGGTCACCCGCTCGGAGACATTATCCCAACGTTCATTATCCAGCATCAAACCGCCTAACACGGATTGCTCTGCTTCCAAAGAGTGTGGTGGAAGTTTCAGCCCTTCCACTTGGCGATCTTTTGGTTCAGCCATACTGTTGTTAGTTGGTTTTTTTCCAGCCATGTATACCGCATCAATTCACTAAACAAAAAACGAAAATAGTGCGTCAGTATACGCCATGAAAACTGCCTTGAGTAATTATATATAGTCTGCACTTACAGTTAAGACATAATTACTTGATATTAAATGAATAAATGTTATTTGTTAACTAAATTTTCACTATTTGTTTATATAATTGTTTACACATAAAACACTGAACGAACCTATAAACAAAACATAAGATAAGAACAATATGAAAGAAAGAAAAGAATTAAGAGTGAATTTGTGATCAATAAAAAATGGTGAGTACATTAAATGTACAAATTATAGAAGATTGCGACGCAGTTCGTCGGAACCCATTAAGCGATGGAGGTAACAGCCAACTGATAGCCCTGCCAGTAAGAAGACTTCCCCGTCACGGTTATCACCTGACCTTTCCGCAACAACCTCACCGATAGCGCCACCTCATCAAAGCCAATAATGCAGCGAGTAATTAGACGAGGTGACTATTTCCCTGATGTTTTTCGGTATTAGAATAATTATTTTGCTGACTTATCTCGAACTTTGCGTTCTATAAGGTTACCGTTCATATCAAAATAACGGCTAGGCCAAATTTCAGACGGGTGAATGTTAAGATAATTAGCAACGATCCATTCCCCTTTAGGCCAAGGACGTGATAACACATTTGCTAATGTAGAAGAACTGAGTCCAGCTTCGCGGGAGACTGCGGCAAGCGTTGTACCACGCTTACGTAATGCAGCAATAATATCGGCTTGATGCCAGTCATTTCTAACGTTGTTCATTCCTGCTACCCCTTCCATTAATTAATATTGATGGTGGCGATTCAAGCAGGGTTCGCAATACCGGAGATCAACCAATCCGGCGAGGCCGAAGCCTCCCCTACCTGAACCGCCATAGAAAAGGCGAATGCAGGCGCACTGGCAGAAACATCCTACCAGTGGGTCGATCATTACAGGGTTGCGAATCCCTGACCATTGGATTTTGCCAATGGCGAGAGTACTTTAACGAATTGGTTTATTAAGTTCAATAAGCGAATCAGTAAAACCGCTTAACTTCTTGCGTTATATCCCATTAAACTCCTTAAGGCGCTGCTTCTGTTCATCTGACAGACTGAAAGCAAATTCCTCATGTTCTATCTGCCATGTACCAAAACTCATCAAAAACGCAATAGCCGGATCTATCTTGTTCGCGGACTTTTTCTTGTTTGGCTTGATGTTGGCGTTCGCGTCGGTTTCCATCACCACATTGGACATCGCCCATGCGAGAACCGGATCGCCGTTGTGACGAATCACCTTGCGGTTAACGAATACCTCGGCCGATTTGGCCACGGGGCTAAAGCGCAGATAGGTTTGCGGGAACGGCTCAACATCCAAACCAGCCCCTTGTAGCTGAGTTCTTAGGTGTGTGGCGTTCCATGTGTCAAAGCCGACCAGCTTGATATCAAACTGTTGGCTGTCTTTGAGAATATCATCCCGGATACGGTCATAATCGATGCAGTCGCCCGCTGTGGTACGTATCCAACCCGCTTGCGCCCACTGGCGATAAACCGCCCGGTTCTTGTTGGCCGGGTTCTGTAACTGCGCTTCGGGCAGGTAATGGCGGGTCAGTAGTAACAGTTCATTATCCACGGGGAAGGTGTAGCAAACACTGGTAATGTCACCTGTTGACGACAAATCTAATCCGGCGTAACACTCCAGCCCCTTGAGGTCGTTTTCATCGTAATCTGTCTGGCAGGCTTGCCAAGCCCCTTCGCCCATCCACGGGGTTTCACCCTGACACCAGATATTAAAGCGTTTGGTTAGCATCTCTGTCCATTGTGAGGGAATGCCTCGCGCTTTCTGGATGGTGTCATGCAGTGATGCACTGTCCACGGAGACATTGAGATTCGGATTGGCCTTAATCCAAAGGGATTCGTCATCAATCTCGTTCTCGTCGTCCAGTTCGTAGATCAGGGCAAACAGGGATTCATTTTGCTCTTCGCCATCCAGTATCTGACAGCAATAATCATAGTGCTGCTTACAGGCCGATATCACGTTACTGCCCGCCGTGGTAATGGCAAACAGGAGTCCTTCGGGGCGGGCACCCATGCCTAATTCAAGGGCAGAATAGACCGCATTATCAGGGTGTAGATGATATTCATCGACAATGGCCAGACTGGGATTGGTGCCCTCAATCGTCGAGGCTTTGGCGGCCAGTGGTTTTAACAAGCTGTTGCTCTTCGTGTAAGTGATTTTGTGTTGCTGGATGGATACCCCGCTTTTTTAGGGGCTTAGATAACAGGCTCATCTGGCGGGCATCATCAAACACAATACGCGCCTGATCCCGGCTGACGGCGGCGGTGTAAATATCCTGTTGTCCCTGTTCCATTACCAGAAACCAGTTCGCCAGTATCGCGGCCACGGTGGATTTCGCATTTTTGCGCGGCACTTGAATATAAGCGCTGCGGTATTTCCTGCGCCCCGTCGCTTTCACCTTGAAGCCGAACAGGTTAGCAAAGGCAAATTGTTGCCACGGCTCTAAGGCAATGGGTTGACCGCGCAAGTGGCCTTTGACGTGCGGACAGAGGCGGGAGAAGCCAATAAAACGCCCGACAACCTCGCTATCAAACGTATAAAGCGGGTTATTCAGGTCGTTATAGTAGCGTTTTACCGCCTGTTTCAGGCGCTGACAGGCCGGAATGGTGCCGTTTTGGATATCAAAGGCGTACTGTTCCCATGCGTTCATAAGCGATCTAATTCGTCCTCTGCCTCCGTTTCCACCGGGTTTCTACGCCGTGATACCGGGTCAAAGCCCAGCAAGGAGGACATTTTAATCATGATTTTTTCTGCGTCGGCCTTGGCCTTTAATGACGGGTTACTGGTCGCCGCGCCGCGTGAACCTTCCACCGCAAACCCGCGCAGTTCAATATCTTCAATGGCTTTAAGGTAGATCGCATAATTGACGCAATACAGCTCTAAGTTGTTCCAGTCTGCCGGGCTGAGGTCGTCACGCTCATTTAACAGTTTTGCTTTCGATTTCCATTGATCGGCGGCGATAACGTTTAAGTAAACCGGGGGTTTGGGTGCCCTTGCCATAATGTATTGTTTCCTATAAGAATTACTGCTATCTAAAAAAGTGCCGCGCATAAAAATCTGAGGACGGCGGTGGTGCCACGGAGGGGGGTATTTGTCATTTTTTACTCCCCCACCCCAATCATTTCATGTGAAACCATTTTCTTTGTTATCAATACCTAATCTTGATGTGATGGTTTCATTCTACCACTAACCAGCCCCGACGCCTTGCCGCTCGTTCTTCCTGTTCCCGATAGTGTCCTTGTCTTCGTTTCTCTTTCGTCGCGGGGTCAGTCGTGACCGTCTTTCGACTATGGCAGCTATTGCATAAGGGCTGGTGATTGAAGTCAGGCCAGAACAGCACATCACTGCCGCCGTCAATGGGGATGATGTGGTCAACGATGGTTGCCGGGGCGTAGATACCCAACTTAAGGCAGTGGACACACAGCGGGTTAGCTTTCAGAAATTGCAGGCGGTATTTATCCCATGCCGGGGTATAACCGCGCTCACGCCTTGAGCCTCGCTTGCTGTCCTGCCTACGCCGGGCTTCCCGTTTGTGTTCATCACAACGATCCGATTTTACCCGCTGTTTGCAGCCGGGATAGGTACAACGTTTCAAAGGTTGCCAAGGCATTAGTAGACTCCGATATCACGATAGACAGACCACAGGGACTTGATAGTGAACGGGATTTCTTTCAGCTCCTTATCTGCCACCATTTCCCGATGTTCATATAACAGGCTGACATACATCAGACAGCCCACCTTGATTGCGGGCGTAAAGGCTAAGCCCTCATCAAAGCGTTTGCCGATATGCTGCTGGCAGACTTCCAGTGCGGCTTCTGCATAGCCCATCAATAACGCATTGTCGCGGGTGTCGTTTTCATCCACCCGACAATGTTGCTTGATTTCACTTAAGGGAATATCGATTTTATCCATTGCGCACGCCTCCTTTACAAAGCAGTTCTAAACGGGTGTGTTTGGTATCGGGGATAACGACGGCAATAGTAAGGGGTTTACCTTGATAAACAATGCGATGGCCTGTGGTGATATCCGCACGGTAGCGCAACCAGATACGGATAGTCACTTCCGAAAATACCGCGCTCGATGCAACGAGTTCCCGCCCGCTGATCGTTCTCACCTCCGCCCAAACTTCGGCAACATCTACCCATTTGTTAATCACTGATCCCATCGGCGAACGGCTTTGTTCATTTTTCTGAATAGTCACCCGATGCCGCAATCTGCCTGCCCTCATGCCTTGCCCTCCGGTGGTTGCTTGATCTGGATTTCTTGCTTCCATGCCTGGCTGAATTCATCACCCCCTTCACGCGGCGATAAGCCCTCCCGTTCACGGGCTTCATTCGGTGACATCACCCCCGACTTAATCGCCGTCTCATAACTCTGGAAGCGTTCCCGTGGGTTAGCACGCAGCAAGTCGGCCGTATCAAACTCCACCTGATAGCGAACGCCCCGTTTCGGCGAGGCCATCAGCAAGGCGGCTTTGATTTGTTGCTCAAAGTTGGCGAGCCACGGGCGCATGGTGATAGTCAGAAAGGCGCGTGAGGCTTCGCTAAAATTGCTGTAGGTGCTGTTTGAGTACTCTTGCAGAAAGATTGGGCTGACGTTAAACATCCGGGCGATATCGTCAATGGTGAAGCGACGGGAAGACAACCACTCCGCATCTTGGTTGCTCATCCCCAATTGCTGGTATTCCATCCCACCCTCAAGAATAGGCGTCTTACCTGCATTACGGGCACCTTTATAACGTTCGAGGGCTTCCAGTGCCTTAGCGCCTTTCGTCCCGTCCAGCCAGTCAGCGGATTTAATCACCCCCGCCGCCATCATGCCCTCTTTCATAATGCTGGCACCGTGGCGTTGTTGCGCCAGCCCCAAACCTAAGGTTTCGCGGCAAATAGTAACGGGTGAGCGCCCCAAAAAACCGTCTTCGGTGGCATAGCGCAGGTGTAAGACTTCTTCCTGCAAATAGGTTTTGACCTTGCCGCTATAAGGTTCGGTGATGGTATAGGCGAACCGGTGATCGGATAATCGTTGTGGTACGACCGCAGAAGGAGGATAAGGGTGGAGAGATTGCGGCTGACCATCCCGCCCCCAGACAATCACCGCATACGCATTACCATTCAGTAAGCAATGACGCATCAATGTTCGCTTAAACTGGTACGGGGTCTGGCAGTCATTCGGGCGCTCATTGAGCAAGTAATCCACCGGGTGATCACTGAGCCATTCACGGGATTCAGTCCCGTTCTGGTGTGCAACCCGATAGAGGTAACAGGGCATAGAGGCCACGGCTTCACTAATGACCGTAACGGCATTCATCACGGCGGGTAACCCTTCTGCCGTGGACGGTGAAACATGCTCCCCCGATTTAGTGTTAGATACGCCCGCCAGAGAAAGAAACTCCTCCATCGTCATACTACGGGTTTCAGGCGCTTTTCGTTTAAACGGCCACATGGTTACACCTCAGACAGTTGCAGCCAGTAATGACGCAAATCAACCGCACGGGGCGTAACCCCATTGAGTGAGCGCTTGGCAATCTCCACCCCGCTCTCAGGGTAGGCGGGCAGGCTGGTGATCGTAATTTCCCGTAATTCAGCCTCTAAAACGGTTCTGACATACGGTTCCTGACCAATATCCCACTGATCCTTCAATGCCCTGAATCCAAAGGACATGCCGGAGATATCCCCGCGCTCAACCAGCGTTAATACATCGCGGCCTAATTGGGTGTCAGGCGGGGTTAACTCGAAGCGTAATCCGGTAGCATCTTCACTAAGCTGTAAGGTGCCGGAGGCGGTACGGCCTAACAGGTTCATGTGATCATGTTCATACAGTGCCCTGACATCAGTACCCGCCGTTAAACTGGCACGAAAGGCATTCGGGGCGAACTGTTCCACGAACTCATCCCACAAGAGATGTGAGCGGCTGTTCCACCGGATCGCGTAACCGACCAGCTTTTTATCTGCCGCTGATAAAGAGGCGGTGCGGATTTCAAAATCGTTATTCATCTATGGACTCCAAGACTGAAAAGGGGCGTTGTGCCCCCTCTTGCTTATTTGCCGGCTTTCAGTTCCAGCACCTTTATTGCGTTGGAGTCCACCAAACCGCCACCCAGATACTTATCGGTATGTACCTTATAAGATCCCGGTTCAGTGATATTGTCGGGACGGGTGCGGGTGCCTGTTTCATGGTCAACAATGAAGTAATCGCGCTTGAAGTCACCCAGACCGATAACGTTATCTGGCATAAATTCGAGATAGTGAACAGGCAAGCCCAGTAACATATCTGGATCACCGGCTTGCAAGCGTTCCCGCCAGATATAATCGCCGTTGCCGTTTTTCAGCTTCTGTACCTTGGCGGCTGTGTTGGAGTTCATCACCCAAACAGCGTTCTTGCGGTACTTGTTCCTGAGCAGGAACTTAAGGTCAATCAGGCTGTCGGCCTCAAGAGTGGCAACTTCCAGCTTTTGCAGGGTGCCGAAAGCGCGTGCTTTGTCGGCTTGGGTATCACGGGGATAAGACAGGAAACCCTTGGCTTTTTTGCTGCCGTCACCGCTGACAAGATCCGTTTCTTCGGTATCGACGAAGGTGTCTGCAATCTCAGAGGTCAGCCAGCCCAAGATATCCACGTCGCTAAAATCGATGATTTCTTGGGTTGTCTTGGGGTAAGCGTAAATCGGGAACAGCTTAATGCTGACTTCTTCCATCTTCGGCGTTCCAGTCTCACCGCGAGCCTTGCCCTCTTCCCCGTGTACTACCGCTGCCCCACCGACCGAAACCAACTGCTTGTATTCGTTGCTGCGCGTAGTCTTGAGGGTACAGATCCGGCGCATGACTGATTCATCAGTCAGTTGTTGCATGATTTGTTTGTTTAGTTCAGGGATAACGGTATAGCCACCCTCGGACGGCACGCCCGTAGACAAGGTGCGGGTTTCGCCGGTCACGATATAGTGGCGCAGTTCGTCATTACTGAGTTTTTCGCTGGCCGGCTGGATCTTCGCCTGATGGCGTTCTTCATCAGATAAGGCTTCGTAGCGGGCAATTTCAGCATTCAGGGCATCGGACTGGCTGCGCAGTTCGTCGAACTGTTTGGCTTCCTCTTCGGTCAATGAGCGTTTTTCAGTTTCGGCTTTGGTAAGCAGGGTGCGCATTTGTTCGGTGAGGGTTGCTTTTTGCTGGCGTAATTCAAGTAGCTTTTTCATGGTGTTTTGTGGTTGGTTATTCTGCTTAAAACACTATTTAACATCATGAAAAATGATAAAAAAGCCCCTGACATTCAGAGGCTAAACTTGCGAAAACATGAGGACGAAACATTTACAAAATCTTACACTTTACAAATGAAAGTATTGGAGGATTTGACTCCACCATTTTTTGTCTTCATCCTTGACTGGAATATCATATTCATCACAACATAAAATATAAAAATAATTCAATTTACCATGAGGAAATCCGTAATTATCTCCAATCATTATGGCATCACTTACCATATAATATGGATAGCTTTGACCAATATATTTATTGTCTTTATACAACACAGCAAAATAGGGTGCTGGTTTTGTTAAAAAATAATAAAGCCCGATTGGATTTATAGGAAGAGTGTCATAAAAAACAACATGGTAATTATCTTCGCTTCTTTCCATTCTTTCTAGAAAAGATGGTAAAAAGGTTACATGTGATAAAAAGAACCACCATAGAAAAAATATAGCAAATAATCCATATTTTATAAATTTAATCATCTTCATATATTATTTTGTCCTTCTCTAATGGTTCTGTCCAATACACATCAGAAAAGACAATAAAGTCCCCTCCTTCCTTATGGATGTCTTGCCACTCCCTAAAGTCTCTGTTAAAAACAGGAACATATCCTTTGTAGTGTCTATATAGCCACCCAAAATCTTTAGCCATAAAACTAGCCATATATCCTGCCATTTCCTTTTTAGCAACAATTCCATCTCTTGACCATATACCTAATACCTCACTTGCAATATTGTATCTATCAGGAATGCCAATCCCCGCCATTGGCTTATGTTGGTCATTGAAATCGTATGTATCCTTTATATAAAAACCCAATTTTTTAACTATGAATTTTTTCCTGCCACCTGTTATATCGAAATACCCCCTTACTGCAACTTTTAAAATACCAACTCCTATCGCTCCCATTAATTCATCAATTGTATCATCATATTCACCGAATTCTCTAAAATTAATTTGAGAGTAATAATCAAGCTGAACCGCCTTATCTTCACCACCTATGTTTATAAGCCCATTCACTTCATTTTTTTCATTTCTTTTATATATATCAACAAATAATCTTTTTTTTCCTTTTGGACTAGCCCAAACGTTCTTTAGCTCATCGATTTTTTTATTTACTACTTCATAGTGCATCGCCCAATCCATTTTCACTATTGAATCATTTACCCTTTCTTGAGGTATATTAATTGAAGGTCCATTTATGTATTTACTTTTTGTTTCAGTATCCAATCTAAAATCTTTTTCAAAAGAAAACCAATGTTTCATCAAAGCTGATGCTGTCGTCCATCCCATCTTATCCATAATTTTTGGAATATCATAAAGCGATAATTCATCAAATAGAATCGTTGTAGTTTCACCGCCTTTAACGGTTTTTGTTTTTAAAATACTCATTTTTTCATCCCTATTTTTGTTTGGTATAAATATTCAACTTCGAGATCTTCCTCTTCTTTTGAATTTATCGTATCCGTGATGCCTGTCTCTTTCGAAATGCCTTTTTTCAGTCCCTTCGCCGTATTTATACCATAAGCAACATGGCAACAATTATCCCCAGTAACCTCATTTTTCAGCGTAAATTTTTTGCTAAATAAAGCCTCTATTGCTGTCTCAAGTGGCTTAATTAACGACGAAAATCCAGACAAAAGCGGCCTTTCCTCTTCACGCCCCTGTAATTGCGATATTGCGTAACCCGTTGTCCCTGCCGCGCGATGCGTGAATGACATCGACTTATAATCAAGCTGCACCGTTTCATACGGGATCTGATCGTTGTCATCAATGGAGTGCGGATAATGACAGGAAAAATCAACAATGGTTGCGCCTGTCAATTTAATTTCATAAAAAAATTCCAATTGCCCGGCAAGGTTTACGCGGTAACACTTAAAAAGGGCATCCAGCAACTCGTTCTTGTCTATTGCTAACCCCAACAACGGGGAGGATTTATCAATGGGTTTGGTAAAGCTGACCGGAAGGTGATTGACGTTCTGATCGCGTGTCATCATGTGGCTGAGGTGCAATACCTGTATTTCATCTTCCCGCCCGGCCTGATAGCGGTTGCCGATAGATTCGGGGGTTGAACAGCCCGCCGAGATTAAGCCTTGTTTCTTGCCCTTTAATGACAAGTAAATGAGATATGACATTCCTGTCTCCTGTAATCTAATTTTCGATGGATGCTCATTACAGCATCAATTAAACAGGATATAACAGTAATGCCTATCTATTCCAGCATGAATAAAAGATCGCCAGAAAAATTGTGATTAACCTCTCTGCTTAAATAAAATCAGATAATTACCTAATTTAAATTTCAGATAGTACCCTAATAAAAAAACAAATTGATGCACTAAATTTATCTTCTTAGATTCCTCCGGCTTTTATTTGCCTGCCAGAAGATACCCCCTGAAAATCTTTTTGTCCCTCTCAACTGTACACCCTGTGCATTTTCCCTTGAATGCCTTGTCCTGCCTGAGTTTGTGACGGTGTACATGATATACACCAACTGTGCACGACTGTTCACCCCGACAAAAAATAACAAGTGAATAGGGTGTATAGTTGGTGTACAGTTAAAAGATAACTATACACCTTATTTTTACCTTTAATATCATATAATTATTCTAATTTATGTATAGGGTGTACAGTTAACACCAAAAGTTTATCTGGGGGGTTAACCTCTGCGCAGTTCAGGCACTGCCGGAAGCCATTCTTCGGCCTCTTCGGATAACGCCACGTTATACGAATAACCTTGCTTTGTCCTGACTTTTCGATAGTCCTTCCGGTATTCCTGCATAATCTTGGGGATTGAATCACCAAATTTTGTCAGGGTTAACGGCCGTTCAAATCCGTGCGCTTCCATAAAAGACAAATAAGCATGATAAAGATAAATACGCGGTACCCGTGGGCTGATATTTTTATTCCCCATCTTCATCCCGGCAATATTATCCACGGACACCAGATAACCACAAAAGCGATATAAGGGATCTGAATGGCATTTCACTGATAACGCTTCGCTGGAATCCCGTTGTGCCTGTAGTAATTTTTTGGCCTTATTCTGGTCGGCAAATTTGGTTAATAAATGGCGAATAATTATCGGTAGTTCCCGGCTGATTTTCTCCGGCAATTGTGGATCTTTTTCTGATTCCTTGACCGGAATATTAAACGGGAATATCACCCGCCGCCGTGCAATACCGCCATTGCGCTCGGTAAAGCTCATCGGTTCGTTATTGGTGGCTAATACCACGGCTTTAATAATCGTGGAAAACTGTTTTTCATATTTCCCGTCAACTTCAATCAGGTCACCGCCTGTAATGGCTTTAATGCCCGCCCCCTCACCGACATATTTAACTTGGTCTGGCAGCGTAATCAGGCTTTTCCCAACAAATTGATAACGGCCTCTCGCTTCATCCAGCGCTTTCATATTGCCACTGGCGGTATTGTGTTCACCCGCTAATAACGTCGCGATATAAGTAAATACACTCTTGCCGCTGCCACCTTCGCCCGTGACTTCAATAAATAACTGCCAGTCATAACGGTTTGCCAGGATCATAAACAAGGCGGCATTAATACGCGCCATTTTATCTTTATCTTGTCCTGCCGCATGAGACATCCAGCGATAAAAATAAGGCGCATGAGCCTGTAAGTTTTCATCGATAGCGGGCTGGGTAAATTCAATGCCGTTATGGTTCATTAGCCAATGTGCCGGCTGATGTGGCCTGAATACCTGTTCTGACAAGTCATACACACCGTTATTAAACCCAATTAAATCCTGCCGTCGTTCACCAATAACCGGAATTTGTAATTTCATGGCACTGATAGCATTGTTGATCCCATTCGGGCTATAAGGGGTTTCATGCTGATTAAAGATTGCCACCATTGCGCGGAGCAGTTCACTGTCCGGCACCGTCTCCCATGTTGCGCCATTATAGCGATAGACCATCTCACTTTCAGGATTGACCGCCATTTTGCCGTAATATTCAGCAAGCAGTTCCCCGCGTTGACTGGCGGCCATTTGTGCCAGATGGGGACTTTTTTTCTTATTTTCGTGGATCACGGCTACTTCTGCGTTCACTGCCTTTTTCTCCCCCACCTGATATAGCCCGTGACTGAATGCTTTTTTTGCGGCTTCAATGCCGTGGCGCTGGCGATAATCATCCCAATCGGCTTTATACTCTGTCGGGGGTAGCGTTACCCAGCCATTAATCGCCTTGGCGGTCTTCTCTGCCGCTATCTTGCCGACGTTCTTCTTGGGTTTGCCGTTTTTGTCCAGCGCTCCCGGTTCGTGCCAATCATTATCGGCCGCAAGAATGATCTTCGCGTCTGGCCACCGTTCTCTGACCTGTTCGGCCACGTTAGGTAAGTTCCCTTCATCAAGCGCTGCCAGTACTACGCCATCATGTAACTGACTGACCGTTAAGGCTGTTGCGTAGCCCTCTGTAATGATGAGCGTGTCCGGTGTGCCGGTTATCTCAGATACGGGGATAACACTGCCCTTTTTCTGTGAGCCTGCAACAAGGCGCTTTTCACCATTGGGCTTGATGGTTGCGCACCCGTGATAGGCCGTTCAGGGTTTGGGTGATCAGTAATAAAATCCCCTCTTTCAATAACCGTTGTTTGGGGCATTGCAGCCCCTTTTTCGCCAGATAGCCGGATTGCCCAAGCGTGGCTTGAGACAAGAGCCTGTTCACTTTCTCGATTATTGAGGGAGCCTCTGATTTTGGAGATTCCTTTCTGGCGGGCTTGGATTCCGGTAAGGGCAGAGCCAGCGCACCCGAAACTAACTTAGCGGCTGCAAAGACAGTGATCCCTTTAACCCTTGCCACTAAATCCAGCCCGTCGCCATGATTCGGCTCATCACACTGGCGACAATGCCAGTCGCCGTTATGGTGATCGTCGATGAAGTGAAAGCGGTCAGTTCCCCCGCATATCGGACAAGCGCCATGCTTCCCCTTTGCCGGAACCTCAACACCACAGGCGGGCAACAGGCTTTGCCAATGATTCATGGCGGATTTTTTTACCGTATGGATAATGTCTATTGGGCGGATTTCTTCATTGTTTTTACGGCTGTTATATCCATATGCAGATGATTGACTCATGGCTTATTCCTCATACACAGCCGCTTGAAGCGCATGGTAGACTTCCTGATTGATATCACAGGCCAACGCAATCAGGTTATTTAAATCAATGGAACATTCAGACTTGGCTTTTTCAAGAATGACGTAAAATAAGGAGGCCGCCAGCCTTGTATTGTGCATGGCTTGATCCAGTGATATCGGCGCTCTGCGCTCGTACACGCTGACGATTTCAGTATCAACGGTTTCATTATCTGGCATACAAATATCGCGAATATTTTTGGCGGCTTTCTCCGCGCCGCGTAATGTCTTGTATTTGTAGCGGACAGTTTCTTTTTTTATCTCGCCTGTATGCTGATTTGTTGTAGTGACAATGATCTTAAACATGGCTTACCCCCTGAACGGAGATAAGGCGCACTGGATGAAGATCTGTTAGTCGTTGATTACTTGCCACAATTAGGCATGTAAATTTAGGGCGAGTTTGGTTAGACTGTGTGTCAGCCATGGCATTAGCTCCGATAATGTTGTGGTTAGACGCCTCGATAGTGTTGCTGCACTTCGGGGCGTTGTTGTTTTTATTCACTGAATAGCTCAAGGTGTCAGCCACTATCGTATTTTTAAGTGTCAGCCACGTCAATTCTTTTTTATGAATATTTTTTGCGTATACTGTCAGCCACCAACTACTAATGGATACAGATATGGCTACGAAAGCAGTAAACGCAAAATCAAAAAAGTTAGAAGCCCGTGTACCACATGAGCTTGTTGATTCAATGGAAAAATTTAAAGAAGAAGGCGAAAGCACCGCGCAATTCATCATTTCTGCTATGTCAGGCGAAATCAAACGCCGCCAGCGTAAAACTAAAGCATCATCTGAATAATAATCAACTAACCCTCTTAAAGAGGGTTGTTTCTCAAATTGATGGTTACTTAATTTCAAATAATTTCTATCGTTAATATCTACCATCATATCCCTTTATGCCAAAAATCAGGCTATTTTTAGAGTGAGCCTGACCACTGCTAATTAAGGCAGTTAATTTTTCCATGATGTTATTTTTTAATTGGTAGGTTTGCGGCTATACGGATTATTTATATTTTCTACGATTGGCGGATTATGTACCCAGTGCAACAAATCACTGAGCAACCAAGCACAAGAATTGCGGCCTAATGGCTTACGGGCGGGGAAGCGCCCTTCATTTTCCAATTTCCATGCTGACGTTCTGGAAATAGAGGTAATGTGATGGCGTTCCTTTTCGCGGACAAGGCGATCATAAGGTTCGCCATAGTCGGAAAGGATAGAACGGCGTTCTTCTGGTGTAGGAGAATTATACTGAATGGTCATGTTACCCTCACTGTTTAGTTGTTTTTGTGAGGATATTTTACTTAATAGAAATTCTTACGAAAGCAAGCCACATTTGTTACGTACATATCACAATTATGATGTTCATCATCAAATTCATTAATTCCCATTATTGAACTGCTTTTAATATAACCACATTCTCATAATTACCCGCCAATACATCCAGTCGCTCGCACCATTTGTTTAAAGCGTCTAACTTCTCTGGCAAGTATTGGCTCTTGTTATATATAGCCATAATGCCCGGTAAGGCATGGCCTAGAAGCTGTTCTACGATATGTGGCGCTATGCCCATGTCATTTAATTTAGTTGCAAACGTTCGCCTTAAGTCATGCAAAGACCATTCCTCGTCATGCTCTAATTTTTTCCATATTTTTCTGCCATATTGGGCGACTGCTTCAAGTTTTTTAAATTCTCCTAAGAGGTAACCACTTTTATTGTTTTGATAAACAAGGTTTTCTAAGAAAGCTTTCATATATTCCGGTATTGGACGAATAATTTTCTCACCTGTCTTGCTATTTTCTTTTGGAACAGTCCATAACATAGAATTAAAATTCCATTCTAAACATTTCGACAACCTGATTTCTCGTGTCCGACAACCAAATACAACCAATATTTTCAATAAATTATTATAATAAGGTAGGTAGATACCTGTATTTATGGATTCCCATAATTGACCAAGTTCATTATCTTCTAAATACCGATGACCTTTATTCTGTTTTTTTCCAACATCCTGAATAGTTAAATCATCCAATACATGGCTGATCGCATACCTTCTGACTCGGCAAAATTTTAGAGCTTGCTTGCACAATTGAAATACAGAACCAGCAGCCACTGGAGCTTTCTTTTTCATTCCATCAAAGCATTGCAGCCAATATATTGTTTCACAGTCAGACAATGCCATTTCACCAATATAAGGATAAATATGTTTCTCTAATTGAAGAATGAGGGTATCGATATTCACTCGATTCTCTCTACCGTAGTGCTCTATCCAATATTCGATAGCATCTTTTACGGTGACTGGTTTTAATGATTCCTGCATCACCAAGTTAAATTGGAGCTTTGGATCTTTACCGGACGCCAACCAGTTACGGCATTTGTCCCGTGTTTCACGAGCTTGTTTGAGGGGCATATCAGGATAGCGCCCAATGGTAAGGCGGTTTAACTTTTTACCATCAAGTCGATAAGTAAAAACCCAGCTAATACCTCCTGCTTTAGATGCTTTGGCACTCAACCCAGCACCATCAGCAAAAAACTCAATATTATCCCTTTCTTTTCCGTGCAAATTTTTAAGTTTTTTGTCACTGAGCTTGTTTAGTTCGGCAGCCATGATCACTCAAAATATTTATACAAATGTTTATACACAGTGTGCCGTAACAATGAGGAAACGTCAATAAACACTGGAACAATACACAGTTGAATGTATTACTAACAGATTGATTTTTAGATTAAAATAAAAATCATGGACAAACTTCAAAACACAAAGTAAATATATATAGTCTGCAATGATTTCCGACACATTAACGCTATTTGCAGCGATTGCAATGCAAACATGCGAGGCTGTTCCCAATATTTTTAATATAATGAGAGGGTTACTATGGCAAAACACATTGAATTTTCGGCTACAGGCAGTCCAGAAGTACTCCGATATTGTGAATTTACACCTGCTGCCCCTGCACCTGATGAAGTCCAAGTCGAAAACAAAGCTATCGGCATTAATTATATCGATACCTACATACGCAGTGGTTTATATCCGCCGGCCAATCTGCCTACTGGGTTGGGAACAGAAGCCGCGGGAGTTGTTACTCAAGTTGGATCAAAAGTGACGTCCATTAAAGTCGGTGATCGTGTGGTTTATGCCCAGTCTGCCTCAGGGGCTTACAGTGAAATACATAACGTTCCTGAAAGCAAATTAGCCTTGTTGCCTGATGAGATCTCATTCGAACAAGCGGCTGCGTCATTTTTAAAAGGTTTAACCGTTTATTATCTGTTCAATCTGACCTATAAGATCCAGCCAGGAGAAACTATTCTGTTCCATGCTGCTGCCGGTGGCGTTGGTTTAATTGCCTGCCAATGGGCAAAATCACTGGGTGCAAAGTTGATTGGAACGGTCGGCTCAGACGAAAAAGCCGCGCTTGCCAAAGCAGCGGGAGCGTGGCAAACCATCAACTATCGTCGCGAGAATATTGTAGAACGTGTCTTAACGTTTACTGGCGGGGAAAAAGTCGGCGTTGTCTATGATTCTGTCGGCCAGGAGACATGGCTCGATTCACTCGATTGCCTGAAACGCCAAGGTTTGATGGTCAGTTTCGGTAACGCATCGGGGCCGGTCACAGGGGTAAATTTAGGTATTCTCAATCAAAAAGGTTCACTGTTTCTCACCCGCCCTTCTCTTAACGGCTATATCACCAGCCGCGAAGAGTTGGCAGAAGCCAGCAAGGCACTGTTTGATTTAATTGCCAGCGGCAAAATCAATGTGGATGTACCGGAGGATCAGAAGTTTCCATTGAGCGAAGCGGTAAGAGCACACCAGACACTGGAAAGCCGTGCTACTCACGGTTCCAGCTTATTAATTCCATAAAATATCTGGGCGGATTACATCCGCTCTGTCACCATTTCCAGCGCGTTTTCAATCACCCTAATATCAGCGCCCGGTTTGTGGGCGTTTTCGCTCAAATGGCGACGCCACTGACGTGCCCCCGGAATTCCCTGAAAAATACCCAAAATATGGCGGGTGATATGCCCTAAATAAGTGCCTTTTGACAACTCTTGTTCAATATAAGGATAAAGCGCCTTAACCGCATCGACCGTATTGGTCACAGGAACGGTTTGGTTAAACAATTCACGATCCACAAGTGCCAGAAGAGAGGGATTTTGGTAGGCTTCCCGCCCAATCATTACGCCATCGACATATTGCAAATGCTGTTTCGCTTCTTCCAACGATTTAATGCCGCCATTAATTGAAAGCGTCAGTTGTGGGAAATCGTGTTTCAATTGATAGACGCGCGGGTAATCCAAAGGCGGAATTTCGCGGTTTTCTTTTGGGCTTAAACCCGACAACCACGCTTTACGCGCATGAATAATAAAGTTATCGCAATCACTATTTTTCACGACAGTGGCAATAAAATCACACAGAAACTCGTAGCTATCCTGTTGATCAATTCCGATGCGGGTTTTAACGGTAACAGGGATATCCACAACATCTTGCATTGCTTTGACACAATCGGCTACCAGCGCCGCTTCTCCCATCAGGCAAGCCCCAAAACGGCCATTTTGCACACGATCAGAAGGACAACCGACATTCAGATTGATTTCATCGTAACCCCTTTCCTGCGCGATCTTGGCACACTGCGCCAATGCCTGCGGATCACTGCCCCCTAATTGCAGCGCCAACGGATGCTCTTGCTCGTTATAGGCCAGATAATCCCCTTTACCATGAATAATCGCGCCCGTTGTGACCATTTCGGTATAAAGCAGCGCTTCCTTGCTTAATAGGCGATGGAAATAACGGCAGTGACGGTCAGTCCAGTCGAGCATGGGCGCAACGGAGAAGCGGGAAGGTTTGAATTTATGGGCTTTTCCGTTGATTTCAGGCATATTTTTTGATTTTTTATGTTCGTGCATTTGGGGTCTGTTTTTGCTTTTTCAGTACACCAGATAGAAGGTGTTTCAGGATACCAGGGGTTACGTGGAGCGGCGCAGTATACCATAGCCGAATGTTCAGACACAAAATCAATGCCAGTCAGACAATGAGACAATACAGCTTTTCTCTGATAACGACTTTTCTATATCCCAAAAATATATTTAATTGATCTGATAAAATTAAATTTATTTTAAAACATAAAATTAGTGCAATACACGAATCTCAGTATGGCTATCATCATTCAGCATGTCTTCGTTTTGCTGGCTTTCCATCTGATCCCGTAAAATGGAATTAACGGCATCAGCAAAGCCATCTTTCATATATTGCTCCATCGGTATTCCTTTCGGTTCTGGCCAAGGGAGTTGAGCAATCGGCCAATCACAATAGGCCTTATAAAAGCGGAACTCTTTCAGACGTTTTTTCGCCCTATCAAAATCCCGGCTCCAATAGGCATTACCTAACCGATAATTCGTGTAAAACTCATCAAAGCTGCCGAAAATTTCATAAACATAATCGGCGGTTTTAAGTATATTTTTCCACGCCGTTTCTTCACTAATATAACCCGCAGCAAAACAGTTACGGCTCAATACAATCGCTCGCCAGAGATCAAATCCCCAAAGTAACGCCGGCGACCGACCCGCAATGGAACGAGAACATTGCTGGACATATTCGGGAGATTCTTCTATCAAACTGCCAAGCACTTTAAACATTTCTCCATCCGTGAAAACCGCATCAATTGCAAAACGTTCTGAATGCATTCCTGCCCACAATTCATGCAGTATTTTTATATATCCATTTTCATCAAGAATTCCCCAATCCTGATATATTTGTGATTGATGAGGCTCAGGATCAGATAAAGGCAGAAAATGATATTTCTCATTATATTGAGAGACGCGACTTTCAAGCGGATAATGTTCCAATGTTTCTGCCCAAAATCCATCGTAATAAATCCCGACAATATGCAGCCGTAATGCCTGACGCTTTTCTTCCGGTAAGACCGATAATCCGGCCTGCATGTAGTAACGTTTCTGTTCGGCGGCGGGAAGGTTTTTGATGCGAAGAAAAGTATAAACAGAAAGGAATATGCCCAATAAGCTAAAACCAATCAATATCGCTGACAGTCTATAACCCGCTGATGGTATGTTATTAGTATCAATGGTCAATCCGGTGATACCTGTTGATAATGCAATCAACAAAATGGTTGTAATCCAAAGAACGCCTAAGCCAATCGCCTGAATGGGGCTAAGAAAATTTATCTTTCTTTTTTTCAGGATAGCCTCTTTCACTATCCGAAAACTGTTAACCGGAAACGCTCTATTATTAGGATGGTTTTGCAATAACTCTTTCATTTTTAATCCATTAATTAAGTGAATTGTATTTTAAGGATCGTTATATACTGAAATGTCTTACTTCCTAAGTGTAACTATTAAAATAAATGGTCATTGGTTAAACGAAACCTTCATCTATTATCCAATATTTCCAGTTTTATTTTCTCCGTTTTTCAGCCTATTTTATCGTTCTTATCCGCGGATTAATTTTTATAACTGAATCCCTCCAACAACAGGCTCATCTGATAGTGACCAAAATGGGGCTGCGCATTGTGTGGGACTCCACTCTCAGACTCAAAAACATGATAACATTAAAGGTATTGGCATCGTGTCGGTGTGAGAGGTGTAATGAAAACTATCAATCAAAAAAAGTTACTGGCACAGGCTGAAGCAATCTGCCTGTCAAGAGGGGTTCGTTTGACACCTCAACGCCTTGAAATTCTTCGTCTAATCACTCAACAGCCCGGCGCGATAAGCGCTTATGATTTGCTGGATTTGTTGCGTGAAGTCGAACCACAAGCCAAGCCCCCAACGGTTTATCGTGGGTTAGAGTTTTTGCTGGAACAAGGTTTTATTCACAAAATAGAATCCACAAACAGTTATGTGATTTGCCATCATTTCGAACAACCTTGCCATACTTCGGCGATGTTTATCTGTGAATTTTGTGGTTCAGTGACCGAAAAGGAGGCGAAAGATATTGAATCCGCCATTCAACAGTTAGCACAAGGCACCGGGTTTCATTTGCGAAATAGTGTGATAGAAATTCATGGCCTGTGTTTTTCCTGCCATGAGATTGAAGCCTGCACCGAGCACGATACCTGCCAGCATAATCATTCGGTTGAAGAGAATAAAAAGAGATAAGAAAAAACGCTTGAGGCCGGATTAAGCAATGAGGCGGTCATCGCTGATATCATCATCTATTTTTCAAGTTCCCGCTGAACTTAAGTTTAACGGGTACTGAGAAAAATGACCGCCACAGAGTAGGATCAGAACCAGTCTCCGTTACGGATAACGCCTACGGCTAATCCTTCAATCGTGAAATTCTGCTCACTCAAATCAACAACAATAGGTTTAAATTCCGGATTCTCAGCGATCAGTTCAATGGTGTTTCCTGTTTGTTTGAAGCGTTTTACTGTCACTTCATCTTCAATGCGCGCCACAATGACTTGCCCATTATGAACATCCTGTGTCTTGTGCACAGCCAGTAAATCCCCGTCCATAATACCAATGTCTTTCATGGACATCCCACTGACACGCAACAGAAAATCAGCGCTTGGTTTGAATAATTCAGGATCAACCTTATAGTGACTTTCGATGTGTTCCTGAGCCAGTAGTGGTTCCCCGGCAGCAACACGACCGATCAGCGGCAATCCCGCCCCATTATCTTCCTGTTCGAGCAGCAAACGGATACCTCTGGATGCACCAGCGATAATCTCTATCACCCCTTTACGCGCAAGTGCCTTTAAATGCTCTTCCGCTGCGTTAGGTGAACGAAAACCAAGACGTGCAGCAATTTCAGCACGTGTTGGTGGCATACCCGTTTGCGAAATATGGTCACGCACCAAGTCGTAAACTTGCTGCTGCCTGGCAGTTAATGCTTTCATTTCGCCCCCTGTTTGTTTATACAGCCAAACTGGGAGTATATACAGGTAAATTCGAATTGGGAACCTGTTAGCATGTAAAAGCAGCTAAATAACGTATTTTGATGAAAATACACGCTGCTTCAGTGCATAAAATGCGACCAAAAGATCATTCCCCAAGTAAACAGCGCCAGAAGAATAGCAAGCAATACAGCCGCTGATCCCATATCTTTCGCCCGTCCCGATAATTCATGATATTCACTACCGATACGATCCACCACGGCTTCGATGGCACTATTCAGGATTTCGACAATGACGACCAGCATAATAGAGCCAATAAGCAGGAGTCTCTCAAACAAGCCAAAATCGAAGGCAAATGCAATGATAACCGCAAGTATGGCAACAATGGCTTCCTGCCGAAATGCCGCTTCATTTTGCCATGCAGCCTTAATGCCTTTCGCCGAATACTTAGCCGCTTTAATGATGCGGATTAAACCTGTTGCTTGATTTGCCATAAAAATTTTCTTTAATGAACTTGATCATTGTATGGTTATATAACTTTTAGCTCTTATTATTGTCTTATTTCCACAGATCTCAAAATCTGTTTCTGGTATCCTTGCGACGCATTGCTAACAAGAGGCTTAAAGCAGTTATGTCAGGTTGGCGTAAAATATATTATAAGTTGTTGAATTTACCACTAAAATTTTTAGTAAAAAGTAAACTAATCCCTACGGACCCCATTGCGGAGCTGCGTCTTGATACGACCCGGCCTATTTTGTACGTACTGCCGTACCACTCAAAAACAGACTTATTGACCCTGCGTCAACAATGTCTGGCGCAAGATTTGTCTGATCCACTGGAGCCTTTGGAGATCGGTGACACACAGCTTCCCAGTTATGTCTTTATCGATAACGGCCCACGTGTGTTCCGTTGTTATGCGCCAAAGCATGAATCGGTGAAAATTTTTCACTCCTATCTGGATTTGCATCGCAATAATCCCGATCTGAATATCCAGATGGTGCCGGTTTCCGTCATGTTTGGCCGCTCTCCGGGGCGTGAAGGACAAGAAGGAAATACAGCGCCACAATTACGTTTGCTTAATGGCGTACAGAAACTTTTTGCGATCCTATGGCTTGGACGGGATAGTTTTGTGCGTTTTTCCACCCCCGTGTCTTTACGCCATATGGCCGATGAACATGGTACGGATAATATTATCGCCAATAAACTTGCCCGTGTGGCGCGGATGCACTATTCCCGCCAGCGTCTTGCGGCGGTTGGGCCTCGTTTGCCGCTCAGGCAGGATCTGTTCAACAAGTTACTGGCCTCAAAAGCCATAGAAAAAGCGATTGCTGATGAAGCCCGTGGCAAGAAAATCTCGCCCGAAAAGGCAAAACAGAATGCTATCAATATGTTGGAAGAGATTGCGGCTGATTTTTCCTATGAAACAGTCCGCTTGACCGACCGCGTTTTAAGTTGGACGTGGAACCGGCTGTACCAAGGCATTGATGTGCATAATGCCGAACGGGTTCGCCAATTGGCACAGGATGGTCATGAGCTGGTTTATGTTCCCTGCCATCGCAGCCATATGGACTACCTGCTGCTCTCGTATGTGCTCTATCACCAAGGGCTGGTTCCACCGCATATTGCAGCAGGCATTAACCTGAATTTCTGGCCGGCTGGCCCGATATTCCGTCGTCTTGGTGCGTTCTTTATTCGCCGTACCTTTAAAGGCAATAAACTCTATTCAACGATCTTTCGTGAATATCTCGGTGAATTGTTTGCCCGTGGCTATTCGGTTGAATACTTTGTCGAAGGGGGACGCTCCCGTACCGGTCGTTTGCTCGATCCCAAAACAGGTACGCTCTCCATGACCTTGCAAGCGATGCTGCGCGGGGAATCTCGCCCCATCACGATTGTGCCGATCTATATCGGTTATGAACATGTCATGGAAGTGGCGACTTACGCCAAAGAGCTGCGCGGTGCAACCAAAGAAAAAGAAGGCTTTTTCCAGATGGTGCGAGGGCTGCGCAAGTTACGTAATCTCGGACAGGGTTACGTGAATTTTGGTGAGCCGATCCCGTTGGTACAATACCTGAACCAGCATGTTCCAGAGTGGCGTGACTCGATTGACCCAATAGAATCTCAGCGTCCAACCTGGCTGGCGCCAACCGTCGGTAAGCTGTCTCGCAATATTATGGTCAATATCAATAATGCCGCCGCAGCGAACGCGATGAATTTGTGCACCACGGCGTTGTTGTCCTCACGTCAGCGAGCACTCACTCGCGAACAGCTTATTGAGCAGTTGGATTGCTATCTGCAATTACTGCGTAATGTGCCTTACACTGGCGATATCACGGTGCCGAACAAAAGCGCCGAAGAATTGTTAGATCATGCTCTTCTGATGAATAAGTTCGAGGTTGAAAAGGACAGTCTGGGCGATATTATTATCCTGCCACGCGAAAGCGCGGTATTGATGACTTATTATCGCAACAATATCCAGCATTTATTGATCCTGCCATCCTTGATGACCAGTATTGTGATGCATCACCGCCGCATTAGTCGCAGTGAATTGCTCAGACAGGTCGCGCTGATCTATCCGCTGATCAAGCAGGAACTTTTCATGCGTTACAGTAAGGAAACGCTGCCCGATGTCGTCAATACCTTGATTGATGAGCTGGCACGCCAAAGTCTTATCTGCAACAAAGAGCAAGGAATGCTGGTGCTGAATCCTGCACGTATTCGCCCGCTGCAATTGTTGGCGGCAGGTATCAGGGAGACGCTGCAACGTTATGCCATTACGCTTTCTTTGTTGAATGCCACCCCTGACATCAGCCGTGGTGTACTGGAAAAAGAGAGCCGGATGCTGGCACAACGTCTGTCAGTGCTGCATGGTATTAATGCGCCGGAGTTCTTTGACAAGGCCGTTTTCGCCTGCTCGGTTAATACGCTGCGCGAAGAAGGTTATATTCAAGACAAAGACGATATAATGACCACCAGCACTCAGGAACTCTATCAGGTATTAAGTGAGCTGATGTCACCTGAAATTCGCTTGACGATTGAAAGTGTCAGCATGCCACCGGAACAAAATGAACCGGTACAGGTCGCCCAAGACCAGCAATAACGAGACAAAAAATCAACGGGCGGATTACCGCCCGTTATATTAAAGCCACGTTATCCTAGATATAGCTGAAAAAAATACCGAGGAATAGCACGATACCGACGTAATTATTGTTCATAAATGCTTGAAAACAGGCAGAGCGTTCCCGATTTGTGATCAGTTTCTGCTGATAAATGAACAGCGCAGCCGCCAACAATACCGTCCAATAATAGATTCCCCCCAGATTCACCATCCCGCCAACGAAAACCAAAATGCCCAGCATGATGAATTGCAGAATAGCAATGATCAGTTTATCAAAGCGCCCAAAAAGCACGGCGGTCGATTTCACTCCGATCCTTAGGTCATCGTCACGATCAACCATGGCGTACTGCGTATCATAAATCACAGACCAGATGATATTGGTTAAGAATAATAGCCAGCATTCTAAAGGTAAGGACTCACTTACTGCGGCAAATGCCATAGGAATTGACCAGCCGTAAGCAGCACCCAACACAACTTGTGGCAGGTGGCTGACACGCTTGACAAACGGGTAAATCCACGCCAGTGCCAAACCAACGACCGACAGTGCAATCGTCATTTTATTGAGTGTCAGTACCAGTGCAAAAGAGATGAGTACCAGTGTGGCAAACAAAATTTTGCTTTCTTTTTCGGTAATGTCGCCACTAGGCAGGGGACGGGATTTGGTCCGTTCTACATACCCATCAAATTTTCTGTCTGCAAAATCATTGATGCAGCATCCGGCAGCACGCATGAAAAACACGCCGAGTGTAAAAACTAACAAAACGTGCAAATCCGGCAGACCTTTTGCGGCAATCCACAATGCCCAATAGGTTGGCCATAAAAGTAATAATGCACCAATGGGCTTATTGATACGCATTAAACGGCAATAAGCCCGCCATTTATTCTGCGCCATACTGACCTTCAATCTCTTTCTCCCCTTTCGTTTTATTGATCTTATATGCAGGTGATCCCGGTAGAAAAACCTCTGTAAGTAGCAGTGGCTTGCCTGACAACCTCAATAAAGAACGACGTGCCCAACGATCTCCCTGCTGGCCTATTTGAATATAATCCCGCGTTAGATTATTACCACTAAAAAGATAACGACCAAGCGGCACAGTGCCCACATCGACCAATTTTTTATCCGGGCCGGTGAGTGTTTCCTCCGGAATAAGGGTTCGCCCCAAAAGCCACGGGACATTATCCCCATACAGGACACTTTCACGTAACCAGTATTTTCCACTTACAGGTAAGTGCTTACTTTCATCACCTAACTGTTCTAAAGTGATAAAGCCTTCGCGAAAAGGAGCAACCGATACATGCTGGCAATGTTGTTCAAAGCGGCATGTCATTGAATCGACTTCCACCAGCCAATCTAAAACAGATGCAGGAATAAAGTCAGTCTCATCTGCCGATAACCAGTGGATGGAAGTTGGAGTTAATAGGGTGTTATCTGCCATATCATTTTCCCATTGCGGGGAATCTCAATTTCCCCGACAGCACAACGAATGGGGAGTGAGGATATCATGTTGCAGACCAATAAAATTAAAAGTGGGTAACAAATTATGTAAATTACAAAAAAACTCACCTTAATGACAGCACGTATTAAGGTGAGGAGAAATCAGAGAATAGAGAAGTTCAGATTAACGCCACTCTTTGAATCGGTTAATCAGGCCATTTGTCGAGCTGTCATGGCTAGTTACCGCCTCGGCATCATGCAGTTCAGGCAGAATACGGTTCGCCAATTGTTTACCCAGTTCTACGCCCCATTGGTCGAATGAGAAGATATTCAAAATCGCGCCCTGAACAAAGATCTTATGTTCATACATGGCAATTAATGCCCCCAAGCTGAATGGGGTAATTTCGCGCAATAAAATGGAATTGGTCGGGCGGTTACCTTCAAATACCTTGAATGGCACAACATTCGCCACGTCCTGGGCATTTTTCCCGGCGGCCGCAAATTCCGCTTCCACCTGCGCCTGGGTTTTACCAAATGCCAGCGCTTCCGTTTGTGCAAAGAAGTTAGACAACAGTTTGCTATGATGATCGCTAACCGGATTATGGCTAATTGCCGGTGCAATAAAATCACACGGGATCAGTTTAGTGCCCTGATGGATAAGCTGGTAGAACGCATGCTGACCATTGGTGCCCGGTTCTCCCCAGATAATCGGCCCGGTCTGGTAATTCACCGGATTGCCATTCCGATCGATGTATTTGCCATTTGATTCCATGTTGCCTTGTTGGAAGTAGGCAGCAAAACGGTGCATATATTGATCATAAGGCAGAATCGCTTCAGTTTCCGCACCAAAGAAATTGTTGTACCAGATGCCGATCAGGGCCAGCAAAACAGGAAGATTCTGCTCAAAGGCGGTCTGCTCAAAGTGTTTATCCATGGCATGGGCACCACTGAGCAACTGTTCGAAATTCTCATAACCAATGGAAAGGACAATGGATAAGCCAATGGCAGACCAGAGCGAATAACGACCACCTACCCAATCCCAAAATTCAAACATGTTTTGGGGATCGATACCGAATTTGGTGACTTCCTGTTCATTGGTGGATAATGCCGCAAAATGTTTTGCGATATGCGCTTCATCAACGGCACTTTGCAGGAACCAATGACGGGCAGAATGTGCATTGGTCATGGTTTCTTGCGTGGTAAATGTCTTGGAAGCAATCAAGAATAAGGTGGTTTCTGGATTTAAGGTTTTGAGTGTTTCGGCAATGTGGGTGCCATCAACATTGGAAACAAAATGCATATTCAGATGATTTTTATACGCTTTCAGCGCTTCTGTCACCATATAAGGGCCAAGATCAGACCCCCCAATGCCGATATTCACAACATCGGTAATCGCTTTGCCGGTATAGCCTTTCCACTCACCACTAATGATGCGTTCACTGAATGATTTCATTTTCGCCAGTACCGCATTGACTTGCGGCATCACATCTTCCCCATCCACCATAATCGGGGTATTGCTACGGTTACGCAGGGCAATATGCAGCACCGCACGATCTTCAGTACGATTGATTTTCTCCCCGGAAAACAGACTGCGAATGGCACCGGCTAAATCGGTTTCCTGCGCTAATGCCTGTAACTTCTCCAGTGTTTCTGCGGTAATGCGGTTTTTGGCGTAATCCACCAGAATCTGCTGCTCAAATGTCGCAGAAAATGCTGTAAACCGTTCTTTGTCCTGCTCAAACAGATCCCGCAAATGCACATCTTTCATTTGCTCAAAATGCTGTTGTAATGCTTTCCAGGCTTCGGTCTGGCTAGGGTTGGTGTTTTTCATGAATAATGCTCTCTATCAACGGTCAATAAACAATAGGAATGCACAGATTGTAACGATTTAATGCTGTGATGCGTCTCCCTTTCCTTGTAATCACTGATATTGGTCAAAATAGCCCGTGATTTCCAGCCTTAATTGTGAAGATAGGCAAAAACGATAATTTCATTTCCATCATGAAAATTATTTATGCTTCATCGTCAAATATTGACTCAGTGCACCTAACCCGATATTTCTAAAAGCCGACTCTTCGAACGATTCTCCAAATAAAAGGTTATCATCCATGTGTGCTGTTTCATCTCCTGACTCGCAGTATGTTGTAGCAAAATTTGGTGGTACGAGTGTGGCAGACTTCGATGCCATGAGCCATTGCGCCGATATTATCTTGGCAAACACCAATGTCCGTGTTGTCGTTCTGTCAGCTTCCGCTGGCGTGACCAATTTGCTGGTTGCCTTGGCGGCTGGTTGCGATAGCGATAAACGGGAGAACTACCTGAAACAAATCCGTGACATTCAATATGCCATTATTGACCGATTGAATGAAGTTAATGTGCTCCGTGAGGAAATTGATCGCCTGCTGGAAAATATTGATATGCTGTCAGAAGCCGCTTCGCTTGCCACTTCAGACGCACTGACTGATGAATTGGTTAGCCACGGTGAAGTCATGTCCACGTTATTGTTTGTGGAGTTGTTACGTCAACGCCATACCCATGCCGAATGGTTTGATATCCGCCGGATCATGCGCACCAATGATAACTTTGGGCGGGCAGAGCCAGATATGCTCCAGCTCCATACTTTGGCAATGGAACACCTTTATTCCCGCCTGGACGATACCCTCGTCATCACCCAAGGGTTTATTGGCAGGGAAGAAAAAGGCCGTACCACGACGTTGGGGCGAGGCGGCAGTGATTATACCGCCGCCTTACTCGGTGAAGCGCTGGGTTTACAACGTGTTGATATCTGGACAGATGTACCAGGCATCTACACCACCGATCCGCGTATTGTTCCCACGGCTAAACGCATCAATAAAATTGCCTTTGATGAAGCGGCAGAAATGGCGACATTTGGCGCCAAAATTCTCCATCCTGCCACGCTGCTACCGGCTGTTCGCTGCGGCATTCCGGTCTTTGTCGGCTCCAGCAAAGATCCACAGGCAGGCGGTACAATAGTGTGTGATAAAACAGAAAATCCCCCGCTGTTTCGTGCATTAGCCTTGCGCCGCAAACAAACTTTGCTGACCCTGCATAGCCTGAAAATGCTACATGCAAGGGGCTTTCTGGCAGAAGTATTTACCCTGCTGTCGCGCCATAATATTTCGGTGGATTTGATTACCACATCCGAGGTCAGCATTGCCCTGACGCTGGATACCACAGGTTCTACCAGCACCAATGGCAGCCTGCTGACTAATGCGCTGCTCACTGAACTTTCTACGTTATGCCGGGTGGAAGTTGAAGAAGATATGGCACTGGTGGCGATTATCGGCAATGAACTTTCACGAGCCAAAGGATTGGGAAAAGGGATTTTTGGCGTGTTGGAACCCTTTAATATTCGCATGATAAGCTGTGGCGCAAGCAGCCATAATGTCTGCCTGCTCGTTCCGGGTAAAGATGCAGAACAGGTTATTCAGACATTGCATCAGAGTTTGTTTGAGGGATGAAAAACAAATTCAATATTATCATCGCGAGAAAAACCCGCATAAAGAGCTGTCTCTTGGTCACATATTAGAGGTCAAGAGACAGGTATGTACCGAAATGAACCGTATCACGCAAAATTCTAATGTGCCGCCAGCGCCTTAAAAAAATCCGGGTCGTCTTGGATGATCGCCAACACCTTTGCCGCCAGCCCGGTCGGGTTTCGACGCTTTTGCTCCCAACTTTTAATTGTATCAAGACTCGTGCCCAGTGCGGACGCCATCTCTGCCTGTGAAATGTTAAGCTGTGCACGAATAGCTTTTACGTCAGCAACTTCGTAGCGAGTGACACGATCTGGTGATTTAGCACCATTTTTTATGTCTACAGCTTCTTCGAGAGAAGCTTTCAATTCGTCAAAAAAAGTCATATTACACTTCACCTTTCAGTAACTTAGTCAGTTTTCTCAGTGCTATTTTCTCGGCATCCGTTAAGTTATCTTTCGTATTTTTCGGATAAGCCATCACCAAATAGATAATATCTTCGGTCGCGAGAAAATAGATCACTCTGGCACTACCGCTTTTCCCCTGTGAGCCTATCGCCATCCTGATTTTGCGCAGCCCACCTGTACCACGTATCAGATCGCCTTTATCCGGTGATTCAATAAGCTCCCGTTGCAGCTCTTTAAGCTCATCATCCGTGGCGATCTGTTTTATCTGCCGGGTGAACAGTGGGGTTTCAATAAACTCTATCGCATAACTCACTGGCAAACCTCCCTTATAACAGAGTACAATGTACTCTAATTATGATGAAATAACCAGCGCTCGTTAAAAATTAATGAAACACTCTTACGCGATATCTTTAAATTCCCACTACCAACACATCGGATGTGTTTTTACCCTCGTTATCATCCATAATAAGAAAATGAAAATAAATTCCATTTTGTGTCCATCGCAGCGACCGTTGCTGCAAATAAACGATTATTCAGAGGGCATCTTATGAACACAGCCGTTGCCAGCAAACGCACAAAAAAAACGAAAATAACCGCTAACAGTGCCGCTGCAAGCGGTCAGGTTCAATCTTTAAGCCGAGGGTTGACACTTTTGGAATACATTTCCGATTCGCCTGTCGGCGTTGCCCTGACTGATCTGGCGATCCAATCCGGTCTGCCTAACTCCACCACCCATCGTCTTTTGACAACCTTGCAACAACATGGTTTTGTTCGCCAAATAGGCGATTTAGGGTTATGGGTGATCGCTTCCCATGCTTTTGTCGTCGGCAGCAGTTTCTTACAAAGCCGTAATCTGATGGTGCTGGTTCATCCTATATTGCGCCAATTAATGGAAGATTCCGGTGAAACCGTCAACCTTGCCATCCTTAATCTTGATGAATATGAAGCCGTGATTGTCGATCAAGTGCAATGCAATGCGCTGATGAGAATGTCCGCGCCCATTGGTGGCAAACTACCCATGCACGCTTCCGGCGCGGGTAAGGCCCTGCTTGCTACGCTGTCTGAACAAAAACGCCTCCAATTGCTGCATAAAAAAGGCATGCACACTTATACCCAACACACGTGTACCACTGCCGCCGCATTAACAGACAATCTCGAACAGATCCGCAAGCAAGGTTTTTCATTTGATGATGAAGAACATGCGTTAGGATTACGCTGTATTGCTGCCTGTATCTATGATGAACATCATGAAGCCTTTGCCGCGATTTCTATTTCTGGCCCTGTATCACGCATCTCTGATGAACGTGTTACTGAACTTGGTGCTCTGGTTATGCGGGCGGCAAAAGCCATTAGCCGGGAATACGGTGGCATTAAGTAATTTTGTCCAAATGCCATCAGTCACATGCCATTGTGGTGTGCCGTCGGTCGAGTTGCTGGTGGGGTTCAATTTAATGGAGGAACGGTTAATGAATCATTGGAAAACAACCGCAGAAAATATCCTGACTGATGGCCCGATCGTCCCTGTCATTGTGATCAATGAGATTGAACATGCGGTTCCTTTGGCAAAGGCACTGGTTGCCGGCGGAATTCGTGTCTTGGAAGTGACCTTAAGAACCGAATGTGCACTGGAGGCCATTCGCCTTATCGCTAAAGACGTTCCTGAAGCAATCATCGGTGCAGGTACTGTTATTAATCCTGAACAATTGGCTGCGGTCACTGAAATGGGTGCCCAATTTGCCATGAGTCCGGGGTTGACGAATGAGTTGTTAAAAGCGGCAGCTAGCGGTTCCATTCCTCTTATTCCGGGGATTTCCACGACTTCTGAATTAATGTCAGGGATGAGTTACGGTTTGAACTGTTTCAAATTCTTCCCGGCAGAAGCAAATGGCGGTGTTAAGGCACTGAAAGCCATTGCCGGCCCATTCCCGCAAGTCCGTTTTTGCCCAACGGGGGGAATTTCTCCTGAAAACTATCGTGATTATCTGGCACTGAATAGTGTTCTGTGCGTGGGTGGCTCATGGTTAGTACCGAATGATGCGTTGAAAAAAGCAGATTATGCCCAGATTACGGAACTGGCACGTATTGCTATTTCAGCAACGACTATTGCAGCAACCAGAGCGTAATTGTTTTATCTAAACGCCAATGCGGAAATTGACTGTCAAAAAATTTTCGCATTGATAAAAATGATTCATGGCTTATCGAATATTTATCCAAATCAATTTATTTCACTACGCTGGCTAAATCGCTGTCTACTGCGATAAGCAAAAACATCTTCTACATATCCATTTTTGATACGCTCCTGCAATGCCCGCCAGTAGTCTGTTCGAAATAAATCACGGTGACTTTCTTCGAAATAACATCGAATACGTTTGTCAGTACATAAAAAATGCCGAAATTCTTCTGGGAAAACATCGTTAACAGCAACACTGTACCAAGGTTCACCAGCCAACTCATCTTCTGGATAGCGGGGCGGAGGAATATCCCGGAAATTCACTTCGGTCATATAACAGATTTCATCATAATCGTAGAAAATCACCCTTCCGTGGCGCGTGACTCCGAAGTTTTTAAACAACATATCACCGGGAAAAATATTTGCAGCAGCCAGTTGCTTAATCGCATTTCCGTATTCTTCGATCACATCCTTCAATTGCGCCTCATTGACATGCTCCATATAAATATTTAGCGGCATCATTTTACGTTCCATATAAAGATGCTTTATCAAAATCTTATCGCCCAAGTCTTCTAATTTTTCGGGGATCTCTTTTTGCAATTCTGCCATTAATTCAGGGCTGATATGGCGTTTAGCAATGACAAAGTTTTCAAATTCCTGTGTATCAGCCATTCTTCCTACCCGATCATGCTCTTTTACCAAACGGTAACACGCCTGAACACGCTCTTCGGAAACCTCTTTCTGGGGCGCAAATTTATCTTTAATCACTTTAAATACCCGATCAAATGAAGAGGAAGTAAAAACCAGCATCACCATACCTTTCACTCCCGGCGCAATCGTAAACTGTTCCTGAGTGGAATTAATGAATGTCAGATATTCACGATAATATTCGGTCTTACCATGCTTCTGACAGCCTATCGCCATGTATAACTCCGCCGTGGATTTCGTCGGAAGAATTTCACGCAACCACTCAACCAGAGCCGCAGGCAAAGGGGCGTAAACCATAAAATAGGAGCGGGCAAAACCAAAAACAATGCTGGCATCATCGTGGTTAGTCAAACAGGTATCGATAAAAATTCCCCCCGATTCATTGTGATGAATCGGTAACAAAAATGGGTAAATCATCGACCCCATTCTGATTTTTCCGACCAACCAGGCGGCCTTATTGCGGTAAAACAATTCATTAGCAATTTGGAACGTGGACTGTAATAAATCATATTGGGAAAATGTATTCTGCAAATATTGCGTGATATAACCAATATCCCGTTCCAAATCCTCCCATTTAAGCCGTAATGGCAAATCATTTAAAAGGGTTCGCAGCATGGATGCAAGATTACCATTAGGCAAAAAATCCCGTGATAGTGGACGAGAAATATGCCGAAAACGAGCCGGTGGCTGAGAAGAAAATATATAGAGATTGTCTGGTTTCAAATTACGATGTTTGAAAAAACGGCAGTAAACCGAATTAAAAAAACTTTCTGCAATTTCAAAACGCGGATAGTCAGGCAGTAAACGGGTATAAACCGCTTTGACCTCAGCAATGTCATCTTCATCATGTTGTAATGAAGTGTGAATACGCTTCAACTGCTCCACCACCAATCCGACATGATGATCATACAAGTTAATCCGCTTTTTCATCGCCTGTTGTACAGCAGGCCAGTCAGCCTGTTCAAAACGTTGCTGTGCCCCAGAAGTGACTTCCAGAAATCGACCATATTGCGCATCAAATCCCTGCAAAATGGTTTGTGCAATTAAATGAGCGAGATCTGTTTCCATATTTAGCCACCTTTATCCGGCAGTAAAAGGGAATTCCTTTTGGAATTCCCCAATCATTTGTTATTTCTATCGGTATAGTGAACTTAAAATTGCTGTTCTTCTGTCGATCCGGTTAATGCCGTAACAGAAGCGCCTTCTCCCTGAATAATCGTGGTCACTTTATCAAAATATCCTGTTCCCACTTCTTGTTGATGTGAGGAGAAGGTATAACCACGATCAAGGGCAGCGAATTCCTGTTCCTGAACTTTTTCAACATAATGTTTCATTCCCTCACCACGCGCATAATCGTAGGCTAAATCAAACATGTTGAACCACATGCTATGGATGCCCGCCAGTGTGATGAACTGGAATTTATATCCCATGGCAGATAACTGATCCTGGAAACTGGCAATGGTTTTATCATCCAGATTCTTTTTCCAGTTAAAAGAAGGCGAACAGTTATACGCCAATAATTTGCCAGGGTATTTCGCGTGGATGGCTTGCGCAAAACAGCGGGCGGCTTCAATATCCGGTGTAGAGGTTTCGCACCAGACTACATCGGCGTAAGGGGCATAAGCCAGTCCACGGCTGATCGCTTGTTCAATGCCAGCACGTGTACAATAGAAACCTTCACAGGTTCGCTCGCCGGTAATGAACGCACGGTCATAAGGATCACAATCCGATGTCAGTAAATCGGCGGCATCTGCGTCAGTGCGTGCCACTAACAAGGTTGGTACACCGGAGACATCCGCCGCCAACCGGGCAGCCACCAGCTTCTGAATAGCCTCTTGAGTCGGAACCAACACTTTGCCGCCCATGTGTCCGCACTTTTTCACTGCGGCCAGTTGGTCTTCAAAATGAACTGCGGCAGCGCCCGCCTCAATCATCGCTTTCATTAGCTCAAATGCGTTAAGTACACCACCAAACCCGGCTTCCGCATCCGCGACAATCGGCAGGAAATAGTCAACATATTTTTGGCTATCGGGATCGATACCATTTGACCATTGGATCTGATCGGCACGACGGAAGCTGTTATTGATACGTTTAACTATATTAGGTACAGAATCAACGGGATACAGTGATTGATCAGGGTACATACTCGCTGCGGTATTGGCATCTGCCGCCACTTGCCAGCCGGAAAGATAAACCGCCTCAATACCGGCTTTAGCCTGCTGAAGTGCCTGACCGCCGGTCAACGCACCAAGCGCGTTCACATAACCTTTTTTCGAATTACCATTCAGCAACTTCCACAACTTTTTCGCTCCCATTTGCGCCAAAGTGTGTTCAGGGTTGACCGAACCACGCAACTTAACCACATCTTCAGCACTATACGGACGAGTAATCCCTTTCCAACGTGGTTGTTGCCATTCTTGTTCCAGTTGAGCGATTTGTTGTTTCCGGGAAATGGTCATGATGTTCTACTTCCTATACTTAGTTAATCGGATATTTTTGCCATTATGGTGTTTAAATTAGTCTAGTAACTGATAGCCAGGTAACGTTAGGAAATCAATTAAGTCGTCCTGAGTGGTAATTTTTTCCATCAAATCAGCAGCCTCTACAAATCGTCCTTGATTAAAGCCCTGCTCCCCGACTTCCTGTTTAATCACGGCCAGCTCTTCTTTCAACATTTCTCTGAACAGTTCCTTGGTCACTTTTTTACCATTAGAGAGTGACTTTTCATGGCGGATCCATTGCCAAATAGAGGTTCGGGAAATCTCTGCTGTTGCCGCATCTTCCATCAAGCCGTAAATCGGTACACACCCATTCCCGGAAATCCAGGCTTCTATGTATTGAACAGCAACACGAATATTGGCACGCATTCCTGCTTCTGTTCTTTCTCCTGAACAAGGTGCAAGCAATTGTTCAGCCGTAATCGTTTCGTCTTGCTCGCGTAAAACGGTTAATTGGTTTTGACGCTCTCCCAATTTTGTGTCAAAGACCGCCATGACAATATCTGCAAGCCCCGGATGCGCGACCCATGTACCATCATGACCGTTATTGGCTTCCAGTTCTTTATCCGCCCTGACTTTGTCCAAAACTTGCTGATTTTGCACAGGATCTTTACTAGGAATAAATGCCGACATGCCTCCCATGGCGAATGCACCGCGTTTATGGCAGGTTTTAATCAGCAAGCGAGAATAGGCACTCAAGAAAGGTTGGGTCATCGTGACGGATTGGCGATCCGGCAGAACGCGGTCAGGATGGTTTTTCAGGGTCTTGATATAACTGAAAATATAATCCCAGCGTCCACAATTTAGGCCAACGATGTGATGACGCAAGTGATACAGAATTTCATCCATCTGGAATACAGCCGGCAATGTTTCAATCAAAACCGTTGCCTTAATGGTGCCTGTTGGCAAATTGAAACGTGATTCTGCAAAACTGAAAACGTCACTCCACCACTGTGCCTCATGGTAGCTCTGTATTTTTGGCAGATAAAAATAAGGGCCACTGCCTTTTTGCAGTAACTTCTTATGATTCAAATAGAAATAGAGGGCAAAATCAAACAATCCACCAGAAATCGGTTCATTCTTGTAGAGGATGTGTTTTTCTGACAGGTGCAATCCTCTCACTCTGGCAATCAATACTGCGGGGTCCGCTTTCAACTCATAACGTTTACCCTGCTCATTGCCATATGAGATTGTTCCATTAACAGCATCTCGTAAGTTAATGTGTCCCTGGATAACTTTATCCCATGCAGGTGCTAATGAATCCTCAAAATCTGCCATAAATACTTTCACATTTGCATTTAGGGCATTGATGACCATCTTACGCTCTACAGGGCCCGTTATTTCAACCCGACGATCTTTGAGATCATCAGGTATTCCCTGAATTTTCCAATTACCATCTCTAATGGAAGTGGTTTCCGAAATAAAATCTGGTAATGAACCGTTATCAATTTTTTTCTGCCAATCTACACGCGCATCCAATAATTTTGTGCGTCTGTCAGAAAATTCAACGATTAAATCCTCTAAAAAGCGAATTGATTCAGGTGATAACACCTGTTTTTCCGCCTCACCAAAAGGTTTTATAAAAGTTAATTTGGTTGCTGATGCCTGCTGCATAATCTCCCCACTTTTCACTTTTAAATAGTCACTTGATTAAGACTAACCAATTCAGAAAATAAATCAAAAACCATTTCCATTATTTTACAATACGAAAATTAATTAAATAAAATCAAATAATTAAGATAATTAAAGCAAGAAAAAAACAGGGAAATAACTTCCAAAAATCAGGCACAAAAATGTTAAGTTTTTGTTATGTTTGGAAAATGACGAATGACTGTCGAACAACAATACTGGCAAGAAAATTAACAAAATGAGAAATGGCTCGCTTCAGCATACTCTCATTTTTCTATCTAAAACTTAAATCAAGCTCAATCTAAGCTGGGATTCATAACAGCCAGATCGTATGGCGTAATTTGGTAGACGTAATAATTTAACCAATTTGAAAAGAGTAAATGACCATGACTACGCCAAGACGCAACAGGTTTACTGTCAGGATCGTTATTCGGGAAGTAATTGACTGGCAATTCTGGTTCCAAACCAGCGGCGTGATCACGCCAATATTCAGCAGCTAGTGTCCCTACGTCATATTCAGGATGCCCTGTCACAAAAACTAATCTTTTGTCTTTGCTGGCAAATAAATAGGCGCCCGCCTCTTCTGAACTGGCTAAAATGTCTAAATCTGTATGTTCACGAATTAAAGACTCAGGAAAATCCGCAAAACGCGAGTGAGGGGCAAAAAATGTTTCGTCAAATCCACGTGTTAATAATGCCAAAGGATCTAAAGTTGAATGAGAATAAACACCAGATAGTTTAATTTTTCGGGTATATTTAGGCAGGTGATAAAGCACTTTTAATGCAGCTTGAACTGCCCAACAAACAAAAAGCGTCGAGGTAACATGTTCTTTTGCCCAAGTAACTATTCTTTCAACCTCATGCCAATAAACGACATCCTCAAATTCAACCAGTCCTAAAGGGGCACCTGTGACAATCAATCCATCGAAATTTTGATCTTTGATTGAATCAAAATCACAATAAAAGGTATCTAAATGTTCGGCAGGGGTATTTTTACATTGACGACTATCGATACGTAACAATTGAATATCGATTTGAAGCGGAGTGTTAGATAATAGCCGAATAAATTGGCTTTCTGTTTCTATCTTCTTTGGCATTAGGTTAAGTAGCAATACTTTCAATGGCCGAATATCCTGGATACTGGCCCGTGTTGAGGTCATGACAAAGATGTTTTCATTGCGAAGAGTGTTCACTGCAGGTAATTCATCTGGTACACGAATTGGCATTACTCAAAACCTCGACTATTTCAATTTGTTATTTTAGACTTCTAGATAGCTAAATTTACCCCAAAGGGAAGGGGAATGTCGAGTTATTGTACTCAAATTGAAATTATTTCATTTTATTATATAGAAAACAGTAATCAGAATAAGGAAGAAAAAATAAGATAATATCGTCACTATACTACGTGACCAATATCAATCGTTCATAAATAAAATATTTCTCGAACGCCAAACGCAAAAAAGCCATCCGGTGACGGATGGCTTTTTTGGCTAATTGAATGTCTGGCAGTGCCCTACTCTCGCATGGGGAGGCCCCACACTACCATCGGCGCAACGGTGTTTCACTGCTGAGTTCGGCATGGGGTCAGGTGGGACCACCGCGCTATTGCCGCCAGACAAATCCTGTTTTCAATCCCGAACAAGCTGTGACATTCTTTCATCTGAAACTTTTCGTCTTTCTCCCAAAATCACCCCAAAACACCTTCGGTGTTGTCAGGTTAAGCCGCACGGGTCATTAGTACCGGTTAGCTCAACGTCTCGCGACGCTTACACACCCGGCCTATCCACGTCCTCGTCTCGAACGTTCCTTTAGTGCCCTCAAGGGACAAGGGAAGACTCATCTCAAGGCAAGTTTCCCGCTTAGATGCTTTCAGCGGTTATCTCTTCCGCACTTAGCTACCGGGCAGTGCCATTGGCATGACAACCCGAACACCAGTGGTGCGTCCACTCCGGTCCTCTCGTACTAGGAGCAGCCCCTTTCAATCTTCCAGCGCCCACGGCAGATAGGGACCGAACTGTCTCACGACGTTCTAAACCCAGCTCGCGTACCACTTTAAACGGCGAACAGCCGTACCCTTGGGACCTACTTCAGCCCCAGGATGTGATGAGCCGACATCGAGGTGCCAAACACCGCCGTCGATATGAACTCTTGGGCGGTATCAGCCTGTTATCCCCGGAGTACCTTTTATCCGTTGAGCGATGGCCCTTCCATTCAGAACCACCGGATCACTATGACCTGCTTTCGCACCTGCTCGCGCCGTCACGCTCGCAGTCAAGCTGGCTTATGCCATTGCACTAACCGCATGATGTCCGACCATGCTTAGCCAACCTTCGTGCTCCTCCGTTACGCTTTGGGAGGAGACCGCCCCAGTCAAACTACCCGCCAGACACTGTCCGCAGCCCGGATAACGGGCCCACGTTAGAACATCAAACATTCAAGGGTGGTATTTCAAGGATGGCTCCGTGCAGACTGGCGTCCGCACTTCACAGCCTCCCACCTATCCTACACATCAAGGCTCAAGGTTCAGTGTCAAGCTATAGTAAAGGTTCACGGGGTCTTTCCGTCTTGCCGCGGGTACACTGCATCTTCACAGCGAGTTCAATTTCACTGAGTCTCGGGTGGAGACAGCCTGGCCATCATTACGCCATTCGTGCAGGTCGGAACTTACCCGACAAGGAATTTCGCTACCTTAGGACCGTTATAGTTACGGCCGCCGTTTACTGGGGCTTCGATCAAGAGCGTCGCGTTACCGCTAACCCCATCAATTAACCTTCCAGCACCGGGCAGGCGTCACACCGTATACGTCCACTTTCGTGTTTGCACAGTGCTGTGTTTTTATTAAACAGTTGCAGCCAGCTGGTATCTGCGGCCGGCTTCGGCTCCGTGAGCAAGTCACTTCACCTAGTGCCGGCGTGCCTTCTCCCGAAGTTACGGCACCATTTTGCCTAGTTCCTTCACCCGAGTTCTCTCAAGCGCCTGAGTATTCTCTACCTGACCACCTGTGTCGGTTTGGGGTACGATTCAATGTTACCTGATGCTTAGAGGCTTTTCCTGGAAGCAGGGCACCAACCGCTTCGCCACCGTGGTGGCTCGTTATCACGCCTCAGTGTTATACAGATGACCGGATTTGCCAAATCATCCCACCTACACGCTTCAACCGGGACAAACCGTCGCCCGGCCGGCCTAGCCTTCTCCGTCCCCCCTTCGCAGTAACACCGAGTACAGGAATATTCACCTGTTTCCCATCGACTACGCTTTTCAGCCTCGCCTTAGGGGTCGACTCACCCTGCCCCGATTAACGTTGGACAGGAACCCTTGGTCTTCCGGCGAGCGGGTTTTTCACCCGCTTTATCGTTACTTATGTCAGCATTCGCACTTCTGATACCTCCAGCCAGCCTCACGACCAACCTTCAACGGCTTACAGAACGCTCCCCTACCCAACAACATAAAAATGTCGCTGCCGCAGCTTCGGTGCATGGTTTAGCCCCGTTACATCTTCCGCGCAGGCCGACTCGACCAGTGAGCTATTACGCTTTCTTTAAATGATGGCTGCTTCTAAGCCAACATCCTGGCTGTCTGAGCCTTCCCACTTCGTTTCCCACTTAACCATGACTTTGGGACCTTAGCTGGCGGTCTGGGTTGTTTCCCTCTTCACGACGGACGTTAGCACCCGCCGTGTGTCTCCCGTGATAACATTCTTCGGTATTCGCAGTTTGCATCGGGTTGGTAAGCCGGGATGGCCCCCTAGCCGAAACAGTGCTCTACCCCCGAAGATGAGTTCACGAGGCGCTACCTAAATAGCTTTCGGGGAGAACCAGCTATCTCCCGGTTTGATTGGCCTTTCACCCCCAGCCACAAGTCATCCGCTAATTTTTCAACATTAGTCGGTTCGGTCCTCCAGTTAGTGTTACCCAACCTTCAACCTGCCCATGGCTAGATCACCGGGTTTCGGGTCTATACCCTGCAACTTAACGCCCAGTTAAGACTCGGTTTCCCTGCGGCTCCCCTAATCGGTTAACCTTGCTACAGAATATAAGTCGCTGACCCATTATACAAAAGGTACGCAGTCACCCCACCACTAAGCCCCCTCTGCTTGATTTTGTCGGTTGGGCGGCGCTGTCGCTTCGCCAACCGGCATCCAGCAAAAGATGCGTTCGGAGTTCACCACTGGCTTAGTGGTGGGGCTCCCACTGCTTGTACGTACACGGTTTCAGGTTCTCTTTCACTCCCCTCGCCGGGGTTCTTTTCGCCTTTCCCTCACGGTACTGGTTCACTATCGGTCAGTCAGGAGTATTTAGCCTTGGAGGATGGTCCCCCCATGTTCAGACAGGATACCACGTGTCCCGCCCTACTCATCGAGCTCACACTGCCAACACCTTCGGATACGGGGCTGTCACCCTTTACTGCCGGCCTTTCCAGACCGTTCTCCTGGCGCTGACAATGATGATGGCTCTGGGCTGCTCCCCGTTCGCTCGCCGCTACTGGGGGAATCTCGGTTGATTTCTTTTCCTCGGGGTACTGAGATGTTTCAGTTCCCCCGGTTCGCCTCATTCACCTATGGATTCAGTGAATGATGGTGCAACGGATTGCACCGGGTTTCCCCATTCGGACATCGCCGGCTGATAACGCTTCATATCAGCTCACCGGCGCTTTTCGCAGATTAGCACGTCCTTCATCGCCTCTGACTGCCTAGGCATCCACCGTGTACGCTTAGTCGCTTAACCTCACAACCCGAAGGTGTCTTCAGGTCGGAGTGTGTTGAGAGACTCATCAATGACCCATTACGGTCACTGATTGTTTCAAATTTTCAGCTTGTTCCAGATTGTTAAAGAGCAAATTTTTCACACCACACGGTTTTCCCGTATGTTCTGAAAAATGTTTTCATTGAAGAGTCATGGTGGAGCTAAGCGGGATCGAACCGCTGACCTCCTGCGTGCAAGGCAGGCGCTCTCCCAGCTGAGCTATAGCCCCATAATTTGTATCATGGCCCTGCAATTCTCTTAGCCGCAGGCGATTTCAACGCGAGTCGCGCAGTGTACGTTAGTACATGAGCAACGCAGCGCTTGAAAACGTCAAGGGTAAGTAGAACTGGTAGGCCTGAGTGGACTTGAACCACCGACCTCACCCTTATCAGGGGTGCGCTCTAACCACCTGAGCTACAAGCCTATACCGATACCGTCTCTTCTTTTATCAGACAATCTGTGTGAGCACTGCACAAAATCTACTATCTCAGGTTAAGGAGGTGATCCAACCGCAGGTTCCCCTACGGTTACCTTGTTACGACTTCACCCCAGTCATGAATCACAAAGTGGTCAGCGCCCTCCATAAAGGTTAAGCTACCGACTTCTTTTGCCACCCACTCCCATGGTGTGACGGGCGGTGTGTACAAGGCCCGGGAACGTATTCACCGCAGCATTCTGATCTGCGATTACTAGCGATTCCGACTTCATGGAGTCGAGTTGCAGACTCCAATCCGGACTACGACAGACTTTATGAGTTCCGCTTGCCCTCGCGGGGTCGCTTCTCTTTGTATCCGCCATTGTAGCACGTGTGTAGCCCTACTCGTAAGGGCCATGATGACTTGACGTCATCCCCACCTTCCTCCGGTTTATCACCGGCAGTCTCCCTTGAGTTCCCACCCGAAGTGCTGGCAACAAAGGATAAGGGTTGCGCTCGTTGCGGGACTTAACCCAACATTTCACAACACGAGCTGACGACAGCCATGCAGCACCTGTCTCAGCGTTCCCGAAGGCACGCCTCTATCTCTAAAGGCTTCGCTGGATGTCAAGAGTAGGTAAGGTTCTTCGCGTTGCATCGAATTAAACCACATGCTCCACCGCTTGTGCGGGCCCCCGTCAATTCATTTGAGTTTTAATCTTGCGACCGTACTCCCCAGGCGGTCGATTTAACGCGTTAGCTCCGGAAGCCACGCCTCAAGGGCACAACCTCCAAATCGACATCGTTTACAGCGTGGACTACCAGGGTATCTAATCCTGTTTGCTCCCCACGCTTTCGCACCTGAGCGTCAGTCTTCGTCCAGGGGGCCGCCTTCGCCACCGGTATTCCTCCACATCTCTACGCATTTCACCGCTACACGTGGAATTCTACCCCCCTCTACGAGACTCTAGCCAACCAGTCTTGGATGCCGTTCCCAGGTTAAGCCCGGGGATTTCACATCCAACTTAATTGACCGCCTGCGTGCGCTTTACGCCCAGTAATTCCGATTAACGCTTGCACCCTCCGTATTACCGCGGCTGCTGGCACGGAGTTAGCCGGTGCTTCTTCTGCGGGTAACGTCAATCGTAAGCTGTATTCGAGCCTACGCCTTCCTCCCCGCTGAAAGTACTTTACAACCCGAAGGCCTTCTTCATACACGCGGCATGGCTGCATCAGGCTTGCGCCCATTGTGCAATATTCCCCACTGCTGCCTCCCGTAGGAGTCTGGGCCGTGTCTCAGTCCCAGTGTGGCTGGTCATCCTCTCAGACCAGCTAGGGATCGTCGCCTAGGTGGGCCCTTACCCCGCCTACTAGCTAATCCCATCTGGGTTCATCCGATGGCGTGAGGCCCGAAGGTCCCCCACCTTGCTCCTAAGAGATTATGCGGTATTAGCCACCGTTTCCAGTGGTTATCCCCCTCCATCGGGCAGATCCCCAGACATTACTCACCCGTCCGCCACTCGTCAGCAAAACAGCAAGCTGTTTCCTGTTACCGTCCGACTTGCATGTGTTAGGCCTGCCGCCAGCGTTCAATCTGAGCCATGATCAAACTCTTCAATTCAAAGTGTTTGATGCTCAAAGAATTTCACTGTTAGTTCATAATGAATTAACTGCTTAGTCACTCTTCAAGACTTTAAATATTTTCCGCCTTTCGGCGTTGGATAGTGTCTTGCGAGTGCCCACACAGATTGTCTGATTAATTTGTTAAAGAGCGTTGGCAACCGGCCGTTTCTGCCGGGTTGCGAGGCTGCGTATCTTACGCTTTCCTCTTATTGTGTCAAGCCTTATTTTTCAGGGCTTTTCACTTTGTCATCCCGACAGGTTTGTGTGTTTGTCGTGACAACGGAAGCGCATTATAGGGAGCCTTCTGATTTAGGCAAGCCTTTTTTGTGATTTCTTGTTTAAGCGCTTACAATTTCGCCCAAAAGGTTATTTTTGCCTATTTTTTATCACATTTGGTAGGTCTGACAAGCTATTAACGACCCAATCCGCAGCTTGTTCTGCTTCTTCTGTTACTGGTTTTCCTGTACGAACGAGAATCTTGGTTCCGATTTCCGCTGCCTTGGCTGCCAACATATCTTCTATTTTGTCTCCTACCATATAAGAAGCAGACATATCGATATGTAATGCTTCCTGTGCATCTAACAACATTCCGGGTTGCGGCTTACGGCAGCCACAGCTTTTCTTATATTCTCCATCCTCTGCTTCTGGATGATGCGGGCAATAATAGATGCCATCAAGATCAACACCGCGATCCGCCAATGACCAATCCATCCATTCTGTTAATTGCATGAACTGATCTTCAGTAAACATCTTACGGGCAATACCTGACTGATTTGTCACCAAAACCAGGGCGTAGCCCATTTTTTTCAATTCCAGCATGGCTTCAATGGCACCATCAATAAATTGAAAGTTATCTATCTCATGTACATAGCCATGATCGATGTTAATCGTGCCGTCACGATCTAAAAATACGGCGGGAATACCTTGCGTCACCTGATTACTCCAAGAATGTAATAAGCGGACAGTATCGCATGATTTATTACTGATTGAAAATGCAGCATTTAACTTATTCATTGTTGACTTGGACGTCTAGACGCCTTAACATCCAATTTAATTCGTGACTTGTTGAAAGGTTCTCAAGTCATTCATCTCTACTTCTAATAAGAAAAAAAATGATAAGACTGACTAAGATAAACAAGATATTTCAACAAGGAACGCGCTCGATAAAAGCGCTTTCAGATATCAACCTCCATGTTCCACAGGGGCAAATATATGGCGTCATTGGTTCTTCCGGTGCTGGTAAAAGTACCTTAATTCGCTGTGTGAATATGCTTGAACGGCCGACTTCGGGTCAGGTATTAGTGGCCGGGCAGGATCTCACTTCGCTTTCAGAACGTGAACTCACTCGTGCACGTCGCCATATTGGCATGATTTTCCAGCATTTTAATTTACTGTCATCCAGAACAGTCTTTGATAATGTTGCGTTACCTTTGGAACTGAATAACACGCCAAAAGCGGAAATAAAGGCCAAAGTTAACGAATTGCTGGAGTTAGTTGGCCTCGCTGACAAACATGATGCTTATCCTGCCAACTTATCTGGTGGTCAAAAACAGCGTGTTGCTATTGCGCGGGCTTTGGCAAACTCGCCTAAAGTGCTTCTGTGTGACGAAGCCACCAGCGCGTTAGATCCAGCAACAACTCGTTCTATTCTGGAATTATTAAAAGATATTAACCGTCGACTGGGATTGACCATTCTTCTCATTACCCATGAAATGGATGTCGTAAAACGTATCTGTGATCAAGTTGCCGTCATCAGTGGGGGTCAATTGATTGAGCAAGATATTGTGAGCGAAATATTTTCGCATCCTAAAACGCCGGTTGCGCAAGAATTTATCAAATCTACGTTGCATTTGGATATTCCTGAAGATTACTTACAGAAGTTACAACCAGAATCAGCGCCTGATCGCTGCCCATTATTGAAACTGGAATTCACAGGTAAGTCAGTCGATGCACCGTTAATTTCGATGGCAGTTCGCCGCTTTAATATCGATATCAGCATCTTAAGCTCCCAGATGGACTACGCCGGTGGTGTTAAATTTGGGGTGATGCTGGCTGAATTAGATGGAGAAAGCGATAGCATCAAATCAACAATTGCATTTTTAGAAGAGCATCATGTGAAGGTGGAGGTTCTCGGTTATGTCTGAAGGAATGATTTTATTATTGGCTAAAGGAGTCTGGGAAACTCTCGTCATGACTTTTGTTTCTGGTTTCTTTGGCTTTGTTATTGGATTGCCGGCGGGTGTACTTTTATACGTTACCCGTCCTGGTCAGGTCATTGAAAATAGTACGCTTTATCGCATACTTTCGGCATTGGTCAATATTACACGTTCAATACCTTTTATTATTCTGTTGGTATGGATGATCCCGTTTACCCGCCTGATTGTAGGGACATCAATCGGTTTGCAGGCGGCGATTGTTCCGTTGACCGTGGGAGCGGCGCCATTTATTGCCCGCATGGTGGAAAATGCTTTATTGGAAATTCCGACTGGCTTAATTGAAGCCGCACGTGCAATGGGGGCCACACCGTTCCAGATTGTTAAAAAGATCTTATTGCCAGAAGCATTGCCAAGTTTGATTAATGCCGCAACCATAACGTTAATTACCTTGGTTGGCTATTCGGCAATGGGTGGCGCTGTTGGTGCCGGTGGTTTGGGGCAGATTGGTTATCAATATGGCTATATCGGCTACGATGCGACCGTGATGAATACCGTATTAGCATTATTAGTTGTTTTAGTATTCTTGATTCAGGTAGGCGGTGATCGTTTAGTGAAGATCGTCAATCGTAAATAGATTATTTCAACATAGCAGTACGCAGTAACTTGAGTAAAACAGGTTAAATATCAGTATTCAATAGGGGTGAAATATGTCAGTGAAATTGAAATCCATTGCGGCAATCAGTGCATTATTAGGTACATTAATTCTTGCCGGTTGCGGACAGGAACAACGTGATCCAAACCATATCAAGGTTGGCGTTATTGCAGGACCTGAACTTAAAGTTGCTGAAGTGGCTAAACAAGTGGCTAAAGATAAATATGGCCTTGATGTTGAGCTGACGACATTCAATGATTACGTTCTGCCGAATGAATCATTGAGTAAAGGCGATATTGATGTGAATGTCTTCCAGCATAAGCCTTTCTTAGATCAGCAAGTGAAAGAGCGTAACTATAAATTGGCTATTGTGGGTAACTCTTTCATTTTCCCAATGGCGGCCTACTCCAAAAAAATTAAGTCACTGGATGAATTGCAGGAAGGTTCTCAAATTGCCATCCCTAACGATCCGACTAACCAAGGCCGCGCTTTGCTGTTATTACAAAAACAAGGTCTGATTACGCTGAAAGAAGGTGTCGGCCTGCTGCCAACGATTTTGGACATTACCGGCAATCCCAAGCACTTAGATATCGTGCAGTTGGAAGCACCACAATTGCCACGTTCACTGGACGACCAAAAGATTGCTTTCGCGATTATCAATAATACCTACGCAGGGCAGATTGGTTTAACACCTGAACAAGATGGGATTTTTGTTGAAGATAAAGACTCACCTTACGTCAATATTATTGTCAGCCGCGAAGACAATAAGGATGCGGAAAATGTGCAAAAATTTGTGAAAGCGTACCAATCCCCAGAAGTCGAAAAAGAAGCGCATGAAGTCTTCAAGGGTGGCGCAATAAAAGGCTGGTAATCTTTCCTATTTAGTCAATCAAGATTAAACTCATTGGGTGGATATTTTTATATCCACCCATTTTTTCAATACGGGGATTCAACTCAATGCGTGTATTACCTGTCTGTTTCATGGCGCTCTTTATCGCTGGGTGTACATCACTGCCCACTCAATTCGATAAATCAGATAGGCCAGACTCGACGTTGAAACACCCGTCAGCCAAGGAAAACAGAGTGCCCTCTTATGTCCGCCTGTATACCAAGCCAGATGAGCTTTCAAGTTTGACATTTAAAGAGCTGGGGATTGTCGCCGGAGAATCCTGCCGTAGTACGCTGCAAGACTCTCCCGCCAGTATCGCAACTGCACGGCAAAACATGCTGGCAAAAGCCGCTTATCTCAACGCAAATGCCGTTTTACTTCATCAATGTGCCATTTTACCGGGTCAAGGTTGTTACCAAATTGCCATTTGTGAAGGGTCAGCATTACTGACAACCCATAACTAATTCAAATTGTCATTATAAAAAACGCTCATGGCAGATTTTCATTTTACGCAAATAGGAACCATTCATTCTCCTTACAAAGAGAAATTTGCCATTCCCCGTCAACCGGGTTTGGTCGAAGATGGTACAGGGCAGCTAGAATTACTTGCGCCCTACAATCAGGTTGATGCAGTACGCGGGCTGGAGCAATTCAGTCACTTGTGGATTATTTTTGTGTTTCATCACACTATGAACGATGGCTGGAATCCACTGGTGCGCCCACCCCGTTTGGGGGGAAACGCGAAAATGGGCGTGTTTGCCACCCGTTCAACCTTCCGCCCCAATCCGGTTGGCATGTCGCTGGTGGAATTAAAAGGCATTCAATGCGAGAACAACCGTGTCATTCTGGAACTGGGGAGTTTGGATTTGGTGGAGGGAACACCAGTTATCGATATCAAACCTTACCTGCCCTTTGCCGAATCACACCCAGAAGCCAAGGCCGGTTTTGCCCAAGCAGCACCCGATGCAGATATGGCAGTTAACTTCTCACCAGAAGCCGAATGCCAACTTTTATCCCACCAAGCCAATTACCCCCACTTGAGGCGTTTTATCAGCCAAATATTGGCGCAAGATCCCCGTCCTGCCTACCGCAAAAAAGCGCAGGAAAACCGAATATACGCCGCTCACATCTTAGATTTCAACGTTCGTTGGCGGGTTCTTAATGCCATGACCGAAGTGGTTTCTATCGAACACAGTTAAAACTCCTTTTGACATCGCAAGCTCGCTGGTAGACTAGCGGTTTGTCTTTATTTTCTGGGTTGAGTGGTAATCTCTTACCGCCCAAAAGCAATTTGCTATCCAATGGAAACTTACTATGCGTACTAGCCAATATCTGCTCTCTACTTTAAAAGAGACACCTGCTGATGCAGAGGTAGTCAGTCATAAACTGATGCTTCGTGCCGGAATGATCCGTAAACTCGCTTCAGGTCTGTACAACTGGATGCCGACAGGTGTTCGCGTGTTGAGAAAAGTTGAAAACATTGTTCGTGAAGAGATGAATAATGCAGGCGCGATTGAGGTTTCCATGCCGGTAGTTCAGCCAGCAGATTTGTGGCAGGAGAGTGGCCGTTGGGAGCAATATGGCCCAGAATTACTGCGTTTTGTTGATCGTGGAGAACGTCCTTTCGTTTTGGGGCCGACTCATGAAGAAGTTATCACTGATCTGGTTCGTAACGAGGTTACTTCCTATAAACAACTTCCTCTCAATCTGTTCCAGATCCAGACCAAATTCCGTGATGAAGTCCGTCCACGCTTCGGGGTGATGCGTTCACGTGAATTTATCATGAAAGATGCCTACTCTTTCCACACCAGCCAAGCGTCTCTGCAAGAGACTTACGATAAGATGTACGATGCCTACAGTAAAATCTTTACCCGCATCGGCTTGGATTTCCGCGCCGTTCTGGCGGATACCGGTTCAATCGGTGGCAGTGCTTCTCATGAATTCCAGGTTCTGGCCGCCAGCGGTGAAGATGATATCGTTTTCTCTACCGAGTCTAACTATGCTGCCAATATTGAATTGGCTGAAGCAGTTATGCCATCAGGGGAACGTGCTGCGCCATCTGAAGAGATGCGTCTGGTCGATACGCCAAATGCCAAAACCATTGCTGAATTGGTCGAACAATTCAACCTGCCCATTGAAAAAACCGTCAAGACACTGATCGTGCATGCCGCCGAAGAGAGCGGACACAAGTTAGTCGCCTTGCTGGTGCGTGGTGATCATGAATTGAATGAGATCAAAGCCGAAAAATTGCCTTTGGTCGCCAGCCCGCTGAATTTCGCCAGCGAAGAAGAGATCCGTGCCATCGTCAACGCTGGCCCTGGTTCTTTAGGTCCGGTCAACCTGCCTATGCCTGTCATTATTGACCGCAGCGTATCTGTCATGAGCGATTTTGGTGCCGGCGCAAATATTGATGGCAAACACTATTTCGGCATTAACTGGGAGCGTGATTTACCCCTGCCAGAAGTGGCGGATATCCGTAATGTCGTCGAAGGTGACACCAGCCCGGACGGTAAAGGAACGCTGTTAATCAAACGGGGTATTGAAGTGGGTCATATCTTCCAATTAGGCACGAAGTACTCTGACGCCCTGAAAGCAACGGTGCAAAATGAAGATGGGCACAATCAAGTTGTCTCGATGGGATGCTACGGTATTGGTGTAACCCGCATCGTTGCCGCCGCCATTGAGCAGAACTTTGATGATCGCGGCATTATCTGGCCGGATGCCATTGCCCCGTTCCAAGTAGCCATTTTGCCAATGAACATGCACAAATCTTACCGGGTGAAAGAAGTTGCTGAGAAATTATACGCAGACTTACGTGCCAACGGCATTGATGCCATTTTCGATGATCGTAAAGAGCGCCCCGGCGTGATGTTTGCTGACATGGAACTTATCGGTGTACCACATACGCTGGTTATCGGTGATCGTAACCTGGATAACGGTGAGATCGAATATAAATGCCGCCGCACAGGTGATAAACAAATGCTGAAACTGGAAGAAATTATTGGTTACCTGAAAGGCCATATTCAACAGGCTTAATCTTGCCTGAAAGCAGCAGATTATTATCTCCCCGCGCCGCGGGGAGATAATAAAGGCATCTTGAAGTACGACGAATATATGTATACCCAATGGATTTCAAGTTGCATCGCGGCGGCAAGAGAATGAATCCCCGGAAGCATAGATAACTATGTGACCGGGGTGAACGAGCGCAGCCAACAAAGAGGCAGCTTGAAAGACGACGGGTATATTATTTCTTGGTACGACAGGAAGCGGCCTTATCAAAACGAATTTTACCTGTTTGGATCACCGCATGATCAAACAACCCATCTTCCATCGAAGGACGCAGCGTATAGTAGCCTTCTATTTCCACATAAACCGGGGTTCCGCCTTCCACTCCCGTCGCGCCGTAACCACGTTCTAAATCGATATTTTCAGCAGCATCATAACGCTTTCCAGTGCCACATTCCGTAAAAAGCGCCGAATCGGCAAAATAGCGGTATTCTCCCGCCAGCTTTTTCGGTTTTACTTTATCCAGTTCATAATTGAAGTCTGACTGAATTGGCTCACCGTTGATATCCAGCATAACCACGCTTTCACCTTTCATTAGATAATAAGATTTTTTGCCGTCTTGGTCACTCAAGACGATCTTTTTACCGTTTCTTACCCAATGACCCGTTTCAAAGAACGTATTTTTCTCGCTTTTGGCTTCCAAGTAGGTTTGCCCCAATATATAGCTCCCATCCTCGGCAAGCTGTAAAGTCGTCTCGATACCTGCACAATCCGCGCAAGGCACGACACCACTAAACACTTTCTCGGTTGACTGGGGCTGCTCCTGAGATATAGGGCTATCCTGTGTTACGGGAGGATTTTGACATCCCACCGCAGTGAATACACCAGCAGCCAACAAAGCAAACAATATTTTTCTATTCATCATTTAATCCAATAAATTCAAAAAGATAATTAATGATCTTCAAATGAAACATAAACCTTATGTAACAAGATTGACGTTACTTTACCGTATTCCAAAATGCGCAGAGAGAAAAATCAAATAGTATGACTCTATTTCATTGTGTAATGATAAGATACAAGTTTAACTGGCTTCCTGTCGCAGCAAAATTCTCACCGACTGATTCAGTCATCACAGGAGGCTGACTATGCTATAGTCGTAAGTAGCATTTTACGTTCGATTTAGGTTAATCACGGGCGGCACGATAACCGCCACTAACATAGTGGTGAGCAAATATGTCTATAGATAACGAAGAATATCAACCAATTAACTGTGATGATTACGATAACCTTGAGCTAGCCTGCCAACGCCAGCTACATTTGCATCTCCAATTGCGGGATGGTGAAATCTTTGAAGGGAAAGCCAAAGATCTGATTTTAAGAAAGAAAATTGAATATCTTCTTATTGATTCAAATGAAGGAACCCGTGAACTTAGGTTAGATTATATTATCAGTTTCAGCAATCCAGAAATTGGAACGATTATTATTGAGCATTCTTGAATCTGATCGCAAATAACGATGAGCACCTTCCTCCAAAAGTCCTTATATCAATAAGGACTTTTTATATAAAAATAAGCCCCTATAAGCCAATTATCAAGCTGCTATAGTGTCCATAGTGGAGGAAAATATTTTAGTGAACAGATGACCAAGAACCATAGCCAGTACCTGAAGATAAAACCGACGAAATGCCAAATCCAACGAAATTTGCTAATAACGTGCTATTTAGGTCAAAAAACAAGAATATTCCTGAGGTTAAGTCCGAAATGTACCAAAAAGAATCCGTATTCGCGCGTAATTTATCAAAATCTTTGGCATAAAGTTTCCCCCAATAGCTTCCTGAACCTGGTGAATCTACAACATTCCCATGCCCAATAAATATAAAACCATTACTCACAGCCAATTCCACATGAGTGTAAAAAACATAACTGGTAATATAAGGCCTTGATTTATAGGCATAACCTTTTTCACCTAAAAGAAATTTTTTGTATATTTCATCAAGTTTGTTTTGCTCTAACTTACCTTGCATTTCTTTAGAAAACACTTTTAGCGCTTGAACTTTAATTTCATTTTCATTAATCGCATCAATCATATTATCCACCTTATTTAAAACAAAGGATATCGATAATGATTTAATCAATGCTCACTTTCTACTTTCAGTTTTCAGATGGCGATAAAATTAAAAGAATTCACAATAACTTTATTATAGATTAACCGTCCAATTCATATGGTTAATGACTTTAAATTGCGTATCAAAATGATAGAAGTAAATCTTCTCACGCGCGACAGGATTGCAAACTCTCACTTTTATAAAAACTTATTTAAATCCCGAGCAAATTTTTAAAGTGAAAAATTAAAACATAGGCATTTAGAAATATGATTAGCTTATATATAAAAATATAGTACACATTGTTATATTTTCAAGATGAAAATATAAATTGACTAAATTTTTTAGCGAAAGAAGAGATCACACTGTTTGTAATGTAATCTCCTAAATCAATGAGTTAGCTTTTAAAATTTCGAGTAATGGAAAGAACCCACTCTGCCATTAAGTATGAAGCGTGGTTCTCTGCCACTGCACTGAAATTCCCTCGTCATCAGGCAAACTCTGCCCTTCTTTAGTGATGAAAACGCCCAACGCAGCAATCAATTGTTCATTGTAATAGAGCAAAGGGATTCTCTCCCTAAGCCAAGGCGCAACCCCCAATTCTTGCCACAGTTTTTTACTGTGACGGGAATGTTGCCGTCCCACAATGCTGATATTGCCCTGAACACCGAAACGCACGGTCACTTGCTCATGACGGTTTGGCTTTCTCACTGTCATACTGTTTTCAATACTGTTTTGAACACCATTTTCAATACGCTTTTCTTTAGCGCAGAGCAGTGTTCCCAATCTATCTGGTAACGTCAATTCCTGCTGTAAATCCCATTCAAGCAGAGATCCCGCCAGATTCTGGTATTGAGGCACCAGCCAAAGTTGCTGCCGATAACGACGAATATCCTGTTGCCCTACTCTAAAGCGAGGTTCTGCATCTTGCCGGGCAAGTGCCACTTCTGACCAAATTCGCTGGAGTTGCTCTCGTGCCGGCATTTTTACCCCACACTGATTAAGCCATCGCCGCAGCAACGCATTCCGTTTGGCTTCAGAACTGTTTTCCAAAGGAGGAATAGCGATTGCCCCTTCCGATGTCATCAATGAATGCAAAGATTCTTCCAGCAATTCATCCAGCAATTGTTCTTGTTCCCCACATAAGCTGGCACTGCGGGAAACAGCTTGCGGAAAATGGGGCCAACGCTGATTGAGTAACGGCATGATATTCAGGCGCAAAAAATTACGGTCATAGCGATCATCTTGATTACTGTCGTCCTCAACCCATGGTAATTTTTGTGTCTGTGCATAGGCTTCCAACTCTGCACGACTGATATTGAGTAATGGGCGAATCAATGTCGTTCCCGCAAACGGCATTCTGGATGGCATGGAAGACAATCCAGCCGGACCGCTGCCCCGTTTCAAGGCTAATAAAAACGTTTCTGCCTGATCATCAAGATGTTGTGCCGTCATTAAGACTTCACCTTGCTGTAGCTCATGCTGGAAAGCGTGATAACGCGCATTTCGTGCTGCGGCTTCAATCCCGTGCCGGCGGGTATTAAGCTCAACTTTTTCAGTGCGAAAATCAATCTGCCAGTCAGCACAAACCTGCCGACAGTGTTCAACCCATAAATCCGCCTTTGGGTTTAAACCATGATGAATATGAATTGCCCTTAATGCTATTCGTTCACAGCTCAATTGATGTGCTTGAGTTCGCAAACGAACAAGCAAATGCAGCAATACAGAAGAATCCAATCCACCGCTAAATCCGACCAAAATCTTTTTATGCTGACCAATGTGTTCTGCTAACGTAGTAAGCAGAAAATCATAAGAACTTGCCATTATAGAGCCAAACCTTTCCTCTTTATTCGTCAAATCAATCCTCAATCAGATCATCTGTTAATTTATTTTGTTCTGACGTTTTTCTCTGAGTACTAATACAAAGTAATCCAGAAATGATAACCAGCGCTAGCCCAAACACATACGCCGGAACAAACGCATCACCAAAAAACAGGATAATCCACATCATCGACAAAACCGGGGATAAAAACAGGATTGAGGCAATTTTATGAGAATCAGGGGCGTTCATGGCCTTGAACCAAATAATATAAGAAACCCCATTCAGTATGATGCCGTTAAGCAACGTTGGCATCAGAGAATCACCGACAGGGACGTTAATGCTGCTGAAAGCAAACATAAATACGGCGGATACTAAGGTAGAGCAGGTAAATACCCAAAATGTACTAATATAAGGATCAATCGCAAATTGCCTCGATAATACCGACATTAAGGCAAAACAAAATGCCCCGCTAAATACCAGCAACAATGCCTGAGGATGTTCTACCGCAATCTCGGTAATATTGCCTTTCGTGAAGGTAATCACAACCGCCATAAAGCCCATTGCAATGCCGATCATCTGCTTGATCGACAATTTTTCTTTAAACAGGAAAAATGACAATCCAATAATCATTAACGGCCAGCTATATTGGATCACCAAAACAGCAACACCATTCTCAATGGAATAGCCATAGTAAAGCAGCAAATAGAAGAAACAATCCAAAGCACCTAAGATCAATACCTTAAGCATAACGGGAACAGGGATGAACAAAAGTTTTTTCCAGCTTCTCCCCATCATCAGCGCGACAACAAATACCGCCAAAACAGACAAAATGTTTGACCAGAATAAATATTGGAAGTGATCCATCTCTTTCTGACCAAAACGCGATATAGAAGGAATAAAGCTCCAGATAAACACACAAGAAAATGCATAAATAAGATACTTATATTTGGCCATAGAAAAACTCAACTTATTTATTTTTAAAGCCCAGCCTACAAGGCACCTATTTCATCCCTATAAATAACAAAACAGGTGGAAAGACCAGGGAATTACCGTTCCTCAATGCTCTCCACCTGATAAATTTTCCATCTGCTATTCGCGATATTAAAAATATCGCTGTATTATGTGAAAACCACCCTCAATAATAGCCAGCGTCCAGAATTTATTTGCAGATCTTTTTACCTGTAAACCTTTTTACTTGCGAACCTTAGCAGTAACCGTATTGCATTAAGCGCTCATAACGACGGTTAACTAACTCTTCACTATCCAGCTCACTTAACGCAGAAAGATCAGCCAACAATTGAGCTTTCAATGTTTCAGCCGTTTCTTCATAGTTACGGTGTGCACCACCCAGGGGTTCGGCAATAACCGTATCAATCAGATTCAACTCTTTCAGACGTGGCGCGGTATTTCCCATGGCTTCAGCCGCCAATGGTGCTTTTTCAGCGCTTTTCCACAAAATGGAAGCACAGCCTTCAGGCGAGATGGTCGAGAAGGTGCTGTATTGCAACATATTAATTTTATCACCCACACTCAGCGCCAAAGCCCCACCAGAACCCCCTTCGCCAATCACCGTACAGATGACGGGGACGGAAAGGCGCGACATTTCACGCAGGTTACGGGCAATCGCTTCTGACTGACCCCGCTCTTCTGCACCGACACCCGGATATGCGCCGGGGGTATCAATGAAGGTAATGATTGGCAATTTGAAACGCTCAGCCATTTCCATCAATCTCAACGCTTTGCGATAACCTTCCGGTGATGGCATGCCAAAGTTGCGGCGGATCTTTTCTTTCGTTTCACGCCCTTTCTGGTGGCCAATCACCATCACTGGACGACCCTCAATACGCGCCAATCCGCCCACGATGGCTTTGTCATCAGCATAGGCACGATCACCCGCTAATTCTTCAAAGTCAGTAAAAATGAGCTTAATATAATCCAGCGTATAGGGACGCAGTGGATGACGCGATAGCTGGGAAATTTGCCATGCCCCTAAATCAGCGAAAATTTTGCGGGTCAGCTCCAGGCTTTTTTCCCGCAGACGCTGGACTTCTTCATCCAGATTGATATCTAGCTTTTCATCTTGACGGCTAACTGCGGTGAGCGAATCGATTTTCGCTTCCAACTCGGCAATCGGCTGTTCAAAATCCAGAAAATTCAGACTCATAACGTTCCTATTCTAGTCAAATTCTAATTCTACCTGCTCATTACCCAGCAGAGTTCGCAGATCGGTCAAAAGGGTGTCTGTTGGCGTTACCCGCCAGGTTGCACCGAATCGTAAACGGGCGCGGGCATCTACCCGCTGATAATAAAGATGAACCGGCATCGTTCCTGAACGGTGTGGCTCCAATGCACCACGGAGACGGTTCAATAATTGCTCATCAATTTGCCTGTCTGATAACGAGATAGCAAGCCCACGTGCAAATTTTTCACGGGCTTCACTGATATCCATTAATTCACGCACTGTCATTTTAAGCCCACCGCTAAAGTCATCAAAGCTGACTTGCCCGGTGGCAATCAAAATCTTGTCCTGTTCCAATAAATGCTGATACCTTTCCAACGCATCAGAAAACAGCATGATCTCCAGACGCCCTGAACGATCGTCCAATGTGCTGATCCCGATCCGGTTTCCCCTTTTGGTTGTCACGATTTTGGACGCTAGCACCAAACCTACCACAGTTGTGACTTGACCACGAGGTGTCGGGTTCACATCTTTTAGACGCAATCCATTGGTATATCGTTCAATCTCTTTTAAATAACCCGTGATCGGGTGGCCGGTTAAATACAAGCCCAGTGTTTCCCGCTCACCATCCAAGACCACCTGATCCGGCCATTTTGGCGTACTGGCATAGGAACGCTCAACCTGTTCGGGTTCTTCGGCCAACACACCAAACATATCCGTTTGACCCGTCGCTTCCGCTTTAGCATGTTGATCCGCGGCTTTCAGTGCCCCTTCCAAAGAGGACATCAGTGCCGCACGGTGTGGCCCCAGCCGGTCAAAGGCTCCGGACATAATCAGCTTTTCCATTACCCGGCGGTTGATTTTTTTAATATCAACACGGGCGCACAGGTCGAACAGCTCCTTAAAGTGACCTTCTTTCTGTCGGGCTTCGAGCATCGCTTCAATCGGCCCTTCCCCCACACCTTTAATCGCACCGATACCGTAAACGATTTCTCCGTCATCATTGACGTGGAAATGATATAAACCGCTATTGATATCCGGGGGCAACACTTTCAATCCCATGCGCCAGCACTCATCCACCAGCCCAACGACTTTTTCGGTGTTATCCATATCCGCGGTCATCACAGCAGCCATAAATTCTGCCGGATAGTGCGCTTTCAGCCATAACGTCTGATAAGAAACCAGTGCATAAGCGGCGGAGTGCGATTTGTTAAAGCCATAACCCGCGAATTTCTCCACCAAATCGAAGATCTTCATGGCGAGTTCGCCACCAACGCCCTGTTTTATCGCCCCTTCTTCAAAGACTGACCGCTGTTTAGCCATCTCCTCGGGTTTTTTCTTACCCATTGCACGACGTAGCATATCTGCCCCGCCAAGGGTATAACCTGCCAGAACCTGTGCAATCTGCATCACCTGTTCCTGATACAGAATGATACCGTAAGTCGGTTCCAGGACGGGTTTCAAGGATTCATGCTGCCATTCAACGTCAGGGTAAGAGAGCTCTTCCCGCCCATGTTTACGGTCGATAAAGTTATCTACCATGCCGGATTGCAACGGCCCCGGACGGAACAGTGCCACCAATGCGATCATGTCTTCAAAACAGTCGGGACGCAGGCGTTTGATCAAGTCCTTCATCCCGCGGGATTCAAGCTGGAACACGGCCGTCGTTTCAGAACGTTGCAGCATATCGAAACTTTTCTGATCATCCAGCGGAATAGCCGCGATATCAATCGGCTCCAGCCCTTTTTTGGCACGACGGGCATTCACCATCTCAAGTGCCCAGTTGATAATGGTCAGGGTTCTCAGGCCAAGGAAGTCAAACTTAACCAGACCGGCATATTCCACATCGTTTTTGTCAAACTGGGTAACCGGGTTTTGCCCTTCGGGATCACAGTAAATCGGGGCAAAATCCGTAATCCTGGTGGGCGCAATAACCACACCGCCCGCATGTTTACCGGCGTTACGCGTGACACCTTCCAGCTTGCGCGCCATGTCTATCAGCGCCTTAACCTCTTCATCTGCCTCGTAAATTTCAGGTAGCTGTGGCTCGGCGGCAAAGGCTTTTTCCAACGTCATGCCCGGATCAGGCGGTACCAGCTTTGATATGCGATCAACAAACCCATAAGGGTGCCCAAGGACACGCCCAACATCGCGGATAACCGCTTTCGCCGCCATCGTACCAAACGTGATAATCTGCGATACGGCATCCCGCCCGTACATATCGGCAACGTGATCGATAACCTGATCACGTTTTTCCATACAAAAATCGACGTCAAAGTCAGGCATGGAAACACGTTCAGGGTTCAGGAAACGTTCAAACAGCAGATCGAATTCCAGCGGATCGAGATCGGTAATTTTTAATGCGTAAGCCACCAGAGAACCGGCACCGGAACCACGCCCCGGACCAACGGGAACACCATTGTCTTTCGACCACTGGATAAATTCCATCACGATCAGGAAGTAACCCGGAAATCCCATTTGGTTGATAACGTTCAGCTCAATATCAAGGCGTTCATCATAGGCCGGGCGTTTCTGCGCCCTGATTTCCGGTTCGGGATAGAGAAACGCCAGACGCTCCTCCAGCCCTTGTTTGGATTTTTCAACGAGAAAATCTTCCGTGCTCATTTCTCCTGTCGGGAACTGCGGCAGGAAATACTCACCGAGACGGATGGTGACATTACAGCGTTTAGCAATTTCTACGCTATTTTGTAGCGCTTCAGGAATGTCTGAGAAAAGCTCGCACATCTCCTGTTCACTGCGCAGATATTGCTGAGGGCTGTAATTTTTAGGCCTTTTCGGATCAGACAGCGTATAACCATCATGGATAGCCACCCGAATCTCGTGGGCGTCGAAATCTTCGCTTTCCAGAAAGCAGACATCATTAGTGGCCACAACGGGAAGATTTTTTTCTACTGCCAGTGCCACCGCCGCATGAAGATAATTTTCTTCATCCAGACGCCCGGTACGGATCAACTCAAGGTAATAGCTGTCAGGGAAATGTTCCTGATAAAAATTGAGACATTGTTCCACCATCACACGGTTGCCACGCAACAGGAATTTACCCACATCGCCCATGCGCCCGCCTGACAGTAGGATCAGACCGGTTTTATATTTTACCAGCCATTCCCGCTTGATGGTGGGGCCAATCGCACCGTACCCTTTTTGGTAAGCCTCTGAGATCAGCAAGGTCAGGTTTTGATAACCTTCATTATTGCGGGCCAGGATTGTCAGATGGGCATATTCATCCCCCAACAAATCGTTTTCCACATAAAAATCTGCCCCAATAATGGGCTTAATACCGGCACCGTGGGCACTGCCATAGAACTTCACCAATCCACATAAGTTGGTAAAATCCGTGATCGCCAAAGCTGGCATGCCCAATTTGGCGACTTTTTTCACCAACGGGCCAGTCTTGGCCAAGCCATCAATCATTGAATAATCGCTGTGAACACGTAAGTGTACAAAACGTGGTTCTGTCATAATCTGTCCAGATTTTTATCCAAGACCTAGCGCCCGTTTGACTGGCGCAAAACTTTTACGATGATGCTCCGTCGCGCCCAGAGAGGCCAGTTTTTCCAGATGCAGGGCGGTAGGGTAACCTTTATGTTGCGCAAAGCCGTAGTCAGGGAACTGTTTATCCAGTTCGGCCATTTCTCTGTCCCGTGTCACTTTGGCAAGGATAGAGGCCGCACTGATTTCTGCCACCAGACTATCACCCTTCACAACCGCTTGGGCTGGCATGGTTAATGCCGGGCAACGATTGCCATCGATCAAAACATAATCTGGCGTGACGGCCAACCCTTCAACGGCTCTCTGCATCGCCAGCATGGTGGCATGGAGAATGTTGAGCTGATCGATTTCTTCCGGCTCTGCACGACCAAGACTCCAGCACAAGGCTTTCTCTTTTATTTCCACATATAACGCTTCACGGCGTTTTTCCGTGAGTTTTTTCGAATCCGCTAAGCCGGCAATCGGTTTCGCCGGATCAAGAATAACGGCCGCCGTGACGACAGCTCCGACTAACGGGCCACGCCCAACTTCGTCAACACCAGCAATCAAATTCGCCTGTGGATAAACAAAATCCATTATCTTCTCGCTAATTCCAGAACGGCTTGCGCAGCCTGTTCATCGGCATCACAGCGAATGCGTTCATGCAAATGCAAAAACGTCTGTTTTAACGCTTCCACATCTGCGCCACCTTGCAAAAGAGGTAACAGCGCCTCTGACAATGCTTTGGGCGTGCATTCATCCTGTAGTAATTCTTTAACTAATTCTTTGCCTGCCAGCAGGTTGGGCAAGGAAACATAAGGGGTTTTCACCAAGCGCTTTGCCAACCAGAACGTGAACGGTTTCATTCGATAGCCCACCACCATTGGGCATTTGGCCAGCATACACTCCAGCGCTGCCGTACCGGAGGCAAGTAAAGTGGCATCGCTGGCAATCATGGCTTCACGCGCTTTCCCCTCCAGTAAATGGAGCTGCAAATCCGGTGCTGTCTCGTTTTTAATGCGCTGAAACTGTTCACGCCGTTTGGCATTAACCAAAGGAACCAATACATGCAGATCGGGGAATTTCTCCCGCAATAGTCGGGCGGTTTTTAAGAAGTCAGCACTGAGCATCTCAACTTCAGCATGGCGGCTACCGGGCAAGATTGCCAGACAGTGGGCAGCCAGAGGAATATCCAACCTATTTCTGGCGGCGGCTTTGTCGGTTTGCAACGGCATGGCATCTGCCATCGTATGCCCAATAAACCGGCATGGCACGTTAAACTGATCGTAGAAGGCTTTTTCAAAGGGTAAAAATGCCAAGACCAAATCCGTTGCCTGCCCAATCTTAAACACACGTTTCTGGCGCCATGCCCAGACAGATGGGCTAACGTAATGGATCGTTTTAATGCCCTGCTGCTTAAGCCGGCCTTCCAGGGTAATGTTAAAGTCAGGCGCATCAATGCCAATAAACACATCCGGCTTCAACGCGCTAAAACGCGCGGTTAACTCCTTGCGTATTTTCAGCAAACGCGGCAAACGTCCCAGAACTTCAACGATCCCCATGACGGCCAGTTCTTCCATCTCATACCAGACTTCACAACCTTCGGCCTGCATAAGAGGGCCGGCAACACCCACAAAGCGGGCGTGCGGAATTTTTGCTTTCAATGCGCGAATCAACCCAGCGCCAAGGATATCACCGGATGTTTCTCCGGCGACCAAACCAATTGTCAGCGGGCGCTGATTATCAACAGAAGACAAGGTAGTCAAAGGAGTATCCTTCATCTACTTAACGAATAATGCCACGGCTGGATTTTGCGGAATTTTCCAGAAAATCGCTGAATATTTTCACATGCGGGTTAGTTTCCGATTGAAGACCAATGTCTTGTCTGGCTTCGTCTAACGTTTTTCCGCTGCGATAAAGCGTCTTATAGGCGTGACGAATGGCATGCAGCGATTCTTTGTCAAACCCACGACGTTTTAGGCCTTCAATATTCAATCCGAAAGGTGTTGCATGGTTTCCCTGTGCGATGATGTAAGGAGGAACATCCTGAGCAACGCCGGAACAACCACCGACCATCACGTGGGAACCAATTTGGCAGAATTGATGCACCGCCGTCATTCCACCGATAATGACATAATCGCCCAGAATAACATGCCCCCCCAATGTGCCGTTGTTCGCAATAATACAACGATCACCCACAATGCAGTCATGGGCGATATGGACGTTGATCATCAGCAAATTATCACTGCCAACTCTGGTCACCCCGCCACCCTGAACCGTGCCTCTGTGGATAGAAACACTTTCACGAATACGGTTACGGTCACCAATTTCAACGCGGGTAGGTTCACCCTGATATTTGAGATCCTGATTGACCTCACCGATGGAGGCAAATTGGTAAATCTGGTTATCACGACCAATCTTGGTTATCCCGTTAACCACAACATGGGATTTCAATTCAGTCCCTTCACCAATCTCAACGTGAGCACCGACATAACAAAATGGGCCAATGCGGACATTGGCACCAATAACAGCACCCTCTTCAACAATGGAAGAGGGATGAATAACAGCGGTTTGATCAATCATGGATTAGGCCTCACGACGGCGAGCACACATCATTTCAGCTTCGCAAGCCACTTCTCCATCGACTTTCGCTACGCCCCTGAAACGCGCAACACCGCGACGTTCTTTAATAAATTCGACTTCCATGATCATTTGATCACCCGGCAGAACCGGACGCTTGAAGCGAGCGCCGTCAATCGCTGCAAAGTAATACAATTCACCCGGCTCCAGTGATCCCACACTTTTAAACGCCAGAATGCCGGTAGCCTGAGCCATTGCCTCAAGGATTAAGACACCGGGGAAAATAGGTTTACCCGGGAAGTGCCCCTGAAAGAATGGCTCATTAAATGATACATTCTTGACTGCGCGCAGAAATTTACCTTCCTCAAAATCTAAAACGCGATCTACCAACAAAAACGGGTAGCGGTGAGGCAGTAAATCTAAAATCTCTTCAATTTGCAGAGTATGATTATCACTCATCTAAATACTCTTCCTGTCATATAAGGATCATAATACTAACGACACGGCCTGCGTTAACTCTAAATTCAGAGTTATCAGGCAGGCCGCAAAAATCAAAAGCACAACCAAAAATGCTAATTAAAAACGTTTAATCAAAAATGTCTATCCAGGATGCGGGAATGATTACTCGTTTTCACCTTCCAGTTGACGCTCAACTGACTTCAACCGCTTATTCATTTCATTGATGTTCATGACCAGAGCGGCAGTCTTACGCCAAACTTTGTTTGGTTGTAACGGGATACCCGATGAGTATACACCAGGCTCTGTAATGGGGCGCATCACCATGCTCATGCCCGTGATAGTCACTTTATCACAGATTTCCATGTGCCCATTAATGACACTGGCTCCGCCAATCATACAGTAACGGCCGATTTTCAAACTCCCGGCCATGATGACCCCTCCCGCCACTGCGGTGTTGTCTCCAATCGTCACGTTGTGAGCGATCTGGCACTGGTTGTCTATGATAACACTATTACCGATGACAGTGTTATCTAACGCGCCGCGATCAATGGTCGTGCAAGCACCGATTTCAACGCGATCCCCGATAATGACTGTGCCTAACTGGGGAATTTTAACCCAATTCCCGCGCTCGTTGGCATAACCAAAACCATCAGAACCTATAACAGTTCCTGATTGGATCAAGCACGACTTACCCATTTCAACATGATGGTATACCGAGACATTGGCCCAAAGGCGGGTTCCGGCACCAATTCGCGCATTTTTGCCAACAAAGCAACCTGCACCCACGATCACATTATCACCAAGCACAACGCCGGATTCGATAACCGCATTGGCACCCACCGCCACATTTTCGCCCAGCACAGCCTCAGGGGAGATCACGGCGGATGGGTGGATATCCTGTGCAGGTTTCGGGGTTGTATCCATAATTTGCGCCATGCGTGCATAGGCGAGGTAAGGATCACTAACCACCAAGGCCGCAACCTTGCAGTGAGGGAGGTCGGCTTCGCGCAGCACAACAGCCGCCGCCTGACAAGCCGCCAGTTTGTCAGTATAACGACTGTCGGATAAAAATGTAATTTGCTCGTTATTCGCTGAATACATTGGCGCAATACTGGTGATGACGATATCGCCATCACCATGTAATTGCGCATTCAACTGCTGAGCGAGATCAGCCAATCGAATTGAAACCATCTACTTACTTAACCTGTTTCAGAACTTCTGCGGTGATATCTTTACCAGACGCAGAATACACAGCGGTATTCGCATCCAGAACAAGGTCGTAACCTTCTTTGCCTGCAATCACTTTAACTGTATCCTGAATGCGGTTCAGGATCTTATTGCGCTCTTCCATCTGACGACGACGGTTGTCATTTTCAAAGTTCTGCGCTTTCTGAGCAAAGTCATCACGTTTAGCCATCACTTCTTTTTCCAATTTTTCGCGTTCGCTGGCCTTCATTGTTGAGCCATCACGCTGTAATTTTTGGATTTTGGTTTGCAGCTCAGATTCCATGCGCTGTAATTCAGTTGCACGGCCTTTAAACTCATTTTCCAACTGTTTTGCCACCGCTTCACGGGCAGGTAACTGTTGGAAAACTTCAGCAACGTTCACTAAAGCAATTTTATCTGCCGCCTGCACACCCGCAGAGAACGCTAACACCATACCTAAACTTGCTGCACACACTATTTTCTTCACTATAAACTCCTTTGACCTACGCTATTTTACCTATCTAATAATAGGGCGATTTTTAGCAAGAATGGTTAATAATTACCAAACCCCGCCAATATTGAACTGGAATTGCTCCGCTCTATCACCCGCATATTCCTTAATTGGCTTCGCATAAGAGAAGCTCAATGGCCCTAATGGTGATATCCATTGCAAAGCAATACCCGCCGAAACACGGATGTTATTTGGCTTACTGTAGTCTGGCAACCCAGCGTTAGTCTTACTCCAGTTGGTATCCCACACCGTTCCCGCATCGACAAAGAGCGAAGTCCGCAGGGAGTTGGCATATTTAGCATCCAAGAACGGAGTAGGGGTAATCAGTTCGAAACTGGCAACCGCTGTCGCGTTCCCCCCCACCGCATCACGGGATGGGCTATCTTTCTCAGGAACAGGCTTACCTTCCTTATCCGTCGTTAAATAAACCGCTTTCGGGCCAATATTATTCGAACGGAAGCCGCGAACGCTGTTGGAACCACCGGCATAGAAGTTTTCATAGAATGGCATCTCCTTGCCACCAAACCCGCCGCCATATCCCAGGCGTGTGCGCCCCATCAGCACCCATGCGTGATCATCATCCAGTGGATAATAACCGGACATGTTCCAAGTGACTTTATAGAACTGGTTATCTGAGCCAGGAATAGTCACTTTCGTATCCAGAGAGGATTTCAGGCCAGAAGTGGGGAAGAAGCCACGGTCAAGATTGTTGTAAACCCACCCCATTGTGACTGAGAAGTCATTGGTATCAAACTTCGCCTTGTCTTTGAAGTTTGGATGGTTACCCATTTTATTCAAATAACGCCACATCGCGACTTGTGGTCGCATGTTAGACAGAGAGTTATGGATATAACCCAATCTCAGTGACAGACCGTTATTTTCATTCACCGGGAAACCGATGGTGCCCTCAGTACCGTAGGCTTTATTGGTATAATTCGACAGATCAGCATCATCGGCGCGGAAATCGTTATAGAACACACGCCCACCCAAACTGACACCATCAACGGTAAAGTAAGGGTTAGTCATGGAGATATCCGCCGACGTTGAATAGTCATTTTTACTGGCGTTAATACTCACGGAGTTCCCGGTTCCCAGCCAGTTGGCTTGTTGGAGACCCACTTGGAAACCCATACCACTCTCAGTACCGAAACTCACCCCAAAGTTCATAGAACCCGTATTGCGTTCTTTGACCTTGTAAACGATATCCACTTGATCTGGACTGCCGGGTACACGTTCAGTTTCTACATCAACTGAGTCAAAATACCCCAATCGATTTAGGCGTTCTTTACCCTGTTCAACCAAATCACTTCCCAGCCATGAGCCTTCCATCTGACGCATTTCACGGCGCAATACGGAATCTTTACTCACATCGTTGCCGGAAAAACGAATTTTACGCACGTAGAAGCGATTGCCGGCATCCACATTCACCAGCAGCTTAACCGTCTTATCGGTGTCGTTGATTTCAGGTTGGGTCATGACGCGAGGATAGGCATAACCGTGGCGACCAAGCAGATTTTTGATCGCAGTTTCCATCTTGGTCACTTCGGCACCGTTATACAGCGAGCCGGGTTCGATTTTCGTCAATTCCCCGATTTGGGACTGATAACCCGCCAAATTACCATTCAAATCAACACCAGCGATTTTGTATTGATCGCCTTCGGTGATATTAACCGTGATATAAATGCCTTTCTTGTCTGGCGTCAGGTTAACTTGGGTCGAATCAATATTGAAACGGGCATAGCCTCGGTCCAGATAGAAACTGCGCAAGGTTTCAAGGTCACCAGCCAATTTTTGTTTCTGGTATTTCTGGTCGGCCGTCATGTTCCACCAAGGCACATCATCCCTGAGTTGGAAATGGTTAAGCAGCTCATCGGTTGAGAAAGCTTTATTGCCAACAATATTAATTTGTTGGATCTTGGCAGAAACCCCTTCAGAGAAAACGAGCTTCAAATCAACACGGTTACGGGGCAGTGGTGTGACAACCGCTTTTACGGTTGCGTTGTATTTACCCACACTGTAGTAGAAATCTTCCAGCCCTTTCTCAATGCTGGACAGCATAGTGCGGTCAAGGGCTTCACCTACCCGAACACGAGAGGCCTCAAGATTTTGCTTGAGCATGTCATCTTTCACTGACTTATTGCCGGTGAAAGTAATGCTGGCGATGGTTGGTCGTTCCTTTACTTGAACAACCAGTGAATTGCCGTCACGTAAGACACGAACATCTTCAAAGTTTCCCGTTGCAAACAATGAATGAATCGCGCGGCTAATATCTTCATCACTAACCGTATCACCTACCCGAACCGGCATGTTCAGTAATGCTGCACCAACGGTGACGCGTTGAAGACCCTCAAAGTGAATGTCCCGAACCACGAATCCGTCTGAACTGTATGCAGTGGCGCTGCCGAACAGCAGCGACGCTATGAGCAACTTTTTCATCGCCATCGTTGTTATGCGTTTTCCTAACTGGTCCCCCACTTTAAAAGCGGGAGAAATCATTGAAAAGTGCAAGCCCCATTAATAACACCAGTAATATAGCACCAATGCGATAACTGAAGTCTTGTACACGCTCGGAGACCGGCCCTCCCTTGATCTTTTCGATCGCAAGGAAAAGCAAGTGTCCACCATCTAGTACAGGTAATGGGAACAAATTAATGATCCCAAGGTTGACGCTAATTAGCGCCAAAAACATTAAATAATACACCAAGCCAGAATCCGCCGATACTCCAGCGCCTTTGGCAATGGAAATCGGGCCGCTCAGGTTATTAAGTTTTACATCGCCCACAATCAATTTGCCGATCATATTGACCGTCAGCTTCATTAATTGCCAAGTCTTGTCTCCTGCCTCATAAATGGCAGAAAAAGGTCCATATTGCTGAATAACCTTGTATTCATCCGCCAATGGAATGATTTTCAGTTCGGCGCCAGCAAATCCCTCCTCACGGCCATTGGATGACTTTCTGACTTCGGGGGTCAGAGACAGGGAAATCATTCCGCCTGCTCTCGCAACGTCCAATTTTAGAGGAATATTCGGATTATTCCTGACAAAAGATGAAAAAGTGTGCCATACATCGACATCCTGACCATTGACTTTAACGATCCGATCCCCACTTTGTAAACCCGCTTTTTCAGCGGCTGAAGCAGGATAAACTTTTTCCACTTGTGAGCTCAGCCGTGGGACAACCGGCATAATGCCTAAAGACAACAATACATCCTGCCTGGCGGGATCGAAGGTCCATTGACGCAAATCCAGTGTTTTTTGCACACGATTTTCTTGAACACCATCAAACGCATTCAGGGGTAAGACATCCACCGATACGGATGTTGCACCGACTTTGCCGACCATAGCAAGGCGTACTGAGTTCCAGTCAGAAGTTTCGATACCATTAACGGCTTTTAGTTCCATTCCAGGCAAAATATTTGCCTGAGCAGCGATAGAATTTGGCTGAACATCCAACACTACCGGACGCACGGATGGCACGCCAATCACAAAAACCAGCCAATAAGCGAACACCGCCAGAATGAAATTGGCGATTGGCCCAGCGCTGACAACTGCCGCGCGCTGGCCAATAGTCTTGTTATTGAATGCCATATGACGACGTTCGGCAGCAACTTCCCCTACCCGCTCGTCGAGCATTTTGACATATCCCCCTAAGGGGATAAGGGCGATAACGTATTCGGTTCCCTGTTTATCTGTCCGACGCCAAAGCACTTTACCAAATCCGATGGAAAAGCGTTCAACGTAGATACCACACCGTCTGGCAACCCAAAAGTGACCAAACTCATGTACTGTGATGAGAACACCCAAAGCAACAATAAATGCAGCCAGATTCCAGAGAATATCCATGACGTACCTTCAGAGAGTAAATCCAGAAGAAATCAGCATAACCAGCCCGGCAAACACCGGAACTGCCGCAGTCAGACTATCAACCCTATCCATGACACCGCCGTGCCCTGGAATCAATTGACTACTGTCTTTGATCCCAGATTCCCGCTTGAACATACTTTCAGCCAAATCACCAAAGACTGAGGCAATCACCACTACCGCAGAAATCAGCAACAGATGTTCTGGCATGGCGGGGACAGGAGCAAATTTACTGAACAGCCACGAAATCAGCGCGGCTGTTAATAACCCGCCGACCAGTCCTTCAAGCGTTTTGCCGGGGGAAACTTTGGGTGCCATTTTATGCCTGCCCAGGGTACGGCCAAAAATATAAGCGCCTGAATCAGCCGCCCATACCAACAGCATGACGTACAACAACCACCATGCGCCATCATAGGGATTATTTTCATAGCCCTGGGTACGCAGCACCATCATTCCACAATAAAATGGCACGATAGTCAGCACCCCGAATAGCAGACGCAAGGCAACTGATGATTTCCAGACGGAAGCAGAAGCCGGATAAGTCACCACCAATAAAATTGCGGCTACCCACCACAGCATACCCGCCCATAATAGATAGATAATTTGTGGCTTATCAATGAGATGAGAAAAATCCGCTAAAGAATATTGCAAGGCCAATAACCCGACAGCACATAACACAGCCAGCGTAATACGTTTAGCCTGAGTGAAGAGACCTGCAAATTGCCCCCATTCCCATGCAGCCAGTGCTGAAACAGCAATGACAACCAGCCCAAACCCAGATGGAGGGAGGAAAAACAGCGCTACAATAACAAGTGGAATCAATATCAACGTAGTTAAAAGACGGTACTTCAGCAAGTTCTCCTCCTATGATCCCACTTTGGCATCGTCTGGTATGGTTCCGCCAAATCGGCGTTCTCGTTTGGCAAAGGCATTAATCGCACCTTCAAAAACAGTTTCATTAAAATCAGGCCAAAGTATATCGGTAAAATACAATTCTGCATAAGCGATCTGCCATAACAGGAAATTACTGATACGATGTTCGCCTCCCGTCCTAATCACCAGATCGACTTCGGGCTGCTGACTTAAATTGATGAAGTTATCAACTGTCGCTTCGGTAATCTCTTCGGGGGTCAATTCATCGGCTTTAATCTTTTCAGCAATCTGTTTAAAACTCTGAATCAAATCCCAACGACCACCATAGTTAGCCGCAATATTAAGGTGCAATCCGGTATTGCCTGCTGTCAACTCCACTGAACGGCGAATACGTTCCTGCAACCGTGAACTGAAACGACTGATATCACCAATAACAGACAATTTCACATTGTGTTTATGCAAGCTTTTGACTTCATGATCGAGAGCAAAAACAAACAGCTCCATCAATGAACTGACTTCCTGCTGTGGGCGATTCCAGTTTTCGCTGCTAAAAGCATAGAGCGTCAGTGATTCAATGTGGTGTTTCACTGAAAAACTCACGGCACTCCGCACGGCTTTGATCCCTGCGCGGTGGCCAAAAACTCTTAATTTGCCGCGTTTTTCTGCCCAACGACCATTACCATCCATAATGATGGCAACATGTCTGGGCAATGCTGGCAATGAGTCACTATCACTGGGAGATATCACTCAAAATAATCCTTAAATAACTAAGCTGACTTTCTGGTAAACTCAATCACTTCCAAACATGAAAAAGCCGTGTCACGTGTCAGCAATCACCACGGATATCACGGCTATTTTTCGGGTACAACCTGAATGAAAGCCTTTATCTCTGATAGGGTTACACGCTTATCGATGATTAGAATGTAGGCACCCAATAATTGAAACGGCTATTATAGCAACTATAATTTACCCGCGAACTATATCACTTGCCAAAACGCAAACCTATATTTATTAATAAAATTGGTTATTTGGCGAAAGTGCTTATGGCTTCTCTCGCTAACACTCTGGCTATGTTATCGATTTCTAAGACCTCTTCGATACTTTGCGGTTCAGATAAATTGACTTTTTCAACAACCCGTCGATTGATGGCCGCAATATCGGTGAAACGGATGCCACCTTGCAAAAAAACATCAACGGTTTCTTCATTGGCTGCATTCAACGCCGTTGTCGCCGCCTGCCCTTGATGGCAAGCCTCAATCGCCAATTTCAGACAAGGGTAACGCTGATAATCCAGTGATTCAAAAGTAAGCCTACTCAATTCGGTAAAATCCAGTGGCTTTGCACCCGATGGAATGCGGTTAGGATAGGCCATGGCATAAGCGATGGGGGTACACATATCCTGCGTTCCCAGTTGTGCAATAATGCTGCCATCCTGATAACGGACCATTGAATGGATGACGGATTGAGGATGCAACAATACTTCCATTTCTTCTGCGGAAGCATTGAACAGGTAACGCGCTTCGATATATTCCAAGCCCTTGTTCATCATGGTCGCAGAATCAACCGAAATTTTACGCCCCATTGACCAGATAGGATGGGCACAGGCTTCATCCGGCGTCACGTCAGGCAGTTTATCCAAAGGCGTCTTACGGAATGGCCCGCCAGATCCCGTCAGAATAATACTGGAAATACCGTACTCTTTTAAATCGATATTGCCAAGATTGTGCTGAACCCCCTCCGGCAGGCTTTGGAAGATGGCATTGTGTTCGCTGTCAATGGGCAGCAATTGCGCGTTATATCGGACAACCGCATCCATAAACAGCCGGCCACTGGTAATCAACGATTCTTTGTTAGCCAGCAGCACTTGTTTGCCTTGACGAATAGCGGCCAAGGTCGGCAATAAACCGGCAACGCCGACAATGGCTGACATGACTTGATCGACGTCGTCCAATGCGGCTAAATCACAAATAGCCTCTTTACCGGACAGCACTTCAGTTTGGCTTCCCTGCGCTTGCAATAATCGGCGCAGCGCCTTTGCTGACGGCTCATCGGCCATGGCGGCATATTGCGGGTGAAATTCCAAACATTGCTGTGCCATAACTTCAATATTTTTCCCAGCAACCAGTGCCACGACACTGAATTTCTCTGGGTTATTTCGGACAACAGAAAGCGTACTTTTCCCAATCGACCCCGTTGAGCCAAGAATAGTTAACCGTTTCATTTTTATACTCTAAGTATGCTACTGATATAAAATCGCAATGGAAAATTGCAACAGAGAACCGTCATAGTTTGAGCGGTGCGGATCGCTATGTCCATCGCTTGAGAAAGAAATGTGATAGAGGTGTAATATCCAGAATAAGAACAACGCCGCAAGGGGTGCGGCGTTGTCGGCATGAAATGGCAATTAGAAGTCCATCAACTCAGTTTCTTTATTTGCCAGCGCTTCATCAATTTTCTTAATAAAGCTGTCAGTCAGTTTCTGAATGTCGTCTTGTGAACGACGTTCTTCATCTTCACTGATTTCTTTGTCTTTCAGCAGAGCTTTAACTTTATCGTTCGCATCACGGCGGATGTTACGGATGGAGACACGACCCTGCTCCGCTTCTCCACGCACAACTTTAATCAGATCCTTACGGCGCTCTTCTGTCAGTGGTGGCAATGGAACACGAATAATGGTCCCGGCAGAAGAGGGGTTCAGGCCGAGATCAGAAGCCATAATGGCTTTTTCAACCGCCGCAGTCATGGAACGATCAAATACCGTGATCGCCAACGTGCGGGCATCTTCTGCAACGACGTTTGCAATCTGACGCAATGGAGTCGCAGAACCGTAATACTCAATGCTGATGCCATCCAGCAGACTAGGAGAAGCACGGCCAGTACGAACCTTGCTAATTTGATTTTTCAGTGCTTCGACGCTTTTTTCCATGCGGTCTTGTGCGTCTTTTTTGATTTCATTAATCACGTTACAAACCCTTGGGAGATGGTTATTTTCTAGGCCACACTGCGTAATTCACCGATAAGTGAGTCAAATACGCTAAAGCGCATGTGGCCCTGTGTCATTACATTTGGCGCATCAGGCCGTGATCATACCGTCAAACTTCACCGATGTCTCTGAGTACAAACGGTGAAAAATCAGCCGTGAGAAATCAACGTACCTTCACTTTCCCCCATCACAACACGACGAAGTGCGCCTGGTTTGTTCATATTAAAGACCCGAATTGGCAGGTTATGGTCACGAGCCAGCGTAAAGGCCGCCAGATCCATCACTTTCAATTCACGCTCCAATACGTCCTGATAAGTGAGCTTATTGTAGAGAACGGCTTCCGGATCTTTTGCCGGATCAGCAGAATAGACGCCATCAACTTTGGTTGCTTTTAACACAACATCCGCTTCGATTTCAATGCCACGCAGACAGGCAGCGGAATCTGTTGTGAAGAACGGGTTACCCGTACCCGCAGAGAAAATAACAACACGACCGTGACGCAATAAGCTGATCGCCTCAGCCCAGCTATAATTGTCACACACGCCATTTAGTGGGATGGCGGACATCAAACGCGCGTTCACATAGGCGCGGTGCAAAGCATCACGCATTGCCAGACCATTCATCACCGTCGCCAACATGCCCATGTGGTCACCGACGACACGGTTCATGCCTGCTTCTGCCAAACCGGCACCACGAAACAGGTTGCCTCCTCCAATAACGACACCGACCTGAATACCCAGCTCAACCAGTTCTTTGATTTCCTGAGCCATGCGGTCTAAGACGCTGGCGTCGATACCAAAACCTTCTGCGCCTTGCAAGGCTTCTCCACTGAGCTTAAGCAGGATTCTCTGATATACGGGTTTTGCATTGGTTGCCATGGTGTTCAGTCCTAAGCAGATAAGGATATTGGGGATTGATTACGATTCACTCAACGACGACACATCCACGCTATACAGCCCAGATGTCAAAATTCATCATAAGATAAAACAGAACCGCCAATCGGCGGCTCCGTTCAAGAAAATTAAGACTGTTTGCTCATTGCAGCCACTTCGGCTGCGAAATCAGCTTCAACTTTCTCAATACCTTCGCCCACTTCGAAGCGGATGAAGTTGATTACTTTAGCATTGTTTTCTTTCAGCAGATCACCAACCGATTTGCTTGGGTCCATCACGAAGTTCTGACCGGTCAGAGAGATTTCGCCGGTGAATTTGTTCATGCGGCCAGAAACCATTTTCTCTGCGATTTCGCGAGGTTTGCCAGACTGCATGGCGATGTCCAGCTGGATCTGATGCTCACGCTCAACAACGTCAGCAGGAACGTCAGTTGGGTTAACATATTCTGGCTTGCTGGCAGCAACGTGCATAGCGATGTGCTTGATCAGCTCTTCGCTTGCGCCTTCAGCCGCAACCAGAACACCGATGCGCGCGCCGTGCAGGTAAGAACCCACAGCTTCACCTTCCAGGATAGCAACGCGACGAATGTTGATGTTTTCACCAATCTTCGCAACCAGATTAGCGCGCTGTTCTTCGAACTTCGCTTTCAGTGCGTCGATGTCAGCGTTTTTGTCTGCCTTAACGGAAGCGATAACTTCTTTACCGAATGCCAGGAAGCCAGCATCTTTAGCAACGAAGTCAGTTTCACAGTTCAGTTCAACGATAGCGGCGAATTTAGCATCAGCCGAAACTTCAACCAGAATAACACCTTCAGCAGCAACACGGCCTGCTTTCTTAGCCGCTTTTGCTTGCCCTGATTTACGCATGTTATCGATAGCCAGTTCGATATCACCATTTGCTTCAACCAGTGCTTTTTTACATTCCATCATGCCTGCGCCAGTACGCTCACGCAGTTCTTTTACCAGAGCAGCGGTAATGTCAGCCATTTGTTTTATTCCTCGATGTGTCTCGCGGGAAGATAATATTCCGCGTGGAAAGTTCTATATCAGATAAAAGTTCTATATCAGATAGATAAAGGGGGCCGTGACAGGCCCCCTAACCAATATATTTCAATACCTGGTCAATAAGGGCTCAAACAAAAATGAGCGTGCCTTATTATTCAGCGTCTACCAGACCTTCTTCAGCCTGAACAGCCAGATCTTGAGAACGACCTTCACGAACAGCGGTAGCTGCGGCGGTCAGGTACAGTTTAACTGCACGGATTGCGTCGTCGTTACCAGGGATGATGAAGTCAACGCCGTCTGGATCAGAGTTAGTATCAACAACAGCGAATACAGGGATACCCAGGTTATTGGCTTCTTTGATAGCAATGTGCTCGTGTTCAGCATCGATAACAAACAGAGCATCAGGCAGACCGCCCATGTCTTTGATACCGCCCAGGCTGTTTTCCAGTTTGCCAAGCTCACGAGTACGCATCAGCGCTTCTTTTTTGGTCAGCTTGTCAAAAGTACCGTCCTGAGACTGAATTTCCAGATCTTTCAAACGCTTGATTGACTGACGAACAGTTTTCCAGTTAGTCAGCATACCACCTAACCAACGGTGGTTAACGAAGTATTGGTCACAGCTCAGTGCAGCTTCTTTGATTGCTTCGCTGGCAGCACGCTTAGTACCAACAAACAGAATCTTACCTTTACGGGAAGCGATTTTGTTCAACTCTGCCAGTGCACCGTTGAACATTGGAACAGTTTTTTCCAGGTTGATGATATGAACTTTGTTACGCGCACCAAAGATGAAAGGTTTCATTTTTGGGTTCCAGTAACGAGTCTGGTGACCGAAGTGAACGCCAGCTTGCAGCATATCGCGCATGGAAACAGTTGCCATTTTAGACCTCTATAAAGTTAATTGGGGTTATGCCTCCACAGATCCCATGACACCGACTCTTTAACTGCGGGTTATTCGTAACAGACCCTCTCAGATGAAAGCCATTCACATCAATGAATTAACCGCATGAGAGCACCCCGGTGTATGTGCCGATCTGTGTGTGTTATTTACACATAATGAGTTTATTTAGTATCTCTGGCAAATTGCATCAGTTCAGAAACAATTACCTAGAATACCGGCGCGCTTTATACCATAAACCGCCACCAGACTCCAACATTTGTTACAGCAACATGAACCAAGTTTGAAAGATACGGGTTATATTGGCATCCATTCGGTGGGCTGATACCATTACCAACAACACTTCCTTTAATTAATATCAAGTAGTCGGTAATTTTCGACTTAAATGGACCCATTTCATGGCTATTTCTATCAAAACAGAAGAAGACATTCAGAAAATGCGGGTTGCCGGACGTCTGGCAGCCGAAGTTCTGGAAATGATTGAGCCTTATGTTAAGGCAGGTGTCACTACGGGTGAACTGGATCGTCTCTGCCACAAGCACATCACTGAAAAACAGCAGGCTATTTCAGCGTGTCTGGGCTACCACGGCTTTCCTAAATCGGTGTGCATCTCTGTTAATGACGTGGTTTGCCACGGCATTCCCAGCGATGACAAGGTGCTGAAAGAGGGTGATATCGTCAATATTGACGTGACCGTCATTAAAGATGAATTCCACGGTGATACCTCCAAAATGTTTATTGTTGGCAAGCCAACCATTCAGGGTGAGCGCCTGTGTCGCATCACACAAGAAAGCCTGTACCTCGCCCTGAAAATGGTCAAGCCCGGCATCCGTCTGCGTGCCATTGGCAAGGCCATTCAGCAATTTGTGGAGAGCCACGATTACTCGGTAGTCCGCGAATACTGCGGCCACGGTATCGGTAAAGGCTTCCACGAAGAACCGCACGTTCTGCACTATGATGCGGATGATGGCGGCGTTGTCTTACAAAAAGGCATGGCATTCACCATTGAGCCAATGGTCAACGCCGGCGATTTTCGTATCCGCAGCATGAAAGATGGCTGGACAGTAAAAACCAAAGATCGCGGTTGGTCTGCCCAGTATGAGCACACCCTTGTTGTGACCGATAATGGTTGTGAAATCATGACATGGCGTAAAGAGGAAGAAGCGCATATCTCTGCGGTATTAGTGAACGCGTAATTCCCCGCTAGCGCAATTAATTAAGGTTCCCGGCCAACTCACAGGGAGCCTTAATCGCTGGCAATAATGCCTGTTCATCCTCTCATTTTCTCAGTAATCTGGTCATCGTGGTCTGTTTCCTCATGGGCTTTCTCATACATGGGCTTTCTCATAATAGGTTTCTGCATATGCCAGTCGATATCTCCTTAGCGCAAGCACCCGTTCCTCCCCTTTCTCCGGTGGAGTTTTCCCACGATGATCTGCAATTTCCTGCCCTTAAACAGCATATTGATGAATTCCAGCTATGGCTTGAGCAGGCATTCAAGGCCGGCATTTCGCCGGATGCGCTGATTTACACCCGCAGCGACTATATCGATCAGCTTTTAAAGCGACTCTGGCAGGAACAGGGGTTTGACCAGATAACTTCCCTTTCACTGATTGCCGTAGGGGGCTATGGCCGCCGGGAATTACATCCTCTCTCTGACATTGACCTGTTGATCCTGAGTGAATCGCCATTGACTGAGGAGCAATCAACTCGCCTCGGACAACTGATTGCCCTGCTTTGGGATATCCGCCTTGAAGTCGGCCACAGTGTCAGAACATTCGAAGAATGCCAGCAAAAAGGCCTTTCCGATCCGACTATCGCGACTAACCTGATTGAATCCCGCTTAATTTGTGGGGACTTACCACTATTTCTGCGATTGCAGAAATATATTTTCAGCGATGATTTTTGGCCGTCAGCTCAATTTTTCGCCGCAAAAATTGCGGAACAACAAGAACGCCATCAACGCTATCACAGTACCAGTTACAATCTGGAGCCTGATATCAAAAGTAGCCCCGGTGGGTTACGCGATATTCACACCTTACTTTGGGTCGCTCACCGCCATTTTGGTGCCACCTCCTTAGATGAAATGGTCAATTTTGGTTTCCTGACCCAGGAAGAACGCAACGAACTGAACGAATGTCAGGCGTTTCTCTGGCGCATCCGGTTTGCGCTTCATCTGGTTGTTAACCGTTATGATAACCGGCTGTTGTTTGAACGCCAGTTCAGTGTCGCCCGACTGCTCGGCTATGAAGGAGAAAGAAATCAGCCTGTCGAGCGAATGATGAAAGATTTTTATCGCGTGACCCGTCGCGTCAGTGAGCTGAATAACATGCTGCTGCAACTGTTTGATGAAGCCATTTTGGCCTTGCAGCCCAATGAGAAACCCCGTCCCCTGAACAGCGAGTTTCAATTGCGGGGAAACCTGATCGATCTCATTGATGCAACCCTGTTTAGCCGTGATCCCACGTCAATATTGCGCCTGTTTTATCACATGGCTGAATATCGTGACATTCAGGGGATCTATTCGACGACACTGCGCCAACTGCGTTATGCCCGCAGAAACCTGAGCACGCCTTTGTGTGAGTTCCCCGCCGCCCGAAAAATATTTATGGCTATTCTGCGCCATCCCCATGCCGTTACCGGAGCGTTACTCCCCATGCACCGGCATAGTGTATTAGGCGCTTATATGCCATTTTGGAGCCATATTGTCGGCCAGATGCAGTTTGATCTTTTTCATGCTTATACGGTTGACGAGCACACTATCCGCGTACTGCAAAAACTGGAAAGTTTTGCCGATGAAAACAACCGGGTTATTCATCCGCTGTGTGTTGAACTTTATCCGCGTCTCCCCCAACCAGAGCTGTTGCGGCTGGCGGCTTTTTTCCATGATATTGCCAAAGGGCGCAATGGTGATCATTCTGAGCTGGGTGCCAAAGATGCCTTCGTATTTGCCCAACAGCATGGCCTGACCAACCATGAAGCAGAATTAGTGGAATGGCTGGTTCGCGACCACTTACTGATGTCAGTGACGGCGCAGCGACGGGATATCCAAGATCCTGAGGTGATCCAGCAATTTGCCGGCCAGGTTAAAAACCAAAACCGTCTTAATTACTTAGCCTGCCTCACCGTCGCAGATATTTGTGCTACCAACGCCAAACTCTGGAATAGCTGGAAACAGAGCCTGATACGTGAACTCTATTTCGCCACGGAAACCCAATTGCGCCAAGGGATTCAAAATACCCCTGATTTACGGGAGCGCATCCGCAATAATCGCATACAAGCGTTAACGCTTCTGCGGCAAGAAAATATCGACGAGCAGCGGTTACACCATATCTGGAACCGTTGCCATGCGGATTATTTCCTGCGTCATACCCCTGATCAATTAGCGTGGCACGCCAGCCACTTACTCCACCACACCATCCACCAAACTTTTCTGGAACCTATGGTACTCATCAGCACCGCATTTTCTCACGGCGGGACAGAAATTTTTATTTGGTGCCAAGATCGGCCTTCGCTTTTTGCCGCCGTTGTTGGGGAGTTGGACAAGCGTAATTTAAGTGTTCACGATGCCCAAATCTTCACCAACCGGGATGAAATGGCGATGGATACTTTTGTTGTGTTGGAGCCTAACGGCCATCCGCTGGCATTTGACCGCCATGAACCTATCCGGCAAGCCTTACTGAAAGTCGTAAACGATCCTCATCCTAACGTCCCAAAGGCACGCAATCTGCCGGCCAAATTGCGCCATTTTAACGTTCCCACCAAGGTTAACTTTATACCCAGCAAAAATGCTCGCCGTACTTATATGGAATTGATCGCGTTGGATCAGCCCGGATTATTGGCACGGGTGGGGAATATTTTCGCTGAATTAGATATTTCCCTGCACGGCGCCCGCATTACGACCATCGGTGAACGTGTCGAAGACTTTTTTGTCTTAGCGGATAAAGATCAAAACGCATTACATCAAAAAATAAGGGATGAATTATCAGAAAGGTTGACAGAAACCCTCGACACACGGGATAAACTATAACAAGACTCTCTTAACAGAAATTAGGAACCGCATACTCATGCTGCAATTACAAACGACTATCGAAACTGCGTTTGAAAACCGCGTAAACATCACTCCAATGACGGTTGACAATGCAACCCGCGCTGCCATCAATCAGGTTATTCAAATGCTGGACAGCGGCAAACTACGGGTCGCCGAAAAAGTCGATGGAAAGTGGATAACGCATCAATGGTTGAAAAAAGCGGTACTGCTTTCCTTCCGCATTAATGACAATCAGGTGATGGAAGGCGCTGAAAGCCGCTATTTCGATAAAGTCCCGATGAAATTTGCTGACTATGATCAGGCACGTTTCGAAAAAGAAGGATTCCGTGTCGTGCCTCCTGCGGCGGTCCGCCAAGGCGCCTATATCGCCCGCAACACCGTACTGATGCCCTCTTACGTCAACCTGGGTGCTTACGTGGATGAAGGCAGCATGGTAGACACTTGGGCCACCGTCGGCTCCTGTGCCCAGATCGGTAAAAATGTCCACTTATCCGGCGGCGTTGGCATTGGTGGTGTTCTGGAACCATTGCAGGCCAACCCAACCATTATCGAAGACAACTGCTTTATCGGCGCACGCTCTGAGATTGTCGAAGGCGTTATCGTCGAAGAAGGCTCCGTGATCTCAATGGGTGTTTACATCGGCCAAAGCACCAAAATCTATGATCGCGAAACCGGTGAAGTCCATTATGGCCGCGTCCCTGCGGGTTCTGTCGTGGTATCCGGTAACCTTCCGTCGAAAGATGGCAGCTACAGCCTGTATTGCGCCGTTATCGTGAAAAAAGTTGATGCCAAGACCCGTGGCAAGGTGGGGATTAATGAATTGCTGAGAAATATTGATTAAATTTAAAAATAACTGAGCCACCCCTTTGGGTGGCTATAGCCATAAAGAATATCTATAAAAAAACAGCATATTATTCACATTCAAGCCGCTTTTTTCCCTTTTGAACAGGCTTTCATAATCCTTTCAGTCAGATCCTGCTCAATCTTTATTTCAAAGTCGGTAAATAAAGCAATGGGTTTGACATTTTTTCCATTCTTTTCCAACCGCACAAGGCCATGCCGATTAAGTGTTTTTAACGTCGTTGACAAATTGCTCGGTTTTCTTCCTGAAAGCCCAGAAAGTTCGGCTATGGTTTCTGGCTTTTGCTCATCCATCATACGAAGTAAAGCAATATTGTTTTCACTCAATACTTGTGCCAGTGCTATCATAGACGTAAACCAAACCTTAGGTTCATCGGGTTGTGGTTTATATTCACCCTTAGCGATTGCCAATATACGTTTACGAATAAGCTCTTCATTCATTACGCCGATGAGTGCTTTCATTTTGCTAACCTCTAGTCCATGTTCATAATCCACGATTAAAGCTCCATTTTTGTTATGAGCTAATCATATGTATGTTGATTGATGATTTCAAGCAATGTATTTGTTTTAATTTTTATGTGGATACGCTTAAATCCCATTAACCCATTGACTTTTAACGATAACGAAATGGATAATAAATCCACTATTTTTTGCCTTTTCTATTTCATTTAGATGACTAGGTGGCGCGCTATGTACGATAATCTGAAAAGTTTGGGGATCACACATCCTGAAGATATTGATCGCTATAGCCTCCGTCAGGAAGCGAATAACGATATTCTGAAGATTTATTTCCGCAAGGATAAGGGCGAATTCTTCGCCAAGAGCGTTAAATTTAAGTACCCACGCCAGTTAAAGACCATCTCTGACGATCATTCAAGCCAAGGTTACAAAGAAATCAAGGAGATCAATACTAACCTGCGTTATGTGATTGAAGAGTTGGATCAGATTTGCAAACATGATCAGATTGAAGTGGATTTGAAACACAAGATCCTCGACGACTTGCGTCATCTTGAACATGTCGTGGCAAATAAAATTGCAGAAATTGAAGCCGATTTGGAAAAGCTGACCCGTAAGTAATGGTATCCGCTTGTCATACACCGCTTATCCGCCCACATTCTCGAACCCGATAAAGGCCTAAGCGGTGTAATCATTGACTTACAACAACGTCCCCCACTCCTCAATCCAGCCTTGGGCAAAGACTTCAGGTTCGGCGACCTCAATCGCATCAATCCGAAGCACCTCGCCAATGCGTTTGGCGCCCTGTTCCTGTAACAGGTTATCAAATGTGCAGCCACCGCCACAAAAAGTGTCGTAACTACTGTCGCCCAGCGCAATCACGCCATAGCTCAGATCGGGCTGGTAGCCCAACTTATCACTCAATTCGCTATACAGCGGCTGGATATTGTCAGGCAGATCGCCTTGCCCCGTGGTTGAGGTCACCACTAAGACAACTTGCTGCAAATACGGTTGCCATTGCGCTAAAGTTGCCTCTTCAAAAATGGCAACCTCATGTCCTTGCTGCTCTAGGATCTGCTGCGCTTCTTCCGCAACCGCCAGCGCATTGCCATAAACTGTACCAACGAAAATACCAATTTTTGCCATAAATATTGATCTCTTTAACCGGTTTGATACTGTGTTCATTCATGATGTGTTCATTCATGATGTGTTCATTCACGAATAGTAAGACATTCCAGATCAGGCACAATACCCTGCCAGCCAAACTGTTCAAGCAAATGCTGCCATGATGGGTCCCAGCGCGCAGTCAGAAGAAGACTCTCTCCTGTCACAGGATGCTTGAGTTGAAGCCGGCTGGCATGCAGCATTAACCTGCCAGTCTGATAATATTTAGCAACACCGCGATTTTGTCGCAAATCGCCGTGCGTAGTATCCCCAATGATCGGATGTCGAATATGCGCCATGTGCCGCCGCAATTGATGCTTCCGGCCGGTTTTTGGCATCAACGCCAACAAACTGAAACGTGATGTCGGATAACGCCCTATCTCAACCGGACACTCGACTTGTGCCAATGAACGGTAATAAGTCACGGCGGGTTGCGCGGCCCTGTCTGTATCCGCAAATTTATCCGCAATTTTATCCAACTCCTCCATTAAGGCGTAGTCGATCATATCATCACCTTCAACATAACCCCGTACAACGGCATGATACGTTTTTTGTATCTCGTGGCATTCAAATTGTTGTGACAGTGTTCTGGCGACTTCGCTTGAAAGCGCCATTAACAGCACCCCCGATGTCGGCCTGTCCAGACGATGGACCGGGAAAACATGCTGCCCAATTTGATCACGCAATGTCTGCATCACAAAAACCGTCTCATGGCGAGCCAGCCAGCTACGGTGAACTAACCAGCCGGCAGGCTTATTGACGGCAACGATATGCTCATCCTGATAAATAATCTCCAGCATATCAGGCATCCTGCGTAAACAGGTTATCCAACGCCCGCAAATGTTCAAGCAGAGGGAAATAACGCTCGGTTTCTTCTTTATAAACTTCTTCAAAATAGGGAGCGATGGCGAATGCCGTCGGCAAACAGGCTTTTTGCTCTATCAGGGCGCGCATTCTTGGGATTAACACCCACTGGAGCCACTCGCCTGCTGACATCGTATCAATGGAAAAAGGTTCGGTGCTTTCAAAGGCTTCGGGTTTAGGCGGATAATCCTGCCATACGCCCACCATTTTCAGGGCCGCTTCAATTGACTGTAATTTATGTAGAATTTGTGTCTCGATACTCATGATGTTTCGTCTGATGCTTATCTGTTGCTCAGATGGCAGAAACTGCCACCACGTCATTGGGACGTAGAGTATCATTGATACGATTTCAGCGGAAAAGTTACGGTAGGAAAAGTTGCGGCAATTTAAGTGAAGTAAGAGGAGAGATTTTACCTCTCCTCTTGAGTGGCTGTCATAGCAATCCTGCTACTTGGGGTATTTCCTGTTTATTTCCCTGACAAAATACATCCCTGTCAGATATCCTTTATTCAATCATTATACTGATAGTTTTTAGCCTTCCTGCCTGTACCTAATCATCCTTGTACCATCTTCCCGATGGATTTATTCCCTGGTTATTGTTGTGCAGTGGTTCCTTGCGGAACAGTGAAAGGATCTACGATTCGGGCTATTGAAACAAGCCACTGAATCCGTATCGTCAGAGAAATGGCAATATGAACACTCAGATAACATCACGCATTCTATTGATATAAAATAGAAATAATTTTATCGAGTAATATTCACGCCATGATTAAAAGAGATATCTCACGCGCGATGTGAGATATCTCTTACAAAAAACCCAACCAATATCTGCAATTAACTGCACATGACAGGTGTGATAACCGCAAGGAAACTGGCCAAATCTGCGGCTAATGTTCTCCTTTCATGGCTGCCAAACTGTTCAAGCATCACTTGCCCGGTCAAATTACACACCGAAATTAACCCCATCTCGGTATCCGTCGTGCCAATAAATACGGTCGGTGAAAGTTTTAACCGCTTCTGGGTAACAAGGTGACCAATCAAGTTTTCCTGCAAGCGAATAAAATCGTCTTCGCTCCATACCTGAATCAAGCTGAAATTTTGCCCGGCAAAACTGGCGGCCATATCACCCGCCAACTGCGTCGCATAATAATCATGGATAGCGTCCTGCAAACGGATCTCCAGCGCAATTTCTACCTTACTGAGTTTTTCTGGCACAGAAAATGGCCGGGGAAGCCAATGCACCACATCTTCTCCCGTGCGCTCAATACAGGGTGAAGGTACGCCATACAATGCACTACTGGCCGGCGGAAACCCCGTTTGCTGTTGCCATAATTCAACATAACGTCGGGTAAAGTCAGAGAGTGCCTCTGTCACATTAAAGGTCATATGCTTATATCATTCCTATTTTCAGGCTCAGGCTTAATAACGTTCTATTCTATACCCAATACCCTGAAAATTGCAGCACAGTGACAACAGAATGAATTCCCAAGAATAATTAGCTCAATAAAATATTTTTTAATCTCTCCCCGTCATCGAAAAATATGAGGACTATAATAAATATAACTCGGCGCATTTATTACGCAGCAATAACCATACTCAGATAAATTAAGAACAACCACCACTTCTATTAATCATATTAAATTATATAAACAATAAAACACGACAAAATATAAATATATATTCATACTCACCTAAAAATTCAATTAAAACAATTTAAAATGAAGGATATAAAATCATGCACTCACTACACACAAATAAAAAAGAAAACACATCATCCAGTGAAAATATAACCATCAAACAAACAGATGAGCTAATCAACTTTCCCCAAGATGTAAAATGGGAATATCGAAATTTTAATAACTGGTCACATGAAATTAAAATAGATCAGGTTCCATGCTGCATACCAGAGTCTGTTGAGCAAGTGCTGGCTGTCGTCAATTGGGCCTGGCAACAAAATTACAAGGTAAGACCGATTGGGCAATCACATAATTGGTCACCTTTGATATTGAACGCCAAAGAAGATGCACCAAAAAATCTTATTCTCATGGATCTGCAACCCCATTTCACTCAGGTCACGATTGAGCAATCTTCTCCCGCTTCCATCGTGACCGCACAAACCGGTGTACTGATGGAAGCACTTATGACGCAGATGGAAGCGCACGGCCTTGGTTTCACCGCAACACCGGCGCCCGGCGATTTAACCTTAGGCGGTGTTCTGGCAATTGGTGGACATGGAACCGCCATCAACGCGCGTGGAGAAGACAACGAGCCGGGTCACACTTACGGTTCCCTGAGCAACGCGATATTGTCTCTCTCTGCCGTCGTGTGGGATAAAGAGCGCCAGCAATATATTCTTAAGGTTTTTAAGCGCACTGAATTAAGCTGCGCGCCTCTGCTGACGCATTTAGGCAGTGCTTTGATATTGGAAGTCCAATTACAGGCAGGGAAAAATCAACATCTTCGGTGTGAAAGTATTACTGATATTTCTGCGGCTGAATTATTTGCCTTTTCACAAGATAAAGAAAATAAGCCACAAACAGTGAGCCATTTTCTGGATAAAAGTGGTCGGGTCGAGGTGATTTTATTCCCATTTACCCCAAAACCCTGGTTAAAAGTTTGGAGTATTGCGCCTGAAAAACCCGATTCCAGCGTCGAAGTGACCGAGCCTTATAATTACCCATTCTCCGACAATATTTCTGATCTTGTATCAGGGATCCTTGAGGCTTGTCTTGATGTTGAACCCGCATTAACTCCCATATTAGGCCAGTTTCAATATTTCTATACCGATCTTCTGCTATCAACTTCAAGAAAAGATATCTGGGGTTGGAGTAAAAACTTATTGTTATATGTCAAACCCACAACATTACGTGTGACCGCCAATGGTTATGCTATCTTAACCCGTCGTGCTGATATTCAACGTGTCCTGAATGTGTTTTATCGCCAATGGCGAACACTATTAGGGGAATTTGCGGTTGACGGAGAATTTCCCATCAACGGCCCGATCGAAGTGAGGGTTACCGGACTGGATACATCTTCCGAAGTCATAGACAAAAACGCCGTTGCTCCCGGATTGTCCCCACTTCGCCCCCGTCCAGACGAACCGGAATGGGATGTCGCAGTTTGGCTCGATATATTGACCTTTCCAATCACGCAATATGCCCATCAATTTCTCCGCAAGTTTGAGCAGTGGCTATTTAAAGAATTTAATGGTACTTACGCAGCGGCTCGCGTCGAATGGAGTAAGGGATGGGCATACAGTGAAAATGCCGCATGGGAAGATGAAGATATTATAAAAAATAATATTCCCGCTTCATTCAATGAGGGTCAACCTGTTGATAATAATTGGACTGCGGTAATATCTTTATTAAATACCTATGACCCACATCACATATTCAGATCACCGTTATTGGAGAAATTGCTTTCTGTTGATAGCCAATAGATTTCCAATTAAAAACAAAGGAAATAAAACATGCCATCATCAGATTCACTTAAAAAAGAAGATATTTGCTTACAAAAGGAGATAATTACCGAAATAGAATATCACTTACCCAACTTTCCCAAAGAAGTGATGTGGAAGATGATCAATTTTAAAAATTGGTCAGGAGAAATTCGTGCCGATAATATCCCTTGCTGTATACCGAAAACAGCCGAAGAGATTATTTCCGTGGTGAATTGGGCATGGCAAGAAAACTATAAATTAAGGCCCATCGGGCAATCACATAATTGGTCGCCACTGCTCCTGGCATCAGGGCAAAGTTTTAGAAATCGCATTATGCTGCTGGATCTTTCTGCTCATTTTACCCATGTCAATATCGAGCATCGTTCTCAGTTTTCCATCGTGACCGCACAAACCGGGATATTAATGGAAACGTTACTGACCCAAATGGAAGAACAGGGCTTGGGCTTTACGGCAACCCCCGCGCCCGGTGATTTGACACTCGGCGCGGTTCTCGCCATCGACGGGCATGGCACGGCCATTAAAGCGCTTGACGAGATCCCGCTGCCTGGGCACACATTCGGCTCTCTCAGTAATGCGATATTATCCCTTTCTGCTGTGGTATGGGATAAAGACAATCAGCAATATACCATTAGGCATTTTGAGCGACATGAGCCTGATTGCGCGCCGTTATTAACCCATATCGGTTGTTCGCTGATTTTGGAAGTTCAACTTCAGGCGGGTAAAAATCAACGTCTTCGCTGTCAGAGTTTCACCGATATTCCGGCAGATGAATTATTTGCCCCACCGGAAAGCGCAAAAGAAAAACGAACTTTTAGTGATTTTCTGGATAAAAGTGGTCGGGCTGAAATCATTTTATTCCCCTTTACACCTGCACCGTGGCTAAAAGTCTGGAGTGTCGCTCCCACCAAGCCGGCTGCCAGCATTGAAGTTAAGGCACCTTATAACTACCCCTTTTCCGATAATATTTCCCCCACCCTATCGGATATCGCGGATAATCTTCTGGCTAATTTCCCGCTGATAACGCCTCTGGTGAGTGAAATGCAATATCAACTGACCCATGCCGCCTTACAAAATAGTGGGAAAGATATCTGGGGTTGGAGTAAAAACCTGTTGTTATATGTCAAACCCACCACATTGCGTGTTACCGCCAATGGTTATGCGGTATTAACCCAACGTAAAAATATCCAACTGGTATTGAATAAATTTTATACTCACTGGAAGCAATTAATACAACACTATGCAAACCAAGGGAAATTTCCGATCAATGGCCCACTTGAAGTTAGGGTGACTGGATTAGATGATCCCACCGAAGTGGTGTATGCCGAAGCGGCTGTTTCTGCCCTATCAGCCATTCGCCCCCGGCTGGATCGACCGGAATGGGATGTCGCCGTCTGGCTTGATGTCTTAACCTTTCCAGAAACCCCCTATGCCATTGAATTTTGTCGTCAATTTGAACAGTGGCTATTCAACGAGTTTGAGGGTTCTTATGCCTGCGCCCGTGTTGAATGGAGTAAAGGCTGGGCTTATGGTGCTAACCGCGCATGGGAGGATCAGGAAGTATTGGGCAACATCATTCCGGCGTCATTGACTGCTGGCTTGCCTGCTGATAATAACTGGGTTTCGGCAGTTTCAGCATTACAGAAGTATGATCCACATCACTTATTTAGATCGCCATTATTGGATAAATTGTTTCCTGTATAAATTCTTAAATATTAAATTAGTGGATATAATGAATGTATCCACTAATTCTTCGAGAAAACATTAATAATTCGTAATCAATAATACCCCATCGATAGCACCTTGAATAGCATAAGGAATTAAACATGAATCGAAATAACTTGCTTGAATATAGAGATGAAATTCTCAGAAAAAAAGAAACACACAAGCAATTTGATAAATTCAGTCTAGATCAGGGTAACATTAGACAAATAATAAACGTTCTTAATATGAAATATGTTAATATGAATACAGAACTTTTATTATCACAGTTACTTACACCAGACATACTAAATAATTTACCGCCTAGTAGCCATAAAAGATTTATTTTACAAACTAATACCGGAGGCACAGGACAACACTTTACCGCCACCAATGTGTTCAAAGATAGCGAAGGGAGAATTTCTATCATTGCTATAGATTCAGGAATCGGATCTAATGCATTTATTCATTTTAACATACATCGTAATTTTCTAAATTCAAATCCAGAAAAATTAAAAAAACTTTACATTTATTCTCAAATACAAAACAGCCCTGCTGATTGTCTTATTTTTTCCGTACATTTCGTGAAAAAAATGTATAAGCACCAAACACACTTTGTAGAATTACATCACAAACTTTTTAACGATCAAATTTCATTTATATTCGAAAAAGATAAATACCATCCTGAAAATAGTCGTCAATATAATAATGAAGATTGTGCTAGTTCTAATGCTGTCTACCTTGATCAAGCTATAAAATTATTACCTATTGATTTTTTTAAACATGCTCAGTCAAGAAGTATTATTAATGCCTACTTAGAATGTCACCCAAATGAAAGATTAAAAACGGTTAACAAACAAAAATGGGAATCTCTTGAAAAGAGATATACACGTCATGCCACCGTTCTCAAGATTGGTGATGAAATCCAATACTATACGAAAACTGGGGAACCAAAAATCTACAGCAATTCCATTGAGGCCAAAAGACTCAGCCTCGTAGAAGAGGCATTAAAATGGATGATAGAACACGATGAATTTTAAGAGCTACGCTTAATATCAATGCACAATAAAAATACGAACCATCAGGATTCCTTGATACACTACGGGCTTACCTTACCGTCTAAAGATAGTTCAGCTTCAAGGAATCCTAATGTCTCTGTATCAAGATAATCAGGCACTCGCCCAACTCACATTGGGTAAACCCACTCCCTACCGCGATAACTACGATCCCACATTATTACAAGCGGTTCCCCGCAGTCTGAACCGGGAGCCGCTTGGACTCTATCCTGACAATCTCCCGTTTCATGGGGCAGATATCTGGACAATGTACGAACTTTCCTGGCTCAACGCGCGTGGCGTTCCTCAAGTTGCCATCGGCCATGTCAGTTTAGATGCAGCCAGTACAAATCTGATCGAATCAAAAAGTTTTAAGCTTTATCTGAACAGTTTTAACCAAACCCGCTTTGCGGATTGGGAAACGGTACAAAAAACCTTGCAACACGATTTATCGGTTTGCGCCAATGGCAAGATTGAAGTTGTTCTGCATCCCCTCCATGCTTTCAGCCAGCAGCCCATTGCCGAATTTGCCGGAGAATGTATCGATAATCAGGATATTGACATTGATGATTATCAATTCAATCGTGATTATCTTAATCAGGCAGCAATCGGCCCTGTGGTTGAGGAAACGCTGGTAAGTCATTTGCTGAAATCAAATTGCCTGATCACCCACCAGCCCGATTGGGGATCGGTGATGATCCGCTATAAAGGCGCCAAAATCGATCAGGAAAAGCTGCTGCGCTACTTAGTGTCTTTCCGGCATCACAATGAGTTTCATGAACAGTGTGTCGAGCGTATTTTCAATGACTTAATGGCCTTATGCGCCCCGGAAACACTCACGGTTTATGCTCGTTATACCCGTCGGGGAGGATTGGATATCAATCCGTGGCGCAGTAATGAAGCCTTTGTTCCCACAACAGGAAGGTTAGCCCGCCAGTAATCGAACCCGCACGGGGTAAAAGGAGTCATTCGTGATTACACATGTCAATCCATTAGGATCAATGGATTTACTCTCTCAGCTTGAAGTCGATATGCTTAAGCGTACCGCAAGCAGTGATTTATACCGCCTTTTCCGTAACTGTTCACTGGCGGTTCTCAATTCTGGTAGTCAAACAGATAACAGCAAAGAGTTACTGTCAAAACATCAAGATTTTGATATCAGCGTACTGCGTCGGGAGCGGGGCGTAAAACTGGAACTCGTCAATCCCCCGGAAGACGCTTTTGTTGACGGCAAAATCATTCGCTCCCTGCAGCCAATCTTTTCGCTGTCCTGCGCGATATTTTGTTTGTTCACGCACAAATTGCCAGCGCCCAGAAAGCACATAATTTGAATATGGAAAATGGTATGCACATTACCAATACCATTTTCTCCATCCTGCGCAACGCCAAAGCCCTGCATATCTCGGAAGAACCCAATATGATTGTTTGTTGGGGCGGCCATTCCATCAATGAAAAAGAGTACTTATACGGGCGCAAGGTCGGCAATGAGCTTGGACTACGTGAACTCAATATCTGTACGGGTTGCGGTCCCGGCGCAATGGAAGCGCCAATGAAAGGTGCCGCAGTCGGGCATGCCCAGCAGAATTACAGAAAAAGTCGTTTCATCGGCATTACCGAACCGTCAATTATTGCGGCGGAGCCACCCAATCCGCTGGTCAATGAACTGGTCATCATGCCGGATATTGAAAAACGTCTGGAAGCCTTTGTCCGTATTGCCCACGGCATTATTATCTTCCCCGGCGGCGTCGGAACGGCAGAAGAGTTGTTGTATTTGCTGTCTATCTTGATGAACCCTGAAAATAAAGATCAAGTTCTGCCGCTGGTTTTAACCGGCCCCAAAGAGAGCGCCAATTACTTTCAGGTGCTGGATGAATTTATCGTCAATACGCTGGGGAAACAGGCTCGCCGCCACTATCGCATTATTGTGGATGCGCCGGCAGAAGTAGCCCGCATCATGAAAAAAGCCATGCCGGACGTTCAGGACAATCGCCGTGCAACCGGAGATGCCTATAGCTTCAACTGGTCACTGAAAATCAGCCCTGATCTCCAGTCGCCGTTCATTCCGTCCCACGAAAATATGGCTAACCTGAATTTATACCCAAATCAGCCACCGGAAAAACTGGCCTCAGCCCTACGACGTGCATTTTCTGGTATTGTGGCCGGCAATGTCAAAGAAGCGGGGATTCAGGCCATAGAAAAACAGGGCGCATTCAAAATCCACGGTGATGTAGACATGATGCATCGCATGGATCACCTGCTGAAAGATTTTGTCGAGCAGGATCGCATGAAACTGCCCGGAGGGACGGTTTATCAACCCTGTTATGACATAATCAAATAAATTGCAGATACCTCATCAAAATTTAAATAGCGTTTCAAAATGACAGGCATCAATCTTGTCCCGTGCGACGCGCGGGACAAGATTGCAGACTTTCACTATGATGAAAATTTATTTAATCATGAGGCTGGTGCCAGGGAATGAACTCACGGAGGGAAGATAACGACCATGATACACCTTTTAATTGTAGACGCCTTAAATCTGATTCGACGCATTCATGCAGTACAGGGAAGCCCTTGCATCCCTGCCTGTGAACATGCGTTAAAGCAGTTAATCACCCACGCTTCCCCCACCCATGCGGTGGCGGTATTTGACGAAGATGATCGCAGCCATAGCTGGCGCCATCAACTTTTCCCCGATTACAAAGCAGGGCGTGCGGCCATGCCGGATGACTTGCAGCAAGAGATGCCATTCATTAAGCAGGCATTCGATGCGCTGGGAGTCGCTTGCTGGCACATAGAAGGGCATGAAGCCGATGATTTGGCCGCCACACTGGCAACCAAAGTCGCCAAGAGCGGGTATCATGTCACGATCGTTTCAACCGATAAAGGCTACTGCCAGCTTCTGTCTCCCCATATCCAAATTCGTGATTACTTCCAAAAACGCTGGCTGGATTTACCCTTCGTCCAGCAAGCATTTGGGGTTGCCCCTCACCAACTGCCTGATTATTGGGGGCTTGCGGGTATCAGCAGCAGTAAAATCCCCGGTGTTCAGGGTATTGGCCCCAAAACAGCCGCCACCCTGCTGCAACAAGCGGGTTCATTGGATAATCTGTTCCAGCATTTGGATACCCAACCGGATAAATGGCGCAAAAAATTAGCCGCTCACAAAGAAATGGCGTATATCAGCCGTGAAATAGCTTCGCTAAGAACCGATTTGTTATTGCAGGGAAATTTGCAGCAATTACGGCTGATTAAGAGATAAGGGATCACCTCAGCCAAAATAATCCGCAATTAACTTAATATGTTCACCGTTTAATTGGCCGGATTCATTTAATAACCCAATCCACGCTTTCATATAGTCATATTTGGCCTGAGACAGTTCACGACGGGCAGTGTAGAGTTGTTGTTCGGCATTCAAGATATCGACATTTACCCGCTGCCCCAGTGCCACACTTTTTTGTGTCGCTTTTACCTGTAATGCCGCCGCTTCCACCGCCATTTCATAAGCGCGTATCCGCTTTTCGCCATTCACGCAAGCGTTATAATGGCGTCTCAGGGCATTGAGGATCTCCCCCGTCTGGGCATCCATTTCAAATTTCGTCTTGCCATAGTTGGCGGCGGATTGACGCACGGACGCCGCCGTCCCGCCGCCATTATAGAGATTCATGGAGACGCGCAATCCAAGGGAATCTGTGCGGTATTTTTGATCGATGCTGTTATCGCTGCTGGATTTATTTTCGCTGTGGGACGCATACAGCTCCAGTTTTGGCAGATACCCCGCCCGGCTGCGTGCAATATCATGATGCGCCACCTCCACTTTCTGGCGGGCAACCGCCAGTTGCGGATTCTGGCGTAATGCCCGTTGTTCCCAATCGGTGTAATGTGCCAGTTCCAGTTTGAGGGGGTTGAACCGCGGGGCGTCGGATAAACGATTAACCGGCAAATCCACCGGCAACGGGATGCCAACCAGTAACTGCAAATCACGCATGGCGGCATCCAGTTCATCTTGCACCGCTAACTCATCCGCCAATACCTGACTGTAACGCGCTTGGGTTTCCGCGATATCGGTGCGGGTACCTTCACCGGAAGAGAATAACTTTTGGTTACGTTCCAGTTGCGCCTCATAAGCTGCCCGTTGCTGGACAACCTGCGCCAGCCTATCCTGCGCATACGCGACAGCCATATAATGGTTCACTACCCTGACCGCCAGTTGCTGGCTGTCCGCCCGAAAACGGCTGTCACTCATCAGGGCGTAAGCCTGACGGGTGCGATAACGCGCCCACGCTTCGAAATCAATCAACGGCTGGGTCAAGATAACCGCCCCGCTATAACTGTGATACTGTCGGTCACGGCTCTCCCTGACAATCCGGTTCCGCGGATCGAAAGATTGCGACTCCATCTGCTGCCAGTTTTTGGGCGCATTCTGGTAACTCAGGGATAACTTGGGCAACAGTTCCGCCAACCCAAGGTTTTTTTCTTCCTGACCCGCTTCCTGCTCTTTAATCGCTGCCTGAAAGGTCGGATCGTGCTGCAAGGCCAGCGCATAGGCTTCCGTTAAGGAAAGGGCACTGGCAGAGCGGGGAGATAACGCCAGCAGCAGTATCGATAAAAACCAGACAACGCGGTGAACCATCAACATTCCCATTACTCCTCAATCAGCGAGGTCGATGCCCTGTCCACTAATGGCTTGAACAGATAACTCAACAATGAACGCGAACCGGTTTTGACGAACACTTCAACCGGCATCCCCGGTTTGATATTCAGGCCGGCCAGTTTCTCCATGCCTGCCGGCGTGACTCTCAAGCGCATCTGGTAATAAGGTTCCCTGGTCCGTTCATCGACCAAACGGTCGGCAGAAATTACCATCACCTTGCCCGCCACTTTCGGCGTCCGGTTCTGATTGAATGCGGTAAACATCAAATCAACCTCTTGCCCCACGGCAACTTTATCAATCAGGTGCACCATCAAACGCGCCTCGACTTCCAGTGCACTCTGGGTCGGCAGGATCTCCATTAATTTCTCGCCGGCAGCCACCACGCCGCCCTGCGTAAATACGGTTAACCCCACCACCGAGCCGTCTGCCGGCGCAATAATGGCCGTCTGTGACCGATCAAATTGCGCCGTTTCCAGCTTGTTTTTCAACTCATTTGCCAATACCTGCACATCAGCCAACTGGCTGCGCACTTCCCGTTGGTAATCGGCCTGACGCTGGATAATCCGCTGCTGCGTTTCCTGCCGCTGCTTTTCAAGCTGCCCCATTTTGCCGCTCATTTCCGCGATATTGCCGCTTAATTCACTTTGACTGCGCAGTAATTCCAGATAGCGGTTACGGGGGAAATAGCCCTCTTCCGTCAGCGGTTGCAAATTCGTCACCTGCTCCTTAAGCGAAATTTGCTGCTGCTGTTTACTTACCAAGGCTGCCCGCAACCCCTTGATTTGAAAATTCAGCCCTTCTTCGGCCTGCCGCATGCCCGCCAAATCACTGCGCAACATTTCACGACGGGATAAAAAGAGCTGTTTTTGTAAGGCCAGAATTTCATGAACCCGTGGCTCTGATGACGGGTTCAGAAACTCAGGAAAAACAACGTCCTCCTGCCCTTGCTGCTCGGCCAACAGCCGGGCTTCGGTGGCTAAGGTGGTATAAAGCTGCTGTTTCAGGGAATCAATTTGGGCATTCACCTGCACCTGACTGAGCTGAACCAATACCTGCCCGGCCTTCACTTGTTCGCCCTCTTTCACCTGAATGTGATTGATAATGCCATTTACCGGGGATTGTACGGTTTTGCGATTGCCATCCACCACGACTGTACCCGATGACGCCACGCCTTTATCGAGTGGCGCAAATGCCGCCCAGATGAAAAAACCCAGAATGCCAACCCCAATCACCAGCCAACCGATCCGCAGGTAACGATTGGCATCCAGCGGCAATAATTCCGACGCCTCGTGTTGGGCATCCTTTGCATTCGTCTGATAGGACATTTTTACTCCCAGATAAAAATCATGGATAGAAATCATGTTACGAGGCTCGTTCGGCCGTTTTTAGCGGTGACTGTGGTTGTGAAGGCGATGGTGAAGGCGATTGAGACTGAGACAGCGCCGCCATTACCTGTTGGGAAGGACCAAACATTTTCATTTTCCCCTGTACCAACAGCAAAATCTTGCTGGTTTGCGAGAGCAATGACGGCCTGTGGGTGATAACCACCACGGTTTTCCCCTGTTCCCGCAATTGGGCGATCGCACGGCTCAAGGCTTTTTCACCGATATCATCCAGATTCGAATTCGGTTCATCCAACACCACCAGCGATGGATTGCCATACAGCGCACGCGCCAAACCGATCCGCTGTTTCTGCCCGCCGGACAACCCCATGCCGCCTGCGCCGATAACCGTGTCATATCCCCGCTCAAGATTGAGTACCAATTCATGAACACCGGCTTTTTTCGCCGCCTCAATGACTTTTTCCGCTTCAATCTCATTAAAACGGGCAATATTCTCCGCGATCGTGCCGCCAAACAGTTCAATCTCCTGCGGCAGATAACCAATGGAAACGCCTAACTCATCTTTGTTCCACTGGTAGATATCCGCATTATCAAGCCGTACAACCCCTTCCTGTGCCGGCCATATCCCGACCAACAGGCGAGCCAGCGTCGATTTCCCTGACGCACTGGGGCCAATCACGCCCAGAACATCCCCCGCCTCCAGCGCGAAATTGATATCCTGCAATACATAGGGGCTATTTCCGTTTTGCGCGACCTGACGTGCCCGTGTTTTACTCGGCGGCATGGCGGAAACGTTTTCCATCAGCAACACGCCCTTCGGCGGCGGCAATGACATGCCACTTTTACGTTCCGGCTGGGCTTGCAGCAGCTTATTCAGCCGTTGCCACGACAGCCGCGCCGCGCTCCAACTCTTCCATGCCTGTATCAACTGTTCAATGGGCGACAACGCCCTGCCCATCAGAATAGAACCCGCAATCATCATGCCGGGGGTGATATGGCCTTCAATCGCCAACCAGCCGCCCAAGCCAAGGATCAGCGATTGCAACGCCATGCGTACCGTTTTGGTCAACGCCGTAATCGCGGCCGCACGTTCACTGGCAATACGCTGAAAATTGAGAAAACGCTGATGCAGGCCAAACCAGCGCTGGCGCAATGCCGGCAACATGCCGAGCGCCTCAATCACTTCGGCATTACGCAAATTGGTACTGGCTAAGTTAGCGGAACGTAAAGAAAGATGGCTGGCTTCCGCTAAAGGCGCTTGAGACAGCCATTGGTTCAGCACGGCCAGCGCAATCAACATGATCGCCCCCACCAGCGCCAATAATCCCAAATACGGGCTGAACAGGAAAATAACGCCAAGATAGACCGGGAACCAAGGCGCATCAAAAAAGGCAAACAGGGCATTGCCCGTCAGGAACTGGCGAATGGTCGCCAGGTCATTAAGCATCTGCCCGGCATCGGTGGAACCGTTTTTCAGGTTAGATTCATAGGAAGCGGTATAAACCCGCTGGTTCAGGCACATATCAAACTGATTGCCGATACGGATCACCACCTGACTGCGGATATATTCCAGCCCGCCCATCATGGCGAACATCCCCAGTGTGATTAATGTCAGCATCAGCAAGGTCATTTCATTACTGGATGGCAGCACCCGGTCATAGACTTGCAGCATATAAATGGAGGGAACCAGCATCAGCAAGTTGATAAATGCCGTAAATAATCCAATAGTCCAGAAGACCTTGCTGCGGGCACGGAGAACCTCCGTGATTTCATCCTTCGGAAAGCGTAATTTCACTGCAATCCCTTCATATTAACGGAAGCAAAATAAATGCGTTATCGGCATGAACGACTGAATTAGCCATTGAGTGTCAGGGTCAGTTCCCGGCCATCAACAAAATAAGCGATCCACTGTTCTGACCCATGACTGAAAAAGGCCACGCTGTTGCCATCACTATCGGTCAACGTGATGCCATCAGGCGACGGATACCATCCTGCAACCGACTGCCCAATTAACTCAGTGACACAAGCATCGCCTTTCGCCGCCCAAACTGTTCCCTCGGCTAAACGCGTATCCGTCAATTCAATACGGCACTGCTTATTCCCATCGGAGAGTTGCCATAACCCTTTCAACTCGCCAGCGGGTGGAAGTCTCAAACTACTTGCCATACATCCTCCTGTAACAAAGAGAGAGAAAATTATCGATAAGATCAAGGTTGATAAAAACGGTTTCGATCGATAAAACCGATAACCGCAAAGCAAGGGTTCCATCATCTTTCATTTCCACAATAATACTGCCGTCGCCTGAGGGGCATACGGCAATATTTTATTAAGGTGATAACAGCAATTAGACGATGAAATCGGCTTCCGTCAACGGCTGACCGACAACTTTCACCAGAAAATCATTGCCCGCCAGATCACCGCCAAGGCTAATTTCCAGATCAGTCACATCATTCGCTTCATCATAAGTGAACAGCACTTCGCCCGCCTTACCTGAGAACGCATCGACAAATTTGATATCGCCGGTAGCGCCGAAATTGAAATCAGACAGGTCAATCTTGTCTTCACCAGAGACGAAATCGTGGATCCAGTCTGGATTGTCTTTCAGTGATTCTTTGCCGTCTAAGTACACAAACGTGTCGTTGCCTTCACCACCCCACAGATGATCACCGCCCAGACCGCCATAAATGACGTCATCGCCTGCGCCGCCTTTCAGGATATTATCTGCGCTGTTACCGACCAGAATATCGTCACCGCTGCCGCCGATGGCGTTTTCAATCACGACACCACGGGCAATCGAAACGTTGCCTTTCAAGCCACCAACATCGGAGAAAGCACCTTCATTCAGGTTGATACGCTGATTTTGGCTAAAACCAGAGAAATCAAAGGTATCTTCACCGCCGGCATCCCAGACACTGAAGACGAGTTTGCTGTTCGCATCAGTAGCGGTCATAAAATCGCGATCGGTATTGGAATTAAAACCATATACGGTATCCCCTGTGCGGGTTTCCATATTCGCGCCATACAGATCCTGAATGGCGGAAATATCATTCAGCAACGGTGCCGATGAATAATTTCCTTTGAAATCTTGACCTGTATATTTTTCACTGAAATAACTCATAACAGTATGAGCACGGGTATCTTCGAAATATTCCGCTGAATTGATATAGCCTGGGCGTATTTTATCAGAAGCGTCATAATCGGCAGGATGTTCCAACCCTAATGCATGACCAATTTCATGCGTGAACGTCTGGCGGGCATAACCATTCACACCAATATCATTATCAGCAAAAGTCTGGTCTTTAACATGATACCAAGAATAAGCCGTTTTCTGCCCATTTGGCAAAGTGGCGAATGCGTAATCGTCACTGCTGCTGTAATCAAAAAAACCAAAAGTGATATTGGCTTTTTTCATACTATCTACTTCGGTAAATTTAATATTGGCAACATCAGACCAAGATTGTAAAGAGAGTCTTGCCGCATCTTTCTGTTCTTCATTAAAGGCACTGAAATCAGAAATATCAAACAACGGCATTATCGAAAATTTCGCACCCTGAATACGGACAGAAGGCTCAGTTTCCAGAAAATGGTACGATAATTCCAATGTACCGGAAGAATTAACGTATTTATTGGTCCAGTGATAATTTCCACGCAAAAGCTCATTAGGCGCTTCATCGGCTAATACCTTATGTGCCACACGGACACCCGGATCAGAATTTGGCACGTAGGCATTGAGCAGTGAATTAACATCCTGAACAGAATGGGAATCAGATAACCCCGAATAGGTATATTTTTTCTTTGAGGCCATGTAAATCTCCTGTAACAACAAGATAACTATTCTAAAACCCGAAATTTTTATAATAACGGGAGTAAGAGTTTTAAATTCTTTCCAAGGTGCCCTTAGAAGAAAAACTCCAGAATAAAATAGCGTTAGTTAGGGCCTGTGTAAAAATAATTCATATATCTTTTTAGAATACATATTGAGCAAATTTAATTTATGTAATTAATTATTTATTTCTCAATGAAATTTTTTTGATACTAAAAAACAACATTATTTACTACCGGGAAATGTTGTTTTTATCTGCTGGGAATTGATCTTAAGGAAGGATTATGTTTTTATTTTTTATTCAGAGAATAACTCAGTCAGATGAGTGATTTTTGGTTTAGCTATTAATCAGATCGCTCAATTTTGATTGAATTTCCTACTCGCAATCTATTATTTAGAACAAGTAACTAATAATTTACTCCTTGTTATTGTCATGAGTATCACTATAACGCAATAGGCATTGTTTAATTTTAATTAAAAATAATCACACACCCAGCTAATATAGGTATGAAATCATTATTTATAAAAACAGACAAAATTAATAACATTATAAGAAAATAAATTAAACGACAAATAAAAAACATAACAATCCGTTTTAAACAAAACACTAAATTTTTTAAGTAAAAGACCGGAATTACAACAAAAAAAACACTATTAACACTACGTTTTAATTTCAATATAAATAATAACAAAAATAACCCCGAATATATAGGGCCTATTTTTTAACAAAAAGGATTGACATCAATGTAATTTGTCGTTAACTTTCATTTCCAATCGGTTTTACAAAAAAATAGCAAATAAAATTAATAACTATATTTTTTACTTACTCATTTAATTTAAATCATTATTGAATAAATAGGAAATAAACGATGAAATATGATTTTATTGTTATTGGTTCAGGAGCAATAGGTAGTTCCATATCCTATGAATTAGCAAATAGAGAGTTTCTGTTTGTAGAGTCGGCAATACAGATAGAAGTAATTCTGCCTCTAAAGCAGCAGGAGCTATGAATGGTTGCTTTGGTGAGATCACACAAGGTTTATTGGCCAGTCAACACGGAAAATTGAAGTTAGATATGGACTGTATTGCTAAAAAGCTTTGGCCTACATGGGAAAAAAGGCTATCTGATTCCTCCGGTAATGACAAACCATTATTCACAGCGGAAGGAACTCATATAATTCTTAATACTGCTGGAATGAAAGAAGTTGATAGCCTCAATTATGATACTATTGAGCAATCGCTTATTCACTATTCAGTTCCTTATTCAACAATTGATCCACGAGAAATACAATGGCTTAATCCTAATGATCTAAATGCCTTTTCATAATGCTGAGACTCTGATATTTCTGATTCCTTTCAACGTCTTTTTTCCTGACGCCGTTTTTAAAAAAATTTTCACATTTTTAATCAGATGCCACATAAATTGGCAACCATGATTACGGGTAACCGTTTCATGTAACGATTGCCATAACCGCTCTATTTTGTTCAACCAGGGCGAATAAACCGGAAGGAATAAAAGTGTCACGCTTGGATTCTGTCGTAACCACGCTTTTACTGACTTACTTTTATGAATAATGTAGTTGTCTAAAATCACGGTGAGCGTTTCTGCGTGACGATATTGGCGTTTTAATTCTTCTAACGTATTGATAAATAATTGAGCGCTTTTCTTCATGTAACCCGTAAAAACAATTTTGTTGGTCCGGACATCAAGACAACCCGCAACGTAGTATTTTTGATTTTTACCCGGCGTATTAATGCGTTTTTGCTGGCCTTTAAAATACCAGCCCGCCCCGATTTTCGGGTTCAAGTGAATATCCACTTCATCTTCATAAACAACAGGATGTTTCTCTGACGCCCGGGAAAGCGCTTCGGTAATGCGGGCCATTTTTTCTTCATATTCCGGATCGGGTAACTTGACTGTCGGGGCCGCTCTTCTCCAGACAATCCCTTGTTGACGGAAATAACGGTAAAGCGTGCTCATTGAAAGGGTGATATTAAGTAACCTTTTGATTAAAAATACAAAAAAGGCCAGGCTCCATCGGGAACCGAGATAACCGAACTGTTGGGGAGAATGTTCCAATAGATAAGACAGAAAAGGCCAAAGTGGGGTTAAATGCCATCGGGTATGGCGGCCTGCCGGTAAACTGAGTAACCCCATCCATCCCAGCTCCCTAAACCGCTTAATCCAGCGCCAGACAGAAGACTCAGCGCAACACAGTTTATCGGCCACTTGGGAGACCGGCTCTCCTTGGCATAACCAGAGTATGCCCATGATCCGGCGGGCATAATTTTTATCTGTGGTTTTTTGAACGACTTTTTTCATCTGGCGCCGTTCATTTCGGGAGGTTGGTGGTAAGATAAGCATAACTCAGTCCTTCCTTTTGCGGTTTCTTTTATTGCAATCAAGACATTCGCAAAAATAGGACTGAGTTTCTTTGAGACTCCTACCATTTTGGCAAGCCATTTAGTCCGTCCACTTCGTGCCTTATATATTCCTGATGAACATGCCGTAAATTCTGATCTATTACTTAAAAAGCTAGATGCAGCATTTATCAAGGAAGGTGGAACAATTATAGAAGAAAATGCTCAATGTGTGTTAGTTGAAAATGGTAAGGCAATAGGAGTTAAATTATTGAATGGAGAGTGCTTGCAGGCAAACAAGGTTATAGTCGCAGCAGGAGTAAACTCATTAGAACTTCTATGTAATTTACCTGAAATTTCTAAAAGAATCCCTCCAATATTTGCAGGTTATGGTGTATCAATTTTAGTCAGGGTACCAGAAGGCAAAAAGTTGCCAACGTCGGTCATTCGTACTCCTAATAGGGCATTTGCATGTGGCCTACATTGTGTACCACGAGGTGAGAGAATTTTATATCTTGGTGCAACCAATATCTTGGCAGAGAAACCACGTAAACATGCTTTAATTTCTGATGTTCAATTTTTACTAGATTGTGCATTAGAGCAGTTAGATATTAATCTTTATGATGCTGAAATTCTTTCAATTCAAGTCGGCAATAGACCCATTCCTGCTGATGGTTTTCCATTAATAGGGCCATGTGATGATACTAATATATGGCTTGTCACTGGAACATATCGCGATGGATTACACCAATCCCCTTTATTAGCTAATTATATTGCTAATTCTTTGACTGGCGTGGAAAACTCGCAAATTAACCTTGAGGATTTTAACCCTATCCGCCCACCATTAGCTGGCCTACCTCGTGAATTGATAGTTAAAGAAACTGTTCAACAAATGTTTGCTACAGGGTATGAATATCGTTGGGATATCAAACCCTATTGGCTACCATTGCTAGATAAGGGACTAACTGAAAACTATCAGGCTTTGATTGAATCTCTCCATCCTCATTTTACGCCTCCCCCAGAATTGGTCGCATTTTCTTACCTTTATGAATCAATGCGTCAGAAATTACATGCTTACTATGGAGTATGGTCATGAATTTCTCTCATGAATATCAAATTTTTATTGATAATGCTAGGAAACTTTTATCGGAAGCAGGTATTTGGGATGTCGAGTCAGATCTTGAATGTTTGGTCGATCGTTATTTGGAAAGACGCAATAAAGAACAAGCTTATAATGAATTCATGCTTGCAGTTTATGAACGCTGTAATCGCATACCGCTTGGGCATATTGTTAACTCTATAAATTTTGATGGATTACCTTTAGTTGTTGGTTCTGGAGTATTTGTTCCTCGCACTCATAGTCAACTTATTCATAAATGGATTAACAAAGAGAGTAACATTCCTTTTGATTCAACTGTCTTAGATTTATGTTCAGGATGTGGTGCAATTGGTTTATCAATCGCTAAACGTCGTCCAGATTTAAATGTTGTTTGCGTAGAATACGATACGGTGGCCTTTCAATATTTAGTAAGAAATATTAATAGATTATCTAGTTTATCTATAAAGGCCCAAGCATTTCAAACTGATTTACGTGATCTTCAATCACTGGATAAATTTAAAGAGTCAGTCTCATTAATTGTAGCTAATCCGCCATACGTACCAGAAAAATACTCAATATTACCAGAATGGGAGAAACATCATCCTTATGTTTCCGTATATTCTGGAGATGATGGACTGGATTTAATTCGTTTGATCATAATTCAATCTAAGCAATCTCTTAAAGCAAATGGATGGTTGGTTATTGAACACCAAGAAAATCAACAAGATGTCATAAGAAATCTATTTTTAAAAGAAGGTTTTTCCCAAGTTAGAACAATTATTGATAATAATTTTTCAGACACAACTGGTCTTTCAGTTATTACTATTGGTATAAATAACTTTTAATCTTCAGTAGTTAATCTAGTGAATAACAAATTACAGGAGTAACACAAATGAATCAGAGAAATGAACAAGATTGGATGACAATACGTAAATCACGTACAACTGGCATTTTGAATCAAGCTATTAAAGAAGATTTAACTGGTTTCACAGTAACGAAGCGTATTGACAAAAAAATCACAACAGATAAAGGTAAAACTTTTACTGAATTTGTTTCGTGCTCTTATTTAGGTTTAGAAAACCACCCCGCTTTAATAGAAGCAGCTAAACAAGCAATGAGCAAAACTGGAATTCATCTATCATCATCTCGTGGAGCTATGCGCCCACAATATCTACAACAATTAGAAGAATTGTTATCAGAGATTTACAGAGGGAATTCAGTTGTTGTTTTTACATCTACCAGTAATGTTCATCTTGGTGTACCTTGGATTCGCATAGTAAGTGCAATTTCTAAGAAAGGCGGTCAGTTGCTATAGTAGGCATCTTTCTCGCCAAAGGAAAATGCACTATGGCCTATACGCAACTGACCGCCTTTCTTAGAAATTGCACTTACTATGCGAATCCAAGAAGACAAACCATCAAAATATATTACAACCATATAGGGATTCATTAGATATTATTAATGCTAAAATCCTTACTCTTCTTTCTGAGCGCATGAGTATCTGCATGAAAATAGCGGAAATAAAAGCAAAAAAAAATATTCCAATGATGCAACCTCAACGCATAAATTCACTAATGAAACTATTAAATGGCTTGCCAAAATGGTAGGAGTCTCAAAGAAACTCAGTCCTATTTTTGCGAATGTCTTGATTGCAATAAAAGAAACCGCAAAAGGAAGGACTGAGTTATGCTTATCTTACCACCAACCTCCCGAAATGAACGGCGCCAGATGAAAAAAGTCGTTCAAAAAACCACAGATAAAAATTATGCCCGCCGGATCATGGGCATACTCTGGTTATGCCAAGGAGAGCCGGTCTCCCAAGTGGCCGATAAACTGTGTTGCGCTGAGTCTTCTGTCTGGCGCTGGATTAAGCGGTTTAGGGAGCTGGGATGGATGGGGTTACTCAGTTTACCGGCAGGCCGCCATACCCGATGGCATTTAACCCCACTTTGGCCTTTTCTGTCTTATCTATTGGAACATTCTCCCCAACAGTTCGGTTATCTCGGTTCCCGATGGAGCCTGGCCTTTTTTGTATTTTTAATCAAAAGGTTACTTAATATCACCCTTTCAATGAGCACGCTTTACCGTTATTTCCGTCAACAAGGGATTGTCTGGAGAAGAGCGGCCCCGACAGTCAAGTTACCCGATCCGGAATATGAAGAAAAAATGGCCCGCATTACCGAAGCGCTTTCCCGGGCGTCAGAGAAACATCCTGTTGTTTATGAAGATGAAGTGGATATTCACTTGAACCCGAAAATCGGGGCGGGCTGGTATTTTAAAGGCCAGCAAAAACGCATTAATACGCCGGGTAAAAATCAAAAATACTACGTTGCGGGTTGTCTTGATGTCCGGACCAACAAAATTGTTTTTACGGGTTACATGAAGAAAAGCGCTCAATTATTTATCAATACGTTAGAAGAATTAAAACGCCAATATCGTCACGCAGAAACGCTCACCGTGATTTTAGACAACTACATTATTCATAAAAGTAAGTCAGTAAAAGCGTGGTTACGACAGAATCCAAGCGTGACACTTTTATTCCTTCCGGTTTATTCGCCCTGGTTGAACAAAATAGAGCGGTTATGGCAATCGTTACATGAAACGGTTACCCGTAATCATGGTTGCCAATTTATGTGGCAACTGATTAAAAATGTGAAAATTTTTTTAAAAACGGCGTCAGGAAAAAAGACGTTGAAAGGAATCAGAAATATCAGAGTCTCAGCATTATGAAAAGGCATTTAAAAGAAAGATCTCAAGAATTCAAGTTAAGAGAAGAGTATACAAAATCAATATTTGATTTAATTATTAAGGAAACATGTTATCAAGAAAGTATCTTGATAGAAAACTTTTTAAAAAATAAAGATAAATAAAGATGAAAATACTACTTATTGATAATTACGACTCTTTTACACAAAATATCGCTCAATACTTATACGAAGTTACTGGCGTGGAACCCGCTGTAGTGGCTAACTCTGTATCTTATGACGAGTTATTTATAAATAACTATGATGCAGTAGTTATTTCACCAGGCCCTGGTCATCCATCTGTATTCAATGATTTTGGGGTTTGCTCTAAAGTAATTCAAAATTCTAATATTCCTTTGTTAGGGATTTGTCTTGGTCATCAAGGAATTGTTTTATCCTTTGGTGGTTCTGTAAACCATGCACCTAAACCAGTGCATGGCTATCGCGACAGAATAAATCATACAAAAGATGGTTTGTTTTACAACTTACCTAAACGTTTTGAAGTTGTCAGGTACCACTCTTTAATATGCAATAACTTACCAGATGATTTAAAATGTTCAGCTTGGACTGATGATGGTTTAGTCATGGCAGTGGAACACAAAACAAAACCTATTTTTGGAGTCCAATTTCATCCTGAATCCATTTATTCTGAATATGGACATGAAATACTGAAAAACTTTATTGAAATAGCCAAAAAATATAATGAAAAAAGGGAAAAAAACCCTTGTTCAGTAATTGACTCCTATTTACTAATAGGAGGTAAAACTCATTATACTTTAAATGCCCGTGAATATGAAACAAAAATAGATCCTGAACTATTTTTTATGCATAATTATGGTGGTGAAAATTACGCCTTCTGGCTTGACAGTGAAAAATCCGATAATCCAAAATCTCGATTTTCAATAATGGGTGGTAATGATTCTTCGCAATCCATTATTATACGGTACGGCGTTCAAACAGAAACATTAAATATGATCGGCCCAGATGGTGAAACCTGTATTCAAGGTGATTTTTTTTCACAATTATCTATTTTATTAGAAAAAATTGAAATATCTTCACCTAAAGAACTTCCTTTTGGATTCAAAGGAGGATTTATTGGTTATCTAGGGTATGAACTAAAATCACTAACAATAGGAGAAAAAAAACACAACTCAGAATACCCAGATTTTTTATTGATATTCACTCCCCATTTTTTTGTTTTCGATCATTTTACAGAAAAGATTTACGAATGTATTTTGCTACCTTATGGAGATATTCCAAAATGGTCAACAAAAAACATCCCTATACACAATAAAGAAATAAGGAAAAACATCCCTAACTTTTCTCCTGGGCCTGTAGAATACAATAAAATAGACCTTAAAGACTCTCAAGAAAAATATATAAATAAAATAGAAAAAACACTTCAGTATATTAAAGATGGAGAATCTTATGAAGTATGCTTAACTAACAGAGCAAAAATGAGTTATACCTATCCACCTTTTTATGCTTATAAAAGAATGCGTCATATAAGCCCTGTTCCTTATGGTGCATATTTATCATGCGGTGACTTTTATATACTAAGTGCTTCTCCTGAAACGTTTTTATCTATTGATTCCGCTAGAAATATTGAGTCTAGACCTATAAAAGGAACAAGGGCAAGAGGAAGAACAAAAAGTGAAGATCAATTACTATGGAATAATTTGAATAATTCTAAAAAAGATAGAGCTGAAAATTTAATGATTGTTGATCTTGTACGTCATGACCTCAATCATGTATGTACCCCGGGAAGTGTACATGTTCCTGAACTATTCAAAATTGAAAGTTTTTCTTCTGTCCATCAATTAGTTTCAACAATACGTGGTCAATTGAGAGATAATATGCCTGTAATGGAAGCTGTTCGTGCCTGCTTTCCTGGAGGTTCAATGACTGGAGCACCGAAGAAGCGTACAATGGAAATTATCGATTCTTTAGAATCTTCAGCTAGAGGAATTTATTCCGGAGCTCTTGGATGGTTCTCTTTTAGCGGCGAAGTAGAATTAAGCATTATTATACGTACAGCAGTATTACGCGGTAAATGTGCAGAATTTGGTATAGGCGGTGCTATTGTCGCTGATTCTGATCCTTATGGAGAGTTCGAAGAAACATTGGTTAAAGCTAGTGTGCCACACTTTTGTTTTAGTGATATTAAGGGGAATATGTGAATAACCTTAAAATAGTCATTCTAGGTAGTAACGGTGCTATAGGTTCTTTTTTGGGACGTATTTTTTCTACTTCTGGTCATACTGTACATGGAATAGATAAACAACTTTCAGGAAATTATACATCTTATTCCCAAATAGACTTATTAGATCCTATTTCAAATATTGATGAAATATTCAATGAAGCAGATGTAATAATATTTACGTTACCTGAAACAGTTGCAATTAAAGCATTGCCATGGGTTTTATCAGCTATCAACGATAATGTATTGATAGTGTCAACTTGCTCTGTTCAAGAACCTTTTTACTCTTCATTAAAAACTATTTCTCCTCAACAACCTTTTATTGGTATTAACCCCATGTTTTCTCCCTCCCTACAGGAGAAGAATCGTCCCGTAATTTTAATTATCGAAGATATGCATAATGAACATGGCTGGATTGAATTAGTATTGACAAAGTTTCAAATGCGTATTACTAAAATGCGACCAAAAGAGCATGATAAAGTCATGGCGCTATGTCAAGTGTTACCCCATGCACTTATACTAGCATTTGGTTTGGCATTAAAAGCGAATTCAATTGATATAAATGTGTTATATAATATCACCCCACCTCCAATGCGTACAATGTTAGCTTTATTGTCAAGACTCTTGGTTAATCCAAAGGAAATTTATTGGGATATTCAATATGAAAATTATATGGCTGTAGAAATTCGTAAAAATATATTAGATGAATTATCTTTGTTAGATTCAATGGTTCAGTCTGGAGATAAGGTAGAATTTAATCATTCCTTAGATGAAATTAAACTAAAATTAGGGGAATGGCTCTATACTAGCTATACTGATTGTCAACACATTTTTCAAATTTTAAATGAAGATAAGTAAGAAGGAGTGAAAGTGATGTCATTTAGTGGCACTACCAAAACCAATGAGCAAGCGGGACTTCGTAATTGGCTAGGATTATTGATATTAATGCTACCTGTTTTATTAGTCACAGTAGACAATACTATTTTAGGTTTCGCTTTGCCAAAGATAGCAAGTGCACTGGAACCAAGTGCAAACCAACAATTATGGATAATTGACGCTTATGCATTGGTATTAGCAGGACTTTTAGTTTCTATGGGGAGCATTGGTGATCGTATTGGCCACCGTTTTTTATTATTATTTGGTTCATTGGGATTCACAGTTGTTTCAGTTTTGACAGCATTGTCTACATCCCCAGAGCAATTGATTATAGGGAGAGCTGCACTTGGTTTTTTCGGTGCAATGTTGATGCCATCAACTTTAGCATTAATCAGTTCTCTTTTTAAAAATCGTGAACAACGTCGTTTAGCTGTCGCAATTTGGGCAACAACATTAACTGTCGGTTCTGCTCTTGGTCCTGTTGTGGGCGGTATTTTGTTACAATATTTTGATTGGAATTCAATTTTCTTATTAGCAGTACCTGTATTAATACCTTTATTAATTTTTGGTACTATTCTATTACCTGAATCTGATAAAAAGAATACGGGAATTATCGATGTCTATAGCATTTTATTATCAATAATAGCAATGACTGGAATTGTGTATGCGATTAAACAGTTAGCGAGTAATGGATTCGAAATCAGTGTAGTTTTAGAATTTATCATTGGTTTTATTGCTGGAGTTCTTTTTGTCCGTCGACAAAAAAAGTTATTAACTCCTTTGATGGATATATCTCTATTTAGTAATGGCGTATTTACTGGTTCAATCATAGTTAATTTACTCAGTTTAGGTTTACTGATTGGCTTTGTATTTTTTGCTACTCAATTTTTACAAATTGTGCTTGATATGAAACCAATATCTGCCAGTCTTGCTCTAGTTCCTGGTCAAATTCTTGCAATTTTTGTTGGAATTTTAATTGTACCTGTTGCACAAAGAGTCCCTACATATTGGCTAGTACCCGTTTTGTTGGCACTAGCGGGTTCTGCATTTTTCTTAATTGCCTGTATAGGTAGTTATTTAACTTCAATAGTTATCGCTTTTGCATTATTGAACATAGGCGTAGGTGCAATCGCTTCAGTTTCTAATGACTTAGTTCTTTCATCTGTGCCTTCTTCCAAAGCCGGAGCAGCATCGGCAATCAGTGAAACAGCTTACGAGGTTGGTGTAGTTCTTGGAACAACAATTTTAGGGGGATTAATCACCGCTTTTTATCGTTTAAACTTGACATTGCCAGATGGAGTTTCTCTAGAACAAACAGGATTAGCTTTAGAAACTTTAGCTGGAGCTTATGTAGTCGCAGATTCACTGACAGAAAGTCAGGGGCGCCAATTAATTGAATCAGCCTCATATTCTTTTACAAACGCCATTAATACTACTAGTTGGTTAACATCAATATTAACTATAATAGTAGTCTTTATTTCCTGGCATCTACTGAAAGCATCGAAGACAAAATGAATATTTAGAAAATATAACAACGTTGTTATGTTAGTTTAAAAGCAGCATTAAGTCTTTTAACTTAACGCTGCTTTATGAAAAACTCATTTCCAATGTAAATTAATATTTGATTTTCTGTTTTCAAAGGATTTAAATTTCATTTAAAAATCACTCGCCATCATTAACAAATATATTTTCAATCGATATACTTGGGAAATAATTTAAATTTTATCAAACCCACCATAATATTCTAAAGGGGACTATTATGTTTAATTTAACAGGAAAAATAGCTCTTATTTCAGGGGGAACAAAAGGTATAGGGAAAGGAATCGCAAAAGTGTTAAAAAAATCAGGTGCAATTCCTATTATTTCTGGAATTAATAGTATCAATGGACAAAAAGTAGCAGAAGAGCTTGAAGTTGATTTCATTCCACTTGATGTATCTAACCAAATTGCGTGCAAAAATGCTGTCGACCATATTGTAAAAAAATATAGTCGACTAGATATTTTGTGTTCAAATGCAGGGATTTTTCCACAACATCATATAAAAAAAATGACTGTTGAAGATTGGGACTATGTCCTAAACATCAATCTTAAAGGAACATTTTTTTTAGTGCAATCAGCCCTAAACGTCATGGAAAAACAAAATAATGGAAGAATCATTATTACTTCATCAATTACGGGAGAGAAATTGGGTATTTCAGGTTCTAGTCATTATAGTGCGAGTAAAGCAGGACAATTGGGCTTTATGAGAAGTGCAGCTCTCGAATATGCAGAAAAAAACATAACCATTAATGCCATTATGCCTGGCTATATATTAACCGAAGGATTGCAAGAATTCGGTGACGATTATTTAAAACAGTTTAGAAATGAAATACCAACATGCAGATTGGGAACTCCTGAAGATATTGGTTACACAGTTTGTTTTCTAGCATCAAATGAAGCAAAATATATTACTGGACAAACTATTATAGTCGATGGAGGAATGACTATATCATAATTTAAAAACATCACAATAATATAAATTATACGTTAATTTTAATAGCATTCAATTGGTGATAGATTAGAATATACGTTATATAATAATTATTGAAAATTTATTTTTCAGAATAACTATTATGACATAATGAATGCTATACTTTCACAACAGGTACTTATCTCCATTAATAAACAATGGCAACCATTAAATTTTATTGTGAAACAATCTGGAGTATATATGAAAAATTTGAAAGGAAAGATAGTTTTAATTACGGGAGCAGCTCGTGGTATAGGACGAGGCATTGCATTAAGATTAGCCAGAGAAGGATGCCACCTTTCTCTTGTTGACCTGAATGTAGATGAACTAAAAAAAGTCAAAGAAGAAGTTGATAAATTAGGTTGTAAATCGGAAATTATAGTTTCCGACATTAGTCAAAGGAATGAAGTATATCAGGCTGTTGAATATACAGCTGATAAATTAGGAGGCCTTGATGTAATGATTAATAATGCGGGCGTATCTCAAGTAAAAAAAATAGCAGATGTACTACCCGAAGATTTAAATAAAATATTAGATGTTAATATTGGTGGGGTCATTTGGGGGATTCAAGCTGCTGCCAAACAGTTTAAGAAATCAAATAAAAAAGGAAAAATAATTAATGCAGCTTCTATTGCTGCCTATGACGGATTTGCCATGCTAGGCGTCTATTCTGCGACTAAATTCGCAGTTAGAGCACTAACTCAAGCTGCTGCCAAAGAATATGCCAGTTTCGGCATTACTATAAATGCGTATTGCCCAGGAATTGTGGGAACTGATATGTGGATAGAGATTGACGAGCGTTTTTCAGAGATTACAGGGGCCCCAAAAGGCACAACATATAAAAAATTTATCGATGAAATTGCATTAGGAAGAGCGCAAACTCCAGATGATGTTGCAGCGTTAGTTGCTTTTCTTTCTAGTAACGATTCTGACTATATTACAGGGCAATCAATTATTACTGATGGTGGTATTATTTATCGATAAATTTTGCGGGAGAGGTTTTAAGTTGAGAATAATGCTGCCAACAAGGCAGCATTCTTATTTCTTAGCAATCAAGGAGACTCAATAATCCCGCTCGGTGGCATAAAGAGACCAGATACGACGAACATGTACAGTGATCTCTTCACGATCGTGGTACAGGTGTTTCGCCTGAATCTGCGCATTCACACCATTTTCTTTCAATTGCTGTTCTATTTTTTGCAAAATATGCGCCACTTCCTCATAACGCTTTTTCATCGGCAACTTAAGATTGAAGATCGCCTCACGACACCAGCTTTGCACCAGCCAATCCGTCATCAGTTGGGCAACCTTGGCGGGTTTTTCAACCATATCACACACCAGCCAGTAAATGTTTTTCACCGGCGGCTCAAATTTAAAGCCATCTGCGCGGTGATGCTTCACTTGCCCGGTATCCATCAGGCTATCCGCCATCGGCCCGTTATCTACCGCATGAACCAGCATACTGCGTTTCACGAGCTGGTAAGTCCATCCGCCCGGACAAGCACCGAGATCCACGGCATGAAGGCCACTGTCCAGCCGCTCTTCCCATTCGTCATAAGGAATGAAAACATGAAAGGCTTCTTCCAGTTTCAATGTTGAACGGCTTGGCGCATCGGAAGGGAATTTCAGTCGAGGAATGCCCATATAAAAACGGGAGTTATTGTTGCTGTAGGAATACCCGACATAGCAGCAACCCGGTGCGATAAAAAAGACATGGATCACAGGGCGATTGTGACTTTCCTTCGCCAGCAACAGTTTTTCCTGCCGCAGGGCATTACGCAGCGGAACCGTAAACTTACGGCAAAATTTCATCAACTCCTTGCCTTCATTGGTATCCGGCACTTCTACACGCAGCTCGCCCGCCCGTTCAACGACCCCCATCAACATACCGGTAATCGGCGTAATGCGATCTTCCTGCGGCAAATTTTTCAGCAATTCGCCCACCACCAACATTTGACGGGCAAAAATCAATTCACTGAACGGAATTTCACGGATCAGGCGATCCGCATCATCCGGCTGATAACACTCAAACAGCACATAGCCGCTGTTCTCTTTCACACGGGCAAAACCGTAAACTTCTTTTTTACCCGCTTTATCGGTAATCTCTGCCGCGCACTCTTTTTCAAAACCCGGGCGGCAATATAAAACAACTTTATTCATGGCTGGGCGCCGATTTCCTTAGACGCAGAGCGCCAATTAATACACATAACCAACCGATGAGAAAACTGAACCCACCGATTGGCGTCAAATAAACCAGAAATTTTAGCGGTAAAAAGGCCAGACAATAAAGACTGCCGCTAAACAGCACGATCCCTGCTGCGAAAAAAATCCCACTCCAACCCCATGGCGCGACGGGCTGGCGCATCGATAAAGCGGCCAGCGCCATCATGGCGAGGGTATGCAGCCCTTGATATTGCAGGCCGGTATGTATCCATTCCATCTGACGCAGCGTCAGGACAGGTGCCAACAGATGTGCCCCCATCGCGCCCAATGCCACGTAGAAAAAGCCACTGATCCCAACCAAAATCAGCATGATTCGACTGCTCATCACACAGCTCCTGTTTATCAGCTATTGGCGATAGCCATTAAGGGTGTTGGGTGATAAACCCTAACCTTTCTTGCTCCGTCGCCGCTTGAGTCAGTATCCATTTCCGGAAGGCGGCGATCTTGCCCAATTCTGCCTGATTATCGTGACAAACCAAATAAAATGCGTTCTTACTGACCAAAACATCATTGAATGGGCAAACCAGCCGCCCCGCATCAATTTCATTCTGTGCCATCACATTATTCGCCAGAGCCACGCCTTGACCGTGCACGGCCGCCTGGATCACCATCGCGCTGTGGCTGAATATCGGCCCTTGCTGCACATTGATTTGCTGCTGCATATCAAGCTGGCGGATATAGGCTTGCCAATCCCGCCGCGATGAATCGTGCAACAACGTATGCCTGGCGAGATCGGAGGGGGTTTTCAACGGACGATCTCCCGTCAACAGTGAAGGAGAACAAACCGGCAACAGGTATTCCGGATACAGGCGATCCGTTCGCAACCCCGGCCAATTGCCCCGGCCATAAAAAATCGCGACATCGACATCATCGGCCAGTTTATCTTCTTCCCGATCCACCGCCTGAATGCGGACATCAATCCCCGGAAAACTCTGGTTAAAACCAGAAAGCCGGGGCACCAGCCACTGAATGGCAAAACTGGGGGATAAGCTGACCGTTAGCGCACCCTTGGCACTGCGCGCCTGAAGTTTACGGGTCGCATCATTGATGGCGGTAAAAATTTCCTTGATATCGAGATAGTAACTTTGCCCATCTTCCGTTAACAACAGCGACCGGTTACGGCGACGAAAAAGTTTCAATCCCAGAAAATCTTCCAGACTTTTCATTTGGTGACTCACGGCGGCCTGAGTCACAAATAATTCTTCTGCCGCTTTAGTAAAACTTAAATGACGGGCGGCGGCATCAAAAACGCGTAACGCATTGAGTGGAGGCAAACGTTTAGACATGTTCGTTTCTTATGTGATAGTGACGATACCGGTAACTCTTTTCATTCAGATATTAGTTTTTATAATCCGAATCATTATAATTTGTCCATTGATGATATACCAGCAAATCCCTATAGTGTGCGCACTTCCTAAGCCGGAACGAAAAGTCTCTTTGTAGCGATACACTGAAACTTTTGGCTTTGTGGTTGTGATGTTGTGTTTGCAAGTTGTCTGGAAAACCAGACTTTGTAGCTTAAGCTACTGTTTTTTTTCACTTCCTGTACATTTACCCTGTCTGTCCATAGTGATTTTTTTATGCACCGCAATTGCGGTGCTTTTTTTCCTGACGTTCTCCTGTAAAATTCCGCTTCTCTTGGTTAAAGAAAAGAGTGAAAGAAAAACTTATTCTTTATTACACAACGATTAAATTAGCGCCGTTTATGAAAGCTTTTGACTCCGCAAAATTCCGCCAGCAATTTCCCGCCCTGCAACAATCCACCACATTTCTGGACAGTGCAGCCACAGCATTAAAGCCGGCATGTATGATTGAAGCAACTGAACACTATTACCAAAACCACAGTGCAACCGTACATCGCAGCCAACATGCCACCGCGCAGGCCATCACTGCCCGTTATGAGCAAGCTCGTTCACTGGCGGCGGAACTGATCCATGCGCCACTGCCGGAAAATATCATCTGGACGAAAGGGACAACGGAGTCGATCAATCTGGTCGCCCAAAGCTACTTTCGCCCTCGCCTGCATGTTGGCGATGAAATCATTGTCAGCGAGCAGGAACACCATGCTAACCTGCTGCCGTGGCTGATTCTGGCTGAACAGACGGGTGCTAAAATCGTTAAATGGCCGCTTGGCAATCAACGCCAGCCAGAAATCGCGACCCTCGCAAACCTGCTGAATCAAAACAGCCGCTTGGTCGCCATCAGCCAAATGTCTAACGTGACGGGCACCGCCGTCGATTTGGCGCAAGTCACGGCACTGGCCCATCAATATGATTGCCGCGTTCTGGTCGATGGTGCCCAAGGTATCATGCACGCGCCTGTCAATGTGCAGCAACTGGATATCGATTTTTACGCCTTCTCCGCCCATAAACTGTATGGGCCAAATGGCGTGGGGGTATTGTATGGCAAAAGTGAATGTCTGAATGCGATGTCTCCGTGGCACGGCGGCGGCAAGATGCTGACCCATGTCTCATTTGACGGTTTCACACCGGAAGCCGTCCCTTATCGTTTTGAGGCAGGAACCCCCAACGTTGCCGGAGTGGTCGGCTTTGCCGCAACCCTGGAATGGCTGAAAGCCCTTGATATCCCGCTGGCTGAATCCCATGCCATTGCCCTGACGGATTACACCGAACAACAACTCAGCAAGCTGGCAGGTTTTACCAGTTACCGGGCGGCGGGTTCCAGCTTGCTGGCCTTCAATATCGCCGGAATACACCACAGTGACTTAGCCACGCTAATTGCAGAACAAAATATCTCCCTGCGTTCCGGCCAACACTGCGCCCAACCCTTGCTGGACGCCCTTGGGATCAGCGGCTGCCTGCGCGCTTCGTTTATGCCTTATAACAACCAGCAAGATGCGGACAGATTGATCAGCGCCGTTACGTTTGCGCTGTCGTTGTTGGGGGAGTGATGGTGACTGGCTTTTGTACCTCATCCCTCATACGGCATTCTTGCGGTACTTGTTCCTGAGCAGGAACTTAAGATCAATCAGGCTATCGGCCTCAAGGCTGACAACTTCCAGCTTTTGCAGGGTGCCGAAAGCGCGGGTTTTGTCGGCTTGGGTATCCGGCGCATGACCGATTCACAGGTAAGTTGCTGCATGATTTGTTTGTTCAGTTTGGGAATAACGGTATAGCCACCCTCGGACAGCACGCCCGTAGACAAGGCGCGGGTCTCTCCGGTCACGATATAGTGACGCAGTTCGTCGAACTGTTTGGCTTCATCGGCATTGAGTGAACACTTTTCGTTTTCGGCTTTGGTAAGCAGGGTGCGCATCTGGGTAGCTAAATCGGCTTTTTGCTGGCGTAATTCAAGTTGCTTTTTTATGGTGTTTTATGGTTGGTTATTCTGCTTAAGACACTATTTAACATCGTGAAAAATGATAAAAAAGCCCCTGACATTCAGAGGCTAAACTTGCGAAAACATGAGGACGGAATATTTACAAAGATTTTCATTTAAAATGACGGTATAAACCGCCATTCTGCTAAACTTACTATTCTTTGACTTTTATTATGTAGGTTTTATTAAACTCCCTGCTTCCTGAAAACATTGTTCCTCTAACTCCTCCTCCTACTGAGATATGTATCTCCCCTACTTTTGATGGTTTGCCGATTATCATTAATTTGTTGTAATTGTTTGATATTTTTTCCTTGCCATCAAGTGTAAATTTCTCTTTATGAGGACTCCATTTGATTCCTGAATCAGGTGGTTCTATAATAATTGGTGTTTTGGAATATACACCACCGCCTTCTATAAGAATAGAAACATGATATTCCTTGCCTACAGTGGCATCCGGCAGATAGTTTCCTTCGGGATAAACAGATACCGATGTTGAGCTACATGATGATGTAAAAATAATAAAAAGTAACAATATTATTTTTCTCATTTTTATTTCATTGGTTTAAAAACCAACCCTCCAAAAGTATGTTCAATAAAATAATCGTACGAAGTATTTATTTTTACCCACGGCTTAACCTCTCCCCATGAAAACAATGTAATATCAACATTGTTTTCATGTTTTTTTACTTTATCTTTCCAAACAATCCAGTGGTTTTTTCCAGATGTTTCTTTCATATTCTTTAACATGCCAGCAGAAATTAAAGAAACCACATGATAACCTTGTTCAATATAATTATTCAGTTCTTCGATACCCTCTTTATTACTATGCATTAAACTAATATTACTAAACACTTTTTCATAACCCGCTTTTTCAAACCATTCTGTCAATTTTCCCCACATTGTAATACCAGCCACTTCATCATCAACCTCATCATAACTCATAATCATATTTTCTGAATCTCTTAAGCTTGCCAATGTCAACCAATCTAACCCAGATATTCTTTCACCATATTGATTATAAAAAGTACCTTTAGGATGTCGGCAACCCTCACCCGGTTTAATTTCCAGTTGACCAATTTTAGTTTTGCCATATTTCCATAATTCGCGGGCAGCTTGCTCATAAATATCCGGTCTGTCTATTTGCAGGCAATAAAAAAAAGCAGCAGGGCCACATAAACTTGCTCCATTTTGATCCGGATAAGTTCTTTTAGACAACCTATCCTGAATTTGTGATTCAATTTTACGTTTTTCAAACGGATCGTGTGGGTGACCAACTGGATATTCTTTAGCAATAAAAGGTCTTTCAGGAATAGTAATCTTTAGTTCAACGGTATTATCCCCATCGCTGACAGGTTTTGTTTCAATCGTACTTTCAAAATAACAGGCATTCTCCCGTTTTTTATCCGAGCAAGCTTTACCTGATACAAACTCACCAAGTGTATACATCTTTTTAAACGGGGCTTGCAATGCCTGAATTGTATTTGAACCATGCTTACGGTAAAGCATCATTTGCATAATATAAATCACGGAAAGAGAGTCATCTGTTACCTGCGTGACATGCTGTTGTGTTGCATAATTACTCTGTAGTTTCTCCCGAAAAACATCGAGTAATATATGGAAATTGCCTTTTGCATCCTGACGATAAATGGTTAAATCGTAAAGCAGGTTTTCCGCAGGAACATTGGATTCGATCTTTGTCTGAACGGTATAGGTCGGCATGGTATTAATCCTTTAAAATATGAAAACTCAGGTTCTTTTTGTCATCAGTGAGATGCCATTGGGTAAAACCCTGCTTATCTGTCACGCCTTCTTTTATCTGACCATCCGGCAGGCAAACCCGATATTTACGCTGAATTAAAAGGTTGCCTTCGTCATCTGTACAACGATAGCGGGCATGGTATTTAGATTGTTTTACCGGAGTTTCTTCAATTAACGGCTTAACATTCGAGAACCCGGATAAAAGCGGCCTTTCTTCTTCACGCCCCTGCAACTGCGATATCGCATAGCCTGTTGTCCCTGCCGCGCGATGCGTGAATGAGATCGACTTATAATCAAGCTGCACCGTTTCATACGGGATCTGGTCATTGTCATCTATCGAATGCGGGTAGTGACAGGAAAAATCAACAATGGTTGCGCCTGTCAGTTTGATCTCATAAAAAAATTCCAACTGTCCGGCAAGGTTTACGCGGTAACACTTAAAAAGGGCATCCAGCAACTCGTTCTTGTCTATCGCCAACCCCAGCAACGGGGAAGATTTATCAATGGGTTTGGTAAAGCTGACCGGGAGATGATTAACATTCTGATCACGTGTCATCATATGGCTGAGGTGTAATACCTGTATTTCATCTTCCCGCCCGGCCTGATAGCGGTTACCGATAGATTCGGGGGTTGAACAGCCCGCCGAGATTAAGCCTTGTTTCTTGCCCTTTAACGACAAGTAAATAAGATTGGACATTCCTGTCTCCTGTCATCTGATTTTCAATGGATGCTCATTACAGCATCAATTAAACAGGATATAACAGTAATACTTATCTATTCCAGCGTGAATAAAAGATCGCCAGTAAAATTGTGATTAATCTCTATTCTTAAATAAAATCAGATAATTACCTAATTTAAATTTCAGATAGCACCCTAATAAAAAAACAAATTGATATACTAAATTTATCTTCTTAGATTCATCCGGCTTTTATTTTCCTGCCAGAAGCCATTCTTCGGCCTCTTCGGAGATCCCCTTTTGTTTTATTTTGAAACTGTGTTTGATTGAGAGGAAAAATCTAAAATTTATTATTTCAATGAAAATTAGATTTAAATCACACTTCTTCCGAAAAGGTTGTTTTTTCCACGACCTTAAGGGAAATTAATTCGATGAAAACTCCAACACATTATAATGATGATAGCTATTCACCCTTCCTTGCATTGTCATTTTCCGTATCAATAACTTTCGTTTAAAAGTATAACTGCTATGATTCTCAAATCTTATCCAAGGATAATCAGCAACAAACACACAACAAGATAAACACCCCATGACACAACGCACAGACACTCTCCTTGCTCCGCATCCTTTTGGCACCGAAATCACGGAGCAACAACTTATTGAAAACTTTCAGCAATGCCAATTGTGGGAAGATCGTTATCGGCAGCTCATCGGTCTGGCCAGAAAGCTGCCGCCGTTGGCGGATGAGCTAAAACAGCCCAATATCGAAAGATCCGGTTGTGAAAATCGGGTTTGGCTGGGGTATCAACGGCTGGCAGACGGCCGGTTGCATTTTTATGGTGATAGCGAAGGCCGGATTGTCAAAGGATTATTGGCAATCCTGCTGACTGCCGTGGAGGGCAAAACCCCAGAACAGGTGTTGCAAACACCTTTAACCGGGCTATTCCAGCAACTTGGCCTTGAACAACAACTCAGTGGCTCAAGGCTCAATGGGGTGAAATCCCTGATCAATACGCTTCAGGAAATCGCTGGCACCGACATCCGTTAAGTGCGTTACTGCGTACTTTCCCGTTCCGCTTTTGCCACCATCTTTTTCAATGCGTGGGAGACAGCAACAAAGCCAAAGGTCGCCGTGACCATCGTTGCGGCACCAAAACCGGAAGCACAATCCATGCGTTTAGACCCTTCCGCCGTGCCCTTGGCTGCACAAACTGTACCGTCAGATTGCGGGTAAACTAACTGTTCGGTGGAAAAAACACAGTCAATGCCCAATTTGCCCTTGCCGTTTTTCACGACGCGATAATCCGATTTTAAGCGCTCTTTCAATTTCGCCGCCAAGGGATCTTGCACCGTTTTCGCCAAATCCACCACCTGAATCTGGGTAGGATCAAGCTGCCCACCGGCTCCGCCCGTCGTCACAACCGGGATCTTATAGCGACGGCAATAGGCCAGCAGCGCCGCCTTGGGTCGCACGCTATCAATGGCATCAATCACATAACTGAAATCGGTGGATATCAATGCCGCCACATTATCCGGGGTGACAAAATCATCAACGCAGGTGACTTGGCACTCAGGATTGATCGCGCGTATCCGCTGGGCGATAACGTCCGTTTTTGGCAAGCCCACATTCTGTACCAAGGTATGCAACTGGCGGTTGGTGTTGGTGATACAAACATCATCCATATCAATCAGCGTAATCGCTCCGATCCCTGTACGCGCCAGCGCTTCTGCCGCCCATGACCCCACTCCGCCAATGCCCACCACACAAACATGTGAGCGGGCAAATAATGAAAGCGCTTTTTGACCATATAATCGAGCCGTACCCGCGAAGCGCTGAAGATAGGCATCAGAGAGAGAAACTTGCATGGCTAAAATCCCACATAAAAATAAATACCGCATAAAACCTATCCCTATTGAGATAGGTTATCGATTGATGGTTTAAATTGGGGAGATCTTACTGGTTTGCCGCCAAAAAACCAGATGAGGCTTTCTTCAATACCCAAACCCGGCCATAGTGGTTATAAAAACCCGCCATTTCTCCCGCTTTCTCGCCAACACCGTGATAAATATCGAAATGATGCCCTTTAATCGCACCACCCACATCCAGCGCCACCATCAGACGCATCCGGTACTGGCCGGTAAATTTGCCCATCTCATTCAGCACAGGCACTTCCGCCAGCAACGCGGTTCCGGGCGGGATTAATGATTTGTCAGACGCGACCGACGCTTTGGCAACCAGAGGCACCGCACTGGCTCCTCTGACGAGGGTGTGGGGTTCAGGTTTAAAGAAAACAAATGAAGGATTTTGCTCCAGCAGTTCTTTCACTTCGGCTTCACTGTGCTGTTCGCCCCACTGACGGATCGCTTTCATGGACATTTTCCCACTCGGCACTTCGCCACGGTCGATCAGCACCTTGCCAATACTGCGGTAGGGATGGCCATTTTTCCCCCCATAGCCGAAAAAGGTTAACGGACGTCCATCGCCAAAATCAACATAACCGCTCCCCTGCACTTCCATCATGAAATTATCCATCAGAGAATTACTGTATCCGATAATAAATTTCGGGTTCAGGGCACCGCGGTATATCGCGGCGCGACTTGGCAAGCGGGAACGTGAATGAGCCGGTATACGATACAACGGATATTTAAACTCCCCTTGCCGGGTATGCCGTGCCTGCAAAACCGGCGTGTAATAACCGGTAAATTTCACGTTGCCGTAGTTATCTTCACCTTCCATCTGGTAAGCCTGCAAACCGAACCCATTCAGGTCACGGGTATCACCACCGGACAGCATCCAGCTCTCAATCGCAGCAAAAAGTTCACGGTTATTGCTGTAAAGACGGGGGGAAGATTCGCTGATATAGTTAACCTGAGTGACAAAATCTTTGGCATTCACCGGAGAACCTTCGGCATTAGGGGTATTAACCAATTGGAGGTTTTGGGTAATCCGCCCATCCTTATACTGCTGCGCCTGATCAGTGGGCCGAAAATGACATCCCGCTAATAACGAAATGACACATCCAACTAAAAGATATTTACCCCAAACTCTCATACTAATGCCTTATCTCTCTTTCACTTATTCGGATCACGAACAATACCAAACACGCATAAATAATAAAATGTAGTTAGAGAAAATGGTTAGAGAAAATAGCTTACCGTTTCGACCAAGCAAATTGGGTAAAAACAAAACAATCAGGCTATTTTAAAACCAAAAAACAAACAAATTTAGTAAATATCAATAAAAAAACTTGCAACTGCTTCGTTCCAGCGTATAGTGTGCCGACATCGGACGCGGGGTGGAGCAGCCTGGTAGCTCGTCGGGCTCATAACCCGAAGGTCGTCGGTTCAAATCCGGCCCCCGCAACCAGTTCGATTGATAATCAAGTTTGCAGTTAGACGGACGCGGGGTGGAGCAGCCTGGTAGCTCGTCGGGCTCATAACCCGAAGGTCGTCGGTTCAAATCCGGCCCCCGCAACCAATCTTACTTTCTTATCTTATCCCTTCAATATTTATCCTGATCCTTATTTTCCAGATTATTATTTGATCCCCACTTGTCTTATAACCTAATTCCCACTGATTTTTAAATTCGCACTTCAATATTATTTACCGCCTGTTTATCACCCAAGGCGGATATTTCACCGCCGCGCCAATTCTGCCCCATTTTTGAAATACGCCTTAATGCCGGCAAAAATAGATTCCGCCACTTGTTGCTGGAATTTTGCGGTTTTCAGTTTGCGCTCTTCTTCCAAGTTACTGATAAAGGCCGTTTCTACCAAAATGGAAGGAATATCGGGGGCTTTCAATACCGCAAATCCCGCCTGATCGACGCTATTTTTATGCAGTTTATTGATTTTGCCCATTCGCTTGAGCACTTCGTTACCGAATTTCAGGCTATCATTGATCGTCGCCGTTTGAACCAAATCCAACATGGTATGATCCAAATATTTATCGCCACTTTTGCTGACGCCACCAATCAAGTCAGCTTCGTTTTGAGTCTGAGCGAGAAAACGGGCGCTATTACTGGTCGCGCCCTTCGTTGAAAGCGCAAACACGGACGATCCCCGTGCAGAACGATTGGTAAAGGCATCGGCATGAATAGAAACAAAGAGATCCGCCCGCATTTTACGGGCTTTCGCCACTCTCACCGTCAAAGGAATAAACACATCTTCATTACGCGTCATGTAAACTTTCATGCCCGGCTCACGCTTGATAAGCGCCTGTAGACGACGGGCAATTTGCAACACGATATCTTTTTCACGGGTTTTATGTTTTCCAATCGCCCCGGAATCTTCACCGCCATGACCGGGATCGAGCATAATCACAATCGGCCGGTCTTTACCTGCCTTGCCCGGTTTGCGTGTTTCCACCGGCAAATGCTGTTCCAAATCCCCACTGTTGTACTCTTCAAGCAGAGCCAGTAAAGGATCATCAGCCGCATTAACGGCCTTTTTGGGATACAAATCGAGTACCAAACGGTGCTTAAACTTAGCAATTGGCGGTAAGGTAAAAATATGCGGAGCGACCGGTTTTTTGATTTCAAACACTAAGCGCACCGTTTTAGGGTTAAATTGCCCGGCTCGCACCAATTTTAAATACGGATCACGCCGCTGAACCTGCGTCCCCATGCTGCTCAAAATGCTATTAAGCTGGATACCCTGTAAATCAATAACAATACGATTAGGGTTCGTAAGCGAAAACTGACGATATTTAAGTGGAATATTAGACTCCAGCGTCACTCTGGTATAGCTTGATGCGGGCCAAATACGCACAGCAATGACTTTTGCAGCCGCTGCATGACCTATCGGGCTGATACTTAACAACCATACAGCGGCTGCACCTTTCAGTAGGTGACGACGTGAAGCATTATGGCCTGAATGACTCATCGGTTATTCCATTTAAAAACAACGAAACGCAGTAATTTTTGCCAAACATAATGTTCGGCGGGGGGAGACTCTAATTAATTAGCGAACATCTGTCATCAAAAAATGTGCTTTTTGATCCCCTCAATAAATTCCCATAATAGCGATACACTCAATTTATGGGACTTCCCTACTCCTCTCGACGCGAGGGGTAAGAAAGTGATCTACGGTGTTGCAAAGTCATTTAGTTTATTTATACCAATATAAATAATAACGTTATTTTTATCCATATTTCCCCTTGCCATTTCCCTGTAAAAACAATAAAAATACAAAAAATACGAATAAATATTCATCCGGAGAGGGTTTCATGAAAGAGCGCAGTATCGAATTGGTTGAAGTCTTCCGTCACTCGGTGCCGTATATCAATGCACATCGGGGTAAAACCTTTGTCATTATGCTCGGCGGTGAAGCCATCGCCCATGATAATTTCGCCAATATTGTTAACGATATTGGATTACTGCATCATCTGGGTATTCGTTTAATCGTCGTTTATGGCGCGCGGCCACAAATTGAACAAAATATTGCCGAACATCACTACCCATCGGTTTACCATAAACACACCAGAGTCACCGATGCCAAGACACTGGATTTAGTCAAACAGGCAGCCGGCCTATTGCAACTGGAGATTACGGCGCGTCTTTCCATGAGCTTGAACAATACACCATTACAAGGCGCCAATATCAATGTTGTCAGCGGAAATTTTGTTATCGCCCAACCTCTGGGAATTGATGACGGCATCGATTATTGCCATAGTGGCAGAGTCCGCCGGATTGATGAGAAAGCGATCAACCAACAATTGGATAATGATACTATCGTGCTGATTGGGCCGGTTGCGGTTTCTGTGACAGGAGAAAGTTTCAATCTCACTTCCGAAGAAATTGCCACTCAATTGGCGATCAAATTAAAAGCTGAAAAATTCATTGGGTTTTGTTCATCTCAGGGCGTGCTTGACGTTGAAGGCAATACGTTATCAGAGATGTTTCCCAATGAAGGCGAAGTTCATCTGCACGCATTGGAAAATGCCGGGGATTATCATTCAGGCACCGTGCGTTTTTTAAGGGGAGCGATCAAAGCCTGCCGCCGTGGTGTTCGTCGCAGCCATTTGATCAGCTATCAAGAAAATGGTTCATTGGTGCAAGAGTTATTTTCCCGCGAAGGCATCGGCACGCAAATCGTAATGGAGCGTTCTGAACAGATACGCCGTGCCAATATCAATGATATCGGTGGCATTCTGGCGCTGATTCGCCCACTGGAACAACAAGGCATTTTGGTGCGCCGTTCACGTGAACAACTGGAAATGGAAATTGATAACTTCACCCTGATAGAGCTTGATAATGTCACTATTGCCTGTGCTGCACTGTATGCCTATCCTGATGAAAAAATCGGGGAAATGGCCTGCGTTGCGGTGCACCCAGATTACCGAAGCTCTTCTCGCGGGGAAATATTGCTCAATGCCATTTCCAACCAGGCTAAACAGGGCGGACTGGAAAAACTTTTTGTGCTCACAACACGCAGTATTCACTGGTTTCAAGAGAAAGGTTTTGAACCCGCAGAAATAGAGATGTTGCCCGTGGAAAAACAGGCGCTGTATAACTACCAGCGCCGTTCCAAGATCTTGATGCTGAATTTATAGGCTTATTAGCCTTAGACTCTGCGCTTTTTTATTGCGGGTTGAGCCACTCGGCCAGCCCGCTTCGCCGTTGTGTTGTTGTCGCCACAGCCTTATCCAACACGGGCTTATGGGCATAAATCGTTAATTTTTCCCGCGCCCGCGTCAGTGCGGTATAGACCAATTCCCGACTGATTATCGGTGAGTATTGGGTCGGTAAGACCAAGGCCGTATGCTCAAATTCCGACCCTTGAGATTTATGCACCGTCATCACATACGCCGTCTCATGTTGAGGTAATCGGCTTGGCTGGAAGCCTTTAATCTGCCCATCAGACAACTGGAAATAGGCTTTCAGCTCATTATTCTGATTGTTGAGCATAATCCCGATATCGCCGTTAAACAGCCCAAGCGTACTGTCATTACGCAATATCATAATCGGACGCCCGACATAACCCCGGCTCTCCACATTTTTGGGCAGCGTAATCATGCCTTGCCGGTGCAGTAATTGTTCCACCCGCTGATTCATCCCCGTCACACCAAACGGGCCTTCCCTTAACGCGCACAACAAGCGAAAACGGTTAAACTCCGCCAAAATGGTTTTTTCTGCTGCCCGTTCATTGACCATCGCCAAATAGGGGTAATACCCCGCAGCGGTTTCCGCCAACAGGCGTTGATAATCTGCATCCTCTGCAAGGGGATAAAAAGTGACATCAGGAAAAGAGTGATTCAGCACCGCTGCGACTCCCGCGCGATCCCCCTGATTCACCGCAGAGGCCAATTGCCCAATACCAGACGCAGAGTTGAAACGATAGCTTTTGCGCAACAGGCACAGGCAATCCCGCACGGCTGGCGCATTTTCACCGGAAATTGAGGTGGAATAAGCGGTTAACGGGCACCCGGTCAATCGCCCCAACTGTTCAGCACGTTCGGCGCTATAACCCTGTTCAGCGAAACGACAAATATCCCCCAATACCGCTCCGGCTTCAACCGAGGCAAGCTGGTCTTTATCCCCCAAGAAAATCACTTTCGCCTGCGACGGCAAAGCCTCAATCAAGTGAGCCATCATCGGTAAATCCACCATTGAGGCTTCATCGATGATCAAAATATCCAGGGAGAGTGGATTATCACGACCATAACGCAATTTCTGGCTATCCGGTTGTGCCCCCAATAAGCGATGAAGAGTTTGCGCCTGTTCTGGAATGCTGCGCCACTGTTCTGGCGTCAAATCCAGTTTTTTGACCGCTTCCCTCAGCGATTCAGTCAACCTTGCCGCCGCCTTGCCGGTGGGTGCCGCCAATTGAATCGTTAATTTTTTCCCTTCATGCAATTTAATCAGGGCAGCCAATAATTTAGCCACTGTCGTGGTTTTTCCGGTTCCCGGCCCGCCAGAGATCACCGAAATACGGCGGGTGACCGCCACTGCCGCCGCCACTTTCTGCCAATCGATTTCCCCACCAGCAGTGACACCAAAAAGATCATCCAGGATGCGACGTAACTGGATTTCATCAAGGGCAGTTTGATCATGAGCGGTTGGGTCAAAAGCCTCAGTCAACGCCACCGCAGCAAAAAAATCCGCCACCCGCCGTTCACTTTGCCACATGCGTTGTAAATAGAGGCGGTAACCCGTTTCCCTCTGATGAGTCAGGATCATCGGTGCCGGAGATTCCCCCGCACTCACCGCCGGGCTGGCCTGCAAGACCGCCAGAATCTGCGCTTGACCGGGTTCCCCGACCAAAGACCAAAGCGATGCTGCTAATTCCGGTTGCCGGCCGTCAAAAAAATATTTCGGCGCAATCCGCTCCAGCGGCAAACAGACATGCCCCGCGCCTGATTCAGCACTTAACAGTGCCGTAATCAACAGTAACAGCGGATTTTCATCCTCGATCATCGCATAAGCAAATTGCACATCCAAAGGACGCAGCAGCTTCTGGCTCACTGCTTGTTGCAATAATGACATCATGGCACTCATACGCTTTGTTCCTCATCAACAGCACGAAAAAGCGTATCCAGTTGGTCAATAAATTCAAAGGGAGGCAAGTAGTGGTAAATGCCATGCCCAGGGTTATCTTTATCAATGCCACGCAGAAACAGATAGATCACGCCGCCAAAATGTCGGCGGTAATCATAATCGGCCAGCCGGTGACGCAAATAGCGGTGCAGCGCCAGAGTATAAAGCTGATACTGAAAATCGTAACGATGTTCGATTATGGCGCTTGCCATTGCTTCTCGCGTATATGACTGGCTGTTCTCCCCTAACCAGTTCGATTTGTAATCCACGACGTAAAACTTATCTTGCCAGCAAAAAACCAAGTCAATAAAACCTTTTAACATGCCCTTGACTTGCTGGAAGGACAACGGTGCACATTGCGCAGACAGCGGATCATAACGACGGGTCAGCTTATCCATTTCCTTTGCATGCAATAGCTTATCCACGGGCAGGTAAAACTGCATTTCACTTTGCCGGAGGTGGCGAGGCACACGGGCAAGTTGCATGCCCTGCTCATTCAGCTCTGCGCACAGGATATCCTTCATCCACGGTGCCAATACGGGCGCCCAATTTTCATCGAATCCTGTCGCAGTCAGTTTTTCCGCCAACCACGCCTGATCCGGAGGATGAGCGAAATCCAGATCTTCCAGAATACTGTGCAAAAAGGTGCCCGCAGATGCCCCACGGGGAAAAGTATGTGGCGTCATCTGTAATGCCTGTTCTCCCTGCTTTTCACCACGCGCCTCAATATCCAGCTTCGGAGAAATAGATTGCACAATCACATCGACTGATTCGCCCAATGCCCCTGCATAAGCTGAGGAAGTCACGGGAGAAGCGGAATGTTGTAACCCCGAATAACTCGTCACCCGCCAGTCATCCCGAACGGCACGCCGTAATTTTCTGGCTGCCAGCGACAGACTATTTTCACCCTGTGAACGCCATTGTGAGTCAGTAATCTCTCCCAGCCGCTTGACTTCTATGCTGTTATCGCCGCAGTCATCGGCAAGCTCATTCAAACTGTTCACCAATAGCGCTGCATCACCTTGCTGCCCCTTTTGCAGCAGGTAGCCAAGGGCAGACAGGTGCAAATCCGTGTCGCCGGCTTTCCCTCGATTCCCTTTGATAAGCGGAGCCACACCCACGCTACAGTGATAAACTGACCGCGTTAATGCCACATAGAGCAACCGTAAATCCTCCGCCAGGCGCTCTTCATCCGCCAGCTCCAGGGCTTTTTTCAGCATTTCATCGTCATGGGAAATATTGAGGTGTGCCTCAAAGTTATGGCGATCATGATAAACAGCCTGCTTTTGCTTCCTGTAACCACAAATAAAAGGCAGGCAAACCAATGGATATTCCAGCCCTTTAGATTTATGGATGGTACAGATCTGCACCAGATGCCGATCACTCTCCAGCCGCAGTTGCTGGTTTTCTGATTGCGGGTCAGGGCGTGAAATTTGTTGCGCCAGCCAGCGGGCTACGGCGTGTTCGCTATCTAATTGCTGAGAAATTTCCTGCAATAATTCACCAATGTGCATGATATCGGTCAGCCGGCGTTCGCCGTCATCACCTGCCAGCAGGTTTTCGGCTATCCGGTATTTCACCATGACCGCCCGCAGCATCGGTAATACGCCGCGGGTACGCCATAAACGGGCATAACCATCAAATTCATCAACCAGACGATCCCACGCCGCTTCGTCGTGATTCAACTGATCAATTTGTTGTGCACTCAAACCAAATAAACTGCTGGCTAAGGCACTTCTCAATTCACGTGCTTTTTCCGGCGCCAGTACGGCCTGTAACAACCACAGCAAATCTTTCGCTTCTGGCGTATCAAACACACTTTCTCGATTGGAAAGATAAACCGAGGGTATCTTTAGCGCATGCAATTCCTTACGGATCAAAGAAGCTTCCCGGCGATCACGCACCAACACCGTAATATCTGCCGCCATCACCGGACGTGGTTTATCTTTGGCCTGATATAAAAGTGCCGTCCCTTGTTGCCCGGCCTGTAACCAATCCCGTATTTGGGCAGCACACTGGCGGGCCATGCTCTGTTCATATTCTCCTTTGGAAACCCCTTCACCCGACTGTAACCAAAATCGCAAAGCTGTTTGGTCTTCCCCATGCAGGGAAAATTTCAGACCATGATTTTTCTCTGCGGCATTCACGTTAATAAAAGGGATCTGTCCAAACAAAAATGGCTGTTCCGGGCGGGAAAACAGTTTATTGACCGCTTGCACCATTGAGGCGGAAGAACGCCAGTTCGTTTCCAGCGTGTAATGCGCTTTAACGTTCGAGCGGGCGCGAATATAGGTAAAAATATCAGCCCCGCGAAACGCATAAATCGCTTGTTTGGGATCACCAATAAACAACAAACCATTTTCTGGTGATTGATTCTCTGGTGATGGATTATCTGGTGATCGATCGCCATAGATGGCCTGAAAAATGCGATATTGTTGCGGGTCAGTATCCTGAAACTCATCGATCATGGCGACGGGATAGCGCTGGCGAATAGTAGCCGCAAGCTGCTCGCCGCCTGCCCGCTGCAAAGCACTGTCCAGACGGGTCAGCAGATCATCAAATCCCATGTAACCCCGTAGCCGTTTCTCTTGATCCACGGACTGGCGAACTTCCACGATCGCTTTGGCGATGATGATATCTTTCAAGGTCAGCGGCTGTTGATATAAACCCTCAATCGCGTCAAACAGAGGATGCCGCGGCGCTTCGCCTTTTTTGGTCTTTTCTGACAAGCGCGACTGACAAAATTTATCCAACTCTTTGGGTAACTGGTAATCGTTGGTCGGCGATTTAGCCCATTCAGAAACACTGTGCAACCAATTGGGCAAATGCTTTTTGCTGTAGCTACGCTTATCAACACCGGAGTCAGCAATCAGTTTCTCTAACCCGGCAGCGGCATCATTCCACTGACTCTTTAGCGAATCAATCTGCTCAATGATTTTCTGATGGCGGCTAAACAGCGTTTCATTACTATCAGGTGCATTGACAATATACGGCATATCCCCGTGCAAATAGTCCGCAATCTCTTTCAATAAGGCTTCCGGCCCACTCCATATCCGGCTGATTTCCGCCGCGATGGGCAGTGGTAGGGGATAACAGTGACGCCGCCAAAAATCAGCACAGCCCTGTTTACGTAACTGACTTTCATCCTGAATTAACGTTTGATCAAACAGGACACCAGACTCAAACGCATTATGTACCAACATGCGCTGGCAAAAACCGTGAATGGTATAAATCGCCGCCTCATCCATCTGACGTTCAGCAGCCAATAACCAACTGGCCGCACTTTCTTTGTCAGTAATTTCATTCAGCAGTTGCTGATAAATCGGATCACTAACCGCCGTTTTTTCCCGGATACAAGCCAGGCGGAGTTGGTGGATGTTTTCGCGGATACGTCCACGCAACTCCCCCGTCGCCGCTTCCGTAAACGTCACCACCAAAATCTCTTCGACATTCAGCGGCCGGGAAAAGGCGGCAGAGCCGCCCAATCCCAGTAGCAGACGAAGATACAACACGCCTATCGTATACGTCTTTCCCGTCCCGGCTGAAGCTTCGATCAGCCGCTGACCATACAGCGGCAGTGTTAACGGGTTAAGTTTATCTTTGCTCACAGAGCATTCACCTTAACCGGTAATTGCTTCTGGAAATCTGACACATAATCGTAAGTTTTCCAGCCTTTCAGCTCTGCATATTGAGGAGCTGTACCTTTTTTTCCGGTAACTTGGGATATTAGCGCCAGTCCCTGACGTTTAATCACCGCTTTTTCATAAAACGCAATGATCTGCGCTTTGGTGACTTTCTCCAGCGCGGCGATGGTTTTCTCACGGGTATCAAATTTGAAGTTATTTAGCCCAAAGTCTCCCTCATAGCGCGCGACTTCTGAATAGAAAGTCTGTGGAGGTTCACGCATTTCTGTTAGCAGTGATTTTTTATACTGCTCAAACTCAGCATCAGACATCGCTTTCAGCTTTTTATCCGCCTGTTGGTAGAAGCCCTGATAACGTTGATGCAGGTAATCCGGTTGTTTACTGTTACTTTGCACCAGAAAACCCAGCCCAAATTGTTCACCTATTCCTGAGTTGGAGGCTGAAACCACGTAGCCAAGCTGTTCTGTCGTCCGCAATTGATCAAAGAACCACGGTGACAAAATGCTACTCAACACATTGGAATAAACATATCCCGTGATACGGTCATACCCCGTTGGAATATAGATTTCCGCCAGCGCGTTATCCGTACTGCTCGCGGTTCTTTTAAAATTAACCGCATAATTACGGTCAATAACAACGTGTTCGCCCGTCCACCACACCGTTCCTTGATTGGCAAGCTGCTGCTGTGCCGCTTGAATGATGTCAATACCCTGCTGCTCGGTGAAATTACCGAAGACCATCGCCTGTAAAGCCGCCTGTTGGATCATTTTTTGGCGATATTTCACAATATCGTCAATCGTGATGGTATCCAACACCTTCAATCTTTCAGCCTGTTCAAAATAAGGTACATTCGCCAGTTGGGAAATGGGCTGCACGGCCATTTGGTAGGCCTTGCTGTTATTGGCGACTTCAATTTGTTCCCGATACCATGATTTCGCCTGCTCCAGTTTTTCCTGAGATGGCACAAATGAGAGGTACTGTTCTATGGCTGAGGTTAACAATTCGGGTAAATGTTGCGTAAAACCCCCTGCCATGATCCTCAAACCCTCAGCATAATCGGTTGAGACCCACATGCCCGCGACAGATGCCTGATAATTCAGTCGGTCAAGGGCAGCAGTAGATAAATAGGCAAACAACGTATCGGCAAGCTGATCCTTAATGGTTTTCATACCATCAGGATGACGCATCTCCAATATGATGCTTCCCTTTGGTTCATCCGCAAAATATTGGCTTGGCATATACAGCGCGCGAACATTGGGCTTTTCCAAAATCATTTTAGGCTGTTTTTGGCTACCCGATGTTTTTTTCACCAAGGATAAATCATCAGGAATATAGGGATTCAACTCAGGCAACGAGAATACATCTTCTTTTGCGAGCTTTTTCCATTCAGTCAATTGTTTTGGCGTAATTTTATTAACTTGATACGGAGCCTGTACGAAATAAGCCTCTTTGTTATGCGGTTCGGTTGGGCTGATAAACCAAATGCGCGCATTTTCAGGCGTTAATTCATCCAGACGGCTGGCTATCGCTTTTGGATTGAAGGCATCTGCCACATAACCTGCATCCAATACATGGGAAACAGGCAATTGCAACATGGCATCGGATAGCCCTTCAATATAGTTCATATTCCGCACGATTGACGCATACTGGAAAGACAAATTAAAGACATTTGTCATTTCATCGAAATAACGCTTATTGATACCCTGTTGTTTTAGCAGGTTAATGTAAGAAAAGATGGCAGCGATAACTTGATCACGCTGTTCAAGCCCCTTATCCGTCAGCGAAACATAAATATCAAATGTCCCGGAGTTACCATCCGTTTTGGGGTTGGCACTGGCGTCGATACTTTCGATTAGCCCTTGCTTCAATAACCAACCCGCTAAGGTATTTTGACTGTTATTACTACCAATCAAATACCCGACATAGGCGTCGGTTTTACTGCGAAAATCGGCACTGTTGTCCGCAATGCTAAATTCCAGTCGCAAGGTTTTATGCGGTTGTGCCGGCACATAATGGATAATGATGCCTTTTTCATTATCTGTGACTGCCGGCACCGTAATGGCCGGCACCGAAGCATGCCGATCCGGAATACGTCCAAGCGTTTCTGCCGCAATCTGCGCCAATTTATCAATCGATTGATGGCCATATACCACGCCTTTCATCAAATTGGCGGAGTAATAGCGCTGGTAAAAGTCAACCAGTGCCGTCTGTAATTTGCTGCCAAGTTTATCTTTGAGTGTTTCTAAGTTTCCGCCGGCAAAACGCGCATTGGGGTGAGCCGGATTAATGGTTTCGGAACGGATCTGCCACATGCGATGCCCTTCACCCGCACGAGCAATGGTCATTTCATTATCAACAGCATGACGTTCACGATCGGCATTAACCGGGTCCAGCAGAGGTTCAGCCAGCGCATCGGCAAGGCGATCCACGGCTTCTGCCAAAGCGCCATTTTCAACTTCCAGATAGAATGCAGTACGGTTGGCATTTGTACTGGCGTTATGGCTTCCCCCATGTTTTTGCAAAAATTCAGTAAACCCTCCCGACTGCGGATAGCGCTTGGAGCCCATTAATACCATGTGCTCAAGATAGTGAGCCAGACCAAGCTGATTATCTGGATTTTCCATATGACCGACCGGCAACGAGACGGCTGCCAAGGATTTAATGGCTTTCTCATCAGCAACCAGCAGAACTGTCATCCCATTTTGCAATTTAATGGCTTTATATTGACGAGGATCGCGATCACTTTTGTGGATCGTATCGGGTAATGGCTGCCAAGGCGATTGGGCATAGGCTGTCGCCCCAAAAAACAGCAAAAAGAGCATCGTCATGATGCGGATAACGTACTTAGGCATAACCTAATATTCTCCCTAATTATTTCAATAATGATCCATTGGAGTGACGTGCCATCGGCAATAAATAGCGCTGAATTTCACGCTTCATTCGCTCCAAAAGTGATTGATCAGCTTGCCGGAAAGCCCGTTGTACATAGTGATCCGCGCTTTCCCCTTTTCTGTCATGGGTTCCCAGCCACTGTTCCATGAATTTATTTTCAGCATGTTGTTGCATCTCTTCGCTAAAATCGATTTCTCCTGTTTCCTTATCAAAACAGTCAACTAACCATGCCCAGCCGCTTCGGCAAAACAAGGGGAGGGGTTCAGACATTCCTTGAAAATAGCCCTCGATCATCTGGTTCAGATAGTGTTTCGCTTGATCCTGCTCCAGTGGCAAGAAGCGATATTCTGAAACCTTTTTATCTTCCTTCTCTTTTTTCCCTTTTTTACCCGTTCCATATAGGCGGCTTTCACTGGCAGCACCTGAAAGACAACAGGCAAGATGTTCAATCCATAGTTGGATGCCATCATTGGCCGTTAAGTTCACTGGCCGCCAACGTAAAACTCCGTCAGGTTGTACCTGATTAATTCTGCCGGTCAACATCACAGCGTCTAATTTCTCATACAGCTCAATGGGAAAAGATGCGGTTCTCTCTTCACGTACCTTCGCAGCCAAGGGCTGCATCGATTCAAGTTGCTCCAGCCAATAAACTTCGCCAAAGGAACCATAGGGCAACCCTCCCGACGCCCGGAGATGGCAGAACAACGATTCAGGTGCTCCCTGTTCTATCAGGATGCTTAACAGGAGTTGGTTAAATTGATAGCGTTGCAGGTTATCCAGCACAAAAGGTTCTTCTTCCGGCAACTCCATCTCTTCAATGACAAAATGCACTTTCAACCGTTGCTGAAAAAACGCCCGGACAGGATGTCGATAGAAGCGGATCAAGTCATCCAGTGCCACTTCTTTGACCTCACTGCGATCAAAAGCAATCGGCTGACAAAAATCCGTGACTGAAACCCCTTGCTGGGTCGCGGCGGGTAACCATTCTGCGGCATAGCTTTGTAACTGGTGGTCAGGTAAGAAATTTTCCGACGCAAAAGGCACACGGGTATGCTGTGCCAGCAAATGCTCTCTGACATTTTTGGCGCTGTCATCAACATTGCGCATTTCATCACCGGATAAGCAAAAACTCTGGCAAATATAATCCAGTAATTCGTTAACCAAGACGGATGGATTGCATGCCGTATCATCGCGAATGGATTTACCGATATAGCTAATATAAAGAAATTGCTCCGCCGAAACTAACGCTTCCAGAAACAGATAGCGGTCATCGTCGCGCCGTTTCCTGTCTCCCCGCTGGGTTTTTTCTGCCATCAAATCAAACCCAAGCGGCGGAATAGTACGCGGATAAACCCCGTCATTCATTCCCAGCAGGCAAACCACCTTAAACGGAATGGAGCGCATCGGCATCAGGGTACAAAAATTGAGGGCGCCGGCCAGGAAGCGTTGGCTGATCTTCTCATCATCAAAACGCAGTGCCAGCTCATCGCGTAGCAGCACCAAAGGAATGCTTTCGCCATAATGCGCATTCAAGCCGTCATCAATCACTTTTTGCCATTGTTGCGTAATCAGCGCCAGAACCAGTTCAATTTCATCATCCGCGTCGAAAAAGGTGTCCAGCAGTTGCGGACATACCGCTAACCAATCCGTCAGTTGCTGTTCTTCGCTCAAAATCTTACGCCAGCGATTCAGTTCCATTAAAAACTCGGCCAATTGTCCGGCTAATTCGGCAGCCAAGCCACTGGATTCATCATAAGGCAAAACCTCATTCCACGGCCCGGCATGGCTATCCATCGCATAACCCAGTAGCATGCGGGTCAGACCAAAACGCCAGGTATTCTGCCCTGTAGTAGGCAAAGATAAGGCGGCAATATTGTCATCATCCAGCCCCCAGCAAATGCCGGACTCTTTTACCCAACGCCGCAATAAACGTAGCCCGTCCTCCTGAATCGCGAATTTGTTGGCTAAGGCCGGGACTTCCAACAATGCCAATACCTGTTCTGCCGTAAACCGACTCTGCGGCAAATCCAGCAAGGTAATGAATGCCTGTAAGACAGGATGTGCCTGACGGACTTTACGGTCAGAGATGGCAAAAGGGATATAACGATCATCGGGAGCATTGCCAAAAACCGCCTGAATATAGGGCGCATAGCTATCAATATCTGCCATCATCACAATGATATCCCTCGGCGTCAGCGAAGGGTCATCATCCAGCAAATGCAGGAGTTGATCCTGTAAGACTTCGACCTCTCTTTGCGGGCTATGACATGAATGAAAAGTCAGGGAGCGATCAACACGATTAAATGGGCGCTTCTTGAGACTATGTTTGAAGCTATTTTCTGTCGAACCGATCTGGGCATGATCTTCAAGATTAAGGATATCTTGTTGGATTTGGTGCAAGACAGAATCAGGTTCTAAGTCAACAAAAGCATGAATATCAGAATCTGGCTCCAATTGTGACAACAGGTAAAGGTGATCCCTGCCCAATTTTCCCCAAGAGGCCAGCAAGGGATTATTCAGCGCCTGCTCTCCTTCTTCATTAAAGAGCGATGAGGCGTTTTCTGGCTCTTTAAATCTTTCCAGCAATTGATTGTTTTTATAATGTTTTGGTTTACGGCTGGCTAATTTGGCAAGAAAAGCATAACTCTGAATATCGCCCCAATAATATTGGCATGGATTAGTGAACATAAGATGAATATCAATATGTTTACCCAATACCTTGAGGACTTGCAGGTAAGCAGGCGGTAATACCGATATCCCGCAGATGAAAATGCGCGCGGGAAGATCCTCCAAGGGAAAATTCCCTGCTTCCAAGGTCGTGATAAATCGCTGGTACAAATTAGCACGGTGCCACAAAGGTTGTTGTAGCTGACGGGTATAGGCGGTCAGTTCAATCCATAGCCTTTTTTGCCATAACTGGTTGCTGCTCAAGCCATCAATTAATTGACCATTTTCCCAGTTTTCTAACCACTGTGGGCGATAAACCAGATATTGGTCAAACAGGTCGGCAATCCTGCCCGCCAACTGGTGGATCTTGCGTTTATCAATATCCTGATCAAGATAGTGCCTGAGTGCTGAAAACTCCGGTTCCGTCAACAAATCGGGCAGCAGGGCCATTAATTTCCATTTCATGGCATCCTTACTGAAAGCACTTTCTTTGGGAATATCCGGCAACACGCACGTAAACATCTGCCAAATAAACGTGGCCGGCAGCGGGAATTCCATATTCGCCGCAATGCCCAGTTTTTCTGCCAACTGAATTTGCAACCACTGTGACATCCCCGGGCTTTGCACCAAAATCACTTCTTTGCCAAATGGGTCAGACAGGGGATTCTCCCCGATCAATACCACCATCAACTCCTTGAGAATATCGAGCTGATTTGAATGATAAACGCTAAACATCAATGCTCCCACTTGTACAAAACCAACGTTCTAATTTACTGGGTTTATTGTAATGTACTGTCAGCTTAATCGTTACTTGATAGCAGCCCCAAGCGTGAAATTCTCGCTGAAATTCCACTTTCCAGCCCCGCGGTATCGTTTCTCCTGCCGTTTTCTGCCAATCAATCTGGCCTGCCAAACGTTCGTATTGTTCTAACTGGTCATAGGCATATCGTACCGCTTTAAGCTGCCCCCAATATTGTTGGAAATTAGCTGACAAGGCTTGATGGTAACGCATTAAACCCAATAAAGAGATCGCAAATACGGCAGACGCAACCATGACTTCGGGCAAACTCATGCCCTCTTGTTGTCTTTGTCGCCCAAATAAGCTCAGTATTTTCATAAACAAAATTCAGCCTGAGAGACAGGACAAAAATCCAGCCAACCGCTTTCAATGGGGATCAGTGCACCAGAAATAAGTGTATCTTGCTTTAAGGATTTCATCTGTTTCATCCATTGATAAAGTTCAAGTTTTTGCCCTGAGGTAAATTGAGCAACCCCTTTTAATAAGAAAAGATTGCCTGAATAGTGCTTGAGGCAACTGGTTAAGTGAAATTCAGTGTGTTGCTGGCAAAACCAAGCGCCTGCATCTTGCTGATGGATCGGCCATGATTGCACCTTCCCCCATTCCAGTGATGATTCAGCGCGCCCAAAAGCCTGCAAATAGTTTTGTTCATCCATCATCATCAACATGGCGCTTTCCTGTTGATAATGGAGCGCTTTCAACATCATCAAACTCAGTGCCAATAGCATCATTATCGATACCAGCAGAATATTGCCCTGTTGCTTATCCGCCATATGTTTTCCCTGATATCACTTTTCCCTGATATTGCGCAGCCGGATTGTCGCTTGATAGCGATGCCTTATTGATGAGGATTTCAACCAATGGGCATCAATGGACAAAGTGATAAAAGTCACCCCGTCTTTTGCCCGTGATTTTTCAAGATGAAAGCGATTAATGACAACCTCTTTGGGATCAAATAACCTTTCCCAACCGCTTTCCTGACAATCCGCCGCCCCCCTTTTCCACTCAAGGAGACGGTTATTTAAGCGATAACCAAAAAATTCAGCGTCAATATGATCCGGTTTTTCCCATCGATTATTTAAATTGAGATCAAAAGCCACAATCAAACAGGAGTTGGTCGCTTCCGTATTTTTATGTTGAATGATCAATGGATCACCTTTGCATTGTTTTCTATCCCGACAATAACCTGCCCGCCGGATATCTTTCTCCATCAGATGGGCGGTTCTGTCCACCAAATAATGCAATCGATATTTTCGATAGAGATCGAGAATTTGGCCTGACAGAACCGGATAAGTTTTTGTCATGGCAACAAAAATTACGCTACTGATTAACAGCGCCACCATGATTTCCAACAAGGAAAATCCTTCCTGCTTTGGCTTGCAATAAAAACGAGTCGGCGTCACGGGTTTTTTATTCCCTCACAATGCGGAAGCGGATTAATGGTATTGCTGCATGTCCTGATCCTCCCGCGTCCTGAAATGACGACACTAATTTCACCCGCTGGGTTTGTCAGGGTGAAACTGGCTGGCATTGCTGTATTTCTGATGCCATAAAAATCAATGCGATCCGTCGTGGAAAAGGACAAAAACACCTCGTCATGAGGAGAATTAACCCGTTCCCCATCCCCTTCATCGCAAGCGGTTATTTTGGTGACAGACGATATCAGGCACCAAGGCTGCCCTGTCACTAACCATAAGGTACGATCCTGATTTAAATAATTTGCCAAGGCCTGCTGCCTTTCCATAAAAGACAGCACATTATGCACCGCTGATTGCAAATGCAGACGGCTTTGATATTTCCCCCAATGATACAACCCCCAAGACAAGCTAATCGAAATAATGAGCATCGCTACCAGTAACTCCAATAAGGTAAATCCATTTTGCTGGTGAAGACATTTATATTCCTTCATTCCCTGACTTCTCTATCCTGCCCAATGTTGATCAATAGGAATATCTACGATCAGAAATCAAATAAACAGGGGCATGGTTTGATTATGCGAAGAGGTTTGAAGAAAAAATAGATATTTTGTCTTGTTACATTTTAATTGCGTAACTGCTCACAAAATAAAATTCGACTTTTACAATAAAAACAAAAAAGAGCAGAATAATAATCCACCAAGAAACTCCAATAATAATGTCAATCATACCAAGTATGATAACTTGTCTAAGAGGAGGCAGTGATGGGTTAATAAAGTTGAGGTAAAATACTGATAACAGCCCAATCAGGGCCAGGAGTCAGGTAAGAGAGCAATGCCAATAGAATAAATACAGACATTAATTCAAAACTGATCATATTTTATTATCTCAAATCACAATGTGTTATGATTACAATATATTCGTCACTTTCCCCTGGGTTTATTTCCACTTTGACATCCTTGATTTCTGCTGTATTTATTATATGGGTTCCACCACACGGAATAACAACAGGGTGATTTTCTACTGTACTTTTCCATAATCGTAAATCTTGAATATTTTTTGATGTATATTCAACCTGTATTTCACTCCCCGCTACAAGCCAATTTTTCAGCGTGATATTTATTTCTTCACAGGCATGGTCAATGTTTTCCATAAATGAAGATTTATCAAATCCTTTTTTCTTGATCGATTTACCAAACCTATATATATCTATTGATTTTAACTCAGAAATTGATGATTTAAATATTGCTGCTTTATCCAAGTTAAAATTTCCTAAGCTATCCGTTTCATAACTTTTATTCCAATATTTATTAGCTGCTTTGTTCAAGGCTAAAGACATAAAGTGTGCCATGCTATGCGCGGCACTGATTTTATGTCTGGTTTCAGCATCAACAGATAATTTAACTTTTTCACCTATGATAAATTGATCTTCCAGACCATTTAATGATGATAAATAGTGTGCCGGAATAAGTTTATCTTCTGCATTTAATTTATTGGGTATATTCTGGTCAATATAAATCTGCCCGTCAATGATAGCCGCAGTATAAGTCCTAATAATATTTAATTCATGATGATTAAAAGTGATAACTCCCCTATCACTTTTTTGATCACCCCATTTATAATTTTTGGGGTAAAAAGGGCTATTGTCTGTAATAACAATATATCCATCGCTATATTTGAATAGATCAATGACCACTGCATCCAGGCTTAATTGCCCAGTCATAAAAGATGATTCAATTACTGAATTATTTAACATACCCATTTCACCTACTGTTAATATCATAAACAGTCAATCTACTTGCTGATTAAAAAATGTCAAGTTCTCGCGGGATGAATTTTCAGTTCGAAATATGATTAATGAAATGAATAATTGATGTGGGTAAATACATTTTCCATCCTCAAACTTGAGGATGGAAAAAGAGGATTAAATGGCAACCGGGGCTTTAATACCGGGATGTGGATCATAATCCACAATCTCAAAGTCTTCGAATTGATAATCGAACAGTGAATCGGGTTTCCGCTTAATCACTAACTGAGGTAACGCACGGGGTTCGCGGCTTAATTGCAGTTTAGTCTGTTCCAGGTGATTGCTGTAAAGATGGGTATCACCGCCCGTCCAAACAAAATCACCCACTTCAAGATCACACTGTTGCGCCATCATATGTACTAATAGTGCGTAGCTGGCGATGTTGAACGGCAAGCCTAAAAACACGTCACAAGAGCGCTGGTAAAGCTGGCAGGAAAGTTTACCGTCTGCGACGTAGAACTGGAAAAAAGCATGGCATGGCGCCAATGCCATTTTATCTAATTCCCCGACGTTCCATGCGGAAACGATGATCCGGCGTGAATCAGGATCACTTTTCAACTGCTCAATAACCTGCGTCAATTGATCGATTTGACGGCCATCCGCAGCGCCCCAGGCACGCCATTGTTTACCGTAAACCGGCCCTAAATCGCCATTTTCGTCAGCCCATTCATCCCAAATAGACACGCCATTATCATGCAGGTATTGGGTATTGGTATCGCCATTTAAGAACCAGAGTAATTCATGGATAATCGAGCGAATATGACAACGCTTGGTGGTGACCAGTGGGAATCCTTCTTGCAAATTGAAACGCATCTGATGACCAAAGATAGAGAGTGTTCCCGTTCCTGTACGGTCATCTTTTGCTGTGCCCTCTTCCAGCACTTTTTTCATTAAATCCAGATACTGTTTCATTTTGCCTCTTGTACCTTGTTATTGCGAGTTTTGTTGCCGGGGTATTTATATGCCCATATCATCATCAGTATTCCCGCTAAAATCATCGGGACAGAAAGGATTTGCCCCATACTTATCCCTTCAAACAGCCCAAGCTGTGCGTCAGGCTGGCGGAAAAATTCGACGATGATGCGAAATGCACCGTAACCAATCAGGAATAAGCCTGAAACGCTCCCCATCGGGCGCGGTTTACGGATAAATAAATTGAGGATGATAAATAATACGATGCCTTCGAGCACCATCTCATATAACTGTGAGGGATGGCGTGGCAGGACACCGTATTTTTCCAGAATGGGCCATAGCGAAGGATTGGCGCTGGCGATGGCGATATCTTCACTGCGGGAACCCGGAAATAACATTGCCCACGGCGTATCAAGCGTAACCCGCCCCCATAATTCGCCATTGATAAAGTTACCGATACGCCCCATGCCCAAACCAAAAGGCACTAAGGGAGCAACAAAATCCGCGACCTGTAAGAAATGGCGCTTGGTGCGGCGCGAAAACCACCACATGGCGCAAACGACGCCGACCAGTCCGCCGTGGAAAGACATTCCCCCATCCCAGACTTTAAACAGATAAAGCGGGTTATCCAGGAACATTGGGAGATTATAGAACAAAACATAACCGAGGCGTCCACCGACGAAAACCCCGACAAACCCTGCATACAGTAAGTTCTCAACTTCGTTTTTGTCCCAGCCACTGTTTGGTTTTGCTGCCCGGCGATTTGCCAGCCACATGGCGAAAACAAAACCGACCAGATACATAAAACCATACCAATGGAGGGATACCGGCCCGATTGAAAAGATGACAGGGTCAATATTAGGAAATGCCAGATAGCTAGTGCTCATCGTTCCCCACTAAAAATCATGTTGTGTGAATGAATGATATTGTGAATAAATGATCTTGTGCGAATAAATTATATGACTTGAATAGGTTAAGACAAATAATCACGGATAATAGCACAGGCAAGTGACTTGCTCACCACTAAACGGCATGTGGTTGCAAGCATGAAAATGCTGAAAGACACTACTTACCACCCCGAATCAAGCCGCCCAAGCCCTGTGATTCCATAAATTCGGCGGACAGCGCTTTTACCTCATGGCTGGTTTCGGCTTTCAATATCAATTCAATAAGGTGCTCAAGCTCCCTGGCATCCAACTGCCGCAGCAAATACTTGGTACGCGGAACGCTGCGGCCACTCATGCTCAGGCTGCGATAGCCTAAACCAAGCAATATTAATGTTCCCATTGGCAGACCGGCCATTTCTCCGCATACGCTGATAGGGAGATCAAGGCGTTGGCATTCATCAAAGGCCAGTTTCAGGGCGCGGATCACCGCAGGATGTAAATTGTCATACAGCGAAGCGACGTGGGTATTATTGCGATCCACTGCAAGCAAGTACTGGGTCAAGTCATTCGTACCAACAGAAACAAAATCAATCCGTTGCTTTAATTGAGGCAGCAAAAAAAGCGTAGAGGGAACTTCAAGCATCATGCCAATTTGGGGCATGGTAATGGTATCGGCTAATGCCTGCTCTACTTCAGCTTTCGCTCGCTCAATCAATTTGCGAACTTCATCAATTTCTTCAATACTGGTCACCATCGGCAAGAGTATTTTTAAATTGCCCGTCTGTGCATTGGCTTTTAGCATCGCCCGAAGCTGGATCAGGAATATTTCCGGTTGATCGAGTGTAATGCGAATTCCCCGCCATCCCAGACAAGGATTTTCTTCATGGATAGGCATATAGGGAAGTTGTTTGTCAGCACCAATATCCAATGTTCTCAACGTTACTGGCTTATCAGGAAAAAGTTCCAGCATCTCTTGGTAGCGATTTTTCTGCTCATCTTCTGATGGAAAACCGCTGTGCAGCATAAAAGGGATTTCTGTGCGGTACAGCCCAATGCCATCAATACTGTCTTCTATCTGCTGTTCATGTTTCAAATTCAGGCCAGCGTTGAGCTGCACCAGAATGCGTTCGCCGCTTTTTAACCGCGCTTGCTTTTGCTGTTCACATTCCGCCAGCTTGCTGAGAACTTGTTCTTCCTCAATGATTTGTTGGTATTCCTGAGCAACCAGTGGTTCTGGTTCAATTAAAATCTCTCCGCGATAACCATCAAGGATAAGCGTCCGGTTGTGTAGTAGCGCAGGCTGGATATCCGCCCCCATGATAGCGGGAATGCCCATCGCCCGAACCAGTATGGCAGAATGGGAGTGAGTTGCGCCATCTCGCACAATCACGCCAACCAATTGATCTTGCGGCAATTCAGCCAACAGATTAGCACTGAGTTCATCAGCAACCAGAATAAAGCGCTGCGGCCATTGCCTTGTTCCCGTGAAAGCATCATTCAGATGGAACAGTACCCGTTGACCCAGCGCCCGCAGATCCGATGCCCTCTCCCGCATGTAAGGATCTTGCAGGCTGGCAAACTGTTCGGCATATTTTTCAATCACCGTTTTAACCGCCCATTCCGCCACAAAACCGTTATCGACAGAATAAAACAGATCTTGTTTGAGTTGAGGGTCATTTAATAGATGAGAATAGAGATCAAAAATCGCGGCGCTTTCTTTTTGTGAACTGGCGGTAAAACGCTTACTGATACGGCGGCATTCCGCGGTGGCTTCTTCGAGGGCAGACGTCAGCCTTGAACGTTCCGCCTGATAATCCAATGTTAATGCTTGCGTGACTTGTTCCAGCAACGGTTGTGAGCAATCTCGCCATCCCTGCGCCATCACAATACCGTTAGAAATAGCGAGCGCCTTAATGCGGGTCTGACGATACCGGCCGAATACTCCTTTTGCTTGCGCCTGAGAGAGAACGGCAGCAAGCTGCATCGCCAATGTCACCATGAAGGATTCTTCACTTTCATTAAATAAGCGTCTTTCATGCTGTTGGACAACTAATATTCCCTGCAATTGGCGACGATAAATAATCGGGACACCTAAAAAAGCCCGCAGGTTTTCTTCTTTCACTTGGGGAATATATTTAAAACTAGGGTGGTCACGCACATCAGCGAGGTTAATTAATTCAGACAAACGCCCAACTTGACCCACAACGCCTTCATCAAAGGCCAGACTGACTGCTTTCCCTTTCGGTTTGCTTAACCCTTTAGTCGCCATCAGGTAATAACATTGCCGCTGGTGATCGGCCAAATAGATAGAGCAAACATCCGTGTTCATTGCCAGACAGGTTTCATTGACCAATAGCTCAAGCGCTTCAGATAAATTAGCTGCCATCGCAACCTTTTCGACAATTTCCCGTAAGCGCATGAGCATAGCAATGACCTAGCTTCTTCTACGACGATGTAAATAAGGTGAAGGTAATAATGAAGCAGGTTCCTGCGCTGACATCACAATAGAAGAGAATTCTTTCATCACGCGGCGATAGACATCTCGTTTAAAAGAAACGACTTGTCGGACAGGATACCAGTAACTGACCCAACGCCAACCATCAAACTCCGGCGTTTTACTGCGCTGCACATTAATATCTGCTTCATTACATAACAATTGCAATAAAAACCAACGTTGCTTTTGCCCAATACAAACGGGCTTTGTATCCCAACGCACCAAACGCTTGGGTAATTTGTAACGCAACCAGCTCCGGGTCGAGGCGAGAACCCGTACATCTTTGCGATTTAAACCAACTTCTTCGAACAACTCGCGATACATCGCTTGTTCTGGTGATTCCCCCGGATTGATACCCCCTTGAGGAAACTGCCAGGAATGCTGCCCATAACGGCGGGCCCACAAAACCTGCCCTTGGCGATTACAAATTACAATTCCTACATTCGGGCGGTAGCCATCATCATCGATCACCAGACTACCTCTCGGTATAACAAATTTAAAAAGATAGCTAATTGTTTCACACTCATCCCAAGCGGTAAACCTCTATGATTAGACTTTGCAGACGCAACCGAAGTCTCTACAATACCGCTATCTCAACGGGGTGCGGCTGTCATAAAACAGTATTGCTGAGAACAAACCCGTCGAACCTGAACCGGTTAGTACCGTCGTAGGGATTTGAGACGCTAATCATTGATATAACAGATGTCATTTTCATTTAGCACCTTCTCAGATCCTTTGCTGTCTACTACTGACAAACATTAATTATTAATGTTTATAACCATCAATATTATTAACTATTGATGTTGCAACCGTTAATCCGTTGCAACGACAGGAGAGCAAAGTGTTTAAGAAATTATTTTCCCGTTTTATGACTATCGCTATCGGTCTGCTGTCTATTTCTGCCAGTCTCTTTGCTCAGACAGCTCAGGCGAAACCAACACTGACCGTTTACACTTATGATTCCTTTGCCTCTGAATGGGGGCCGGGGCCTGCCATCAAAAAAGCCTTCGAAGCAGAGTGTGGCTGTGAACTAAAACTGGTTGCGTTGGAAGACGGGGTATCTTTGTTGAACCGTTTGCGGATGGAAGGCCAAAAGACACCGGCAGATATTATACTGGGGTTAGATAACAATCTGATCCAAGCCGCGCAACAAACTGGGTTATTCACATCGAGTCAGGTTGATACCTCAAAACTGACATTACCCATCACATGGAACAATACGACATTTATTCCGTATGATTACGGTTATTTTGCCTTTATTTACAACAAAAACACCCTGCCTCATCCCCCAAAAAGTATGGATGAATTAATCAATAGCCGCCAGAATTGGAAAATTATTTATCAAGATCCCCGTACCAGCACGCCGGGACTGGGGTTATTGCTCTGGATACAGGAGCTTTATGGCGACAAGGCCGCACAGGAGTGGCAGAAAGTAGCCAAAAAGACACTCACCGTCACTAAGGGCTGGAGTGAAGCCTATGGCCTGTTTCTGAAAGGTGAAGGGGATATGGTACTGAGCTATACCACGTCACCCGGCTATCACATTATGTCAGAGAAAAAAGATAATTATGCCGCTGCCCTTTTCAAGGAAGGACACTACTTGCAGATTGAAGTGGCGGCTCAGGTGGCCTCCAGCAAACAGCCGGAACTGGCGCAAAAGTTCATGAAATTCATGATCTCACCGGCATTTCAGCAAGTTCTTCCAACCACGCAATGGATGTATCCCGTGATTGATATTCCTTTGCCGGATGTTTTCAGGCAACTTCCTGTTCCTGAGAAATCGCTGCAATTTAACGCAGATGATGTGGCAAAACACCGTACAAAATGGATCCGTACATGGCAAAGCGCTGTAAGCCGTTAATCGCGGGTTGGTTATTGCCGGGGATCATTGCCTCCGGCCTGTTAGTGATTGTTGCCCTGTCAGCATTTGGAACGCTGTGGTTCAATGCGCCGGAAAGCCATTGGCAGGCGTTCTTGAGTGACAGCTATCTCTGGCATGTCATTCGATTCACGTTCTGGCAGGCATTTCTTTCTGCCGTCTTCTCGGTCACACCGGCGATTTTTCTGGCACGGGCACTTTACCGACGCCATTTTCCCGGAAAAAGGCTATTTCTGCGCTTATGCGCCATGACTTTGATCCTGCCTGTTTTGGTGGCGCTGTTCGGGCTTCTCACCGTGTATGGTCAGACCGGCTGGCTGGCCAATCTTTGCCAATGGCTGGGCATGGAATATCGGTTTACACCTTACGGGCTGCAAGGCATTTTGCTGGCACATATTTTCTTTAATCTACCGATGGCAACACGGTTATTGCTGCAATCTCTGGAAAATATTGCCATTGAGCAGCGGCAACTTGCCGCCCAGCTTGGTATGAACGAATGGCAGCATTTTCGTTTTATCGAATGGCCTTATCTGCGCCGCCAAATTTTACCGACCGGTGCCCTGATTTTCATGCTGTGCTTTGCCAGTTTTGCTACCGTGCTTGCACTGGGTGGTGGCCCTGCCGCAACCACGATCGAACTGGCGATTTATCAGGCGCTCAGTTACGACTACGATCTGGGTCACGCCGCCCTGCTTGCCTTGATCCAACTTTTTTGCTGCCTCGGTCTGGTACTTCTCAGCCAAAAACTTAAAGGGGCACTTTCCGTGGGTTACGGGCATCAACAACAGTGGCGTAATCCACAGGATTCATGGCTGAGAAAATTATCTGATGGTTTACTGATTGGCGTCGCGTTACTGCTGTTGCTTCCCCCTTTATTGGCAGTCATCGTTGATGGCCTGAACCGTGATATTGTTGTTGTCTTAAGCCAACCAGCTTTATGGCAAGCCCTGAAAACCTCCATTATCATTGCGTTGGGTGCGGGATTATTGTGTGTCATCCTGACCATGATGTTGCTCTGGAGCAGCCGCGAATTACGTTTGCGTCATTCCCCCCTCTGGGGACAAGCAATGGAAACCAGCGGATTGTTGATCCTTGCCATGCCGGGCATTGTGCTTGCGACCGGCTTTTTTCTCCTGCTGAACACCACTATTGGCCTACCCCAATCACCTTACGGGTTGATTATTCTGACCAACGCCTTGATGGCGATCCCTTACGCGCTAAAAGTATTGGAAAATCCCATGCGTGATTTGGCCGTGCGTTACAACCCCTTATGCCATTCCCTCAATATTCAGGGCATTCACCGTTTATGCTGGATCGAGCTTAAGGCATTAAAAATGTCCTTGGCACAAGCACTGGCTTTCGCCTGTGTCTTATCGATTGGTGATTTTGGTGTGGTCGCGTTATTTGGCAACGAAGATTTCCGTACCCTGCCTTATTACCTTTATCAACAAATTGGCGCCTATCGCAGTCAGGATGGTGCCGTGACCGCATTCCTGCTGCTGCTACTCTGTTTTATATTATTCACTGTGATTGAACGCCTGCCGAGCCGAAGCCATGATTAAACTTGAAAATATCACTTACACTTATGAACACCTTGCCATGTATTTTAATGTCAGCGTAAAGGCCGGAGAACGTATTGCGATCCTCGGCCCAAGCGGGGCGGGTAAAAGCACATTGTTAAGTTTAATGGCCGGTTTTCAGTTTCCAGAACAAGGTAATATCTGGCTGGATAGCGAAAATCATACGAATACCCCACCTTCCAAACGCCCTGTTTCGATGCTGTTTCAGGAAAATAACCTGTTTTCCCATCTGACCATTGCGCAAAATATTGGTTTGGGATTGCACCCCGGATTGCGGTTAAGCACCGGGCAAAAGAAAACGCTGCAACAGATTGCCGCTCAGGTATCACTGGAGGCGTGTTTATCTCGCCTGCCGGCTCAACTTTCTGGCGGGCAGCGCCAACGGGCGGCACTGGCGCGTTGCTTAGTCCGCCACCAGCCGATTTTATTGCTGGATGAACCCTTTTCAGCCCTTGATCCCGCTTTGCGTAATGAAATGCTGGAATTGCTCGATCAGATATGCAATGAGCGACAAATGACTTTACTGATGGTGTCTCACAATCTTCACGATGCCGCGAAAATCGCCCCGCGTTCCCTGCTGATTGTGGATGGAAAAATTCATTATGATGGAGAAACGAAGAAGCTGGTGAATGGCGAGGTGGATGAGGCGGGGGTTTTGGGGATAACAGCTTTTTAAGACAAAGAACCATACATGTCTATAAAGAATAGCTTCATTTGATAACCAGAATAAGGAAATAAAACTTCTGTTTATTACAGTACTGAATAGCCTGTATATCATTTCCAACCAATATAATTTTTGCTAATGTTTTGCGTTATTCTTTTTCCACCGATTGCACCTATAAAAAATAGGGAATAACAATATGGAACGACTAACGCCAGTCTGTTTTTTTCTTACCCTCGGTCTTTTGACAACAGCATGTACTCCAAATGATCCCTGCCAAATAGATGAAACTTCCTTTTCTGCTTGCTTAAAATTAGCCAATCAAGGCGATGCTAAAGCGCAATATAAAACAGGAAAACTGTATGAGACAGGATTAGGGGTAGAACAAAACTATCAAGAGGCATTCAAATGGTATACCCATGCTGCCAATCAAAATAATGCCGATGCACAAGCTAACCTTGGTGAATTTTATCAGGAAGGGCTAGGTGTAGAGAAAGACTATCAAAAAGCCATTGCGTGGTATAAAAAATCAGTGGAACAAGGTCATGCTGATGTTCAAACTAAATTGAACAGACTCTATAAAGCAGAGGCCGAAAGATATCTCCTGCTAGCCAAACAGGGGGATATTGCTGCACAAAATCATCTTGGTGATCTCTATTACTATGGATCAGGTGTAACACAAGATTATGAAAAAGCAGCTGAATGGTATAGTTCGGCAGCTAAACAAGGGGATATCGGTGCACAAGCTAACATTGGTTATCTCTATAGTAAGGGATTGGGTGTAACGCAAGACTATAAAGAAGCAGCCAAATGGTATACCAAAGCGGCTAAACAAGGTGATTACACTGCACAATATAATATGGGATATCTTTCTTTGAATGGCTTAGGCGTTATTCAAGATAATGAAGAAGCTATCAAATGGTATACCCTGGCAGCTAACCAAGGAGACATAGATGCGCAGCTTGAGCTTGCCGCTTTTTATTACAATGGCATCGATGGAATAAAAAATTATACCGAATCCGCCAAATGGTATATCAAAGCCGCTGAACAGGGGAATGCTTACGCACAATATATGCTGGGACGTTTCTATGATGTTGGGCAAGGTGTAACGCAAGACTATAAAGAAGCCATCCAATGGTATACCCAAGCCGCTAATCAAGGAAACGAAGGTGCTCAAACTAATCTTGGCTATATCTATAGTGAAGGATTAGGTGTTCAAAAAAATAGTGCAGTGGCAATGAAATGGTTTTTAAAAGCAGCAGAACAAGGATCCGCTACAGCAGCAAATAATATTGCTGCACATTATCTGGATGGAGATGGTGTAAAAAGAGACGCTAAAAAAGCGATAGAGTGGTTGACTAAATCAGCAGAACTAGGTGAAGGAATAGCTCAACGAAATCTAGGCATGATTTATGAGCGAGGGGAAATTGTCCCACAGGATTATGAAAAAGCCCTTGAATGGTATAAAAAAGCCGCTGATAACGGTGCGAGTGATGTTGTATTGAAAGTGGAAGAACTGACTAAAAAACTCCATAAGTAATGGAACATTCCCGCTAAAATAAGGAATAGATATATGAGACGCTTATTATCACACTGTTTTTTTCTCAGTTTCGGCCTGTTAGCCTCTGCATGTACGCCAAATGATCCTTGCAAAATAGATGAACAATCATTTTCTGTTTGCCTAAAATTAGCCACAGAAGGTGATACTACGGCGCAATATAAAACGGGCAGACTGTATGAGAAAGGATTAGGTATCCAACAAGACTACAGAGAAGCTATCAAATGGTATACCCAAGCAGCTAAACAAGGGAATACAAATGCTCAATCTTTCCTTGCATCTCTTTATAATCACGGCTTAGGTATACAACAAAACTATCAAGAAGCAGTGGTTTGGTATACCAAAGCAGCTAAACAAGGAAATGCCTATTCACAGGCGTCCCTTTGCTATCTCTATATAACAGGGAAAGGTGTAACACAAGATTATCAAGAAGCATTAAAATGGTGCACTAAAGCCGCTCGACAAAGAGTGGATTCTGCGCAAGCCAATATGGGATACCTCTATTTTAATGGATTAAGCGTAGAGCAAAATTATAAGGAAGCCATCAAATGGTACACCAAAGCCGCTGAGCAGGGATATATCCGCTCACAAAATAGACTTGGAGATATTTATAGTGAGGGACTAAGGGTACCTCAAAACTACTCCGAAGCTGTCAAATGGTATACCAAAGCGGCTGAACAAGGGGACAGTAGTGCGCAGGCTAAACTAAGTCTTTTCTACGCTAAAGGGTTAGGTGTAGAACAAAATTATCAAACAGCGATCGAATGGAGTACACAATCAGCCAATCAGGGGAATGCCGATGGGCAAAATATCTTAGGATTTCTCTACATGGAAGGCTTAGGCGTGACAAAAGATGGTTCCGTTGCGATGAAGTGGTTTTTGAAAGCCGCATCTCAAGGTTATCCTACGGCACAAAATAATGTTGGTCAGCTTTATTGGTATGGAAATGGTGTAAAAAAAGATCATCTCAAAGCGATGAAATGGTTTCTTAAAGCGGCAGCTCAAAATGATGGTTATGCCCAGAGAAATTTGGCAATGATTTATGAACTTGGTCAAGTTGTACCGCAAGATTATGCAAAAGCACTCGAATTGTACCAAAAAGCTGCTGATAAAGGCGTTGATAATCTGGAAATGAAAGTAAAGGAATTAAAAGAGAAACTTAATCGTTCATGAACACCCTATTTACAAATTTATAATAATCACAATCTTATAAAATAAGTTTTCATCATAGTGATACACTCAAAATTATGAAAATTCCTTACTCCTCGCGCTGCGAGGGGTAAGGAAATAGGCTACGATTTTAAAATCGTTATATATCACCCAACCCAATCTTCTTATAAACCACCAAATTCTCCCGATCCCGGTGTGCCCGGTGCCCATGCCAATATAATTCCATCCCTTCAGGCGCTGGCGCTATCTCTTCGGATAAGACAATCAACCAATCACATTTTTCAGGCGCTTCAAACGTATTCTGTTGTTGATGCAGGACATGAGCAAAATAATAAAGCATCGGCGCTTCGGATTCGCCAATATTGTACGATGCCATACAGTGATGATCTTGATATACCCCCGCCAGCGTCTGTTTTAAATCAAGAAACGTTTCTTTATACCCTTTGGTGTAATCAATCCAGCCAACAAATAACGTAAAGACTAATCCCCAGACTGTAGCAATCCCCAAAACCCAATTTTGGGCAGCGCGTAAGGCCGGCGATTTAGCAAGGAGCCAGCTTTTCGCTATCCATATCGCCGTGATCAAGGCAGCAATAGCCACAATCAATCCCGAGAAATTCATCTGATAACTCATTGGCAACCATCGGCTAAACGGCATTAACCAATGTTTATAATCAGTGGAAAGAGATAAAAAATAACAAATCCATAAAAAGATAATCAGCCCAGACCAAAATAGGGAAGAAAATATGGTGAAATATTTATAGATGATCTTAGGCAGTTTAATAAAGCTCTCTGTCGCCAAGATTGCCATTGGGGCAATAAAAGGCAGTAAATATAATGCACGGCCAGAGGCCGAGATTTGCAATAACACCACACCTAATACAACAAATGCAGCACAAAGGAAATAATGTTCGTCTGACAGAATTTTAATTGGGTTCATCAAGATAAAGATAAAAGCCAATATTCCCGCTGGCAAGGCAAACAACAGCACGGCCTCAGGGATCATGGTCGGATTCCCCCTTGCGCCGAGATCTTCAACCGAAAAACCGAAAAAGCGACCGATATTGTTATCCCAAAGCCAGATTTTAAATAAATCAGGATGTTCAATAAATAACATCACTGGCCACGGCAGGATGAAAACCAGTGCAATAATTCCTGATAATAACGCACTGAGCCAATATTGTTTGGTTCGGCACTGTTTCAGGAAAACGGGTGCCAGAATAAGACAAATCCATAACAACCCAGGAATAAATACCCCTTTTGATAAAAGCGTTACCGCCGTACCCATGGTCAACCACAAACAGGAGTAAGCTGTTTTTTCGTTTTTGATTAATCCCAGTAAGCCATATAACCCGATCGTTGTGCCGGCCATCAATGAGGTATCCGTAAACATATCGTGGCTATGGCGAACCAGGCCGGGCGCACTGGCATACAAAGCAAAAGCTATCCATATTCGGCTGTCTGTAAAGTTTTTGATATCAAATACACGGCGAGCCAATAGAATAAAAAAGGAGAAATTGAACACTGAAAAAAATAAAGAGGCTGTTCTGGCTGCATCGTGCATTGGCAGCCAAGGCGATAGCAAATGAATAAATGACGTTGCTGTCCAATAATACAGGGGCGGCTTTTCCATAAAAGGTTGCCCCGCATTCATGGTGACCAACCAATTCCCGGTCTCATACATCGTGTGAATAATGCCAAAACTGTAATTTTCATCTTGTTTCCATGGTGTATGTCCATAAACACCGGGTAACAAATACAGTAAGGTAAAAGCGAAAAATAAGAGTAAGGCTCTGATATCTGTTTGCGTCAGTTGATTGGGTTTATTCATCAATATTTACCAGATTCAATTAATGTTTTATTTTTTCAGTAAAAAACGTTGGAATGTTACCCAATTAATCATAGTAACAAAAGGTAAATAAAACAGCCTGTTTAAATCACATTTCAAAATGAAAAGATTACAAACATTCACTATTATGAAAACCTATTTAATTAGATGAGAAAAAATAAGTCATCTCTCTGATAATTTAAAGTAGTTAATATCTCTCTGGTAAAAATAAATTCATTATAAATACTCTTTTTATTAATTAATAAAATAATAAATCACAATAACTATAAAAACGTATTCCCCTGTCAAATTCCCAGCAAAAAACACTGTATAAATAACCATAATTAATGCTATGATTGAAATGGCCTCCGTGAAATGAAATAGGGTTTATTTCTCACAAGATAAAATATTATGCAGATAAATCACGTTGAACAAGGTTTTATCCTGACCCGCCATTGGAAAGAGACACCATTAGGTATCGAGTTGGTGTATTGGCTGGCGACGGAGGCGGGTGCACGCCGTATTACGATCCCGCACCAAAAAGCGGTGGCCTTTATTCCTCAACACGATCTGCCTAAAGCAGAACCTTTACTCACCCAAGAGCGGGGCTGCGAACTGAAAGCTTTGCCATTGAAAGATTTTAGTCGCCAACCGGTCTCTGCCTTATATTGCCTGCAATATCGCCAGTTACAACAACTGGAAAAAGTGTTTAAAGAGCAAGATATCCCGCTCTATGAAACCGATATTCGTCCCCCCGATAGGTTTATGATGGAGCGCTTTATTACTGCTCCCGTTTGGTTCAGCCAGAAACCCAACGGCAGTTATCAAATGAAACCTAATCCCGCTTATCGGCCACATTTGAAATGGGTGTCACTGGATATCGAAACCAGCCAACATGGGGAGCTGTATTCTATTGGCTTGGCCGGATGCGGTGAGAAAACGGTATTTATGTTGGGAGCAGCAAAGGATAACCGACAGGATCTCGGTTTCAAACTGGAGTATGTTGCCAGTCGTCCGCTGATGCTGGAAAAACTCAATGAGTGGCTGGCTGATTATGATCCTGATGCCATTATTGGCTGGAATCTGGTTCAGTTCGATTTGCGGGTGTTGCAGCAACATGCTGAACGCTATCACGTGCCGTTAAAATTCGGGCGCAATCAGGCGGTACTCGAATGGCGGGAACACGGTTTTAAACCAGGGCACTTTTTCGCTTCGGCAGAAGGTCGTCTGATCATTGATGGTATTGATGCCCTGAAAACCGCCACGTGGAATTTTCCCTCTTTCAGTCTTGAGTACGTCGCGCGCGAACTGTTAGGGGAAGGGAAAGCCGTCGATAATCCTTATGATCGCATGGATGAGATCAATCGTCGCTTTCAAGAAGATAAGCCCGCCCTCGCCCGCTATAATTTGCAGGATTGCCTTCTGGTCAATCGTATTTTTGAGAAGACGGATTTGATGGCTTTCCTGTTGGAGCGCGCCACGGTAACAGGATTGGCGGTGGATCGCAGCGGAGGATCTGTCGCGGCATTCACCCATCTTTATCTGCCAAGAATGCACCGTATTGGTTATGTGGCTCCCGTTCTGCCAACGTATTTCGATGACAATAGCCCCGGTGGCTTCGTGATGGATTCGTTCCCCGGATTATACGATTCGGTGTTGGTGCTGGATTACAAAAGCCTCTATCCTTCGATTATTCGCACGTTTTTAATTGATCCGGTCGGGCTGGTTGAGGGTCTCGCCAACCCTGATAGCCAACAGGCCGTGCCCGGTTTTCGTCAGGCATTTTTCTCCCGCACACAGCACTGTTTGCCGGATATTGTCACCCAAATCTGGCATGAACGTGAAAAGGCCAAAAAGCAACAGAATGCGCCGCTTTCCCAAGCGCTGAAAATTATTATGAATGCGTTTTATGGTGTACTTGGCGCTTCCGGCTGCCATTTTTTTGATCCTCGCCTGACATCATCCATTACGCTGCGTGGTCACAAAATCATGCACCAAACCCGTGAGTTAATCGAATCACAAGGCTATCAGGTGATTTATGGTGATACGGATTCCACTTTTGTCTGGCTAAAACAACCTCATTCCGAGGAGGAAGCCTGCCAAATCGGGCATTCCCTGACACAATTTGTCAACCAATGGTGGCGGGATCACCTTAAGGCTGAATTCAATCTTGAAAGTGTGCTGGAGCTGGAGTTTGAAACTCACTATCGGCGTTTCCTGATGCCAACGGTACGCGGCGCAGAGCAAGGCAGTAAAAAACGTTATGCCGGGTTAAGCGGTGATAAGGTGATTTTCAAGGGGCTGGAAACGGTCAGGAGTGACTGGACGCCGCTGGCACAAATATTCCAGAAAGAGCTGTATAGCCTGATTTTTCATCAACAACCGCATCAGCATTATATTCGGCAATATATCGCCAAAACACTGGCAGGTGAGTTTGATGATCGTTTGGTGTACCGTAAGCGATTACGCCGCAAGTTGTCTGATTATCAGCGTAATGTGCCGCCCCATGTGCGGGCAGCACGTTTGGCGGATGAATATAATCAACAGCATCATCGTCCGTTACAGTATCAAAATGGCGGTTGGATCAACTACGTCATGACCCAAGCAGGCCCTGAACCCTTAGAGAATCCAACCTCGGCACCCGATTATGAACACTATATCAACAAGCAATTGAAACCGATTGCCGATGCCATCCTGCCATTTATTCAGGACGACTTTATGCCCCTGCTGACCGGGCAAATGAACATCTCTTTCGAATAATGGATATTTTTGCAGGTGACGGCTTGCCCGGCTTCAATTAACATAGCGCCCCTCCAATGGGCAACTGCACTTTTGTGATCCCGTTATCAAAACCTATAACAATCGATATCCAACAAAAGCAGCCATCCTGCAACCATAAATAATATTGTCTAACAGAAAACTGAGCCAAAATTTATGCCATTTACTCTTGGTCAACGCTGGATAAGCGATACAGAAAGCGAACTTGGATTAGGAACCGTCGTGGCGCTTGATGCGCGCATGGTGACGTTACTTTTCCCTGCCAGCGGAGAAAACCGCCTTTACGCACGCAATGACTCCCCCATCACCCGCGTTATGTTTAATGTGGACGATACCGTGACCAGTCACGAAGGCTGGAAACTCAAGATCAATGATGTCCAACTCGATAATGGCCTGTTGACCTATGTGGGTACGCGTCTGGATACGGAAGAAGAAAACATCTGCTTGCGGGAAGTTTTTCTGGATAGCAAGCTGACATTTAACAAGCCACAGGATCGCCTGTTTGCCGGTCAAATTGACCGCATGGATCGCTTTGCCTTGCGTTTTCGCGCCCGTAAACACCTAAGCGAGCAGTCCCGTCTGGCCGAAAGTGGGCTGCGCGGTATTCGTGCCAGTTTGATCCCTCATCAGCTACACATTGCCAATGAGGTAGGCAAGCGTCACGCACCGCGTGTATTACTGGCGGATGAAGTTGGTCTGGGCAAGACCATTGAAGCCGGTATGATTATCCATCAGCAATTGATGGCCGGGCGTGCCGAACGTGTGTTGGTCATTGTGCCGGACAGCCTGCAACACCAGTGGCTGGTCGAAATGCTGCGCCGTTTCAATCTGCGTTTTTCCCTGTTTGATGATAGCCGATACAGCGAAGCGCTGCATGACAGCGATAATCCGTTTGAAACTGAACAGTTGATTATCTGTTCGCTGGATTTTGTTCGCCGCAATAAGCAGCGTTTTGAACTGCTGCTGGAAGCCAGTTGGGATTTAATGGTGGTGGATGAAGCGCACCATCTGGCCTGGAGCGAAAATTCCCCCAGCCGCGAATATCAGGCTATCGAACAATTGGCAGAGCAAATCCCGTCGGTCTTACTGTTAACGGCAACCCCGGAGCAGTTGGGGCAAGAGAGTCACTTTGCCCGCCTGCGCCTGCTGGACCCGAATCGTTTCCACGATTATCAGGCGTTCATTGATGAGCAACAGAAATACCGCCCGGTCGCGGATGCGGTGACATTACTGTTGTCCAGTGAATCCCTGAATAATGACCAGCAAAATGCCATCGTCGAATTGATCAGCGAGCAGGATATTGAACCGCTGCTGAAAGCCGCCAACAGCCATCAGGATGAAGAGAGCGAAAACGCGCGCCGCGAACTGATCACCATGCTGATGGATCGCCACGGCACCAGCCGACTGCTGTTCCGTAATACCCGTGGTGGTGTGAAAGGCTTTCCGCATCGTGAATTGCACGAGATCAAATTACCTTTGCCGGCTCAATATCAGACGGCGATCAAGGTTTCTGAAATCATGGGGGCCAAAAAGTCGGTGGAGGCTCGCGCCAAAGATATGCTCTATCCTGAACGGATTTATCAGGAATTCGAAGGGGAAAACGCCACCTGGTGGAATTTCGATCCCCGCGTAGAATGGCTGATGGGTTTCTTGATGGCAAATCGCGACGAAAAAGTGCTGGTGATCTGTGCCAAAGCAGAAACGGCGCTGCAACTGGAGCAAGTGTTGCGTGAACGCGAAGGCATCCGCAGTGCGGTGTTCCACGAAGGCCTGTCCTTGCTGGAACGTGACCGTGCCGCCGCTTACTTTGCTTCCCAAGAAGAGGGCGCGCAAGTGCTGCTCTGTTCTGAAATTGGCTCAGAAGGGCGTAACTTCCAGTTTGCCAATCAGCTTGTCATGTTTGATTTACCCTTCAATCCTGATTTGCTGGAACAGCGTATCGGTCGTCTGGATCGTATTGGCCAAAACCGCGATATCAAAATCAGTGTGCCTTATCTGGAAAATACAGCGCAATCCATTCTCCTGCGCTGGTATCACGAAGGTCTGGACGCTTTTGAGCACACCTGTCCAACCGGCCGTTCCATCTATGACAAATATTATGAAACGCTGGTGAATTTCCTCGCCAAGCCAAATGAGCAAACGGGCTTCAATGAATTTATTGCACAATGTCGCGAGCATCATGAGAAGCTGAAACAGCAACTGGAACAGGGACGTGACCGTCTGCTGGAGATGAACTCCAACGGCGGCGAGCAAGGCCAGAAACTGGCAGAGAAAATTGCAGCGCAAGATAAAGATACCGATCTGGTGAATTTTGCCCTGAATCTGTTTGATATCATCGGCATCAATCAGGAAGATCGCTGCGACAATATTATTGCCCTGCATCCCTCCGATCATATGCTGGTGCCGGATTTCCCCGGCTTACCCCAAGATGGCTGCTCGATTACGTTTGACCGTGAAAAAGCCCTGTCCCGCGAAGATACTCAGTTCCTGAGCTGGGAACACCCCATCATTCGCAACGGGCTGGATTTAATCCTGTCAGGCGATACCGGCAGTTGTGCGGTTTCCATCCTGAAAAACAAGGCACTGCCGGTCGGTACGCTGTTGGTTGAGTTGATTTACGTTGTGGAAGCTCAAGCGCCGAAGCACCTGCAATTGACCCGTTTCTTGCCGCCAACACCTGTGCGCCTCCTGCTGGATCTGAAAGGCACCAATCTGGCGCCTCAGGTTGAGTTTGAAAGCTTCAACCGTCAGCTCAATGCCATCAACCGCCATAACGCCAGCAAGCTGGTGAATGCAGTACAGAAAGAGGTTCATGCGATTTTGCAACAATCTGAACCGCTGGTTGAAGCACAAGCACATGGGTTGATCGCGAAGGCGAAGAAAGAAGCGGATGAAGCGCTGTTGACCGAATTGTCACGCATGGAAGCCCTGAAAGCGGTTAACCCGAATATCCGTGATGATGAGCTGGAGGCGATTAAATCTGAGCATAAACATCTGCTGCTCAATCTTGATCAGGCAAACTGGCGTCTGGATGCGATTCGTTTGGTGGTGGTTTCTCATCAGTAAGAAAACAAAGGCGATTAGCTAACAGTAAACTCAGGGGCATCCTCGACAACATGCCCCTGAGTTTTATCTCACATGCGTTTTATCTCACATATGTTTTATCTCACATAGTCAGCCATATCCTGATAGAATGCGCCCCGTCATTTTTTCGACCCGATTATTTCCCAACTCGATTATTTTCCAAACCCATTTTTCGACCCATTGGAGCCACTATGCTGGAGTCTTATCTTCCCCCGACCGATCCTTGGTTACATGTGTTGTATCAGGATGAGCACATTATGGTTGTCAATAAACCCAGTGGCTTACTTTCTGTGCCGGGGAGAGCAGAGGAGCACAAGGACAGTATTATGACGCGGATACAAGCGGAATTTCCCTGCGCTGAATCTGTCCATCGATTGGATATGGCGACCAGCGGGATTATGGTTGTCGCGCTGACTAAGGCCGCCGAGCGTGAGTTAAAACGTCAGTTCCGTGAGCGTGAGCCGAAAAAAGTCTATATCGCGCGGGTATGGGGAAAGATGGCGCAGGAAAAAGGGTTGGTGGACCTGCCCCTGATCTGTGACTGGCCGAATCGCCCGAAACAGAAAGTCTGTTTTGAAACAGGTAAGTCAGCACAAACTGAATATCAGGTTCTGGCGTATGAAGCGCAGGCAACGCGGGTCAGGCTGGCGCCGATCACCGGGCGTTCCCATCAGCTTCGCGTGCATATGCTGGCACTGGGCCATCCGATTCTGGGCGATAAGTTCTATGCGCATACGCAGGCAAGGGAACTGGCACCTCGCCTGCAATTGCATGCCCAAGCGCTGTTCATCACCCACCCTGCTTATGGCACGCCAATACATTTTGAGTGCCCGGCTGATTTTTAACGAATACGCTTGTTTTAATGAATATGATTGTTTTGACGAATAAATAACTACAGGCGTTACTTAAAGCCTTGCTCTTTTTTGATCAAATCATAGGCGGCTTGGATAGACTGTGCTTTTTGTTTCGCCAGTTCCATCATTTCTGGTGGTAAACCTTTTGCCACCAGCTTATCGGGGTGATGTTCACTCATCAATTTTCGATAAGCGCGCTTAATGGTTGTGGCATCATCTTGTTCCTTGACTCCCAAGACCTTACAGGCATCTTCCAGTGTTGCACGCTGCTGTCTATGGCCGTGATAATGCCCATGCTGTTGGTATTGCTCCTCTTGCTGGTGCCCGTCGAAATGACGTCCCCCTTCCATCATGGCAAGAAATTGCTCAAATTGAAGGCGAGAAATCCCTAATTCTTCCGCGATAACAAACAGGACCTTTCTTTCATTAGGATGCAGTTCACCATCTGCAAATGCGGCTTGTAGCTGAATTTCCAGAAACATGCGGATCAGGTCAAAACGACCAAAGCAAGCACGGCGTAATTGTCGCAAGGTTTCACGCAAGGGAAATTGAGGCTGCTTGCCTTCACGGAATGCCTGCTGTGCAGAAAGCCGGGCTTCACCATGCAGTTGCATTCTGTTCATCAGTTGAGTGGCCAGTTGGATATCCGTTTCGGTGACCCGCCCTTTTGCTTTGGTCAGGTGCCCCAATACCTGAAAAGTACTGCGGAAAAACAGCGCCTGCCGGGTTGGGCCTTTAGGCTTTCTGCCCAATTTCTGCATCCTGATTTTGTCAAGCAGGTGACCCAGCAGCAAGCCAATCACGATCCCCCAAAAACCCGCACCCGACGCGATCCCAAATATTAATCCGAATAATTTTCCCCAATACTGCATATAGTCTTCAATTCCCCAATGCCCTGAGCGCAATTTTGCATTATCATACTCTCCATTAAGCTCTGTGCCTAACAACAAGATTAGCAAAGTTAAACTTTATTCTGGCGCCTATCTCTCAACTACGTTAGTCTCTGAGCGTTTGCCGGCACGATGCCACTGATGACGGAACCGCATAAACATCTATGAATAAATGTTATCCTACCCTGCTGGCCACAATGGTATGGGCAGCACTTTACAGTCAGCAGGCACATGCTGACCTTGCAGCGCAATGTATGTTGGGTGTCCCTGTTTACGATAAGCCGATTATCACAGGCGATCCGAATAAGCTGCCGATTTATATTAAGTCCGATGATACTCACGGTGAATATCCCAATGCGGTTGAGTTTATTGGTAATGTTGATATCCAACAGGGCAATAAAACCCTGACCGCCGATAAAGTCCGGCTCGAACAGACACAAGCTAAAGAACCTGTCCGCACGGTAACCGCCGTCGGTAATGTCAGCTATGATGACCCTCAGATCATCTTGAAAGGGCCACGCGCGTGGGCCAATCTGAACAATAAAGATACCGACGTAGAACAAGGCAGATACCAGATGGTTGGCCGTCAAGGACGCGGTAGTGCAGATAAGATGATGCTGCGTGATGAAAATCGCTATACCATCTTGAATAACGGGATATTTACTTCCTGCCTGCCCGGTAATGATAGCTGGAGCGTTGTGGGTTCTGAGGTGATCCTTGACCGTGAAGAAGAAGTCGCTGAAATCTGGAATGCCCGCTTTCGCGTTGCCAATGTGCCGGTGTTTTACAGTCCCTATTTGCAATTGCCTATCGGAGACAAACGCCGTTCTGGTTTTTTGATCCCCAACGCCAGTTTTTCCAATAAAGACGGTTTCCAATTCCTGCTGCCCTATTACTGGAACATTGCCCCCAACTATGATGCCACCATTACCCCGCATCTCATCACGATGCGTGGTTTGAAGCTGGATAATGAGTTCCGTTATTTAACCCAAGCGGGTTCAGGTACAGTGGCTCTGGATTGGATTGGGCGCGACCGTCTATATGAAGAGGACAAAAGGCTCAATATCAAGCCTGAGCGGGATAGTAACAGCCGTTGGTTGTTCTACTGGAATCACAGTGGCGTCATGAATCAGGTTTGGCGTTTTAGTGCTGATTATACCAAAGTCAGTGATCCAACCTATTTCAGTGACTTCACTTCACAATACGGTTCCAGTACCGATGGCTATGCCACCCAGAAGTTCAGTATTGGCTATGCCCAGAAAAACTGGAATGCCACATTGACCACCAAACAGTTCCAGATCTTTACCGCAGGTAATGCCGGAGAAGCCTACCGAGCTGCACCTCAGCTAGATATGAATTACTACAAGAATGATCTGGGGCCATTTGATTTCCGCTCTTATGCTCAAATCGCTAAATTAACCAGCGTAGGTGAGGATCAACCAAATGCAACCCGTTGGCATCTGGAACCTTCCATCAATTTACCACTTTCCAACGGCTGGGCTAGCCTCAATAATGAATTGAAATTGATGGCAACTCACTATCAACAAGATATTCCTGCCTCAGCCCAAAAGGAAACACCTACATTGGAAAGATCGGTTACTCGTGTCCTACCAGTGTTTAAATCTGATGCCAAGATGGTGTTTGAACGCACTATGCATTTTGATCAGAATTACACTCAGACACTGGAACCCCGTATCCAGTATCTTTATGTGCCTTATAAGAATCAAAATAACATCTATAACTACGATTCGTCCCTACTACAGACGAATTATACCGGTCTGTTCCGTGACCGCTTCTATGGCGGTTTAGACCGTATTTCATCAGCGAATCAATTTACCAGTGGTATCACCACCCGTATTTATGATGAGGATTTAGTTGAACGTTTTAATCTATCCGTAGGTCAAATTTATTACTTTGAGTCTCCACGTGTAAAAGATGCTAACCCCGATCCAGAAAAAACTGACATTATCAGCACTAAGAAAAACACTGGTTCTGTCACATGGGCAGGAGATGCTGAATGGAAAATCAATGACTCATGGGGGCTTAAGGGAGGACTACAATATGACACCCGTCTGAGTAGTGTTGCGATGGGAAATGCAGTCCTAGAATACCGTCGTGATGCTGACCGTTTGGTTCAATTGAGCTATCGATTCGTGGATCGCGATTATATCCAGGCCACCCTCAAAGATAAGAATAATCGAGATAGGATGCCCGCTTATCAGCAAGGGATTTCTCAAGTGGGCATGGTGGCAAGCTGGCCATTGTCCGATCGTTGGGCGTTTGTCGGGGCTTATTACTACGATACGAAAGAGAAACAGCCCGCCAGCCAGATGGTCGGTCTGCAATACAACACGTGTTGCTGGGCGGTTAATGTGGGTTATGAACGCAAGGTCACCGACTGGCGCTTCGATAGCAGCCAATATGACAATAAATGGTCATTCAATATTGAACTTCGTGGCCTAAGTAACAATCATAGTTTAGGCAGTCAGAAAATGTTGCAGCAAGGTATTCTTCCATACCAACGTGCATTCTGATACCGATAAACGCAATGTAAACAAAATAACCCTGCCAAGGCGGGATTGATATGATGGGAAATGTATGAAGAACTGGAAATCGCTCATTTTCGGATTGATGTTTTCAGTAAACTCTGTCGCAATGGCCGCGCCACAAGAGCTTAATAAGGTCGCTGCCGTTGTTAACAATGATGTCGTACTGGAAAGTGACGTCAACAGCCTTTTACAATCCGTTAAACTTAATGCAAAACATGCAGGCCAGCAGATACCGGATGAGAAAGCATTGCGTCATCAGATCCTTGAGCGCTTGATTATGGATGCCATTATTCTGCAAATGGCAGACCGAATGCAGATTACTATTCCTGATCAAGTCTTAGATTCTGCGATCACCAATATTGCAGCTCAAAACCACTTGAGCCTTGCCCAGTTGAAACAAAATCTGGTCGCAGATGGCATTAGCTTCGATACCTACCGTAATCAGATCCGCAAGGAAATGATGATTGCAGAAGTGCGTAACAATGAAGTCCGCCGTCGCGTCACTATCCTGCCACAGGAAGTTGATTCGCTGGCTAACCAAATCAGCAGCCAAAATAGTCAGGATTCTGAGTTAAATATTAGCCAGATCCTGATCCCCTTGCCGGAAAACCCAAGTCAGGAACAGGTAGAAAAAGCGGGAACCACGATCCAAAAAATCTTGTCTGAACTCAAGAATGGCGTGGATTTCGGCAAATTGGCACTCACCTATTCCGGTGATAGCCAAGCCCTGAAAGGGGGCAATATGGGCTGGAACAAACTGCAAGAGTTGCCATCCCTGTTTGCTGCGCAGCTCCAATCGGCACAAAAGGGGCAGATTATTGGCCCAATCCGTTCCGGTGTGGGTTTTCACATTCTGAAAGTGAATGATATCCGTGGTGGTCAGATGCCCATTGCCGTCACCGAAGTGGAAGCCCGCCATATTCTGCTGAAAACATCCCCCATTCTGAATGACGAGCAGGCACGCAACGAGTTGATGCAGCTCAGAGAAGCGATCTTAAGTGGTAAAACGTCATTCGAAGAAGCCGCAAAAGAGCATTCTGAAGATCCCGGTTCAGCCATGCGTGGTGGAGAATTGGGTTGGAATTTGCCAAGTGCTTACGATCCTGCTTTCCGCGATGCGTTGATGAAATTGCAAAAAGGTGAGATCAGCCAGCCTGTTCACTCCGCTTTCGGTTGGCACTTAATTCAACTGCTAAATAGCCGCAAAGTCGATAAAACAGATGCGGCACAGAAAGATCGTGCTTATCGCCTGCTATTCAACCGCAAATTCAATGAAGAGGCACAAAGCTGGATGCAGGAATTACGTGCCTCCGCTTATGTGAAAATTTTAGACAGTCGCGATGCACAATAACAGTGATGCACAATAATAAACCCATTATCATTACCCCCGGCGAACCAGCCGGGGTTGGTCCTGATTTAGTCATTGCGCTTGCTCAAAAAGCGTGGCCGATACAACTGGTTGTTTGTGCCGACCCGGAGCTAATGCTCTCGCGAGCCAAGCAACTGAATTTACCCCTGCAACTACAAACTTACTCCCCTGAACACACTTCATCACAAGCTGCCGGCACCCTGACTATTCTGCCCGTTGACCTTCAATCCCCGACGATTGCAGGGGAGTTAAACCGAAAAAACGGGACTTATGTCACGAAAACCTTAGCAAAAGCTTGCGATGGTTGTCTGAGTGGGGAATTTTCAGCATTAGTGACTGGGCCTGTGCATAAGGGTGTCATTAATGATGCAGGCGTTCCTTTTACCGGGCATACTGAATTTTTTGCTGACCACAGCCAATGCTCAAGGGTGGTCATGATGTTGGCAACCGAAGAGCTGCGAGTTGCACTGGCAACAACGCACCTGCCAATTCTGGATGTCCCGAAAGCGATTACCTTTGATTCCCTGCGGGAAGTGATCACGATTCTTAATCACGATCTAAAAACGAAATTCGGTATCCCTCGTCCCCATATCTACGTTTGCGGCCTGAATCCTCATGCCGGTGAAGGAGGACATATGGGGCATGAAGAAATCGATGTCATCATTCCCGCCTTAGACAGTCTGAGGGCAGAAGGCCTATGGCTGGAAGGTCCATTGCCTGCGGATACCCTGTTCCAGCCCAAATATTTAGATCATGCCGATGCCGTGCTTTCGATGTATCACGATCAAGGGCTACCCGTGTTAAAATACCAAGGTTTTGGCAGGGCAGTGAATATTACGCTGGGTCTGCCATTTATCCGAACTTCTGTCGATCATGGCACAGCACTGGAGCTGGCAGGGACAGGTCAAGCTGATGTGGGGAGTTTTATCACCGCATTGAATCTAGCAATTAAAATGATACAAAACAGTAATGAATAACAAAGTCCATCAAGGGCACCACGCCCGTAAACGTTTCGGGCAAAACTTTTTAACCGATCAATTTATCATTGATAGTATTGTCAATGCGATGAACCCACAGGTCGGCCAAGCCGTCGTGGAAATCGGCCCCGGTTTGGGAGCTCTGACTGAGCCAGTGGGCGAACGCATGGATAAAATGACGGTTGTCGAACTTGACCGCGATTTGGCGGCTCGCCTGCATGTTCATCCCAAACTGAAAGATAAGCTGACCATCATTCAGCAAGATGCAATGACGGTTGATTTTGGTCAGATCGCCAAACAGCGCGGGCAATCTCTGCGCGTATTTGGCAACCTGCCTTATAACATTTCGACCCCGTTGATGTTCCATCTTTTCAGCTATACTGATGCTATCGCTGATATGAACTTTATGTTGCAAAAAGAAGTCGTGAATCGTCTGGTCGCGGGGCCTGGCAGTAAAGCCTACGGACGTTTAAGTGTCATGGCACAATACTACTGTCAGGTAATACCTATTCTTGAAGTACCGCCGACGGCATTTACACCTGCGCCGAAAGTGGATTCTGCCATTGTGCGTTTGATCCCACACAAGAGCATGCCTTATCCTGTTCAGAATATTCGCATGTTAGCCCAGATTACCACTCAGGCATTTAACCAACGGAGAAAAACGCTCCGCAATAGCCTTGGGAATATTTTTTCTGCTGAACAGTTATCTGAACTAGGCGTTGATCCCGGTACGCGGGCTGAAAACATCTCTGTCGAGCAATACTGTAAGATGGCAAACTGGTTAGCATCTCAACCTAAAATTGCCTAAACCAATCAACAGAAGTTGCAGCAACAGGAGGCACCTATGCTCAATGAACCCAGAGTTTATATCCAAGTACAAAGTACTTATGTAGAAAGCCAATCACAGCCGGAACAACAACGTTTTGTGTTTGCTTATACAATATCAATTCGCAATCTTGGGCATTCCCCTGTGCAACTTCTTAGCCGTTACTGGCGCATTACCAACAGTGATGGTCACCAAACCGAAATTCAGGGTGAAGGGGTTGTGGGAAAACAACCTTTGATCCCGCCGGGAACAGAATACCGCTACAGTAGTGGCGCGATTTTGGAAACCCCTCTGGGAACAATGGAAGGCCACTATGAAATGGTTGATCACGATGGCCGTTCGTTCCGTGTCGCCATTCCCGTGTTCCGGCTGGCTATTCCAACACTGATAAATTAATTATTATGGCGACATACCTTATTGGCGATATTCACGGTTGTTATCGTGAATTTCGCGCTTTGTTAGAACAAGTCGATTTTAATCCCAGCGAAGATACGCTATGGCTGACAGGCGATCTCGTCGCCCGTGGCCCGGATTCATTGGCTGTACTGCGCTATATCAAGCAACTCGGTTCCGCGGTGAGGCTCGTACTGGGCAATCATGATCTCCATCTGTTGGCGGTTTACGCTAAAATCAGCCGCAATAAAGCGAAAGATTTGCTGGCTGAATTACTCGCCGCACCGGATATTGATGAGTTGATCAATTGGTTGAGAAAACAGCCCGTGTTGCAAATCAATGACGAACTGAAGCTCGTCATGGCACATGCCGGGATCACCCCACAATGGGATTTGGCAACCGCCAAAATATGCGCCCGTGAAGTGGAAGCTATTCTTCGCAGTGACAGTTATCCGTTGTTTCTCAACGAAATGTATGGGGATATGCCGAATAACTGGACGCCAGAGTTAAGCGGCCTTGCCCGGTTGCGTTACAGTACCAATGCCTTGACCCGCATGCGTTATTGCTTTCCAAACGGTCAATTGGATATGAGCTGCAAATCCAAACCGGAAAATGCCCCTGCCCCACTGAAACCGTGGTTCAAATTACCGCGCCGCATTCCTGAAGACTATTCCATTGCCTTTGGTCACTGGGCTGCACTGGAAGGCCAGGGGACACCTGCCGGCATCTACGCGCTGGATACGGGATGTTGTTGGGGCGGGAAATTGACCCTGCTTCGTTGGGAGGATAAACACTATTTCAGTCAGGATTCATTATTCACTAAATGACAATAAGTGATAAATCTCAGCGGTGACGCCGGAGTGCCTCAAAGCACTCCGCACGTAAGATTAGCTCATTCTCGGCGTTCCAGAACTTCAAAACAATAGCTGTGTGAATTGTGTTCATCTGCGTCGTGATATTCGGTAAACGTTGAATTCCACTCATCAGGCTCATAATCAGGGAAATGCGTGTCACCAATCACTTCCGCATCAATATGCGTCAAATACATACGGTGAGCCAGAGGAATAAACTGCTCATAAATTTTTCCTCCTCCCATCACCATCACTTCTTCAACATCGCCAACGGCGGCCAAAGCCGCTTCGATAGAGCTCACCCAAGTGACCCGATCATCACTTGCAGGTTGACTGCTGATCACGATATTCAGACGCCCCGGTAAAGGACGACCAATCGATTCATAAGTCACGCGCCCCATGACAACCGGCTTTCCGAGCGTATTGCGTTTAAACCAGGCTAAATCGCCCGGCAAAGTCCAAGGCATGGCGTTTTCCATCCCAATAACTCGATCCATAGCCATCGCAGCAATCAAGCTGATAATCATTAAATCACCTTACAGCCAAGTAGTATGAAAGTTTGGGACACTATACGGAAAGGGTTACTCTCAGTCGATAAGATTAGTCACTTATTCCCACAAATAGTTAGTTTGCTCATAAATTGTTAAACAATCCATTGTTTAACAATCTATTACTTAATAAGTTGTCACTAAAATAACAACCTTATCCAACTTGACAGAATATTTACCTGATATTCACCTAAAATCCACCGAAAACAGTGGTAGAATCGGGTTTAACCAGTAACAGGTTTTCATTTAAGAACCGGCAGGATTAACCAGCAACTGCCCGGCTACGCCACGATCTGCCATTTCTAATATTTGGCTGTAATACATGAAAGGAAAATGCTCATAAGACGGCTGCATCATATTAACCAGCAATTCAGCCCGACTATCAATCCAAACGGTATCTTTCCAACCATAATCCTGTGGCTCTGGACGATCACCATTCAGACTGATGACCTTAAACCTTGCCCCTTCAATATGGAAAGGCTGCGGTATTGACGTTGTGACGATCCAACGCTCCCACGCGCCTTGCTGGCTTGTGATATCGATTCGATTCTCATTCAGCAGTGAGCCATTAATCCCTTGTGAATAGTTTCCTAAATCAATCTGACGACTTCGAATGGAGTCGTTGATCTGCGGATTATCGACGACAAGCTGAGCCGGTAATTGATCGGTCACCAAAGGCAGCAGCCCACTGGCTTTCAGGGTTAACACCGTGGTTGACAGCAGTTTGCTTGAAGATTCAAACAAGCCTTTCAGACGATCGATAACACCTGCGGATTCCCCCGCAGTAATAGTCACACTTTCCACTTGCGACATATCAATCAAGACTTCACGGCGCTCTCCCGGTGCGAGTGACAATAGCTGTACTGCCACGGGAGCGGGCAGCAGGCCTTGATCAGTCGCGATCATATAGAAAGGACGCCCATCACTGAGTTGTAATTGATATCGTCGGGCATTAGACGCATTCAATAAGCGTAACCTGACCCAACCTCTGGCAACTTCCACGAAAGGATTTTCGACGCCATTCACAACCAACGTGTCGCCAAGAAAACCTTGATTAGCCGACGGGTTATATTGCGGCACACCAAAATTATCTAACCGCTTGTCTTGCAAAATAACCGGGAAATCATCGACACCATAATGTCTGGGCAAAGGCAGGCTGCGGCTGCTTTCGTCTTCCACCAACCACATACCTGCAAGGCCGGCATAAACATGCCGTGCCATTCGATTTGGGGTATTGGCGTGATACCAACAAGTCGTTGCTACTTGGTTTATCGGGATCACCGGCGACCAACTTTCCCCCGCCGACATCAGACGGGATGAACCGCCCATCAAGGTTCCCGGTACCAGTAACCCCCCGACTGTCATGGAAACCGGTTCAGACAACCGATTGCTATATATCAGTTTGACGTCTTCCCCCCGGCGAACCCGAATCGTTGGCCCTAAATAATGCCCGTTGATGCCCCAAACTTGAGCCTTATTATGGCCGTTAAACGACCAGGTGGCTTTTTGTATGGCTAAAAACAGGGGTTGCCCTCTTCGGGATTCCAGTAAGGGAGGGAGCGGCAATTTTGTTTGTTGATTTTTATTGGCCCGAACCACAAAAGGAAGCGCCCCTAAACACATTGCCAAACCAGAAGCCTGAATAAATTGGCGCCGACTCAGTGACATATTTTCTCCACAGAAGGAATAGTCTCTCTACGACAGAAATAAGTTTGAAACTCTCAGGTATACAATTCTTAGGTATACAATTCAAATAGTGACTGGGATGAATGCCCCCGATATTGTGGCTATCGGGATTTATTATTCTATCGATTGCGTTTAATAAAAACGTTAATTTATTAAACGCAATCATATCGCTATCCTTATTCAGTTTCCACGCTTATTAAGTTCCTCAACTTCTTTATCCAATTCTTCAATCTTCGTTTGCATCATTTGTCGGCAGTGTTCTGCCAATTCACGCACCTGCTCTTTGGTATATTTCGAGGTATCAATCGGCGGCAACATTTCAACAATCACGGTGCCGTTATTCCAACGATTCAGTTTTATTTTATCGTGTGTTGAAGAGACACAGACGGGCACGATAGAGACACCAGCAGCAATGGCGGCATGAAAGGCACCTGTTTTGAAAGGCATCAATCCACGGCCACGACTGCGCGTTCCTTCCGGGAACATCCAAACTGAAACCCGGTTTTTTTTGATCTGATCGACAACCTGTGAAATCGTGCCGTGGGCTTTTGTCCGGTTGTCCCTGTCGATCAAAATATTCCCTGTCAGCCAATAAAGCTGGCCAAAAAAGGGAATAAAGACCAGACTTTTTTTGCCCACCGTGACGGTACGGGGTTGTACCGCATTCGACATGGTAATCATGTCGTAATTGTTTTGGTGATTGCCAATATAAATGCTGGGCCCGTATTCCTGAGCGTCCGCCGGAATACGTTCCAGCAGCTTAATACCAAACACTTTATGCAATTTGCCAAACGCACGGCCAAAAGTCATCACATGGCTTGGATTGCGTGGTCTGAACAAACAGTAGATACCGCCAAAAATAAAGAGCAGTATCGTAAACAGAATAACAATAATTCCCCGAATAATCGCGAGCATAGCGGCCTCTTACTGAAAGGCCAGTGTATAACACTGGCCTAAGATGATGATGAATACCTTTTATCTTACAATTTGTAGCTTAATGGTTTGGGCATCTCCACTTCAACCCGCTCAACACGCTGCAAGCCACGGGGCAGAGACGTTCCCTTACGCCCTCGTTCAGCCCTGAATTTCTGTAAATCTTCCGGGCGAAGCAGTAACTTGCGCTTGCCGAAGTAAAGCGTAATGGAAGATTGTGGCGGCAATACCAGCAACCAACTCAGCATATCTTCACCCGATGCAGCCTGTGCCGCCGGGATGGATACAATCTTATTGCCCTTACCCTTGGAAAGCTGCGGCAGATCAGCGACCGGAAACATCAACATGCGACCCGCTTTGGTGATCGCGAGCAACATATCATCCTGTTCACTGCTGATTTCCAATGGCGGCATCACCTTGGCATTTTCCGGCAGCGTAATCATCGCCTTGCCCGCCCGGTTTTTGGCAATCAAGTCACTGAAAGTACAGATAAAACCATATCCGGCATCCGATGCCATCAAGAATTTCTGTTCCTCTTTCGCCATCAGCAGATGTTCAACCGTTGCCCCGGCCGGCAATGCCAGCTTGCCCGTCAGCGGTTCGCCCTGCCCTCTGGCCGATGGCAAGTCTAGCGGATCAACGGAATAACTGCGCCCGGTGGTATCAATAAAGACCACCGGCTGGTTACTTTTGCCACGCGCCGCACTGCGGAAGCTGTCACCCGATTTGTAATTCAGGCCAGCCGGATCAATCTCGTGCCCTTTCGCACTTCGTACCCAACCCATTTCTGACATGATGACGGTGATCGGCTCAGAAGGCAGGATGTCATGATCGCTCATGGCTTTCGCTTCCGTGCGCGCTTTCAATGGCGAGCGACGCTCATCACCGTAGCTTTCTGCATCGGCAATAATCTCTTTTTTCAGTAACGTGTTTAACTTACGCTCAGAACCCAAAATCGCCTGAAGTTTGTCACGCTCTTTCGCCAGTTCATCCTGCTCACCACGGATTTTGACTTCTTCCAGTTTCGCCAAGTGACGTAATTTCAGTTCAAGAATGGCTTCTGCCTGCGTTTCGGTTAAGCCGAAACGCTGCATCAATACCGGTTTCGGTTCATCTTCATGGCGAATAATCTGGATAACTTCATCAATATTCAGATAGGCCGCCAGCAAACCTTCCAGAATATGCAGGCGCTTAAGCACTTTTTCCAGTCGATGATTCAGGCGATTACGGACTGTTTCGCGGCGGAAAACCAGCCATTCACTGAGGATCTCAACCAAGCCTTTGACCGCAGGACGGTTATCCAAGCCGATCATGTTGAGATTCACGCGATAGCTTTTTTCCAGATCAGTCGTCGCAAACAGGTGATTCATCACTTGCTCGACATCCACGCGATTCGTGCGTGGAACAATCACCAGGCGGGTTGGGTTTTCGTGATCAGATTCGTCACGCAGATCTTCCACCATCGGCAATTTCTTCGCCCGCATCTGGCTGGCAATTTGTTCCAGAACCTTCGCGCCGGAGACTTGGTGAGGTAACGCCGTAATCACCACGTTACCTTCTTCTTTCGACCATACTGCCCGCATCCGCACGGAACCACGGCCATTTTTGTAGATTTTGCGGATATCTTCTTTTGGCGTGATGATCTCCGCTTCTGTGGGATAATCCGGCCCTTTGACGTATTCCATGGCCTCATCCAGCGAGAGATCCGGCTTATCCAGCATGGCAATCAGTGCATTCACTATTTCACGGGCATTGTGGGGCGGGATATCGGTCGCCATACCCACGGCAATGCCGGTGGTGCCGTTCAGCAGGATATTGGGCAGGCGGGCAGGCAAGCACTTAGGCTCCTGCAAGGTTCCATCAAAGTTGGGCATCCAATCGACGGTGCCTTGCCCCAACTCGCTCAGCAACAATTCCGCATACTTGGATAAGCGGGATTCGGTGTAACGCATCGCCGCAAAGGATTTGGGATCATCCGGCGCACCCCAGTTACCTTGCCCGTCCACCAATGGATAGCGGTATGAGAAAGGCTGTGCCATCAAAACCATCGCTTCATAACAGGCCCCATCGCCATGCGGATGGTATTTACCAAGCACATCACCGACAGTACGGGCAGATTTTTTAAATTTGGCACTGTTGCTCAGGCCAAGTTCTGACATCGCATAGACAATACGACGCTGAACGGGCTTTAAGCCATCACCGATAAACGGCAACGCCCTGTCCATGATCACGTACATGGAGTAATTCAAATAGGCGTTTTCAGTGAACGTGTGAAGCGGTTGACGCTCCACACCGTCGTGAGTTATCTCACTCATGTATTCATTTCCTCAGGATCTGTATTGACTACCTGTGCGCACAATTTTATGCACCAAATTCAACATTAAACTTCGATATCGATGGAATCACCCTTCTCTTGCAGCCAATTACGGCGATCTTCCGAACGTTTCTTCGCCAGAAGCATATCCATGACTGAGAGGGTTTCTTGATAATTTTCATCGTCGATAGTCAATTGCACCAGACGGCGAGTATTGGGATCTAACGTGGTTTCGCGCAACTGCATGGGGTTCATTTCACCCAATCCCTTAAAGCGCTGAACGTTCGGCTTGCCCCGCTTGCGGCTCAAACGATCCAGTATGGCGCTTTTTTCGCCTTCATCCAGCGCGTAATACACTTCTTTGCCGAGGTCGATACGATATAGCGGCGGCATGGCCATATAGACATGCCCGCGTTTCACCAATGTCGGGAAGTGACGGACAAACAGGGCGCACAGCAGGGTTGCGATGTGCAATCCATCGGAGTCGGCGTCCGCCAGGATGCAGATTTTACCGTAGCGCAGTTGGCTTAAATCGTCGCTGTCCGGATCGATGCCAATCGCAACGGAGATATCATGCACTTCCTGCGAAGCCAGCACTTCGTCCGAAGAGACTTCCCAGGTATTCAGGATTTTTCCACGCAGTGGCATGATCGCCTGAAATTCACGATCACGGGCTTGCTTCGCAGAACCGCCGGCGGAATCCCCTTCCACCAAAAACAGTTCGGTCACATTGAGATCCTGCACCGTACAGTCGGCCAATTTGCCCGGTAAGGCGGGGCCATTGGTCAGCTTTTTGCGTACCACTTTCTTCGCCGCCCGCATTCTGCGCTGCGCACTGGCGATCGCCATTTCCGCGAGTTGCTCCGCATCCTGAATGTGCTGGTTCAGCCACAAGCTGAACGCATCTTTCACCACGCCGGAAACGAATGCCGCTGATTGGCGGGAAGAGAGACGCTCTTTGGTTTGGCCGGCAAATTGCGGATCTTGCATTTTGAGGGACAACACATACGCACAGCGATCCCAGATATCATCGGCGGAGAGTTTCACCCCACGCGGCAACATATTGCGGAATTCGCAGAATTCGCGCATGGCATCCAGCAGACCTTGACGCAAGCCGTTAACATGGGTTCCGCCCTGTACCGTTGGGATCAGGTTAACGTAACTTTCCGTCAATAATTCTCCGCCTTCCGGCAGCCAGAGCAATGCCCAATCGACCGCTTCGGTGTCCCCGCTAAATGCCCCGACAAAAGGGGCTTGTGGCAAGGTTACCAGCCCGTTGACGGCTTCCAGCAGATAATCGGTCAGCCCGTCGGCATAACACCATTTCTGCTCGGTCTCATTCAGTTTGTCCTTAAAAACAATTTCAACGCCCGGACACAGTACCGCCTTGGCTTTCAGCAAATGCGTCAAGCGGGTGGCAGAAAAACGGGGAATATCGAAATAGCTTTCATCCGGCCAGAAATGGACACTTGTGCCGGTGTTGCGTTTTCCACAACTACCGATGATTTCCAGTTCTTGCACTTTCTCGCCATGTTCGAAGGCGATCTGGTGTACCTGACTGTGACGGCGAACCGTCACTTCCACGCGCTTGGACAGGGCGTTGACCACGGAGATCCCCACCCCATGCAGGCCACCAGAAAATTGGTAATTTTTATTGGAGAATTTTCCGCCCGCATGCAGGCGGGTCAAAATCAGTTCTACAGCCGAAACTTTTTCTTCAGGATGGATATCAACCGGCATACCACGGCCATCATCTATCACTTCCAGAGACTGATCGCTGTGAAGGATTACTTCAATATGCTTCGCGTGACCAGCCAGAGCTTCGTCCACGCTGTTATCGATCACTTCCTGTGCCAGATGGTTCGGGCGGGCTGTATCCGTATACATTCCGGGACGACGACGAACTGGCTCCAGGCCACTGAGGACTTCAATGGCCTCTGCGTTGTAACTAGATTGAGTCATGTTGTAATTCTGTCGGTTGCTTCGTTATTAGAGGGCCAATCAGTATTGATATACTGTAGATAATACCAGTCGCTTACCTATTTTTGGCAATTTTTTTACTATTGCCACGGGTTAGCCCCAAGAAGTCGATGATTTGAGGGAAATAATATTCGAAGCCAACAAAAGCATGATTCCCGCCAGATTCAACCGTCTGCCGGCACGGCATCAGGTAAGCAACGGCTTGACGGTAATCGAGCACTTCATCCCCGGTTTGCTGCAATAACCAGATAAGATCAGGGGATTCCAGCGGGTCAATGTGCATCACTTTGAGATCATGTATGTGGCTTGGTTCGAGAGTATAGCGCTCTTTGGTATAGGGATTCACATTTTCCCCAAGATAATTCTGAAGCAAGTCGAAAGGGCGTACCGCAGGATTGACGACCACCGCGGGTAAACCAAAGCACTGGGAAAGCCAGATCGCCAGATAACCGCCCAGAGAAGAACCCACCAGCCCGATATTTTCACCGGCATGTTCCATCACGAGTTCTTCCAGTAAGATGGCCGCCTCTTCGGGATAAGGGGGTAATTGCGGCACCAGCATGTTAATGTCAGGATGCTGCTGGTGCAACCACGTTTTCAGCGCGTTCGCTTTCGCTGATTGCGGTGAGCTATTGAAACCGTGTAAATAAAGTAACGTCGACATTAATACCCGTCCGAATCTAAATCCGGGCAAAACTCGTTACTCTTTAGCCTGTGAACCTGTGTCTGCAATTTCGCTTCTTGATGATTGCCAGTCACAGCCAGTTCGAGATAACGCCATCCCGGAGCCACTGTATCAAGCATAAAATTAGTACAATGCGGCTTAAATTGCACACAGGTTGATGGGGTTGCCATCACACGAATGCCGTGCCACATTTCATCAACTTCTTGATGGATGTGCCCACACAGTATGGCTTTCACCTGTGTTTTGCCTTTCAGGCATTCTGATAATTCGGGAGCATTACGCAAACTGTGCTGATCCAGCCATGTGCACCCAGACGGCAGCGGATGGTGGTGAAGCATAATAATCGTCTGGCGCTCACTGTGCTCATTCAGGCATTTTTTCATCCACTCAAGCTGATAATCCGTCAATTCGCCGTGGGGAACACCCTGTACCTGACTGTCCAACATAATTAACTGCCAATGCTGCCCGATAAATATTTGCTTGGAAGGTGAAATGCCTGCGGCTGCCAACGTGTCAACCATCGCGGGTTGATAATCATGATTACCGGGCAACCAAACACAAGGTGCGGGCAAACGGGCAATGCCCTCAGCAAAATGTTGGTAAGCATTGATAGTCTGATCTTGTACCAAGTCACCAGTCGCAACGATCAAATCAATTGCGGGATTTTGCGCTAAGATCGCGTCCAATACCGCATGATAACTGCGATAGGTATTGACGCCCAACAGTGAATCGCCTTTATTGGCAAAAAGGTGCGTATCGGTGATTTGCAATATTCTGGCTGTGGCACCCTCTGCCACAGGGATTTCAAGCAGGCTTTCCAAAAGGTTTCCTTTTCCTGTCGATCATAAGGATTATTTTAACGTGTCTTGATGCAAAAGATCTGCTGGCTGGGGCACACTTCCCGTTTTCCAACGTGAATTAGTCATGATTCCCTAACCACGTTTGCTTAAGTTTTTCATGGTGCAATGCCAGCCACTGTATTGCAATAACGGAAGCTGCATTATCGATCATTCCCGCTTCTACCCATTGATAAGCCTGTTCGCGGCTCACAACCAAAACGCGAATATCTTCATGTTCACCTTCCAGCCCATGAACCCCTGACGCAGTAGTCGCATCAACTTCACCGACAAAAATATGCATACGTTCAGTTGTCCCTCCGGGGCTGGAAAGATAACTCAGTGCAGGTTGGCAGCGCTTAACTTCAATCCCGGCTTCTTCCACGGCTTCGCGACGGACGACCTGTTCAGCGTTTTCCCCCTCTTCGATCATGCCGGCAACCACTTCCAGCAACCACGGCGTCTGGCTGGTTTCTATTGCCGGAATACGGATTTGTTCAATCAAAACAACTTCATCACGCACCGGATCATAAGGCAATAAAACACCGGCATGACCCCGTTCAAACACTTCACGTTTAATGGTTTCACTCCAGCCACCCCGAAATAAACGGTGCCTGAATTGATATTCCGTCATTTTAAAAAAACCGCGATAAAGTGTTTTTCGGGACAGAATTTCCACATCTTGTTGAGTAAACGTACATGGAACGGCAAGATCTTTAGACATAAAATCTCCTGATTTTTTTAAAAAATTTCCTATTATTAAAAGGTATTTTTCCGCATTGATCTAAATAAATTCATTTTGATGATACAAACAAGCTGAAAAATGAGACAATATGGCACGAACAGCCACCCTACCCTGCTGATATTCTCTGCTAGAATCTGTGGTATTCGTTTTTATGCAGGGGCAACCGTAAGCAAAATAGCTGCACAACAAGGAACGCAAATGAAAAAATTGCTCTCTCTTTTTATCGCTATGAATTTGATAGGCTTTAGTACATCAAGCCATGCAGCCGATCTACTCCAGATTTATCAGCAGGCGAAAGAAACCAATCCCGAATTACTTAAGGCACAAGCGGATCGCAATTCTGTGGTTGAAAAAATTAATGAGGCGCGCAGTACTTTATTGCCTCAATTGGGTTTAAGTGCTGGCATTGATTATGGTAAAGGGTTCCGCGATAGCAGAAACAGCGAATCTCATGGCACAAGTGCTGGACTGAAACTAACCCAGACCATTTTTGATATGGCAAAATGGAATCGACTGAATCAATCGGAGAAAAATGCCGGTATTGCAGATATCAGCTATCAGGCAGCACAACAAAAATTGATTCTGGACACAGCCCAAGCCTATTTTGACGTTCTGAGTAAAATCGATGCCCTGACCTATACGGAAGCGCAAAAAGCCTCACTGTACCGCCAGTTGGATCAAACTACCCAACGCTTTAATGTGGGGCTGGTTGCCATTACTGACGTGCAAAATGCTCGTGCCCAATATGACTCTATTCTGGCACAAGAAGTTTCTGACCGTAACAATCTGGAAAATGCGTTGGAAAAACTACGCATGATCACAGGAACTTACTATCCACAATTGGCAGCCTTAAATATTGATCAGTTCAAAACTAAGCTACCTGAACCAGCTAATACTGTGCTAAAAGAAGCAGAAACCCGTAATCTAAGCTTGTTATCAGCACGTTTAATGCAAGATTTAAGACGCGAACAAATCAAAGAGTCACAAACCGGCTATATGCCGACTGTTAATCTCAGTGCAAACACGGGTATCAATAATTCCCATACCCGTGGAGCTCAATATTCAAATGAATATACTGGCAGAAATTCAGTAGAATTATCTTTGAGTTTACCTTTGTTTAACGGCGGAGCCACCTATTCTCAAGTGGAACAAGCAAAATATAATTTTGTCGGTGCCAGCCAAGACTTAGAAAATACCTATCGCAAGGTGATACAGGAAGTGCATTCTTCCTCTAACAATATCTCTGCCGCTATCAGTAGTGTTGAAGCCAATAAACAGGCTGTGCTCTCCGCACAAAGTTCACTGGATTCAATGGAAGCCGGTTATCAGGTCGGAACCCGCACTATCGTCGATGTGCTGGAAGCCACAACCAAGCTGTATCAAGCCAAACAAAACTTATCGAAAGCCCGTTATGATTACCTGCTGGCCCAGTTAAATATTCAGCAAGCCCGTGGCACGCTGAATGAAAACGATTTGATCGCATTAAACAAAATGTTGGGGGCACAGATCTCAACCTCTGCCAGCAATATTATTAAAGAGATGAAAACGCCATCAGTTCGCTGATTTAATGCCCTATCGTTCTCGTCTGAAAAACGTTATATTAAAAACGCTATACTAATAAAAGAAGGCAGCCCGCCGATTGTGTGGGCTGCTTTTTAGCACATCCTGAGCACCACTCCCATTGGGTAAGATAAATGGGGAATGCTCTTAATCTTAATCAGATACCCTCAAGATGGATGCCCCTATGACAATGAAACGGACAAAAGAGATAAACCGCGATTCTTTCCGCAAAACCTGGCGAAGCTATCGCCTGACACCTGTCGCGCTTGCTGTCAGTGCTGTTTTTATGCTTTCTGCCTGTGAACAGAGCGATGAAACGGTATCACTCTATACCAATGCCGATGAGTGCTCTCAGGCGAATCCTTCTCAAAGCGAACAATGCAAGACCGCCTACAACAACGCCCTGAAAGAAGCGGAAAAAACCGCACCAAAATATGCGACTCGCGAAGAGTGTGTGGCTGAATTCGGTGAACAGCAATGTACTCAACCCCCTGCTCAGGCAGGCGTCGGTCAGGCTCAGGCTCAAAACAGCAGCGGCAGTTTCTGGATGCCTTTGATGGCGGGTTATATGATGGGACGCTTAATGGGCGGCAGCTCGGCACCCTCACAACCGCTGTTCACATCAAATTCAGCCTCCAGCCCGGCTAACGGCAAATTTGTTGATGCGACCGGTAAAAGCTATGGCCCCGCCACCGCGGGTGGACGCAGCATGACCGTCCCCAAAACGGCAATGGCGCCAAAACCCGCCACCACAACTACGATTACCCGTGGTGGGTTCGGTGAATCCGTAGCGAAGCAATCTGCCATGCAGCGTTCGTCTGCCGGCTCAAGTTCCCATTCTTCCCGCTCGATGGGTGGTTAATCAAAGATGAAACGCATTAGTATTACCGAGCGCCCGGATTGGCGCGAAAAAGCAACAGAGTTTGGTTTCAATTTTCACACCATGTACGATCAGCCTTACTGGAGTGAAGAGGCGTATTACCAGTTCACCCTGAACCAGATTGAAGAAATCGAAGAGGCAACGGCAGAACTGCACCAAATGTGTTTGCAGGTCGTGGAAAAAGTGGTCGATAGCGAAGCGCTGCTGACCCAATTCCAGATCCCCAAACACTGTTGGGAGTTTATCCGTTCTTCATGGGTCACCAGCCAACCTTCGCTCTATTCCCGCCTGGATTTAGCCTATGACGGCAAAAATCCGCCCAAGTTGCTGGAAAACAACGCCGATACGCCAACATCACTGTATGAATCCGCTTTCTTTCAGTGGATCTGGCTGGAAGACCAGATCAATGCAGGCAATCTGCCCGCCCATGCGGATCAATTCAACAGCCTGCAAGAAAAGCTGATTGAGCGTTTTGCCCAGTTACGTGAAAGTCATGGATTTGGCCTGCTGCACATGGCCTGCTGTCAGGATAGTGAAGAAGATCGTGGCACCATCCAATATTTGCAGGATTGTGCTGCGGAAGCCGGTATCCCGACTGAGTTCCTGTTTATTGAGGATATCGGGCTGGGTGAGAAAGGGCAATTTACTGATGTGCAGGATCAGGTGATCAGCAATCTGTTCAAACTGTATCCGTGGGAATTTATGCTGCGGGAAATGTTCTCCACTAAATTGGCTGATGCCGGTGTCCGTTGGCTGGAGCCTGCATGGAAAAGCATTATTTCCAACAAAGCGCTGCTGCCCATGTTGTGGAAAATGTTCCCCCATCATCCTAACTTGCTGCCGGCCTATTTTGCGGATGAACGCCCTTCCGACATGAATAGCTATGTCCTTAAGCCGCTGTTCTCCCGTGAAGGTGCCAATATTCGCATTATTGAAAACGGCCGTGAAGTCGCCAGTGCGGATGGCCCTTATGGGGAAGAAGGCATGATCGTTCAACAGTTCCATGCCTTGCCGAAATTTGAGAATAACTATGCGCTGATCGGGAGTTGGTTAGTGGATGATCAAGCTGCGGGTATCTGTATCCGTGAAGACCGTGAGTTGATTACCCAAGATCTGTCACGTTTCTACCCGCATATTATTTTGGATTAATTCAATTAACCAACCTGAATCGATAACATACTTAAGGAGCCGTCTTCAATGCCTTCAACGGGGGTTGAAATCGGCTCTTCTTTATTCCATGTCCCTATCACATACAATAATGGCAGAAAATGTTCTGGCGTTGGGTTAGACAATTGACCATCTTCCCTGTCCAACGCCTTAAACAGGGGATGAGGATTTTCCCGGCTGGTCAAACTTTCACGTACAAACTGCTCAAACGAGCATGCCCAGGGAAAAGGTTCTGCCCCCAGTTTTTCGGCCGACAAGTTATGGACAATATTGCCACTGCCTATGATTAAGACGCCTTCATCCCGCAATAAAGCTAATTTTTTGCCTATTTCATAATGAAAAGCAGCCGGTTGATTGCGATCCATGCTCAATTGGACAACGGGAATATCAGCATCAGGATACATTTTTGCCAATATTCCCCAAGAGCCATGATCCAATCCCCATTGTTCAAAATCCGTCTCGACCGCTATCGCCGGTTCAAGAATATCCTGTACCAATACCGCCAGCCCCGGAAAACCTTTGGCTGGATACTGTTTTTCATGCAACTCTTGGGGAAAGCGGCCAAAATCGTGGATAGTTCTGGGCTGTGCCATCGCCGTCACGGCTGTACCCTTCGTGTACCAGTGCGCAGAAATCACAAGGATCGCCTTTGGTCTGGGTAATTTCTTCCCCAGTTCAAACCAAGCACGTGAGTAATCGTTATCTTCAATGGCATTCATTGGGCTGCCATGACCAATGAACAGAGCAGGCATTCTCAGGAGACTCATTTTCGCCCCTTATTACAGCAAATTGAACATTTCAAATGATGAATTGTGGATGATGATAAAAGAATTATGACAAGATTCAGACCTTCCTTCCTTGAATATCGTCAATCAAAAAATGATGGAGGGTGTCAGAAATGCTGAAAGGCCACAGGGTGTGGGCTGTAGCCTCTCAAAGTGCATGCGTAGGGTCTCACCGTATTGTGTGATATTTCAATCGGCAAAAGCGAATGGGAAAGCCCATCAGCTCGCTGCTTTTGCCATTTTTAAGCGATAATCCACCAAATCTTCAATCGTGACGACCGGCATATCATACTGTTGCGCGAATTCAATCACTTGTGGGGCGCGAGCCATTGAACCATCATCATTGGTCAACTCACACAGCACGCCGGCTGGCTTGAAACCCGCCATTCTGACCAAATCAATGGTCGCCTCAGTATGACCACGACGAGTCAAAACGCCTCCCGATTGCGCACGCAGCGGAAAAACGTGCCCAGGCCGATTGAGATCGCTCGGTTGCGCATCATCGGCAATGGCAGCCTGAATGGTGGTGATGCGATCTGCCGCAGATACCCCCGTTGTCACGCCTTGCGCCGCTTCGATGGTGATGGTGAAAGCCGTTTGGTACTGGCTTGAATTGTTTTCTACCATCATGGGCAATTTTAACTGCTGACGGCGCTCTTCGGTCAAACAAAGGCAGACAATACCACTGCCGTGGCGGATAGTCAGTGCCATTTGCTCGACCGTCATCGTTTCAGCGGCGAAAATCATATCACCTTCATTTTCACGATTTTCGTCATCCAGTACCATCACGCCCCGACCCGCACGCAAAGCAGCAAGCGCGCGTTCAACACGTTCAAATGGCGTTCCATATGAGGAAAGTAGCGTCTGATTCATGGTAAAGAAACCTCTTTAAATGTATGGGTTACCAGAATCAGGGCAATTTTGAGGAGTTCGTGCTGCGCAAAAATACGGCAACAAAAACAACAGACGAGTGCAGGCACTCGATTGATGCTGTTATTCTCTCCCATCCGGACTATCACCGTCGGCTCCAGAATCACACTGGATCTGCTGACCTCTGTTTTATCCCCGACGATTTCTCTTCAAGGAGAGCAACAAACAGAGCGCTCGCGGGCTGCATAAAATGATCACGCTATTTTATGTTACCGCCGGTAGGGACTTTCACCCTGCCCTGAGATAAACGGTTTCACTATAGCGTTAATAAACCGCGGGGGCAATCAACAAAATCAAATAGGAAAGCTGGATCTCAATCAGTTATGCTTTCACCATAAGATATTAAAATAGCGTCAATACCGTTATGCTATAAAACATTCGCTATAAAACGCGCCATAAAAAATTACGTTATATAAAGGATGATCATCATGCTCGATCCAAAGAAAATTGAACAAATTGCCCGCCAGCTCCACAACGCCATGCCAAAAGGCGTCAAAGAATTTGGCGATGATGTAGAAAAAAAATTGCGTACCGTTCTGCAATCCCAGTTGAATAAGTTGGATTTGGTTAACCGCGAAGAATTTGATGTTCAGACCCAAGTCTTGTTGCGCACCCGTGAAAAATTGGCGGCAATGGAACAACGCCTGAATGAGCTGGAAGCGCGCCTTGAAGATGCAGATAAGAAAACCCAGCAAGCCGAATAGCAACAATGATGTGAGAAATTAATGAGAATTGTGTGAGAAGATTGCCGCTATGCTCGCAAAAAGCATAACGGCATAGGCTGCCGACGTTACTGGCGCTGAATGGTTTTGATGATATTGGTGGTTGAAATACCCTCTTCGAAGTTCAATACCTTAACTTCTCCCCCCGCAGCCCAGACTTCTTCGCTACCGGCGATTTCTGCTGGCTGATAATCCCCACCCTTGACCAAAATATCCGGCAGGATACCTGCGATTAAGCGCTGTGGTGTATCTTCTTCAAAGGCCACCACCCAATCCACCGATTCCAGCGCCGATAACACGATCATGCGCTGTTCCAGCGGATTCACCGGGCGGGTTTCCCCTTTCAGGCGCTTGGTGGACGCATCACTATTGACGGCAACAATCAAACGATCACCCAATTTACGCGCGTTAGACAGATAAGAAACATGCCCCGCATGAAGGATGTCAAAACAACCATTCGTCATGACAATACGTTCACCCCGCTGGCGCGCCTGTGCAACGACGTCTTTCAGCTTGGTTTCACTCATAACGCCAAATCCAGTTTCTGCACGCCCACGCACGGCATTTTCCAGTTCAACCGACGAAACCGTGGACGTTCCCAGCTTACCCACCACCACACCGGCTGCCGCATTAGCGAGGTAACAGGCTTCGTTCAGCGGCTTGCCAGCGGCTAATGCCGTTGCCAATACCCCAATCACGGTATCTCCGGCACCGGTAACATCAAACACTTCCTGCGCCTGAGTCGGCAAATGCAAAGGCGGCTGCCCAACCCGCAATAAGCTCATTCCCCGTTCAGAGCGGGTGATCAACAGCGCTTGCAACTGCAAATCCTGTACCAGCTTCGTGCCTTTCTGCACTAAATCATCATCATCCTTGCAGTGCCCGACAACCGCCTCAAACTCTGACATATTTGGCGTCAGCAACGTTGCACCGCGATAGCGGTTAAAATCACTGCCTTTCGGATCGATCAGCACCGGAACATTGGCGGCATTGGCAAGCTGGATCATCGCCTGAATCTGGCTTAACGCACCCTTGGCGTAATCCGACAGTACCAACGCGCCAATATGAGGCAAGGATTGCTGAATTTTTTCCAGCATCGGCTGGGCATCCACATTCTGGAAACCTTCTTCGAAATCCAGACGCAGCAATTGCTGATTACGCGATAAGACGCGCAGTTTGGTGATGGTTGGATGCGTTGGGACAGAAACAAAATCACACCGGACTTTCACACTACTCAGTTTGTCACCCAATGCCCGCGCCGCATCATCAATGCCGGTCAAACCGACCAAATGTGAATTCGCGCCCAAGGAAGCAATATTCATGGCGACGTTAGCGGCTCCGCCGGGACGCTCTTCTATGGTTTCTACCTTAACCACCGGCACCGGGGCTTCCGGCGAAATGCGGCTGGTTGGGCCGTACCAGTAGCGATCTAACATGACATCGCCAACCACTAAAACACCTGCGCGGTGAAAATCAGGGAGTGTTACTTTCATCCCATGCTCCAAATATCAGAAATAAACTGTTGCGGATATTACCATAACCAAACTCAGTACCCGATCATTGATACACTAAGATCACTTATGCGTTAAGGTCACTTTCCAACCATTTTTGCCAGCTATCACGCACAAAGGTTTGTTGTTGGCGGAAATGTCCGGCTTCAACCCGGCTGGATAACGTTTGCAACGCTAAACGGTGCAATTCATCACGCAGGGTAATATACGCCTGCGTCAACGCCATCGCCTCCTGTTCATCCATAATATGATGCTGCGCCATGAGTTCGAAAATGCGCACATTATCAGACCAGCGGGTCAGCTTGGCATTTTCTGGTGCATAACGCAGCACCTGATACTGGGCAATAAATTCAATATCGGTGATCCCGCCCGGATCAGCTTTGATATCAAATTGATTTGGTTGATGACTTCCCAAGTGCTGATACATTTTTTCCCGCATCTCGCGCACTTGTTGGCGCAAAAGATCGGGATCGCGGGGAAGGCATAATGTTTCACGGCGGATGCGTTCAAACTCATGGCGCATTTTCTCATCCCCAAACACCATGCGCGCACGGATCAGCGCCTGATGTTCCCAAGTCCACGCGTCATTTTTCTGGTAATCATCAAAGGCTTCAAGGGTACTGACCAACATACCCGCTTCACCGGATGGCCGCAAACGCGCGTCAACGTCATACAAGACGCCCGATGCCGTTCGGGTACTGAACAAATGAATGATGCGTTGGGCAAGGCGCAAATAAAATTGGCGGGCCTCAATGGAACGCGCCCCGTCCGTCATTACCCCCATTGGGCAATCCAGCAAGAACACCAGATCCAAATCAGAGCCGTAACCGAGTTCCCAGCCCCCCAACTTGCCATAACCAATAATGGCAAATCCCAAGCCCTGTTGCTGGGATAAGTGAGCCGGTACGCCATAGCGTTTTGTCATTTGGTTCCACGCCAGCCGCACCACCGCTTCGATAATGGCCTCCGCCAGATAAGTCAGGTGATCACTCACTTTCATCACAGGCAAGACGCCGGCAATGTCTTCGGCGGCAATCCGCAACAATTGGGCCTGCTTAAATTGGCGTAATGCCTCCAGCAATTGTTCTTCATCATCCTCAGGAATACGCAGCAGATATTGATAAAGCTCATCGCGATAAGCCTCTATCGGCAACGGTTGATACAGCGATTTGGGATCAAGCAGCTCATCCAGCAACAAGGGATGGCCGGCAAGCTGGCTGGCGATCATCGGAGAAGCCGCACAGAGCCGGATAACATGAATCATGACCTGTTCTGATTCCAGCATCAGTTCCAGATAGGTCGTGCGGCTGACGATACTGAGCAACAGGGGAATAATCCGTTCCAGAACACTATCCGCATCTTTCCGCACGCTGATTTTTGCCAACAGACGCGGCATTAACTGGTCAAGCACATCCCTGCCCCGTGGGCCAATGGTGCGCTTACTGACGTCCTGACGGAAAAGCGCCATGATATCCAATATTTTCTGGGCTTTTTCATCATCAAGATGAGGAATCAATACGATAAGTTCGTCTGTGTTTAAGGCTTCCTGCCATAAGCTCTTAAACGGAACATGGCTGGCCTCCTCGCTATTCTCCTCAGTTTCATCGCCGATCAACTGTTGGAAAATCCCCCGCACCGCACGCATTTTGCGTTCGGTTTCGGCCATCAACGCATCCCAATCGGAAAAATTCATGCCCCAAGCGAGACGGGCGCGATCCAGCTCGTTATCGGGCAAGGTTTGCGTTTGTTGGTCACGAACAGATTGCAGCAGGTTTTCAAGCCGGCGCAGAAACAGGTAACTCTCTTCCAGTTGCTGCAAGGGTTCCGCCGGCAATAAAGCCAAATCGCCGATCGCTTTCAAGGTCGGCAACAAGGCGCGGGCTTGTAGACTTGGCTCCCTTCCCCCGCGAATAAGCTGGAACACCTGAGTAATAAACTCAATTTCCCGAATGCCGCCGGCACCCAATTTAATATTCTCTTTTAATCCCCGGCGACGGACTTCCCGTTCAATCATGCCCTTCATATTGCGCAAGGATTGAATGGCGCTGAAATCGATATAACGCCGGAAAACAAACGGCCGCAACATCTGGCGCAATTCCTGACAATAAGACTGATCATCATTGCCCAGAATGCGCGCTTTCACCAGCGCATAACGCTCCCAGTCACGCCCTTGTTCCTGATAATAATCTTCCAATGCCGGAAAACTAAACACCAACGGCCCACTGTCACCAAACGGACGTAATCTCATATCAACACGATAAACAAATCCGTCTACGGTTTGTTGATCCAGTGTCTTAATTAACTTCTGTCCCAAGCGAGTAAAAAACTGCGAATTGTCCATTTCCCGACGCCCGCCTTGTGTGACGCCGTTTTCCGGATAAGCAAAAATAAGGTCAATATCAGAGGAAAAATTAAGCTCTCCGCCACCCAATTTTCCCATGCCCAAAATCAGCAGCGGCTGTGCTACACCCTCACTATTGATCGGCGTCCCCCAATCCCGGCAACAACGCAGATAAAGCCAATCGCGGGCGGCGATAATCAAGGTTTCCGCCAACTGACTTAATTGCTGCAATGTTTGTTCTGTGGTACTGCTTTGCAATGCCTGTGACCATGCAATCCTGACCAGCATCCGATGGCGGAAAAGGCGTAAACTGCGCATCAAATCATTTTCATCGTTGACCGCCAGCAGCGTTTGTTTTAGCCAATCGGAATAATATTGCCACTCTTCCGCATGTGGGGGATGCTGGCGGATCTCCTCCAGCCATGCAGGATGTGATAACAGGTTTTCTGCCACAAATTCACTCAATGACAGTACCGCCTGCTCATCCGGTGAAAAAGGGGTGATTGTTTCCTCTAATGGCGGAAGATTGGCAAGGATATGCTGTAATTGTCGGGTTAAGGGCGATGAAAGTGGCAGCATGACAGGGATTCCTTAGTGACCGTTTTGGGGTGATTTTTTAACAGATGCTCGAAAGCGAAAGGGTTATCGGGACTGAACCAACAGCCACTGCATTAACGCCAGCTTACATTGCAACCAAGACGAGCTATAAGACACGTTTTCAGCCCCTGAACCGCTCATGGATAAGGCGGCCTTTAATTCCGGCAATAAATCAGTCAGTAAATCCAATACCGGCAAACGTTCAGCCTGTTTTTCAATCAACGTTATTATCCACTGAAAAACCTGCGCCAATCCGGTCTTACCTTCCGGCAAACCCGCCAGCCACCCTTCTTCCTGCTCCTGCCATTGCGCCAAGATTTCAGGCAAAAGCACAGATAATGGTTGCTGCCAATCCAACTCCTCCGGGATTTTGGGTAATGCCATTTTAGGTAACGCATCGTGTGACACACTATAAACCAGCGCATATCCTCGTGCCGCCTTGCTTTTATTGGCTAAACGCAGGCCATTTTGTGAGGCCAGTTGGTTCGCCAACGACAGGATATCGGCCACGTTGCCCTGTTTGAGTTCCAGCTCAAATTCACAAATCGGCGCAGCCTGATCCCCTGATTTTTTATTGCCAGAAAAAATCGTTCCCTGATCCAGCACGACTTCAATTTCGCTTTCGCCATAAGTGATAAGCCATTTTTCACGGTTAAAATCGGTGCTGAATAATGCGGTCAATTGGGTCTGGAGCTGCACAAGGTCGGTATTTTCAGGCCAGATAGCGTTGGGAAACCGGGTTAAATCTAATTCAGGCTGCGGCAAAGGGACGTTGAATTCAGGGCGCTGATGTAATCCTCCCATCACTTTACCCGCGGTTTTGATGGTCATCTCATAGTGCCCGTTGCAACCACGGATACGCAACCCCATATCCCAACGCCGCAATTGGTTATCCGGCGTCTCAAAATAGCTATTCGTCAGGTGCTGGGGTGAAGTGTAATCATGAGGAAACTGAAATAACTGCTGGCGAACTGCCGGTATCGCATCAGGCTGCACGGACAGTTTCAATTCAATTTCTACAGAACTCATATTTTTTATCCCTCAATTGATCTCACAGAAGAGAAAAATAAACCACAATAGGGTGTTAGCTCAACCAACATCACATTCACTTCGCCAAAAAACCCACCAACAGGGCCTGTATTCGGTCTGTTGATATCGCATTCATTCTGGTTTACTGATTGCACCTATAAACTTAACTCTTTACTATCCTTTAGGTAGTTTAAATTACGATTAGTCCACACTCGATTGATCCATACACTAAAGAACAGTTGAACACAGAATGCAAAAACTACATCGATTATTTATCTTGTTATTGAGTTTTACTCTTCCATTATCCGTACACGCTGAAGAAAAACGCTATGTTTCCGATGAGCTATCCGCTTACATCCGTAGCGGCCCAAGCATTAAAAACCGTATTATTGGTTCACTGAATGCCGGTGAAGAGGTCACTTTAATCAGCCCTAGATCAGATAATGGTTTCTTGCAAATTCAAGACCAAAAAGGGCGGACAAGCTGGATACTCGCAAGCGAACTCAGCGCCATTCCAAGCCTGCGTGAACGCCTTCCCGCAATGGAACAGGAGATAAAAACGCTGACTGGGAAGCTGGCCACCATTGACGATCAGTGGAATAAACGTACCGCTGAGTTGCAAAACAAAGTGGCAACCAGCGATAAAGCCATTAACGATCTGAAAAAAGAGAATGCCCAGCTCCAGAGTAAATTAACCGTGGCTGAGAAAAAGGTTGAAGCGGCCAACTTGCAGTTGGATGATAAACAAAGAGCGATCATCTTGCAGTGGTTTGCTTATGGCGGTGGGGTTGCGGGGATCGGCCTGATTTTAGGGCTTATACTGCCACACATTATCCCTCGCCGTAAAAATAAAGATCGTTGGATGAGCTGATTTCAGGAACAAGGAAAGGAAGTAAGCGTGAAAGTCTATTTGGTTGGCGGCGCAGTGCGCGATCAATTGTTGGGTCTGCCTATCACCGAACGGGATTGGGTTGTCGTCGGAAGTCACCCAGAAGAGTTAATTTCTCAGGGATACCAACAGGTTGGCAAGGATTTTCCGGTTTTCCTGCATCCTAAGACCCATGAAGAGTATGCGCTGGCTCGCACCGAAAGAAAATCCGGTCGGGGATATACCGGTTTTAGCTGTTATGCTGCTCCCGATGTGACGCTGGAAGAAGATCTGTTGCGCCGTGATTTAACGATTAACGCCATTGCACAAACACCTGACGGTGAATTAATCGATCCTTATCATGGTGCTAATGATCTCAACAATCGCCTGTTGCGCCATGTCTCCTCTGCGTTTACAGAAGATCCGTTGCGTGTGCTGCGTTTGGCGCGTTTTGCGGCTCGCTTTGCCCATTTAGGCTTTTTCATTGCACCAGAAACGCAATCACTTATTGCAGAAATGGTTGCAAGTGGTGAATTGTCCTCATTGACCCCTGAGCGCGTTTGGCGGGAAACTGAAAAGGCACTCACCTCACCATCACCCCAAGTCTATTTTCAGGTTCTGCGTGATTGCGGGGCATTGGCGGTACTCTTTCCTGAGATCGATAATCTGTTTGGCGCTGCTCTGGTTAAACATGACGCCGGGCTTCATGCACTACAGGTTTTGCAAATATCCACCCAATTGAGTGAAGAGACCGACATTCGTTTTGCCTCACTATGCAGCCACATCGAAATGACATCGCTGAAACAGATGTGCGAACGGCTGCGCATTCCCAACTCAGCGCGCGACTTAGCGATGATCGTGACGCAATACCACGGCTGGGTACATAGCGCAGAACAATTGTCACCAGAAGCCCTGCTGACCCTGTTTAATGCCGTGGATGCCTGGCGCAAGCCACAACGCATTGAACAACTGATTATCTGTAGTGAAGCAGACCATTGTGGGTACGCCGGAAAGGAAACTGCATCTTACCCACAAGCGGGTTATTTACGTGAAGTGTTTGCCATTGCCCGTCAAGTCAGCGTTCAAGACGTCATTGCCCGAGGATTTCAGGGCGCAGAAATTCGCACCGAACTGGAACGCCAACGGCACATGGCCATCGCAGACTGGAAACAATCGTCGGTTGATTAAGTTAATCAATCGATTTAGCGTCCCAAATGATTAATCAAATTGGGACGCTTTTCCATGCAGCCAGCCAATAAAGCGGCCAATTAGCCCGCATTCCGCTCAATGACTACGCCTACGCTTTTAGCGTGTGCGACCGCACCGGGTTTACTGATTTTCACCCTGACCCAAGGTGAATGAAATTGATTTAGCAAAATACCGGCCACTTCTTCGGCAACCCGTTCGACCAGCGCAAAACATTGCCCTGACAGATGATGAATAATCGCTTCACTCACCTTGGCATAATCCAGACAGTGCTCCACATTATCACTGGAAGAAGCGCGTTTGTTGTCCCATCCCATTTCGATATCGAGCACTAATTTCTGCTTAATGGTCTGTTCCCAGTCATAAACACCAATCGTGGTAATCACGGTTAATTCTTCAATAAATACGATATCCATCACGACCTTTTCCCCGTTTTTCGGTTCGCCAGATACCACTTCCGACGAAATATGCGTATTATCCATTGTTAGACTTAAGAAAACGACCCTTATTCATTGGAGATATCTTATGAGTGCAATCGCGCTTGGCATGATCATCTTCGCGTATTTATGTGGCTCTATATCCAGCGCGATATTGATCTGCCGTTTGGCAGGGCTTCCCAACCCCCGTCAGCATGGTTCCGGCAACCCAGGGGCAACGAATGTACTGCGCATCGGCGGTAAGTGGGCTGCATTCGCCGTACTGGTTTGTGATGTTTTAAAAGGGCTGATACCGGTTTGGCTGGCATACAAACTCGACATTTCCCCGTTTTATTTAGGCATTATCGCCATTGCTGCCTGTCTGGGGCACATTTATCCCATCTTCTTCCATTTCAAGGGCGGAAAAGGCGTAGCCACCGCTTTTGGTGCCATTGCCGCCATCGGTTGGGATCTGATGGGGTTAGTCGCCGGGACATGGTTACTCACGGTGCTGTTAAGCGGCTACTCATCATTGGGCGCCATCGTCAGCGCACTTATCGCCCCTTTCTATGTCTGGTGGTTCAAACCTGAATTCACGTTTCCCGTTGCCATGCTGTCATGTCTGGTGCTGGTACGCCATCACGATAATATTCAACGCCTGTGGCGAGGGCAGGAAAGCCGCATCTGGCAGAAATTGAAAAAGAAACAGGAAATGACGGATAAAGAGAAAATTCAAGAAACTAAAGAACAAGAGCAGCAAGACGACTAAACCGGATAGCCGCCAATAAACAGCTCAGCTTTATGCACGCTGTAAAAATGGCGACCGCTCTTAAGGGAATACGCACGAGGGTGCTTGTGCGTATTCCCTATGCGGATAATGGCCCATCTCAAACCGCGTGTTTTGCTATTATTTTTGCAGAGCAGGAAGATCCGCCAGCGGCCAACGGGCTTTCACCGTTACGCCTAATTCACCGGCAGTGCCGCCTTGCAAGCGGATCATGCCGGCCAGTGCGATCATGGCCCCGTTATCAGTACAGAATTCAGGTCGGGCATAGAAGACTTCGCCTCCCTGCTTTTCCATCACTTCCTGCATCTTGCTACGCAAGGTTCGGTTTGCACTCACGCCACCCGCCATCACCAAGCGCTTGAATCCCGTCTGTTCCAACGCTCGCTTACACTTAATCGCCAACGTATCCACCACTGCATCTTCAAATGCGCGGGCAATATCCGCCTTGGTTTGCTCATCCTCAGCGACATCATGACCATGAATATTATTGCGGATCGTATTCGCGGCGAACGTTTTCAGGCCGGAGAAACTGAAATCCAGCCCCGGACGATCGGTCATCGGACGTGGGAAGACAAAACGCCCTGCCTTGCCCTGTTGCGCCATGCGGGAAAGCAATGGCCCGCCCGGATAATCCAAACCAAGCAGTTTGGCTGTCTTGTCAAAAGCCTCACCTGCGGCATCATCAATGGATTCACCCAACAAGGTGTATTCACCAATACCTGTCACGCTAATAAGCTGGGTATGACCGCCTGAAACCAGTAAGGCAACAAAGGGAAACTCAGGGCTGTTTTCTTCCAGCATCGGTGCCAACAAATGGCCTTCCATATGATGCACAGGAATCGCCGGTACACCCCACGCAAATGCCAGTGAACGCCCGATGGTTGCCCCAACCAGCAATGCACCAACCAATCCCGGCCCTGCGGTGTAAGCAACTGCATCAATGTCTTGACTCGTCAGGCCCGCTTCTTGCAAAGACGCCTGAATTAAAGGAACCGTTTTACGAATGTGGTCACGGGACGCCAGTTCAGGCACGACACCGCCATAATCAGCATGCAGCTTGACCTGACTGTACAATTGATTGGCTAGCAGACCGGTTTTGTCATCATAAATTGCGATTCCGGTTTCATCGCAGGACGTTTCTATACCTAAAACTCGCATTGCAATATATTGTCTCGTTGTTTGGTCACTATATCATTCGTATCACTTCCAGCGGGCGTCAGTGTAACACTATCTATGTTCCATTATCTATTTATGAACCGCTATGTTGATGTCCCTTTGCCCGTTTAAATCCCCTGTCGACAATCACTCGCCATATCAACATTCTCACCTTTGAGTCAATTACAGACTGGCTATTTTTTCTGTTTAGTCTATAATCAATCCCCTACTTGAATATCCTGTGTGGTTAATGTTAATAACGCCAATCTCAGATTGCTGATCTTATGTACGAAAAAAGCAGTCTGTAACCCGTGGCGTTATCGGTTTCAATTTTCCTCGGCACTTTACAAAGCCGTGTTCATTGAAGTAAAATTCCGCACCATTTTAAAGACGGCTGGCACTATCGCGCCAGCGACAAACCCGATTTCTATTGAGGTGAGAGGCACATGCCAGTAATTAAAGTACGTGAAAACGAGCCATTTGACGTAGCACTGCGTCGCTTTAAGCGTTCTTGCGAGAAAGCAGGCGTATTAGCAGAAGTTCGTCGTCGTGAGTTCTATGAAAAACCAACGACTGAGCGCAAACGCGCTAAAGCTTCTGCTGTTAAGCGTCATGCTAAGAAGCTGGCTCGTGAAAACGCACGCCGCACTCGTTTGTACTAATCTCTGCGGCCAGTCCGCTTAGTGGTTGTATTAACAAACTACTGCAGTTAAAGGCCGTGCTTTCCCAAAGGAAGCGCGGCTTATTCTCGTTCATCAACAGGCGTAAAAGGGCTTATGGCTGGACGAATTCCACGCGCATTTATCAATGACTTATTAGCAAGAACCGATATCATTGATTTGATCGATGTTAGGGTGCCTTTGAAAAAGAAAGGTAAAAATCATCAAGCGTGCTGTCCTTTTCATAACGAAAAAACCCCTTCATTCACGGTTAATGGCGACAAACAGTTTTACCATTGCTTCGGTTGCGGAGCGCATGGTAATGCCATTGATTTTTTGATGAATTATGACCGATTAGACTTTGTCGAATCCATCGAAGAACTGGCAACCATGCACGGGCTGGAAGTGCCCTACGAAGCAGGCTCCGGTGGCGGTCAAATTGAACGTCACCAAAGGCAAAATCTTTACCAGTTGATGGATAAGCTCAACAGCTTCTATCAGCATTCACTGAATAGCCCCGGCGCGCGATCAGCCCGGCAATATTTGAACCAACGCGGGCTCAGTGAAGAGATCATTCAACGTTTCGCTATCGGCTTCGCCCCAAATGGGTGGAATAATGTCCTGACAACATTTGCCCACAATGAGGAAGAGCAGCAACAGTTAGACGATGCCGGTATGCTGGTCACGAATGATCAAGGCCAGACTTATGACCGTTTCCGTGGGCGGGTGATGTTCCCTATCCGCGATCGTCGTGGTCGCGTGATTGCCTTCGGCGGCAGAGTGCTGGGCGATGCACTGCCCAAGTACCTGAACTCGCCGGAAACAGATATTTTCCATAAGGGCCGCCAGCTATATGGCCTTTATGAAGCCCAACAAAACCATAAATCGTTGACAAGGCTATTGGTGGTTGAAGGTTATATGGATGTGGTTGCGCTGGCCCAATTTGGCATTGACTATGCCGTGGCTTCGCTGGGCACATCCACAACGGCCGAACATGTTCAATTGCTTTTCAGGACAACCGATAATGTTATCTGTTGTTACGACGGCGACCGTGCGGGTCGTGATGCTGCATGGCGGACATTGGAGACCGCGCTGCCTTATCTGAATGATGGCCGGCAATTACGTTTTATGTTCTTGCCGGATGGCGAAGATCCTGATTCACTGGTTCGCAAAGAAGGGCGGGAAGCATTCGAGCAGCGGATGGAAAAGGCATTAACCTTATCTGCATTTTTGTTCGAGTCACTATTGCCACAGGTTGATTTAAGTAACCCGGAAGGAACGACTAAGCTCAGTTCGCTGGCCATGCCGCTAATCAGTAAAATCCCAGGGGAAACACTGCGACTTTACCTGCTGCAAGAGCTTGGAAACTTGTTAGGTACGCCTGATACGACACAATTGGAACGATTTCTGGCAAAACTTGTCAAAAAAGATACCAATACTTATCAGGCGCTAAAACTGAAACCAACAACAATGCGCATATTGATCGCATTGCTGGTGCAGAACCCGCATTTAGCGACACTAGTTCCCCCATTACAGGGAATGTTTTCTACCCAGATAGCAGGATTGCCATTATTCATAGAGCTTGTCGACACGTGCCTTGCTCAACCGGGTCTAACCACAGGGCAACTGTTGGAGCAATACCGCGATAATAAATATGCGAAACAGCTTGAAAAACTCGCTGCCTGGAACGATATACAGATAGAAGAGATTGCTGAAAAAACTTTTGGCGATGCACTTAACCATCTTTTCGCGTCAGCACTTGATGAACGTTTTAATTTTCTGATGGCCAAAGAGAGAACGGAAGGCCTGACACCAGAAGAACGTAAAGAAGTCTGGCTGATTTCTGAATCCAGCGCGAGGAAATAAGAATCTGTTTCAGCAAGGCTATATTACTTCAAGATGATATGAGTTTGTTGAAAACAACGCGCGATAAAAATATAGCTTGGTGAAACAGGTTCTAAACCAAAACCTAAAATCACAGATACAGAATTCACGGCTTAACTGCCGCATTATGTAGGGTGGATACCCCTACAATTGCCGCAATTGAGGGCAGCGGCAATACAATGAAAACGCCCCTAAATACTATTGTTGGCATATTTGTTTCGCCGACCGACACCAACCAATACTCTGAAGTGTGGATACCGTCTTATGGAGCAAAACCCGCAGTCACAGCTAAAGCTACTTGTCACCCGAGGTAAGGAGCAAGGCTATCTGACCTATGCTGAGGTCAATGACCATCTGCCGGAAGATATCGTCGATTCTGATCAGATAGAAGATATCATCCAAATGATCAATGACATGGGCATCCAGGTGATGGAAGAAGCACCTGATGCCGATGATCTCATGTTGGCAGAAAACACAAACGACACAGATGAAGACGCTGCGGAAGCGGCTGCACAAGTGTTATCGAGTGTCGAGTCAGAAATCGGCCGTACCACCGATCCGGTTCGCATGTACATGCGTGAAATGGGTACGGTTGAGCTTTTGACTCGCGAAGGTGAGATTGACATTGCAAAGCGCATTGAAGATGGCATCAACCAAGTGCAGTGCTCCGTTGCTGAATACCCTGAAGCGATTACTTACCTGCTGGAACAGTTCGACCGTGTTGAATCTGGCGAGAGCCGCCTGTCCGATTTGATCACGGGTTTCGTTGATCCTAACGCAGAAGAAGATCTGACACCTTCAGCCACACACGTTGGCTCAGAACTTCCTCAGGAAGAGCTTGATGACGAAGATGACGAGGATGAAGAGAGTGAAGATGATTCTGACAGCGAAGATGATAACAGCATCGATCCAGAACTCGCTCGCCAGAAATTTTGCGAACTGCGTGAACAATATGAACTGACTCGTCAGGCGATCAAGGCTTATGGTCGCAGCCATTCCAATACCGCGGCAGAAATATTGACTTTATCTGAAGTATTCAAACAGTTCCGTCTGGTACCAAAACAGTTTGATCATCTGGTCAACAACATGCGTTCCATGATGGATCGCGTCCGTCTTCAAGAGCGTCAAATCATGAAGATGTGTGTTGAGCAGTGCAAGATGCCGAAGAAAAACTTCATCACGCTATTTTCTGGCAATGAAACCACCGACACTTGGTTCACCGCGGCAAAAGCCATGAACAAGCCGTGGTCTGACAAATTGCTGGAAGTTGAAGAAGAAGTGATGCGTAGCCTGCAAAAGTTACGCCAGATTGAAGAAGAAACCGGCCTGACCATTGAACAGGTCAAAGATATCAACCGTCGCATGTCAATCGGTGAAGCGAAAGCCCGCCGTGCGAAAAAAGAGATGGTTGAAGCCAACCTGCGTCTGGTTATTTCGATTGCGAAGAAATATACCAACCGTGGCCTGCAATTCTTGGATTTGATTCAGGAAGGTAATATCGGTTTGATGAAAGCGGTTGATAAATTTGAATACCGTCGTGGTTACAAATTCTCAACTTACGCGACATGGTGGATCCGTCAGGCAATCACACGTTCTATCGCGGATCAGGCACGTACCATTCGTATTCCGGTACACATGATTGAAACCATCAACAAACTCAACCGTATTTCCCGCCAGATGTTGCAGGAAATGGGGCGTGAGCCTTCACCGGAAGAGCTGGCAGAGCGCATGTTGATGCCGGAAGACAAGATCCGCAAGGTACTGAAAATTGCCAAAGAGCCAATCTCCATGGAAACCCCTGTGGGTGATGATGAAGATTCACATCTGGGCGATTTCATCGAGGATACCACGCTTGAACTGCCGCTGGATTCAGCAACGTCAGAAAGCCTGCGTTCAGCAACCCACGATGTGCTGGCGGGTCTGACCGCACGTGAAGCGAAAGTTCTGCGTATGCGTTTTGGTATCGATATGAACACTGACCATACGCTGGAAGAAGTGGGTAAACAATTTGACGTCACCCGCGAGCGTATTCGCCAGATCGAAGCAAAAGCACTACGTAAACTGCGCCATCCAAGCCGTTCCGAAGTATTGCGCAGCTTCCTTGATGACTAATCAACGAATTTGCTGATAAATCTGAAAAGCGTCTGTTTCGGCAGGCGCTTTTTTTATTATTGGCGGATAAATGATTGATATTCAAACAATGGTTCAAACCCAATGCGCCGATACAATCCATCACCCTCGCTGGAAGCATCCAAATAGCACGCCGTTGCACCCTGCTGCTTGGCTTCATTCAACACATCATTGATCAAAGCCGCCGCATATCCCCTTCTCTGTTTTTCCACCACCGTACTGATCTCATCAAGGCGAACAATATTATCTAATCTTGATAAGGTTAAAGCACAGACTGGCTGGCTATCGACATACAAAGCATAATGTTGCAGATTTTTTCCTGCATCCAAAGCCGCCTGATGACATTTTTGGTATTGCCCGGAAATAGCATCACCGGTCTCAAATGCACTTTCTATCGGGATTGCCCAATGATCTAAGCCGTGGTCAACACGTCGAATTTCGTATTTCAGGGCGGGTACCGCGTTCATTTGCCAATTCACCAAATCAAGCTGCATAGCCGTAGTGATGCTATCAGCATCAAACGTAAACCCAGCCTGCTGGATCACCGCCAAAATTTGGCTATTGGGTTCTACGGTGACAATCGAAAAAGGGACATAGGTTTTCTCATCCAGCAATCGAATTCCTGTTTGTAGATCCTCTGCTGTTTGCTCATCAATATCAGTCACCAATAAAAAGTTCAATGATTGCGTTTCAACGCCTGTTACATAAGCCCGAACACTTTGACTGATATGCCAAGACATTTGGCTAATCGATGAGAAAAAGTGATCCTCTATTTGGTGATGGGCATAAACAGCGGCTGATAAAGGGGATTTTTTCATATTGATTTACCAAAATTTTTTATAAAAAACACAAAACTATGCTGACAAGATTATATTGGCCAAATTATGGACAAAGCACAGTAAATAATCAGAAATATTTATTATAAAAGCAGCCCACATCACTAAAAAAGGGTTCAGATGACTTCCTACAGGCTAAAAAGCGTTAAAAGAGACTCATTATTGTATATAAAACACGCATATAAATTTGGGGGGCTAGACCTAAGACCAAACTGTACCGTATAATCTCCCCCACTTCACTGGCCCCTTAGCTCAGTGGTTAGAGCAGGCGACTCATAATCGCTTGGTCGCTGGTTCAAGTCCAGCAGGGGCCACCAAATTTTAGCCGTAAAATCAGTATATTAGGCCACTTTTAGACAAGTGGCTTTTTTGTTTTTATAGATCAGTGGCGATAAAATGGCGATAGAATTTTTTAGCATTCTCTATCCCATTTTTTACCGGATGTTTTTCATTCAATTAAACCAAGCAAAAAAAACTTTTTCGGTCAGTGAAAAGATGCTTATTGATTCTGTTGATTTCAGTTTCCTGATGACCACAAAACCGCACCATTGCTGCATTTCGAAATTCTCCTTAACCTTTCCTCGTGATCTTAATTCTCACGTAAAATAGGATTTTCCCTTTAATATCAATGCAATGATACTTTCCCCGCGATCCGTTTTTGATCCAAAAACTGTAATTTCCTGAAAATCTTTTCACCCGTTTCATTTTGCGACTCCTCCCACACCGCCAGTGCTGGCGCGGTCTGGCGGTTCGTCTTGTAAGATTTTAAAACTGAAAACATTTTTTGATCCAAAACGTGCAGGCGGGTGCGGTGTAGTCCGTTTTACGTCGGGTTTACTTTTATTTCGTGGGGATTGCGCAGCCTGAGCGCGACGCAGGGACGCGATCCAAATTAACCACGGCTGGGCAACGAGTGAGACAGTGAACGGCGTGGCGTGCGGCGGGCTGCGCTTTATGAGGAGGGTAAAAACATAAACAAAAAGACTACACCAAAGAGGGGTAGCCTTTTGATCTAACGATAAGCACTATCAGTCAGGTTAAGCAGCCGTTAGGATTAATTCATAACCTAAACTTGATAGCGCCTTTTCTATTGTGTCAATCTTTGTCGCGTGATACACATCCAGCAATTGCTTGACGTTCTGCTTTTGAATGCCAACACGGCGCCCCAGTTCCGAACGGCTGACGCCTGACCTTACCATTGCATTAAGCAAAAGTATTTTAGCTGCAACGCTGGCCGGAATATCAATATAGTGTTCTGTTACCGTATGACCTGGTAACGGAATTTCTTTATCCTCATCATCAAAGTACATGGAAAAAGCAGTGAGTAACGCATCATAGGCCATCGCTTTTGCGTCGGCCAAATCATCGCCGCACGTTAGTGCTTCGGGTATATCAGGGAACGAGACAAACAAGTTCGTTCCGTCTTCTTCGATATTGACTGGATATCGCATAATCATATAGTGATGAGAGTTAGCCCAAGAACCAGCCCCTTAAGGGGCTGGTTAGTTATTTGAGTTTTAACTGTTTAAGGATACCTAACCTTAATTTTTCGTTAATCTCTTTGCTCGGATGTCTTGGCATTGCACTTCTCGCGTCTCCATATAAGAGTATCAAGTGATTCTTTCCATTCTTGATTTTCACCCCTTGAGACTCAAGCCACCGCCTGAACTCACTCTGCTTCACTCATCCTCCATTCTGTTTAACATGGTAAAATAGTAATATTTTTTTATTACCTTGTCAATGCATTTGTAATATTTTTTTATTACCCCAGAAAAACAAAAACCCCGCCGAAGCAGGGTTAATTTGGTAAAACAGAAAATCAATTGGTGAGGTTGATTTTCTGTTTTGACTTTGACGAGATGGATGGTTATCCATACGGTGACTAAGGAGGAGCAACCTAAGTCACAGCGCGATAACTTCCTAGCCATCAGATGAAAGCGTTTATTGATATCTACTATTCTAATACTCACACATAAAATATCAACCTATGCTATGGCGTAAAAAATCTCATACAAAGGGATGATACTCACCCAATCACAGGCGAATACTTCTGTTTAAGCCCATCCGATTTATGCGCCGTGTTGCGTATTGCGCTGGCGTTCTCCGGGGTGCCGGTGTTGTGATGGGTATGGGCGGCGGTCAGTTCGGCCAGTTCCCTGACTACATCCAACGTATCTAACATCAGGGTCATCACGTTAAGTTGCTGGCTGCCTACCCAGACCACCGGCGCGACAATCTCTTGCTTGGCTCCGGCGATGCTCTGGCGGATCAGGCCGATTTTTTCTATCAGCTTTTGGCCGACTTCAATATCCGCGACCTTTCCCACGCTGGCGACAAGATTTGATGAGGTCGCCATGCAGTAATCACCGTCTGCAATCTGCTGAACTGCACCCGCCAGTAAGGTCGATGTGCCCAACACCGTGGTCTTGTCCGTGGCCTGTAGCGTGGTTTCCCGTGCCACGAGGGTGCGGGTTTCCGTGTCGGCCTTGACAATGCGGTGCATGGAGGACTCGTTAATGGTCTGGTCAGTTTGCCGTATCCAACTGCCCTCCTGCGTCACTCTTTGCGACACTTCCGCCCGCTGCTGCTGCAACTGTTCACCCGGCTTGATATCGGGCAGGGTGTTGCCCTGGCTCAGGGTCTGGCGGATAAAGGGCTTGTCCGGGCGGCCGCCCTCAAAAGCAATTTCTACCATTGTGCCGATAGGCGGATACTGGAACATGCCCGATTCGCCGCCCGCCATTGGCAACGGCAGCGGGACAGCCTGATAAACCGGGGCGGCAGCATCCTGACCGTTATCATCCAGCAATTGCACATCAACCGCATAGCGCGGCCGGAAGGGATCGGAAATATCGCCGCTGGCCGTGTTTTCGGTGTGCGCCTCAATACGGGCGAATTTCGGCAAATGCAGCCCGGCCGATAATTCGGGGTAAGCCGCATCAATCTGGCGCTGGGCGGGCGTTTTACTCTCCGGTTGGCCTTTGGGCTGCCATGTGAGGGTCATGTTTTCATTGTTCAGGTTGACCTTGGTCAGCCGTTGCTGATTGACCACGACACCAGGGCGCAGCGATTGGATCATCGGGAGGGTCATGGCATTGCCTGCGGACTGGCTCTTGCTGAATTCATTGGGAATATCGACGGGCTTCCCGGCAAACAGCGAATGCGCCCAACTGCCCAGATACACCGAACCATCTGGCAGTTGTTGCCAGATATAATCTTCAATGGCGAAGACCTGCCCCAAGTTCGCCAGCAACTGATAGCCCGTGCCGTTATGGGTGTAGTGCGGGATCGGTTTATCAGTATAGGGTGCCTGCGGCAAGATAAAGGTCAGCCCGCTGTGCGCCTGCAAGTAGTCCACAATCTGGCGCAGGGTCGGATGCTGAAACGAGCACGGCCAAGGACGATCAAACACCCCGGCCAGCTCACGCACAAATAAGCGCTGGTAGCCGTTCTGGGCAGGCTGCGAACGCTCCACATAGCCCGTAAACCAGCGCAGCACCAAATCGGTGTAACCCACATCCAACCGGACGAGTTTTCCGGTGTAATCGGTGGCCGTCTCGGCCGTGATAAAGCCCCGGCCACAGGCTGACAGTTCCAGCATCAGATTGGCGTCAACCAGATGCACTTCATCCCCGGAGAGATAAAGCCGGTTAATCGGTTTCATTAGCTGCCCCTATTTTGTCATTAATCGGTTTCAGCACTTTTCGTTCAAACCAGCTTAACTGTTCCGGCTCTTCCTTGGCGGCACTGCCGCCCTGTCCGGTCTGCTTTTTGGCCGGAATATTGCCGGCCGCACGGGCATCGCGTTTCTCCGACACCGATAAATGTTCCCGTAAGGTAAAAGTGACCTGCCATGCCTGCTTGCCGTCCACCTTGCTGGCATCAATCGTGCCCGTGAACGTGCCAATGCGAAAATTAATGGCCTGCGCAGTCAGGTTGGCAACCCGGTAGCGTTTCAGGTTGCCGTTTTCCTTGGCTTCGGCCAGCGCAAACAGGCGCGACAAGGTTTTCTGTTCAGTAAAGGGAATCACGCCCGTGATGCGCAGTTCTTTCGGCTTAATGCCCTGTTCCGCTACAGCGGTGCTGGATGACTGCCCGCTTTGGTCTTGATCCTGAAACATCACCGAAGGGGTGACGGTCAGGCTTTTTAAGGGGATGGCCTCGCCGTCAAGGGCGAGGGTGATAATTTGGCTCATGCGATAGCATCCTTTCTAATGCGCTGATGTTGTCTCCGGCAAACAGGGTTGCCAGTGTATACACGGCGTCCGGTTCCGGTATTTCCTTGCGCAGCTTCTCGGCCAACAGCGCACCGTGGCCTGTTCCGCTAAATGCCCAAACGGGGGCGGTGTTGCCCATTGCGCCACTCAGGGCATCACTGACTTGCTGCAAGGCGTTTTGTCTGGCCGTGGTAAATCCGCTTAACTGTGCTTTTAATCCGGCAAGGCTGCTGCCCGCGCTGGCCTGTGCTTTGGCCTGTTCAATCAGTTGGGCATTGGCGGCCAAGCGGCTACTTGCGGTTGACAATGGTTGTGGCAGTGGCAACCCGCCGCCCTGTTTGCCCGGCAATTGCATTTTGCTGATGCTCAGGCGTTCGGCGGTTTTTGCCATGCGCGTGACTTGGGAAAAGACCGGCAACGGCAACACGGATGAAAATTGCGTTAAGTGCTGCATAAATTCAGCGTGGGTCTTGGCACAGACCATTAACACAAGGGCATTCAGGTGACCTGCGCCTGTCAGCTTATTTGACAGGTAATGAATGGCGTTGGCCGGGCTTAAGTAGCTGCCACTGTCGGCCTGCTGCCCGACACCGTAAATAAACGGGTGTACGGGCACGATGCTGGCAGACAGCCCCGACAGCGCCGGGGACAATTGCAGGGTTTTACGTTGCCAGTGCATTATTCGGGTTGCTCCGGCCAATCGATATCAGGGGCGGTCGAGCAATCCACTCGGTTGAGTAATACCCTATAGCGTCGCCATTCGTTTAAAACAACTTTTTCCGAAACTGTAGCGATATTCAAGTCAACTGCATCCTGACAAATACCAATTTTTTCATTAGCAACGCGCAACAATTGCCTTTTTTCCTGTTCTGCCTGGCTCTGCAATTCCTCCGGTGTCGGCGGTGGAATATCTCCCCATGCAGGTAATCCGCCATAACCAGCAATGCGCAGTTTCCCTATGGGTGGCTCATTGCCTGCAAATTCGTTGAAAACAGCCTGATTAACCACTATCCCATCATCCGGCCATGACCCTGCGTTAATGTAATCTGATTTCCAATCAACCGGGTAGAATGCGTTAGTTTTTGCACTATAGATATAATTCATGTTAATACCCCACTGCGAACCAGTTGCATTGGATACCATTTTCCGCCGTAATGGCAGTAAACCCCGTTGTGGTGCGGTCGCGTGCCTGCACATTGTTTATACTGGGATTATTGGCAGAATCTGATATTGTCATCTGCACATTGACACATTCCGTTGGAAACATTGCGGGGAACTGTATCGGATACGTCCCCGGATACGTCATATTGATTGTCCCCCACTGTAAGATCATACCTGTGTCAACGTTTTTCCAGTGTCCAGTAGTTGATTTAACCAATATATCTGTTGGGATGGTTTCAACGGTAGCCAATAATTTCCCATTTAACGATACTGACCCGTTTCCCACTTCTAAATGTGTACTCGTTTTCACATTAGTTAATGACACATGATTGGATTCGGCACCGCAGCCCAACAGATAACGAGCGTCTCCGCTGGCATCAGTTCCATAAATGTAGTTTGCAGCACCGGGCGTCGCATTTCTCAATTCAATAACTTTATTGTCTGAAATAATTGTACCCCCAAATGCAGATACCGCATTCACATCGCCAGCATTCAAAAAAACATCATATCGCATTGATTTTCCGTTTATTTTCCGAGTAACTGGCACTCGCCCGTTAGCGTTGTCGTTAACTATTTTTACCGTTGCAATTTCCTCGCCGTCGATAAACGCGCGTTTATCACCGATCTCCAGATCAGTTTGCGTCTGGTTATTAGTTAACGACACAGTGTTTTTTCCTGAACCACAACCTAGCAGATAGCGTGCATTTCCGCGGGCGTCAGTTCCATAAATATAGTTTGCAGCGTTCGGCGTCGCGTTTCTCAATTCGATTATTTTGTTATCTGAAATGATCACCCCTCCGAACACAGAAACAGCATTTATATCATTCGCATTCAAATTGACGTCAGATGATAGCGATTTTCCGTTAATTTTTCGGGTATTGAGGTCTGCAATAGCACGATCACTCAATGCGCCTTTAGGACGCAAATCAATCACATTCCCGTTACCATCAATACTCGCAATCGCAAACACATAATGCGGATACCCCGCCGCATCCACATAATTTTTCAGGTCATTCGCAACGGTAATTTTAACAACCGTCTTCCACTGGCTCACCAGATTGCCCTGATAGCTAAAATCGGCATACACACGGGTATTGCGCATCGTGTTTAACGTTTGGTCATGTTCCAATACCCCGCGCAGCCCGCCGACATAGGCCAACCCTTTTTTCACCGTGTACTGATCACCGTTGCGGATCACCGCAAAGCCATCGCCGAAAAAAGCCGCCTCGCCGTAGCTGTCGGTATTGATCAGGCGCTGCATTTCATCCATACCGGACAAACGCGCGGTAAAATCAATCTGCCATGTTTCGGCTGTCGTGGTGATGGCCGTCTCTTTGGCCGCGCCGTCAAACTCCAGCAAGAAAGAACGGGTTAAGACGTTGCCCTGCAAGCCGTTGGCGGTCTTGATTTTCTTCTGGGCTGGCGCATGGGTGATCATGCCAATCACGCCCGACGCCTTATTCAGCAAGCCAATCCAGTTAAAATCAAAGTTACCCACTTCGGTGCCCAATGTGACGCTGTAAGCCACGGCGTTCTCACTGGCAAGCCCGGTTTTATTCACCGCCTGACGGTGTACGATATATTGCGCGGCAGGCAGTTGCTCACTGCGGCTAATATCCTGAGACGGATCTAAACCCGGCACATTAGCAAAAATAAACTCGTCCAGTATTACTGCGTTTCCGGCAGCGACTTGTTGCGCTTTCCATTTTTCAAAGTCCAAGGTAATCACTGAGGACATGTTCTATTTCCTTATAATGAAGCACCGTAAGTGACATTCGGTGCGGTATTTTCCTTGAGGCTGGCATGGTCACAGACGGCAACGCCCGCGATATGGCCGACTCTTAACAATAACGGCTGGGTCGGCATGGCAGCGGCATAACAGCAATAGTCTGCCCCCACGCTGCCTGCCCGCATCAGCAATTGATTTTTGGCGATCACCTCAAAACGGTAGCGGCGGCAGGTGCGGCCATACTGGCGGATGATATTCATCAGCAAATCGGGATTGGCGGCTATCTGGCCGTCGCTGAGGCGCAGGATAATCACATCCCAGTCAATGCCCGGCTGGCGCTCCAGCAATTCGACATAGCCCACGCCCAGCCGATCAAAGATGGCAATGAAACCTGCCACGCTGCCCGCGTCTTTGGCATTGATAAAGGCGTATTTCACCCGCTTGCGAAACAACGGCAGCGGTTCACCGTTAAAGCGCTGGATATCCCGCTGGTACGCCAGCACCGACAACAGCGCCTCTGAACAGGTTTCGGCGTCCAGTTGGGCTAACGGCCACTTTAACCAGTCATACACGCCCAACCAGAATACCCGCGCCGCCTGCAATAACTTGGCGGGTTCGCCCTTGTTCATCCATGAGGGCAACGCCAGCCGGGCGAGACGTTCCCGGAACTCAGCCATTTTTCACCTCCACCGTGAGCGATTGCAGGCGCGGCACACTCAGTTCACTGAGAATGTCACCCAATGAAAAGGTCAGTGATTCCACCTCGCTGAACTCGCGATGGATCTCCCGTCCCAAGTTGGAAAAGGAAAAACGCGAGTACGGCCACGTTTTCTTCACCGGATAGTCGGTATTTTCCCGAAAGGCGCAGCGGATCAGGTTGCCGGCATCGGTTTTTAATGTGTCTATCTGTTCCTGACTGTAGTTCGCCAGATTCACTACAAACAGCGTTACTGTCAGTACATGATGGGTTTCCGGCATCGGCAGGCACTGCATATCATCCCCGTGCCCGTGATGCCCCTGATTGCTGATGTAATCATTCACCGCATTGATAAACGGCTGGCTAATGACGCCCGAATCCAGCAACAGGTAAGCATTGGCCGTGCCTGCCCCACGGGGCGCATCATGCAAAAAGAAGATGCGGTCAATACTCAAGCCCACGCGGCTGGCTATCATGCCTCGATAAACGGCATCGGTGTGGTAGTTTCCCACCAGGTTATATTGGTTGCGGCAACGGTCACGCAAATCATCATCGGACTCGGCATCCGCGCCGGGCGTTAACAGCCAGCCTTCTTCATTTTGTACCCGCTCAATGCCGGACACTGCCACAGGCAGGAGCCGGAAATAGCCGGATGCCAAGTTAAAGGCACCGCCTGCCAATTCTGCGGCCACAGGCAGCAAGGCACTGGTGACACCTTCGGCTATCACCACGCTTTCCGTGGTGCTGACCCGGTAGATTTCGCCATTAATGCGCTCAGTCTGGACAACCGTTCCGGCAGGCACCATCACCGCCGAGGCTCCCGCCGCCTTGTAGAAACGGATCACCCCCTGCGCGGCGGTTGCCTGCTTGCGTTTCAGGTTGACGCCCCATGCAAACATATCCAGCCATGATCCCGATGCCGTCGCCAGATACATATTTTTCAGGGTGACGTTGATTAACGCCTCTTTCAGCCACAACACCGGGCGCGTCACGAGGGTGTTGACCAGCCGCCAGAACGGGGACATGCGCGAGGTATTGGTGACTAACCCGGCGTCATCCACAACCTTGGTAAAGGCGGCGCTGATATCGGCTTCCGTGGTCGGCATCCCGCTGTCACGCAGTACCTTTTCGTAATCAATCGACGGTTTAGTTTCCATGCCCCACACTCACATTCAGGCGGCCAAAATCATAAGTTTCCGCCGTGATCCATAACTGGGTTGGCGTCTCTTCGTTAATGATGACCGTGCCCGGAATAATCCTTTCGTCATCTTCAACCAAAATTTCTATCTGGGTGCGAATATCCGCGCGCAGGGTCGGGCTGCGCTCTGCGACCAGTTCGGTTGCAAGGCCACTTTCCATAATGGCGTGCACACAATCCTGACCGACAGAAAAGCGATTGTGGCAAAAACGCGGCTCATTCCCGGAGTTCAGGGTAAAGTTGCCCTTGGTTATCAATAAATCAATGTATTTCGGCTCATCCATAAGCCACCTGCTCCCATTCCGTTAATTGTTCCGGTGTGATGCTGCCGTTGACCTTGACGGTCACGTTTTCAATCCGGCGGCTGTTATCAATTGACGTCTGTTTATGACTGTTCAGGTTCTGACTCAGCCCGCCCTTGTTGATGCCTTTCAGTTGCCCGCCTGTAATGATGGACGCCGCCACCTGCTGATTATCCACGGAGGGCTGGACAACCGATTTAGGGGTTGAAACTGCGCCCTCAATGGCCTTGGTTTCAATGTTGATGCCCGGAATATAATTTAACTTCTCGATAATCCAGTTATAGGCTTCCCCGAATGAGGCTTTAATGCTGTCCCATAAGCCACTGAACAGATCACCGACACTGTCCGCCATGCCGGACAAAGTATCCACCAGTGAAAAGCTGCCAACCCAGTTCCACAGCGCATCCCAGCCCTGCCTAATCAACTGCCCGGCACGTTGAAACGCCTGTATCAGCGTGCCAATCACCTGAATCACCAGATTAAACGGCATCATCATCAGGCCAATGGCACCCGCCACAATGCGGCCAAACGAACTGCCCGCCTCAGTCACTCCCTGTAACTCTTCATCAGTGTATTGGATCGGCGACAGTAACTTGGCGAACCAGCCGAACAGGCTTTTAACCCCCTCCCAGACAAACCCCATGGCCGCGCCTATGGCATCAAAAGCCGGTGACAACGGGGCAAGCGAACTGCCCGCCTCGCTGAACCCCTGCATAAACCCTTTAATAAAGGCCTTAATCGGTTGCCAGAATTTAATGACCGCAATCACCAACGCCGCAATCACCGCAATGATCGCCAACACAGGCCATGCCATGGCCGTAAACCCGGCCGCCGTTGCCCAAGAGGCTATCTGGGTCATAACCAGACTGGCGCGCAGGCGCGTTAACAGGCTGGCTAATTTTGTACTGGTTGTTGACATGACGTTCATTTTTCCCGTCAACAGGGAAAACATAAACGCCCCCGTGTTCCACAAGGGAATTAAACCCAGCCAGATAAAGCGGGACACCCCCATGACGATATTGGCTAGCGCCCCTGCGGCGGCAAAGCTCAGGATACCGAGCGAGATATAACCGACCCAACGCGCGATATTAGGAAACAGTTTTAGCCAGCGCACCAGTGTCTGACTGGCATCCGCCATCTGATTGACCAACGGCTTAATCACCGGCAGCAGGGTTGAACCAATGGCAATGCGGATATTCTGCCAAATCGCTTCCAGCCGTTCCCACGGGTTCGCCATCCGTTCGGCCATCTCGCGGGTGCGCTTCATGCCGTCATTGGCACCGAGTGCCGTCATGTTTTTGCGCAGCACATCAACATTGCCGTAAAGCTGTTTAATGACCACGGCGGAATCCCCAAAGGCTTCATCAATCTCTGCCTGTGCTTTCAGGTTCCCTTCAATGCTCTTGCCGTATTTGGCCTGTAGCTTCTCCAGCATTTCCGGCATGGACAGCAATTTGCCCGACGCATTAACGAAACTTAACCCCAGTTTCTTCCCGCCAGCTTCCGCCGTGGTGATAAAGGACTCATACGCCCCGCTGGATTCTGAACCCAGCGAGCGTTGCAATTCCCCCAAGACCGCCAACTGTTCATCAATACCGATACCAAAGTTTGTCCCGGCTGCGCGGGCACCCTCCATCAAATCGGCAATATCGGTCATGGAAGTGCCGAAGGTTTTCGACATCAACACCGCCTTGCCTGCCAACTCTTCGGCAAATTGCAGGTGCCCGACGTCTTTTGCATGGCTGGAGAACTGGGCAAACATCTGCCCCATATACGTGCTGGCATCCTCGGCACTGCTTTTCAGGGCGGCGGCCGTGGTGTTCACGATATGGGTCATCTGCGGCAGGTCATTTTGTGACAGGCTGCCAATGGCCTTGCTGATGGCTGACGCCGATTGCACAAACTCTATCGACGATTTGCCATAGCGGGAACTAAAGGTCATGGCATCTTTCGCCACCTTATCCATTACATTGCTGTCAATTCCCTGCAAGGAGGCGGTTTGCAGTGCTTCTTCCATTTCAATGGCCGGATCAAGAAAGCCCTTGATTGACCAGAACGAAGCGGCCAACCCCGCCCCGCCGATGGCCAGCTTGCCGAAAGCATCCTGTGAGGCCTCGGCAAACCCCGCGACCGACGCTTTGACACTGGCAAGGGGTTTGGTGATTTTATCAATCAGACTTAAGGTAAAATCTAATTCGTTACTCATGCTTCACCCTTAAATGCCAGCGCAATGCCATTGGCGGTTGACACGCGCGTATATTCCCAATAACGGTTATCCAGCCAAATAGCACGGGCTAAACTTTCGGTATTATCCGGCTCATTCGGTAAATAGTGGCGGCGTAATATTAATGCCTGTTCGAATAAGCTATTATCAATCGCCCTGACCCGCGCATTTAGTTTTTTATTTCGATTTCCAATTTAGGCGCATATTCCGAATTCACGCGCTCGACAATCTGCATGGCTGCGCCGGGGATTTGCAGGAGTTCATCCAGCGCCGCTTTTGAGGCAGGCTGCACAATGCGACGTAAATAAGCGACAATGGGAACAATCTTATTATCCATCGTCATATCATTAATCATGCTGTTATAGGCAATAATATTCGGTTCAAAGTTTATTTCTTTTTCGCCGATAATTAAGGTAATGATTTTATTTTCTTTCATTTTGTAATTTCCTTTCTTTTATTAATTTCATCCACTAATTGATTATGCCGGGCGGCACACGTTCCATATAAGGTGGAATACTCCATGATGATATAAACCAAATTATTTCCGGTTGTTCCGGCCAGTTTCGGTAATTTGGCCGGACACCGTGTCAGCAGGTTTTCCTGATAAGGTGCGCTCAATCTGGTCGGCGGTTTGGTTGTACAGCCGGACAAACTCAGGGCTAACGCACACAGCAGTAAAAACAGGCTTAACCACTTCAGTACGAATTTCTCGCGGGGCGGCATGGGTGATCCCCTCTAGTTTTTCTTCCAGTTGGCGGGCGGACGCACTGGAAACCGCTTGCAAGGCGTGGCGGATTTGTTCGCCCGTTTCCGCCGCTGCCCGTGTGATTTCCAGTTCGATGCTGTCACGGTAATAATCATTGACCTGCCAGCCCGCCCCGAACGCCAGCGCCACAACCAAAAAAGAGAGCGGCAGTGCCTTGAACATCATTTCACCCCGTTATGTGCCAGCGAGAAATGATTGCCATCGGGACGTGAGAAACGCCCGCCCCATGTGCCGCCAAGGGATTCCCAATATTCGCCCAGGGGAAGGTAAGCGTCACTGTGGGTCTGGTACTTGCCCTGGATAAACAGATTCAGGTCAAGCGCCAAGCGCTGGGTATGCAAACTGTTGGCAATGCCCGTGCCTTTCTTGGCATTCAGCGCCGCCTGTTCCGGGGTACGGTAGGCTTCACCCAATGTTACCCGATAGCCGCGTTCGTCTGCCCATTCGATCAATTGGGCAACCAGTACCGCAAATAACTGTTGTTTTTCACTTAACGTCATTTTTTTAACTTCCCTGTCAGCAACGCGCTGCCGCGCTTGCGTAACCACACTTCAATTAACTGGTATCCGGCAATCCCCAAGGCGCTGCCTATGCCTGTCACGGCTACCGGGCTAATGCCCGGCCACCAAATCAGCAACGCCCCGGCCATCACCGACACCGCCGACCCCAAGATAATGCGGCCGATAAACAGCCGTAAGGTGATCGGCTCGTTGCCGGTCAGCATTTTGCCCAACGCAATCAGTGCCCCCAATAGCACCAGCGTAACAAACGTTTTTTCATGTTCTTCCATGAACCCCATCCTTACCCTATCAGGCTTTGCGTCAGTTCCGCTTCCAGATAAGGGATGCCATTAATGCGCACAAAGTCGGGTGATGTGACGACAAACTTGACTTTATGGGTCATGACACTGCCGCCTTTCGGGTCAACGTCCAGAATGTCACTGAGGATCAGCTTGCAGCCGTAGGCTTCCACTTTGATCTCTTCCTTGCCTGCCTTGGCGTACCACATCAAATCGACGGGCTGAATGCCCCGCCATGATCCCGCCGCCCGCGCCTTGGCGGTCACAATCTCCAAGTATTTGGTACTGAGTTCAATTTCCCCCTCAGCGGCCACATCCCCGGCGATATAACCATCCGGCACGCCCTGCGTTTGCGCGGCGGCGGTGTTGTCGGTAATGGACAGGTTGACCTTTTCGGCATGAACCAGATCCCCGTCCATATTAAAATCAATCGACTGCCCTGAAATACGCTGGCTCATGCGGTTTTCTCCAGTTGGCTGTCCAGCAACAGACTGACTGATATGCCTTTCGGGCATTCGTAAGTGCGGATCGTGATATAAATTTCCACCGTGTTTTTATTGCGCCATGTGATCACGACGTCGCCGTCTTTCGGCGATTTCACTTCGCCCGGAAAGGTCACGCCGTTAATCTCGCTACTGCGCGACATCTCACGCAAGGTACGGGCAAAGTAAGCCTGATGCGTGGCGATGCTGCCCGGTGTGCTGTTCAGGCTGCGATCGGCAATTTTGGCAATCGCCTGCAAACGCACACGCCGCGCGACCTTATCGACAATGCGCAAATTTTCGATGCTCTGGTAGTCGCCCCCTTCCACATCCAGCGTGCGGCCATCCGACCAGTACATGCCGTCATAATCGGGGTACCACATCGGTACACTGAAACGCAGTTTTTCCAGTGCTTGCAGGGTCGCTAAATCAATGGTTTTGCCTGTGCCATCCAGCGGAAAATCAGCCCTGCCCAAATCCATCAGGGCACCTGTCTGCACCCGCGCCGGGCTGTCGGCCACGGTGACGGCACGATTACACAACCGCCCGGCCAGTACGCCCGCCTCATTGCCCCACAGACACGGCACCAGTTGCACTGATGCCACGGCCTCGCCCTTTTGCAGTTCGGCCAAGCGGGTGACGTAATCCGCCCACGCCTCCTTGGACTGCGGCGCATCCACGGCCAGAATTGCCCACTGCCAACGGCCAAATTTAGCAATCGTATTGGCGCGCAGGGTCTGGGCAGCCTTGATAATGTCTTTACTGGCACCGAGGGTCAGCACATAGCCCTCAACACTGGCGACGGGTTGCGCCGCCGTCACCGCCTCGACAAAAGCCAGCCCGTCCGCCGCTTCGGGCAGGATATGCACATAACCCGACCAGTTTTGCCCGGCGTTGGCCATTGCCGCCAGTACATGACGTTTCAGCGCGGTTTGTGCCGTGCCCAGCACGGCGTCAAAGTCGGTCTGGGTATTGACGGCAATGGTCTTGCCCACGTTGGTCTTGCCTGCCCCTAAGAACAGCAAGACCCGTTCTATTTCCTTGGTTTCGCCTTGCAGTTGGTTAACCTGGTTAACCTGAACATGTGGCCACATAATCTAATCCCTTATCAGGCGCTAAGCGCCGTATCCAATGCCTTGCAACTGGCGCGCCAGCGCTTTGCTGAATTCTTCTTCGTTCATGCCTAAGAACGCACGGGAAGGAATGGTAATTTCCCATTTGCTTTTAGTTTCTTCACCGCTCAATACGCGGATCAGGGTTCCGGCCTGAATGAATTTCATATTGGCGGTAATTTCCTTGATCGCAGGTTTGCGCCAACGTTTACCTTTTTTAACTTTATAACCTAAGGTGCGCAGTTTCTTTGCCTGCTTGATCGTCGCCATCCGCTCACGGTCAACGTTTTTTTTCACCTGTTGCCGGGTAATTTGAAAACGCATCCCATTTTGCTGGGCATAGCCTACAACCCCCGCTGGCACTGGCTGCTTGCCGTTCCGGTAATGCCCGCCTTGCAGATAAATGCGCACAGCGTCAATTTCCGGCATTTCCCGAATATGCAAAAGTTTCGGCATATTCCTGAGCATCTTCTGGCGGCGCGGGCTTTTTCTGGCAGGCCAGCTTTCGCCGTCCGGTGATTGTTGATTGCGTATATGACGTTTCGCAGAATCAATCAGTCCATATTTCGCCATGCGCCATAACAAGCGTTGCCGTTTTTGCGGCGGCAGGTCAAAACGGCTTAAGGCGTCCTGCATTTCCTTAAGCTGGTTGCGGTTTAACTGGCCGTGGATCATGCCCTGTTCCCAATTGCTGCCCCGGTTTCGTCCACACTGTGCACCGCGCCTTGTTCCGCAAACCACACCTCAGCCTCAGCCAGTGACCAGCGCTTGCCGTCAAACGGGATCATGCCCTTGGGGTCTTCCCGTATCACCACAGGTTCCGCCAATGACAGCGACACCACGACAACCGCCGTCTCGCCATCCACTTCCACCGTTAAGGTCGGCCGTTCCTGCTCAACATTGGCATTACTGAGGCTATCCCCCTGCTCAGTCAGCCAGATATCAATCAACAGCGGAATATTGCGCGGATCACACTCCCGATAGGGGAAACGCCCCCACGCAATCACCGCTTCATATTGCTGGACAAACATCTGGTATTGCCCCAGCCCGAGATCCCGTTGCGCCGGAATAAAGCGGATTTCATCCATTTCGCTGGTAAATTCCGTCTCACAAATCCGTTCCGGCAGATTTTCCCGCAAAAAGGCGGTTAATTGCTGTAATTGGCTCATATCAAACGTACCGTTGTGCGTCCATGTCCTTTCATATTGCGCAGCACCATTGAGGCTTCGGCCAGCAGCCGATTGCGCACTTCCGGGCTTTCCTGTCCCGGATTGGGGGCACGGCTGACCAGTGACGTATATTCCCCCAGTAAATCGGCCTTTGCCCGCGCATAAACCGCTTTTTTATACTGGCTGACCAACGCGGTGCTGCCATTAATGGTAATGCCCGGCACGTTGGCCGCTGTCCGGTAGCCCTTGGCCTGCAAGCGCGATTTCAGGCGTTGAAGGTCAAGGTTGATTTCGGCCACCGTTGCCAGCAGCGCATTGGCCAGCATGTCGTTATCCAGATCAGCAGGCAGCTTGCGGTTAACCTGAAATTCCCGCAAATTCAAATCCGGCCAAAAGCCGTCATTGGTCAGCGGGGCGTCCCGGTAATCCACGGTATTGCCATTAAACATCGTGCCTCTCCTGAGAAAAAAAGCGGGCTGTCCGGTTTCCACGGCCATCTGCAACCACGTTGCGATGCCTCCACCGCGCCCGCTCCGGCTTGCGGTAGTCGTTGTTATTCCATGGATAATGCCCGTATACGGGCGGCAATCCGTTGCCGATAGGTTTTAACCCCGGATTTGGGATTACACTGATGGGCTTTGGTCAGCCAGTTATCGGCCTGCTCCAGCACATCCAGTTTCTCCACCGAACTTGCCTTAATTTCGGCGTTATCCCCTTTCAGCAGGTTTAAGGCAGCAAATTTGTAGTATTTGGCCTTGATTTTCTCGTGAACTTGCCATTTTTCAGTGACATTCTGAAATGTCCTTGAAAAATAGGGTTCCACCGGGTTACCCGCTTCGGCTTCCGCCTGTGACCAGAGTAAAACGGTGTCGGCCACAAACGCCGGAAAGCCACTGCGAAAATGGTCGGGGGTGAGCTGTCCTTGCTCAATGGCCATATCTGCCCAATCCAATCCGTGGGCAAACTCCCCGATATCAAACAACCAAATCACGCAGTAAACAAAAATCGGGTTGCAGTACACCTCGCCTTCATCCAGATAGCGTTGTGCCGTGGGGAGATAATTGGGCAGCAGTTCCCGCCGTTTCATCTCCACCCGTTCCGCCGTTGTCGTTAACTGGCGCAACCGCTTGACATCCTGCTCAATGGCACGGGCTTGCAGGTGCTGGCTGGCACCGTCCGCAATGGCAACCGCTTGTTGCCGTGCCAGTTTCTGGCGCAGTTCAACCGCTGCCCGGTGTCGTTGGGCAGGTGACAGCATTAGTCTGTACCCGTTTTTTCAGCCGGTTCGGCCACTTTGCCAATCGTGACGGCGTTCTCATCATAGGCCGCGTACAATTCCGGCGTTTCAATCGCGTAGCCCTCATTACGCAGGTACTTGTTTTCGAACTGTTTGCGGTCGTCCACAAATTCCGCCTTGCGCTGACGGGTATTGCGCTGGGTCAGAATTTGCAGGTTTGGCAACATGGTGACCACCATGCGCTTGCCCGGCATAAACGGCGGCACCATCGCCGGACGGCCAGCAATCGAGCTGCCCAGCATCTGCGCGGCAATTTTTTCTGTCGGTTTATCCGCAGCCTGATAAAGCCGGTACTGCTCCGCTGCCACTAAATCCGCGCCGACCAGTACCACCAAACGCGGGTCATGGCGGAACTGTTGCGGAATACAGGTATTAACCAGGTCGGACGCCATCGCATCCAGCGAGTTAAAATCGCCGTGTTCATCCAGTTTCACTGACGTAGTGATCACCTGCTTGCCGCCGTTCCAGTCCTTGGCAATTTGGTGCCAGCCTTTATTGACATCTTCCCCGTTCGGGTTCTCGTCGGGGTTGGTTGTCTCCGCCACACGCTGGCCGTGAAAGCCGACGCGAAGCATATCGAGCGCAAAAGATTCATTGGTAAACGCCTGCATACGCTGGAAAAACTCTTCTTCACTGCCGGAATTCGCCCAGATGGACAACAAGTCCCATTTCAGCGCGGCACCGGAATCGGTTTCCTGCAACTTATATTCATTGCCGTCAACACCCGTTGCACGGATAAAGCGGCCATCTTTCTTGCGCCCCGTAAAGAGGCCGGGGTTGCCCACCGACACCACTTGGCCGGACAGGTGATCCACATCCGCACAGGTGATCATGCTGAGGAACTCGACCGACTCCAGCAGCGCACTGCGCAGGGCGGTTTCTTTAGGGTCGCTCAGCGCAAAGTAACGCGCTGTGTCCTCAACGCCATAGGATTCGGCCAAGCCCGCTGAATATTGCTGTAAAAAGGCTCGCGCCCGTTGATTTAATTGCATCGCTCTTCCCTTTGCTTTTTCCCGTCAGGGATCACAGAAATTTAAACTGCTTGTTTTTGTTGCCTTTCGGGTTTTTAGACGGCACACGGGTTGCCAGCGTGTCCAGCTTGTTGAAGTTTTTCACAATCTTTGACAGGTTATCGCGCAGGAGTGCAAAATCTTCGGTATCAACCACTTCTTTAACGGTTTCGACATCTTCCTGTACTTCTTCCACGACCTGTTCAGTGGATGCCAGTTGGCTTTCAACGGCGGTCATGCGCTTATCCATCTCGGCCAGTGCCTCAGCGATGGCCTGCAACGCATCATCACCCGTGGTTTCGGCCGGGGTTTCTTCCGGTTCTTCAACGTTAAAAAAACTTCTCCATCCTTTTTTGGCCTTTGCCATCTTGCTTTCCTTAATCTGTTTAACTTCGTCAATCACCAGCGGCTTATAGGTGCCTGACCGATGAGATTTTTTCTTTTTACTAAACTGTAGGCGGGTTGTGCCTACACTGGCTGGCGAACTTGTCACTGCCAGCCCTTGCAGATAGGTTTTGCCTGTACCGCGCCAGTTACCATCGGGCGTAAACTCCACGGAGGTAAACAGCAGTTGCCCGTCCCGGTTGGCGTCCAACAAACGGTGATTGGGTCGCAATTGCGCATAAAGACGCAAAGTCCCGTCCTCACCGCGTTCGGCCTTGACCGCGAGCACTTCGCCCATTGGCCCCATCCAGCGTTCATGTTCCGGCCAAATCAGGGCGGTATACAGTTGAGGGTCATAAAGTTCGGCCGCATCCAGAATCCATTGTGGTTCCATATCCCGGCCATCAACCGTGTCGCCCTCCATGGCAATACATATCCAGTTAGTCATTAACTGAGACATATCGCATCCTTTTCGTTTGCTTCCCACACAGTATTGCGAATTCCATCGGCGGCCGCGAGGGGCGCAATTCGGATGAATTCGGATATCCCGCATAACCGAATCAAACCGAATTTGGCCGGACGAAAGCAAGGTATTCGCCCTGCATAATAAAGTGACTCAAGACAAGGATGCTTAAGGCATGGCTAAATATTCGGATGAATTAATCAAAGTGGCAAAGTCGCTCTACCTGCGCCGCTATACCCCGGCAGAGATTGCCGAAGAACTCAACCTGCCCAATCGGCGGATCATTTACTACTGGGCGGAAAAAGGGTGCTGGGCGGATATGCTCAGCCATGAAAGTGTGATTGAGGCAGTCAACCGCCGTATTGCCCTGCTCAGTGAACGTAATAATAAAAATGCGCTGGAGCTGGACGAACTCGACCGCCTGATTGCCCATCATGTGAAATTGATGGCACAGGAGAATAAGCACCAAGAAAAGCTGGCTGAAATTAAGGTTCAGTCACAATCGGGCGGTGACGATGTGCCATCCGGTGACGGTGAGCCGAAGAAAAAGAAACGCCAGCGTAAAAATGATATTTCAGCGCTGACGGAAGAAGACTTCCAGACCTTTGTTGATGGCAATCTGTTTGGCTATCAGAAACACCTGCGCAACAACAAGCATAAGCAAATACGCAATATTTTAAAATCGCGCCAAATTGGGGCAACCTGGTATTTTGCGTTTGAAGCTTTGGAAGATGCGGTACTAACGGGTAATCCGCAGATATTTATGTCCGCCTCCAAACCGCAGGCAGAAGTCTTCCGCTCCTATATTGTCAATTTTGCCGAGCAATTCTTTGGTGTAACACTGACGGGTAACCCAATACGCTTAAGCAATGGGGCTGAACTGCGTTTCTTATCCACCAATAAGAACACCGCGCAATCTTACAACGGTCATTTATATTGTGATGAATACTTTTGGATACCTGATTTTAAGCACCTGAATGAAGTGGCTTCCGCAATGGCGACTATTGAGCAATGGCGTACCACTTATTTTTCAACCCCCAGTGCTAAAACGCATTCCGCCTACCCGTTCTGGACAGGTGATACATGGCGCGGCAACGATGCCAAACGTAAGAATGTGGCCTTTCCTGCTTTTGATGAATACCGCGATGGCGGACGCGATTGCCCTGATAGCCAGTGGCGTTATGTCATCACCATGGCCGATGCTATCAAAGGTGGGTATAACCTTGCCAATATCGACCGTCTACGCAACAAGTATAATGCTGACACCTTTAACATGCTCTATATGTGCGTATTTGTTGATAGCGGCGCATCGGTCTTTAAATATCACCAACTGGAAAAATGCGGGGTTGAAGTCAGGCTGTGGGAAGACCACGCCCCCAACGCCCCGCGCCCCTTTGGTGAGCGTGAAGTCTGGGGCGGCTTCGACCCGGCACGCTCCGGTGATACCTCCACCTTTGTGATTGTCGCCCCGCCGCTGATGGCAGGCGAAGCCTTTCGGGTGCTCGCCACGTTCTACTGGCAAGGCATGAACTGGAAGCATCAGGCGAAGCTGATTGAAGAGTTGTTCAAGCGTTATCGCTTTACCCATATCGGCATTGATACCACGGGGATTGGGCACGGGGTCTATGAGATGGTACAGGACTTCGCCCCACGCCAGACGCAGGCTATCCACTACAGCCAGCAGAGCAAAAATCAACTGGTAATGAAGATGATCGATGTGGTCAGTGAAGAACGCCTGGAATGGGATCAGGAACAAAAAGAAATCCTGGCCTCATTTCTGGCTATCCGGCACACCACCACGGGCAAAGGCGGTGCCATGACCTTTGTGGCCGACCGTTCACAGGAAACCGGGCACGCTGACGTGTTCTGGGCTATCGCCCACGCCCTGATGAACGAACCGTTAAATTACGAGAAGAAACGCAAGTCTAAATATCAATTCCAAAAGGCCGCATAATGAGCAAGAAGACGTTAAGGAAGACCGCCAAGGCAAAACAGCCCCAACCACAGCAACGGAAAATGAGCCTGATCACGCTGGGCAAGCCGGAGCCGATACTGACGACCCAGACCGATTACCAGAAAATCTGGTATGACAATGATTATGACCATTACACGCTGCCGATTGACCGTTTGGCACTGGCGCAACTGACCAATATGAACGGGCAGCATGGCGGCGTGCTCTATGCCCGCCACAATATGATTGCCTCCGATTACCTCGGCGGCGGCCTGAGCCATGAACAATTCAAGGCGGCCATGATGAACTTCCTGATTTTCGGCGATGTGGCCATCCTGAAAGTGTGCAACTTCTGGGGCGATGTGGTGAGACTGGACGTGTTGCCCTCGCTCTACCTGCGCCGCCGTAAGGACGGGGATTTTGTGGTCTTGCAGGAGGGTGAACCGTTGGTTTACACCCCGGACGAGGTTATTTTTATCAAGCAATATGATCCCCAGCAACAGGTTTACGGCCTGCCGGATTATATCGGCGGTATCCATGCTGCCTTGCTGAACTCGGAAGCCACCATATTCCGCCGCCGCTATTACCACAATGGTGCCCACACGGGCGGTATCATCTACACCAACGACCCGAATATCTCCGATGAAACCGAGGAAGAAATTATCTGGAAACTGCAACAAAGCAAGGGGATCGGCAATTTTGACACCCTGTTTGTGAATATTCCCAATGGCGACCCGGACGGCATCAAGTTTATTCCGGTCGGGGATATTTCCGCCAATGATGAGTTTGCCAATGTGAAAAGCATCAGTTCACAGGATGTGCTGACCGCCCACCGATTCCCGGCCGGACTGGCGGGCATTATCCCGACCAACGTCGGCGGGTTGGGTGACCCGGAAAAAGCCCGTGATGCCTATCGCAAGGATGAAGTCATTCCCGTGCAAAATATGTTCATGAATGCGATAAACCGCCGCGATGTGCCAGAAATATTACACCTTCATTTCAAACAAGATAACGCAAGTTCGGGTGCAGAATGAGCAAGAAAATGGTAAAATCGAAGAAATTCGACACTTTTGGAATGAGGAACATGCGCGTATTAAAAATAACCTGCCCGGAGTGCGGCGCTAAGGCTGTCATTCGCAAAACCAACCGGATGCACCACGAAATTGCAGATATTTATTGTGCCTGTGCGGATGTAGAGTGCGGCCATACGTTTGTGATGAATTTAACCTTTTCACACACTATCAGCCCCAGCGCAAAAACAGGTGATATCCTGTTGCAGACTGTGATCAATAACCTCAATCCGCAACAGCGCCAGATGGCCTTAGATTTGTTGCAGAGCAGTGCCGCTTAATGTTAACCGTGAGCCACTATTGAGTGGCTTTTCTATTACCAGCTCCCCTTTAATCTGTTCCACCATTTCACCAACCCAATATAATGCCACCTGTCTGTCCCTATCATTACAACCTTCCGAACCCCCAACTTTAGCAATTAATTCAATACGTTCCAAAAGAACAAATTTATCCAAAGAATCAAACATCATAGCTCCATCATTTATAATACTGTATGCATGAACAGCCCAATAATATAATTAGCAATTGAATTAATTTCATTAAGAAATAGTAAGTTATGTGATTAATGTAGTATTTTCAGATATTCCCTGCAAAATACCCGGCTGATGGCCTTTTAGTTCGCCATTATTTTCTTTATTATTCATACTGATAGATGGAATTTTACTTACCCTGTCCAGCAGTGATTTTGTTCTTTCTGTATACGGCGGCTTGGCTTTGACGATTTGGCCAAACATCGATAAGCGATAGCGCTGACCCTCTACCGTCATACTGCTCCCCCTGATTAAGGCCTGCGCTAAACCCTCACTCATTTCTAAGTCCTGAAAATTAGCCGATTCCTGCACCCGTTTTACCTGTTCTGGCTGACTCAGTTGCAGCCAACCGTGGTAAAACTCATCCAGACACAGGTCACTTTTTTGTATAGCCTTATCAATTGTACAGTGTGCCACCGTACAGTTATTGACAGAACTCCTAGGCGGTGCGGACGCACCGCTAAAACCCGCCTCCGCTGTCGCTTCGGCCAACTTCGGCACAATCTTCCAGCTCTTCAACCGGGTTAATATCGGCGTATCCATCCCGACAAAAGGCGAGAAAACCCCCTTAATCCGGATCACATCTTCCCCGTGGGCGTTGGTTTCCTGCTCAGTTTCATACCACAGGCGGGCAACCAAATCTTCCCGGCGAACAAAAGGCCCACCCTGTGCATTGATATAATTTGCCCAGTCCCCGTTATCCGCAGCATCATGCACGGCGGCGAACTCCACACTTAAACCCATGGCTGTCTCATGATCGGCCATCCGGCGTAACTCACGGTAAACTGTCACAGGTGCACCACCGACAAATTGAAACTGGCGAATGCGCCAACGCGCCGCCCAGGCACTGGCTGCTATAGCGGCGTCTTTAATGGGGCGGTTGCTTTCATCATCCAGCTCGTCGTCCATCGCGTAGCCATCAATATTCTTAGAAATGTATTTAGCTACATACCCGGTCGCAGACCCCTTTTGCGGATCAATCACCTCAGCATGGAAGCGGGCTTTCATGGCTTTTTCAGTGCGTAATTCGGCACCGTCTTCTTGAAAGGCATAATGGCGCAAAATTTCACGTATCTGCTCAGCTTGTTCGGGGCGCATAAAAAACAGCATATGCCAGTGCGGCGTGCCATCATGATGAGGTTCAGCCACGCGGATGCCAAAGATACGCAAATTATCACGGTGTAATTTAGCCCTGACCTTTGCCCAGACACCGCTTAAATACTTCTGGGTGTCTGCCGGGCTGCTGCCGTTCCACTTGCGGTTGCGGTGTCCGTGGCGGGTTGTGGCGTGATATTTAGAGGGCGCAGTTAACGTATAGAATTCAGCGACGTAACCCAGTTCATTGCAAATATTTTCAAAGCCGCGAATACGCACCATCATTTCAGTACGGCGGATCGCCGGGTTAGCCACACTGCCATAATATTTATCAATCAGGCTGATGCGGTTCCCTTCTTCATCTTCCAGCTCCATGGACTTGATAAATTCTTTGGTACGGTGCTTTTGCTCTTTCCATTCGGCAATGGTCATCTTGCTGGCGTAGATACTGGCTTGCTTGCTGACGCGGTTGATGGATATCTGCAAATGCTCGCGCCACTCGGCCGCCAGACGGCGCAAGCGGCCTAACCACCATTTATCCGAGGTCATACGGGAAATAGCAGCGATAGCCTCAGTTTCAGCAAAAAAGCGGCCTGTCAGCTTATCCCAGTAAGGGGCAGGCTGGCGATAAGCTTTAGTGATCGCCGCCGCGCGCAGATATAAAGCATACGCCCTTTTCAGATCGCTTTCTTCCGGCCTTTCACTCGCGACGGTTTCCAACTTCTGAAGGACAAATTGAGCAATATCACTCGACAGTAACTCGATATCTTCCCTTTTCATATCCGGAATGCGGTTAAACCGATCCCGATAAAACGCGTTATCCGCCTCAACTTCTTGGATCTGGTAGCGCTCGGTCACCAAATTGACGCGGGGTAAGATGCGTTCGAGGACTGTCTTAGACAAAAAAGCCTCGGCACGGTAAAGCCCTTGCTCCTTTTCTAAAACACTCGCTTTGTAATGGACATCAAGGCGGACAACTCTGGGCTGATTTTTAAGCTCGCACAATAAGTCCTGAATATGGGCACGCGCTTTATGCTCCTTTGCAAGCACGCGGCACTCTTCTTCCTTCTGGTATTGCTCGGCATAAGTCGGGAACGGCCTTGTTATCGGCTGGATAGGTTTATCCCACGGTAAAGAAACGCACGCAGCCAGAGCTGCATTTTGTGGCATCTCTGGCTGGAATTTGCTGCGTTGGCGGCGCGGTTGGGATTGTGTGCCGCTGTTTTCTGGTACGGGGTTCACTCACAAACCCCGGCAGACACTGAGCGACGTGCATCATATGCGGCAATCACGTGATCAGCAGAATCAAAAAAATGCTCAGGTGTTAATAATGAATATGCATAAACTAACACATTGATTTCATCGCTCGTGTTGATTCTGCTATGAAAATGATGAACGTCATCAATTAGCACAGTGATTCGGCATCCAATATCATCAAGCCAATCCCATCCATCTTCCCGAGAAAGTACGACATAATCCCCTTTTTTAAAGCGGGTAGGAAAATGCTGATTATCAAAAAAGCTTTCAATACCAAAAAAGCTTTCAACACCTAGACTTTCACTAACAAAAGAGTTTCTGAATTTTTCTAACGCTTCTAAATTAAAATCGTTACCATTGCCATTTATAACGCCAATACAATCGTATTGATTATTTATGATGATAGAGAAGGATTTTTCATCAAGGTTAACAAAGTGAAGATTAGCCATCTTATATACTCCGATAATGTTTATTAATTAACTCAAAATCATTCTGGCAATCAACACAGCGAGAACAACCAATAACTTCAGTACGGCGTATTTCCGGAATTGCTTCGCCGCAATCTTCACATTCAAACGCTGAACTACTGACAGGACGGTTTACATGCTCTGCGATCCTGCGTTCCAGTACTTTTTCTGCGTGCTGGCAAGCACGATCAATCACATCAAACATAACTCCACTCCTGTGCTTGACGGTTGATGCTTTCGGATTCACTTTGCAGAAGTTCGGCACTGGCGGAATATTCCATTTTGTTTTTCAAAACATACGTTGACAATTTGTCTAAACGGGATGAATACCAATCGGCATAATGCTTGCGTTCATCCTCCCGGACTTGTTTTATTAACTGTTCAATATTTATATTTTCCATTTATTCATTTCCTGTTTTTAGATAAAAAGAATCCCTGACGTGTTGACGCCATTAAAATTAAATCGGTCATTATTGTTATTTAATTGGGCAACGATAACTTACTTGGCAATAATGGACTTGCTGCCCTAATTAAGTTTATTGCCCGTATCAGGCTACACATTTCTTCACGGGTGAATTGATTTAATTCCAACTCATGCCGTTCTGTGGGAATGTAGGCAAGATAGAAAATAGCCGCTAAAAAACGCTTATTATCCGCGTAGTGCGCATTGCGTTTATTGCGCATTTCATCAACAAAGAGCGTCAACTCTTTATTATCAGACGACTTAAAGACTTCCGCTTTGAGTTTAGCGACTGAATTTAAACCATTAACGCGCATTTCAAAGGGCATCTCGACAGCACGTTGTTCTGTTGATTCAAAATGGTATTCGGTGTTCATTTAAACCTCACGAATAAGAAACAGAATAAAATAAGCAACGGAGCATAAGACAATGGGAAAAATAAATCCGTCACTTTGCTTTGTATGAAACGACTTACTGGTTAGTTTGTACTGGTGCTGCTGTTGCTTTAACGCATTCATGCTGACCTCAGACTAACGATGCGCCCATCCCTGCCACTGCATCAACCGCCGAATTAAACGCAGGGTTTGAGTGCAATCTTGATGATATGGTTACACCCGCCAAGGTTAATAACCGGACTGCGTTATTAACCGTCTTCTTAAACTCCGCCACACGGGTGTAAGTAAGACGCTCACCCGAAACAGCCTCACTTGCCAGCTTGCCCACTTCTGCCGTTGCTCCTAATAAATAGCCTGGCATGTTGGCTTCACAAACTTCATTAACCGGCACAGATGGCTGACACTGTAATTGCTCCAGTAGACCATCCAAAAGGGAGGCGTCTTCTGTCACATCCGTTAACTTCATCAAGTCAACACAAGTCAGCATGTGAGGCTGCTCAGGGTTCAATTTATTTCGCAGAATTTGCGGAGTTAATCCGATAGCTTCCGCGATTTGTACTAAGCTACCTTTATGCGTATTGGAGAACGCACGACACGCATTATCAAAGTGCGATTGTTTGGAAACGCGATAATCAAACATGTTGCATCCTTATGATTCACATAAAATGAATCAATCACCAATAACGAGTTGAAAGCGAGAATGACCGAACGCCTTACGCAACTGTTCTTCTTTCCAGCGTGCGTAATAGATGCGAATGGGACCACCTGCTTTTTTTTTCCCTTTGCGGATAACTCGCGGCTCAATTGGTAAGCGAGGGTTATCGCCAGTAGACCAGCGGTAGGCGGTGCGTTCAGAAACCCCCTCAAGGAATGCGAATTCTTGAAGAGAAACGACAGGAGCAGGTATTTTAATGATTGCGGTTTCAGAAGCCATATTGCATGATCCCCATTTTGACATTATTTACAATTAATGTGCCTTTATTTGCCAATGATTGCCATTAATTGCCTAACTATATCTCCATATTGAGTAACTGTAAATAGGTTTTATCGAAATGAGAATTGATTCTTTAGGGTGGAGCAACATAGACGTTCTGGATCGAATCTGCATGGCGTATGGATTTTCTCAAAAAATTCAATTAGCTAACCACTTCGACATAGCATCTAGCTCTCTGTCTAACAGATATACTCGTGGTGCTATCTCTTATGACTTTGCAGCACATTGCGCATTAGAAACTGGAGCAAGTCTTAAATGGTTATTGACAGGAGAAGGACAGCAATTCGATGGAAAATCTTCATCAGTAGACACTAAAAAACTTGAAGCTTTCACATTAAGTGAAGAAATCCTCAAAAGCGAGGATTCTCTTAGTATTGATGGCCATTTTTTTTCGAAACCCTTATCCAAAGGAATAGCTGTTCGTACAGATGGAAAGCTTTATTTTATCGATAAAGCAGCATCAATGTCCGACGGTATGTGGTTGGTCGATATTGAAGGAGCTATTAGTATTCGTGAGTTGACTAAATTACCGGGTAAAAAGTTACATATAGCAGGCGGCAAAGTACCTTTTGAATGTAGTATTGATGATATAAAAACATTGGGTCGGGTTGTGGGTATATATAGTGAGATTAATCAATGACTGTTCGTAAAAACCCAGCGGGCGGATGGATTTGCGAACTTTACCCTAATGGAGCAAAAGGCAAACGTATTAGAAAAAAATTCGCCACTAAAGGTGAAGCCCTAGCTTTCGAACAGTACACAATACAAAACCCGTGGCAGGAAGAGAAAGAAGACAGGCGCACTTTAAAAGAACTTATTGACGCTTGGTATAGCGCTCATGGTATCACGCTTAAAGACGGCCTTAAGCGTCAACTGGCAATGCATCATGCTTTCGAATGCATGGGCGAACCACTAGCCAGAGATTTCGATGCGCAGATGTTTTCTCGCTACAGAGAGAAAAGACTCAAAGGGGAATATGCCCGTTCTAATCGAGTTAAAGAAGTTTCACCCCGCACGCTTAACCTTGAACTGGCTTACTTTCGCGCAGTATTCAATGAGCTGAATCGCCTTGGTGAATGGAAAGGGGAAAACCCCTTAAAAAATATGCGCCCTTTCCGTACTGAAGAAATGGAAATGGCATGGCTTACCCACGAACAGATTACGTTACTTCTAGCTGAATGCAAACGCCATGATCACATGGACTTGGAAGCTGTTGTCAGAATATGCCTTACCACAGGTGCGAGATGGTCAGAGGCGGAAGGACTGCGTAAAAGCCAGCTCGCAAAATACAAAATTACCTATACGAATACAAAAGGCAGAAAAAACAGAACGATACCCATCAGCAAAGAGCTTTATGATTCTCTTCCAAATGATAAAAAAGGTAGGCTCTTTACCGATTGTTATGGCGCATTCCGTTCTGCCTTAGAAAGAACCGATATCGAATTACCCGCAGGCCAATTGACCCATGTTCTAAGGCATACTTTTGCCAGTCACTTTATGATGAACGGTGGAAACATACTCGTGTTACAACGTGTACTCGGCCACACTGACATAAAAATGACAATGCGATATGCACACTTTGCACCCGACCATTTAGAGGATGCAGTCAGGTTAAATCCACTGGCGACAAGTGGCGATAGAGTGGCGGTAGAGATGGCATATATTGGCAATTAAATTGCAAACAATGGCAATGTATGTCAATGATAAATAAAGTAACTTATTGATTCTTGGTTATCCTTATAGGTTCTCATAATCGCTTGGTCGCTGGTTCAAGTCCAGCAGGGGCCACCAGAATTATCAAGGGGTTGCATCAAAAGTGCGACCCCTTATTTTTTTCTAGGATACCTTCTGCTTCCCTAATCGCCACTTGAATCCTCCTAATGCCGGATTCAAGCATGAACCTGATTAATAACCAAAGTTATCATTAATAAGCTCTTTATCACCCATATTACAAAATGTATATTCAGGCGATAAATAACTGCGGAAATTAATATTACCCGCCTAATTTCAAATCAGCAGAATAAATGGCTTTCGTCTTGCGAGCTGCAATTTGCAGTTTATAAGGTATAGCAGTATTGTAAGAATTTATTTAAACTATTTTGCGTAACATCACTATCTTACAATCTATCTCGTTTCATCTAATAAGAGAAAAATAATGAAAACTTCACATAAGCTATTAATCAGTCTGGCTTGCGTTGTCACGCTCGCGGGTTGTGCCCGTAACGTCCCCATATTAACTCCCCAAACCACTATCATGACCCAAAACTCCCTACCTTCCGTGAAAAAAGCGATTTTGGAAGCGGGTAAGAAACGCAAATGGATAATGGCAGAAGTCTCTCCCGGCGTTATTGATGGCTTCCTGAAAAATCGGGAACATGACGTCAAAATACGTATCAACTATACCGCCAAGACCTACTCTATCAATTATGTCAACAGCCATAACCTAAGAGAAAATAACGGAAAAATTCACCGCAACTATAACCGTTGGGTCAATAACTTGGATAGAGATATTCAATTAAATTTGGCCCTGCTGGCTAATCAATAAACATCCATGTTAAAGCCTATCCCGATAAATAAAACATCCTGACGTGGCGGGATAGGCTTTAGTTTGTCAATATACTTTCTGGCTATATGCTACCTATCGGATATATGGATATATGACCTCACCCTATAATTATGACAAAGATGAACTCAGTGCACTTGAGGCGATTACAGAAGCCCAACGCATTGCTTTCGCCCCTATGCTATTTCAAACTGCACTTGGACTGCGCGATTGCGGGATTTTATCTTTCTTGGATAAAAACCCTAAAAATGGGGCAACTAAAGATGAGATTTGCAGAAATTCCGCGTTAGACAGCTACGGTGTAGGTATTTTGCTGGATATGGGATTAAGTGGCAGAATTATTATTAAACAAGATGACCATTATTTCATCAGCAAGATTGGGCATTATTTACTACATGACAAGATGACCCGCGTCAATATGGATTTCACTCAAGACGTTTGTTATCAAGGGCTATTTTACCTGAAAGAATCTCTTCTGAAAAATAAGCCTGCCGGATTAAAAGTGTTCGGTGAATGGCCAACGATTTATCCTGCCCTAAGTCAATTACCCGAACCTGCAAAAACAAGTTGGTTTTCATTTGATCATTTTTATTCTGATGTCGCCTTTAGTGCAGCGTTGAAAACGGTTTTTTCCATGAATCCTAAGGTGATTTATGATGTCGGTGGCAATACAGGAAAATGGGCATTGCGCTGCTGCCAATATGACAGTAAAGTCAGCGTCACTATTCTGGATTTACCCCAGCAAATAAAATTGGCTGAAGAAAATATACGCAGCCAAGGTATGGCTGATCGTATTTTTGGCTATCCTGTTGATATGCTGTCGGATAACAACTTACCCACAGAAGCAGATATCTGGTGGATGAGCCAATTCTTGGATTGTTTTTCCGAAGATCAAATTATAGGCATTTTACGCAAGATCTCCGCAGCGATGAAACCTGATGCACGAATTTGCATCATGGAACTGTTTTGGGATTGCCAGCCTTTTGAAGCAGCAGCTTATAGCCTCAATGCGACCTCGCTTTATTTTACTTGTATGGCAAATGGTAATAGTCGTTTTTACAGCATTGATGATTTTACCCAATTCCTTAATAAAGCCGGGTTGGTAATAGAAAACCAAATTGATCAGTTAGGGCTGGGTCATACATTACTGATCTGCAAGAAGCAGTAACGAACGGTATTTCATGAAATTGACATTGGATATTACAGACTGGCAAGCCATCGCCCCGGGGCTTTCTCTTACTGAGGAGTGGAAAGCATGGTCTGCGACATTACCCGCCGCTATTGATAAATCACGGCCATTAGAAAAGTGTACCCAATTACCGATGATGACAGCCCGCCGCTTAAGCTCCGGCAGTCGTCTTGCCGTGGACTGTGGCTTAAGCCTCCTGCGTCGCCATCAAGTCGATGCCATTGTCTATACCAGTCGTCATGGCGAGTTGGAGCGCAATTACCAGATATTGCAAAACTTGGCGCAACAAGAGAGTATTTCGCCAACCAATTTTGCCATGTCAGTTCATAATTCCTCTGTCGGAAATTTAACCATTGTCGCTAAAGCACCCTTGGTTTCCTCTTCCGTTTCGGCAGGTATTGACAGTTTTCAGCAAGGGTTGTTTGAAGCCTTAACATTGATCCATGCGGGTCATCGTAAGGTCTTATTCGTCGATTTTGAGGGTGAGATCCCCGGCTTTTATCACAATGTCATCGATGCCAAGACCCCAACCTATCCATTTGCGGTCGCTCTGCTGCTGGAACAAGGCGCTGGTTTGAGCTGTACCAAGCAGTCTTCCATGGAAACAGAACCCAGCCTTCCTCAAAGCCTCCAGTTTCTTCATGGCTGGTTACGAGGTGAACAACATTTCGTTGTCTCAGGGGATCATTGTCAGTGGAATTGGAGCCGATAAGATGATGAAAAGGATTTCAGCCAATATTACTGGGCGCATTAACTGGTTCTGGCGTCTGCTCATGACCGGATTTTGTTTTGCCCTGTTTGGTATAGGTGGGTTACTACTCTCCCTGATTTGGTTTAATTTATTGCTGATTTTTCAACGCAATGAAGACAAGCGTTGCCATCTTGCACGTCATAGCATTTCATTCAGTTTTCGTCTGTTCCTTTTTCTGACCCGAAAATTAGGTGTACTGGATTACCATTTCAGGGGATTGGATAAACTCCGTGTGGATAAAGGTTGTTTGATTGTTGCTAATCACCCAACCTTGCTGGATTACGTTATTCTGGCCTCGAAACTGCCCGATGTGGATTGCATCGTAAAAGCAGCATTGCTGCGTAACCCTTTTGTCAGCGGCGCAATCCGTTCAGCACGTTACCTGATCAACCGTGATGCAGAAACTTTGCTCCCTGTCTGCCGCGATCGACTGGTTTCCGGTCACAATATCCTGATTTTTCCAGAAGGCACGCGCACAACGCCCGGCCATCCCATTTCACTTCAACGAGGTGCCGCCAATATCGCCGTGCGATGTGAGTGCGATTTACGGATCATCCATATTACTTGCAGCCAAAAGATGCTGGATAAAAAAAGCAAGTGGTATCAAATCCCACCGAAAAAACCCGTTTATACGATTACTATTGGTGATCAACTCACCAATGCAGATTTTGCGGTTGATACAGAAAACGGGCACGCCGTCGCTGCCCGCCAACTCAATCGCCAGCTTACTCAATTACTAACACCGTCAAACTAATAGATATCGGATACGATGATGCAAGAGTTATATATTGAAATAAAACGATTGATTATAGACACCCTGAATCTGGAAGATCTTACCCCTGCGGAGATTGAGACCGATGCCCCCCTGTTTGGTGACGGCTTAGGCTTAGATTCAATCGATGCTCTGGAGCTGGGGCTGGCAGTAAAAAATTGCTATGGCATCGTACTCTCCTCTGAAAGCGAAGAGATGCGTCAACACTTCACTTCTGTCGCTACACTGGCCGCTTACATCCAATCACAGAAAGCATAAGAGCAGGTGCCATCATGGAAAAACAAAAGATTTTTCAGGAAGTTTCTCAGTTATTGGTTCAGTTATTTGAACTGTCTGCCGAAGATATTACGCCTGAATCACGACTCTATGAAGATCTGGAACTCGACAGTATTGATGCCGTTGATATGGTTGTCCACTTACAGAAGAAAACCGGACGCAAAATCAAACCGGAAGCATTCAAGTCTGTCCGTACCGTACAGGATGTCGTGGATGCGGTAGAACAGTTGTTGAAAGAACAATAATCAGCCATAAACCATCAGCAAAACAAACAGCAAACATTTGGGTAGTTAATTGAAGTTATTGATTTTATTGCTCCGCATTGCCAATACCGTCATGTTAATCGCCTGGCCTTTCTTGGTCTTCGCGATGGTTAACTACGGTCAATTTCATGCCATGTTAATTGTCATTATTCTGTTTTTTGTTTTGCGACTATGGTTAAGCAAACATCAGACTCACAATCAGCCGAAAACCGGCTGGATATTGCCCATAGCAGGGATAATCTTGGGGCTGGCCAGTTTATTCCTGCGCAATCATCAACTTCTTATGTACTATCCCGTGGTTGTGAATGCTGTTCTGCTGATCCTGTTTAGCAGCTCTTTGCGTTATGGGCCACCTGTCATTGAAAGGATGGCGCGGATCAAAGAGCCTGATTTACCCCCAGAAGGCGTTATCTATACACGTAAAGTGACTTACCTCTGGTGCCTGTTCTTTATGTTCAATGGCACAGTCGCACTTGGAACTTGCCTGTATAGCGATATGACGTTGTGGACGTTGTGGAACGGAATAGTGAGTTACCTATTAATTGGGTTGCTCATTTCCATTGAATGGCTGGTACGCCAACGGGTAAAAAAATGATAAAAGCACGATCAATCTCCCAATGGCTATCGGAAGACAATTGCCCCAACAGGCGAGTCAGTTGGGGGGATCATACGATCGATCATACTGTCAGCCTGAATAAACTTCGGCAGGATGTCACCGCGTTATATCTACGCCTGCAAAACCTGCACGCAGCTTCCCGCTGGGCACTGTGTTTTAATGACAGCTATGACTTCTGTGTCGCACTGCTGGCAACATTACATGCGGGTAAGATCCCGGTGATTCCGGGTCATTGCCGCGAAGCGCAATTGCAGGAACAACAACCCCTGTTTGACGGTGTATTGACGGATCTGCCGCTGACCTTGTCCTGCCCTTGCTGGCAGATTACCCCCCCTAATCCAGAGATGGGTGCGACAGACAAAACTGCACTTAATATCACATTGCCAGCCATTCCGCCTGATGCCACTTTAGTGATGTTCACGTCAGGTTCAACCGGTGTTCCTCAACAAGTCCTTAAATCCGTGGCAGTCATGGATCTTGAATCCCAATGGCTGGCTGCTCTGTGGGGCGATAAGCTGCAATCCTGCGTGATCAGATCCTCGGTCAGCCACCAGCATTTGTATGGTTTGACTTTCCGCATCTGGTTGCCCATGTCACTGGGGTTACCATTTGATCGCAAAATGGTGGAATTTCCCGAACAACTAACCCATAGCCCGCGCTGTGCCCTGATCAGTAGCCCCGCCTTTCTGCAACGGCTTGATGATAAACTTCCCGCCCCGGATTGCCCTTTTGTCGTCTCTGCGGGTGGGCCTTTGCATTTTGCCTATGCACAACGGGCAACGCGGTGGCTCAATACGCCTCCTCATGAAATTTATGGCTGTACCGAAACGGGCATCATGGCCTGGCGAAGCCGTAAAACGGACAACGCAATCTGGACGACATTTGCAGGTGTTTCATTTCAGGAGGATGCCCAAAAGCGTGTACGTGTTTCTTCGCCTCTACTGCCTGATCCCGCTGGCCTGACGCTGGACGATCAGTTGGTCTTCGATGACCAAGGGAATTTTGCCTTATTGGGGCGTCGGGACCGTCTGGTGAAAATTGAAGAAAAGCGCATCTCCCTGTCAGAAATCGAACGCCGTCTGTGTGAAATTTCTGGGATCACGGATGCGGCTGTATTGCCCATTAATCGGGGTAAACGCAATCACATTGGGGCGGTCGTCGTGTTAGAGCATGAAACCTACCAACATTATCAGCAGCAAGGCATTCGCGAGCTGGCAAAAGCGTGGCGTCACCAGTTAAAGCCTTGGCTGGAACCTGTCGCATTACCGCGTTATTGGCGAGTCGTCGAAACCATTCCCTTGAATGCCCAAAGCAAGCGCTCATGGCCTGCATTACAGGAGCTATTTAATGAAACCCATTGAAATTCACCGCGAGCAACCTGCTCAACATGAAGCCATGATACAACTGTATTTAGACCCCACTTTGGATTGGTTCCGGGGACATTTTCCCGTGCAACCCCTTCTGCCGGGCGTGGCTCAAATCGATTGGGTCATGCACTATGCCCAAACCTTGCTGGCACCGGGCTGGTCTTTTTCTTCGATTGAAATGGTGAAATTCCAGTTTCCCCTGCAACCCGGTAACACACTGTTGTTGAAAATCAACTGGGATGAAAAAAAACACCTGCTGACCTTCCGTTATGATCTGGATACCCACAACGGCAGCGAAGGCCAGACTGCCAGCCAAGGAAAGATAAAGTTATGTCGTTGAGCGTGAATACGATGACGCCCTGCGTGGTGATCCCTTGTTATAACCACGGCAAAACCCTGCCTGCGGTACTGGAAAGATTATCCCCTTATCATCTCCACTGTTTTATCGTGGATGATGGCAGTGAGCCTGAAACGCAGCATTGCCTTGAAGGTTTGGCGAAATCCACGCCGAATGTCACGCTTATCCGCCTTGAACACAATCAGGGCAAAGGCGGAGCTGTCATGGCAGGCATGCGGGCAGCCGCAGATTCAGGGTATAGCCATGCTTTACAAGTTGATGCCGATGGTCAGCACTGTCTTGAAGATATTCCCCTGTTTTTGGCAAAGGCGCGGCAGTACCCCAATCACTTAATTTCCGGCCGCCCACAATATGATGTTTCCGTGCCAAAATCCCGCCTGTATGGACGCTATATCACCCATTTCTGGGTTTGGGTGGAAACACTGTCTTTATCTATCAAAGACAGTATGTGTGGTTTTCGGGTTTATCCATTGGCACCGACGCTGCAACTGTTGGCGAACAAAGAAGTTGGCCGTCGCATGGATTTTGATATCGAAATCATGGTGCGGCTCTATTGGCAGGGAACAGAAAGTCAATTTGTGCCGACAAAAGTCACTTATCCTGAAAATGGCCTGTCTCATTTCGATGCCTTGAGGGATAACCTCAGTATCTCATGGATGCACACCCGCCTGTTTTTCGGCATGTTACCGCGCATTCCTTCGCTATTATGGCGTAAACAGTTATGGCGTAAGCACCGTCATTGGTCAGATATTCAAGAACGCAAGGGGTTGCTTGGCATGAAGTTCATGCTGGCCGTTTACCGAGGGTTCGGACGCAAGCCCTTTGAGTGTCTGCTTTACCCGGTTGTTGGCTATTTCTGGGCAACGGGTGGATCGCAGCGGCAGGCATCGCGCCAATACCTTGAGCGACTGAAACAAACCTTGCAACACAAGGGCATCGCTATGCCAAAACACCTTAATAGTTACCGCCACTATCTGCGTTTTGGCAGAGCCATGCTGGATAAAATCGCAAGCTGGCGGGGTGACCTAAAATGGGGCAAAGATATTGCGTTTGCGCAGGGAGCAGAACAGACGCTTTTAGATGGCGATGCCAGCGGGAAACTGTTGTTGGTTTCACATTTGGGGGATATTGAAGTCTGCCGGGCACTGGCTCAACGAGCGGGTAAACAGACGATCAATGCACTGGTTTTTACTGAACATGCTCAACGGTTCAAACAGATCATTGAAGAAGTCTCACCACAGGCGGGGATCAATTTATTGCCGGTAACGGATGTCGGGGCTGATACCGCCATCCTGTTGAAAGAAAAAATTGATGCCGGCGAATGGGTAGCCATTGTCGGTGATCGGGTTGCCGTTAATCTTTCGCGAGCCAACACCCAGCGCGTGGTATGGAGTCAATTTCTCGGTCATCCGGCTCCCTTTCCGCAAGGGCCGTTTATCCTCGCTTCGGTGTTGCGCTGCCCGGTGCTGTTGATGTTCGCTCTCCGGCAAAATAACCAATTCAAAATTTATTGTGAGCACTTTGCCAATCCGCTGGAACTGCCACGTCAACAAAGAGAACAGGCGTTGCAGCAAGCGGTGGATCGCTACGCTTCCCGATTGGAACATTATGCCCTGCAATCCCCGCTTGATTGGTTTAATTTTTTCGACTTTTGGCAATTGCCATCTGCCCGGACAAATAAGGAATAAAAAAATGCTGACTGATCCTCGTTTTACTGCTGAGGTTGAACTAACGGTGCCATTTCATGATGCTGATCCCATGGGCGTGGTGTGGCATGGAAATTACTTCCGCTATTTCGAAATTGCCCGCGAGGCCCTGATGAACCAAATCCATTATGGTTATCGGGAAATGCGTGAATCCGGCTATGTTTGGCCTGTCGTTGACGCCAAAATCAAATACCGAGCCTCCGTGTCCTTTGAACAAAAAATACGTGTCAGGGCCACCATCGAAGAGTTTGAGAATCGCCTGAAAATCGCTTATCAGGTTTTTGATGCCGCCAGCGGAGAGAAAACCACCACAGGCTATACCATTCAGGTCGCCGTTTCTCAAGCAACACGGGAAATGAGCTTTGTCAGCCCGGATATTCTGTTTGAACGCATGGGGGTCAAGCCGTGAAAAAATGGCGCGGGATACTGCTGTTTCTGACAACCAGTTTGCTGACACTCAATAACGTGGCACAGGCCATTACCCTTGATGAATTGCAACAACGGTTCGCTCACCAGCCCGTCGTAAGAGCGCACTTCACCCAAGTGCGACAAATCCAAGGCATGCCTCAACCCCTGTCTTCCAGCGGTGAAATGCTGGTTTCACACTATAAAGGGCTATGGTGGCATCAGCAAAAACCGTTTCCACTGACACTGGTGCTGGATGATAACCGTATGGTGCAAGTGATGGCGGGGCAAACACCCCAAGTGATCACCGCCGATTCCAATCCACAACTGTTTCAGTTCAACCATTTGATGCGGGCGCTGTTTCAGGCCGATCGTGCGGTACTGGAAGAAAATTTCAACATCGAGTTCAATGACCTTGGGCAGGGAAAATGGCGCTTGGTACTGACACCCAAAACCTCGCCTTTGGATAAACTGTTCACGGCGATTACGCTGAACGGTCAGGCTAACCTTGATGCTATTTTACTGACGGATCGCCAAGGTGATCGTACCGAGCTTGCTTTTACCCGACACCAATTAACACCAGAGACGCTGAGCCATGAAGAAGAGCAACGCTTCACATTCTGAGCCACGTCTGCTGGCACGATTCTGGCTGCTAATATGCGCTATCTTGATGGTATTAATGGCCGTCCTGTTGCCCCAATCCCGTCTTTCCACCAGTGTACTGGCATTATTACCGGCACAAAGTGCGGGAAACATGCCACCCGCCTTGCAAGAAGAGTTTATGCAACGTCTTGATCGCCAACTGGTGTGGATGGTGAGTCCGGGGAAAAAAGAGGATAGCGCGCCCGCCCAATATTGGCTGGCACAGTTGCAAAAAGCACCGTTTCTGACCCATGTCAAAGGGCCAATGACGGCAGAACAGCAACAGGCATGGGGGCGTTTTTACTATGAACACCGTAATGCGATGCTCGATCCTGCTACCCGTGCCAGACTGGCAGATGACGGCAATCAGCAAGCAAACTGGGTTTTGTCTCAGGTTTATTCTGCATTTTCCGGCGTCAGCGGGCAGGAGCTGAATAACGATCCCTTGATGCTGGTCAGAGGCTCACAACTGGCACTGCAACAGACATCCAGCCAATTGCGGCTCCAGAACGGCTGGTTAGTGGCCAAAGATCAAGCCGGAAGAAGCTGGTATTTACTTCACGGGGAGTTAAAAAGCGCTTCCTTTGATATGCAGCAGGGGCATCATGCTGTCACTGAATTGGGTCAGTTGCAGCAAGCGCTGAAAGCTCAATTTCCTGACGCCGAAGTGATTTCACGGGGAACCCTGTTTTACAGTGATTACGCGACCCAGCAGGCAAAACACGATATTTCAACCTTGGGCAGCGCCACCGTGCTGGGTGTCTTACTACTTATCTACGGGGTTTTTCGCTCCCTGAAACCATTGTTGCTGTGTGTGCTATCCATCAGTATTGGCGCGCTGGCAGGAACGGTAGTGACGTTGGGGATCTTTGGCGAACTTCATTTTATGACGCTGGTGATGAGCCTTAGTATCATCGGCATTTCTGCGGACTACGCCATTTACTATCTCACCGAACGCATGGTACATGGTCAGGAAGTGACGCCGTGGCAAAGTATGCGGAAGGTTTTGCCAGCCTTATTGATGGCATTGGCAACCACGGTTATTGCCTATCTCATCATGATGTTTGCCCCCTTCCCCGGCTTACGCCAGTTGGCGGTGTTCGCGGCGGCGGGTTTGACCGCTTCCTGCCTGACCGTCGTCTGTTGGTATCCCCGGTTGGCTAAAACCCTGCCAGTGCGCCCTGTCCCCGCCATGATCATATTACTGCGTTGGCTGGCGTTATGGCGGCACAATCGGCGGTTTTATATCGGCCTGCCTGCCGTACTGGCGATTTTTGCACTACTGGGCATGTTCCGTTTGCAAGTCAATGATGACATTGCCCAATTACAGGCGCTGCCACAGGATATCCATCAACAGGAAAAACGCATTGCTGCACTCACCGGACAACGAAGCGATCAAAAATGGTTCGTTATTTACGGTGATGACGCAGAAAAAACGTTGCAACGACTGGAATCCTTTATCCCTGAATTAGAGGCAGAAAAACAGCAAGGTAATCTCAGTCATTACCAACGATTCCCGCTCTCCTCTGTTGTTCAGCAACACAGAGATCTTGAGCTGATCAAAGCCGCTACCCCCAATATCATGGCTCGCCTGACAGAAGCCGGGCTGGCAATCAAACCGCCGGATCTCCACCCCATGACCGTCACGCCAAATGACTGGCTCAACAGTGTGGTCAGTGAAGGCTGGCGTCTGATGTGGATAACCCTGCCAAATGGTCACAGTGGCGTCCTGCTGCCTGTCAACGGCGTTAAAGACAGCGTTTTGATGCGCCAGTTGGCAGAAAAACAGCAAGGCGTCAGTTGGGTTGATCGCAAGCTGGCTTTCGATGAGATGTTTCAATTTTACCGAACCCTGCTTGGCGGGTTGCTGGCAGCTTCTATTGTACTGATCGCCATAAGTTATCTGGTACGGCTCGGCTTGCGTCGCGGAACCATCAGTTTATTGCCGTCCCTGCTATCCCTTGGCTGTGGGATGGCGGTGCTCGGTTTCAGTGGTCATAGCCTGAACTTATTTTCCATATTGGCTCTGGTGCTGGTGCTTGGCATTGGCATCAACTACAGCCTGTTTTTCAGCAATCCCCGTGGTACGCCGCTGACCTCACTCTTGGCGATCAGCGTGGCAATGTGTACCTCATTGCTCACACTGGGCATGTTGATATTCAGTAGCACCCAAGCCATCAGTAGCTTTGGCATCGTGTTATGCAGCGGGATCTTGACCGCTTTCCTGCTATCCCCACTGGCCATGCCTGAGCGCCAAAAAAGGAAAAAGCAATCATGATACGGTTATTCATCCTGTCCCTGACCTGCCTGCTGGCAGCGTGTACGAACTCTCCGCAAGATGGCAGCCCCAGTGCGTGGCTGAAACCGGGTGTACGGGTTTCATTGCCGGAACCGACAATAACGCCGGTGATTAATGAACAGCAACTGTTAACCGCTACCGTAAAAGGCAAACAACAATCGTTGATTGTGCTGCTCAACGCCAATGAACAACACCTGTCGCTGGCCGGACTCTCTTCACTGGGTATCCGGTTGTTCAAATTGGATTACGACAAACAGGGTATTCATACCGAACAGTCCCTTGTCTTGCCGGAACTTCCTCCCGCCAATCAAGTTTTGGCCGATATTATGCTCAGTTATTGGCCTGTTTCTGCCTGGCAGAACCGGCTACCCGATGGCTGGACACTTAAGGACAGTGATAACCTGCGCCAGCTACATGACAAAAAAGGGAAATTAATCACAGAGATTCATTATGATGCCCCAAATGGCAAACGACGTCCGATTCACGTCCGGCAGTTCATTTTTGGTTATGACATCGCCATTCAGCATTTGGAAGAGTAAAACATGATTTATATTTCTGCCGTAGGTATGCTCAATGCCTTGGGCGATAACGTGGATGACATTGCGCAGAATCTCGTGCTCGGTCAAGCCCCCGGCATGTATGAGCGCTCTGGCTGGTTACAACCTGGCAAAACCTGCTGTCTGGGAGGCGTTGACGCTGAATTGCCCGCCATGCCTGACATGCTGTCTGAACACAACAGCCGCAATAATCGGTTGTTACTGGCTGCCTTGATGCAAATAAAGCCACAAGTGGACGAAGCCATCGCCCGTCATGGTCGGGAGCGCATCGCCGTGATCATGGGCACCAGTACATCTGGCCTTGATGAGGGTGATCAGCATGTCAGCCGCACGGTCTACCAGCAATCACATGGGTCTTACCACGATTACCACTACTACCAGCAGGAATTGGGTGATCCTTCCCGCTTCCTTGCCCGTTACCTTGCTATTGAGGGGCCTGCATTTACCCTCTCTACCGCCTGTTCATCCAGTTCACGGGCGATTATCAGCGGTCAACGCCTGATTGAAATGGGTCTGGTGGATGCCGCGATTGTGGGAGGTGCGGACACATTGAGCCGGATGCCAATCAATGGCTTCGATAGTCTGGAATCCCTGTCCCCAACCTTGTGTGAACCCTTTTGTCAGGATCGCCAAGGCATCACCATCGGAGAAGCCTCCACCTTGCTGCTACTAACGCGAGAACCTCAACCGATAGCCTTACTTGGTGTGGGAGAATCCAGTGACGCATGGCATATGTCAGCCCCGCATCCTGAAGGGAGAGGCGCCATTGCAGCGATCAATATGGCCTTGAGAAAGGCCGGGATCTCGCCGGCAGAGATAGGTTATATCAACCTGCACGGAACCGGCACGAAATTAAATGACCAGATGGAGTCGATCGTCATCAATCAGATTTTTGGTGAAAATACCCCATGCAGTTCGACCAAGTATTTAACCGGCCATACTCTGGGAGCCGCAGGTGCCTGTGAAGCCGGGCTTTGCTGGTTACTGCTGACACGACACTTACCGCTACCTGCTCAAGATTTTACCCGCTCAGGCATTGATATCGCCCTGCCGGCTTGTGGTTTGCTGACCCAATCACAACCACTGGAAAAACCGATTGTCATGTCAAATTCTTTTGCCTTTGGTGGAAACAATACCAGCCTGATATTGGGAGTGGCTTAATGCCTGACTATTTACCCGTGGATCGCTATTTACCCGTGGATCGTTATCTTCCCCATGAGGCACCGATGGTGTTACTGGAACAGGTGATCAACGTATCCGACAACCATGTTCATTGTCAGGTTACCGTCAGCCGAGACGGTGTGCTATCCCCCTTTCTCAATCAGGATGGTCACCTGCCGGGTTGGTTTGCCATTGAAATGATGGCTCAGGCCATTGGTGTCTGGTCTGGCTGGCACCGAAAAGAAAGAAAAGAAGCAGATTCCGCATTAGGCATGTTACTGGGCGGACGTGCAGTACGCTGCCAAGTGCCTGCTTTCACACAAGGCAGCGTACTGGATATTCAGATGAATTTATTACTGCAAGATGAAAAATTTGGCAGTTTTGAAGGTGAAATCAGTTGTTATGGCACTGTACTGGTGACAGGCCGCCTGAACACCTACCAACCTAACAAAACAGAACTTATACAACTCATAAATAAACAGGATGGAGTAGCATAATGCGTTCAGTTCTCGTGACCGGTGCCAGCAAAGGGATAGGCCGGGCGATTGCCTGCCGACTGGCGACGGAGGGTTTTACGGTCGTTGTGCATTATCACCGCGATGCCAAGGGTGCGAAGGAGACACTGGAACACATTCAGGCAAGCGGAGGCCGTGGCCGTACACTGAATTTTGATGTTTCGGATCGCACTGCCTGCCGTGCAGTACTGGAAAAAGACATCGAAACCCACGGTGCTTACTATGGCATCGTCTGCAATGCCGGGATTGCCAAAGATGGGGCGTTCCCGGCACTGGCAGGCGATGACTGGGATAGTGTCATCCATACCAATTTAGATGGCTTCTACAATGTTATCCATCCCTGCATCATGCCGATGATCGGCCTGCGTCAGGGAGGGCGTATCATCACGTTATCCTCCGTATCGGGTTTGATGGGCAACCGCGGACAAGTCAATTACAGCGCCGCGAAAGCCGGTATTATCGGGGCAACAAAAGCGCTGGCCATCGAATTAGCGAAAAGAAAAATCACCGTGAACTGTATTGCGCCCGGCCTGATTGGGACAGACATGATTCAAATGGAAGAAGCCGCCTTGAAAGAAGCGATGAATATGATCCCAATGAAACGCATGGGACAAGTGGATGAAGTGGCGGGTCTTGCCAGTTATTTGATGTCTGATATTGCGGGATATGTGACTCGTCAGGTCATCTCAATCAACGGAGGGATGCTATGAGCCATAATGCGACATCCCATCAGGAAAGGCCCCGCAGGGTAGTGATTACCGGCATGGGTGGCATTACCGCATTGGGACAGGATTGGCTATCGGTTTCCGCGGGATTGAAAGCGGGGATCAACGCCGTTCAACAGATGCCGGCATGGGCTGAATATGACGGGCTTAATACCCATCTCGGCGCACCCGTCACGGATTTTATGTTGCCCGAACACTATACCCGCAAGCGCATTCGCTCCATGGGACGGGTTTCCCTGATGTCAACACGCGCCACAGAGCTGGCCCTGGAGATGGCAGGTTTGCTTGGTGATCCCATACTGACCAACGGAGAAACCGGCATTGCCTATGGCTCTTCGACAGGCAGTACCAAGCCTGTCAGCGAATTTGCAACCATGCTGACGGAAAAGCACACCAATAACATTACGGGCACGACTTATGTGCAGATGATGCCGCATACCACTGCCGTTAACACCGGCCTGTTCTTTGGTCTGCGCGGCCGGGTGATCCCCACCTCAAGTGCTTGCACATCGGGTAGCCAAGCGATTGGTTATGCGTGGGAAGCTATCCGTCATGGCTATCAAACGGTTATGGTGGCAGGCGGAGCCGAAGAATTGTGTCCATCCGAAGCAGCCGTGTTTGATACGCTATTCGCCACCAGCCAGAAAAATGCAGCCCCCAAAACCACCCCTTCCCCGTTTGATGTTCATCGCGACGGGTTGGTGATTGGTGAAGGTGCAGGGACATTGATCCTCGAAGAACTGGAACACGCCAAAACGCGTGGCGCCAAAATTTATGGTGAAATCATCGGATTTGCCACTAACTGTGACGCTTCCCATATCACCCAGCCAAAATCCGAAACGATGCAAATATGCATTGAAATGGCGCTGAAATCCGCGGGCTTACAGCCAGCCGATATCGGTTACATCAGTGCCCACGGTACTGCCACCGATCGGGGGGATGTGGCTGAGAGCCACGCCACCGCCAATATTTTTGGCAACCAAACACCTATCTCTTCACTGAAAAGCTATTTCGGCCATACTCTGGGAGCTTGTGGCGCCCTTGAAGCATGGTTAAGCCTGGAAATGATGAATGCAGGCTGGTTTGCCCCGACTATCAATCTCAACCAGATTGATCCCGCTTGTGGTGAGTTAGATTATATTATCCACCAGCCGCGTAACATCCAAACCGAGTTTATCCAAAGCAATAACTTTGCTTTTGGTGGGATCAATACTTCGATTGTGATCCGGCGTTGGGCTTAGTTTTAGTGCGTTAAGACCGCTGACAAAGCACCGGTTCAAAATCGGCGCTTTGTCAGGCTTATTATCCATTTTGGTAGCGACATGAGCCTCCAAACCATTTGTCGAAACCTCATCGTCATCGTTCCTTTATATTCCCTTTTTCCATAAATCTTTTCACTCATGAGTATCAGTTTTTCTCGTTGTATCTCTTTGTAAGAAAGGGCTATAGTCCGCACCACTCAAGGTTATTGAGTCACTGACCTACTGCTTAAATCACCCAGATATATTCCAGTCCTTGGCCTATATCTTGACCGCCATTCGGCAAGTTCTTGATGAGAAGCAGCGCATTTCTGACTGATTTTTTATGTGGAGACGACAGTAGTGAAACTGCTGCGCAACAATGACAGTGCATTTGTACCTGTCGCTGGCTTAACTGTTTTTGCCATTGCTTCTGGTTACCTCATGAGCTTAATTCCTTTGTCGATGGCAAGTTTCCGCATTGATACCGCTTATGCCAGTTGGTTAGCCAGTGCTTATTATGTCGGTTTACTGATAGGTTCTATGATGATTGAGCCTGTTATTGCCAAGATAGGTCACCGTATGTCATTTATTGTTTTTTTATTGCTTTTATCAGTGACCGTTATTGCATTGCCGTTTTTTCCCAATAAAGAAATTTGGTTACTTGTGCGGTGTATGGCTGGCGTGGCGGTTGCCGGCGTTTTTGTCGTGGTCGAATCTTGGTTGTTGATTGGCGATAATCCCAAAGAACGCGCCAAACGCCTGAGCTTTTATATGACTTCTCTTTACGGTGGAACAACTTTAGGCCAGTTATTGATTGGGCCTATCGGCACTCAGGGGATGATCCCTTTTATGGTGATTTCGGCACTGCTGTTTGTCGCTATTTTGCCTCCATTATTCGTGCGTCATGGGCAGCCTCCTGCACTCCGCCACCAAAGTATGTCGTTGAGAAAAATCACCGAATTCAGCAAACCCGCGATCGTGGGCTGCATGACGTCGGGTATTGTGATGGGCACTATCTATGGTTTGATGCCTTTATCACTCAGCCAGAGCCATTTCAGTACGGATCAGGTGGGTGTCTTGATGGCAGCCATTATTCTGGGCGGAATGGTGATACAACCGATTATCAGCAAGCTGTCCGTCATCATGAGCAAAATATTCCTATTGGCAATGGTCTCATTACTGGGTGTCTTCGCCATAGGAATCATGTATCTCTTTGAACATTACATTATCATGATAGTAGCACTGGCGCTTTTGGGGATGTCGTCCTTTGCGTTGTATCCCATTGCGATCACCTTGGCTTGTGACAAGCTGGATGCGTCCTATATTGTCGCGGCAAGCCAAGTCATGTTGCTAAGTTACAGTATCGGTTCCGCCATGGGCCCGCTGGTAGCCGGGCATTTTATGCTACAACATTACTTTAAAGTTCAGCACAATGGATTGATGAGTTTCTTTTTTATTGTCTTATTGGCAACTGCGCTTTATATGCTGCTGGCGAGCTTGCAGCGCAAAGGCCGTGTATTGGCAAGCTAATAACAAAATAATCTGAATGGAGAGATAATTCATGCAAATACAACCAGCCACCGAAGCGGATTTCGCGGCGCTGATTCAGGTGTGGGAAGCCTCAGTATTGGCCACGCATGATTTTTTACCCAAAAGTATGATTGAGGTTTTACGTCCACAGATCCTTAACGACTACTTACCTAATCTCACGGTTTATAAGGCGGTAGATGAACAAAATAATATCGCAGGATTCATTAGTACCGCCCAACATCGGGTAGAAATGTTGTTTATTGCACCACAAGCACGGGGAACCGGGATCGGTAAGATGTTACTGCAATTTGCCATTAACGAATTACAAGTCAACGAGTTGGATGTTAACGAACAAAATGGGCAAGGTGTTGGCTTCTACCAGCATATGGGATTTCAGGTATTTTCCCGCTCAGAGCTTGATGGAGAAGGAAATCCATTCCCCCTATTACATATGAAGCTTGCCCTCCAATCTTCGCCCATCCAGTAATAACTCGATAATGATAGGAGTAAATCTTGTCTCGCACGACGCGCGGACAAGATGACAAATTCTCACTATGATGAAAACCTATTTAAAAATAAATAAATTTAAAGTAATGGAATATTTTGTAAACATCTGATTAGAACTGGGTAATTCAATGATATAATGGATTTTTTATAGACCCGCCACCTTTCAAGTTGCAGCTTTGCTGGCTACGTCCGTCCCCCCAGTTACGTAGTGATAAACATAGCATTCACCCTGCTCTTGGGTGGAGCTTTGTCTCTTGCCGCTGCGTTGCAACTTGAAATCCAGTGGGTATCAATATTCTTGTTTTTATTGAGTTTAAGCATTAATGAATCATTTACAACCACCTACTTCTTCAGGAATGAAGTTATTTGCTGATCTTATCGGAAAACGTGTAACTCCCGGTGAACACTGGCACTCTTCCAGCAATCGCACCAAATTTGCCCTGCGCAGTCTCCTGACCCCCGTTTCTACCTTGAAACTGTTGAATGGCCTTGCCAGAACGCCTCGCTATTTGGATATCTTGAAAAAACAACCCAGTTTGCCTTGCAAATTACATCGCCCATACTTGAGCATTAATTTCAAGCGCAAGCAGATCGTTGGTGCCCTGAATGAGCACTATCAATTATTATTCAAACAATTAGAACCTACTGTTATTAGTCGGATCTTTGATATTCAGGCTTATTTACTAGCAACCCTTCAAGGGAAAAATGAAACATTTCTGATATATCTTGATTCGCTGGACAATCTGAATAAAGAAGGTGAACTCTCTTTATATATTACCACGGCGGAAAATGTCATTCTGGCCAAATGTGCATTTACGTTATTAACGATTGATGGCAAACAAACACTCTTTATCGGTGTACTGCAAGGGCCAACAAAAGGAGATAATGCGCTGGAGATTATCCGCCATGCGACGAAAGAGTGTTATGGGTTATTTCCCAAGCGCCTGTTGATTGAGGCGATTTGTCGTTTTGCCGAGCATATGCATTGCGAACAGATCTTAGCGGTCAGTAACGAAACCCATATCTACCGTAGCATTCGTTATTGGCATAAAAAGAAAAATCAGATGGTAGCCGATTATAACGCTTTCTGGGAATCGCTAAGCGGCGTCAGAAAGGAAAATAATGATTTCCATTTGCCATCATTCATAGAAAGAAAATCTTTGGATGATATCCCCAGTAAAAAACGCGCCGAATATCGCCGCCGCTATCAATTACTGGATGATCTGGAAAACAATATTAAGGCCTCCCTTTCCGCCACCTGATTTCCAGCCAAACAAAAAAGAAGACCCATCGGGTACTCAACGTGGCTTCGTCGTTAACCATATAAGATGCGTTTTAATGGCGGGCCATTCATTAAGGAGGATGCTATAAACACAAGTATCCCTTATCGAACCATCTTTGGCACGCAAGTGATGACGCAAAATACCGTCCAGTTTAGCGCCCAATCGTTCAATCGCTTTGCGACTTTGGTGATTTAAAAAATGGGTACGCAGTTCCACCGCAACGCATTCCAGTTCTTCAAACGCATACTGCAACAATAGAAATTTTGCTTCCGTATTAATCGCGGTGCGTTGGACAGAATGTGCATACCATGTAGAACCAATTTCTAATCTGGGCGTATTCGCATCAATATTCATATAGGATGTCATACCAACCGCCATTCCCGTTGCATTATTAATGACAGCAAAAGGTAACATGCTGCCCTTGGCGTGCAGGGACAAACGGCGTTCAATTTCCGCATGAACATTAACGGGTTCAGGCACATTGGCATACCACAGTTGATATAATTGCCCATCTTCAATGGCACGAACAAATTCATCATGTCTGTCATATGACAAGGGGATTAAAGTGACACTATTTCCGGTCAATGTAACCCAATCTGTTATTTTTTCCATCGTTATATCCTCCATATTTGTTTCCATCATACGTCTTTCTACTAAGATTTAATTCTGCCACTCTTATTTAGCATTATGGAAGAATATTTTCACATAAAAATAACAACCCTAGAAACAATCACAAATAAGAGGCAATTCCAGCCCAATAGATTTTCATTAAGGTGTCATTGATGCGCTATTCCATGATATTTGTCACAATCAATTAACAAAGTGGTTCCAATAATGCCGGAACTGTCTAAATTTAATCATCATCTCATCCGACCACTTGGCTGTTTTATTTCTTGGGCTACCAAATATTTGATGGAGAATGCAATGAGCAATTACCCCCACCTGCTTACACCGCTGGATTTGGGCTTTACCACACTAAAAAACCGTGTATTGATGGGTTCAATGCACACAGGGCTTGAAGAATACCCTGACGGTGCCCAACGTTTAGCACAATTTTATGCCGAACGGGCGGCGGGCGGCGTCGCATTGATCGTGACAGGCGGTATCGCACCAAACCCGCAGGGCGTGGTTGCAGCAGGGGCAAGCGTCCTGAATAGTGAAACTCAACTGCCGCATCATCAGCTCATTACCGATGCGGTACATCAGGCTGGGGGGAAAATTGCGTTGCAAATCCTGCATGCCGGACGTTACAGCTATCAGAAAAATTCCGTCGCGCCCTCGGCAATTCAAGCGCCGATTAATCCCTTTATGCCCAGAGAAATGGCTGAGGAAGATATCAATCAGACCATCCAGGATTTTGCCCGCTGTGCCCAACTCGCCCAGCAAGCAGGCTATGATGGGGTGGAAATCATGGGTTCAGAAGGTTATCTCATTAATCAGTTTCTGGTCACACGCACTAATCAGCGACAGGACAAGTGGGGTGGCACCTTCGAAAACCGCATGCGCTTTGCTGTCGAGATTGTCAAAGCTGTCCGCGCCATCACGGGAAAGCATTTTATCCTTATCTACCGCCTTTCCATGCTGGATCTCGTGGAAGAGGGTTCTAACTGGCAAGAGATCGAACAACTGGCTCTGGCGATTGAGAAAGCTGGTGCATCGATCATCAATACGGGTATTGGCTGGCATGAGGCCCGTATTCCAACCATTGCCACGATGGTGCCCAGAGCCGGATTCAGTTGGGTCACGCAAAAATTGATGGGAAAAGTCAACATCCCTTTAGTTACCGCCAACCGCATTAATGATCCCAAAATTGCTGAACAAGTTCTCAGTGAAGGCTACGCCGATATGGTTTCTATGGCGCGGCCGCTTCTCGCGGATGCCGAATTTGTCCTGAAAGCCGAACAAAACCGCGCCGATGAAATCAATACCTGCATCGGTTGCAACCAAGCCTGTCTGGACAAAGTTTTTGTCGGCAAGCTGGCATCTTGTCTGGTCAATCCACGCGCCTGCCATGAAACCGAATTCATTGCCGCCCCGGTAAAAATTCCCAAAACTATCGCGGTGATCGGTGCAGGGCCGGCCGGATTATCCTTTGCCGTCACCGCCGCCAGCCGGGGGCACCATGTCACGCTGTTTGAACGGGAAAATCAAATCGGCGGGCAATTTAATATCGCCAAGCAAATTCCCGGCAAAGAAGAATTTCATGAAACCTTACGCTATTTTTCCCGCCAATTGGCCTTGAACGGCGTTGAAGTTCGCCTCAACCAGACGGCAACGGCTGATCAGCTTGCAGCGTTTGATGAAGTTGTTCTCGCAACCGGCATCACACCACGCATTCCCAATATCGACGGCATTGAACATGAAAAGGTGCTGACTTACCTTGATGTCTTAAAACACAAGCGGCCGGTCGGCAAACGTATTGCCATTATCGGCGCGGGCGGTATTGGTTTCGATACCGCGGAGTACCTGAGCCAAAGCGGGCAAAGCACCAGCTTGAGCAGCCATGCTTTTAGTCATGAGTGGGGCATTGACCGGACCATCAGGCATCGGGGAGGACTACAGCCAGAAGGCGCGCAGGCCGAACGTTCCCCCCGCAAGATTTATCTGCTGCAACGCAAGGATTCCAAGGTCGGGGAGAGTCTGGGAAAAACCACGGGATGGGTGCATCAGGCCAGCCTGTTGATGCGCGGCGTTACAATGTTAAACCGCGTTCAATACGTGAAGATTGATGATCAGGGATTACATATCCGCCGTGGCGATGAACAACAATGCCTTGACGTGGATAATGTGATTATTTGTGCCGGACAGGAACCATTGAAAGCCCTCTTCCCACCGTTACAGGCAATGGGAAAAAGTGTGCATATCATTGGCGGGGCAGATATCGCCGCCGAATTGGATGCCCGTCGGGCTATCGCGCAGGGAACCCGGCTGGCGCTTAAGTTATAAGGCGAATAAAGTGTCAGAAAAATAAAGTGTCAGGCAAAAACGGTGATAATGGATATTCACTCCATTATCACCGTTTTTTCATTCCGCTAATAACCGCTAATAATTCAAGTTAACGCTGTGTCAGTTGATCCGCGGCTATACGGGACTCTTCAGCCTGACAAGCGGCGGCGGTAAACAGCACATCAGTAGAAGAGTTCAGGCCCGTCTCAGCAGAGTCCTGCAATACACCGATGATAAAACCTACCGCCACCACCTGCATGGCAATTTCATTGGGAATACCAAACATGCCGCACGCCAAAGGGATCAACAATAATGAACCACCCGCTACGCCTGATGATCCACAGGCGGCAATGACTGAAACGACGCTCAGCAATATTGCTTGCGGAATATCGACAGCCATACCCAGTGTATTCGCCGCTGCCAGTGTCAATACAGTGATCGTCACTGCCGCACCCGCCATATTGATAGTGGCTCCCAAGGGAATGGAAACCGAGTAAGTATCTTCATCAAGGTTCATACGACGGCACATTGCCATATTGACAGGGATATTGGCGGCTGAACTACGGGTAAAGAACGCCATAACACCACTTTCGCGCAAGCAGTCAAAAACCAGGGGATAAGGATTGCGGCGAATTTTCCAATAGACAATCAGTGGATTGACCACTAGCGCAACGATAATCATGCAGCCAATTAGCACGGTTAACAAATGAACATAACCGAACAAGGTTTCAAAACCGGTCGTCGCAATGGTTGAGGAAACTAATCCGAAAATACCAAGAGGTGCCAGGCGGATCACAACACGCACAAGCTGGGTCACGGCTCCTGACAGATCCTGCATCACTGTCTTCGTCGCTTCGTTGGCATGACGTAAAGCAATGCCCAAACCAATTGACCATGCCAGAATCCCCACATAATTGCCTTTCAGGATCGCATCAACCGGGTTAGCGACGATATTCAGCAGCAATCCCCTCAGCACTTCAACGATATTTTCAGGTGGTGACACCTGAGTCTCATTTGTCACCAGCGTCAACGTCGATGGGAACAACAAACTGCCAATGACCGCTACAACAGCCGCACAGAATGTACCTACCAGATATAAGACCAGAATGGGGCGAATATTACTTTTTTGGCCTGCTTTATGATTGGCTATCGAAGACATGACCAAGACCCACACCAATACAGGCGCCACCGCTTTCAACGCACCGATAAAGAGGGTTCCCAGCAATTCAACTGACTTAGCCGCGGAAGGCGCCAGCCATGCCAGTAATATCCCCAGTATTAATCCGATAAGAATTTGTTTTACCAGGCTTCCTTGTACAATAAACTGCATAAAGCCTTTTTGTTGTTTTTTCATAGCCTATCCATTTGTTGGTATTTTGGCTCGCCGAGCCTGATGTTTTGTACTTGCTTTCCCAATAAGGGAAATTAAAGGAACTGCAAAAAGTCATTCGTTGCAATATACAGACAACCCAACAATTGATAACAACTTGATTACATTTGTGTGATCAAAACTGCAATTTTCCCATCACAATACATTCAGATGTATTCATGGTGTAATGGACGCTACCTTCAAGAAACCAAATTAAGTTATAAATTCAAATGATTACCCAAAAACAACTTTCAATAATAGAGACAGATTATTTCTAATATGGATAGGATGGAGTGATTACTTTTCACTATTAATTAATGAGTAATAGTGAATTTAACTGGAAATATACGTAAATTTAGTCCACCCGCATGCTAAATAACACGTTAATGCTATTTTATAAAATATTATCAAACGATTAATTAACGGATATATCTAAATGAACTTACTTTTACCTTGAGGTAAATGTTCAATTGATCAACAAAATTTTCTGTCTCGATACTGTTGATTTTGTTAAAGTGTGCCAGTCGATCTTTAGGCCATCTTGAAAGGATTTCGAGATCATTTTATGACAACTGATATTAAATACTTTGTACTTATACCCAATGGATTTCAAGTTGCATCGCGGCGGCAAGGGAATGAATCCCCGGGAGCATAGATAACTATGTGACTGGGGTGAGTGAGCGCAGCCAACAAAGAGGCAGCTTGAAAGACGACGGGTATACAACGTATTTAATAGAAATTAACCATAAATACACCATAGAAGTAAGATGTCATCCTTAATCCGCGTTTTAGGAACATTTGATGGAAATTGTAACAGACCTTATTTATGCACTCTGGCACCAAGATTACGAAACACTGGCTAATCCGTCGTTGGTATGGGCAATCTACATACTCCTCTTTACCATCCTGTTTCTGGAAAACGGGATCTTACCCGCGGCTTTTTTACCGGGCGACAGCCTGCTGATCTTAGTCGGTGTTCTCATTGCAAAAGAAGCCATGAGTTTTCCTGTAACCTTAGCCATTCTCACCGCCGGAGCCAGCCTTGGCTGCTGGATTGGCTATCTTCAGGGAAGGTGGCTTGGCAATACAAAATTAGTTCAGGGCTGGTTGTCACATCTTCCCGCACATTATCATCAACGCGCACATAACTTATTCCATCGTCATGGCTTATCTGCCTTACTGATAGGCCGTTTTCTGGCGTTTATCAGAACATTGCTGCCCACACTGGCCGGCCTTGCGGGGCTAAACAGTGGGCGTTTTCAACTATTCAATTGGCTGAGTGGGTTCCTGTGGGTCGCTATTCTCACCGCATTGGGTTACGCACTGGGTAAAAGCCCGCTGTTTTGCCAGTATGAAGAATACCTGATGAATTTTTTGGTTTTGTTGCCTGTCGGCCTGTTATTCATTGGCTTAATTGGCAGCCTGACGGTGATTTGGCGCAAAAAGCGCACGAATAAACCGCTGTCGTAACGCTTTATTTTTCTTTGGTTTCCCTGTGGTATTGCCGTGAAATAGACCACAGGGTATCGCCATTAAAATCGTTCGTGACAATTTTTCATCAATTCAACCTTTCCTCTCCTGCTAAAAGCGTCTATGTTTGAAATTCATCCATCGTATATTTAAGAAGACGGGCAATGCCACAGAAAAAAAGCTCTGAAGATCTACGTGCTGAATTACAATCCCTTGCGGATACGCTGGAAGAAGTGCTCAATAACGCCGGCGACAAGCCAAAGGCGGAACTGGAAAAACTACGCAGCAAAGCAGAAAAAACGCTGAAAGATGCGCGTGTCACGCTCAGTGAAGCCAGCGATAAGCTGGTCGGCCAAACCAAAGAGATTGCCGGCCATGCGGATAATTATGTGCGTGAAAATCCGTGGACAGGTGTCGGTATTGGTGCGGCCATTGGTGTGATATTGGGCGTTCTGCTTGCAAGGCGCTGACATGACTCAACTCCCCCACGCGAAAGGCCCTGGCAAAGGGCTGTTTGATACGGTACGGCGAATCGCCGCACTGGTTGTGCATATGGTTGCAACCCGTCTCCAACTCGCTGCGGTTGAGTTGGAGAAGGGAGCGGCAACACTAATACAATTGCTACTGCTGGCAGGATTAACGCTGCTATTCGCGGGCTTTGGCCTGATGTGCCTATTGGTGCTGGTATTCTGGATCATCGAACCCGCCTACCGCATCACGGCAATCGTTATTATGGCCGGAACCCTGCTGCTCCTCGCTGTCTTGAGTGCCATATGGACACTCAGAAAAGCCCGCAGATTGACCTTTCTCAGCGCAACCAGAGAGCAATTGAACATTGACCGCAACATGCTGGAAGATGATCAGCATGAATAAATCTGGGCATTATCAGCGAAAGTTGCGCAAGCAACAGTTATTAAACGAAATCCAGCAACAACGTCAGTTGCTTGCTGCCTATGGACGGAAATGGCTTGAAGTCACACAACCGTATGATAAAGGCTGGCAAGCCCTCGCCGCTTTCAAGCCTTATATCGCCATTGGCTCTGGCCTTGTTTTGCTTTATGGATTACGTCACCCCAAGCGGTTTTATCGCTGGTCACGCCGTATGATCAGTATCTTAGGCGTCGTGAAAATGGTACGGAATACGCTATATAAAAATCACCCCTGACCATAATCCCTTCAAAAAAACTGCATGAAATGGTTAATATTCCTTACTATCAACCCATAATGCCTCTCTTTAGAATACCTCCCATCCGATAACGATGAACAAATCGTGCCATTTAGTCCATTTTTTGGACGATGAAACCTAAACAAACAGCTTATTTATCGCTACCTGCGGTATTTTGGGAAACAATCATGAAAAAATTTGAAGATAGCGGCCTGCTGGTTGCCCGTATTTTAATCTCCGTGCTTTTCATTATCGCAGGATATGGAAAATTGGGTGATGCCTACGCGGGAACGCAGGCATTTATGGAAGCGATGAAAGTGCCGGGCATTCTGCTGCCACTGACTATCTTACTTGAACTGGGTGGCGGGCTTGCGGTGATGTTCGGCCTGCTGACCCGTACCACGGCGGTGTTTACTTTTATTTTCTGTATCCTGACTGCACTGCTGTTCCACAGTGATTTTTCAAATGACATGAACCTGACCATGTTCCTGAAAAACTTCTCCATCGGCGCAGGCTACTTGCTGCTGGCGATGATGGGTCCGGGAAGATTTAGTCTTGACCATGTATTGAAGAAAAATTGGTAATTACTTTTCCTTTGCTAGCCCCTGTTTATCCGGCAGGGGCTTTTGGCATTATTTCTTCGCAAACAATTTAGGGATTTCACGCAAGCACCAAGACTTGGCTTCTCCCATGCTGTCACGCCGCCATGCCATGATAATGCTGGTTTCATGGCTATATTCCGAACCAATCACCCGCAAGCGACCTTCGGCAATATCGTGTTCCACCATTGGGTATGGCATGGTTGCCACGCCCAATCCGGCCAACAGCGCCCGACGTTTATCTTCCAGTGAACTCACCGTCAAACGCGGTTGTTTATCCAATAATTGCACCGTCAACACCGGACGCTCCCTTGCCGTATCCGCCACAGCAATGCCACGATATTTCACCCGTGTGGCATCAGACAAGGGTTCCGGTTCATGATGAATCGGATGATCCACACCAGCAACATAGACATTATGAATAGAATAAAGCACTCGCGAATTTATTTCGGCGCAAGCCCTGAAATGCAGATCCGGGGCAATCACAATATCAGCCTGCCCCGTTTCCAAACGTTCCCAGGCCCCCGCCAGCACTTCCGTCATGAGCGAAAGTTGGGTATTCGATTTGGCCGCCAATTTATCCACCAGCGGAAAAAGTGATGAGATTGGAAACAGCGCTTCACACACAATCGTCAGGTGGGTTTCCCAACCGCGGGCAAGCGCTTCGGCATCTGCGGTTAATTTATCCGCCGCTTCAAGCAGTAAGCGCCCTCGCTCCAGTAGCATCCGGCCAACATTGGTAAATTTCGTGCGATGACCAGAGCGATCAAACAGGACGACATCCAATTCTTCTTCCAATTTCTGCATGGTATAACTCAGTGCAGAAGGAACCCGACCCAACTCATCCGCTGCGGCGGCAAAACTTCCCCGCCGGTCTATCGCATCCATGACCCGCAGGGATTCCAAAGTAAGCGCACGTTCTTTGCCCATATTTTTCTCAATCAGGAATTTTGAATATAGTCACCAGATTAACTGGCTAACATTTCAACGTCCAGATAATTAAGATCGAGGGTCATAGATCTATGGTTAAAAAGAGATAACAGGCATGATAATAACGAGAACAGCAAATCAATGCGGAAAAGCGGATTATGGCTGGCTACAGGCTCGCTATACTTTTTCATTTGGTCACTATTTTGACCCAAAATTTTTGAACTACCGAGCGCTGCGGGTGCTTAATCAGGAAGTTTTAGCCCCCAAAGCCGAATTCCAACCCAAATCTTACCCTCATGTTGATGTCCTGAATATTATCCTGCAAGGAGAAGCCCAATATCGGGACAGTGAAGGCAATCACGTTCATGCACGGCAGGGGGATTGCTTGCTGTTTTCTGCCCGTCAGGGAATTCGTTACAGTGAGCACAATACCAGTGACACGATGCCACTGACTCGGCTGCAACTCTGGCTCAATGCCTGTCCTCAGCAAGAAACACAGCCATTACAGCGCAAGGTACTGCCAGATAAGCCGCTCACATTACTGGCTTCTCCGACGTCAGAAAACAATAGCATGTCTCTGCGTCAGCAAGTCTGGATAAGCTATCTCGTACTTAATCCCCATAGCCGCCAGATTTTGGCTTTACGCGGCAAACATGCTTACCTGCAATCCATTAGCGGAAACGCAATCACTGCGGGTCACAAAAACAACAACGTAAAAATAAAATGCGGGGATGGGGTATTTATTCAGGAAGAGCAAAAAGTGATATTACAGGCGGAAACGCCATTTCGCGGATTATTGATTGATTTAGCGGATTAATGCCTTTTTCGCCTAATTCCTTTTACTGCCAAACCGTTTGCTGCCAAATAAAAAGAAATAAGCCCTATAAAGCCATCTGCTCTATAGGGCTAAATTTGTGAAGTTGACCGATAAGCCGGGTTCTGTCTTGGACAGCCATTCATCTAGGCCAGCACTTGCGCACTGGCTCAAGCAACCTACCCGGGTTCGGTACGGGCCGTACCCTATGAACCCCTATTTGGTCTTGCTCCGGGTGGAGTTTACCGTGCCACGAACTGTTACCAATCGCGCGGTGCGCTCTTACCGCACCCTTTCACCCTTACCTGATCCCAACTTTGTTTTTGCAAACAAAACTGGGCCATCGGCGGTTTGCTCTCTGTTGCACTGGTCGTAGGCTTTCACCTCCCAGACGTTATCTGGCACCCTGCCCTGTGGAGCCCGGACTTTCCTCCCCTTTACGTCTCCCGAAAGAGCAATAAAGCAGCGACTGTCTGGTCAACTCCGGCGCGGATTATAAGAGGTTTACTATCCAATGTATAGGGGTTTTAAGCGTCTTCTTCAATTTGATCCAAGGCCGTGTTTTGATCGAGCGACTGGTTTTTATCGAGAGAATAGCGATACAGGGCATTTTTCTTTACGCCGTGGATCTCTGCCGCCAATGCCGCCGCTTTTTTCAATGGCAACTCCTTTTGCAGCACGGCCAGAGTCCGCAACGCTTCCGGTGGCAAACTATCCTCCGCGGGCTTGCGATACCCTTCCACAATCAGCACCATTTCGCCCCGACGGCGGGTTTCATCTTCCCTGACCCATGCCAGAAGTTCACCTGCGGGCATCCCTTGAATCGATTCCCACGTCTTGGTCAATTCCCGCGCCAACACAACATAGCGATCTGCGCCCCACACTTTGACAATATCTTCTAAACTGTCCAGCAGACGGTGGGTCGATTCGTAGAAAATCAGCGTTCGTGGCTCTTGTGCCAACTCACGCAAGGTATCCTGACGCCCCTTACTTTTGGCAGGCAAAAAACCTTCATAACAAAAGCGATCGGAAGGCAAGCCAGCCGCAGACAGGGCTGTGATTGCCGCACAAGGGCCGGGCAATGGAACCACATTGATGCCGGCTTCACGGCAACGGCGAACCAAGTGATAACCCGGATCGTTAATCAACGGTGTCCCCGCATCAGAGACCAATGCGATGCTTGCCCCTTGTTCGAGCTTCGTAAGCAATTGATCTGCTTTCTGCTGTTCATTATGATCGTGAAGTGCGAACATGCGCGCATTAATGGCAAAATGTTGAAGCAACAAGCCAGTGTGTCGCGTATCTTCTGCTGCAATCAGATCGACATGTTTAAGCACTTCAAGAGCGCGCTGAGTCATATCCCCCAAATTTCCAATAGGGGTTGGCACAACATACAGCGTGGATGTCGTAACCACTGCTCGATTGGTTTGATTCATTGTTTCATCCGAATGACCGATTTAAAATTGAGCATCTTTGAAAAAAACATCACTGGATACAGTATGCTTCCCTCAATTTTTGTGCGTTTCAAAACTGGTTTAGTTTATACAGCATTGCTGTCAGCTATGATTATTGCAGGGTGTACCATGCCCAAACCGCAAGGGCAACCCACTTCTGCGCCTCAGGACAATATCAGCGCAGAGATTAACCGCTACCAAGCCATTATTGACGCAGCACACAATCAACCCTCGTTGGCGGTTATCCGTGCTTACATCGCATTGGAGTCTTACGCCACCGATGACGCTGCCCGCCAAAAAAACCTTGATGAGACTTGGCAATTACTGACGCAACTCTCCCCACAGCAAATGAGTGAATTGGTGATTAATGCCAATGAATATACGTTGCAGGGCTGGCTTGATTTACTCAATACCTATCAATCCAATAAACAGCAGTCCAATAAACAGGATCTCGACAAACTGCGTCTGGCGATCCACGATTGGCAAATCCGCTATCCCAACAATCCGGCTGCGCGCAGTTTACCCACTGCCCTGCAACAAATGCTGCAAGAAGGCCAAGGCAGCCCTGCGACGATTGGGTTATTTCTGCCTTTGAGCGGTCAGGCAAAAATATTCGGTGAAGCGATTCGTCAGGGTTTCCTTGATGCACAAAAAGGATTACCAAAACCAGCGTTACCCAACCCATCGCTACCAAATCCTTCGTTGCCAGAATCATCATTGCCAACCAATGCGACCGATGCAAATGAAGCGGTTAACGCCGAACCATCGGCCAGTCCCGAAAATACCGAGATTAATGATGCTCCTATCAATGATCAGCCAGTAAACAATCAACCGGTAAAAGTCTATGACACCGACAGCCAGCCACTCACCGAACTGCTGGAACAGGCTAAACAAGATGGCGTGACCTTGGTTGTTGGGCCATTGCTGAAACCCAATGTGGAACAATTGGCTCAAATTGAAACGCCGTTAAATATTCTGGCGCTTAATGAACTCGATATGCCGCAAAGACAGCCGAATATCTGTTATTTCTCACTCTCTCCTGAGGATGAGGCGAAAAATGCCGCCCTGCATATCTGGCAACAGCAAAAGAGTAACCCCTTGGTGTTAATCCCTCGTACTGAATTAGGCACCCGCGTTGCCAACGCCTTTGCACAAGAGTGGCAAAAACTGGGTGGTCAGACGGTATTGCAACAGACTTTTGGCACACCGTATGAAATGCGCCAATCCATGAATCGCGGTGTTGGCATTCGCTTGTCCGGTACGCCGGTGAGTACTGCCAGTTCAGCCACCGGCCCGGTCGATGCCGTTTACATTGTTGCGACAGCAGACGAGTTGACAATCATCAAGCCCATGATCGATATGGCCATCAGTTCCCGTAAAAAACCCACTCTCTACGCCAGTTCGCGCAGTAATAAATCTGGTTCAGGCCCTGATTTCCGCCTGGAGATGGATGGCATGCAGTTCAGCGACATCCCATTGCTAACCGGCATCAATGTGCCATTAATGCAGCAAGCAGCCCAAAAATTTGCCAATGATTATTCCCTGATGCGCCTCTATGCCATGGGCATTGATGCGTGGTCACTGGCCAATCAATTTACCCAAATGCAGCAAGAAATGGGATTCCACCTGAGCGGCGCTTCGGGAGAGCTTTCCGTGACAGATAACTGTACCGTCTTGCGTCAGTTGCCTTGGATGCAATTCAATCATGGACGCATCACTCTCGAAAATCGCACTGAAAATACCCATAATCCAGAAGGTATCGATAACCCAGAAAATACCGATGGTACTGATACCAATAGTGCTGGCCAAGGGAATAATCCCAATAAGGTGAATAATACGTTGTGATTATTCTCTATGATTAAAAATATCGTGGTCATTTCAGGATGAAAAAACCGACGAACAATCACTATGCGCTGGGGCGCCATTATGAACATCAGGTTAAACTGTTTTTGCAAAAACAAGGGCTTGTCTTCGTTGCTGAGAATGTGAAAATTCGTGGCGGGGAAATCGATCTGATTATGCGTGATAGACACACATGGGTATTTGTTGAAGTCCGTTTCCGCCAGAATGCACAATATGGTGGAGCCATTGCTACAATTACCCAAAGTAAGCGCAGAAAGCTCTTGTATACAGCGGCTGTCTGGCTGTCCCAACGCAATGAATGTCTGGAAACGGCACCGTGCCGTTTTGATGTTTGTGCCATAACAGGACAGAAATTTGAATGGCTGAAAAACGCCTTCACCCTGAATGAGAGCCTGTTTTATTAGGTGCTCAATGTTCTCGCTAACTCAATAATTCCAATATACATAGGTCATAACGTGCTGGATAGAATTAAAGTCTGCTTTACAGAGAGTATTCAAACTCAGATCGCAGCAGCAGAAGCATTACCCGACGCCATAGCACGCGCCGCAATGATGATGGTGCAATCACTGCTGAACGGCAACAAAATTCTTTGCTGTGGTAACGGTGGGTCTGCCGCAACCGCACAACGTTTTGCCGCCAGCATGATCAACCGCTTTGAAACCGATCGGCCAAGTCTGCCTGCTCTGTCGCTGAATGCTGATAATGTCGTGGTCACGGCTATCGCCAATAGTAAGCAGCCTGACGAAATCTACGCCAAGCAAGTCAGGGCGCTGGGACATGCCGGGGACGTCCTGCTTGCCATTTCGACCCACGGCAACAGTCGGGACATCATCAAAGCGGTGGAAGCGGCGGTGACACGTGATATGACGATTGTCGCACTGACGGGCTACGATGGCGGCGAACTGGCGGGTTTACTCGGCCCTCAGGATGTTGAGATACGCATACCCTCACATCACAGCGTCAGAATACAAGAAGTTCATATGTTGACAATCAACTGCCTGTGCGACTTAATCGACAACACGTTATTTCCTCATCAGGATGAATAAGGAGCCAAGTCATGCGGTTATTTTCTCTATTATTGGTCTGTTTCAGTGCCATGCTATTGCAGGGATGTATTGGTGCCGCCGTCGTGGGTTCCGCTGCGATTGCCACAAAAGCCGGTTCAGATCCGCGAACCGTCGGGCAACAAGTTGACGATACCACGCTGGAAGCACGTGTCAGCAATGCCATCAGTAAGGACGCACAAATCAAGTCCCAGGCCCGCGTGGTCGTGACGGTGTATCAGGGTAAAATTCTTTTAACAGGCCAAAGCCCGAATATGGCTCTGGCTGAACGGGCAAAACAGATTGCGTCAAAAATTGAAGGCACCGACGTGGTATATAACGAGATCCGTCAGGGTAATCCCGTCACGTTAGCCACGGCCTCCGCGGATACTTGGTTGACAACCAAAGTACGCTCCAAAATTTTAGCCAGCGATGCCGTGAAATCATCCAGCATCAAAGTGGTGACAGAAGATGGTGAAGTCTTTTTGTTTGGCATCGTCACACAACAAGAAGGCGCTGCCGCGGCGAAAATCGCCAGCGAAACCAGCGGCATAAAACGAGTCACCACCGCATTTACCTATCTCAACTGAAAATTATCAAAGCGGCACGAATCTATGCCGCTTTTTTATTTGCTGCTCTTAAGACTTTTCCCAAATCATAAAAAATTTGAATTTAATCAATATTTTCAATCAATAAATGAGAGCAATAAATCACCTTTAATTATAGCCAATTGATTTTGCGTAAACTTTATCCATAATGTGCCGATTAATTATTAATCATTGCATTAGGGATATAAAAAGTTAAATGAAAAACAATAAGGAATCGCTGTACCTGAAAGTATTGGCCTACCTGCGGGCGCTGGTTTCCAACTTACGGGATAAGCTGGAAGATGATTTTCCCGAAATTACCCACGGTATCCTGTCCCGCATCTGGCCGTTAGCCCTGAGTCCCATTCCGCCCACAACAATCATGCAGTTTTATCCCACCGATGGAGAGCAACAGGGTACCGTTGACATCCCGGCCGGCACGCCGGTTAAAGGAGAGGTTATATACGGTTCCACTGCAAATCTGATTTCTCCAATAAACACCCCCCAAAAGATAGAATTTAATTTCTATTTAGTTCCATCATTATTACCAAACGATTCTGCAATCGAAAATTTCTTTCCAAATCACAGGCAACCCAATAAGTCAAACTCAAATAATATACTTCATCATTTTAGTGGAGTTTATATAGACTTTATAAAAGAAAAACTCGTTTCATTATGCATCCCTGATAACAATATAATTTATAAGGAAAAGATGCAAAATTTTAAAGATAAGATGAATAAACAAAGAGATGAATTGAAAGAGGAGTATTTAAATTATCAATATTTTTTAAAACTAGAGCAACAAATTGGTTCACGACTATCTTTTAGTCAAGAAAGTGAGTCAGGGAAACGAGCGTTCGATTATTTTATACACAATGAAAAATCTAATAAGAGCTAATTGGTATGAATAAAGTAAAATTTATTTTTATTACTTCAATTACTCCATTCTTATCAGGATGTGGTGAAGTCATCGATTCTCAGATCGATAAATACTTTCCAATTAACCCACAATACAATGGTCAATATAAATAGGTTTTCAAAATAGTAGATCACTTGAAGGGAACTCAGTCCGATTTTCGCGATCTGATTAATCGCCAAATCAAAACAAATCCCAAAATGGACTGAGTCATGCCAATCATAACATCAATACCCCGAAATGAACGACGTCAAATGAAAAAAGCTATCCAGAAAACCCGGGATAAGAACTATGCACGTCGCCTCACCGCGCTCTTGATGTTGCATGAAGGGAGTACGGTTTCTCACGTTTCCAGAACGCTTCACTGTTCACGTTCTTCAGTTAATCGTTGGGTAAATTGGTTAACATTATACGGGTTGGAAGGGCTTAAAAGCCTCCCTGCGGGAAGGCCTGCCATCTGGAATTTAGCCCCGCTTCTCTCCGTCATTTCTTTCTTATTACAGCACTCTCCACAACATCTTGGCTATCTCCGTTCACGATGGAGCCTTGAACTGATTACACTTAAAATCAATGAGATACTGAATATATCGCTCTCTCAAAGTACACTCTATCGCTACTTTTGTCGGGCGGGCATCGTTTGGCGAAGGGCGGCGCCAACCTTAAAATTACCTGACCCTGAGTATGATGAAAAAATGGCCAAAATCAGCGAGGCGTTATCCAATGCCTCAGGGGAACATCCTGTCTTATATGAAGATGAAGTGGACATCAACCTTTAACCGAAAAATCGTGCAGACTGGGGCTTCAAAGGACAGCAAAAGCGTGTTGTTACCCCCGGGAAAGACCCAAAACACTACCTTGCCGGTTGCCTCAAGGCGAAAACAAAAAAAATCACGTAATTTCGGTGGCTTGGGGAAAGAACTCAAAATTATTTAATCAATTGTTAGGAATAAATTAATAATCAATATACCAGTGCCCAAAAAAATCCCGGTTAATTTTTAGATAACTATTGCATTCATAAGAGCCGGAAGGTCAGGGTTTGGCTGGCAAAAAATCCCCAATTTAACCTTCTCTTTTTACCGTCCTATTCCCCGTGGTTGAATAAAATTGAACGTCTATGGCAATCCTTGCATGAAACCGTGACACGAAACCACTGCTGCCAATTTATGTGGCAGTTGCTTCACCATGTCAAAATCTTCATGGAAACCGCTTCCTTACAACAGCAGAAACCGGGGATGAGAAAAATGGGTGTATCACAATTATGAAAACCTATTTATTATAATATCAAGCATTTCTTCATATAATACTAAACCAAAAATTTTTGCAGAATACTTTTCCAGTAAATGCTCAACAATACAATTAGATTCAGATTTTCTTCCTAACGGAAGAAAATATAGAACAAGAGAGATTAAATGGGACATAAAACCTAATAAAAATGATAAATTAGAAACAAAGATTCCTATTAATGGAAGGGGGTGGTGTAACTGGAAGCTAAGTACAATTAAAATAGGACTTGAGTATAATAAAAAAAACGTTATTGATAAAAACATTCAGATTAGCACAGGAAAAATGGCCGTATTTCATATAAAAAATATAGAAGACAAAAAAAATAGAAAAATTAATCAAGACAAACTAAATAACACTATAAACTATACTTCTACACTTTATCCCGTTCATGAAGAAGTTAAAGGGAAATATAAAAGAATATTTTTTATTAAACCCAATGGAGAAGGGGATTCAACAATTTTTCTATCAAAGAAAATGAATGGATATATTCACTACAATCCCAAATTAGATGAATCAAAAATCACTAAGATTATTATCCCTGGAGGCGGGGAACCATCCAGAGTTGAATACCCAGACGGTAAAATAGACTTAAACAGAGACTCTATTGACTATTGGAAAATAAATAATACATCTCAGTGGGAGTCACAATAAACGTTATTTAATCAACACATTAAACAGCAGGAACCGTGATAATAATATCGCAGTTCATTTTACGAAGTCTCATCGTAAACACCACAAAAAGCATTTTTGATACTGGGATATTAAAAAATATCACTATGACAACGGAGAGATAAACATGGCAGGTAAAGCAGTGATTCTTTTAAATGATGCCACCGATCACGGTGGCAAGGTGATCACCGCAATTGGCGGTTATACCTATCAGGGCGTGCCGGTTGCCGGCAAAGGCGATTTGGTCACTTGTCCAAAATGCGAGGGAACGTATCCGATTATTGATGGGAGTGAATCGTTGAAGTCGCATGGTACGCCGATTGCGCTGGAAGGTATGCAAACCGCCTGTGGTGCTAAGCTGATTGCCAGCCAGAAAGATTTTCTGGCTTAATCAAATAAATTCCGCCTTATTTGATATAAGGCGGAGAAACGCAAATTGCATGTGGCTGCATCATAGGGAGAGGAAAGGGCTTATCGCCTCTCCCATCGCAAATCATTTTGTTTCAAATAATTCACGCCCCCCATTAACTGCATTTGCCGTAAAATCCATTGTTGACGCTGCAATACATATTTGGAGGGCGCATTGACTTTATAACGATGCGGGTTCGGCAACACAGCAGCGAGCAAGGCAGATTCAGAAGCCGTTAAGCGGCTGGCAGGTTTGCCGAAATAACGCCGGGCGGCTTCCTCAACGCCAAAAATGCCATCGCCAAACTCAGCAATATTCAGATAGACCGTTAAAATACGTTGCTTTGACCACAATAATTCTAACACGGTGGTCATTCCCGCCTCTAACCCCTTTCTTATCCAACTACGCCCTTCCCAGAGAAATAAATTCTTGCTGGTTTGCTGGGAAATGGTTGACGCTCCCCGAATTCGTTTCTGATATTTTTTGTTATATGCCATAGCCGTTTCGATAGCATCAAAATCAAATCCCCAATGTTTTGGGAATTTTTGATCTTCTGCGGCCATAACGGCTAATGCCATATAAGGTGAAATTTGATTCTGGTCCACCCATGTTGAACGAGAAACATAAGAGAAATTAATTGACGCTAAGGCGCCAAGTTGTCTCTCAATCATTATCATGGAAAACGGCACCGGCAGAAATGAAAAAGCGATGACAGCAACAAACCATAGAACTGTGATCGACACGACAATTCTTTTCAGCCAGTGCCACACTATTGAAAAAGGATTTCTCATCCGTTTACTCAATCATTTCCCATATTTTTCTCACCAATTTATCAATTCCCTTTTCCGCTTGAGCCAAAGATTCGGCGAGCATATAGGCGGGTGTTGTTACAATTTTGTGTTCAAAATCAATAATAACATCATCAACAGGACACTCAATATGTACCCCGCCCATCTTCTCTATTTGAGCCACAGTTTCTGGATCGTTGCCGATGGTGACTTTTATCGGTTTGCCTAATATTTTAGGCACCATCACCGGGGCAATACATATAAACCCCATCGGCTTACCTTGCTGGTGCAAGCCCTGCACGATACTTAATAATTCCTTATTTATTTCACAATCTGATCCTTTGAATGCGAAATTACATAAATTTTTGGCAGCACCAAAACCACCGGGAATAATTAACGCATCCAACTCATTGATATTAACTTTGGATAAAGGCTGTATATTTCCCCGTGTTATACGGGCTGACTCTTCCATTATGTGGCGGCTTTCTGCTTTCTCTTCTCCATTAAGGTGATTAATAACATGATGTTGTACCTCATCAGGCGAAAAAAAAGACACTTTGGCACCAAGACGGCTTAAAGAGAGCATAGTCAGAACGGATTCGTGAATTTCACTTCCGTCGTACACTCCACATCCACTCAATATAACGGCAACCGATTTCATATTCCTCTCCATTTGTAGTAGATTAATGCTTAACCCCTTAGAGGGTTAAACACCAATCTTCATCACAGATTTTAATGAATCTTGTAACAAAAATTCTTATCTTTGCTATGTTGGTACTTGTGTTCTGTGTGAAAGAATTCTTTCATTGCTCGCATCGAAAATAAACCATAGATAAGCGGGTAAACAAGTTTCCCTGGTGTTGGCGCAGTATTAGCGCACCCCAACTTCGGTTGGGGTTATTTTTTTGTAACGCTTGGTAACCAATTTCTTAATATTTCTATATCCTGCTTCCATTCCAACTTTAACTCATCCACCCACTCCTGAACATTGTCCCACCACGCAGGTAAATCCGGTGACTGAATCTGTTGCGCCAATTGCTGTAAATGGCGTAACCCTACCGAACCCGCCGCTCCCTTAATCTTATGCGCTTCTTCCGTGATCCCTTTTTGATCTCTGGCGGTCATATTGGAGTCCAGCAAGGCAAGGTAACCGGGCATCATGGTTTCAAAAATAGCCAGGTTATCGGCAATCATTTTTGCCCCCACCAGTTCGATATATTGGTTTAGCATCTCCGTATCCAGCCGTTCTTCATCGCGATTCATCATATCCACCTCCGGTAAAATGTTTTCAGATTCCGCTCCCTTACCCCAATATTTTTCTATCACGGTAGTCAATTCTTTGACGGATAAAGGTTTATTGAGCACCCCATCCATGCCGGCATCAAGATATTCTTTTTTATCCTTTAATACATTCGCCGTCAGCGCGATCAAAGGCGGTAAGGATTGAGAAGCGTAACGCTGGTGCAATTGGCGGGCGATATCCAGCCCCGTCATATCCGGCAATTGGATATCCAGTAACACTAAGTCATATTCATCAGGATCAAACATGGCCAGTGCATCATGACCGTTCATGGCAACATCCACACTGTTGCCCAGTTTCTCCAGTACGGAACGAGCCACAATGACGTTCAATTCAATATCTTCGACCAGTAAGATGTTAAGTGCCGGCAACGGCATCGTCTCTTGTTCAACTTTCCCTTCGGGCTGTTCATCAATGGCAGGGGCAATGACAGACAACGTGAAGCAAGAACCTTTGCCTAATGTACTTTTCACTACGATATCCCCGCCCATACTTTGGGCAAGGCGCTTCGAAACAGCAAGGCCAATCCCGGTGCCGGTGGCAGGACGCCCGCCCGCACTGTCTTTGACCTGATAATACATGGCGAAGATTTTTTCCAGCTCATCAGCAGGAATACCAATACCGGAGTCCGTCACTTCAAACAATAAGCGCTCCCCTTCTTCACGCCAGATACGCACCTTAATTTCCCCTTTAGGGGTAAATTTCACGGCATTGCTAATCAGGTTCCACAAGATTTGGCGCAAACGGGTTCCATCGGTCAGCACCTTGGCGGGTAATGGTTGCTCTGGTTCCAGAACAAATTTAATCCCTTTCGGCTGCGCTAATAAGCCTGAAATGTTCTCCAAATCGGTCATAAACCCCGTGAAGTCAATCGGTTGGTTATCAAGCTGGATCTTACGACGCTCAATTTTATCTAATTCAATGATATCATTGAAAATATTACCCAAAGTAATGGCGCTGACATGGATCGTTTCCAAGTATTTACTTTGCTCTGGGGTTAAGTCGGTATCCAGCAAGATCCGGCTCAGGCCCACGATGCCATTTAAAGGCGTACGAAGCTCATGGCTAATCGTGGAGATAAACGTCGTCTTATCCCTGCTGGCGTTCTCCAACGCATCCTGATAGCGCTTACGCTCCGTGATATCGCGCCCAAATCCCATAAGCCCATGCCGTTTGCCAACGCGATCGTAAAAAGGGACTTTCCTGAGTTCAAAACAGGCCTTGCGCCCATCGGGATAAACCAGCCATTGTTCGTAAGTCAGGGAGACATTGTGGCGAAAGACTTTTTCGTCGGTTTCCATCACCTTACTGGCAATTTCTTTGTCGTAAACATCCGTCGGCGTCAGGCCAATAAGCTGTTTTTCGCTTTTGCCCGTCAGTAACTCCATCGCCCGGTTACAGCCGGAAAATTCGTTATCTTCATTGCGGTAATAAACCAAATCCGGCGAAGCATCCAGAAATGAACGCAACAGTACGGATTGCTGTTCAAGTTCAATCTGGGTTTTTTCGCGGTGCTCCATCTCCAGTTTGAGCTTATCCAGCAAAACCAAATGGGCTTTTTCCGCCTTTTCCCTGTCACTGATCTCCTGATTCAATTGCGCAATGTTTTCTTTGAGTTGTTGGTTTAAGGTCGCATCACGCTGACGCATTTCTTCCAGTTTTGCCACCAGACTCGATAAGCGCTGGCGGGACTCTTCAAGTTGCTCGACAACAATGGAGAGAAAATAGACCGCCCAAGGAGTAATCAATAAACCAAAAAAGATGGAGCGAATTAAATCAATAAGCTGTACTTCTCCATGCAGTACGAATGTCACCGCCATCTGCATAGCCATCGCAAGGATCACCAAAGCAGATGCCAGTAATAGGGAAAAGCGCACCAGCCCCAGTTTCATCATTAAATCGACATAATATTGGGCAAGCCCCCGAATGAGTTTCATAACCGCTCCCAGTAAAAAATTATTCCCAGTCAAAGTCACCAAATTGAATCATAACGTAAAAAAATCCCAACTTCGTTAAGGGATATTACCCTCAATTTCCCGCAAGGAATAAAACATCAACAAATAAGAATAATTATGCAATTGAGTTTCAGTTATCCTTTTTTAGACGAAAAAACGCCCAATCACTTTCTCTTAGAAATCGAAAAATATGCAATATAAATCCGATTTATGATGAAAAATTAGATTAAAATATCGCAAATAATACGTTTCAAAGCATATCTAAAATAGATAATGTGGTGATTTTAGTGATATAACTCACATCATTTAATAGAAATGATCTTGGTCACAAAATCAAAAAATTCGTTATTTACTCATTAAAATCAACAAAATAAAGAGAAAATATCGCCAAAAAACGTGATTTAACACTATTTGACCTACTCTATTTTTACCGTTAAGTTGGGAATTCACTGAAAATCACCCGTCAGAGAATTATCTGATTCATATTTATGCAGTGACAAATGACATAACATCATTTTGATTTACCGCTTGTTAATGCCAATAAAACAAGTGGCGTTTTACTGAGGGCGCGAATTAGACGCCCGTAGAAATAATAGATCTCTAGACCATCTCGCGAGTGATGTGAGAGTCAGACAGAAAGTCGGACAGAACTTGGGGAGCGTTACAATGTTGTATGATAGATTGCAGGAAAAAGATAACTGTGGCTTTGGGTTAATCGCACATATTGAAGGAGAGCCAAGCCACAAGGTGGTGCGCACCGCCATACACGCACTGGCTAGGATGCAGCACCGCGGTGCGATTCTGGCGGATGGAAAAACCGGGGACGGCTGTGGTTTGTTGATGCAGAAGCCAGACCGTTTCTTTCAGATGATCGCCAGCGAGCAGTCATGGCGGCTCGCTAAAAATTATGCTGTCGGCATGCTGTTTCTCAGTCAGGATGCCCAAATTGCCCAATCATGTCGTGATATTATCGAACAGGAATTACAACATGAAACCCTGTCCATTGTGGGCTGGCGGGAAGTCCCTATCAATCGCGATATCTTGGGTGATATTGCCTTATCCAGTCTTCCCCGTATTGAGCAAGTTTTTATCAACGCACCGGCCGGATGGCGGGCGCAAGATCTGGAACGCCGCCTGTTCGTTTCCCGGCGCCGCATCGAAAAACGCATCACCGATAACGATTTTTATATTTGCAGCCTGTCCAATCTGGTTACGATTTATAAAGGGCTGTGCATGGCGGCGGATTTACCGCGTTTCTACCCCGATTTAGCCGATTTGCGCATGGAATCTGCTATTTGTTTGTTCCATCAGCGCTTTTCAACCAATACAGTGCCCCGCTGGCCGTTGGCACAGCCCTTTCGTTATCTGGCTCACAATGGGGAAATCAACACTATTACGGGAAACCGTGAGTGGGCCAAGGCGCGGGCCTATAAGTTCCGCACGCCGCTTATCCCTGATTTACAGACTGCCGCGCCTTTTGTGAATGAAACGGGATCTGATTCCAGTTCACTGGATAACATGCTGGAACTGTTTCTCAATGGGGGGATGGATTTAATCCGCGCAATGCGTTTGCTCGTTCCACCAGCCTGGCAAAATAACCCGGATATGGATGAGGATCTGCGGGCGTTTTTCGATTTTAATTCCATGCACATGGAACCCTGGGATGGGCCGGCCGGCATCGTTATTTCCGACGGGCGCTATGCCGCCTGTAATCTGGATCGTAATGGCCTGCGCCCTGCCCGTTATGTGATCACCAAAGATAAGCTGATTACCTGTGCTTCCGAAGTCGGTATTTGGGATTACCAGCCTGATGAAGTTGTCGAGAAAGGCCGTGTTGGGCCGGGTGAATTAATGGTCATCGATACCTATGAGGGCCGTATTCTCCACTCGGCTGAGACGGATAATGATTTAAAAAGCCGCCATCCTTATAAAGAATGGCTGGAGAAAAATGTTAAGCGTTTGATCCCATTTGAAGCGTTGCCGGAAGAACAAGTCGGGCAACGGGATTTGGATGATCGCTTGTTGGCGACTTATCACAAACAGTTTGCCTACAGTAATGAAGAGTTGGATCAAATCATCCGTACCCTCGGCGAAAATGGCCAAGAAGCGACAGGTTCAATGGGCGATGATACGCCGCTGGCCGTGCTTTCCAGCCGCCCGCGCATTATCTACGACTATTTTCGCCAGCAATTCGCCCAAGTCACCAATCCCCCCATCGATCCCTTGCGTGAAGCCCATGTGATGTCACTGGCGACGCGCATCGGGCGGGAAATGAATGTTTTTTGTGAAGCGGAGGGACAGGCGCATCGGCTGTGCTTTGAATCACCGGTTCTGCTCTACTCGGATTTTGTGCAACTGACCACCCATCAGGAGTCCTATTATCGCGCTGAACGCTTGGATTTGACCTTCAATCCACAGGAAACCTCGCTGAAACAGGCGGTTTCAACGTTATGTGAAAGAGCGGAAGATCTCGCTCGCCATGGGGCTGTATTACTGGTGCTGTCCGATCGCAATATTGCACCAGAAAACGTGCCCATTCCTGCGCCTATGGCGGTCGGGGCGATCCAGCACTGTTTGGTGGAGAAAAACCTGCGCTGTGATACCAATTTGATCGTCGAAACCGCCGGTGCACGTGATCCCCATCATTTTGCGGTCTTGATCGGTTTTGGCGCGACTGCGGTTTACCCCTATCTGGCCTATGAGTCACTGGGGAAAATGGTGGACGACGGCACCATCAATACGCCGTATGCCCGCGTTATGCTGAATTACCGCAATGGCATCAATAAGGGGCTGTATAAGATTATGTCCAAAATGGGCATCTCTACCATCTCCTCTTATCGCTGTTCCAAATTGTTTGAAGCCGTCGGGTTGCATCCCGATGTGACAGACATTTGTTTCAATGGCGTCGTCAGTCGTATTGGCGGGGCAGATTTCAGCGATTTTGAACAAGATCTGCGTAACCTTGCCAAACGGGCATGGCTGCATCGCCACACCATCGATCAAGGAGGGCTGCTGAAATATGTGCATAATGGCGAATATCACGCTTATAACCCGGATATTGTCAGTACCTTGCAGGCCGCCGTTCACAGTGGCGATTACCGTGATTACCTGAAATATGCCGAGCTGGTTAATGGGCGTCCCATCGCCACATTACGCGATCTATTGACGCTTGCGCCTAAAGGTGAACCCGTCAGCATTGACGATGTGGAACCGGCAGAAGCTCTGTTTAAGCGTTTTGATACTGCCGCCATGTCAATCGGTGCACTCAGCCCTGAGGCTCATGAGGCGCTGGCAGAAGCGATGAATACGCTGGGTGGTTTTTCTAACTCTGGCGAAGGTGGGGAAGATCCCGCGCGTTATCATACCAAGAAAGTATCCCGCATTAAGCAAGTCGCCTCCGGCCGGTTTGGGGTGACGCCCGCGTATTTGGCCAGTGCCGATGTGATCCAGATAAAAGTCGCCCAAGGCGCAAAACCCGGGGAAGGCGGCCAATTGCCGGGCGATAAGGTCACGCCTTATATTGCCAAGCTGCGCTATTCGGTTCCGGGCGTGACCCTGATTTCTCCGCCGCCCCATCACGATATTTATTCAATTGAAGATCTGGCTCAATTGATTTTCGATCTTAAGCAGGTCAATCCAAAGGCGCTGATCTCGGTCAAACTGGTTTCCGAACCCGGAGTAGGCACCATTGCCACCGGTGTTGCCAAAGCCTATGCCGACCTGATCACCATTGCCGGATACGATGGCGGAACGGGAGCAAGCCCGTTGTCTTCAGTCAAATACGCAGGTTGCCCGTGGGAATTGGGGCTGGTGGAAACCCAACAAGCACTGGTTGCCAATGGGCTGCGCCATAAAATCCGCCTTCAGGTTGACGGTGGATTGAAAACCGGGCTGGATATCATCAAAGCGGCTATTTTAGGAGCCGAAAGTTTCGGTTTCGGCACCGGCCCAATGGTAGCTCTCGGCTGTAAATATCTGCGGATCTGCCACTTAAATAACTGCGCGACCGGTGTTGCGACGCAAGACGAAAAACTGCGCCAATCTCATTATCACGGCCTGCCGGAACGCGTCATGCATTATTTCCGCTTTATTGCGCAGGAAACACGCGAGTTAATGGCGCAATTAGGGGTGAAAAAACTGACTGACCTGATTGGCCGGACAGACTTGCTGGCAATCCTTGAGGGAATTTCGGCCAAGCAAAGCAAGCTCAATCTTGAGCCTTTGCTGGAAACCGCAGAGCCTCACACGGGTAAAGCGCTGCATTGCACAGAAGGTAATCCTCCTTTTGACCAGGGTACGCTGAATAAACTCATCGTCACCCAGGCGATGCCTTATGTGGAGAACTCGCAAAGCAAGACCTTCTATTTTGATATCCAAAATACGGATCGCTCTGTGGGTGCTTCTCTCTCCGGTGAGATTGCGGCTCGGTATGGTGATCAGGGGCGGGCGGCCGATCCGATCAAACTGAATTTCAGTGGAACCGCCGGACAAAGTTTTGGCGTCTGGAACGCAGCCGGTGTTGAACTGACGTTAATCGGCGATGCCAATGATTATGTCGGTAAGGGGATGGCTGGCGGCCGCATTGCGATCCTTCCCCCTGCCGGTTCAGCCTTTAAAAGTCACGAAACCACGATTATCGGCAATACCTGCCTGTATGGGGCAACCGGCGGGAAACTCTTTGCTGCCGGACATGCCGGCGAACGTTTCGCCGTGCGTAATTCAGGGGCTATCACGGTGATTGAAGGGATCGGCGACAATGGCTGTGAATATATGACCGGCGGGATTGTCTGTGTGCTGGGCAGCACCGGCGTCAATTTCGGCGCCGGCATGACCGGGGGATTTGCTTATGTGCTGGATGAATTTGATGACTTCCGCAAGCGCGTCAATCCCGAACTGGTGGAAGTGCTCTCAATCGATACCCTTGCCATTCATAAAGAGCATCTGCGGGGGTTAATCACCGAACACGTGCGCCTGACCCACTCTCAACACGGCGAAAGCATTCTGGAAAATTGGTCTCAATGGGTCAATAAATTCGCATTGGTCAAACCTAAATCCAGTGATGTCAGTGCATTGTTAGGGCACCGTAGCCGTTCTTCAGCAGAACTGCGGGTTCAGGCACAGTAAGGAGTCAATAATGAGTCAGAATGTTTATCAATTTATCGACTTACAACGTGTCGATCCACCGAAGAAGTCATTGAAAATCAGAAAAATAGAGTTTGTTGAAATTTATGAACCCTTTTCTGAAATTCAGGCACAGGCACAAGCCGATCGCTGTCTCTCTTGTGGTAATCCCTATTGTGAATGGAAATGCCCGGTGCATAACTACATTCCGAATTGGCTGAAACTCGCCAATGAAGGGCGCATCATCGAAGCCGCAGAGTTATCACACCAGACCAACAGCTTACCCGAAGTCTGCGGGCGGGTCTGTCCGCAAGACCGCCTGTGTGAAGGGGCTTGTACCCTCAATGACGACTTCGGCGCTGTCACTATCGGCAATATTGAGCGCTATATTAACGACACCGCTATTGCGATGGGCTGGAAACCGGATTTGTCGCATGTTATCCCAACCGGTAAACGTGTTGCCGTGGTTGGCGCAGGTCCGGCAGGGCTGGCGTGTGCCGATGTCCTGACCCGCAATGGCGTACAAGTGGTGGTTTATGATCGCCACCCTGAAATTGGCGGCTTGCTCACATTTGGTATTCCCGCCTTTAAACTGGAAAAAGAGGTGATGATCCGCCGCCGTGAAATGTTTTCCGGGATGGGGATTGAATTCCGCCTCAATACCGAGATAGGCCGAGACATCACGCTGGCCGAACTCAACAAAGAATTTGATGCAGTCTTTCTTGGCGTTGGCACCTATCAATCCATCCACGGCGGGTTGGAGAACGAAAACGCTGACGGGGTCTATGACGCCTTACCTTTCCTCATCGCCAACACCCGTCATTTGATGGATTACCCTTCCCTGCCTGAACAGCCCTATATTGATATGAAGGGTAAACGTGTTTTGGTACTGGGCGGTGGTGATACCGCAATGGACTGCGTCCGCACTTCGGTTCGTCAGGGGGCAACTCAGGTTACCTGCGCCTATCGGCGGGATGAAGAAAATATGCCGGGTTCCCGCCGCGAAGTCAAAAATGCGAAAGAAGAAGGGGTAGAGTTTTGCTTTAACCTCCAGCCAGTGCGCATTGAAATTAACAGCGCCGGGCAGGTTTGTGGTGTCAAGGTGGTGAAGACCCAACTGGGTGCCGTCGATGAAAAAGGCCGTCGCCAGGCTGAAATTATCCAAGGCTCTGAATTTTTGCTCGAAGCCGATGCAGTGATCATGGCATTTGGTTTCCAACCTCACACGATGGGCTGGCTGGATGAACATCAAGTCAAGCTCGACCAAAAAGGCCGCATTATCGCGCCAGAATCCAGTGATCTGCCTTTCCAGACCAGTAACCCAAAGATATTCGCGGGTGGGGACGCTGTACGTGGTTCCGACTTGGTCGTAACCGCCATTGATGAAGGCAGAAAAGCCGCTTTCGGTATTCTCGATTATCTTGAAGTGTAGATTCAATTCCTTTTCCTAATGACTTCTCCGGCCCTTTAGCCGGAGAAGATCTCAAAAATAAAAACCCCCTCATTTTTTTATTTTCTTTTACTACCAGATTAGTTGTATTTTTGGGATTTATGCGACTATTCTTATACACTAAAGTTAAATATATCGATTTAATCTCCCATGCGATATAGCAGTACAGCAATAGTGCAATACCGTAATACAGCAATAAGGTTTCTTTTTTTCGAAAAGAAAATGACTTAGCAGAACTGATTAAATAGACGTGAAATAAAAGACCATTAAAGTGATAATAACAGGTAGAAACAGATGCGCTTACCCATACAGATACTCTTCTTCTCTTTCATCTCCTTGATAAGTTTGCCCTCGCTTGCCAAATTCTCTACACCTGCCAGAATTATTCAGCAAGTACAAGAAAGAGGAGTCAATTCTGTGGTGGCCGAAATAAACGCAGAATATGAGCAGGACAAAATTCTCCATCATATTTCGACCGGTGATAAACAATGGCTGCAAATTGCCTTTAAACTCTCGCCGAATATTCATCCAGCGTTTTCTCAGAAAATCATTAATGCTTTATCGATTGCTTTAGTTGAAAACCCTGTAGAGGTATTAGCATTGACAAAAACACACCGCTCACTCTCATTCTCTGATATCTGCAATATGCCTCCAACGATCACGGGGCTGAGTCAACAGAGAGCATTTGCCAAGAAAATGATAGATAGCCTAAAACTGGCGGAAAAAACAAATAAGGGAGAAGATCGATATAATATCGAATCCTGCATATGGGCATTTGAGAGAGCGCATAGTACTTATTTATAGTATTAATGGTTTGTAGTATTAATAATCAATTGCAGTATTCATTGGCAGTACTAAAAAATAAAGGAGATGCAATATCTCCTCTATTTTTGTTCCTGACGATCCCCTTCACTTTTCAAGCCGCAGCCTTGCTGGATGCAACTTGAAATCTATTGGGTATGCGCTTTGATCAACTATTTTACGACGCGCAAGGTTGGACGGCCTTTTGGCGGTTGAGGAGGTGGCTCGTCATCTGGCGAATCAGCATGGTGGGGGGCTTTTCTAGCCGACTTACTATTATGGATAAGCACCAAATTATCTGCTGTCGGTGTATCCATTTCTTCTGATCCCGTATTGTCCGCATCATAGGCAAGTTCTGGCTCAAACATCATTCCTGCGCCATTTTCACGGGCATAAACCGCAATCACAGCCGCCATCGGAACATTCACTTGACGAGCAACACCGCCAAATCGGGCATTGAACCTCACTTCATCGTTCGTCAATTGTAAATTGCCAACCGCTCTCGGCGAGATATTCAAAATAATTTGCCCATTTTGTGCATATTCCAGCGGGACATTAACACCATAATAGTTAATATCCACAACAATATGCGGGGTCATGTCATTATCCAACAGCCATTCATAATGTGCCCGCAAAAGATAGGGGCGGCGTGGAGACATTTGAGTCATCTCCATATATTAACTCCGTGATTGTAAACGCATTTCACGTTCTGCTTCCGTCAGTGAAGCCAAGAATGCGTCACGTTCAAACACACGCTGCATATAGATTTGAAGATCTTTTGCGCCAGAACCTGACAGTTCAACACCCAAAACAGGCAAACGCCACAGCAGCGGAGACAAATAACAATCCACCAAACTGAATTCTTCACTCATGAAGAACGGCATTTCTCTGAAAATCGGCCCAATAGCCAGCAATTCTTCAGCAAGCTGTTTGCGTGCAGCATTCGCTTCCTGCACACTGCCTTCCTGAATTTTATACATCAGGGAATACCAGTCTTTTTCAATTCTATGCATCATCAGGCGACTGGAACCACGTGCGACAGGATACACAGGCATGAGGGGTGGATGCGGAAAACGCTCATCCAGATATTCCATAATGATACGAGAATCATACAGGGTCAGCTCACGATCAACGAGAGTAGGAACCGACTGGTAAGGATTCAAGTCAATCAAATCCTGAGGTAAATTACCCGCTTCAACGTGTTCAATCTCTACGCTGACCCCTTTTTCCGCCAGTACAATTCGCACTTGATGGCTAAAAATGTCGGTCGGGCCGGAAAACAGAGTCATTACCGAACGTTTGTTGGCAGCGACAGCCATGAAAACCTCCAAGTTTATCTAAACAAAGGAACGAACAGCCCTTCAACAAACAGCGGCTATTCTCGCTCATATTCTCATCCTGTTTCGCACTTATTATCCGAGGTTATCCCCTTTATCTTCCGGTTTTACCTCTGCCAAATCAGGCAAATTCATGGATAAGGCAAAAAATTGTTATTAGTCTACCAGATTTTGCACATTTTGTGGGGAAGTACATTGAGAATTAATGATGAAATATTAGAGTCTGGGAATTTATTTCCCAATTATGCTATTTTTTTGCCAAAAATAGAGCGTTATCGAAGAGTGAAAAAGTTGAAGGAATAAAAAACCCGCCATAAAAATGACGGGTTTTTAACTTTAACCCACTGCCACAATTGCGGCAATAAATTAACGTTTGGAGAACTGTGGACGACGACGTGCTTTGCGCAGACCCACTTTTTTACGTTCAACTTCACGAGCATCGCGAGTCACGAAGCCAGCTTTGCGAAGTTCAGAACGCAGAGTCTCGTCATAAGCCATCAGTGCACGGGTGATACCGTGACGGATTGCGCCTGCCTGACCAGAAATACCACCACCTTTAACAGTGATGTACAGATCCAGTTTGTTCATCATATCAACCAGCTCTAGTGGCTGACGAACAACCATGCGCGCAGTTTCACGACCGAAGTAAACTTCGAGGCTGCGTTGGTTGATGACGATGTTACCGCTACCTGGCTTAATGAAGACACGAGCGGAAGAGCTTTTGCGGCGACCAGTGCCGTAGTATTGATTTTCAGCCATTGCCTATAATCCCGATTAAATGTCCAGAACTTGTGGTTGCTGTGCCGCGTGGTTGTGCTCGCTGCCCGCGTAAACTTTCAGTTTACGGTACATTGCACGACCCAGTGGCCCTTTTGGCAGCATGCCTTTAACCGCGATTTCAATGACACGCTCAGGACGGCGGGCAATCATCTCTTCAAAGGTCGCTTGCTTGATACCACCGATGTGGCCAGTGTGGTGATAATAGATTTTGTCAGCACGTTTGTTGCCGGTTACAGCAACCTTCTCTGCGTTAACAATAATGATGTAATCACCAGTATCAACGTGCGGAGTGTATTCCGCTTTGTGCTTGCCGCGCAGGCGACGAGCGATTTCAGTTGCAAGACGGCCTAAAGTTTTGCCATCTGCATCAACAACATACCAGTCGCGTTTTACGGTTTCTGGTTTAGCTGTAAAAGTTTTCATTAAAGCTTACCCGATTATAAGTTACACGTTGGTGAACACTCGATGTTCAGAAACTGTTTTGAGGTTCACACGACTCATGTCCAGCAAACCTACCCCTTCGAATAGCCTATGCCGGCACTAATGCAAGTTTTTTGGGAAATAAAAAATCCTGCTCGTAACGTGGGGTCGCAAGATTATAGAGAACTCATCATAAAAAATCGACCCCAAATTCAATAATTATCCTATTGATAAAGAAATCAGGGTAAATGTGGGAGTTTCAGGTATTCCTCACTTTGCATCTCTTGCAAGCGGGACAGGCAACGTTGATATTCAAACGTCAATAATTCACCTTGATAAATCTGCTCCATCGGCGCATCAGCATTAATGATGAGTTTCACTTGGCGTTCATAGAATTCATCCACCAGTGCGATAAAACGCCGCGCCGCATTTTCATTCAATCCTGTCATCACGGGCATATCATGTAAAAAAACCGAATGATAAAGTTTCGACAAGGCAATATAGTCCAGTTGGCTGCGGGGATCTTCGCACAGTGTTTTGAAATGGATGGCCAACACCCCATCAACACAACGGATTGCCGGCATGTCACGATGATTAATTTCCAATACCGGATTCGGCTCGCCTTCCCGCCCAGCCAAACGTTGGAACATGCTCCGCATCGCCTGCCGATTTTTTTCTGACAATGGCGTCAAATAGAGATAAGCCTGAGTCAGTGTCCGTAAGCGATAATCGATACCGGCATCCACATTCATCACATCGCAATATTGTTTGATCTGCTCAATGGCAGGCAGAAACCGCGCACGCTGCAATCCATTTCGGTATAGCTCGTCCGGTGGAATGTTGGATGTTGCTACCAAGGCAATTCCCCGGGCAAACAGAGCCTCCAGCAAGGTACCGAGGATCATGGCATCCGTAATGTCAGAGACAAAAAACTCATCGAAACAGAGGATATCGGTCTGCGCCTTGAAACCCTCCGCGATGCTCTCCAAAGGGTTCTCCTGTCCTTGCAACGTAGTCAGTTCTTCATGTACCCGCAACATAAAACGGTGAAAATGGAGACGCAGTTTTCGTTCAGTGGGCAAACTTTGATAAAACATATCCATCAACCACGTTTTTCCACGGCCAACACCTCCCCACATATAAAGTCCTTGAACAGGGCGGCATTGCTCAAGGGCTTGCCGACCAAACAACTTACCCAATATGCCTTTCAGTCCACTGACTTGCGGAGTCGGGCAGGGTCGGGCATGGATGAGTTCACGATGGATAATATCAAGACGTTCAACCGTATTGCGTTGTACTTCGTCAGGTTGATACTGGCCATCAGACAGTGCTAATTGATAGAGTGATGAGGGTGTTATCGGTGTCATGAAAGTAAAAATCCTTAAAATTTTTTATTCGAATTACCTATGCTGACGATTTTTTAGCGACGAATTTTTGACTACCGGCTTTGGCAAAGCTGTATAAAATATATCTATTATACTCCGCGTACTTGGGGATATATTTATTCTCTCTCGCGTCACGAGGGAGAATAAGGCAGCCTCTGTTTTACACAATTTTGCACAATGCAACTTGAAGTTTATTAGGTACAGATAGCAAATAAATTAAATAATAATCAATATTCCACTCTGACTAAATTAACGGTTATAGTGGTCATCATGATACCGAGAGTCTATCCCGATCGTTGTAGTATATGGGATAAGGTTCTAGAACATTGCAGAATAATGATGTGACTAAAGGAGTTGCCATGACTTGGGAATATGCACTGATCGGATTAATCATTGGTTTTATCGTCGGCGCGCTGGCTGTCCGCTTTGGCAGCTCAAAACTACGCCAACAAAATGCGCTACAGGCCGAGTTGGAGAAAAATCGGGCTGAATTGGAAGAATACCGCAAAGAGCTGGTCAGCCATTTCGCCCGCAGCGCTGAATTACTTGACAATATGGCGCGCGATTATCGTCAGTTGTATCAGCATATGGCGAAAAGTTCTAATGAATTGATGCCTAACATGCCGGTACAGGATAATCCTTTCAATTATCGTCTGACCGAATCCGACGCCGAAACAAATAAAGTGACGACTAACATGCCCCCGCGGGATTATTCTGAGGGTGCATCTGGCTTATTCCGTCCTATTCAAGATAAATAACGCATAAACTTTGCCGTGGTAACCACTGCTGCCACGGCACTGTGTGGTGCCTTTCATTCAATAGAAAAAGTTTTGTTTTTTATTTTTAATTCACGTAAATACCTGTAAAGAAGCGCATTGAAACGACTTTATTAGTGAACTTTGCTGAATCATTGGTAGTCATAACAGCATCGAAACAATTAGGCTTAGGTATTAAGAGAACGTATTCATGAAAAGAAAAAATACATTGCTCAGTGCACTCGCTATTAGTATCGGACTGTCTTTAGCTTCAGTTCCAATGGTAAGCCATGCAGCCTTACCTGCTGCCATGGCCACTCAAGGATCACCCAGCCTCGCCCCCATGCTGGAAAAAGTGCTGCCTTCTGTTGTCACTGTTCATGTTTCGGGTACAGAAGTGCAAAGCCAACAGCTTCAATTACCCGATGATTTCCAGTTCTTCTTCGGACCTGCTTTTCCGCCACAAGAACCCAGAAAGCGTCCATTCACAGGCTTAGGCTCTGGGGTGATTATTGACGCCCAAAAAGGTTATGTTTTGACCAACAGCCATGTTATCAATAATGCAAATAAAATCAGCATTCAATTAAACGATGGCCGTAAATACTCCGCAAAGCTCATTGGGCTTGATCCACAAACCGACATTGCCCTTTTACAATTGAAAGATGCCAAGAACCTGACGGCTATCAAGTTCGCGGATTCTGACCAACTGCGCGTTGGCGATTACGCGATAGCCATCGGTAACCCATTTGGCATAGGGCAAACCGTCACCTCTGGGATCATTTCCGCCCTTGGCCGCAGCGGTCTGAATCTGGAAGGTTTGGAAAACTTTATCCAGACTGATGCCTCCATTAACCGTGGTAACTCTGGGGGTGCATTGATTAACCTGCAAGGCGAGTTGATCGGGATTAACACCGCCATTGTTGCACCAAGCGGGGGTAACGTCGGTATCGGGTTTGCTATCCCAAGTAATATGGCGAAGGCTCTTTCCGCCCAGCTTATTGCCCACGGCGAAGTCAAACGCGGCATACTCGGTATCAAGGGAACCGAAATGACAGCAGATATCGCCCAGGCACTCAATGTTGAAGCGCAGCAAGGGGCATTCGTCAGTGAAGTTATTCCTAAATCGGCCGCCGCTAAAGCAGGGATCAAACCCGGCGATGTCCTGATTTCCTTTGATGGCAAGAAAATCAGCAGTTTTTCTGAACTCCGGGCGAAAGTGGGTACAACCGCTCCAGGCAAAGAGATCAAAATTGGTCTGCTGCGTAAAGGAAAACCCCTTGAAGTCACCGTCATTCTGGATAACAGTGAAGGTGAGTCAACCAAGGCAGAAAAACTGAGTATTGCCCTGCAAGGTGCCACCCTGAGCAATGCCACCATAAACAGAACCCAAGGCATCAAAGTGGATTCGATTATCCAGAATTCACCGGCTGCCCTATCGGGTTTACAGAAAGATGACTTAATTGTGGGTGCCAACAATGTGCGTGTAAGAAATATCAGTGAATTACGCAAGATCACCGAAGAGAAGCCTTCTGTTATCGCCCTGAATGTCTTACGTGGTGACGACAATGTTTATCTATTACTGCGTAATTAATTGATGGATGGATGAAGAGTATCGTATCCACGACAGACACAGTATGATGCTGTGTCTGTCCACTTCTGTGCTATCCTTCCTTCAATCACTTACTACTGAATAATGTCATGCTGATCAAGTTATTGCGCGCTATACTCATAGGCTTATTGATTGCAGCTATTTTGCTGGTTGCTATACCTTCCCTGCGTCCCAATGGCTTAAAGGATTTCCTGAGCGGCAACAACAGCGATAAAATATCCAGTTTCAGCAAAGCCGTCCGCCGGGCTGCTCCCGCCGTGGTCAATATTTATAGCAGCAGCATGGGCAGTTTTTCCCATGAAAGCCGGGAACTCCTTCCCTTGGGTTCCGGTGTCATTATGAGTGAACAGGGCTATATTCTCACTAACAGGCATGTCATCAATAAAGCAGGCTCCATTATTGTTGCGTTGCAAGATGGGCGCTTTTATGAAGCACTGTTAGTCGGTTCGGATGGCCCAACGGATTTGGCCGTCTTAAAAATTAATGCCACAAACCTTCCCTTGATCCCAATTAATCCTAAACGTATGGCTCATGTGGGGGATATCGTGTTGGCTATCGGTAATCCATACAATTTGGGACAAACCATCACGCAAGGCATTATCAGTGCAACCGGGCGCGTTGGCCTTAGTCCGACACGTCGCCAGAATTTCCTGCAAACAGATGCGTCAATTAATCAAGGTAACTCCGGTGGTGCTTTGGTCAATACACTAGGGGAATTGGTGGGTATCAATACGTTGACGTTCGATAAGTCAGAGTTTGGTTCAACACCGGAAGGATTGGGGTTTGCCATTCCAACGAAACTGGCGACAACCATTATGCAGAAATTGATCCGTGATGGCCGGGTTATCAGGGGATATATCGGTATCACTGCCAGAGAGTTACCCTATATTCGCTCATCAGGCAGTCATATCAATCAAATCCAAGGGTTACGTGTTTTTCAGGTTGCTCCAAACGGTCCTGCTGAAAAAGCGGGTATCAAAGTGGGAGATATCATTACCAGCGTCAATCACCAGCCAGCAATCTCACCCGTCGAAACGATGGATCGCGTCGCGGAAATTCGTCCGGGCAGTGTCGTACCTGTCACTGTATTACGCGATGGTGCCTCCCTCACACTTAACGTCACCATTGATGAGTTTGATGGTTACTAATCCTCGCCCATGTTGGGCGAGGCGATTTCGTTTAGCCAGTTGTCTTAATGCGCTCTATATTTGCCCCAAGACCACGCAGCTTATCTTCAATATGCTCATAACCCCGGTCAATATGATAAATACGGTCTACGACTGTTGTTCCTTCCGCAATGCAACCCGCCAAGACTAAACTGGCAGAAGCCCGCAAATCCGTCGCCATGACCTGAGCACCCGATAATTGTTCAACGCCATGACACAGTACGGTATTGCTTTCAATTTCAGCCCGTGCACCCATGCGAATCAATTCAGGGATATGCATGAAGCGATTTTCAAAAATGGTTTCGGTGATCATGCCTGCGCCATCCGCGACCATATTCAGCAGGCTGAATTGTGCCTGCATATCCGTTGGGAAACCCGGATGTGGAGCCGTGCGGAATGTCACTGCTTTCGGCCGCTGGCCGTGCATATCAAGGCTAATCCAGTCTTCTCCCACGTTGATATCTGCCCCCGCTTCACGCAGTTTAGCTAAAACCGCATCCAGGGTATCGGGTTTCGCGTGACGACAAATCACCTTGCCACGCGAAATTGCCGCCGCGATCAAGAAGGTGCCGGTTTCGATACGATCAGGCAGTATACGATGAACACCGCCCCCTAAACGCTCGACTCCCTCAATCACAATGCGATCGGAACCCGCCCCCCTGATTTTCGCGCCCAACGTATTGAGGAAATTAGCCGTATCTTCAATTTCTGGCTCACGCGCGGCATTTTCAATGGTGGTTGTGCCTTCTGCTAATGTGGCCGCCGTCATGATCGTCACCGTTGCCCCAACACTGACTTTATCCATCACAATACTGGCACCTTTTAAGCGGCCATTTACCGTGGCTTTGACATAGCCCTCATCCAGCTCGATGTTTGCACCAAGCTGCTCCAAACCAGAAATATGAAGATCAACCGGACGCGCGCCAATGGCGCAACCACCGGGCAAAGAGACCTGCCCCCGACCGAAACGCGCTACCAACGGCCCCAATGCCCAGATGGACGCGCGCATTGTTTTGACCAGTTCATAAGGGGCACAATATTCGTTGACCCCACTGGCATCAATAAAAACAGAACCGTTACGTTCTACTTTGGTTCCCAAACGATTGAGAAGTTTGATCGTGGTGTCAATGTCTTTCAATTCAGGCACATTCTGTAATTCAACCGGCTCTTCTGCCAGTAGTGCCGCGAACATAATTGGTAATGCGGCATTTTTTGCCCCGGAAATCGCCACTTCTCCCGACAAGCAGGTAGGCCCTTTCACACGAAATTTATCCATCTGTTATGATCCTATTATTTAATTCAAAGTGTGCTGTCCGCGGCGAGGCAAACAGCCTCAAAACCCTTGAAGCTTGCGGTCACGCTGCCACTGTGCAGGGGTATAAGCCTTGATTGATAACGCATGAATACGGTTATCCGCGATATATTCCATCAGAGGAGCATAAACTGTTTGCTGTTGTTTAACGCGGCTCAGTCCATCAAAAAGGGCACCAACGACAATAACCTGAAAATGGCTGCCATCACCGCTAACGATAACTTCATCAAGTGCCAAATTTTCCATCAGCACTTTTTTAATTTCATCAATATCCATAAATTGCTCACATTCGTCGTTAGAAAATATTAGAAAATAATAGTAGACGCCTATCCTAATGGAATCCAGCCGACTCTTAAACCAAGAAAAACGCCCCTGCAAGCGAATGGCTTACAGGGGCGTGGATTAGCAAAAAAAGAATTATGCCTTGGGCTGATTATCGTCAAAACATGTTTGCAATCCATATAACGTTATCAACGTGCCCAAGCGCTCACTCACCCCTGAAAAAGTCAGTATCCTGCCACGTTGCTGACATTCCCCTTTGAATTGGACAAACAGGGCCAACCCGGTGGAATCCACATGACTGAGCTGAGAAACATCAATATTGTCGATGTCTTCCAGAGCACGCTCTTTTTGTTGCCAAAGGGGAAGCAAACTATCACGATCCAATGTGCCTTGCAGAAACAATGTGTTACCGTCCTTTTCCCAACTCACCGTTTCCTGATTGATTTTTTCTTTACTCATCATGCCGTTATCAAGAGTATCTTTTTCCATGTCACTTTTTCTTTTCTAAAGTGATCGGGGCTTTCGCGCTGATAAGCAATTGTTCAGTCAGGCCATCAATGCCTTTCTGACGCAGGATATCTACCCACTCATTCTGCTTGGTCGTGATCATGCTCACGCCTTCCGCGATCATGTCGTAAGCCTGCCAATAACCCGTTTTGCTGTTTTTACGCCATTGGAAATCCAAACGCACTGGCGGTTGCCCGTTGGGATCCGTAATCGTGACACGAATAGCCACTATTGTTTTATCACCTAATGGTTGTTCTGGGGCAATCTGGTAGTTTTGCCCATGATACATCGCCAAAGCCTGACCATATGCCTGTTCCAGATAGGATTCAAACGCTTTGAAATAAGCCTCACGCTGCTCAGGTGTGGCTTGTTTGTAGTAAGGCCCCAGAACCAGTGCGCCGGCATATTTTATTTGCACATAAGGCAGCAATTCCTGACGCACAATCTGGCGCAAGAGGTCTGGATTGGCTTGAATCTGCGACTGCTCATCCTTCAAATGGGTAAATGTTTTTTCTGCTGCATCTTTCATCAATGCGTAAGGATTGGTTTGATCTGTCGCGCTGGCCAATGGCGCAACCACCAGCAACGCAATCATAAGTAATCGCTTGAACATAAGTATTATTTCTCCTAAGCAGTGGATTGCCGGTTAGTGTGTTTGTTCAGGTGCCAGAGCGGATTTTTCCTGAGTTCCGCTACTGTTTACGCTACTACTTTTATACAAGAACTGGCCAATCAAGTCTTCAAGTACCATCGCGGGCTTGGTGTCTTCAACACGATCGCCATCTTTCAACATAGCCGTTCCTAAATCAGGGTCATCAAACCCGATATTGAGCGCAATATATTGCTCTCCCAACAACCCTGACGTTCGGATAGAGAGCGAACTGGTATTGGGAATATTGTCGTACTGCGTGAAAATATCTAATTCAACTTGTGGCGTATAGGTTTTGTGATCCAGCCAGATTTTCTCCACACGGCCAATCACTACTCCGCCGACTTTCACCGGTGAACGGACTTTCAGTCCACCGATATTGTCAAATGCAGCATAGACACGATACGTTGGCTGACTGCCGAAAGATTGGATATTTGCCACTTTGAGGCATAAAAAAATGATTGCTGCCAGCGCAATCAAGACAAAAGCCCCAACCCAAATTTCATTTTTCTTGCTTTGCATCGACTTAGTTCCCGAACATCAGTGCTGTCAGCACAAAATCCAAACCCAATACCGCCAACGACGCATGAACTACTGTGCGCGTCGTCGCCCTGCTGATCCCTTCCGATGTTGGGATAGCGTCATAACCATTGAACAGTGCAATCCACGTTACCGTAATCGCAAAAACCACACTCTTGAGAAAACAGTTGAGCAAATCTTTTTGCCATTCCACCGCGGCTTGCATCGACGACCAGAAAAAGCCACCATCAATACCTTTCCAATCAACACCGACCATGGCACCGCCCAAAATCCCCACAGCAACAAAGATCAGAGAGAGCAAAGGCATACTGATAAACCCCGCCCAGAAGCGGGGAGCAACGACCCGGCGCAGCGGGTCAACCGCCATCATTTCCAGACTGGAAATCTGTTCAGTGGCTTTCATCAAACCAATTTCTGCGGTCAGCGCTGATCCCGCCCGCCCCGCAAACAAAAGTGCGGTTACCACTGGCCCCAACTCACGCAGCAAGGATAACGCCACCATCATACCGAGGCTACCTTCCGCACTAAATGTGGTCAAAACCAGATAGCCTTGCAAGGCCAACACCATGCCAATAAACAGCCCTGAAACCACAATGATCAACAGTGATTGAACACCGACGCTATAAAGTTGCTGGCGCAATAGCGTCCATTGTTTGGCAGGTTCAGGTTTACCAATGATGGCATTGAACAGCATAAAGCCCGCACGACCGAATGAAGCCGTCACCTCAATCGTGCGCCGGCCCATTGCCGCTAATGCCCGTGTTAACATCAACATTCCATCATCCTAATAACTCAGTTTTGTAATCCCCGGCCGGGAAACGGAAAGGCACAGGCCCGTCAGCAATCCCATCAAGAAATTGCCGTACCCGCTGATCCTGATTCGTTCTCAACTGATCTGGCGTACCTTCGGCGATCACTTTCCGTTCGGCCACAATATAAGCATAATCGGCAATGCTCAGGACTTCCGGTACATCGTGGGAAACGACGACACACGTCACTCCCAACGCATGATTCAGCTCATCAATCAGCTTCACCAAAACGCCCATCGTGATGGGGTCCTGGCCGACAAAAGGTTCATCAAACATGATTAAATCGGGATCGAGAGCAATCGCCCTGGCTAATGCCGCTCGCCTTGCCATGCCGCCAGAGAGTTCCGATGGCATCAAGTGCGCAGCACCACGCAATCCCACCGCTTCCAGCTTCATCATCACCGTGGTGTGAATCAACGCTTCAGGCAGTTGGGTATGCTCACGCAGGGGAAAAGCCACATTGTCAAAGACATTCAGGTCGGTAAACAAAGCACCTGACTGAAATAACATGCTCATTTTCTTGCGGGCAGCATAAAGGCGTGGGCGGGACAATGCCGGAATATTATCGCCATCAAACCAAATCTCACCGCGTTCCGGACGAATTTGCCCTCCAATCAAGCGCAGCAAGGTGGTTTTCCCGATACCAGAAGGTCCCATGATGGCGGTAATTTTTCCTTTCGGAACAGTCAGATTAATATCAGCAAAAATCGGGCGTTGGCCTCGGGTGAAATACATACCGCAGATCTCAATAAGATTTGCTGTTTGTTGACTCATTATTAGAAGCCCCTAACCGTTAATAGAACTGTCTTCATGACTGTATTTAAATAATTAATAATGCATACTACAAAAAATTGCCTAATTTGCGTTAGCGAAGTTGTGACAAATTTTACTTTTTATCGCTTGATCGTCAGAATGTATAAGTCTAGCTGAATAAACGTTCCATGTTTAAAAATCAACCATTATTAGCATTATGCTCGGAATAAAACTGATTTAAGGGACACGCCATGTTTCTGACTATTGTACTGCTCATTACCGGGTTGATTTTACTGGTGTATGGTTCCGATAGATTAGTTTATGGTGCGGCGGTTTTTGCCCGCACCATGAAAATCCCCCCTTTTATTGTCGGCTTGGTCATTATGGGAATCGGAACCTCGTTGCCAGAACTGATGGTGTCTGTCACCGCAATTTTAGACGGGCAGCCGGACATGGCCGTGGGCAATGCCATTGGTTCCAATATTACTAATCTGCTGCTCATTACGGGGGCTGCAGCGTTTATCAGGCCAATCAGGGTAAAATCAGAAATTCTGCGGCAAGAAGTGCCCCTGATGTTGGCGATCACCGCATTTGCAGGGTATTTACTGTCCAATGGATACCTGAGCCGGTTGGATGGTATTCTTTTGGTGCTTTCCGCCCTCTTTTTCATCTCACTGATGATAAAGATGACGACTTTCTCCCAAAATAGTCGTGTTGATAGTTATACCCAAGAACGAAATTCAGAATTGCCTGTCGAAGGCAACAAAGGAATTGCACTGCTTTGGGTTGTTTTGGGGTTAATGATTCTCCCCATTTCCACCCGTATGGTGATTGACAATGCAACCGTGATTGCACGTATTTATGGTGTCAGTGAACTGGTGATTGGCCTGACAATTCTTGCCGTGGGAACCAGCTTGCCTGAGCTTGCCACCACCATTGCCGCCGCCATAAAAGGCGAGAACGACATGGCAATGGGCAATATCGTTGGCTCGAATGTATTCAATGTGACCCTTGTCTTGGGGGTTCCCGCCATCCTTTCCCCCAGCGTCTTTTCACCTGACGCATTTTCGCGGGATTTTTGGGTCATGATGGCGGCGAGTGTACTATTCACAGTCTTTTGTCTGGGAAGAAAGCATCGATTGAACCGATTGAACGGCATCTTGTTACTGGGCTGTTTTATCGCGTATTTTATCGTACTTTTTGTTTCTAATTATTACGGTACTGAGTAATTGCCGATTGAATGGGAAAAGAGTGGGAAGTCAACATGCCTAAGATCGATTTTCAGCAAGCAGGTAAGGAAGTATTACAGAGTGAACTCGAAGGGCTGGCCGGCCTGGAGCAATATATTAATGACGATTTCAGCCAAGCCTGTGAATTAATGTTTGCCTGTGAAGGAAAAGTCATTGTGATGGGGATGGGCAAATCCGGTCACATTGGGCGAAAAATCGCGGCAACATTTGCCAGTACCGGCACACCTTCTTTCTTTGTTCATCCCGGCGAAGCCAGTCATGGCGATCTCGGCATGGTAACGGCCAAAGACATCGTGCTGGCGATTTCCAATTCCGGTGAATCAAATGAAATTCTGGCGTTAATTCCCGTTCTCAAGCGACAGAACGTCCCACTCATCTGCATGACAAATAATCGCGACAGCAACATGGGTAAAGCCGCAGATATCCACTTGTGCATCAAAGTCCCACAAGAAGCCTGCCCATTGGGATTGGCACCCACCACCAGCACCACCGCAACACTTGTCATGGGAGATGCCTTGGCCGTTGCGCTTTTGCAAGCTCGTGGCTTTACTGCCGAAGATTTCGCGCTTTCCCATCCCGGAGGGGCATTGGGACGCAAACTTCTGCTACTGGCCAGCGATTTAATGACCATCGGTGATGACATTCCCCATGTTCCCCACACCGCGACGCTGCGCGAAGCGTTGGTGGAAATCACCCGCAAAAAATTGGGCATGACAGTGATCTGTGATGATGACATGCAGATCCGCGGTATTTTTACCGATGGTGATTTGCGCCGTGTTTTTGATATGGGTATCGATTTAAACCATGCAAACATCTCTGATGTCATGACTGCCGGTGGCATCCGTATCAAACCCAATGCACTGGCGGTTGATGCCTTGAACCTGATGCAATTGCGCCACATCACCTCACTACTGGTCACAGAAGGTGACAAATTACTGGGTGTGCTCCACATGCACGATCTTTTGCAGGCCGGCGTCGTGTAAGGCAAGTAAACTGATATAAATAAGCATGATATTAATCTTAAGAGAATGTCTTAATGAGTCAAAAAGAGTATCTGGACACCTGTTATGGTCCAGTCAATAAAGCAATTATCGAAAAAGCCCGTCAAATCCGTCTGCTGATTTGTGATGTTGATGGCGTGATGTCTGACGGGCTTATCTATATGGGCAATGAAGGCGAAGAACTGAAAGCCTTTAACGTTCGTGATGGTTATGGCATCCGTTGTTTAATCACCTCAGGTATTGAGGTTGCCATTATTACCGGCCGCAAAGCAAAACTGCTGGAAAATCGGGCAGAAACTCTGGGTATTACACATCTTTACCAAGGACAAAACGATAAGGTTTTGGCGTATAAGGAACTGTTGGATAAACTAGCGTTGCAACCAGAACACGTCGCTTATATAGGTGACGATCTTATTGACTGGCCTGTCATGGCACAAGTGGGGTTATCGGTTGCCGTTGCTGATGCCCATCCATTACTGTTGCCAAAAGCAGATTATGTGACTCAGATTGCCGGCGGTCGTGGTGCAGTCAGGGAACTGTGTGATTTGGTGCTCTTCGCGCAAAATAAGCTCGAAGGTGCCAAAGGGTTATCCATATAAATTAAAACTGAAAAAAGAATGAGTAAAATTCAATCCTGGCTGATCACAATACTGGCACTGATCGCGCTTGCGCTGATTGGCTGGAATTTATCGAATGTCAATGATGATACTTCATCAGCGATTGTGGATGATGGTTATCCGACTTATCAAACACAGGAAGCCGTGACTTTTGTCTATGATCCGGCAGGAAAACTGACTTATAAACTGGTCGCTGATGATGTTAAAAACTATACAGAAACCAAACTGACCTGGTTTACTAACCCCGTATTGACCACATTTGACCCGAATGGTGCCCCCGGAACCCCGATAGCGACATGGACAGTACGCGCCAACAAAGCCAAACTGACCCATGATCAGATGCTTTACCTGTATGGGGATGTCCAAGTGGATAGCTTGACCGATGCGTCACAATTGCAGCGGATCACAACAGACAATGCGACCGTTAATCTCACCACACAAGATGTCGCATCCGATGACCGCGTGACGCTTATCGGTGTCGGATTAAAATCTGTTGGCATGAAAATGCGCGGCAATCTGCGAAATAAAACTGCTGAATTGATTGAAAAGGTGACCACTCAATATGAGATTCCACATGAACAACCTAATCCGTAATACCGTTATTGCCAGTACACTTTTTGCCGTCAGCCTGCCTGTACTGGCCTTGAAAGAGGATACCAAAAAGCCCATTACCATCGACTCAGCAAGACAATCTTTGGATTTAACGGGAAACATTGCCACCTTTACGGATAATGTGATCGTAAAACAAGGCTCTATTGACATTCGTGCAGACAAAGTCGTGGTGACCCGCCCTGAGGGGGATGCCAACAAGACCGTTATCGAGGCTTACGGTAATCCGGCCACGTTTTATCAATTGCAAGATGATGGCAAACCCCTCACCGGCCATGCTGCAAAAATGCGCTATGAGATGGACAAAGAGCTGGTCACGCTAACCGGTGATGCCTATCTTGAACAGCTAGACAGTAATATCAAGGGCGATAAGATCACTTATCTCGTCCCAACACAACAGATGGAAGCCTTTAGTGATAAAGGTAAACATGTCACCACCGTCCTGTTACCTGCCCAGCTACAGGAAAAAGGCTCAGGTGTTCACGGCGCTGATGCTCAGAAAAAGGGTAAATAACGACTGATGGCAATACTAAATGCAGAAAATCTGGCGAAAGCCTATAAAGGCCGCAAGGTCGTTGAGAATGTCAGCCTAAACGTGAAGTCCGGGGAGATCGTTGGCTTACTTGGCCCCAATGGAGCAGGTAAAACCACCACTTTCTATATGGTCGTCGGCATTGTTCCACGTGATGCCGGCGCGATCACCATTGATGAAGAAGATATCAGTCTGCTGCCCCTGCATGAGCGTGCACGCCGTGGGATAGGTTACTTGCCTCAGGAAGCCTCTATCTTCCGGCGCTTAAGTGTCTTCGACAATTTGATGGCAGTACTGGAGATCCGCAAGGACTTGACCCAAGAGCAGCGAAAAGCACGGGCAGAAGAGTTGATGGAAGAATTTCACATCTCTCACCTGCGTGATAACCTTGGGCAATCCCTTTCCGGTGGTGAACGCCGTCGGGTGGAGATAGCCCGTGCTCTGGCTGCCAACCCCAAATTCATCCTGTTGGATGAACCTTTTGCCGGCGTTGACCCCATTTCCGTACTGGATATTAAAAAGATCATCCAACACCTGCGGGATTACGGTTTGGGTGTCCTGATTACTGACCACAATGTCCGTGAAACACTGGATGTCTGCGAACGAGCCTATATCGTTAGCCAAGGTCATTTGATTGCTCACGGTACTCCGGATGACATCCTGAATAACGAGCAAGTCAAACGCGTCTATTTGGGCGAAGGTTTCCGTCTTTAACGGTTATCCTGCTATCAGGCGCGATTCAAGGAACCATTCAGGCGAGATTAAGGAGAAAGTGGTAACGCTATGAAGCAAAGTTTGCAACTCAGGCTCAGTCAACAATTGACGATGACGCCACAACTCCAGCAAGCCATCCGTTTGTTGCAGCTCTCTACGCTTGAGCTTCAACAGGAGATTCAGCAGGCTTTGGAAACTAATCCGCTGCTTGAACAAGATGATCTGCATCAGGAAGTGGAGAATCAGGCGCCTGATGGCGAAACGGAAGTCATGGATAGCCGGGAAGCGCTTGAACAGCGGGAGATGCCTGAAGAGCTGCCACTGGATACCAGTTGGGATGAAATTTACACCGCTGGCACGCCTTCAGGCACCGGCAGTGATTATAGCGGGGAGGATTTCCCCGTCTATCAGGGAGAAACCACCCAAACACTGCAAGATTACCTGATGTGGCAGGCAGGATTAACGCCATTTACTGAAACGGACGCGGCCATTGCCACGTCAATCATTGATGCCATTGATGATACCGGCTACCTGACCCTTTCCATTGAAGAGATCCTTGCCAGCATGGGTGATGATGAGCTGACGTCGGCAGAGGTTGAAACCGTTCTCAAGCGGATACAACATTTCGATCCGATTGGGGTTGCCGCCCGTGACTTACGTGAATGCTTGCTTATCCAGCTCTCCATGCTGCCACCGGAAACACCTCACCTGAATGATGCCAGACTGATTGTCAGCAAATACCTTGAACGACTGGGTAACCGGGACTTCCGTCATTTATTACGTCAGAGCAAATTAAAAGAGAGTGCGTTGAAAGGGGCTATTGATATCATTCAGTCACTGGAGCCAAAGCCGGGTTTGATAGTCAATACCGGTGAATCCGAGTATGTTATTCCCGATGTATTGGTACAGAAAGAAAATGCAAACTGGCAAGTCAGGCTAAATACCGATAGCATCCCCCGCCTGCGCATCAACCAACACTACGCAGCACTGGGGCAACGAGCCAACAATGAAAGTGACAGTTTGTTCATACGCAATAATTTACAAGAGGCCAAGTGGCTGATCAAAAGCCTCGAAAGCCGCAATGAAACACTGTTGAAAGTTGCAAGCTGCATTGTTGAACGGCAACAAGATTTTTTTGAGCATGGTGAGGAACACATGAAACCACTGGTACTGGCTGATATCGCCTATCAGGTTGACATGCATGAGTCCACCATTTCCCGTGTGACAACCCAGAAGTATCTGTATAGTCCACGCGGGATCGTTGAACTTAAATATTTTTTCTCCAGCCACGTCAATACGGATAGCGGAGGTGAAGCCTCTTCTACCGCCATACGTGCGCTGGTGAAAAAACTGGTCGCGGCAGAAAACCCGGCCAAGCCACTGAGTGACAGTAAATTGACCAGCATACTTGCTGAACAAGGTATTCAAGTGGCTCGCCGGACTGTCGCAAAATATAGAGAGTCGTTATCCATCCCGCCTTCAAACCAACGTAAAAAACTGGTTTGAACCACACAGAGAAGGAAAACACTATGCAACTCAATGTTACAGGTCACAATATTGAAATCACAGATGCACTTCGCAACGTCGTGAACACCAAATGCGGCAAATTGGATCAATATTTCGATAAAATTAACCTCATCCAGGTCATTCTCCGAGTGGAAAAAGTGCAAAGAATCGCTGAAGCCACGGTGTATGTTAATGGAGGTGAGTTGCATGCAACCTCAGAACATGAAGACATGTATGCGGCAATTGATGCACTCGTCGATAAGCTGGCGCGTCAATTGACCAAACACAAAAGTAAATTGAGACAACATTAATCGCTTTCAGGCAACGGGGCCGTCATAAAATGATCACTGTTCTCTCTATAACACTTTCTATAGCACCGACTACGCGCTATAGATTCGTTTTAGCGCAGTGAATCCATACCAGATGCCTTATCAGGCATCTGGTATAACAAGGCCCTAAGTGAATAAAGAAATGAACAACGAAACAGATTTACCACTAAGCTCGGTGCTTTCACCCGAATGTACACGCAACAACGTCCCTTGTTCGAGCAAAAAGCGCGCCTTAGAGATTATCAGTGAGCTGGCATCAAAACAGCTCGGAGTGCCGGAAAACACCGTATTCGAAGCGATTCTTTCCCGCGAAAAAGTCGGCACAACCGGCATTGGCAACGGGGTTGCCATTCCTCACGGCAAATTGGATAAAGAGTGTTCGGACAATGCCGTTGGGGTCTTTTTGCATCTGGAACACCCCATTACCTTTGATGCTATCGATAATCAACCTGTTGACTTGCTGTTTGCTTTATTGGTGCCATCAGACCAGTGTCAAACCCATTTACACTCACTATCATTGATTGCAAAGCGCCTTGCAGATAAAAATCTCTGCCGTCGTCTGCGTTCCGCGCAGAGTGATGAGGAACTGTATAAAATCATTACTGAATAAATAGCGATTATAATTATAAACATTTAGGGGGAGTCACCTCATGGTGCTGATGATAGTCAGTGGTCGTTCAGGTTCTGGGAAATCCGTTGCCCTGCGTGCGCTGGAAGACATGGGCTTCTACTGCGTGGATAACCTACCCGTGGTGTTGTTGCCAGAATTGGCAAACACACTGGCCGATCGTGATATTTCGGCGGCGGTTAGCATTGATGTCAGAAATATGCCGGAGTCGCCAGAAATTTTTGAAGAAGCGCTGACACGGTTGCCGGACAGTTTTTCGCCACAATTACTGTTTCTTGATGCGGATCGTAATACCCTGATCCGTCGCTACAGCGACACGCGCCGTTTACACCCGCTATCCAGCAAAAACTTGTCACTGGAAAGCGCCATTGACCAAGAGAGCGATTTGCTCGAACCGCTGCGCTCACGTGCTGATTTGATCATTGATACCTCTGAAATGTCCGTTCATGAACTGGCAGAAATGCTCAGGACGCGCTTATTGGGCAAACGGGAAAGGGAATTGACTATGGTGTTCGAATCCTTTGGTTTCAAACATGGCATTCCGATTGATGCAGACTACGTTTTCGATGTGCGATTCCTGCCAAACCCGCACTGGGACCCGAAACTGCGCCCCATGACCGGTTTGGATCGCCCGGTGGCCGCGTTTTTGGATCGTCATACTGAGGTACATAATTTTATTTACCAGACCCGTAGCTACCTTGAACTTTGGCTCCCCATGCTGGAAACCAACAATCGCAGCTATCTGACTGTCGCGATTGGTTGCACCGGCGGTAAACACCGTTCCGTTTATGTGGCAGAACAACTGGCCGATTATTTCCGTTCCCGTGGCAAAAACGTGCAGTCGCGTCACCGCACACTGGAAAAACGCAAATAAGATGAATCGCGCAAGCCATGACAGTCAAGCAACGACTTGAAATTAAAAACCGGCTCGGCATGCACGCCCGGCCTGCGATGAAACTCTATGATCTGGTACAACAGTTTCAATCAGAAGTGATTCTGCGTAACAGCAGTCACTTACAGGCCGAAGCCCGTAGCGTTATAGCCATGTTAATGCTGGATTCCGAACAAGGCAGCCATATTGATGTTGAGGTCAGCGGGCCGGATGAACAGCAAGCGCTGGCCGCGATTATCAAACTTTTCAACGCCGGGTTTGATGAGGAATAATCGCGCATATACCCAATAGATCTCAAATATACCACTGACAATTTCACTGCCTAAAAACCCCCCGCACTACTTCCCATTTTCTTCATCTCTGTTTCAATCGCTAACTCACATTTTTTGGCGATAACAGATTTTGGCAATATCAAAAAACAAGTCATTAAAACTGACAAAAGATAAAAAAACCTTCATATATCCTGCCTGTAAATCCTTCTCCAACCCTAAAAACAATCGGCTGAAACCATTAACTTAGTTAATCATACTGACTATTTATAAATAGTATTAAATATACAATAAATGTTAGCTTTCAATAAGTTAACCATGTGAAATATATTAATAAAAAACTTATCATCAAGGGGCGTTTACGTACCGTGCATTGCACGCATAAATCCTAAACTGGAGATTTACTTCATGCGTTTTAATAAAACTACATTAGCGATCCTGCTTGGACTGAGTCTGTTTCAGGGTGTTTCTCAAGCAGCACCCGTGCTCTCTTTAGATAACACCCACGCAGAAAGCATCGCAGCAACCAATAACGCTTGGGTTGAAATCAATACCACCACTTTCGAAAATAATATCCACACATTGCAAAAAAAGCTGAACAACGGCACCAAAATGTGTGCGGTTCTGAAAGGTGATGCTTATGGTCATGGTCTCGGCCTGTTGATGCCATCCATCATCAAAACAGGCGTACCTTGCGTCGGGATCACCAGTAATGAAGAAGCCCGCATCGTGCGTGAAAGCGGCTTTAAAGGACAACTGCTCCGTGTCCGTACGGCTGACATCGCTGAAATCGAAAGCACACTGGGCTATGAGATGGAAGAGATGATCGGCGATTTGGATCATGCCAAGGCCATTGATGCGCTGGCTAAAAAACACGGTAAAGAAATTCGCGTCCATCTGATGCTGAACACCGGTCTCATGAGCCGCAATGGTTTGGAAATGAAAACTGAGCAGGGCAAACAAGAAGCGCTGGAAATCGCTCAATTGCCTAACCTGAAACTGGTCGGCATGATGAGCCACCATGCGTTCACTGGGATGGATGCTATCCGTGACAGCATTAAAAATTTCCAGGAACAAACTTCTTGGTTGATCAAAACCGCCAATCTGAAAAGAGATGAAATCACGCTGCACGCATCAAGCTCTTTTGCCTCACTCAGCCTTCCTGAAGCCCAATTCGACATGGCTCGCGTGGGCAGTGCGCTGTACGGCATTCTGACCGCCAGCCACCCGGAATTTAAGCCATTGATTGAAGTGAAAACCCGTGTGGCTTCGGTGAAGCCTTACCCTAAAGGTAACGGTGTCGGCTACGACAATACTCATATTCTGAAACGGGATTCCAAGCTCGCTAACTTGCCGGTGGGTTTCTCCGATGGCTTTAGCTCTGCCCTGTCAAACAAAGCCTATGTCCTGATCAACGGTCACCGTGCTCCTGTTGTCGGCAGCGTTTCCATGAATACCGTGATGGTCGATGTCACTGATCTGCCGGACGTGAAGAGTGGCGATGAAGTGGTTATTTTCGGTAAACAAGGCAATGACGAAATCACCCAGTCTGATATTCAGAAATGGGCCGGCATGCACGTTGTTGAGTTTTCTTCCATTTGGGGAGAAACCAACCCACGTATCGTCGTGACCACAGACAAATAATCCACGATCCGAAATGATGGCAGATTGTTCTTTTCCTTCATCGGGATAAGCCTTGTTTCATTAACAATGCAAAACAGTTCGTGATCATGATCTCTTTATTTTCACGACAGAACAGCCTAATATCATTTAAATTACTTTGAAAATAACACCCCCCTCCTTGCGACGCGGGGTGTTATTTTATATTGAGTCTAATTTGGAGTGTGGTATGAAAAAACCTAAAATCATTATCAATGAATTGGATGCCGAACGTTTAGATTCTCTGTTGGAACAACCTGCATTTGCCAATACCCGCATCGCAGAAGCTTTGAATGAAGAGTTGGATCGGGCAGAAATCGTGGCTCCGGTAGATATTCCCGCCGATGTGGTCACAATGAACAGTGAAATCCGCTTTATTGATCTGGGCAGCAATGAAGAACGTGTCCGTACACTGGTTTATCCTGCCGCCCTGCAAGACAGCACTCAACATCTGTCCGTCATGGCACCGTTGGGGGCGGCGCTTTTGGGTCTGCGGGTCAATGATGAAATCACGTGGCAGCTGCCAAACGGTGAAATAACCCGGCTAAAAGTGTTGGAAATACTTTACCAACCTGAAGCCGCAGGGGAGTATCACAGATAAATACCTTAAAAAATCAATACATTAAACCACTACCTAGCAAGTGGTTTTTTTGTTTCTTATAGATAGAACCTAGCCCCAGTAATCATGCATTGAAGCAATAAATTTCAACTCCCCTTTCCCTCAAGCCCGCACACACCCTGAATTCTTTAACATGAAAAAGGGCAAATAACATACATAAAAAGTCATGGGTATAATACCCATAGAAATATTGACCTACCGGCCATTTGTGGGCATGATACCTACACATTAACGAAATGGAGGGTTGATGAGCAGTACAGAGTTAATAAAGCGCCTAATGGCTAATGGATGGATAAAGGATAGACAAGACGGTAGTCATGTCACATTAACCAAGCCGGGAGTCACGAAGATAATCACCGTACCGCATCCTAGAAAGGATGCTTCAAAAGGGGTTATCCGGCAGGCACAAAATATTTCAGGATTGAAATTGCTGTAACACAAGGAGCGGTCTGACCGCTCCTTCTCTGTACGACTCATCATAAAACGACGAGGTATACTATGATTTATCCGCTCTTTATCTTTAAAGCAGAAGATGGGTTTGACGGTTACTTTCCAGATGTTGAAGGCTGTTTTTTCGCCGGCAATACCTTGGAAGAAGCTATCCGTGATGCTGAAAAAGCTTTCGGCCAGCACATGGAAGTTTTAACTGAGCAAGGCGGGTACGTTCCCGCACCTAAAGACCCATCAGGTTACATCAATGATTCTCGCTTATCTGAGGATGGCGGAGTTATTGCACTGATTGAGTTAGATCCTGCGAAATATGAGTCAAAGGCGGTCAAATTCAATTTAACCATGCCTGGCAATCTATTAACCGCTATAGATCGCTACATTGAAGAAAACGGTTACTATAAAAATCGTTCTGCTTTCCTCGCTGAATTAGCCAGAAAAGAAATTGCTCACCCTTAATAAGTCAGGGCAGGTAACTGCCCTGACTCCATTATTAGCCAATCACAAGCGAATTATTGACCGGCGATACTCATTTCCGGCAGCAACACCGAACCACACTGAATATTGCTGCGTGTTTCGATATCATTGCCGATTGTCACCATATTTGCCCACATCTCTTTCAAATTACCTGCAATGGTGATCTCACTGACCGGATATTGGATCTCGCCATTCTCGACCCAAAAACCGGATGCGCCGCGGGAATAATCCCCTGTCACCGCACTAACGCCCTGCCCCATTAACTCGGTAACGAGCAAGCCGGTACCCATTTCACGCAGCAGGCCGGCAAAATCCAGCCCCTGCCCGGCAATGCGCCAGTTATGAATGCCGCCTGCATGACCGGTGTTCACCATGCCCAACTTACGGGCAGAATAGGAAGTCAGCAGCCAAGTCTGCAAAATCCCTTCTTTAACAATGTCACGTGAGGTGGTACGCACACCTTCGCTGTCAAAAGGCGTTGAAGCCAATCCACGCAGCAAATGAGGCTGTTCTTCAATCGTCAGCCATGAAGGCAAAATCGGTTGGCCCAGACTATCCAGCAAGAAAGATGATTTACGATAAATGCTGCTACCACTGATTGCACCCACCAAATGACCGAACAACCCTGTCGCCACTTCTGCCGAAAAAATAACCGGCGCTTTCATCGTGGGTAATTTACGCGCGCCCAAACGGGAAAGTGTACGGCGGGCGCACTCCTGCCCCACCCACTCCGGTGATTGCAGCTCATCAAAATGGCGACCGAGGGTATAGGCATAATCGCGTTCCATATTGCCATCTTGCTCGGCAATGACACAGCTCGACATAGAATGTCGGCTTGAACAGTAGCTTTGCAGCATGCCATGACTGTTACCAAATACCCGAATACCATAATGGCTGTTGAAACTGCCGCCTTCCGTATTGGTAATGCGCTCATCTGCCTGCAACGATGCCTGTTCCGCACGGGCTGCCAACTCAATGGCCTTATCGGCATCCAGATCAGCGGGGTGGAAAAGATCTAACTCCGGGGCTTCAAACGCCAATAATTCTTTATCGGCTGGGCCGGCATAAGGATCGGGGGAGGTATAACGCGCAATATCAATGGCAGCCTGTACCGTGCGGGCAATCGCCTCTGGGCTAAGGTCTGTTGAGGAAGCGCTGCCTTTGCGCTGCTGGTGATAAACCGTGATCCCCAGTGCGCCATCGCTGTTAAACTCAACATTTTCGACTTCACTAAAACGGGTGCTGACACTAATTCCCGTCGTTTTATTGACGGCGACTTCCGCCGCATCACAACCGGCTTTTGCTAATTCCAGAGCATGGGCAACCGCATCTTCCAGTTGCTTACGCTGCTGTGCGATTTGTTGATTGGTAACTATCATTAATTAACCGTAATCCAATGAATTAAAGGGAGAATTCGTCAGAAAAAATGCCTGCTTCCGGTTCGCGATACGAATGCCGGGTGGTAATCAGACAATTTTCCCAGTTACAATACACAATATTAGGATGTTAACACCCACCGGACGATAGGTCATGCTGCAAAACGTACCTTATCCGGCCTTTTTAGAAGGAAAACAATTATGGCAAAGCAGCCTGAAGATTGGCTCGACAATTATCCTGCTGAAGAGGAAGAAGAAGAGATAATTTGGGTCAGTAAAAGTGAAATCAAGCGGGATGCGGAAATACTGAAAAAGTTGGGCACGGAGCTGGTTGAACTCAGTAAAGGCCAACTGGAGCGCATTCCACTGGATGAAGATTTGCTGGCCGCCATTGAGCTGGCACAGAAAATCAAACGGGAAGGACGCCGCCGCCAGTTACAGTTAATCGGTAAATTGTTGCGTGCCCGCGATCCTGAGCCGATCACCACGGCATTGGATAAACTGAAAAACCGTCACAACCAGCAAGTCATTATTTTGCATAAACTGGAAGAGCTACGTGACAAACTGATCGAAAGTGATGACGCCTTTGAAGAAGTCCTCGCACTGTATCCACATACTGATCGCCAGCAACTTCGTGCATTGGTGCGTAATGCTAAAAAGGAGAAGGCAACCAATAAGCCGCCTAAATCCTACCGTCAGATTTTCCAATATCTGAAAGAACTCTCGGAATCCGCTTAATCCTCCATCACCGCCAATTCATTAAGAACTGGCGGTTATTTTCCTCCTTCTCTTTCATGACATTAACCGGATTAAGTTAATGATATTGGTTAAATATTATGGATTTGTAACAAAAATCAGATAACCTTATTTTCATTCTATTTCCCGACATTCACTCAGCCTTTATCTAAAGGATATTTCACATGCCATTAGTTGTTATTCCTGATGATTATCAACGTGCCACAAAACAAATTCAGGCTTTACATCAAAACAGTGACTTTGACGTCGTTTGCCTCGGTGCCCTCGACCGTGATGCCAAAGCAGAAGAATATTTGTCCAAAGCTGATGCCCTCATATTGATCCGCGAAAGAACCCTGATTGATGAGAAATTTTTGGCTAAAACGCCCAATCTAAAGCTCATCAGCCAGACAGGAAGGGTGGCTTACAATATCGATCTGGCATTGTGCAAACAACGGGGCATCGCGGTTGTTGAAGGTACGGGTTCACCGGTTTCGGCAGCAGAATTAACCTGGTTGTTAATTCAAAGCGCAATACGGCGGTTTGCACCTTCTGTCGCAATGATGAAAAAAGGGCACTGGCAAACTGAATTTGGCGATACCGTCGCGGGCAAAACCCTTGGCATCGTCGGTTATGGCAAGATAGGCCAACGGGTTGCCAAGTACGCACAAGCCTTTGATATGAAAGTGCAGGTTTGGGGTTCAGACCGTGCCAAAAATCAAGCCCGCCAGGAAGGGTTAATGGTTCCCGACTCCCGTGCAGCATTTTTCCAGACTTCGGATGTCATCACCCTGCACCAACGATTAGTCAAAGAAACCGCAGGTGGTATTACGTTTTCTGATTTAACCAACATGAAACCCAGCGCACTCTTGGTCAATACTGCCCGCTCAGGGTTGATAGAAGCCGGAGCACTGGAAAAAGCCCTTGATTTAGGCACGCCGGGTTTTGCCGCATTGGATGTTTTTGATATTGAGCCAATCTGGGATAGCAATCACCCTTTATTAAAACGCAATAACGTACTTTGCAGCCCGCATATTGGTTACGTCACAAAAAGCAGTTATGACCTGTATTTTGCCAGCGCGTTTGAAAATATTGAGAGATATTTTTCTGGCGATGAGAGCCATGTGATTAATAAATAGAAATGGTGGCTAAATTCAATAGTACTCGATTCACTCCATTGGGAGAAATTCAGCGTGCCAGCATGATTTTATTAATACCCGCTCAAATTGCTCGCGGGTAATGTCACTTGCGGATATTTTTCTTATCCGCAGATGATGACTAAAGCCCTATTCAAATCAATGCCTTTATCTTTCTTCCTACCTATTGACCTCAAGTTAACTTGAGGTTTTATAGTGTGCATCTGACGTTTCTGTCAATGGGCAAAATTGCCGCACAGCTTTTTCATAAATTGAAAACAACCATAGGATCACACGATGAAAACTTCAAAATATATTGCTGTCTTATTCGCATTAACGGCTATTTCATTTGGTTCATCAGCCGCGACTGAGGTTAAATCCGCTGTCGGAGAAAAGGTTGGAATTATTTCCGTAACAGGTGCAGAAACCCTGGATACACTCACTGATAAATTATCCCAAAAAGCGGAGGAAGCTGGAGCCAAATATTTCCGTATTATTTCGGTTGTTGGTCAGAATAATTTAAATGGAACTGCCGAAATATATAGATAACTGATCGCGTTCCATACAAAAAGGGGCATTATTCTATAGTGGTGATGGGTTATGGCTGTCGTACCAAGACAGTACTCATTAAACTATATCTGGTTTTTTAGCCTTTTTTCAACAGAATAGCCCCTGTTCCTTTTTCTCCCAAAACATCATTCGGATTGCGTAATGGGCAGTCAGTCAGTGAAAGGCAGCCACAGCCGATGCAGCTATTTAAGTGGTTGCGCAGTTTAGTCAGTGTATTAATGCGCTTATCCAGCCTGTCCCGCCATTGCGAAGAGATTATCTGCCACTGTTCCGCCGTTAAATTACTGTTGGGCGGGAATTGACCTAAAACTTCCTGAATCTCTTTAAGTGGAATACCGGTACTTTGTGCGACTTTGATAATGGCCAGATAGCGCAGAACCACGGAAGGAAAACGGCGTTGATTGCCGTGGCTGCGTGAACTTTTGATCAGCCCCTTAGCTTCATAAAAATGAATCGCTGAAACGGCAATGCCACTTCGTTTTGAGACTTCGCCGATCGTCAAAGCCCGATTGAAATCAATGCTTTTATCTTTTGTCATCTCTATTGACCTCAAGTTAACTTGAGGATTTATAGTCCAGAATTGCTGTCTCTGTCAACGCATAAAAAGATCGCTCTGTCGTTTTTTTGAACCCGAAAGGCAGGGTTGTTTTTATTTAATGATCAGGAAAATAGATGATGCAACGTTTTATTGAAAACCTACTTGAGAGCAATGGGTTGTGGCGGGTTGTCCGGTTACTGCTGCTGGTTATTTTCGTCTCTTCCGGGCTGGCCAAACTTCTCGACTTCGAAGGGAGTCTGGCAGAAATGCGCGCGGCGGGATTGCATCCGGCTTGGCTGTTTAATCTCGTTTCAGCCCTGGTTTTACTTTCCGGCTCAGTCTTGATCTTATTTGACCGCCTTGTCTGGCTTGGTGCCGGAATACTGTCCGTTTTTCTCATTTTGACCATTGTTATTGTGCATACCTTTTGGCTTTTCTCTGGCGCGTACGCCAAAACCTCCCTCTATTTTGCGCTTGAACATACCACGGTGATTGGCGGATTGATGGCGGCTGCGATTGCCAGCCATTTGAGAAAAAAACAGAAAAGGTAGACGCAGATGATGAGAAAGAAAATGGTTATGGGTTTTGGAACGGTTTTATTGGTGGGAATGGTCGGTTTTTCTATTTATCGCGTGAATGGTTCGACATCAGACAGGCAAAATCAGGCCTATCCCCCTGTGATGGTTGCCTTGGCGGAGGTAAAAGAGCGCCATATTCCCAGAATCCTCCATGGGGTGGGAGAGCTTGAGGCGGCCCGACAGGTTCATGTCGCGGCAGAGACCGGAGGCCGTATTACGCATATCGCGTTTGCATCAGGGCAGTATGTTGAGAAAGGTCAACTCTTGGTCCATCTCAATGATGCGATTGAACAAGCCGAATTAGTGCGATTGCAGGCGCAGTGGAAAAATGCTGACAAGCTTTATCAACGCACCCGCCAGTTATTCTCCAGTCATGTTGTTTCCGCCGCACAATGGGATAGTGTACAGGCTGAACGTGATATGGCGCGCGCCGCCATCCGCCAGACCGAGGCCTTGATTGCCCAGAAAGCCATTCGTGCGCCATTTTCCGGCACGATAGGTATCCGACAGGTACATGAAGGGCAATATCTGCAAGCGGGTGATCCCATCGCTAATTTGGTGGATGCCAAGCACCTCAGATTGAATTTTTCATTGGATGAACAGGCCAGTCCTGAACTGAAAGTGGGTCAACAGGTGAATGTGCGGGTTGATGCATATCAGGATCAAACGTTTCCCGCCAAAATCAGTGCCATTGATCCATTAATTGCTCAATCCCGCATGGTGCAGGTTCAGGCCATACTCAACAATCCTGATGGAAAGCTAAAAGCGGGCATGTACGCCAATATTCAGGTTGTGCATCAGGATAAAGCACCGAGCTTAATCCTTCCTGAAACCGCCGTGACCTATACCGCCTACGGGAGTACGGTATTTGTCGTCAACCCGCCGTCGTCGGCTAATCAGGTCATGACCGTCAAGCGAGTCCCGGTGGATGTGGGGCAACGTTGGGAGGGTCTGGTGGAGATCCAAAAAGGGGTGAGTCGGGGAGATCAGGTCGTGACATCAGGGCAATTGAAATTGAATGATGGCACCCCCGTGATCGCTTCTGCTGATGATACGTTGAAAATAACGCAGTTATCCACGGCGGAGGCAGGGCAATGACATTTACGGATATTTTCGTTCGCCGTCCGGTACTGGCATTGGTCGTCAGTTCTCTGATCGTTCTGTTCGGGCTATTTGCCCTGAGTCAATTGCCGATCCGACAATATCCCCAGTTGGAGAGTTCAACCCTCACGGTCACCACGGAATATCCGGGTGTTTCTGCGGATATGATCCAAGGATTTGTGACTCAGCCTATTTCACAGGCCGTCTCTTCGGTTGAAGGGGTGGATTATATGTCTTCTTCTTCGGTGCAAGGTAGAAGCAGCGTGACTATCCGCATGGAGCTTAACCGTGATTCGACCCAAGCGTTGACCCAAGTGATGGCGAAAGTGAATCAGGTCAGGTACAAGTTGCCGCAACAGGCTTACGATCCGGTGATTGAACTGTCATCGGGGGAATCAACGGCCGTTGCGTATGTGGGATTTTCCAGCGATTCTTTACCGGTATCCGCCGTGACGGATTATCTTTCCAGAGTGGTTGAGCCGATGTTTTCCTCTATCGAAGGGGTATCCAAAGTACAGGTATTTGGTGGCCAACAACTGGCGATGCGCTTGTGGCTGGATGCGGATCGCCTTGCCGGACGCGGCATCACGGCGGCAGATGTTGCCGCAGCGGTCAGGCAAAATAACTATCAGGCGGCACCGGGGAAAGTCAAAGGTGAATATGTCATCTCGAATGTCCGCGTGAATACCGATCTTACCCATGTTGAGGAGTTCCGTGATCTCGTCATTCGTCATGACGGCAATGGCTTAGTGCGCCTGAAAGATGTCGGAACCATCGAGTTGGGCGCCGCGGCAACAGAAACCAGCGCATTGTTGAATGGCAAGTCCGCCGTTCATTTAGGATTATTTTCTACCCCAACGGGTAATCCGCTGATTATTGTTGACGGCATCAAGCGATTATTGCCGGATATCCAGAAAACATTGCCGCCGGGAGTGAAAGTCGAGTTAGCATTTGAGACTTCACGCTTTATTAAAGCGTCGATTAACGAAGTCGCGCATACCCTTCTGGAAGCGCTGATGATTGTTATTGCGGTGATCTATCTCTGTCTGGGATCGTTGCGCAGTGTATTGATTCCGATTGTTGCTATCCCATTATCCATGCTGGGTGCGGCAGGGTTAATGCTGGTATTTGGGTTCAGTATTAATTTATTGACCCTGCTGGCAATGGTGTTGGCTATCGGCCTTGTCGTCGATGATGCCATTGTGGTGGTGGAAAACGTGCATCGCCATATTGAGGAGGGGAAATCGCCGGTGGTGGCCGCGTTAATTGGTGCACGGGAAGTCGCCGGGCCGGTCATTGCCATGACGATGACGCTGGCTGCGGTTTACGCGCCGATTGGGTTGATGTCCGGCCTGACCGGGGCGCTATTTAAAGAATTTGCCCTGACGTTGGCGGGAGCGGTGGTTGTCTCTGGCATTGTTGCTTTGACGTTATCTCCGGTAATGAGTTCTTTTCTCTTGCAGTCAAAACAGCAGGAAAGCCGGATGGCTCAGGCAGCCGGATCATTTTTCGATGGTCTGGCCCATTATTACTCGCTTGCCCTTGATGTTTCCCTGAGACACCGATGGGTGACCGGCGGCTTTGCGTTGCTGGTTTGTTTCAGTCTTCCTTTACTCTATCAACAAGCCAAACAAGAGCTGGCACCAACGGAAGATCAAGCGGGTGTTCTGGCCGCGATAAAATCGCCCCAACATGCCAATCTGGATTATGTAGAGCGGTTTGCTCATAAATTGGAGCGCGTGTTTAACGAGATCCCGGAATCGGTTGGAACGTGGATCATTAATGGCACTGACGGGCCATCGTCGAGCTTTGGCGGCGTGAGTTTATCCGGATGGGAGGAACGCAAGCGGACAGCTTCGGAAATTCAGCGCCAGTTACAATCGGCCGTCGGTGCAGTAGAAGGAAACAGTATTTTTATTTTCCAGCTTCCGCCTTTACCCGGCTCCACGGGCGGCTTGCCAATACAAATGGTCTTGCGCAGTCCACTGGGGTATCCCGTGTTGTATCAGACAATGGAAGAGATCAAACAACGGGCACGCCAAAGTGGGTTATTTGCCGTTGTAGACAGTGATCTTGATTATAACAATCCGGTGGTACAGGTGCAGGTTGATCGCGCTAAAGCCAATAGTCTGGGCATTCGGATGCAGGACATTGGCGAATCACTGACTGTGCTGGTGGGAGAAAACTATATCAACCGGTTTGGTATGGAAGGGCGCTCGTATGATGTCATCCCGCAAAGTCTGCGCAGTCAGCGGTTAACACCGGAAGCGTTGGCACGTCACTTTATACGAAGCGAAAATGTACGAAGCGACAACCAAAGCATGATCCCTCTTTCTAGCGTTGTTTCTGTTTCGACAAAAATTGAACCCAATAAATTGACCCAGTTCAATCAACAAAATGCAGCCATTTTTCAGGCCATTCCTGCTCAGGGCGTAACGCTGGGGCAAGCACTCGTTTTCCTTGAAGATATCGCAAACCGTTTACCTGCGGGATTCAGCCATGACTGGCAGTCTGATTCACGTCAGTATCAGCAGGAAGGAAATACCCTGATTTTTGCTTTTCTGTCAGCATTGATCATCATTTATCTGGTTCTGGCGGCTCAATATGAAAGCCTGGTTGATCCTTTGATTATTCTGATCACTGTCCCGCTTTCTATCTGTGGTGCGTTGATCCCATTGGCAATGGGGTATATCACATTAAACATTTATACCCAGATTGGATTAGTGACCCTGATTGGCCTTATCAGTAAGCATGGCATCCTGATGGTGGAGTTTGCTAATGAATTGCAGGCGATTGAAGGGATAAGCCGCCGCTCTGCCATCTTACAGGCGGCTAAGATTCGCTTGCGTCCGGTATTGATGACAACCGCCGCCATGGTTATCGGCCTGATCCCGCTGTTATTTGCCAGTGGTGCGGGGGCGAACAGCCGTTTTGGTATTGGCACCGTGATTGTGTCCGGCCTGTTAGTGGGGACCTTCTTTACCTTATTTGTGTTACCGACAATCTATACCTTGTTGGCACGAAATCATTCAGCCAGCGCGACAACCGCCAGAAAACAGCAATTAGCGGAATAAAGAGCCAGAAACAGGCCATGTCTTCACAAACATGGCCTTCACGCGTATGCCAGCCAAGGCGACGAACCTGCTTTTTCGTCATATCATGGTCTGGCAACGCGTGATGACCTTATTCATGCTATTTGCTCAAGAAAAGCGCTCAAAAAACTATCAGGCAGTTCCGCCGACGGTCAGGCTATCCAGTTTCAGGGTTGGCTGCCCCACACCTACCGGCACGCTTTGGCCCTCCTTGCCACAGACACCAACCCCTTTGTCGAGTGCCAAGTCATTGCCCACCATGGAAATTTGCTGCATGGCTTCAATACCAGAACCAATCAGGGTCGCCCCTTTGACTGGCTTGGTGATTTTGCCGTTTTCAATCAGATAGGCTTCGGACGTCGAGAAAACAAATTTACCCGAGGTGATATCCACCTGACCCCCACCGAAATTCGGTGCGTACAGCCCACGATCCACACTGGCGATAATCTCTTCTGGCGTGGAATTCCCTGCCAGCATGTAGGTATTGGTCATCCGTGGCATCGGCAGGTGGGCATAGGATTCACGGCGGCCGTTACCTGTCGGCGCCACACCCATCAGGCGGGCATTGAGTTTATCCTGCATGTAGCCTTTCAAAATGCCATTTTCAATCAGCACGTTGTATTGCCCCGGCACCCCTTCATCATCAATGGCCAGTGAGCCACGGCGCCCTACAAGTGTGCCGTCATCAACCACGGTACACAGTTCTGATGCCACTTTTTGCCCAATCTGGCCGGAGAAAACAGAAGTACCGCGACGGTTAAAGTCTCCCTCCAGACCGTGACCGACCGCTTCATGCAGCAGCACGCCCGGCCATCCGGCACCCAATACCACCGGCATGGTGCCCGCAGGGGCGGCAACCGCCGACAAGTTGATCAGTGCCATGCGCACCGCTTCACGCGCAAACTGCTCTGCCAGAATCTCGCCATCTTCGGTACGCAGGAAATAGTCGTAGCCATGACGGGCACCGCCACCGCTGCCACCACGCTCACGCTTGCCCCCTTCTTCCACCAATACACTGACAGAAAGGCGTACCAATGGACGAATATCCGCTGCCAGTGTACCGTCTGTCGCCGCGACCAGCACTTGCTCATACACCCCGGTCAGGCTGGCATTGACTTCCTGTACACGGGGATCTTCCGCTCGTGCAATGTGATCCACCCGATGCAACAACGCAATTTTTTCTTCCCGGCTCATGCTCTGCAAAGGATCAACTGTCGGATAAAGTGCCGGATACGCCACTGCACCCAATGTATGCGCAATGCCATTACCCGCTTCCCGCACAATGCTGCGCGCAGCCTGGGCGCTTTGCTGTAACGCATTCAATGTGATTTGATCTGCGTAAGCAAAACCCGTTTTTTCTCCACTGACCGCACGCACGCCGACCCCCTGATCGATATTATAGGAGCCATCTTTGATGATGCGGTCTTCCAGTACCCATGTTTCATGGTAACTGGATTGGAAATAGAGATCGGCATAGTCCAGACGACGTTCCGCCAATTGACCCAGTACAGAAAATAAGTCTTGATGATTCAAATTATTAGCAGTCAGCAAACATTCACTGACATAAGTTAAACTCATATTGATTACTCTTTTACTTTAATTGGTATTCTTTTTTATCAAAGAAGTCAGTTGTGGACGGAAGCGATTGTGTTTCACCACTTTGATCTGCTCACGCATGTGAATCAAACTATCCCGACGGATATTAAGCTGCAATGCGCTGACGGTCAGAGCATTTTTCTTGATAATTTCTCCCCAACCACTCACCGCCATGGTGTGCCCCCAGGTTCTGCGCGTACCGTGTACGCCAACTTGTGCCGGTGCCAAAATAATACATTGGTTCTCGATGGCACGGGCTCTCAGCAATGGCTCCCAATGCGCCTTACCCGTCAAGCGGGTGAAAGCAGCGGGGACAGAAATCAGTTCCGCACCCTGTTCACGCAAGGCCTGAAACAGTCCCGGAAAACGCAGATCATAGCAGATCGTCATCCCTAAGCGCCCCACGGGGGTATCAACCACGGTGATATGTTCCCCACGCTGGTAGATAGCGGATTCATTATAGGCACCGTGTTCATCGTTGATATTGACATCAAACATGTGGATTTTGTCGTAACGGGCTTGAATTTCTCCTTGATCATCAAACAACAGACTACTGCTTGTGATACGGGTGGGATCTTCCCGACTGACCATCGGCATAGAGCCAATCAGCAGCCAAATGCCGTAACGTTGTGCGATCTCGCTCACGGCCTGCTGCATTGGCCCGCTTCCTTGCGTTTCTGCCTGTGCGCGGTAGGTATCAGCATCAGCGAACAACAGCGCATTTTCGGGTGTCAGAACCAGTTTGACGGTATCTGGCAATTGCTTAATCTGTTGCTCAATTTGCGCTAAATTGTGTTTAACATTCGTCCCACTACATAATTGTAAAAGTGCAACATTGACGTTTCTCATGGCCCTTTATTCTCCTTAAGCTGACGTAAAACTTCATCAATTTTAGGCTGTTCTAGGCTGCCCGTTAACCGATAGCGGATCACCGATATCTTGTGCCATAAGGGCCTTAGTGCTTTTGTTGCGGCAAAAATTGCCGCACCAGCCACAGGATTGACCGCAAAGGCCGCCGCAACCCCCACCGTTGTCGAAATTTCCGGCGTGATGACCAGTTCCATGTTGATCTGACGCTTAACTAAATCGGTCTGCCCTGTCGCATTGATATCCGCCGCCAGTCCATCGATGAAAAAGTTATCGGTATACATGACGCCATTTTTTATCGTTGCGTCACCACGAATGGAATCAAAGTTGAAATCATTACTGAATGTGTCACTGAAATCCAATTGTAATTTACGCAACAACGCATCAAAACTGATGAGCCTTAATAATTGCCCAGCTCTGCCACCTCCCAGCTTGGCGATGGCACCTTTTTTCATGTCTCCGGTCAGCGTTCCGTTCAATGTTTTGAGATCGGGCTGCCACGGGACATTTTGCCAGTTCAAATTAAAATCAAATTTGAAAGGCGCATCCACAATCGGCACGATAAAGCCCAGATAAGCGGCCATATCGTCGAATTTTTCGCCTGATAACTGCCCTTTGATATAGCTATGGCTTCCGGTATTACTTTCTCTGGTATTGCTTTCTCTGGTATCGTTTTCATCCCAGCGGCCGGAGAGTGTCAGCTTTCCAGTGCTGTTCTCCATTTTCCCGTGGGTCAAAACCAGAGCATCCCCTTCCGGCATAATCGATCCAGACACTTTGCCGAGTTTTAATCCGGCAACCCAGCATTCTGCGCATTTGACATCTAATGCCGGCCAACGGTTCAACGCATAATGCGGTGCAGGAGCCTTATCTGACGCCGACTTTGGGTTATCCATCGACGAATTTGCCGCAAACAAGGGGTCATAGTAAAGATAATCAATGGATGCCTGCATCGGTTTATGCTTTTGCATCAAAAGATGACCATTAATTTCGTTCCCCTTGGCACTCACTGTTATTGCGCCGTTTTGTCGCACGATATTGAATGTGAGCTGATTCCAACGCTGTCCAACAAGATCCAATGAAGGCAATGAAATTTCAAATACATTTGGCCACAATACACCCTTATCTTCCGAGGCGTTCCAGCGCAAGGGAGCGAACAGTGCCAATAGTTTTTCACCCTCAATCGCCGGCAAATTGAGTGCCAACACCGATTTTTTCGGCAGGGCAGGCAGCCCATTGCCATCGGTATCAAAAATACCTCGCTGCAATCTGGCCTGTGTTTCTTCCAACTTCCACTGCGTGTTGAACGCGTATCGCTTACCCATTAATCCGTTGATCCGGAGTTGGTTTATATCACCTTCGGCATGAATATTAATCTTATTCCATTCTCTCAGCGATTCTGTGTCCAATATGGGTAATTTGCTGTTCAAATGTGATAAATCTGCATTAATGGCGACACGATATTGCACGTCTTTCTTTCGCGGTAACTTATTTGCTGGAGACTTATCAGACGGCAGCGTAACTCTCACATCTCCCTGCCAGTTCAGCGCTCCAGATAGCTTGTTCCGGATCTCCACAGGCAGTGCCGGTAATGCCTTTGCCGCCCAATGTGCACCCAGTTTCACATCGACCTGATAATGTTTTGGCAGGTCTTGGGTAGCAAATTTCAGGGATAAGGGATTGCCCAGCCAATGGGCCGATAATGTCTCACTGTTTAACTGACCATTGTCAAAGCGAAATTTGCCATTAAGGTGCTCCATCTTGCTGTTTAATGGCTTAATGAACAGATGGGTATCTTTCAGCGCCACTTCCCCGCTCGCCGCCACTTCGCCATGCTGCAAGGGAATATCCAGATGGAGCTTGCCATCCACCCGGCCATCAAGCTGCAAGTTCTCTAATGCGCCACCAATCGTATCCGCCATCGGGCTGTGGTTGAAATAATCATGAATACCCTTCCCATCGCCGGATAATGCCGCATCGATAAACAACTTATGCTTGCCATAATCGGGGATCACGGCCGACACTTGCGTCGCCTGCACTTTTCCCAACTGCGCTTTCTGTGCCAGCATCCACAATCCGTTATTGTGGAAATTCAGGTCGATATCCAAATCAAACAGCGCCGGCCAATTGGGTTGGTATTGAAAGGTGGCATGGCGCACAGGCACCAGCACCTGAAATTGACCGTGGTTCTGTTTAAACGGGAAATCATGGGGATTACCGCGAAAAACCAGAGTCGCATTATCGACTTTTCCCTTAATCAGGGAGGCCGTCAAATAGTCGGTCAGGGAATCGCCCATCAGGGGTTTGGGAAAATAGCGCCAGGCTTCACCCAGATCACTAGCCCGAATCCCGGCTAACATGGACAAAACCGGCGGTTGGTTGTGCGGTTTCAGGTAATGGAAATCCCCATTGAACCAGAGCGATTTGGCTTGCAAATCCAGCCCCTGACTCCATACCTGGGTGCCATTTTGGTCACTTTTCCAAGCGATCTGCCCTGCGCTGCGGGCAATATCCAGCGGAGCCTGAAACCTATCGCCATAATCAATGGTGCTGTTTTTCAGTGCAAAATTGACATTTCCCCCCTGTTTATTCCCCTCTAACCGGCCACTGAAATGGCTGATTGAGGGCAGTTCTTTCCAACGTAACCAACTGACATCCCGCCATTTCAGGCGAATGCCCGTCTCATTGGGATGCGCGGGTGTAATATCGAGGGCAAAGTTGTCAATCATGCCTTTCGGCTGGCGGTGCTGCCAATCCTTGATGGTCTCCGGTGTCACAAAAGCGGGTGTCACAAAAGACAATGTCGGCAATATTCCGTTCAAATATTCAAGCCGGATATTTTCGGCTCGAATACGCCAATGATCGTTACCCTGATATTCGTGGGACTGCTTGACATACAGGGTCGAGAGCTTGCCCTGTGGCCACGGTTGATCATCAGTTTTCAGGCTGGCCAGATTGGGGACTTCAAACAACCACCCTTCGCCCTGACGGCGCATCTGCACCAGAAAGTCACTCACGGCAAGTTGATGTTTTTCATTGCCGACGTGCCAGTTGACGCCACCGTGCCTGAGCTGCAAACGCCCGCTATCAATTCGCCCTTCCTTCAAGGTAATCCAACTGGCTAAGCTGAAATGGGCATTCTCCAAGCCGGTGTTGTCCTTTAACCAACGACTTAACCACAGCCGCATATCGATATCATCAGCCTGCAAATAAACCGTGCCGTTATCCAGCATTCCGTTGCTGTCTTTCAGGTCAAATTTCACCTGCACAACCCCTTCTTGCCCATTAATCGAAGAGAGGTTGACGCTGCCTTGTGCCCGATGGCGGTTATCTTTATTCAGCCACGTTAATTGCGGCAAGCGCAGATCGGCTTTTTCACCCGATGGGGTCAAAAAGGTTAACCGGCTGTCATGCAGGTCAAAATGATTGAGTTGTTCGAGAAACAGCGTCGAGAGGCTATCTGGCTGAGAAAGCCTGTTTTCGCCACCTTCGCCAAACAACGCTTTATTGTAATTGACCTGAAGCTGGTAAAAAGAGAGATCACGAAAATGCCAGCGCCGTTGTAACAGGGAACGCCAGACATCCAAAGAAAGGGTGATCTTTTTAGCATGAATATCGACATCTTCCGTTTTCGCACTGATATCACGAATTTCCAGACTGGGGCCAAACGTTTCCCAATGACCGTTGATATCCCCCATCTTGACAGGAATGCCCGTCACGTCAGCCATTTTTTCGGCTAATTGCTGACGATATTCATTGATATGTGGCAGGAAAAAACGTAACCCGCTGACAAGCAAAGCCACAATGATAATGACTATTGCGGCTGTCGCTAATAATATCCCCGGCAGTCGCTTCACGCATTTCTCCTTGGTTGTCAGCGCTATTGCTCTACATCATAATAACGTCAAATTGCTCCTGGCTGTAACGCTGCTCTGTCTGCACTTTGACCTGTTTACCTACAAAAATTTCGACTTCTGCCAATGCGTGGGATTCATCCCCTTTCAGGACTTCGCTGACAGTGGGAGAGGCATAAACCAGAAAACGATCCGCATCAATGGCACGATTGACACGGACAATTTCACGCAAGATTTCATAACATACCGTTTCGACAGATTTTACCGTGCCGCGTCCCTGACACGTCGGGCAATGATCACACAGAATATGTTCGATACTTTCCCGTGTACGCTTGCGCGTCATCTCAACCAATCCCAGTTGTGAAAAACCATTGATGGTTGTTTTCACCCGGTCTTTGCTTAATGCCTGTTCGAGGGAAGCCAAGACACGGCGACGGTGTTCTCCATTACCCATGTCAATAAAATCAATGATAATGATGCCGCCCAGATTACGCAGCCTTAACTGCCGGGCGATCGCCTGTGTGGCTTCGATATTGGTATTAAAGATAGTCTCTTCTAAATTGCGATGCCCAACAAAAGCACCGGTATTAATATCGATGGTCGTCATGGCTTCCGTCTGATCAATAATCAGATAGCCACCTGACTTTAATTCTACTTTACGTTCCAGCGCCCGCTGAATTTCACGTTCCACGTCATACAGATCGAAGATCGGCTGATTTCCCTGATAATATTCCAGTTTCGCGTTCATCTCAGGAATATATTCATCAATAAATTCCTGTAATTGGACAAACGTCTGGCGGGAATCAACGCGAATGCGGTCGAGGGAAGCGCCGACAAAATCGCGCAAAACACGTTGCGCCAGTGCCAATTCCCCATAAACCTTGTTTTTGGTGATATTGCGTTTTTTACGTTCAATCACCTTACTCCACAGACGCTTCAAAAATGCTGCATCCTGTGCCAGCTCTTCGCTTCCCACCCCTTCAGCCGCCGTGCGGATAATAAAACCGCCATGCTCATCACAATACGCCATGACGATGCTTTTCAGGCGTTCACGCTCTTCTTCGCTCTCAATGCGTTGCGAAACACCCACATGGGATGCCCCCGGCATAAACACCAAATAACGTGACGGTAAGGTGATATCCGTTGTCAGACGGGCACCTTTGGTTCCCAGCGGATCTTTTACGACCTGAACCAGTAAATCCTGCCCCTGACGCACCAATTCGCCAATGTCCCTGACATGGAAATTTTTCCGCTCTTCGCCTGCTATACACTCCGTATGCGGCACAATATCTGAAGCGTGCAAAAAAGCGGCTTTCTCCAGCCCGATATCCACAAAAGCCGCCTGCATACCGGGCAGAACCCGACTTACGCGCCCTTTGTAAATGTTCCCGACAATGCCTCTTTTAGCTTCCCGTTCAATATGCACTTCTTGCAAGATACCGCCGTCAATATAAGCAACCCGCGTTTCGGATGGTGTTACATTGACTAATAACTCTGCTGTCATGAATAATCCTTCCCATCTGCTAACGCTAAAAACCGTGTGATTAATTCATGGGTTTCCACCAGTGGCAAGCCGACAACAGCGTGGTAACTGCCATTAATTTTTCTGACAAAACAACCGCCTTTACCTTGAATGCCATAAGCGCCGGCTTTATCCATTGGCTCCCCAGTGGCGATATATTCCTGTATTTCCGGTTGGGATAACTGGCGGAATATCACATCCGTAATGACTATCTCACTCAAGGTATGTTGACTGCTCGATAAAGCAACAGCCGTCATCACTTGATGGCACTGACCTGACAAAGCATTAAGCACTTTTGCAGCGTGTTGCTGATCGCGCGGTTTCTCTAAGATACGGTTATTCAAGACAACGATGGTATCCGCCCCCAGAACGGGGTGATCGTGTGGCGCAATGGCGACGCCGGCCCGCGCTTTTTCTCTGGCCAGCCGGGTAACATATTGCTGTGGAGACTCCCCTTCACGCCATTTTTCTTCGACCTGAGGTGCCAGGATTTCAAAGTTAAAATCCAACAATTCCACCAGCTCACGCCGTCTTGGTGAGCCAGAAGCTAAGTAAATGGTTTTCATCGTGAATAATCCTTAGGAATCTATCTCATCAGCTATTTTTTGTTAGGAGACTACGTTAACGAATTGAAAATTGACGACGGATTTTCCGCATTAATAGGAATAGCCAAGGCCAGAGAATACCATTAACCACCCCATTCCAGAACACTTCCGGATGAAAGAGGGGTTTTAGTAGCAAAGCATGGACCAGAAAAACGCAGAGGTTCATCAATGTTGAAAGCCCCACCACAACCAGCGCTTGCTGCCAAAGCGCCATATTGCGGATAAGCTGGAATTTGAAAGCAACCAGAAAGCTGATAAGGCTAAATGCCAAGGCATGTGCGCCCAAAATACTGCCGTGCAACAGGTCAGTAATCATTCCCAAGACAAAGCCTGTACCTACGCTGACACGATGAGGAAGCGCCAGCAACCAGTAAATTAAGCACAGCATCAATAAAGTGGGCCGGAACATAAAGAATTGCTCCGGCCACGGCATAATCTGTAGCACGATTGCAATCAGGAAAGATAACCAAATAACCCAAAGTCCTTGGCTATGGTATTGACTCATTGATGATTTCCTGTAGCGGGTGATGACGGTTTCGATATCGGTTTTTCCGCTGATGTTTCTTTTTCTACGGATTTGGGTGCCGGCAATTGCGGTATCTCATTTGATGGGTTTGGCAACACCTGTGGTAACATCTGCATCAAACGTTCATTGGCCGCCCGATAGACTTCCGAAGGGGGTAACGGTTCAGACGGATTATTATCAGCTCCCCATAGTAGCAGTAAATAGCGCAAACGCCGCAATTCCGCCAATGGACGGGCATGAATGACCGCATGGGCCCGCTGGTTATCAATTTTGACAGCAGAAACAACAGCTACAGGATAACCTTCAGGAAAACGCCCCCCCAATCCCGATGTCACCAATACATCACCGACGCGGATATCAGTATCACTTGGCAAAGGTTCTAGCAGAAGATCATCCGTACACCCTGCCCCATTCGCGATAACCCGAATATCATTGCGCAAAACCTGCACTGGAATGGCGTGAGAGGGATCGCAAATCAGCAATATCCGGCTGCTCAACTGACTCACGGCAGTAACCTGCCCCACCACACCCCGATCACTGATAACCGGCTGCCCTTCGTACACTCCCTCTTTCGCCCCTTTATCAATGACGATTTGCTCCCGATAGGGGTCCATCCCCCCGGAAATCACCTGCGATACCATCATGTGTTCATCATTACGCAGAGGCGACCCCAGTAATTCACGTAAACGGGAGTTTTCTTGTTTCAGTTGCCCCAACAGCAACAATTTACTGTCCTGTAACCGCAATTCGTTACGCAGGGTTCTATTTTCCAGCTCAAGATGATTACGGCTGGCAAGGGATTCTGAGATGCCATCCAAAAACTGGCGTGGCCCGTTGGCAAGAAAGTAAAAAGGACTCACAGCCGTATCCATGTAGCTACGGACTTTATTGAAAACACCAAGTCGGCTGTCTACCACAACCAAAATAATGGCAATAATGATAGCAAAAAAGAGTCGTAGTTGCAGAGAAGGCCCTCTGCTGAAAATCGGCTTCATAAATGGCGTATTATCGGGCTGTGTTATCTTATAAAGGGTAAAACCCCGCAACGGTCAGCAAGGAGGCTGCGATAAAGCTTATCCACCTCCCAGCTCGCAGAGTTACTTTCAGTCTTCGCTGAACAGATCGCCGCCGTGCATGTCGATCATCTCCAGTGCCTTGCCACCACCACGGGCAACACAGGTCAGTGGATCTTCAGCAACAATAACAGGAATGCCGGTTTCTTCCATCAACAAACGGTCAAGATTACGCAATAACGCGCCACCGCCCGTCAGCACCATGCCGCGCTCAGAAATATCAGAGGCCAATTCTGGTGGACACTGTTCCAAAGCAACCATCACCGCACTTACAATCCCCGTTAAGGGTTCTTGCAGTGCTTCAAGAATTTCATTGGAATTCAGCGTAAAACTGCGCGGGACACCTTCCGCAAGGTTACGGCCACGCACTTCAATTTCCCGTACTTCATCCGTGGGATAGGCAGAACCAATTTCATGCTTGATGCGCTCTGCCGTTGCTTCCCCAATCAGGGAGCCATAATTGCGGCGAACATAATTGATGATAGCTTCATCAAAACGGTCACCACCAATACGTACCGAAGAAGAATAAACCACGCCATTCAGGGAGATAACCGCCACTTCCGTGGTTCCCCCACCAATATCAACCACCATTGAACCCGTTGCTTCGGAAACGGGCAAACCTGCGCCGATGGCGGCCGCCATGGGTTCTTCAATCAAAAAGACTTCCCTGGCGCCTGCGCTTTGGGCAGATTCACGAATGGCACGACGCTCAACTTGGGTCGCACCAACAGGCACACAGACCAACACGCGCGGACTTGGGCGCATGAAACTGTTGTTGTGAACCTGTTTGATAAAATGCTGTAGCATCTTTTCGGTAACATAAAAATCAGCAATGACCCCATCCTTCATGGGACGGATAGCGGCGATATTACCCGGCGTACGTCCCAGCATCTGCTTTGCTTCCAGCCCTACTGCTGCAACACTTTTTGGTGAACCAGCCCTGTCTTGACGAATGGCAACGACAGAAGGTTGATCCAATACTATTCCTTGGCCTTTGACATAAATAAGGGTATTGGCAGTACCCAAGTCAATGGACAAATCGTTGGAAAACATGCCACGAAATTTCTTTAACATAACGAAAGGATAATCCTGCAAGCCGGGGACGGAGATTGTCCGTCTACTCTACCAACCACATGAAGCAGCGACAAGGCGCATAATTAACTACTTTTACTACTTCAATAAAAGTGGCTACGTTATTCACATCAGAAATACGATATTCTACGTTACTTTTCTCTAACGGAGCAGAAAAAAACTGCATAAAAATGGGTTAATTTCACCGATAATCTCATCACCGCCCTTCAAAATCAGCCAATACACCCAAAAACCCACATGCTCCAACGCGGGATAGTGTATTAATTATAAAAGCAATCGATGAATTTGGTGAGATTAGGAATAATATTTGGGCGCCTATATATTATTATCTTTTCCAGTACCATCCTGAACAAAAATAAGTAACCACCGTTTTACCACTCTCTATCACAATATTGTTGCCCGCCCATTTCAGTACATCAGATTTTATCTATATTGTGGTGATAAGAAATTGTAGTGATGAAAAATTGTGGTGATGTCAGATAGATACCCATCAAGGGAGAATTATCATGAAAGCCTTATTACTGGAACAACACGAAACATTATCAGCCTCTATTCAAGAGATTGATGCCTCTCAATTGCCCGCGGGGAATGTGGTTGTTGATATTCATTGGTCCACTCTCAATTACAAAGATGCCCTTGCGATTACCGGCAAAGGAAAGATTATCCGCCAATTTCCTATGGTGCCGGGGATCGATTTTTCGGGTGTGGTCCATCATTGTGAAGATCCCCGTTTTCACGTCGGGCAACAGGTTTTACTGACAGGCTGGGGTGTGGGAGAAACGCACTGGGGGGGACTGGCAGAACAAGCGCGGGTATCGGGTGAATGGCTGACACCCTTGCCGCACGCATTAACGCCCCGACAAGCCATGATCATCGGCACAGCGGGTTTTACGGCCATGTTATGCGTCATGGCGTTGGAACAAGGGGGGGTAACGCCTGACAGCGGAGAGATTGCCGTGACGGGCGCCAGTGGCGGTGTTGGCAGCACGGCAATCACCTTGCTGTCACAACTGGGCTATTCCGTGACCGCGATTAGCAGCAAACCCGATAGTCGAGATTACCTGCTCTCACTGGGGGCAAATACGGTTTTGCCTGCCGGTGACTTCAACCAACCATCACGCCCGCTGGAAAAACAGCGTTGGGCAGGTGTGATAGATACGGTTGGCGGCGTAACCTTGGCAACATTGCTGGCCCAAATCCATTACAACGGCACGGTGGCGGCCTGTGGCATGGCCAGTGACAGCCAGCTTCCCACCAGTGTGATGCCGTTTATCCTGCGTAATGTTCGCTTGCAGGGTGTGGCATCTGTGACGGTTCCGGCCGCCAAACGCTCTGCCATTTGGCAGCGTTTGCAGAAGCTGTTGCCAGCGGCCTTTTATCAACAAACCGCCAATGAAATTACACTAGAGCACGTGATCGAATACGCCAATAAGTTGATAAACAATCAAATTACGGGCAGGACAATCGTGAAGGTGCGCTGATAAGACCAGTATTTTGCTGCCAAATGCCACGATATGTTTATAATGTCGGGCTTTATCGCCAAATTTACAATTCTAGATATCAGAAAGAGATGACAAACCGTTAACATCGAGTTATCTTGGTCGATTGTTGACAGATTGCCGGAGATACCCGCACAATGGCAGATAAGTTTCGCATTTTACTCTTGAATGGCCCCAACCTGAACCTGTTGGGAACGCGAGAGCCAGAGACCTACGGCAAGTTAACGCTTGATGACATCGTTAACAGACTGTCAAAAGAAGCTCACCAATCGGGGGCTGAATTATCCCATCTGCAATCCAACGCAGAATCTGAATTAATTGAGAGAATTCATTCAGCGCGAGGCAATACGGATTTTATTTTAATTAACCCTGCGGCATACACGCATACCAGCGTAGCATTGCGCGACGCACTTCTGGCGGTCGATATCCCATTTATTGAGATTCACCTTTCCAACGTGCACGCCCGCGAACCATTCCGCCACCACTCATATCTTTCCGATATTGCAGTCGGCGTAATCTGCGGGTTGGGAGCGGATGGTTATCGTTTCGCATTACAGGCAGCGGTCAACCGCTTGTCAACATCCAACTAATTGACTGAAAAAGTACGGAACCACACTCATGGATATTCGTAAGATAAAAAAATTGATCGAGCTGGTTGAAGAATCTGGCATTTCTGAACTGGAAATTTCTGAAGGTGAAGAGTCAGTACGCATCAGCCGGACAACGGTAGCCACGGCAATCCCTGTGACCCAGCAATATATTTCTGCACCTGCCCAGCAGCCAGTGCATGCCGCAGCGCCCGCAGCACCCGCCATCGCTGACAGATCGGCTGAAATCAGCGGTCACATCGTTCGCTCCCCAATGGTGGGAACGTTCTACCGTTCACCCAGCCCAGATGCGAAACCTTTCATCGAAGTCGGCCAGCATGTGAATCAGGGCGAAACCCTGTGTATCGTTGAAGCCATGAAAATGATGAACCAGATCGAAGCTGACAAAACAGGTGTCGTGAAAGCGATTCTGGCTCAAGACGGTCAACCGGTTGAATTCGACGAGCCATTGGTCGTCATCGAATAACGAGGCGCACCCCATGCTTGAAAAAATTGTCATTGCTAACCGCGGTGAAATTGCACTGCGTATCCTGAGAGCCTGTAAAGAACTTGGGATCAAAACCGTAGCGGTGCACTCTGCGGCAGATCGTGACCTGAAGCACGTCCTGCTGGCGGATGAAACCGTCTGCATCGGCCCTGCCGCCTCGGCAAAAAGTTACCTGAATATTCCTGCTATTATCTCTGCGGCGGAAATCACTTGTGCGCAGGCCATCCATCCCGGTTATGGCTTCCTGTCTGAAAATGCCGACTTCGCTGAACAGGTCGAGCGTTCCGGCTTTATTTTCATCGGCCCGAAAGCAGAGACTATCCGTTTGATGGGCGATAAAGTTTCCGCTATCAGTGCGATGAAAAAAGCGGGCGTTCCTTGCGTTCCTGGCTCTGATGGCCCATTGGGTGACGATGCCGAGAAAAACAAAGTCATTGCCAACCGCATCGGTTATCCGGTGATCATCAAGGCATCCGGCGGCGGCGGCGGTCGTGGTATGCGCGTTGTCCGCAGCGACAAAGATCTGGAACAATCCATCGCCATGACCCGCGCAGAAGCCAAAGCCGCGTTCAACAACGACATGGTCTACATGGAGAAATTCCTTGAGAACCCACGTCACGTTGAAATTCAGGTTTTGGCTGATGGTCAGGGTAATGCGCTCTATCTGGCTGAACGTGACTGCTCCATGCAGCGCCGCCACCAGAAAGTGGTGGAAGAAGCGCCGGCACCGGGCATTTCACCAGAGCTGCGCCGCAGCATCGGTGAGCGCTGTGCCAATGCCTGTATCGAAATCGGCTATCGCGGAGCGGGTACCTTTGAGTTTCTGTACGAAAACGACGAATTCTACTTTATTGAGATGAATACCCGTATTCAGGTTGAACATCCCGTGACTGAAATGATCACCGGCGTTGACTTGATTAAGGAACAGTTACGTATTGCCTCTGGCCTGCCGCTGTCCATCAAACAGGAAGACATCGAAATCAACGGTCATGCGATCGAATGCCGTATCAATGCGGAAGATCCGAAAACCTTCCTGCCAAGTCCGGGCAAGATCACCCATTTCCACTCGCCGGGCGGGTTTGGTGTGCGTTGGGAATCCCATATCTATGCAGGCTATACCGTACCGCCTTACTATGATTCGATGATCGGTAAGTTAATCACTTACGGCGAGACCCGTGAAGTGGCGATTGCCCGCATGAAGAATGCGCTGGCCGAATTGATCATTGATGGCATCAAGACCAATATCGACCTGCAACTGGCCATCATGAATGACGAGAACTTCCAGCAAGGTGGCACCAATATCCACTATCTGGAGAAGAAACTGGGCTTGCAGGATAAGTAAGTCTTCTTTCTAACGTTCAGGCAGCATTGCCTAAAATCAATAAAATCCCATCTTTTACCGGTGGGATTTTTTATTTAATCCGCGTTCAAAAACACCCGATAAATATTTAAATGAATATGGACATACTGACTTCCAAAATAACAACTTAACCAAAAGACAAAATACATACGACCTTTTAAAAAATATTATTTCATTGAAAATCAAGACAGTATTCTGATTTAATTCTTATTTCCACAACCCATTTTTCCCCTGAATAAATCCGCACATTACCGTACAATTCCCTCCCATATTGTTTCATGTAAATTACTCGGAGAACGGATGGACGGACGATTTGTTCAATCCAACAAAGAAGCACGCTGGGCAATATTCCTGACATTGGCTTATCTCGTTGGTTGGCTTCTGTGTGCTTACCTGCCCAGCGATGCCATCGGCATAACCGGGCTGCCCCGCTGGTTTGAGCTGGCTTGCCTGCTGCTACCCACCTTATTTATCATCCTTTGCGGGTTGATGGTGAAGTACCTGTTCAAGGATATTCCGCTGGAGGATGGTGCGCTGGAGGATCGTACACTGGAGAATAGTGATGCAAAGTGAAGTGATTCTGCCTCTCGTGGGCTATCTGGCCTTGGTTTTCATACTCTCAATCTATGCTTATCGCCGCCGGCAAACTGGTGAATTCCTGAATGAGTATTTTCTCGGCAACCGTTCCATGGGCGGTTTCGTACTGGCCATGACCATTACCGCCACCTATATCAGTGCCAGCTCATTTATTGGCGGCCCCGGTGCTGCTTATAAGTATGGTATCGGTTGGGTGCTGTTATCACTGATCCAACTGCCTGCGATCTGGCTCTCACTGAGCGTACTGGGGAAAAAATTTGCTATCCTCGCCCGCCGTTACAATGCGGTTACGCTCAATGACATGCTGTATGCGCGCTACCAGAGCCGCTTTCTGGTCTGGTTTGCCAGCATAAGCCTGCTGGTTGCTTTTGTCGGTGCCATGACCGTGCAATTCATTGGCGGGGCACGTTTGCTGGAAACTGCGGCGGGTATCCCCTACGATACCGGGTTACTGATTTTTGGCGTGTCAATTGCCCTCTATACCGCATTTGGCGGTTTTAGGGCCAGTGTCCTCAATGACGCCCTGCAAGGGCTGGTGATGCTGCTGGGAACAGTGTTATTGCTGGCAGGCATTATCTACAAAGCCGGCGGGATATCAGCGGCAGTAACTACCCTGCGCACCATCGATCCCAATCTGGTTTCGCCTTATGGTGCCGATAATATCCTCTCTGGGCCATTTATGGCGTCTTTCTGGGTCTTGGTCTGCTTTGGTGTCGTCGGGCTGCCACACACCGCTGTACGCTGCATCTCGTATAAAGACAGCAAGGCGGTTCACCGTGGTATTGTACTTGGCACCCTCATCATGGCATTCCTGATGTTCGGTATGCACCTTGCGGGTGCCCTTGGCCGGGCCATCATTCCTGACCTGACCATCCCCGACCAAGTGATCCCAACCTTGATGATCACCGTGCTGCCGCCTGTTGCCGCCGGGATTTTTCTGGCTGCGCCCATGGCGGCGATTATGTCCACCATTAATGCCCAACTGCTGCAATCTTCGGCCACTATCGTCAAAGATCTCTATTTAAACCTGTACCCACAACAGATCCGTCAGGAGAAAAAACTTTCACGCCTCTCCAGCTACTCCACCCTGTTTTTAGGCGCATTATTACTGCTGGCAGCCTGGCGTCCACCGGAGATGATTATCTGGCTGAACCTGCTGGCATTTGGAGGGCTGCAAGCCGTTTTCCTCTGGCCGCTGGTTCTGGGGTTATATTGGGAAAAAGCCAATGCCCAAGGGGCAATCAGCTCAATGCTGACCGGTGCGGCAAGTTATACTTTGCTGGCAACGTTCAATCTCCAGCTTCTGGGTTTCCATCCCATCGTGCCATCACTATTGTTAAGTTTACTGGCATTTTGGATCGGGAATATGTTGGGGAATAAACGCACACAACAAGCTGCTGTTTCTCAATAATTGCGGCGCGATTTAATTTTATACAACAACGTCATTTACAAAACGAGAATTTTTATGCCTTGGATACAATTAAGATTAAACACCACGGGACAACAAGCGGAAGCCTTGGGCGATGAGCTGATGGAAAGTGGGGCTGTCTCGGTCACCTTTCAGGATAGCCATGATACCCCCATTTTTGAGCCTCTGCCGGGCGAGACCCGTTTATGGGGCGATACTGATGTCATTGGCCTGTATGACGCTGAAATGGATATGAAAGCAGTTGTCAGCCAATTGGAGCAGGTTCCCCAACTGGGCACAGGCTTTATCCACAAAATTGAACAACTGGAAGACAAAGATTGGGAGCGTGAATGGATGGACAACTTCCACCCGATGCGCTTCGGTCAACGTCTGTGGATTTGCCCTAGCTGGCGCGAAGTGCCCGACCCGCAGGCGGTCAATGTCATGCTGGATCCCGGTCTGGCATTCGGGACAGGCACTCACCCAACCACTTCTCTTTGCCTGCAATGGTTAGATGGCCTTGACCTCACCGATAAAACCGTGATCGACTTCGGCTGCGGTTCAGGCATCCTGGCTATCGCCGCCCTGAAACTGGGGGCGAAACACGCCATCGGTATCGATATCGACCCACAAGCCATTCAAGCCAGCCGGGATAACGCTGAACGCAACGGCGTCTCTGACCAACTGACGCTCTATCTGTCTAAAGACCAACCTAAAGACCTCGAATGCGATATCGTGATCGCCAATATTTTGGCAGGTCCACTGCGTGAACTTGCCCCTGTTATCGGCTCACTGCCGAAATCGGGTGGATTATTGGGCTTGTCCGGTGTTCTGGCCAGTCAGGCGGAAGGTGTTGCCCAAGCCTATGACAATGAATTTATTGTCGATCCGATCGTTGAACAAGAAGAATGGTGCCGCATCACAGGGATTAAAAAATAATCACCTGATACCTATTGCAAAGCGCGATTATCCACTAAAATGATCACTTGGGAGGTCAAATTGGGGGTAATCCGCTCTCTTTGTGATTAGAAATATAAGTAATAATAAATTTTATCAAAAACATGTAACCACATGTTATTTAAGACTAATTAAACAAATCTGAAAAAATCAACTGGAAAAAATCCGTTATAAATATCGATTCGCTCAAAGTTTGGCCTTTCATATCTTGTGAAAAATGCGTAATATACGCGCCCTTAGTCACAGTTGACCACTCTTTCTTCGTCTATGCGTATCGGACAATACCAGTTGAAAAACTGTCTTATTGCGGCTCCTATGGCAGGCATTACAGATCGCCCGTTTCGATCTCTTTGCTACCACATGGGTGCAGGAATGGCAGTCTCAGAAATGCTTTCTTCCAATCCCCAAGTTTGGAAGACGGATAAATCCCGGCTGCGTATGGTTCATAGCGACGAACCCGGCGTGCGTTCTGTACAAATTGCCGGTAGTGATCCCGATGATATGGCGGCGGCAGCGAAAATTAACGTAGCCAACGGCGCTCAGATCATCGATATCAATATGGGGTGCCCAGCTAAGAAGGTGAATCGTAAGCTGGCAGGCTCTGCATTACTGCGTTATCCAGAACTGGTTGAAAAAATCCTTTCTGCGGTAGTCAATGCAGTGGATGTTCCTGTCACTTTGAAGATCCGCACAGGCTGGTCACCGGAAGAACGTAACTGTGTAGAAATTGCCCAATTGGCCGAGCGTTGCGGTATTCAGGCTCTTACGATACATGGCAGGACACGATCTTGCCTGTTTAATGGTGAGGCCGAGTACGACAACATTCGGACAGTTAAGCAGACTGTTGCCATACCAATTATTGCCAATGGTGACATTACTGACCCGCTAAAAGCCAGAGCAGTGCTTGAATACACTGGGGCTGATGCCCTAATGATAGGCCGTGCTGCTCAGGGAAGACCCTGGATCTTTCGGGAAATCCAGCACTATCTGGAAACAGGAGAATTGCTGCCACCGATGCCCCTTGGCGACGTGCAGCGTTTAATGAGTGAGCATATGCGAGAACTGCATGATTTTTACGGTCAAGGCAAAGGAGTTCGTATTGCTCGCAAGCATGTATCTTGGTATCTCAAGGAACATGCCCCTGCTGACCAGTTTCGGCGCACATTCAACGCCATTGAGGATGCCAGCGAACAGCTGGAGGCGTTGGAGGCATACTTCGAAAATTTTTGCGTAAATAAAGAAAAGAGCTGACAGAACTATGTTCGAACAACGCGTAAATTCTGATGTACTAACCGTTGCTACTGTAAATTCACAAGATCAGGTAACACAAAAACCTCTGCGTGATTCAGTTAAACAAGCACTGAAGAACTATTTTGCTCAACTGAACGGTCAAGACGTTAATGACCTGTATGAGCTGGTACTGGCTGAAGTAGAACAGCCACTGTTGGACATGGTGATGCAATACACCCGTGGCAACCAGACTCGCGCAGCACTGATGATGGGCATCAACCGTGGTACTCTGCGTAAGAAACTGAAAAAATACGGCATGAACTAATCGTTCATTCGTAACTGCTTGAAGAAAAGGCACAATAGTGAATAACTGTTGTGCTTTTTTTGTTTGTGTTTATACAAATGTTGATACATTGTTCACCGAACAAACCTATAAGCCTTCTGGCATTATTCGGTTCGCAAGGCATCTATCGTAGATACAGGCATTTCGATAACCGTTTTAACGCTCTTATCTATTCTCTCAATAATTCCTGTTCTGGGACCGTTGATCCATTCAGCGCTTTTATAAAATCTTTCCTGTATCGCTGATAGTTCATCCATATCTTTAAACGCTCGGATGAGGTAATAATAATCTTGGTTGTGTAGTGAATTACCAAAACTCACAACATCAATTCCTTGTGAGCGATGTAATGGGACGCTGATACTTGTCATGATTTTGTGGAACTGTTTGCCTGTTCCTTTTTTTAACTCATACTGGAGTATTTCTATAACCTTATTATTCATGTATCCACCTTACTTGTTGTTATTTCTTCAACACTAGCAGATTTTCGTTCTTAGCATAACGGAAAATAATAAAAAAGCCCCTGAAATTCAGAGGATAAACTTGCGAAAACATGAGGACGGAATATTTACAAAATATTAAACTTTACAAATGGAAGTATTGGAGGATTTGACTCCACCATTTTTTGTGGTTTATTGAAATATTGTACTCTTCACAGCAAACAATATAAAAGTAGTCGTCCATATTATTAGGAAAACCATAATTATCTCCCATCATATCAGAATCATTACTAATATAGAATGGAGAGCTTTGACCAATATATTTATTGTCTTTGTACAGGACTGCAAAGTATGGTCTTGGATAATTTATATGATACCAGATACCCAATGGATTCACGGGAAGAGGGGTGTAGAAAATAACATGATAATCATCTTTCTCACGTTCACCATTCTCTAAAAAAGACGGTAAAAAGGTTACATGTGATAAGAAAAACCACCATAGAAAAAATATAGATATGACTCCATATTTAAGGAGCTTACTTACCTTCATATATTATTCTATCCTTTTCTAGTGGTTCTGTCCAAAACACATCAGAAAATACAACAAAATCTCCACCTTCATCATGTATATTTTGCCACTCTCTAAAGTCTCTGTTAAATACAGGAACATAACCTCTATAATTTCTGTACAACCACCCAAAATCGCCAGAAGCGAAACTTGCCATGTATACAGGGATTTCCTTTCTTGGTATAACACCGTCTCTTGACCATATGCCTAATATCTCACTTGCAATATTATTTCCATCAGAAATAATACCTTTGTCTGGATAATACTTATCAGTAAAATCATAGGTATCTTTTATATAAAACCCTAAATTTTCCACTGTGAATTTCTTTTTATTTCCCCTTATATCAAAATAACCTCTTACTGCAACTTTCAAAGTACCAACTCCTATCGCCCCCATTAATTCATCCATTGTATCTAAATACGAACCAAATTCTTTATAATTAACTTGAGCAAGATGATCTAATTCAATTGCACTATTTTCATAACCTACATGTATTAGTCCATCTATTTCTTTTTCTTTATTTCTGTCGAAGACATTAACAAATAATTGCTTCTTTCCATTTGGACTTGCCCAAATATTTTTTAAATCATCAATGCAACTATTTACCACGTCATAATTTCTAGCCCAATCCATTTTTACAATTGAATTATTCACCCTTTCCTTCGGTATTTCCATTGAATTACCTCGGACAAAACCACCTCTTGTTTTGTCATTAAATTTAAATGCTGGCGTAATTGAAAACCAATGTTTCATCAAAGCTGATGCTGTCGTCCACCCCATCTTATCCATGATTTTTGGAATATCATAAAGCGATAATTCATCAAATAGAATCGTTGTAGTTGCACCGCCTTTGACGGTTTTCGTTTTTAAAATACTCATTTTTTCATCCCTATTTTTGTTTGGTATAAATATTCAACTTCGAGATCTTCTTCTACTTTTGAATTTATCGTATCCGTGATACCAGCCTCTTTCGAAACGCCTTTTTTCAGTCCCTTTGCCGTATTAATACCATAAGCAACATGGCAACAATTATCCCCAGTAACCTCATTTTTCAGCATAAATTTTTTGCTAAATAAGTCTTCTACTGCCGTTTCAAGTGGCTTAATCAACGACGAAAACCCCGAAAGCAGCGGCCTTTCCTCTTCACGCCCCTGCAATTGCGATATCGCATAGCCTGTTGTCCCTGCCGCGCGGTGCGTAAATGACACCGACTTATAATCAAGCTGCACCGTTTCATACGGGATCTGGTCATTGTCATCAATTGAATGCGGATAGTGGCAGGAAAAATCAACAATGGTGGCACCTGTCAGTTTGATCTCATAGAAAAATTCCAATTGTCCGACAAGGTTTACGCGGTAACACTTAAAAAGGGCATCCAGCAACTCGTTCTTGTCTATCGCCAACCCCAGCAACGGGGAAGATTTATCAATGGGTTTGGTAAAGCTGACCGGAAGGTGATTGACGTTCTGATCGCGGGTCATCATGTGGCTGAGGTGTAATACCTGTATTTCATCTTCCCGCCCGGCCTGATAGCGGTTGCCGATAGATTCGGGGGTTGAACAGCCCGCCGAGATTAAGCCTTGTTTCTTGCCCTTTAACGACAAGTAAATAAGATAGGACATTCCTGTCTCCTGTCATCTGATTTTCAATTAATGCTCATTACAGCATCAATTAAACAGGATATAACAGCCAGTCTTATCTATTCCAGCATGGATAAAAGCCCACCAGTTAAATTGTGATTAACCTCTCTTCTTAAATAAAATCAGATAATTACCTAATTTAAATTTCAGATAGTACCCTAATAAAAAAACACATTGAGGGAGCGTTGCGATAAATTCCACCGGAATCGATTGAGAGATTAGATACATGACCCGCTATAACCCTATCAATTTCAAATTGTAGCTCATAAGGCGAAAGCCGTTTGAAGTATAACGATATAAATAGGTTTTCATAATTGTGATACACCCATTTTTCTCATCCCCGGTTTCTGCTGTTGTAAGGAAGCGGTTTCCATGAAGATTTTGACATGGTGAAGCAACTGCCACATAAATTGGCAGCAGTGGTTTCGTGTCACGGTTTCATGCAAGGATTGCCATAGACGTTCAATTTTATTCAACCACGGGGAATAGGACGGTAAAAAGAGAAGGTTAAATTGGGGATTTTTTGCCAGCCAAACCCTGACCTTCCGGCTCTTATGAATGCAATAGTTATCTAAAATTAACGTGATTGTCTTGGCACTGGTATATTGATGATTAATTTCATCTAACAATTTGATAAATAAATCTGAGTTCTTTCTCAAGCCACCGACATACGTGATTTCTTTCGTTTTCGCATTGAGGCAACCCGCAAGGTAGTGTTTTTGGTTCTTTCCGGGGGTAACAACACGCTTTTGCTGTCCTTTGAAGCACCAGTCTGCACCGATTTTCGGGTTAAGGTTGATGTCCACTTCATCCTCATATAAGACAGGATGTTTCCCTGAGGCATTGGATAACGCCTCGCTGATTTTGGCCATTTTTTCATCATACTCAGGGTCAGGTAATTTTAAGGTTGGCGCCGCCCTTCGCCAAACGATGCCCGCCCGACAAAAGTAGCGATAGAGTGTACTTTGAGAGGAGCGATATATTCAGTATCTCATTGATTTTAAGTGTAATCAGTTCAAGGCTCCATCGTGAACGGAGATAGCCAAGATGTTGTGGAGAGTGCTGTAATAAGAAAGAAATGACGGAGAGAAGCGGGGCTAAATTCCAGATGGCAGGCCTTCCCGCAGGGAGGCTTTTAAGCCCTTCCAACCCGTATAATGTTAACCAATTTACCCAACGATTAACTGAAGAACGTGAACAGTGAAGCGTTCTGGAAACGTGAGAAACCGTACTCCCTTCATGCAACATCAAGAGCGCGGTGAGGCGACGTGCATAGTTCTTATCCCGGGTTTTCTGGATAGCTTTTTTCATTTGACGTCGTTCATTTCGGGGTATTGATGTTATGATTGGCATGACTCAGTCCATTTTGGGATTTGTTTTGATTTGGCGATTAATCAGATCGCGAAAATCGGACTGAGTTCCCTTCAAGTGATCTACTATTTTGAAAACCTATTTATAACAAATAAAATATATTTCAATTGAGTGACAATTTTATTTCAAAATAATAAACAAATAATCTATTTTTATTCTGAAACCATTTATTAATTACATTAAAAGCAATCAATACACATTGGTAATATTACTTTATTATTATAAAAAATATATGTGGTAATTATATTTTGAAACTATTTCATTTCGGTGTTAAATATAATTAACGTTTACATTAGTTGTATAATTTGATTATTATAAAATAACCTGTAATCAGGCTGATTGACGATATTTACGTGTATAAATATACATTAATCAACATAACAAAATTAGAAATAATGTTTTTATGGTGAAATCTGTTTCCTGCGGGAATACGGGCGGATCCGTTTTGCAGAAAATTATCAAAGTAAATCCGGTGTTAATTGAAGATCAGGAGGGGGAATCCGTCTTTCTAACCATTTAATTTTCAATGAAATAATTTACACACGATATTAATTCAAAAGTGGACAAAATACAGCAGGGATTTAGCACTCATGCCAGTAAATATTCAATAAATCCATTTTTATTTAGTGATGGAATACCGCGTCGGCCAATAAAAATTGCACAAAATCAATGGCGCTTATAAAAAATAGGAAAAAAATGGAATGTCTTTTTCCGGTTCACTCTGTGAATCGTTTATTCCGTTATCAGGAAAATAATTGCCTACGAATTTTTAATTATGCGGTTATTAACCGGTCTATTACATCCAGCGTCCAAGAGAATGTGCTGCCTAAGAATCTTAATTGATGCCTGATGCGTGCCCGTTTTTATTTCTTTGCGAAAAGAAATAGCGGCAAAACATTTGTGATGACTGTTGAGAGTGACAGTTTTCAAATAACTAACAGATTCGTTGAGGTAGTAAGTAGATGAAAGATAGCAGGGCTAAAAAGGAAATTATCTTTGACGCTGAATTAGAACAAATACCGCCAGAAAAGGTCAGTGACGATATATCTGTTCAGAAACTTAATTTGTTGTCTGGGGCTGAACGCACACTGTTGTTAGAAACCTGGAATGCCACTGAAACCGTCTATCCTGACCAGTTAGGTATCCATCAATTATTCGAACGACAAGTGGAGAAAACCCCGACCGCGACGGCGTTAATCGCCGGGGATAAGACCCTGAGTTATGCGCAATTGAATGCCCGTGCTAACCGACTAACTCATCAACTGATTAAACGGGGGATTTGCCCGAATGATCATGTGGCAATCCTGTTAGAACGATCTGTTGAATTGGTGGTCGCTCAATTGGCGATTCTCAAGGCAGGCGCGGTTTATGTCCCTATCGATATCGGTGTGCCGGACGAAAGAAAAAACTGGCTGATAAACGACGGCTTAGCCAAATTGGTGCTCACCGATACACAAACCACTATCCCGGCGGATCTGGATGTCCCGCTAATGCGTCTCTCTGAGGAAACAGACGCGGACAAGGCGGAAGAGAGCGTTAATCCTGACTTACTTTGTTCCAGTACTGCGCCCGCGTACATCATGTACACCTCCGGCTCGACCGGCACTCCCAAAGGGGTGATCGTGCCTCACCGCGCGGTGGTTCGGCTCGTGATTAATAATGGCTATATTGAAATTAACTCCAATGACCGGGTTGCTTTCGCGGCTAATCCGGCGTTCGATGCCAGCACTTTTGAAGTGTGGGCGCCTTTGCTCAATGGCGGAGCATTGGTAGTTATCGACCACACCACGTTGTTGACGCCAGCGGAATTTATTCAGGCATTAAACTACCATAAAATTAATATCTTATGGTTAAGCTCCGGCCTGTTTAACCGGTTGGCGGCGGAGTTATCCCCGGTTTTGCCGCAGGTGAAAAACCTGATTGTCGGCGGCGATGTTCTTGACCCGCATATCATTGCCCAAGTTTTACGCAACAATCCACCTCAGCGGTTATTGAATGCCTATGGACCGACCGAAGGCACCACCTTTACCACCACATACCTAATTGAAACCTTGGCCGCCGGAACGACCCATATTCCTATTGGCCGGCCTATTGCCAACACGCGGGTTTACTTACTGGATGAACAGGGACAACCGGTACCATTGGGGAAAGTTGGCGAGATTTATGTGGGTGGCGACGGAGTAGCTTGCGGTTATCTCAACCGCCCTGAACTGACCGCTGAACGCTTTTTGGTTGATCCCTTTAGTGATGCAGCGGAGGCGCGGATGTACCGGACCGGCGATTTGGCCCGCTACCTGCCGGACGGCAATCTGGAATTCCTTGGCCGCAACGATCAGCAGGTGAAAATCCGCGGTTTTCGGATTGAGCCGGGGGAAATTGCATCCCGACTGGTGGAGTATTCAGCAATCCATGAAGCGGTGGTATTGGCGTTGGGCGAAGGGCAGGACAAACAGTTAGTGGCTTATGTGCTGGCAGAGCCGGATAACGCATTGCCTGCCCATTTGCGTGAACATCTTAGTGCACGCTTGCCTGATTATATGGTGCCGGCGGCCTTTGTACGTTTGGATGAATTTCCGTTAACACCTAATGGCAAATTGGATCGCCGGGCATTGCCGGTGCCGGGAGAAGACGCCTTTGCCCGTCAGGTTTACACTGCACCGCAAGGGGAGCGGGAAATGGCATTGGCGGTTATCTGGCGTGAGTTACTGGGCATTGAACAGATAAGCCGGCATGACAGTTTTTTTGCGCTGGGCGGCCATTCACTGCTCGGCGTGCGCATGATTGAACAGTTACGCCATTTAGGGCTGACATTGACTGCCCGCGACCTGTTTCAATCGCCAGTATTGGCAGAGTTGGCGCAAACCTTGGGGCAGCATCAGAGTGTGGCAGTGCCGCCGAATGCCATTACCCCGGCGGCCACGGCGCTGACCCCGGCGATGTTACCGCTGATTGATTTGACTCAACCTGAGATTGATCACATCGTCGGGCGGGTGCCGGGTGGGATAAGCAATATTCAAGATATCTATGCGCTGTCACCGTTGCAGGACGGCATCCTGTTTCACCATCTGCTGGCGAAAGAAGGTGATCCTTACTTACTGGCTTATCCGATGATCTTTGCTGACCGGGATTTGCTGGATCGCTATTTATCGGCGGTACAACAGGTGGTTGACCGCCATGATATTTTTCGTACCGCATTTATCTGGCAAGGATTATCTGTGCCGGCGCAGGTGGTCTGGCGTCAGGCACCATTGTCAGTCACTGAACTGACGCTGAATCCGGCTGACGGGTCGGTCAGTGACCAACTGGCGCAACGTTTTGATCCGCGCCAATACCGCCTCGATCTGAGTCAGGCACCGTTGCTGCGCTTTGTCATCGCGCAGGAAACGGATGGCCGCTGGTACGTGCTGCAATTACAGCATCACCTGATTGGCGACCATACCACGCTGGAAGTGATGAACCGAGAAGTTCGGGCCTATCTTGACGGACAGGCCGATAACCTGACGGCCCCCGTACCTTTCCGCCATCTGGTGGCTCAGACGCGGCAGGGGGTGAATCAGGAAGCACACACTCGCTTCTTTACCGACCTGCTGGCGGAGGTGGATGAACCGACGTTACCGTTTGGGCTGACCGAGGTTCATCGTGATGGCTCGCAAGTCACCCAAGCACACCGGATGTTAACGCCGTCACTGAATGACCGTCTGCGTGTACAGGCAAGGCGTCAGGGCGTCAGTCTGGCAACCCTGTGTCATCTGGCTTGGGCACAAGTGTTATCGCGCACCAGCGGACAAGAGAAAGTGGTGTTCGGCACGGTGCTGTTCGGGCGCATGGCGGCGGGGGAAGGCGCAGACAGCGGCATGGGGCTGTTTATCAATACCCTGCCGCTACGCTTGGATATCGATGATACCTCGCTGCACGATAGCGTCCAGGCGGCACATGCCCGATTAGCCGGATTGCTGGATTATGAACATGCCTCGCTGGCGTTGGCCCAACGTTGCAGTGGGGTACAGGGCGGCACACCGCTGTTTAGTGCCCTGTTGAACTACCGGCATAATGAGCAACCGGTGGTTCCGCATGAGGCGGTGCCGGGTATTGAATTCCTTGGCGAGCAGGAGCGCACCAACTACCCGTTTGTCCTGTCGGTGGAAGATGGCGGCACTACGCTGGGGCTGACGGCTCAGGTGGTACAGCCGTTTGATTCAGAACGGGTATGCGGTTATATGCAGCAGGCGCTGGAAAGTCTGGCGGCTGCCCTTGAACTGGCACCGGAAACGCCGGTACGGGCGCTAAACGTGTTGCCTGCCCCGGAACGTACCTTATTGCTGGAAACGTGGAATGCGACCAAAACCCCCTATCCTGAGCAAGAGTGTATCCATCAGTTGTTTGAACAGCAGGCGGAGAAAACCCCGGAAGCCACCGCGCTGGTGCATGAAAATCAGACGCTCAGCTATCAGCAATTAAATGCCCGTGCTAACCGGCTGGCCCATCAACTGATCGCCTTAAATGTTATGCCCGATCAACGGGTGGCAATTTGCATGGCCAGTTCATCGGCACGGGTGATCGCGGTGCTGGCCGTGCTGAAAGCAGGCGGTGCCTATGTGCCGTTAGATCCGGCTTATCCGGGAGAGCGTCTGTCGCATATCCTGACCGATGCGGCTCCGGCTATCGTGCTGGCGGACAGTACCGGGCGGGCGGCATTGGGTAAGCCAGCGCTTAGCGGGCTGACGGTGTTAGATCCACATCGCTTACCTGACCAGCCAGACAGCAATCCGCAGGTGCCGGCCCTGACCGCCCGCCATCTGGCCTACGTGATTTACACGTCTGGTTCAACCGGGACGCCCAAAGGGGTGATGGTGGAACATTGGGGGCTGGTCAATCTTATTCAGGATAAAATCGCCCGATTCGACCTTCTCCCTGCCAGCCGGATGTTACAGTTTGCGTCATTTGGCTTTGATGCCAGTGTCTGGGAAATCATGATGGCATTGGGCAGTGGTGCCACGCTGGTTATTCCTGATGAGGCGGTTCGTCAGAATCCGCATCATCTCTGGCATTACCTTGAAGAACAATCGGTGACTCACGCCTGCCTGACTCCGGCTTTGCTGCGGGATGGCTCGGATTTGCCGGCGATAGCGATAAAACCGACCTTGATATTGGGAGGTGAAGCGCCCAGTTCCGCGTTGCTTCAGTCACTGAGTCACCGGGCAACCCTGTTTAATGCCTATGGCCCGACAGAAATTACCGTCTGTGCCACCCATTGGCGTTGTCCGCCAAACGATACCGGGGTGAACCGTACTGATGCGCGGGTTCCCATTGGCCGCCCGACGGCAAATACCCGTATTTATCTGCTGGATAACCACGGCCAGCCAGTCCCATTGGGCGCGGTGGGAGAATTGTATATTGGGGGTGCCGGTGTTGCCCGTGGTTACCTTAATCGTCCTGATCTGACCAACGAACGTTTCCTAACTGATCCGTTTAGTAATGCGGCTGATGCCCGGATGTACCGAACCGGGGATTTAGTGCGCTATTTGCCGGACGGCAATCTGGTGTTTGTTGGCCGCAACGACCAGCAGCTCAAGATCCGTGGTTTCCGCATTGAACCGGGTGAAATTGAAGCCCGGTTGGCAGAACACCCCGAAGTGCGGGAAGCGCGGGTAGTGGCAGTGACCTTCGGTGAGGAACAGGATAAGCGTTTGGTTGCCTATGTTGTCGCCGACGCAGATAGCGGATTGGCGGCCAGTTTGCACACCCATTTGAGTGCGGTATTACCGGATTATATGGTGCCGGCGGCCTTTGTCCGTCTGGCGGCTTTCCCGCTGACACCAAACGGTAAATTGGATCATCGGGCATTACCGGTACCGGGAGAAGATGCCTTCGCCCGCCAGAGTTATGTTGCGCCACAGGGAGAAATGGAAATCGCCGTGGCGGCTATCTGGCGTGAATTATTGGGCATTGAGCAGATCGGCCGCTATGACAATTTCTTTGCCTTGGGCGGACATTCTTTGTTGGCGGTACGGATGGTGAACCGACTAGCCGCTTTCGGTGTCGATCTGCCATTAGCCACGTTGTTTATGTCGCCGTCACTGGCGGAATTTGCCAAGAAGATCAGTGCCCAACGCCATGCGGACACGGCGAACAGGGATACATTGCCTGACATCAGGCCAATATCCCGTGATCGCGCCCTGCCCTTATCGTTTGGTCAGCAGCGCCTGTGGTTTCTGGCACAATTTGAGGGGGTCAGTGATACCTATCATATTCCGACCGCCCTGCGTTTACACGGCCGGCTTAACCTTTCTGCTTGGCAAGAAGCCCTGAATTGCCTGTTTTCCCGCCATGAGGCGCTGCGTTCCCTCTTTATCACCGTGGAGGGTCAGCCTCAGGTTAAACTGTTGCCGGCTGAGTTGGGTCTGCCGGTGCAACAATACGATTTACGCCAAACAATTGACCGTAAAACATTTGACCATAAAACATCTGACATGGATAAACAGCTTGAGCGTTTATGTGCACAGGAAGCCGAAACGCCGTTTGATCTTGCCCACGGCCCGCTGATTCGTTGCTCACTGATCCAATTGGCCGAAGACGATCACCTGTTCTTACTGACGCAACATCACATCATCTCCGATGGTTGGTCTTTAGGGATACTGAAATCAGAACTGGCGGCACTTTATGCTGCCTGCCTGAATCAACAACCTGATCCGTTGCCGCCATTGACCCTGCAATATCCTGATTATGCGGCCTGGCAGCGGCAGGTATTTGCTGGTGAAGGCGTACAAGCACAGAGCGATTACTGGCGCCGGACGCTGGCAGATGCCCCGGTATTACTTGAATTGCCGACCGACAGACCCCGCCCCGCCCAACAATCATTCGCTGGCGGCCGGGTCGCCGTGCACCTTGATGCCACGTTGGTGCAAGCGCTAAAACAGTTGGGGCAACAGCACGGAACCACGCTGTTTATGACCCTGTTGACCGCTTGGGCGACGTTGTTGTCGCGTTTGTCCGGGCAGGATGATGTGGTGATTGGGATACCGAGCGCCAACCGCAACCGGCGGGAAATAGAACCGCTACTTGGTTTCTTTGTCAACACCTTGGCATTGCGCATTGATTTGTCCGGTATGCCGGATGTGGTCACACTGTTGCGGCGTGTGCAGCAGACAACACTGGGCGCGCAGGATCATCAAGACCTGCCTTTTGAGCAAGTGGTGGAAATTGTTCAACCACCGCGCAGACCGGAACATACGCCACTGTTCCAAGTGATGTTTGCCTGGCAGGAGAGTGAAATTGAGGAGTGGCAACTACCGGAATTGACGGTCACGCCATTCAAACAGGAATACGATATCGCGAAATTCGATCTGCAACTGGAATTGACGGAGCAGGCAGGCGAAATTGTGGGAGAACTGACCTACTCTTCCGCCTTGTTCAACCATGAAACGATTGAAAGACAAGTGGGTTATTTGCAGGCCATCTTGCGGGCCATGGTGAACCAGCCGCAACAATCAGTGACGGCTATCGATATCTTGTCGCCCACTGAACGGAACCGCTTGTTGGAACATGGGAATACCGCCGAAGTACCCTATCCTACTCAGGTATGTTTTCATCAGTTATTTGAACAACAGGCAGAAAAGACCCCGGACGCCAGCGCGGTAATGTATGAACATCAGACGCTCAGCTATGCAGAATTGAATGCCCGCGCCAACCGGCTGGCTCACCAGCTTATCGCCTTGGGCGTCGCGCCGGATCAGCGAGTGGCGATTTGTGTGACACGTTCACTGGCGAGGATCATCGGGTTGTTGGCTGTGCTGAAAGCGGGGGGTGCCTATGTGCCGTTAGATCCGTCCTATCCCGGTGAACGTCTGGCTTATATGCTCACTGACGCCGCCCCCGTTATTTTGCTGGCGGACGATACCGGGCGGGCCGTGCTGGGTGAAGACGTTCTGGCACCGCTGACAGTGCTCGATCCGAATATCTTGCCGGAGCAGCCGGAGCATAACCCGCAAGTCTTTGAATTGACTCCCCAGCATCTGGCCTACGTGATTTACACTTCTGGTTCAACCGGCCGCCCCAAAGGGGTGATGATTGAACATGGCAGCGTGGTGAATCTGGCGCTGACACAAATCAGCCAGTTTGAGGTTAATGCCACCAGCCGGATGTTGCAGTTTGCTTCATTTGGTTTCGATGCCAGTGTCTGGGAAATGATGATGGCATTGGGTTGTGGGGCAACGCTGGTCATTCCGACAGAAGCCGTGCGGCAAGATCCGCAGCGCCTCTGGCATTATCTGGAAGAACAGGCGGTGACGCACGCGTGTTTGACACCGGCGATGTTTCACGACGGTGCCGATTTACCGGCGATAGCGATAAAACCCACCGTCATATTTGCCGGAGAAGCGCCGAGTCCCGCGCTGTTTCAGGCACTGTGCGGCCGGGCTGATCTCTTTAACGCTTATGGGCCAACGGAAATCACTGTGTGTGCAACGACGTGGCATTGCCCGTCTGATTATACCGGGGGATTAATCCCCATCGGCAGACCGACCGCCAACAAACGTCTCTATCTATTGGATGAACACCGCCAGCCCGTTCCATTAGGCACCGTGGGGGAATTGTATATTGGTGGTGTTGGCGTCGCACGCGGCTACCTCAATCGCCCTGAATTGACGGCGGAACGTTTCCTGCCTGATCCGTTTAGTGAGGCAGCGAATGCCCGGATGTACCGGACCGGCGATGTGGCCCGCTATCGGCCGGACGGCAATCTGGAATTCCTTGGCCGCAATGACCAACAGGTTAAAATCCGTGGCTTCCGTATTGAACCGGGCGAAATTGAAGCGCGGCTGATTGAACACGCAGAGGTCAGTGAAGCACTGGTGTTGGCCTTGGGTGACGGGCAGGAGAAACGGCTGGTAGCTTATGTCATCGCTCAGGCGGACGATATAACCGCGCAAGCGAATGATGCTGAGACACAAGCAGACAATCTGGCAACCCGACTGCGTGAACACCTGAATGCGATTTTGCCTGACTATATGGTGCCGGCGGCTTTTGTGCGTTTGGATGCCTTTCCGCTGACCCCGAACGGCAAGCTGGATCGTCAGTCGCTGCCGGCCCCGGATCAACATGCCTTTGCCCGCCAAGCTTACCAAGCGCCGCAAGGGGAAATGGAAATCGCTTTGGCGACTCTCTGGTGCGAATTACTGAATGTTGAGCAGATTGGCCGGCATGACAGTTTCTTCGCCTTGGGGGGGCACTCGCTGTTGGCCGTCAAGATGATTGAACGTTTACGACGGATTGGCTTGGGTCTGTCAGTACAAACACTGTTCCAGCATCCGACCTTAAGTGTCTTAGCGCAATCTCTGGTTCAACATTCCCTCACTCAACCTAATGAAATCCGTGTGCCTGATAACGGTATTACTGCGGATACGACGAAGCTGACACCCGCCATGTTGCCGCTGATTGATCTCACGCAATCTGACATTGATCGCATTGTTGAACAAGTGCCGGGTGGGATAGCCAATATTCAGGATATCTATGCGCTGTCACCGTTACAGGATGGCATTTTATTCCACCATCTGATGGCCAATGAGGGCGATCCCTATCTGCTGATCACGCAACAGGCGTTTGCCGATCGGCGGTTACTCGACCGTTATCTGGCCGCCGTTCAGCAGGTGGTTGACCGCCATGATATCTTGCGTACCGCCTTTATCTGGCAAGGGTTATCTGCGCCGGCTCAGGTCGTTTGCCGTCAGGCACCGTTGTCAGTGACAGAATTGACCCTCGACCCGGCTGACGGGCCGATCAGTGACCAACTCGCCCGACGTTTTGACCCGCGCCGGCATCGTATTGACCTGAGTCAGGCACCTTTATTACGTTTTGTGGTGGCACCAGAGCGCGATGGCCGTTGGATTGTGCTGCAATTGTTGCATCACCTGATTGGCGACCATACCACGCTGGAAGTGATGAACAGCGAAGTTCAGGCCTTTCTTTCCGGGCGAACAGACAGCTTGCCGGCACCGGTGCCGTTCCGCCATCTGGTGGCACAGGCACGGCAGGGAGGCAGTCAGGCAGAACATACGCGCTTCTTTAGCGCGATGTTGGCTGAGATCGAGGAACCAACCCTGCCCTTTGGCTTGACGGAAGTGCACCATGATGGTTCACAGGTGACGGAATCTCACCGGCTGTTGCCCGCAGCACTGAACGATCGCTTGCGCAGTCAGGCGCGGCGGTTGGGCGTCAGTGTGGCGGCGCTGTGCCATCTGGCTTGGGCGCAGGTGCTGGCGCGTACCAGTGGGCAAGATCGCGTGGTGTTCGGCACCGTGCTGTTTGGCCGTATGCAGGCAGGTGAAGGATCGGACAGCGGCATGGGGCTGTTTATTAACACCTTGCCGTTGCGATTGGATATCGATAGTACTCCGGTGCAGGACAGTGTCCGTACAGCCCATGGCCGATTGGCAGGATTGCTGGAACATGAACACGCTTCACTGGCGCTGGCGCAACGTTGCAATGGTGTAGCCCGTGGAACACCGCTGTTTAATGCGTTATTGAACTATCGGCATAATACCCAACCGGTAACGCCGAATGACATCGTGAGTGGCATCGAATTCCTTGGGGCACAGGAGCGAACCAACTATCCGTTTGTGTTGTCGGTAGAAGATGGCGGCACGGATCTGGGGCTGACGGCGCAAGTGGTGCAGCCCTTTGATCCGGAACGGATATGCGGCTATATGCAGCAGGCGCTGGAAAGTCTGGCAGACGCCCTTGAGCAAGCGCCCGATACGCCGGTACAGCAATTAGACATTCTGCCGGCAACGGAACGCTCCTTGCTGTTAACCACTTGGAACGCCACTGAAACCGCCTGGCCTGAGGCGTTGTGCATTCATCAACGGTTTGAACAGCAGGCGGAAAAAACGCCGGATGCCACGGCGCTGGTGTGTGAAGATCAGCGCCTCAGTTATGCCGAATTAAATGCAAATGCTAACCGATTGGCGCACCAGCTTATCGCTTTGGGTGTCGCGCCGGATCAGCGGGTCGCGATTTGCGTCGCCAGTTCACCGGCGCGAATAGTAGCGCTGTTGGCGGTGTTAAAAGCGGGAGGGGCTTATGTACCGTTAGATCCAGCCTATCCGGGTGAGCGTTTGGCGCATATTCTGACTGATGCACAACCGATTCTGTTATTGGCAGATCGTGTCGGCCGTTCAGCCTTGGGTGAGCCCATGCTTGCGGGGCAGACCGTGCTTGATCCGAATTTATTGCCTGATCAACCGGATCACAATCCACAACGGCCGGCACTGACCTCCCGTCATCTGGCGTATGTGATTTACACCTCTGGCTCAACCGGCACGCCCAAAGGGGTGATGGTGGAACATCGTGGGCTGGTCAATCTGATTCAGGATAAAATCGCCCGATTTGATCTGCTTCCCACCAGCCGGATGTTACAGTTTGCGTCATTTGGTTTTGATGCGGGTGTCTGGGAAATCATGATGGCGCTGTGCAGTGGTGCCACGCTGGTTATCCCTGATGAGGCGGTTCGTCAGGACCCACACCGCCTGTGGCATTATCTGCAAGCACAATCAGTGACGCACGCCTGCCTGACTCCGGCGTTGCTGCGCGATGGCACTGATTTGCCGGCAATAACGATAAAACCGACCCTGATATTGGGCGGTGAGGCACCCAGTGCGGCGTTACTTAAGGCGCTGCGCCACAAGGCCACAGTATTCAATGCGTATGGCCCGACAGAAATCACCGTTTGTGCCACCCATTGGCGTTGTCCGTCAGATGATACCGGCGTGAACAATACCGAGGGATTCATTCCCATCGGGCGCCCAACCGCTAATACCCGTCTCTACCTGTTAAATGCCCTCGGCCAACCCGTGCCGTTAGGGGCCGTGGGTGAGCTTTATATTGGCGGCGTCGGTGTCGCGCGGGGTTATCTCAATCGCCCTGATCTGACCGACGAACGTTTCCTTACCGATCCGTTCAGTGATAACGCTGATGCCCGGATGTACCGAACCGGGGACTTGGTGCGTTATCTGCCGGATGGCAATCTGGTGTTTGTTGGCCGTAACGACCAGCAGATTAAAATCCGTGGTTTCCGCATTGAACCGGGAGAAATCGAAGCCCGGCTGACAGAATACCCCGATGTGCGTGAAGCGCTGGTACTGGCTTTGGGGGACGGGCAGGATAAACGGCTGGTGGCTTATGTCGTCGCGCCAGCGGATAGCGGGCTGGTGAACCACCTACGTGAACATCTGAGTGCGCGGTTGCCTGACTACATGGTGCCGGCCGCCTTTGTGCGACTGGATACGTTCCCGCTGACGCCTAACGGTAAGCTGGATCGCCGGGCGTTACCGGCGCCGGGCGAAGATGCCTTTGCCCGCCAGATTTACGCGGCACCACAGGGAGAAACCGAAACCGCGCTGGCTGCCATCTGGCGCGAACTACTCGGCGTTGAACAGATCAGCCGGTATGACAGTTTCTTTGCCTTGGGCGGCCATTCGCTGCTGGCAGTACGGATGGTTGAACGCCTGCGGCATTTGGGCTTAACGCTGGCAGTACGTGATCTGTTCCAGTCTCCGGTGCTGTCTGAACTGGCGCAAACATTGAAGCGGAACCAGACCGAAAAAGTACCGGCCAACGTGATTACACCGGCTACCACGGCGTTAACGCCAGAAATGTTACCGCTGATTGATCTCACCCAACCTGAAATCGACCACATCATCGGGCAGGTGCCGGGCGGGATAGCCAATATTCAGGATATCTATGCCTTGTCGCCGTTGCAGGATGGGATCTTGTTTCACCATCTGTTAGCCGATGAAGGCGACCCCTATCTGCTGGCGGGTCAAATGGCCTTTGCGGACCGGACTCTGTTAGATCGTTATCTGGCCGCCGTACAGCAAGTGATTAACCGCCATGACATTCTGCGTACCGCCTTTATCTGGCAGGGATTATCGGTGCCGGCTCAGGTCGTTTGTCGTCAGGTGCCGTTGTCGGTGACGGAATTAACCTTAGATCCGGCTGACGGGGCGATCAGCGACCAACTGGCGCAACGATTTAACCCACGCCATTACCGTCTCGATTTGGGGCAGGCACCGTTGCTGCGCTTTGTCATAGCGAAAGAAATGGTGGCACAGGAGCACGATGGCCGCTGGATTGTGTTGCAACTGATGCACCATTTAATTGGTGACCATACCGCGCTGGATGTGATGAGTCATGAAGTTCAGGCCTGCCTTGACGAGCAAGACAGCCACCTGCCGACGCCGGCACCTTTCCGCAATCTAGTGGCACAAGCCCGGCTTGGCATGAGTCAGGAACAACACGCCCGTTTCTTTACTGAAATGCTGGCTGAGGTCGATGAACCGACGTTACCGTTTGGGTTGGCGGAAGTCCGCCATGATGGTTCACAGATGACCGAATCACACCGGATGTTAACCGCTGAATTAAATGACCGCTTACGGGGTCAGGCGCGGCGGTTGGGGGTCAGTCTGGCGGCGTTGTGCCATCTGGCTTGGGCACAAGTGCTGTCGCGTACCAGCGGACAGCAACAGGTGGTCTTTGGAACCGTCTTGTTTGGCCGCATGGCGGCGGGTGAAGGGGCTGAAAATGGCATGGGGCTGTTTATCAATACCTTGCCGCTGCGCCTGGATATGGATGATACCCCGGTGCGAGACAGCGTACAGGTCGCACATCAGCGGCTGGCGGGATTGTTGGAACATGAATATGCCTCGCTGGCACTGGCTCAACGTTGCAGTAGTGTACAAGGAGGAACGCCGCTGTTTAGTACCTTGCTGAACTACCGACACAATATGGCTGCGGCAACGTCGAATGAAATCATGCCGGGTGTCGAATTCCTTGGTGCGCAGGAGCGGACTAACTATCCGTTTACGCTGTCCGTGGAAGATTTTGGCGATGCTTTGGGACTGACAGCGCAAATCGTCCAGCCGTTTGATGCCGGGCGGGTATGCGGTTATATGCAGCAGGCGCTGGAGAGTTTAGTGGCAGCCCTTGAGTCTGCCCCGGAAACGCCGGTTCGAGAGCTGGATATTTTGCCGGCAGCGGAAAAGCATTTGCTGTTGGAAACCGGCCATGCCGCACAAACCACTTATCCTGATGCACTGTGCATTCATCACCTGTTTGAACAGCAGGTGGAGAACAATCCTGATGCAACGGCGCTGGTCTATGAAGCACAAACGTTCAGCTATGCGGAACTGAACGCGCGTGCCAACCGACTGGCCAACCAGTTAATGGCACTGGGCGTGGAACCCGATCAACGGGTGGCGATTTGTGTTGCACGCTCACCGGCAAGCGTGGTCGCACTTCTGGCGGTACTGAAAGCGGGTGGGGCTTATGTTCCCTTGGACCCGGCTTATCCGGGCGATCGGCTGGCTTATCTGCTCAATGATTCGGCACCGTCAGTGGTACTGGCGGATGAGACTGGACGGGCTGTGCTAGGCGAACAGGCGCTTGCCGCATTCACGGTACTTGATCCCACTCTCCCGCCTGATCAGCCGGATAACATTGATCAAGGCAACAATCCAGACATCCCGGTGCTGACTGCACAACATCTGGCGTATGTGATTTACACCTCCGGTTCCACCGGAACGCCGAAAGGGGTAATGGTAGAGCATCGTGGTTTGGTTAATTTGATTTGGGAGAAAATCAGCCAATTTGACATTCGCCCGGATAGCCGGATGTTGCAGTTTGCCTCATTGGGTTTCGATGCCAGTGTCTGGGAAATCATGCTGGCACTGTGCAGCGGTGCGACCCTGGATATTCCGGTTGACAGCGTTCGCCAAGACCCACTGCGCCTTTGGCATTATCTGGAAGAACATCAGGTCACCCACGCCTGTTTGACTCCGGCCCTGCTGCGCGATGGCGCTGACTTGCCGGCGATCACGATAAAACCCACCCTGATACTGGGTGGAGAAGCCCCAAGTGCCGCGTTGTTTCAGGCCTTGCGTGGCCGGGCAACGCTGTTTAATGCTTACGGCCCGACAGAAATTACCGTCTGTGCCACCTGCTGGCGTTGCCCGCCAGACTCTACGGACAGGCTGATCCCGATCGGCCGCCCGACAGCGAATAGCCGTATTTATCTGCTGGACAGTCACGGCCAGCCAGCGCCGTTTGGAGCGGTGGGGGAATTGTACATTGGTGGTGCGGGTGTCACCCGTGGCTATCTCAACCGGCCTGATTTGACTGCTGAACGTTTCCTTACCGATCTATTTAGTGATGTTAAAGGAGCACGGATGTACCGAACCGGCGATTTGGTTCGCTATCTGCCGGACGGCAATCTGCTCTTCGTTGGCCGTAATGATCAACAGGTTAAAATCCGCGGCTTCCGCATTGAACCGGGGGAAATCGAAGCGCGGCTGACGGAGCACCCTGATGTCCGTGAAGCGCTGGTACTGGCGCGCGGTGATGGGCAAGATAAACGGCTGGTGGCTTATATCGTCGCGCAAGCGAATAATATTGTAGCGCCAGAGGATAACGAGTTGGCAAGCCAATTACATCATCATTTAAGAACTTTATTGCCTGACTATATGGTGCCGGCAGCCTTTGTGCGGCTGGATGCCTTTCCGCTGACCCCGAACGGCAAACTGGATCACCGGGCGTTGCCTGTGCCTGATCAGCACGCTTTTGCCCGTCAGATCTATGAAGCGCCGCAAGGGGAAACAGAGATCGTTCTGGCCGCTATCTGGCGTGAATTACTGGGTATTGAGCGGATTGGCCGGCATGACAATTTCTTTACCTTGGGGGGGCACTCCTTGCTTGCCATGCGGATGATCAACTTGGCCGCAGAGCGAGGATTGATTTGCTCATTGAATAATCTGTTCCAATTCCCGGTGCTGGCGGAACTGGCCGCAGAGATCGCCTCAAATCCGCTGTCTCAATCACAAAACAGCGCCATACCAATACGACCAGATGGTACCGAACCGCCGTTATTCTTTGTTCCCAGCGGCATGGATGACTATTCCTATGTTTTCGGGCTGGCTCAGCATATTCAGGCGGACTACCCGATTTATGCGCTCCCTTGGCCGTCCCTCAATGATGAGCGGATGTCGAACATTGAAGCGCTGGCAGCCAGAATGATCACCTTTATGAAGGCGGTGCGAGCGGAAGGCCCGTACCGGATATACGGCTACTCTTCTGGCGGCGTACTGGCTTATGCCATTGCCCAGCAACTCTTGAATGCCGGAGAGACAGTCAACTTTTTAGGTCTGATTGATACGCCTGCGCCTCACCGTTTCAAGACGCTCGCCGTTCAACCTAAACTTCAGTTTCTGGCTGAATTGGCAAGGCAGTCCGTGGATGAACATCCTCAGGAGATTGCGGCATTGCATCAGAAAATGGACGAACTGAATTTAGTGCAATTTATTGCCGCCGCGCAGGAATTGGAATTATACCCATCGAATCTACCTGCTGATTTAATTGCCAGACGTTGGGAACAGATGGGGAATTATGTCCAAATGGTCAAAGATTATGAACCCAAATCCCTTGCAATAACATTGCATCAATTCTATGCAATGAAATCTTATCCACAGATCCCGTTTGTGACGGACGTTGTGCTACAGTCCATCACGATGGAACCATCGTTAGGTTGGGAACAGATAGTTCCCGAATCTTCGCTACAATTAACTTCTGTTCCAGGGGATCATTTTAGCCTGATGGAAGATAGTGAAAATAAAACGATTCTGGCTAAGACCTTAAGCATGGCATTATCTTCCTAATAGCCCGCTAATTTTGCAGAATATAGGCACCGAATGTTAATGACTTCGGTGCTTTATTTGCTTGCAAAGAAAAACATCAACACTCTTCTTCTATATCTGCCGTCCTGCCGATAACACATCCCTACCTAACGACAATGTTCTTCTGGGAACCTTGTACAACAGCAAGTGTTTTTTTTCGGTTTTAGGACAATATCCTGAAAAAACACCTCAAAGCCGTGATTTTCCGTAGACAAATCATCAAAGAAAAACGGAATACAAGTTGATAAAACAACTCCCCACCCAACAAAACCAAGTATCTTATTGTTTTTTAATAAAAAAATAACAGACATAACTCAATATCACGTAAGAATACTCCTGCTGCTTGCAAAAAATTCAAAAGTGCGAGTGAACGCCAGTTTTAGACGAATTAAAAGTCTATTTAGTGGAAAAGGTAATAGTAAATAATATTTTTAATTAAAAAATGGTAAATCAACCGCAACAATAGATAAAAACATTAAAATGTCTTTATATAAGTCAAATCGATAAAATTTTATTAAAAAACAAAACAATTTATACCAAACTGTAAACATAATCCTACATAATGTAACTTAAGTCAAATTTTATTACATACTACAAATCATTCCACTTAAGCAATTATAATATATGAATTTTTTTTGTTATTCACATATTTTATTGCGCTGAAATAAAATTGATGGTGAAAAAATGTCACTTGATGCCAGTCAAGTATGGCAGGATCAACCAGAATTAATGTTTCCAAAGCATTACATATCCAAAATTTAATTCTATTTAGTATCAATCATATGGATTATAAATCCAAACTAGACAGTTTGGTATATTTTGTCCAGTTTATAACCTCACAAAAATCATCAACAAGAATAAGACATGCCAATTAATATGAGATTAGTTATAAATTTGTTGTTTTTTACGCATTTATCTTACATAAATACGTAAAAATATTTAAAAATCAAATAATTATATTTATAAAATTACAAAAAATCCCATAAGATAAGAGTTAGGAGCATATTGGTTATCTCTTATGTAAGGAGAACAGGAGTGCTACTTAAGCCATAGCGATGGTGCAGTCAAAAATGTGCAGAGGAAGCGATAAAACAGAGAAATGTAATTCGTATCATGGAAGGACACTCCTTGTTTCGGTGAAGGGCTGTTTTTTTACAACACGTTAATAAAAAAATTATCTCATTACAAAAACAAGACGCATGTCAGAAAACAAAACGGCGAATCAGGTGGTAACAATAGGCATACCGTGAACGGTAGTGAATCCGTCAAGGCAGGCTCTATTTTACGAGCGAGTGGTGGAGCAGAACATTGAACTCATTTTAAGCTCCGGCAATTTTCCTTGATAACGCCATAACTTACTGATTAAAAAAGGATAAGATATGGAAGATGCAAACCTATTAGTCGGAAAACGTATTCAGACCAAAAGGAAACAACTGGGCATCACTGCCACAGCATTAGCAAAACAAATTGGCATCAGTCAACAACAACTTTCACGTTACGAAACGGGCGCAAACCGAATTAATATCGCCCATCTGGTTAGAATTGCCCGGATATTAAATACGCCAATTGGGTGGTTTTTCCTGGATTGCGAAGAAAACAAGAAAGAGGACAACACTGTTAATAAACTCGTAGATCAATATATTCCCATTGCTGAAACAATTATAGGAAAGAATGGTTGTTAAATGGGACAAGATAAATTCGTCAGAAGCCTGTTGTGTTACTCATTTCAATTACCTCATTCAGGCTTCTGACCCTTGTCAGGTTCAGCCATATCGGCATAAATTGCTTAATGGTCATCAACTCTGCCGGCGAATATTTTTAGTTGCAACCATCTTGCTTCTGCTTGCTGATGCCGTTTTTTATCGTTTGGTTTTCAATGAGAAATCGCCCAAACCGCGGCAATATTACGGGCTGTTACCTGTAAGTTATCAGCGCTATTGGCAAGGGCATCTGAAAGGGTACAAACTTCCGGTATGATGGAAAATACGGCATCCAGCCCATATTGATGAACAACATGATAATCCCGGCTCATGCTTCCAACTAAAGCGATGGTGGGAATAGCAAACTTTTTCGCAACACGGGCAACACCAAGAGGGGTTTTACCGTGCAGGGTTTGGCTATCCAGACGACCTTCCCCTGTAATGACCAGATCGGCACCCTGAACAGCGTCTTCCAGTTTCAAGGTTTCGATAACAATCTCAATACCTGACTGTAATTTCGCCCCCAGACATCCCAATAAAGAAGCCCCCATCCCCCCAGCCGCGCCGGCACCCGCGGCATCAATGATGCTTTTCCCTGTGAGCGATTCCATTTTCATTCCATAATGACGCAGTGCCGAATCCAATAACTTAACCATTTCCGGGGTTGCCCCTTTTTGTGGGCCAAATACGGCTGATGCCCCCGATTCACCACATAGCGGGTTATTCACATCACAGGCTACTGTCAGTTCAATCTTCCCAAGGCGTGGTTCAAGGTGGGTTAAGTCGATACTTTCCAGCCGGGTCAATGCCGCGCCGCCAAATGGCAATATGCGGCCGTCACCATCCAGTAAATTTGCCCCCAGTGCCTGCATCATCCCTGCGCCACCATCGTTGGTTGCACTGCCCCCAATGCCTAAAATGAGTTTGCGCACGCCATGTTCCAACGCAGCCAGAATCAGCTCTCCCGTTCCATAACTCGTCGTTAGCAACGGATTGCGCTGCGCCATCGGCACCAAATGCAGGCCAGAAGCGGCGGCCATTTCAATCACAGCGGTTTTTCCATCGCCAAGCAGACCAAAAAATGCCTCAACCGGCTGCCCCAAGGGATCGGTGACAGTACATGCGATGCGTTTTCCCCCTGTGGCAGCAACCAGTGATTCGACTGTCCCTTCTCCACCATCCGCCATAGGCAATGTGAGATAGTTTGCGTGTGGATAAATTTCTTTAAATCCCCGCTCTATCGCCTGTGCGACTTGCAGGGCGCTCAGGCTTTCCTTAAACGAATCAGGAGCAATCACAATTTTCATCATGGAATTTCCTCGCTTCTCTGGCACGTATGTATAAAAAAAGCGATAAACTCATTATCGCTTTTTAATCCGGCAAGCAGGGATGTCGTCTAAGAAATTACGCTTCAATCGCCAGTCGCAATTTCTTCATTGCATTTTTTTCGAGCTGTCTAACACGCTCCGCAGATACACCGTATTTGTCTGCCAGTTCTTGCAAGGTGGTTTTGTTATCATCATCCAACCAACGGGAACGAATGATGTCTTGGCTACGCTCATCCAGCCCTTCCATCGCGACAGAAAGTTTATCCGCTGCGTGGTTTTCCCAGTTATCTTCTTCAATGCCATCAGCAAAGTCAGACGCCTTGTCTTGCAAATACAGCACCGGAGCCACGGGATGGCTGTCATGATTATCATCATCAGAGGGCATATCGAATGCCATATCCTGCGCTGACATGCGCGATTCCATCTCGCGGACGTCTTTGCTGGTCACGCCTAATTCTTTGGCAACCAGCTCAATTTCGTCCTGATTGAACCACCCCAGACGTTGTTTCGCCTTGCGCAAATTAAAGAACAGCTTACGCTGGGCTTTGGTTGTTGCGACTTTCACGATACGCCAATTACGTAATACGTACTCATGGATTTCTGCCTTAATCCAGTGAACAGCAAAAGAAACCAAACGTACACCTACTTCTGGATTAAATCGACGAACCGCTTTCATCAGGCCAATATTACCTTCCTGAATCAAATCCGCTTGCGGCAGACCATAACCGGCATAACTGCGGGCAACATGAACAACGAAGCGCAGGTGAGAAAGAATCAGCTTTTTCGCTGCATCCAGATCTCCCTGGTAATGCAGCCTTTTTGCCAGTTCCCTCTCTTCCTCTGCGGAAAGCATAGGGTAAGCATTGGAGGCACGGATGTATCCTTCCAAACTACCTTGTGGAACTAATGCCAAAGTTTGCATTTCTTTTGTCATTCAAATTCTCTCAAAATTAGATCTAAATTGACGGCTTTCAAGTTTGCCTGAGTTAACCCATGAGGGTTATTCAAGCCAAAGATATGTCTATTTTACCACCGTAGCGATCATATTCAAATCATCTCAATAGTGTAAACATCAATACAAAATCATAACTGTGATTTCGACCACGATGAAGCCCAAAAGTTCACTGGCAAGCCTGACCAACGCCGCTATTCCGGCCTGAAACGACGCAAATGCTGAATTGTCGCAAACCATGCTGCAATCCAACCAATCATACCTGAAATAAGGACTAATAAGAGTGATTCATCCCATCCCAAGCCATGCAGCTTAAAACTGGTGCCAAAAACACTCGCGACTTCCGTGACCACATCGGAAAGTTTCCACACCAGCAGAGAGGAGAGGATCAGGGAAAATATGGCGCCCAGTACGCCCAGTAAGGCACCGCCATTCAGGAAAGGACGCAGAATAAAACCATCCGTTGCCCCAATCAGCTTCATGACATTAATCGTCTCACGGCGGCTAAAGATACTCAGCCGGACGCTGTTACCAATGACCAAGAGTAGCGCAACCACCATCAAAATACCTATCACGGCCGCAATTCTGCCGACAAGGACGGTCAGCGCGGTCAGGCGGGCAAACCAGCTATCATCCATCCTGACGTCTTCAATGCCTTTAATCTGCGCAACCTGATCGCGCAATGTCGTGAGTGTCTGATTGCTTTGGAAATTCAATTGAGGCGAGACGATGGCGACCGCCGGCAACGGGTTCTCCTCCAGCAAATCCAGGGCACTGGCAAAACCCGACCATGCCCGGAATTCGTTTACCGCATCTTCACGGGAAAGATAATTCACCGATTTCACGCCGTCCATGCCTTGCAACTGATCAATGACCTGTTTGACACTCTTGTCATTCAGTGACTTATCCAAATAGACCGTGAGTTGCGGGATGGGATACCACTGCATCACAGCTTGATCGACGTTTTTCCAAACGATATAAAACACACTCGGTAAGGTCAGGGAAATGGCAACCACCATCATGGTCAACAGCGTCGCCAATGGCTGGCGGAACATATCAGACAGCGTACTTTTCCACGCATAACGCTGCTGTACGCGCCATCCCCCTTTCAATGACCTGGACTTGGATTTTGGCGAATAGCCTTTTTTCGCTAAATGACGGACATGCTTAACCATGATGCCCTCCTTGCATGCGCCCCTGATTCAGGGTCAAGATACGGTAATTTCTTCGTTCAATCAGGGCGGTATCATGCGTCGCCATCAGAACGGTCACGCCAACTCGGTTAAATTCTTCAAACAGACGGATGATCCCCTCTGATAATGCCCCATCCAAATTTCCCGTTGGTTCATCCGCCAGCAATACCGTGGGTTTGTTCACCACCGCGCGGGCAATACCAACACGTTGTTGCTCTCCGCCAGAAAGTTGAATGGGGAAATTTTTCGCTTTGTCCAGCAAGCCGACCTTATCCAATGCCGCAGATACCCGCCGACGAATATCCTCAGCACTGGCTCCTGAGATGATCAGCGGCATGGCGACGTTCTCGTATACCGTGCGATCCAAAAGCAGGTGGTGATCCTGAAAAATCATGCCGATCTGACGGCGCAGAAAGGGGATCTCGCGGGATTTTAGTCGGCTGATGTCATGACCAGAAAACCAAATATGGCCGGCACTGGGGCGTTCGATGCCACAGATAAGTTTCAAAAGTGTACTTTTACCCGCCCCTGAATGACCGGTTAAAAATGCCATTTCCCCTGGAAGGAGATGAAACTCCACCCCTTGCAGCGCCTGCCGCCCTCCCAGATAGGCTTTACTGACCTGTTCAAAGCGAATCATTGATAGTTAATCCTCTCTGGCAAAAAGCGCCTCAATAAAATCGTCTGCCTTAAATGGACGGAGATCTTCAATGCCTTCACCCACGCCAATGTAGCGGATGGGGATCTCAAATTGGTCGGCAATGGCGAAGATAACGCCCCCTTTCGCAGTACCATCCAGTTTGGTCAGTGAAATACCCGTCAATCCTACCGCTTCATGGAATAGTTTAGCCTGACTTACTGCATTTTGGCCTGTGCTGGCATCCAGCGTCAGCATAATTTCATGAGGAGCCTCTTCGTCCAGTTTTTTCATCACTCGAACGATTTTTTTCAGCTCTTCCATCAAATGTGCTTTGTTCTGCAAGCGCCCTGCGGTATCGGCAATCAGGACATCAACCCCTTTGGCCTTGGCTGACTGGATGGCATCAAAAATCACTGAGGCGGGATCGGCGCCCGTATGTTGGGCAATCACCGGGATTTTGTTGCGTTCGCCCCAAACCTGTAATTGTTCTACTGCGGCTGCCCGGAAGGTATCCCCGGCGGCCAGCATGACGGATTTCCCCTGAGACTGGAATTGACGTGCCAATTTACCAATGGTGGTGGTTTTACCCACGCCATTCACGCCTACCATCAGAATGACATACGGTGATTTATTTTCGATCGCCAGCGGCTTATCCACTTTCGCCAAAATAGCCGACATCTCTTCTTTCAGTTTAGCGTAAAGCGCTTCCGCATCTTTCAACTCTTTGCGACTGGCGTGATCTGTCAGGCTGGTGATGATCTTACGGGTCGTTTCGACACCCACATCGGCAATCAGTAGATGCTCTTCCAGCTCTTCAAACAGATCATCATCAATTTTCTTGCCACGAAATAGCCCCAGAAAACCGGAGCCAAAATTTTGACGGGTTTTCATTAAGCTGCGTTTCAGACGGGCAAAGAACCCTTCTTTGGTTGGCCGCTCTTGTTCCTTAGGTAAGGTTACTTGTTCTGCCGCTTCCGCTAAACGCTGTTGCTCTGCCTCTTCCGCTGCTTGACGGGCGGCTGCTTCCGCCAAACGCTGTTGTTCTACCTCTTCCGCTGCACGGCGGGCGGCTGCTTCCGCCAGACGCTGTTGCTCCGCCTCTTCCGCTGCACGGCGGGCGGCTGCTTCCGCCAGACGCTGCTGCTCCGCCTCTTCCGCTGCTTGACGGGCGGCTTCTTCCGCCAGACGCTGTTGTTCTGCCTCTTCTGCTGCACGGCGGGCCGCTTCTTCCGCCAGACGCTGTTGCTCTGCCTCTTCTGCTGCACGGCGGGCGGCTGCTTCCGCTAAACGCTGTTGTTCTGCCTCTTCTGCTGCACGGCGGGCCGCTTCTTCCGCCAAACGCTGTTGCTCTGCCTCTTCTGCTGCACGGCGGGCGGCTGCTTCCGCTAAACGCTGTTGTTCTGCCTCTTCTGCTGCACGGCGGGCCGCTTCTTCCGCCAAACGCTGCTGCTCCGCCTCTTCTGCTGCTTGACGGGCGGCTGCTTCTGCTGCAACGCTTTCTTGTTCCTCTTGCTGTTGCTTATCTTGACGACCAAGTCCAAACCAAGAGAAGAAACCCTTTTTTTTCTCTTTTGCCATCGGCCACTACACTCCTCGCGGTTAATATTAGATATGGGTCGTTATATCCACTGAGATAGGTTCTAACGGTGATAAAATCCAGTCTAACATTTTCATCACACCACAAAACATATCTATAGCGGATTTCGTGGTAAATTAATCAATGAATTTCTTCGTTTTCATTCACTTTTTGTCTCCGCCAGAGATTATTTAATCGCATCGGATGACAAATGCTTAAGCTATGTAAATTATGACTAAAAAACCACAGCGCGCGTCTTTGGGGCAAATCCGCATTATTGGCGGAAAATGGCGCGGGAGAAAATTACCGGTGCCGGAGAGTACCGGCCTGCGCCCAACCACCGACCGCGTCCGCGAGACACTTTTTAACTGGCTGATGCCAATGATTCAGGGGGCGCGTTGCCTGGATTGTTTTTCCGGCAGTGGCGCCCTCGGATTTGAGGCTTTGTCACGTTATGCAGGTCACGCGACCTTAATTGAATACGATCGCAATGTGGCGAAACAACTCTCGGCTAACTTAGCCATGCTGAACGCTGAAAATGCCAATGTGATACAAGGTAATGCACTACAATACCTTAACGGCGTTGGAACACCGTTTGATGTGGTTTTCCTCGATCCGCCATTCCGTCAGGGAATGTTGGCTGAAACCATCCATTTATTGGAAACCCACGGTTGGCTGGCAGAAGAAAGCTGGATTTATGTTGAGGCAGAAGCAGAATCTGCTGCGACAGAAGTTCCGCCCAACTGGCAACTACATCGGGAAAAAATCGCCGGGCAAGTGGCTTACCGGTTATATATTCGTCACCCGTAGTCTGGTGTCCAAACAGCTTAAACACGATTTTGGAGTCGATGATGTTTATTCAATTAGGTAGAGGGATCATGATCTTAGTGTGGGGGATTATGATCTTCAATTTGTTTCACCCATTCCCTAAACCATTAAGATATTTTATGGATATTGCGATGGTATTTACGGTCATTATGCATGCTTTTCAGTTGCTGCTGCTGAAAAACTCCCAGCCCAAAGATCAAAAGCTGTCGAGTTTTCTCCAGACCAAGATCTTCTTTTTCGGGGTCTTTGAATTATTGGCCTGGCAAAAAAAACAACAAAAAGAGCATCAACGAGAGAAAAAATAACGTTCCATACTCCGTATTTCTTAGAGGAAGGATATTGATGATGAGCATCTATCCTGAATAGCACAAATCATCAAAAGAATTCCTCTTATCGGATTTGACTCTGGAGTTCACTCCAATGTGTAGAGTTAACGTTAATAATTAATATTAACTCTATTTAAGAGGTCGCCTATGTTCTCCACCTCCCAAAAACATAAGCAATCACAGCCCAATTCTTCATCTTGCCAAAAAGATGATCATCAGCATGTTACCAATCATGCTTGTTGTTCCACCGGCGCAGCACATTCACATGAACATGAGCATCCCCATGAACATTCTCATGAACATACTCATAAACATAGCGGCGCACACTGTTCACACGATCATGCTCATGCCATGCAAGATAGCGCTCCTCCCGAATTAACGGCACAACAACGTTTTCACTGGACTATCCAAGGCATGGATTGCCCAAGCTGTGCAGGCAAGATCGAAAATGCGGTGAAAAAACTGCCAGACGCCAAACAGGTCAAGGTGTTGTTTACCACCGAGAAACTGGTGGTCGATGCGGATATTGATATTCGTGCCGCCGTTGAGCAAGCCGTAAAACAGGCGGGCTTTGAAATCAAGGGGACAAATTCGGCCTCTAAACTACCTCCGGCAGTCAGTCACTGGAAGACTTTCGCCCCAATCCTGATTCTGGCCGCTTTGATGTTCGTCAGTTGGGGAATCTCAGCAGCCCATGCGCCCGCAGGACGGATCGCTTTCATCATCACAACGCTGATTGGGTTATATCCGGTCGCGACCAAGGCTATCAAACTGATGCGTTCCGGCACCCCTTTTGCCATTGAAACGTTGATGAGTGTTGCGGCTATTGGTGCCTTGTTCATTGATGCCACCGCAGAAGCCGCGATGGTTATTCTTCTGTTCAAATTAGGGGAAATACTGGAATCCTATGCCGCGGGGCGTGCTCGTCGTGGCGTCAGTGCCTTGATGGCATTGGTGCCTGATCAAGCCTTGCTGATTAAAGAGGGAAAAAAGAAAACCGTCTCAGCTGCGGATCTGCGTCCGGGTGATATCATTGAAATCGCCCCAGGTGCCCGCTTACCGACGGATGCCGAACTCCTCAACCCATTTGCCAGTTTCGATGAAAGTGCCCTGACCGGGGAATCGGTTCCGGTTGAGCGGCTGCAAGGCGAAAAGGTCGCCGCGGGCTGTCTTTCTGTCGATAGTGCGGTGCAGATGAAGGTGATCTCTGAACCGGGCCACAACGCCATTGACCGCATCCTGCAACTGATTGAAGAAGCGGAAGAGCGTCGTGCGCCAATTGAACGTTTTATCGACCGATTCAGTCGTATCTATACGCCGTTGATTATCTTGTTCTCAGCGCTGGTGGTCTTGATCCCACCGCTGTTGTTTGCCGGTTCATGGGAAACCTGGGTTTACCGGGGCCTGACTCTGCTTTTGATCGGTTGCCCTTGCGCATTGGTCATCTCGACGCCTGCCGCCATTACGTCCGCACTGGCCGCGGCGACCCGTCGTGGCTCCTTAATCAAAGGCGGAGCAGCTTTAGAGCAATTGGGGTTAGTCAGCACCATCGCACTGGATAAAACCGGCACTTTGACCGAAGGCAAACCACAGGTAACTGACATTGAACCCGTGGAAAATATCAGCGCAGAAATCCTGCTGGCACTGGCGGGTGCGGTGGAAAGTGGCTCCCATCACCCCTTAGCAAAAGCGATTCTGAATGCCGCAGAAAACCGGGGCGTGACGATTGTTGAAGCTGAACATCGCAAGGCACTGGCTGGAATAGGGGTTGAGGGGCAATTATCGGAGCAGAAAATTCTCGTCGCAGCCCCCGGCAGATTGCCGGAAAATACATTGTCCGAGAAATGGCAACAGCGAGTGACTGAACTGGAAAACAGTGGCAAAACCGCGGTTGCGGTTATTCGGAATGATCTCCTTGTGGGGTTGATCGCGATGCAGGATACCTTGCGTCAGGATGCCATAGACGCCATTCGTAGCCTGAAAAAACAGGGGATAGATGCCGTGATGCTGACCGGTGATAATCCCCGTGCCGCTGCCGCCATTGCGAACCGGCTGGGCATCGATTACCGGGCAGGGCTGTTACCGGAAGATAAAGTGAAAGCAGTCACGGAGTTGAATCAAAAACACCGCACTATGATGGTCGGCGATGGCATCAACGATGCCCCGGCGATGAAAGCGGCCAGTATCGGCGTCGCTATGGGCAGCGGCACGGATGTGGCGTTGGAAACCGCCGACGCCGCCCTGACGCACAACCGGCTGACTGGTTTACCTGAAATTATCGCGCTGTCCCGAACAACTCACTATAACATTCGCCAAAATATCACCATTGCATTAGGTTTAAAGGCGATATTTCTTATCACGAGTCTATTGGGTATCACCGGACTTTGGATGGCTGTTCTGGCCGATTCGGGTGCCACAGCATTGGTCACCGCAAACGCCGTCCGATTGCTGCGGAGCAAATCACAGAAGCAGTGAAGGGAACATCAACCTGAATTGCCACAAGCAGGCAAAAGGCCATAAAGGAAAATAACAAACTGAAAAGGTGCATGGTACGACTATGCACCTTTTCAAAAATCACAATTAAGTACAAATTAAGTACATAAGATTGCTATTAAGGAAAAAGGAATATGGCATTCAGCGAGGTGATAAGTTGACCAAATGCCATATTTAAAGCCTAGCACGATCCCTATTTTCTGCTAGTTAATTGTATATATTTTTCTCAATTAAACAGAATTTTCGCTTTTTTTGAGCAGGTATCGATAAGGCGTTTGCGCTGTCTCTTGGGCGATCAGCGCATGATCCATAAAGCGGCAGAAGCCCGGAATATCACGGGTGGTCGCCGGATCGTCCGCAATGATCAACAACGTCTGACCCGCCGTCATATGGCGAACCGTCTTGCGTACCATCATGACGGGTTCTGGGCAACGCAGTCCCAATGTATCAAGTGTTTTGTCAGGGTTGGCAAAAACATCGGCCATAACAATCTCTGTAGGTTCAAACAATCTATGGCGGTGGATTATATTACAAAATATCGTCAACTGCCGTACTTTACTTTTATTGTACAATTCGTATGATCCGACTGCCTGATCTTTCAGGTACATTGATTTTTTTGGGTTCCCTCACCCCATCCACCAAAAAGGTACAATATGTTCCAATTGACTGTGCAACAACGCGCCACGGCATTGATCTGGCTTTCGCTTTTCCACATTTTGATCATTACTTCCAGTAACTATCTGGTGCAACTGCCCATCTCCATTTTGGGTTTGCATACCACTTGGGGAGCATTTACCTTTCCCTTTATCTTTTTGGCGACTGACCTGACCGTGCGTATTTATGGTGCGCCATTGGCTCGCCGGATCATTATTTCCGTCATGCTGCCGGCACTGCTGATCTCTTATCTAATTTCTGCGCTGTTTTTCCAGGGAACCTGGCAGGGATTCGAAACATTGGGCACCTTTAATCTGTTTGTCGCCCGGATTGCAGCCGCCAGCTTTATGGCCTATGTGCTGGGTCAGATATTAGATGTCGGTGTCTTCAATCGTCTTCGCCAAAAAAGTCGCTGGTGGATAGCGCCCGCTGCCGCTATGTTTTTCGGTAATATGCTCGATACACTGGCCTTTTTCTTTATCGCGTTTTACCGCAGCACTGATGTATTTATGGCGACGCATTGGGTAGAAATTGCGTTAGTGGATTATGCTTTCAAGCTGTTTATCTGCATGCTCTTCTTCCTGCCCGCTTATGGCATTTTGTTGAACTTAATCCTGCGACATTTTTTCGCTCAAACAGTAGATAAGACGCTGATCAAAGCTCACTAAAAAAACAGCACCCTGAATCCATCAGGGTGTCAAACATTCTTGCAAATATTTCCGCTCAAATCCCCCATTTCCTGCTTTTGCTCATCACTTCTTTGTTTATTTTATCGTATAGTTTTGCCGTGTGGTTTTTCATATCATATAGCGTTAATGGGCAGGTAAACTCATACTAAGGAATATTTCTTATGCTGAAAGTGATCCAGTCTCCATCCAAATATATCCAAGGGCCGGGTGCGTTATCCCACCTTGGCCGATATACCAAAATGCTTGCTGACCACGTCTTCGTCATTGCCGATAATTTCGTGATGAACCTGATTGGGGATACCGTCAGCAGGAGCTTAGAAGAACACGAAGTCACCAGCCATTTCGAACTTTTCAATGGTGAATGTAGCCGTAGTGAGATCCAACGCTTGTCTGCCATTCTGTTGCAACATCAATGTCAGGCTATCATCGGGATCGGAGGAGGAAAAACGATTGATACCGCCAAGGCGGTTGCACACGAATCTAAAATACCGGTGATTATTTCGCCTACCCTTGCGTCAACGGATGCACCGACCAGTGCCCTTTCTGTTCTTTACACTGAACTCGGCGAATTCGACAGCTATCTGTTCTACCCACAAAATCCCAATATCGTGCTGATGGATACCAATATCATTGCCAAGGCACCGGTTCGCTTACTTGTGGCAGGTATGGGGGATGCGCTCGCTACCTACTTTGAGGCGCGAGCCAATAGTGCAGCCCATAAACCCACGATGGCGGGAGGTGCGACGTCCACCACCGGGTTGGCGTTGGCAAAACTGTGTTATGAAACCATACTGGCGGAAGGTTACAAAGCTAAACTGGCGGTAGAAGCCGGTGTTAGTACACCGGCAGTTGAAAATATTGTGGAGGCCAATACCTATCTGAGCGGTATTGGTTTTGAAAGTGCGGGACTGGCTGCCGCACATGCCATCCACAACGGTTTTACTGTGCTGGAAGAGTGCCATCACCTCTATCATGGTGAAAAAGTCGCGTTTGGCACCCTGACACAATTGATATTAGAAAACAGCCCAAGTGAAGAGTTGGAAACCGTGCTCGATTTTTGCGTACAAGTCGGACTGCCCGTCACGCTGGAACAATTGGGCTTACGTGATAATGAAAAGCTGCATCAAAAAATCATGCAAGTCGCTATCGCAAGCTGCGCCGAAGGTGAAACCATCCACAATATGCCATTTGCGGTAACCCCAGAGCAGGTTTACGCCGCAATTTTGGCCGCAGATCGAATGGGTAAAGATTGGTTGTATTAAGTTGATGTTGCTACTTTTGGGCGGGAATTCCCGCCCTGACGGTTTTCCAAACAGTTCGTATCCCAAATAAGCCCCAAAAAACAGATTTGATAAGGCACAAAAACGAGCAAGAATCGCACATGAAATAACGCAAGAATCCAATGCCTATCAGGTAACGTCATACCTGATGAACATATTCAGCCGTAATGGTTGGGCAACGGATCTGACTTCCCCAGTAAACCATGCCAAATTTCATAAACGCGTTTTTCCGTTTCATTTCGCGGCTGCACTATGTCATGCTCATGGTCATAGCTGGCATTTAATCGTTCCGCAACGTTTTCCAACCGTTTTTGATCCCTTTTACCACGGCTTGTCTGCGGAATATAAGGAATACGGTAATATTCGCCAGGTATCCAGGCTTCATGCAGAGCTTCCCTGAGAGAGAGTTGGGTCTCGCGTACCCAATCTTCCGGCACAATCAAATTAGGATCGAACAAGACAAACGCTTGGATCTTGGCAAAATCGCCACTGCCTGTGACTCGGATAATGGCATCTTGTACGCCACGTTGTTTTCTCAAGGCAATTTCTATCTCATCTAGACCAATCCGATATCCCCGTATTTTCACCTGATCATCTAGTCTCCCCATATAAATGAGAGAGCCATCTGCAAGCATGCGTGCCAGATCGCCTGTCAAATAGGCTCTTTTACCTTTTCGAGTTATATCGGGGACATATCTTTTGACCGTCTCAATGGGGTTATTGCGGTAGCCTGCGGTCACACCCAATCCACCGATAAGAATTTCTCCTACCGTCCCTTTGGGAACCGGCCGTAAATGTTTATCCACAATCGTAATGCTGGTGCCCGGAATAGGCCCTCCTAGTTGAACCTTGTCGCCTTTTTTCATGCGGAACGCGGTTGACCAGATGCTCGTTTCCGTTGAACCGTAGACGTTCCATAATGTGCCTCCGGTAGCGGTCAGTTGATCTGCCAGATCTTGTGACAACGCCTCTCCCCCGCAAAGCATGCTCATTGCAGGGCGAGGTTTCCATCCCGCATTCAGGGCCATTGACCAAGTTAACGGTGTTGCTTGGGCGAAAGTGAATTGTGGATCTGACAGCGTTTCAGATAACGCCATTGCATCACGTTGAATATCAATTGAAGCGATGTGGATACTGCCGCCATGAACGAGGGTCAGCAACAATTCCAGCACGGAGGTATCAAAAGAGAAAGTTGTTAATGCCAGCATGTGGTCACGCTGACTGATTGACAACAGTTTGCCAAATCCGCACAGACAAGCAGCCAGATTGTCATGCTGAACCTGTACCGCTTTTGGCAATCCTGTGGAGCCAGAAGTAAACATCACATAAGCAGAATGATCACCCAATACAGGGGGATCAATATGTTCTGCTATTTCAGCCTTGCCTCTCTTATTTAAAAGGGTATCCACAGCGATTAATGTTGATGCCTTAAGCCCCGCCGACACTGTATCGTCAAATACCAGAGTACTTTCCGGCAGACTGGCGAGAATATCATTCAGGCGTTTTTCTGGCATCATGGTATTCAGGGGGATATACACCGCCCCAATTCGCCAAATTGCCTGCATGGTGACAAACCATGCAATCCCCCGCCGGGCGGCAATGGCAACATTGCCCCCCATTTTGACGCCGTGGTCACGCAAAACATGTGCCGCATTCTCAATGCGTTGATTCAACTCACCAAATGTTAACGTTTCATGTGGATCAGAAACAGCGATAGCATTAGGTATCATTTTTGCCAACTCAGCCAACCGAGAAGGAACGTTGTTAAACCACGGTTCTAGATCTGCTGTCATGTAACTGATATTACGATCAAATTCAGGTTTAACAGCAGGAGAATTTTTTTGCCCAGTAGTCAATGCTGTGTGTAATATTGCCTTGTGTGTGTCAGTATTCATAATGATGCTCTCATTCTGAGCCTCATTGGTTTCATCACTTTTCATGATGAATAGAGGCATCAATGCGGGTAGTCGTTATCTTTCAACTGTTGTCTACATTCAGTATTTGCGAATACCTTATGTTGACGCGAATTGAATTAGAAAAATAAATTGCGAAAATCTATCGCGAATTTAATAAATATATTAATTAGTATTAATCTGTAATCTTTTATTAATTGAACAATCAACTTATATAAAGCAAATTATTGTTTGGAAGACAGAGTGTATTACGCCTATACAGCCTGTAACCAATTTTAGTTAAGACATTGATATTATTATATTTAACGTAAAAATAGCTATTCAACCCTGCTTAAAAACTTCGATTATGAGCATGAATAACCATTTGTAGTAATATCCGTTATTTTGAATTTTAATTTCAAACATTTTATTTATAACCACGTTATAAAAAACGCAAAGCATGTAAATAAAAAATGATTTACATGAACAAATGAGAATATTATTTAAATAACACCATCAGGTAAATAGTACAACTTGTTAAAAACAGTGGGCACAAAAAAAGTACCGTTTATTTATTAAATAACTTTTATAATGGGAACGTTTGTGTGGATTATATTTATCTATTTTTCTCATGGTTATTGCATCAGGAAAATTCCCCTAATAATACTGAGCTTTTATTGGGTCGATAATATCAACAAAACTTAAACATCCGGAAATAAAAAATAACCAAAAAACCACCTACTGTGACAGTCATCACACTAACGTAAATACATTGTATTCAAAAAAAGTGCTAATTCACTCAAAATTATCGACTTTGCGAAATTATATCTATATGTTAGCGATACCTCACAGTCATATAAGGTCGTTTTCAGCTAATATTAGCTTCGATATAGAAAATAAATAGTTAAAATTTTCGTTTAACGCCATCACTGCTTAATGGTGGTGATTCGCTCACACAAAAGTCACGTGGAGACAAAAAATATGTTAAGTATTTTCAAGCCAGCGCCTCATAAGGCCCGGTTGCCTGCGCAAGAAATAGATCCACTCTATCGTCGCTTGCGCTGGCAAATTTTTATAGGGATTTTCTTTGGCTATGCCGCTTACTACCTGGTAAGAAAAAACTTTGCACTCGCCATCCCTTCCTTGATTGATCAGGGTTTTTCCAAAGGCGATCTTGGTTTTGCATTATCAGGAATTTCAATTGCCTACGGATTCTCAAAATTTATTATGGGTTCCGTTTCTGACCGTTCTAATCCACGTGTTTTCTTGCCTGCGGGGTTGATACTGGCGGCATTGGTGATGCTGTTTATGGGCTTTGTCCCGTGGGCCACTTCCAGCATAGCTATCATGTTTGTTCTGCTGTTCCTCTGCGGCTGGTTTCAGGGTATGGGTTGGCCTCCTTGCGGACGTACCATGGTTCACTGGTGGTCACAGAAAGAGCGCGGTGGCATTGTTTCCGTCTGGAACTGTGCCCATAACGTTGGCGGGGGCGTTCCACCCTTACTGTTTATGTTGGGTATGGCTTGGTTCAATGACTGGAAAGCCGCGTTTTATATGCCGGCGTTTGCGGCTATCCTGGTGGCAATCATTGTTTTCGCCTTAATGCGCGATACCCCGCAATCCTGTGGCTTACCGCCAATCGAAGAGTATAAAAATGATTATCCACCGGATTATACGGAAAAAGACGAAAAGGAACTGACAGCAAAAGAAATTTTCATGCAGTACGTTTTGCCGAATAAATTGCTGTGGATGATCGCCGTTGCCAACGTATTCGTCTACTTGCTGCGCTACGGTATTCTTGACTGGTCACCGACTTATTTGAAGGAAGTGAAAGACTTTACTATGGATAAGTCTTCCTGGGCCTATTTCCTGTATGAATATGCGGGCATTCCAGGCACCCTGCTGTGTGGTTGGATGTCGGACAAAGTCTTCAAAGGTAACCGGGGTGCCACAGGGGTATTTTTCATGATACTGGTTACCATCGCCACTATCGTATTCTGGTTGAATCCAGCGGGTAACCCTAATATCGATATGCTCTGTATGCTGGTTATCGGCTTCCTGATTTACGGCCCAGTCATGCTGATCGGTCTGCATGCTCTGGAATTGGCGCCGAAAAAAGCCGCCGGAACCGCGGCCGGATTTACCGGTCTGTTTGGCTATCTGGGGGGTTCTGTTGCGGCCAGTATCATCGTCGGTTATACCGTTGATTATTTTGGTTGGAACGGTGGCTTTATGGTCATGATCGGCGGTAGCGCCCTGTCCGTTATTCTGCTGCTGCTTGTTATGTTAAGTGAAAACAAACACAAACAAGAATTGGCTCGTCAAGGTCAGTGATATCACTGAGAGACGCTAATTAATCACCCTATCAATCGCAGTACAATGCCAATAAAATAAAATTGTACTGCGATTTCATGAGTGATATTGAACATTTAATTCCCATATAGATATATTTTTCATATCGACTGTAATCAATATAATTTAATTCATCCCTTAGCCTTTCGTTGATGTATTCAGCTCTTAGACATTTGAAGATAAAAAACCTATTCCCCCTTATGCTTCTGTTTATTTAAAAATAGGTAGAATACGATTGGCGAATTAGAATAAATGGAGAATCCCAATGCAGACCCCTATCAAGGCAATTATGGCCGGTATTTTGTTAGCTTCATCAATGTCAGGCATTGCCCATGCAGCAGATAAGATTGTGATCGCTCATCGTGGCGCCAGCGGTTACTTGCCTGAACATACCTTACCCGCCAAAGCACTGGCCTATGCACAAGGTGCGGATTATCTTGAGCAAGATCTGGTCATGACGAAAGATGACCAACTGATTGTACTGCACGACCACTACCTTGATCGCGTAACGGATGTGGCAGAACGTTTCCCAAACCGCGCCCGTGCTGACGGTCGCTATTATGCTATCGATTTTACCCTGCCAGAAATTAAGTCACTGCAATTTACTGAGGGTTTTGATATCAAGGATGGCAAAAAAGTCCAGAGTTATCCCGGACGTTTCCCCATGGGGAAATCCGATTTCCACATTCATACCTTTCAGGAAGAGCTGGAGTTTATTCAAGGTCTGAATAAATCCACGGGCAAAAATATCGGCATCTACCCTGAAATTAAGGCGCCGTGGTTCCATCGTCAAGAAGGCAAAGATATCACCAGCAAGGTACTGGAAGTCCTGAAACAGTATGGCTACACCAAAAAGAGCGATAAAGTTTATCTGCAATGCTTTGATGCCAATGAACTCAAACGCATTAAAAATGAGCTGGAGCCGAAATTGGGGATGGATCTGAAACTGATTCAGCTTATCGCTTACACCGACTGGAACGAAACTTACGAACAGAAACCCGATGGCACATGGCAAAATTATAGCTATGACTGGATGTTTAAACCGGGTGCGATGAAAGAAGTGGCTACCTATGCGGATGGCATCGGCCCTGACTACCACATGCTTATCGCCAATGACTCTACGCCAAACCACGTTAAGTTGACGGGGATGGTGAAAGAGGCTCACGCCAGCCATTTGGCGGTACATCCCTATACTATCCGTATCGACCAATTACCAAAATATGCCACCAGCGGTAACCAATTATTCGATATCGTTTTCGACAAGGCTAATGTTGATGGTGCATTCACCGATTTTCCTGATTTAGCCGTCAAGTTCCTGAGAAAACATCACGAGCATCAATAAAAATAGCGGGGCAGTCCAAGACTGCCCCTCTCGTGATTCAGGTGTATCACATCAATAATTTTGTCATGAGATCCCCACAGGGAAAGCAATCACCTCACTAATCCGTTCAGCACCCAATGCCAACATAATCAGACGATCCACCCCCAATGCAACACCAGCACATTCAGGCATCCCGTGAGCAAGGGCAGCCAGCAGGTGTTCATCAATCGGTTGAACCGGCAACCCCATCGCTTCACGCTTACGGTTATCCTGTTCGAAACGCAGACGTTGTTCATGGCTGTCGGTCAGTTCACGAAAACCATTCGCCAACTCCATGCCCTTGAAATAGACTTCAAAACGCTCCGCAACACGATGATCTTCCTTGCTGATTTCTGCCAATGCCGCTTGGGATGCAGGGAAATGGTAGATAAATGTAGGTTTTTCAATGCCGATCTGGGGTTCCACACCCATGACGAAAAGTAGCTGCAACAAGGTGTCCCGATCTTCCTCCTGATCAGCAATATTGCTGAGATCGAGTTTCGCCGCCACTTCACGCAATTTCTCTTTGCTTGCAGTCAAGGGATCAACCCCCAGATATCGCACGAAGGCCTGTTGGTAAGAGAGTGATTCAGCACTTTCACAATCCAAAATCTGTTGCAACAGATCATCCACTTCATTCATCAAACGATACATGTCGTAGTGCGGACGATACCATTCCAGCATCGTGAACTCTGGATTATGATGACGACCCGCTTCCTCATTACGGAAACTTTTCCCCATCTGATAAATGGAACCACTGCCGGCTGCCAGCAGACGCTTCATATGGTATTCAGGGCTAGTCATCAGGTACAGGGTCAAACCCTCTGCCGCTCCCGGCCCAACGAACTGTGTCTGGAAAGGGACCAAATGAACGTCGGTGACAGTCGCCTGACTCATAGCAGGCGTTTCGACTTCCAACACCCCACGATCTGCGAAAAAGCGCCGTATTTCTGCTAAGATCTCCGCCCTTTTCAATAAATTGGCGATAGGGGCACTTGGCTGCCAATTCGCGATTTCGTTCATATTCCTATGACTCCAAAATAAAACAAAACGCGCAGTTTACTCATATCAAGGCCGCCAGACAAATTTTCAGCATTAAACCCACAAAACCCGCATTCAAATCAAATTTATCCGCCGTATTATTCGCTACAATTAAACCATACAAACAGTCACAGAGAGTGAAACCAAATCGTTATTTTTATTTACTTTGTTTGCTCCCACTTAAACAATGGAGAAGAGCAGTGCAAACCTTCAATGTCGACCTTGCGATTATCGGCGCCGGTGGTGCAGGGCTGCGAGCTGCCATCGCCGCTGCGGAAACCCATCCTCAACTTAAAATCGCCTTAATCTCAAAAGTTTACCCTATGCGTAGCCATACTGTGGCCGCAGAAGGAGGCTCCGCCGCTGTTACTCAGTCGCACGATTCCTATGACTTTCACTTCAACGACACCGTATCCGGGGGTGACTGGCTGTGTGAACAAGATGTGGTTGAGTATTTTGTTAAACATTGCCCGACAGAAATGATCCAACTGGAACAATGGGGCTGCCCGTGGAGCCGCAAAGACGATGGCTCGGTGAACGTGCGTCGTTTCGGCGGCATGAAAATTGAGCGCACCTGGTTTGCCGCCGATAAGACCGGCTTCCATATGCTCCATACGCTGTTCCAGACGTCGCTTAAGTACCCGCAAATCCAGCGCTTTGATGAGCATTTTGTTCTCGATATTTTGGTGGATGACGGGCAAGCGCGCGGATTAGTGGCGCTGAATATGATGGAAGGGACGAAAGTTCAGATCCGTGCCAACGCAGTCATTATGGCCACCGGCGGTGCCGGACGGGTCTACCGTTATAACACCAATGGCGGCATTGTCACGGGTGACGGCATGGGGATCGCATTCCGCCACGGTGTGCCCTTGCGCGATATGGAATTCGTGCAGTATCACCCCACCGGCCTGCCCGGTTCCGGTATTTTGATGACCGAAGGTTGTCGGGGTGAAGGCGGGATTTTGGTGAACAAGGAAGGTTATCGTTATCTACAGGATTATGGCTTGGGGCCAGAAACCCCGCTCGGCCATCCTGAGAATAAATATATGGAATTAGGCCCGCGCGACAAAGTCTCCCAGGCATTCTGGCATGAGTGGCGGGCAGGCCGCACCATCGCAACGCCGCGTGGCGATGTCGTCCATCTGGATTTACGCCATTTGGGTGAGAAAAAATTGCTCGAACGCCTGCCGTTTATCTGTGAGCTGGCAAAAGCCTATGTCGGTGTTGATCCGGTCAAAGAACCGATCCCTGTTCGTCCAACGGCGCATTACACGATGGGAGGCATCGAAACGGATCAACGGGGCGAAACCCGTATCAAGGGATTATTTGCGGTCGGGGAATGTTCTTCGGTTGGCCTGCATGGTGCAAACCGCCTCGGCTCTAACTCGCTGGCTGAGTTGGTTGTGTTTGGCCGTCTGGCCGGTGAAGAAGCGGCCAAACATAGCCAAGAAATAAAGCCCGCCAATCATAGCGCACTGGATGCCCAAGCCCGTGATGTTGAAGATAAACTCACTAACTTGCTGAATCAGAAAGGCGGCGAAAACTGGGCGAAAATTCGCGATGAACTGGGCACGTCAATGGAAGAAGGCTGCGGCATTTACCGCACACCCGAGCTGATGCAGAAAACCATCGACAAAATTGCCGAATTGAAAGCACGCTTCAAACATATCGCAATCAGCGACCGTTCCAGTGTCTTCAATACCGATCTGCTCTACACCCTCGAATTAGGCTTTGGCTTGGATGTCGCTGAGTGTATGGCCCATTCCGCCATGAATCGCAAAGAATCCCGTGGCGCCCACCAGCGTCTTGATGCAGGTTGTACCGAACGTGATGATGAGAATTTCCTGAAACATACGCTGGCGTTCTATCACCCGGAAGGTGCCCCGCGTCTGGAATACAGTGAGGTGAAGATCACTAAATCCCAACCCGCAAAACGCGTCTATGGGGGTGAAGCGGCGGCACAAGAGCAAGCACAGAAGGAGCAAGCGAATGGCTGAGATGAAAAGTATGAACATGGAAGTCATGCGCTATAACCCGGAAATTGACAGTGAACCCTATTTCGCCACTTATGAAGTGCCTTACGATGAGCAAACGTCACTGCTGGATGCCTTGGGTTACATCAAGGACAATCTGGCGCCTGACCTCGCTTACCGCTGGTCTTGCCGTATGGCAATCTGTGGCTCCTGCGGCATGATGGTCAACCGTGTCCCGAAGCTGGCCTGTAAAGTTTTCCTGCGCGACTACGCCCAAGGAATAGCCCAAGACCAAGGAATGAAAGTCGAAGCACTGGGCAACTTCCCCATTGAGCGGGATTTAGTGGTGGATATGACACACTTTATTGAGAGCCTGGAAGCGATCAAGCCTTATATCATTGGCAACGATCGCAAACCCGCCGATGGCGCGAATGTGCAAACGCCTGCCCAGATGGCGAAATATCATCAGTTTTCCGGCTGTATCAATTGTGGCCTGTGTTATGCCGCCTGTCCCCAGTTCGGCCTGAACCCTGAATTTATCGGGCCGGCAGCAATCACACTGGCACACCGCTATAACCTTGATAGCCGCGACCACGGCAAGCAAGCACGCATGCCGCAAATCAACAGTGATAATGGTGTCTGGTCTTGTACTTTTGTCGGTTACTGTTCTGAAGTGTGCCCGAAACATGTCGATCCCGCCGGTGCAATCCAGCAAAGCAAGGCAGAAAGTGCCAAAGATTTCCTGATCTCCATGCTGAAACCACAATAAGGAAGGAGAGAGTAATGACGACGAAACGTAAGCCTTATGTGCGTGGTATGGAAGCCAATTGGTGGCGTAAGTTGGGTTTTTATCGCTTCTATATGTTGCGTGAAGGCACCGCCATTCCCACCGTTTGGTTCAGTGTTTTGGTACTTTACGGTCTGTTTGCCCTGAAAGGTGGCCCGGAAAGTTGGACAGGGTTTGTCTCCTTTCTGCAAAACCCACTGGTGTTGCTGATTAATATCATCACCCTGCTGGCGGCATTGCTGCACACCAAAACCTGGTTTGAACTGGCGCCCAAGGCACTCAATATCATTGTCAGAAATGAGAAACTGTCACCGGGGCCGATTATCAAGCTGTTATGGGCCATCACCCTGATTGCTACCGCCGTGATCTTCGGCGTAGCCCTGTTTTTCTGACCCCAAGGAGGATCTGATGAATCAAGTGCCTAAGCGTTCCGATGAACCGATTTTCTGGGGTCTGTTTGGTGCCGGCGGTATGTGGAGTGCCATCGTTGCGCCAGCCATTATTCTGCTGTTGGGTATCCTGCTGCCTCTGGGATTGGCAGGCGAAGCGCTCTCTTATGAACGCATCCTGACATTTTGCCAGAGTCTTATTGGCCGCCTCTTTTTGCTGTTGATGATTAGCCTGCCCTTATGGTGTGGCCTGCACCGTCTGCATCACGGTATGCACGACCTGCAAATCCCTGTTCCGGCCAGTAAGTGGGTGTTTTATGGTGCCGCCGCGATTTTAACGGTTATCGCGTTGATTGGGGTTGTTACGCTGTAGTTGCGATAACCTTGAAAAAAAGTCTGCGGGTAAGCCGCAGACTTTTTATTAGACGTATCGCTTGAGACTTTTATTAGAACTTGTAGGAAATGGTCGCTTTATAGGTACGGCCTTTCTCTTCCTGCCCTTTATACGTATTCAGATAGTAAGACTGCTCGTTGTAACGTTTATCGAAGACATTATCGATACCAAGCTGGATTTCGGTGTTTTTGAATGTACCCGCTTTTGGTGCCCAGGAAATATACATATCACTGACGCCGTAACCTGTTTTATGTACATTTACCACCTGACCGCTATCAGTCCCTTTCGCGTTTGCTGAACGGACAAAGCGGGAATTCCAACCGAGTTCAATGTCAGTTTTATCAAACAAGTAGCTTCCGCCAACAGTGAAAGAATCACCAATGGTTGGTGTAAACTCTAATCTTCTGTCAAATAACTCATTACCTTTGATAATTTTGTTATTCGCTTTGGCGTAAGTCGCTCTTAAGGACCAATTATCCAGTTTATATTTGGTCGCTAATTCAAACCCTTCCAATCTGGATTTCGGGATATTGTCCAGTGTTCTCTTGGCTAAAGTCGTAGACAGGTCTTTGAAGTTGGTCTGGAAGACTTTACCGATGACAGTAAATGAGTCATTTTCAGCAAAAACACTCGAATAGGTTCCCGCTACACCCGTTTCTAAGTTGTACCCTGTTGTCGCTTTCAAATTAGCATTATGATTGCTTGGCCCCAAACCAATTTCTTTGCCCAACGGCCCTCTGAAGAGTTCGGTATAATTGGCAAATAAGGTGGTCGATGCACCCAGTTCGTATTTCAAACCCAATGCTTTTGAGATACGCGCATAGGTTCTCTCAAACGGTTCAAGTTTTTTATTAAGCGTGTTGTATTGGTAATGATCCCATCTGACACCCGGTATGACGTGGAAATCAGCAAGTTGAATATCATCTTCCAAATAAACAGATGATGATTTTCCGGTTTCTACCGCTTTTTTGTGGACATTTTCTGATACATCAGTGTATGCCATTCTGGTATCAAAATATTCATACCCATAAGTTAAAACATGGGATAATTTCTGGGTATCAAAATGAGAGACATTACGCGCCCTGATACCTTGGGTTTCAACAATACTGTCAAATCCTTTTCCAGGCCCACCGACTTCCCTCATATGGTTGAAGCTTTGTTCGGTGTGATAGGCAGAAATTTTTAAATCAATGAAATCATTATCGGCGGGGACATATCGGTAAGTGAGATTATACGCATCACGCTCTGAAGCGTACTTTCCTTTTCTCCCTTTATTGATATCTGAACCAAAATTCAATCGGAAATTAGTTTCCGCATCATTCTGATAATGTTCTTTGGATACATTGATGTACTGCTCATCAGTCAGATTGAATTTCGCTTTTAATAAATAGTTAACCAGTTTCCCATCGGTCGGAATTGAGCTTCTTCCGCGGCTATCTCTGCCCGATTCAGCATCATTTATATCACGGTGGTTAAAGTAGCCTAATAAATCAACGGCACCTACTCTGCCGTAAGTAGCTAAAGATTGCTGGAACTCAGAACCATTGCTGACGTAGCTTAATTTACCTTTTGCACCAAATAATTGGCCCGGCGCTAATAAATCCCCCGCATCAACGGTTTCAAATTTTAAGGCACCGCCAAGGGCACCGGTATCATAGGTAATACTGTTAGTACCGACACTGATATCAATTTGCTTGAGCATTTCAGGATCGATGCCGTAGTTGCCTGCATGATGGAAGTGATATCCCTCTTGTCGTGCACCATCAACCGTAACGTTGATAAATTGATCATCCATACCACGAATTTTGAAACGCTGCCCTAAAGCGCTGGGGTGACCCGCTTGGACGCCCGGTACATTTTTTAAAATCTCACCGACACTTTGTGCCTGTCTGACTTTGATTTCATTACGGTTGACTTTTCCACTCTCTTGTTCTGCATTGTTATCTGCAATAACAACAAGTGTATCGCCAGTGATTGCTGCTTTTTTGGTTGATTCTTCGGTGGTTGCAAATGCGTTGGCAGAGATAGCAACGGTCAGCATTGATGCGGACATCAAAGGAACACACAGGCCACTTTTCGCCAGGCTAGCGTAAATTTGGGTAATTTTAGTCATTTATTTTTAAGCAAAGATACTATTGAGAAGCATTATTATTTACATTTCTTTGGGAAATGTAAATAACTTTAAAGACGGGGATGGTGCATATCTGGATACTCTCCATGTAATCGGCTTTGTTCAATTTTCTTATCAAACGAATGGCGTGAACTTTGACTATCAATGGCGATAATTTCCCGCTTTTCTGAAGAAATAAACGCAGCCAATCCCTTTTTACGCTGGCCACACTGTTCAATATCTGTCCATGAAGCGCACACCGCTATCACTAAGATATCAATAAAAAGGTGCTCGACCTTTCCCTGACAACGCGGATCTGGAAAATCTGAGAATACATCCACTATCAAGCCATTGGATACATTCGTGGCACAGTAATAGTAATCCGGCAACCTCAAATTGACTAAAAAATAATCTTTGATCTTTTGGAATGTGTAAAATAGAATGCCTAATAAACATTTTACTAAGAAGGAGGTATGAAAATGTTTTGGTTATTTTTCACGATAATCATTCCATCAATAATTGCATTTTTCGCATTTAGTTATTGCGCCAATGATAATGATGACATTAAGCGCCAAAAAAACAACCCAACCTCACCATCATGCCGCGAACTCTATTAACAGATACAAAGGGATTCTCTGGCGCGATCTTCCTCCTGAATTCGGCGAATGGAACAGTGTTTTTCAACGTCTTATGCCGTCATGTGGGGAGCAGGATCAACAGATCCTGCTGTTTTAGCCAAAATAATTACTCTATGTGCGCCAGAACAGACTCTGCATCCTGATAAGCCCCTGTCTGAACACAAAATGCGATTTTTCCTGCGCGATGAGCATGGATCTGTACTTCCATTTTCATAGCTTCCATAACGGCAATTACATCGCCTTCACTGACTTGCTCACCTGTTTTAACCATCCAAGAGTGCAGGATACCGGAAATAGGCGCTTTGACCTGACGGGGATCTTCCGGCGATTTTTCCTTGATGGCAGATTGGGAAGATTGCTGTTCACCAACAGGCGCTAAATGTGCCAATCCCGCCAATAAATCTACAGGCAATCCTAATTCATGCCTGCGGCCATCAATCTCAATAAAAGTGCGGGTAATACTTTTATCTTCAACCGGCAACTGGCGCAACGAAGCCTCCAGCTCATTCACAAAATCCGTTTCGATCCAGCGGGTATGCACCTTGAAGGTATCACCAGAAATAAAATCAGGGTGCTCCATCACCGCTTGATGGAAAGGCAGCACAGAGGCTACGCCATGGATCTGAAACTCTTTCAATGCCCGACGTGCCCGAACAATGGCCTGTTCCCGACTCGCCCCGGTGACAATCAATTTTGCCATCAGTGAATCAAAGGAGGCCGGAATGCTGGAGCCAGTAATCACACCAGAGTCCAAGCGAATGCCGGGGCCAGAAGGCGGGATAAATTCGGTGATGGTGCCAGTCATCGGCAGGAAACCTTTCGCTGCATCTTCCGCATTAATGCGAAATTCAAACGAGTGCCCTCGTAGTATCGGTGTTTCCTGAATGCTTAACGGATAACCTTCTGCTATGCGCAACTGCTCAATAACCAGATCAAGGCCCGTCGTCTCTTCTGTCACAGGATGCTCTACTTGTAAGCGAGTATTTACTTCCAAGAAAGAAAGTGTTCCCTCTGTGCTAAGTAAAAATTCAACTGTACCCGCCCCCACATAATTGGCCTCGGCACAAATAGCCTTGGCTGACTGGTGGATACGTTCTCTTTGTTCCTGCGTCAAAAATGGTGCTGGCGCTTCTTCCACCAACTTCTGGTTACGGCGCTGTAAGGAGCAATCACGGGTTCCCAAAACCACCACATTACCCTGTTTATCCGCAATCACTTGTGCTTCAATATGGCGCGGTTTATCCAAAAATTGCTCAATAAAACATTCGCCACGACCAAATGCCGCTGTCGCCTCACGTATTGCTGAGTGATAAAGCTCTGCCACTTCATCCATGCGCCAGGCAACTTTCAGCCCCCGTCCTCCGCCACCAAAAGCCGCTTTGATGGCAATCGGCAAGCCATGCTGCTCGGCAAAAGCAACCACTTCCTGTGCATTTTTGACCGGCTCTGATGTCCCAACAACCAATGGCGCACCCACTTTCTGGGCTATTTTACGCGCCTTAACCTTATCACCCAGCTCATCAATGGTTTCAGGGTCAGGGCCAATCCAAATTAAACCCGCATCCATCACGGCCTGAGCAAATTCCGATCGCTCAGACAAAAAGCCGTAGCCGGGATGCACCATCGTTGCGCCAGATCGCTGTGCCACCTCCAGCAAACGAGGCATATTGAGGTAAGTTTCCGTCGGGCTGTTTCCGGCCAGAGCATAAGCTTCATCAGCCAATTGAACATGTTGGGCATTCATATCGGCATCTGCATAAACAGCGACCGTCTGAATGCCATAATCGCGGCAAGCCCGAATGATCCGAACAGCAATTTCACCACGGTTAGCAATCAATACTTTCTTAAGGTTATTATTTAAATTATTCGTCGTGGTGTTCATGGCAAATCATGACTCCCTTGAATTTCATGGAATGGGCTGATGGGATTGAATCGAATTTTGGCATTAACGGGGATCTGACCCGCCAGATCGAGGTGATAATCTGCGATTGAAGCAATCACCGGATATCCGCCGGTCAATGGATGGTCAGCCAAAAACAGGACGGGCTGCCCGCTGGCAGGAATTTGTATTGCCCCTGCACAGGTGCCTTCACTGGGCAATTCTTGTTGCTTAATTCTAGATAGTGAGCACTCACCATTTAGCCTCAACCCAATGCGATTGGATTGAGGCGTGATCTGCCAAACCTGTTTACTCAATAAGTCGATGGATGCTTGCGTGAACCAATCTGTACGCGGGCCAAACAGGATATCCAATACCACAATTTCATCTTTATTTGGCATGGCAAATGCCGGCGTTTCAGAAACAGATATCGCGGCGCAGTGAAAGGTTGCACCGATGGCTACTTTATCGTTCACTTTCAATGGGGCAGGCCCGATATGAGACAATGTATCAAAGGAATGACTGGATAAAATGGCCGGAACGGTGAAACCTCCGCGTACCGATAAATACGAACGCATTCCGGCGACAGGCATACCCAGCGAAATTTCATCACCCTCGTTGAGATCAATCGGTTGGTAAGTGTTCACATAGAATATTTCACCCGATGGCGTTTTTATCGCTATTGGACAGGGTGCCCCCGTAATCGCAATCAGCATCTGCCCATGCGCAACAGCTTTAAATCCCCCCTGCACGATTTCCAGACAAACTTGGTCAGAGGCATTTCCCACAATACGATTCGCACTACGCAAGGCGCTTTTGTCCATTGCCCCCGATTCGGAGATCCCTGATTTTGCCTGACCCACACGCCCCAAATCTTGGAATAAGGTTTGTAATCCCACCGACAAGATTTCCAGATGGCAAGTCGTTTTTGAAACAGGCGCTAGGTTATTGCCAGACGTTTCAGGCAGCCGGGTTTCAGGTAAGCTGATTATTGCAGGGCAGCGCCCGGCATCCCGAAAATTAACCCGATAACCGGGTTGCAATAAGGCTGGAGACGAGCGGGAAAGATCCCACATGCGTTCGGTTGTCAGGCCGATAATTTGCCATCCGCCGGGACTCGCCTGCGGATAAACGCTGCTGAATTCCCCCGCCAGAGCAACAGCACCTGCCGGAATGCGTGTTCTGGGGGTTTCTCTGCGAGGAATATTCCATTGCACGGTATCCGATACCATATAAGCAAACCCAGGGGCAAACCCGGTGAAAGCGACGGTGTATTCATTTTCGGTATGTTGATGAATCACTTCCTGAACGGTACACCCTAATATTTCCGCAACCAAAGCAAGGTCATCACCGTTGTAATGCACAGGAATTTCTAGCCGTTTTCCCGTGGCATGACGGCGTTCTTGCAAGTTCCGGCGACGGATTTCTGCCGCCAATTGTTGGCTCGATATTTTTGTCGGCCGAAAACAAATCATCAACGTTCTCGCTGCCGGAATAATTTCTTCAATTCCCAAAATCGGTGACTTATTCAGTGAATCAAGCAGAGCCAATGTTTCTGCCAATCCACTCAATTCAACCATGATGGTATGGCCATTAACAGGTAAAAAACGCAAGGCTATCTCCCTAAATCATTGTATCAATGCGATCCATGCTCATGGATGAATAAATGGCTGAATGGTGATTCCCGCCTGTTGCAAAACGGTTTTGACCTGTTTGGCCATCGCTACCGCACCGGGGCTATCACCATGCACGCAAATCGAATCCGCCTGAATAGGGGTAAATTTGCCATCAATGGACTCAAGCCCCCCTGCTGTCACCAATTGCAACATGCGTTGAGCAACGAGATCCGCATCATGCAAAACGGCATCCGCTTCGCGGCGGGAGACTAACTCCCCTTGTGAGGTATAGGCACGATCAGCAAATGCTTCCGCGATGGTTTTCAGCCCTCTTTCCTGAGCCAGCTTAAGAATGTTTGAGCCCGCCAAACCGACCAACATCAGGTTGGGATCGATCGCCAAAATGCCTTCAATCACAGCAAGCGCCTGATATTCGTCATTTGCGATGGTGTTATACAGCGCGCCATGCGGCTTAACATAACTCACTCTGGTGCCCGCCGCCGCTGCCAATCCTTGCAAGGCACCAATCTGGTAAATCACATCAGCGGTCAGCTCATGGCTGGCAATATCCATTTTACGTCGCCCAAAACCAACCAAATCGGGGTAGGAAACATGGGCACCGATTGCGACATTATTTTTCTGTGCCGATTTCAAGGTCTGCAAAATCCCGGCCGGATCACCCGCATGAAAACCACAGGCAACGTTAGCACTACTGACAATCCCCAATATTGCTTCATCACTTCCCATCCGCCATTGGCCAAAACTTTCACCCAGATCACTATTTAAATCGATCGTTGTTATCATGATGATCCCCTTAAGCGGATTGCAAAAACTCAAAGATTGAACCGATAGACATGACAGCCATGTACCATGTCAGCACACAAGTCAACGCGCCTGACCACAGCAACCAGCGTGGATAGACATATCCGGCCATCAAATCGGCACGTTTCCAGCCAACATACACAAAGAGGGTCAAACCAAGCGGAAGAATAAGCCCATTGAAACCACCGGCGAAAACCAACAACGCGGCGGGCGGCGTTCCCACTAATAGATAAACGGCCAACGATGCGGCAATAAAGAACAAGGTGGCGATATTGCGCTGGCGCTCAGTCAATTGCTTTCGAAAAACACTGCAAAAGGAAATGGAAGTATAGGCAGCCCCGATAATGCTGGTCATTGCCGCGGCCCAAAAAATTAAACCAAAGATGCGCAGCCCAAATTCACCAGCGGCGATCTGAAAGGCTTGAGAGGCAGGGTTTGCCGTTTTACCGGCAATATCAAGAGTAAAACCACTGGCAACCACGCCTAAGATGGCAAGAAATAACAGGTAGCGCATCAGGCCAACGACCAAGATGCCTTTGGTTGCGGCACGGGAAACAACTTTGATGTTTTCAACGCCCACCGCGCCTTTATCCAGTAAACGGTGAGCACCTGCATAACAAATGTAACCACCAACCGTTCCGCCAACAATCGTTGTGATCGTCGCAAAATTGATTTCATCAGGCAGTACGGTTTGCCGCAAGGCTTCTCCCACTGGTGGATTGGAAACTATCGCAACAAACAGTGTCATGCCTATCATGACCAGACCCAATATCACCATAATCCGATCGATGGCGACACTGGCTTGACGAGAGGTAAAAATGTAAATCGCCATCAGTGCACTGAATAATCCGCCCCACTTCGGCTCCAGTCCCACCAAGGCATTAAGCCCTAATCCCGCTCCCGCAATATTACCGATGTTAAACACTAATCCGCCAAGGATCACCAAAGCAGCCAACAAGTAGCCACTTCCCGGAATCGCTGCATTGGCAATATCAGCCGATTGCATTCGGGTTAATGTGACAATTCGCCAAATGTTTTGCTGTACCACAAAATCGATCAAAATCGAGGCCAGGATACCAAAGGCAAAAGCCGCTCCCATCGTCGCAGTAAATGTCGCTGTCTGAGTGATAAACCCCGGCCCGATCGCTGATGTCGCCATCAAAAAAAACGCAGCAATCAAAGACGAACGCCGATTTGAGACAAAACCTGCCGAGTTTTGTTTCACTGTTTCCTGCGTTTCCTGCATAGCCATAGGCTATTCTCCCCTGTCATCGTTATTGTATTTATTGTTTTCTAAGCAATATCTGTACCATTGTGGAACCAAATAAGAGAATTGTTTTATTAAGGTAAATGTATTGTTGAACAATAGATATAATCTGACGAGGAAATAAGCAAATAGAATTGTATTATCGATCCTTAAAATCCAATAGCGATCACTTTATTAACATTTTCCATTGAATTTATCGCCAATACGCACGATTTAGGTGCAACAGGCACAATAATATTGCCCCACATTGGTTCAAGGGCGGTAACTTGCTGGTTACTGGGGAATATGTGAAGATTCGCTTTTATATACGCTTTGAAGGTGTTTGTTATCAGCCATTGAATCTAACGGATGACTATGAAAAAAAACCATTCTCCCCAGATTTTAAGCAAAAGAATCGCCGAATCCATCAGAAATAAACTGGTTATTGGGGAGTTATTACCGGGACAACGACTATCAGAAGCTGCGCTGAGTGAACAGCTTGAAATTTCACGCAATACGTTACGTGAAGTGTTCCGTCTTCTTACCCAAGAAGGGCTGCTGAAACATGAACCTAATCGTGGCGTATTTGTAGCAACGCCTGATATTGCATCCATTATTGATATCTATCGGGTTCGGCAACTCATTGAATGTCAGGCTCTGGCTCAGGCTTATACCATGCATCCCAGCGTTGCCAAAATGAAACAATCTGTTGAAGTCGCTCAACAATGTCGCGAGCAACAAGATTGGATTGGTGCCGGAACAGCGAATATGCACTTTCATGCCGCGATCGTAGAGTTAACTGATAGTGAAAGGTTGATCGCTTTCTATCACAATATCTCCGCAGAACTCCGTCTGGCTTTCGGCATGTTAAATGATCCTGAACTTTTGTATGCACCTTATATCGACAAAAATGCGCATATTCTAGAACTGCTTATCTCAGGACAAAATGAAGAGGCAGCTAAAAAAATGAAGGATTATTTAGCCTTATCAGAAAGGGCAATACTGGCTGCTTATACACGTAAAAATCACCAGATATCATAAAAACCCCCAAACGCAAAAAAGCCACCCGGTGACGGATGGCTTTTTTGGCTAAAATAATGTCTGGCAGTGCCCTACTCTCGCATGGGGAGGCCCCACACTACCATCGGCGCAACGGCGTTTCACTGCTGAGTTCGGCATGGGGTCAGGTGGGACCACCGCGCTATTGCCGCCAGACAAATCCTGTTTTTCAATCCCGAACAAGCTGTGACATTCTTTCATCTGAAACTTTTCGTCTTTTTCTCAAAATCACCCCAAAACACCTTCGGTGTTGTCAGGTTAAGCCGCACGGGTCATTAGTACCGGTTAGCTCAACGTCTCGCGACGCTTACACACCCGGCCTATCCACGTCCTCGTCTCGAACGTTCCTTTAGTGCCCTCAAGGGACAAGGGAAGACTCATCTCAAGGCAAGTTTCCCGCTTAGATGCTTTCAGCGGTTATCTCTTCCGCACTTAGCTACCGGGCAGTGCCATTGGCATGACAACCCGAACACCAGTGGTGCGTCCACTCCGGTCCTCTCGTACTAGGAGCAGCCCCTTTCAATCTTCCAGCGCCCACGGCAGATAGGGACCGAACTGTCTCACGACGTTCTAAACCCAGCTCGCGTACCACTTTAAACGGCGAACAGCCGTACCCTTGGGACCTACTTCAGCCCCAGGATGTGATGAGCCGACATCGAGGTGCCAAACACCGCCGTCGATATGAACTCTTGGGCGGTATCAGCCTGTTATCCCCGGAGTACCTTTTATCCGTTGAGCGATGGCCCTTCCATTCAGAACCACCGGATCACTATGACCTGCTTTCGCACCTGCTCGCGCCGTCACGCTCGCAGTCAAGCTGGCTTATGCCATTGCACTAACCGCATGATGTCCGACCATGCTTAGCCAACCTTCGTGCTCCTCCGTTACGCTTTGGGAGGAGACCGCCCCAGTCAAACTACCCGCCAGACACTGTCCGCAGCCCGGATGACGGGCCTACGTTAGAACATCAAACATTCAAGGGTGGTATTTCAAGGATGGCTCCGTGCAGACTGGCGTCCGCACTTCACAGCCTCCCACCTATCCTACACATCAAGGCTCAAGGTTCAGTGTCAAGCTATAGTAAAGGTTCACGGGGTCTTTCCGTCTTGCCGCGGGTACACTGCATCTTCACAGCGAGTTCAATTTCACTGAGTCTCGGGTGGAGACAGCCTGGCCATCATTACGCCATTCGTGCAGGTCGGAACTTACCCGACAAGGAATTTCGCTACCTTAGGACCGTTATAGTTACGGCCGCCGTTTACTGGGGCTTCGATCAAGAGCGTCGCGTTACCGCTAACCCCATCAATTAACCTTCCAGCACCGGGCAGGCGTCACACCGTATACGTCCACTTTCGTGTTTGCACAGTGCTGTGTTTTTATTAAACAGTTGCAGCCAGCTGGTATCTGCGGCCGGCTTCGGCTCCGTGAGCAAGTCACTTCACCTAGTGCCGGCGTGCCTTCTCCCGAAGTTACGGCACCATTTTGCCTAGTTCCTTCACCCGAGTTCTCTCAAGCGCCTGAGTATTCTCTACCTGACCACCTGTGTCGGTTTGGGGTACGATTCAATGTTACCTGATGCTTAGAGGCTTTTCCTGGAAGCAGGGCATCAACCGCTTCGCCACCGTGGTGGCTCGTTATCACGCCTCAGTGTTATACAGATGACCGGATTTGCCAAATCATCCCACCTACACGCTTCAACCGGGACAAACCGTCGCCCGGCCGGCCTAGCCTTCTCCGTCCCCCCTTCGCAGTAACACCGAGTACAGGAATATTCACCTGTTTCCCATCGACTACGCTTTTCAGCCTCGCCTTAGGGGTCGACTCACCCTGCCCCGATTAACGTTGGACAGGAACCCTTGGTCTTCCGGCGAGCGGGTTTTTCACCCGCTTTATCGTTACTTATGTCAGCATTCGCACTTCTGATACCTCCAGCCAGCCTCACGACCAACCTTCAACGGCTTACAGAACGCTCCCCTACCCAACAACACAAACGTGTCGCTGCCGCAGCTTCGGTGCATGGTTTAGCCCCGTTACATCTTCCGCGCAGGCCGACTCGACCAGTGAGCTATTACGCTTTCTTTAAATGATGGCTGCTTCTAAGCCAACATCCTGGCTGTCTGAGCCTTCCCACTTCGTTTCCCACTTAACCATGACTTCGGGACCTTAGCTGGCGGTCTGGGTTGTTTCCCTCTTCACGACGGACGTTAGCACCCGCCGTGTGTCTCCCGTGATAACATTCTTCGGTATTCGCAGTTTGCATCGGGTTGGTAAGCCGGGATGGCCCCCTAGCCGAAACAGTGCTCTACCCCCGAAGATGAGTTCACGAGGCGCTACCTAAATAGCTTTCGGGGAGAACCAGCTATCTCCCGGTTTGATTGGCCTTTCACCCCCAGCCACAAGTCATCCGCTAATTTTTCAACATTAGCCGGTTCGGTCCTCCAGTTAGTGTTACCCAACCTTCAACCTGCCCATGGCTAGATCACCGGGTTTCGGGTCTATACCCTGCAACTTAACGCCCAGTTAAGACTCGGTTTCCCTGCGGCTCCCCTATGCGGTTAACCTTGCTACAGAATATAAGTCGCTGACCCATTATACAAAAGGTACGCAGTCACACCCTAAAGGGTGCTCCCACTGCTTGTACGTACACGGTTTCAGGTTCTCTTTCACTCCCCTCGCCGGGGTTCTTTTCGCCTTTCCCTCACGGTACTGGTTCACTATCGGTCAGTCAGGAGTATTTAGCCTTGGAGGATGGTCCCCCCATGTTCAGACAGGATACCACGTGTCCCGCCCTACTCATCGAACTCCCGGCTGGTGCATCTTCGTGTACGGGACTGTCACCCTTTACTGTGCGCCTTTCCAGACGCTTCCACTGACACACAAGCCGTTGTTGGTTCTGGGCTGCTCCCCGTTCGCTCGCCGCTACTGGGGGAATCTCGGTTGATTTCTTTTCCTCGGGGTACTGAGATGTTTCAGTTCCCCCGGTTCGCCTCATTCACCTATGGATTCAGTGAATAATAGTGTGACAAATCACACTGGGTTTCCCCATTCGGACATCGCCGGCTGATAGCGCTTCATATCAGCTCACCGGCGCTTTTCGCAGATTAGCACGTCCTTCATCGCCTCTGACTGCCTAGGCATCCACCGTGTACGCTTAGTCGCTTAACCTCACAACCCGAAGGTGTCTTCAGGCCGGAGTGTTTTGAGAGACTCATCAATATCGTCATGAATAACCATACTGATTGTTTCAAATTTTCAGCTTGTTCCAGATTGTTAAAGAGCAAATATTGCTAAACCGACTCGCAAGTCACGCTTAACAATACTGTATGGCACTGCCTTTCACCCAGGGCCTGAGCAATATGGCGTCCCCTAGGGGATTCGAACCCCTGTTACCGCCGTGAAAGGGCGGTGTCCTAGGCCTCTAGACGAAGGGGACATCGAGTCTTCTTCGCAGACGCTGCTCATTTCTTCTTTCATCAGACAATCTGTGTGAACACTCACATTTCACCATCTCAGGTTAAGGAGGTGATCCAACCGCAGGTTCCCCTACGGTTACCTTGTTACGACTTCACCCCAGTCATGAATCACAAAGTGGTCAGCGCCCTCCAAAAAGGTTAAGCTACCGACTTCTTTTGCCACCCACTCCCATGGTGTGACGGGCGGTGTGTACAAGGCCCGGGAACGTATTCACCGCAGCATTCTGATCTGCGATTACTAGCGATTCCGACTTCATGGAGTCGAGTTGCAGACTCCAATCCGGACTACGACAGACTTTATGAGTTCCGCTTGCCCTCGCGGGGTCGCTTCTCTTTGTATCCGCCATTGTAGCACGTGTGTAGCCCTACTCGTAAGGGCCATGATGACTTGACGTCATCCCCACCTTCCTCCGGTTTATCACCGGCAGTCTCCCTTGAGTTCCCACCCGAAGTGCTGGCAACAAAGGATAAGGGTTGCGCTCGTTGCGGGACTTAACCCAACATTTCACAACACGAGCTGACGACAGCCATGCAGCACCTGTCTCAGCGTTCCCGAAGGCACGCCTCTATCTCTAAAGGCTTCGCTGGATGTCAAGAGTAGGTAAGGTTCTTCGCGTTGCATCGAATTAAACCACATGCTCCACCGCTTGTGCGGGCCCCCGTCAATTCATTTGAGTTTTAATCTTGCGACCGTACTCCCCAGGCGGTCGATTTAACGCGTTAGCTCCGGAAGCCACGCCTCAAGGGCACAACCTCCAAATCGACATCGTTTACAGCGTGGACTACCAGGGTATCTAATCCTGTTTGCTCCCCACGCTTTCGCACCTGAGCGTCAGTCTTCGTCCAGGGGGCCGCCTTCGCCACCGGTATTCCTCCACATCTCTACGCATTTCACCGCTACACGTGGAATTCTACCCCCCTCTACGAGACTCTAGCCAACCAGTCTTGGATGCCGTTCCCAGGTTAAGCCCGGGGATTTCACATCCAACTTAATTGACCGCCTGCGTGCGCTTTACGCCCAGTAATTCCGATTAACGCTTGCACCCTCCGTATTACCGCGGCTGCTGGCACGGAGTTAGCCGGTGCTTCTTCTGCGGGTAACGTCAATCGTAAGCTGTATTAAAGCCTACGCCTTCCTCCCCGCTGAAAGTACTTTACAACCCGAAGGCCTTCTTCATACACGCGGCATGGCTGCATCAGGCTTGCGCCCATTGTGCAATATTCCCCACTGCTGCCTCCCGTAGGAGTCTGGGCCGTGTCTCAGTCCCAGTGTGGCTGGTCATCCTCTCAGACCAGCTAGGGATCGTCGCCTAGGTGGGCCTTTACCCCGCCTACTAGCTAATCCCATCTGGGTTCATCCGATGGCGTGAGGCCCGAAGGTCCCCCACCTTGCTCCACAGAGTTCATGCGGTATTAGCCACCGTTTCCAGTGGTTATCCCCCTCCATCGGGCAGATCCCCAGACATTACTCACCCGTCCGCCACTCGTCAGCAAAACAGCAAGCTGTTTCCTGTTACCGTCCGACTTGCATGTGTTAGGCCTGCCGCCAGCGTTCAATCTGAGCCATGATCAAACTCTTCAATTCAAAGTGTTTGATGCTCAAAGAATCTTACTGTTAGTTCATAATGAATTAACTGTTGTTCACTCTTCAAGACTTTAATATTTTCCGCCTTTCGGCGTTGGATAGTGTCTTGCGAGTGCCCACACAGATTGTCTGATTAATTTGTTAAAGAGCGTTGGCAACCGGGCGTTTGTGCCGGGTTGCGAGGCTGCGTATCTTACGCTTTTTGCCTCCGGAGTCAAGCGTTTATTTTCGCTTTCTTTCCGCTTCCCTCAGCGGCTGTTCTCAGCTTGGCGTCGGTCAGTGGTGGCGCATTATAGGGGATTTTACGGTGCTGGCAATAGTTTTTTTGAAAATAATTACCGCTTGCTGCATTACACAGCAAAATGCCGCTTTATACCCACATATGCACAGATTTATCCACATATCGATATTTTGCTAAAATTTATCGAGCATCACGCAAACGTTTTCGTTACAATCTGCGAAGTAAAAATCACCCAGTGTTTTTTTCAGATTGTTTTGAAATGTTATTGCAGAAGCCATTTTTTCGATCAAATAAGTGGATTTTTCCCAATAACACATTCTGGTTTTATGAAATTCAAGGGATCACACCAATGCAACAGCTTCGTCCAATCCGTCGTGCCCTGCTGAGTGTTTCTGACAAAGCGGGGATTGTTGAGTTTGCCAAAGCCTTATCCAATCGCGGTGTCGAACTGCTTTCAACGGGAGGTACTGCGCGTCTGCTGGCGGAAGCCGGATTGAATGTCACCGAAGTTTCTGACTATACAGGCTTCCCTGAAATGATGGATGGGCGTGTCAAAACACTTCACCCTAAAGTTCATGGCGGCATTTTGGGTCGGCGCGGGCAGGATGATGAAGTGATGGCACAACACCAGATTTCACCGATTGATATGGTGGTCGTTAATCTTTATCCCTTTGCTCAAACCGTGGCGCAACCAAATTGCTCTCTGGAAGATGCGGTAGAGAATATTGATATCGGTGGTCCAACCATGGTTCGCTCTGCTGCCAAAAACCACAAAGATGTGGCGATTGTGGTGAATAGCCAAGATTACAACAAGATTATTGGGGAGATGGATAACAACCAAAATTCACTGACGCAGTCCACTCGCTTTAATTTAGCCATCAAAGCATTTGAGCACACCGCCGCTTACGACAGCATGATTGCCAATTACTTTGGCAAGCTGGTTCCGCCATATTATGGTGATACTGATCAGCCATCAGGACGTTTCCCTCGCACGCTAAATCTGAATTTCATCAAAAAGCAGGATATGCGTTATGGTGAAAACAGCCATCAAGATGCTGCTTTCTATATAGAAGCAATAGAAGGTCAAATCGCGGAGGCTTCGATTTCTACCGCAACGCAGTTACAAGGCAAGGCACTCTCTTATAACAATATCGCAGATACCGATGCGGCACTGGAATGTGTAAAAAGTTTCGCTGAACCCGCCTGCGTTATTGTCAAACACGCCAATCCTTGTGGTGTTGCAATGGGTTCTGACATCCATACCGCCTATGACCGCGCCTTTAAGACCGATCCGACTTCTGCTTTCGGTGGCATCATTGCGTTTAACCGTGAACTCGATGCCAATACTGCACAGGCCATCATTGAACGCCAATTTGTTGAAGTCATCATTGCGCCTGCTATTAATGAAGCCGCGCTGCCCATCCTGGCAACAAAACAAAATGTCCGTGTTTTGGCGTGCGGTGAATGGCATTCGCCGGTTGCCAACTTAGATTTCAAACGTGTCAACGGGGGTTTGCTGGTACAAGATCGCGATTTGGGTATGGTAAAAGAAAGTGAACTGGTTGTTGTCTCCAAGCGCCAGCCAACGGAACAAGAGAGGCAAGATGCCCTGTTCTGCTGGAAAGTGGCTAAGTTCGTCAAATCCAATGCGATTGTTTATGCCAAGGAGAATATGACCGTGGGTATTGGTGCCGGCCAAATGAGCCGTGTTTACTCTGCCAAAATCGCCGGTATTAAAGCCGCAGATGAGGGGTTGGACGTTCAGGGATGCGTCATGGCTTCCGATGCCTTCTTCCCTTTCCGCGATGGGATTGACGCCGCCGCAGCGGTGGGCGTGAGCTGTATTATCCAACCCGGTGGTTCCATCCGTGATAATGAAGTGATTGCGGCTGCCGATGAACAAGGCATTGCCATGATTTTCACAGGCATGCGCCATTTCCGCCATTAATAGGAACCTCAAATGAACATCTTGATTATTGGCAGTGGCGGCAGAGAACATGCCTTAGCCTGGAAAGCGGCACAATCACCTCTGGCCAATCAGGTTTATGTCGCACCGGGTAATGCAGGCACCGCGTTGGAAGCTAATTTAGAAAATGTGGATATTGCCGCGACAGATATAGAAGGATTGCTGGCCTTTGCCCAACATCATGATATTGGCCTGACCATTGTTGGGCCAGAAGCGCCATTGGTGATCGGTGTGGTTGATGCCTTTCAGCAGGCAGGGCTAACCATTTTCGGCCCGACAAAAGCGGCGGCTCAATTGGAAGGTTCCAAAGCGTTCACCAAAGATTTCCTTGCCCGCCATCATATCCCCACAGCGGCCTATCAGAATTTCACTGAAGTTGAACCTGCACTGGCTTATTTAGAGAAAATGGGCGCTCCTATCGTGATTAAAGCCGATGGTCTGGCGGCCGGTAAGGGTGTTGTGGTTGCTGCAACGATGGAAGAAGCCCAAAGCGCCGTCAAAGATATGCTGGCGGGTAATGCGTTTGGTGATGCAGGGCATCGTATTGTCATTGAAGAATTTCTGGCAGGGGAAGAAGCCAGTTTTATTGTCATGGTGGATGGCAAGAACGTGGTGCCGATGGCAACCAGCCAGGATCACAAGCGTGTAGGCGATGGCGATACCGGGCCGAACACTGGGGGAATGGGGGCTTACTCACCCGCGCCGGTCGTCACGGATGAGATCCACCAACGCGTGATGGAAAAAATCATTTACCCTACCGTGGCAGGCATGGCAGCCGAAGGCCATACCTACGTGGGTTTTCTGTATGCGGGGTTGATGATTGATAAACAGGGTGAGCCGAAAGTGATCGAATTTAACTGTCGATTTGGTGATCCTGAAACGCAACCTATCATGATGCGGTTACGCTCTGATCTGGTCGAACTGTGCCTCGCCGGTGCCAACGGCCAGTTAGGCGAAAAAACGTCGGTATGGGACGACCGCCCTGCCTTGGGTGTCGTGCTGGCCGCAGGCGGTTATCCGGCTAACTACGCCAAAGGTGACGTTATCAGTGGGTTAATGCAGAAATCAGATGCCGATGAATCAGACATCGATGAAAAAGTCTTTCATGCCGGAACGGCTTTTGAGGATGAAAATGTCGTTACTGCGGGTGGACGTGTTTTGTGTGTGACTGCCTTAGGGTGTGATATTGCAGATGCACAAAAGAAAGCGTATCAGAGAGCCGGACAAATTGGCTGGGAAGGGTGTTTTTATCGTAAAGATATTGGCCACCGAGCCATTGCCCGTTTGAAATAGTCAATCTCACTAAGCCGACGAAAGTGACAAAATTACAGCTTATCTTTCGTCGGTTCCCAACGACAAAAATCATCATTAGCGACCAACAAGAGCTTGTTTCCTGCGGACGAATTCAGCCAGGCAATCGTTAATGAGCCAGCGCTGTTATTTCGCCTTTCTTCGAGCCACTTCTGAGCATCAGACCCAAACTCAATCGATAATTGCTTTCCTGCACAGGTGGTCACTCGTCCATCCTGCCAATGCCCTTGTAATAAATTCACCTGATCGGCAATTAAAGCGTCACTGGTTTTTTCTATCTGCTTAGCATCAAATTTCAGACGAGCCACATCATCATCGGATAACGGTTCATTACGCTTTTGCAATTGCCGCAGCTTAAAAATGACAGAGTCATCTTGGGCGATACGTAATGTTTCTACGATTGGAGGATTATCAAACACATTGCGCCGGATTTGCCACAAGCTGCCATGACGATATTCGTAAAAAGTCACAATGGTGTCTTTATTACGGCTGTTTTTATTGTTGTAAGAGGCATCGTTGTAAGCGTTATCGTAGTAAGGACTGTAAACACTCATGATAACCTGAGGTCTACTGTTTTGGTCATCCAAACGCCATAAACGAATAACGCCGCTGTCAGTGACAAAACCGCTGGCGCTGAAAAGAGGTGTTGTTGGCTGAATCGAACAGGCGCTGAGCAAAGAGACGAACCCTAATGCTAACAGCCCCTGTAGAATCAACAAAAGGGGTTTATTTCCCCCTCTTATTTTTTTTCGCAATTCGATTACTTAACTGCGTCTTTCAGTGCCTTACCAGCGGAGAAAGCAGGTACGTTTGCTGCTGCGATTTTAATTTCTTTACCAGTCTGTGGGTTACGACCAGTACGTTCTGCACGGTGGTTAACTTTGAAAGTACCAAAGCCTACCAGCTGCACTGCATCACCATTTTTCAGGGATTCAGTGATTGCATTCAAAGTTGACTCCAGCGCCGCTTTAGCCTGAGTTTTAGTCAGGTCTGCACCTGCTGCAATTGCATCAACCAATTCAGTCTTATTCATAGATTATCCTTACAGTGTGTTTATCGTTTGCAAAGCATCGAGTGCGACGGATATGCCGATTTGACAGCACCCCTGCATACACGCACCGATAGCCACTTCTTTTCGCCCCCCAATGTAGAACAGAGTGAGGGCAAATGTGAAGCCTTTTAACTACGGCAAATCAAGCAATAAGTCACGTTTTATGAGTTACTGCTCCAAATTTATGCCGATATTGCTCACCCCCGCTTCACGGAGATCAGCCTTTAATCCTTTAATTAATTCGATGTCCCGTTCTGCGCAATTTGCCAACAAACGGTAAATCTCCCATTGAATATCCCATTCTTCCTCAATGGCCGGTAATAATTTTAATTCATCCTCAGTCATTTCCCGACTGGCTTGCGTCATTTCCAGCATAGCAACAGTGCGGATGGATATTTCACTAATAGCTATTGCATGTTCTAACGTCGAGCCACTCAGGCGAGAATGAATGACTTCACCCAATGCAATGCATGCATCAATCGCCGGATACACACCATAAATATCATAATCTTCTGATGATGGGATAATGGCTTCCAATTTTTCCAGCTGATTATCAAAATTCACTTTTGCATCTTTAACGACCAAAATTTCCCACACGAGATCTAGAATCCGGCGATATTGTGCAGGGTCTGCAAACCCGCTTTGGCGACAAAATACCTGATAATTTGGATACATCCGCTCACATAGACTAGCCATAAAAGTCAAATGTTGCCAACTTTCGAGTTTCTCCAACCTCAGGTGAATCGGGTTTCTTAACATTGGTCGTTACTCATGATGCCTAATTTGCGTCGAAGTTTACCTGAAAATCAAGAATATCCACACTTTTCCGCCACAATTATAGATTTTTCTGCATTGTTTGCCTAAAAAACAATCTATTTGAAGCAATCCCATCCGCCCAACGGGTGGGTTCAGGCAGTTTATATCCCCTCAGACACTGCTCAACCCAAAATACAGCACTGTCAGTACTGACCCGATGACCGAGGGAAATATAGAGCGGATTACATCTTCTTTTGCTTCTCAATACAACACCGACCTGCTCACCATGATCCAGCAATGGCTGACGATCGCCCACAATCTCACCTACCGGTGCATGTTCACCACACAAGCGGCTTTTCGCCACCCCAATCGTGGGAACATCGGCCAATAGCCCAAAATGGCTGGCAATACCAAAACGCCGGGGATGGGCAATGCCCTGACCATCCACCATCACCAAATCAGGCCGCAGGCTTAATTTTTGCCATGCTGCCATCAAGGCTGGGTATTCACGAAATGAAAGTAAGCCGGGGATATAGGGAAGCACCGTATCAATTCTGGCGATTTGATATTCGACCACATCCAGTGAGGGATACTGCAAGACCACAATGGCGGCACGCGTTACCGTACCGCTTTGTTCAAACCCAACATCAGCACCCGCAATGAACTTTGGTGTAAAATCTACGGTAAAAGAGGCAGAAAAAGCATCATGGCGGATAACCCGCCGTGATTTTTCACTCTGTTCCTGACGTAATGCCTTGGTATCAATCATAGAATCATTGATGGTATTTTACTGAAAGCCGGTGTACGGCTTCGACAAATGCACCTGCATGCTCTGGCGGAACATCCTGATGAATGCCATGCCCCAAATTGAAAACATGCCCGTTGCCCGCACCAAAATCGTGTAGGATTGTCGAAACTTCTTTTTCAATCCGGGCTGGCTGGGCATACAGCATAGAAGGGTCCATATTACCCTGCAAAGCGACTTTATCGCCAACCCGCCGACGCGCATCCGCCATATTCGTGGTCCAATCCAAACCCAGTGCATCACAACCTGTTGCGGCCATCGCCTCAAGCCACTGTCCTCCCCCTTTGGTGAACAGGGTCACAGGCACACGACGCCCTTCATGTTCACGGATCAAGCCATCCACGATTTTATGCATGTATTGCAGGGAAAATTCCAGATAATCGCGATGAGACAAAACCCCACCCCAAGTATCGAAAATCATGACAGATTGCGCACCCGCTTTTATCTGCGCGTTCAGATATAGAATAACGCTGTTTGCCAATTTATCCAGTAAGCTATGCAGTGTCGCAGGTTCCGCATACATCATGGCCTTAATTTTGGTGAAAGCCTTGCTGCTTCCCCCCTCAACCATATAGGTTGCCAACGTCCACGGGCTACCCGAAAAACCAATCAGAGGAACTTGCCCTGCCAGTGCCTTGCGAATAGCACGTACTGCATCCATCACATAACCCAACTCCAGTTCGGGATCGGGCACGGGTAATTTTTCTACATCAGCATGATTCTGAATCGGAGAATGGAAACGTGGCCCTTCCCCCGTTTCGAAATAAAGCCCCAATCCCATCGCATCAGGGATCGTCAAAATATCGGAAAACAGGATAGCCGCATCCAGGGGAAAACGGCGCAAGGGCTGGAGAGTGACTTCACACGCCAACTCCGTGTTTTTGCATAACGAGATGAAATCTCCCGCCGCCTGACGTGTTGCTTTATATTCGGGTAAATATCGACCCGCCTGACGCATCATCCAGACCGGTGTGATATCGACAGGCTGGCGCAATAAGGCACGCAGATAACGGTCGTTTTTCAACTCATTCATGACAAGCTCCCTTGATTAGCACGAGAAAATTGGCACAGTTTAACATGCCTGACATTGAGCTGCTGGCATAACCTCCAATAACGTGATTTGCTTACCTGTCTCTCACCAAATTCCCCCAATTACGGCTGACGACACAACGCCACCGTATCTTCAATTAAACGGCGGGCAATCGTATCCGGGGGCGGGATCAAGGGCAGGTTATCATAACGGTGCCAATCGGCACTGATAAGCTCAACGGGGTCAATATTGATTTCGCCGCTCTCATAATCAGCCAGAAAGCCTGTCATCAATGAATTGGGAAAAGGCCACGGTTGGGAAGCGACATAACGCAGGTTTCGGATTTTAATGCCGCTCTCTTCCATCACTTCACGATGCACCGCCTCCTCCAGCGTTTCCCCCACTTCAACAAACCCGGCCAGTACAGTATGGACGCCATTGCGGTGGCGCTGATGCTGTGCCAGCAAAATATGGTCATCGCGGCGAATGCCGACAATAATGCTGGGGGCAATTTGTGGATAGTAACGTTCATGGCAATGGTTGCACAAACAGGCCCATTCATGCTGGCTATGCTGCATCTTATGACCGCAGTAACCACAATAATGATGTGAACGATAAAACTCAGCCAGTTGGGCACCCCGCCCGACCAATTGAAATAACTGAGCATCCCGATCAGCAATTAAACGGGGAGAGGCCATATCTGACGCCATTTTCTGCCGAACCAACCAGACGGTTTCGCCCAACCACTCGCCGATCGGTTGCGCCAGATAGCCTTGCAATGACCACTGATCCGCCGTGCCCAAAGGTAACTCTCCTTGTGGCAGCCAAACCCGATTTTCAAGACTGACAATCCACCAGCCGCGTTCTGTACCTACCAATTTTTGTTGCATCATTTGTCCCATCATGAGTTATGTGATTATTCCCATACTATTATGCCCAGAATCCATCTACCCAGAATCAACACAAGCAAAGCATACGCCTTTTTATCTTATTTCGTCTGCAAAATACCCTGTCCCAAAAGCAGTTTTAGGTTGTAGTTTTCATAATCCCCTTTATACTTTGGGGTGTTTTTTCTTGTCGGAGTGCCTAGCGTTCAACGTATATCACGATGAACACAGGCTGAGACCGTTTATTCGGGATCCGCAGAACCTGATCGGGCTAATACCCGCGAAGGGAACAAGAGTAATCACCCCGCTGCCAGTATCAGTAAAATACCCGCCAGCACCAACTATTACTCCCTGCGAGCTCCAGACAAGCAATTTTCTCAACTTAAGCCTGATCAACTATGCGACAGGCGATAACACAGTCAGGAATTTGCTATGTCTAAGTCCAACGATATCGTTATTTCCAATGCCATGATTCCAACGGCGGATATTTCACCAAAAGCGCATCCAGCCAGGCCGCGCAAGGCCCAGAGAGATGCCGCACAAGCGTTTATCAACACCATCCAAGGCGTCACTTTTCCCAACTCAAAACGCATTTACCTTGAAGGTTCACGTCAAGATATTCAGGTTCCCCTACGTGAGATCCAACTTTCTCCCACATTAACGGGCGGCACAAAAGAGCAGCCCCAATTTGCAGAAAACGAGCCTGTTCCCGTTTATGACACGTCCGGCCCTTATGGTGATCCGGCTGCCGTACTGGATGTCACAAAAGGCTTACATAAACTTCGCCAACCGTGGATTGATGAGCGCAATGATACTGAACCGGTTTCCGTCCTCAGTTCCGATTTCACCCAACAACGCCTTGCCGATGCCGGATTGGATCACCTGCGCTTTCATCATCGCCCACATCCATTGAGCGCTAAACCGGACAAGTGTGTGACCCAATTGCACTATGCGCGCCAGGGGATCATCACACCGGAAATGGAATTTATCGCCCTGCGTGAAAATATGGGACGCGAGCGCATTCGCAGTGACGTCTTGCGCCAGCAACATGCCGGGCAAAATTTTGGTGCCAACTTACCGGAAAACATCACCCCCGAATTTGTCCGCCAAGAAGTTGCCGCCGGTCGCGCGATTATTCCCGCCAACATTAATCATCCTGAATCCGAGCCGATGATTATTGGCCGCAATTTCTTGGTGAAAGTGAATGCCAATATCGGTAACTCCTCCGTGACGTCGTCCATTGAAGAAGAGGTGGAAAAATTAATTTGGTCTACCCGCTGGGGCGCAGATACCGTGATGGATCTCTCCACCGGACGTTACATTCACGAAACCCGCGAATGGATACTGCGCAACAGCCCGGTTCCCATTGGCACCGTACCGATCTATCAAGCGCTGGAAAAAGTGAACGGCATCGCGGAAAACCTGACTTGGGAGATGTTCCGCGATACTTTGCTGGAACAGGCCGAGCAAGGGGTGGATTATTTCACGATCCATGCCGGCGTGCTGCTGCGTTACGTGCCGATGACCGCCAGGCGTCTGACCGGCATTGTCTCCCGTGGTGGCTCAATTATGGCGAAATGGTGCCTGTCCCATCATCAGGAAAATTTCCTCTACACGCATTTCCGCGAAATCTGTGAACTTTGTGCCGCCTATGACGTTTCCCTCTCTTTGGGGGATGGATTGCGTCCCGGCTCCATTCAGGATGCCAATGACGAAGCGCAATTTGCCGAACTGCATACGCTCGGTGAACTGACCCAAATCGCATGGGAATACGATGTCCAAGTCATGATCGAAGGGCCGGGGCATATCCCCATGCAGCTTATCCGCCGCAATATGACCGAAGAACTGGAACATTGCCACGAAGCCCCCTTTTATACCTTAGGGCCACTGACGACCGATATCGCGCCGGGTTATGACCATTTCACCTCCGGCATCGGCGCTGCCATGATTGGCTGGTTTGGCTGTGCCATGCTCTGTTATGTCACCCCGAAAGAGCACCTTGGTTTGCCGAATAAAGAAGATGTCAAACAAGGGCTGATCACTTACAAAATCGCGGCCCATGCGGCTGATCTGGCCAAAGGCCATCCCGGTGCACAAATCCGTGACAATGCCATGTCGAAAGCACGTTTTGAATTCCGTTGGGAAGATCAATTCAATCTGGCGCTTGATCCTGACACCGCCCGCGCTTATCACGATGAGGCCTTACCGCAGGAATCCGGCAAAGTCGCCCACTTCTGTTCCATGTGCGGGCCAAAATTCTGCTCAATGAAAATTACCCAAGATGTGCGTGACTACGCGGCCAAACTGGAGCAGGAAGCGGGCATGGAACAGATGTCAGAAGCCTTTCGTTCCCATGGCAGCGAGCTTTATCACAGTGCAGAGGAGGTGGCGCATGAAAAATCAGCCTGACATCTCAATGTGCCTCCCCGCCCCTTTTGCCCCGACAGAACATCGGTTGGGGCTTTATCCGGTGGTGGACTCCCTGACATGGATTGAGCGGTTACTGGAAGCCGGTGTCCGCACCCTGCAACTGCGCATCAAAGACCAAACGGACGAACAGGTCGAGAAGGAGATTCAGTCCGCCATTGCCCTCGGCCGCCAATATCACGCCCGCGTGTTCATCAACGATTATTGGCGTCTGGCGATCAAGCACCAAGCCTACGGCGTTCATTTGGGGCAGGAAGATCTGGCTAGCGCCGATCTCAATGCCATCCAACAGGCCGGATTGCGGCTGGGCATTTCTACCCATGATCAAGTAGAGTTAGCGCGGGCAAAATCCCTGCGCCCCTCTTATATCGCACTTGGGCATATTTTCCCCACCACCACGAAAAAAATGCCCTCATCACCACAGGGGCTTGACGCCCTGAAACAGCAAGTGGCGAGCACAGCGGAATATCCCACCGTCGCCATTGGCGGCATTTCGCTGGAGCGGGTGCCGGATGTGGTGGCAACGGGCGTGGGTGGCGTGGCACTGGTCAGTGCGATTACACAAGCGCAAGACTGGCGACAGGCAACGGCCAGATTACTTTATTTGGTTGAAGGGAAAATAGCTGAAGGAAAAATCGCTGAAGAACAGGATCGGGGGCTTTTATGTTAAACGATCAGGAATTTATGCGTTACAGCCGCCAATTACTGCTGGAAGATATTGGCCCCGAAGGGCAGGAGAAATTAAAAGCCGGCAAGGTGCTGATTATCGGCCTTGGCGGATTAGGCTCACCGGCAGCGCTTTATCTCGCGGCGGCAGGGGTGGGAAACCTGTATCTGGCCGATGATGACGAGTTGCATATCTCAAACCTGCAACGCCAGATCCTCTATCGCACCCGCGATATTCCGGCCAACAAAGCCCAATTAGCGGCAAAACAATTGGTTGAACTGAACCCGCAAATCAATATCACGGTGCTAACTGCGCGGCAAGATCGTGAGTCGTTGATGGATGTTATCAGTCAAGTCGATCTGGTGCTGGATTGCTGCGATAATATGGCAACCCGCCATGCCATCAATGCCGCCTGTATTGCCGAAAACAAACCCCTGATCAGCGGCAGTGCCGTCGGCTTTAGTGGGCAATTGCTGGTCTTGACTCCCCCTTACCAACACGGTTGCTATGCTTGTCTCTATCCCCATCAGGAAGAACCTCAGCGCAATTGCCGGACCGCCGGGATCTTAGGCCCTATCGTTGGGGTGATCGGGACATTGCAATCCTTGGAAGCCATAAAAATGCTGGCGGGTCTTCCTTCTTCCTTAAACGGCAAACTCCGGTTGTTTGATGGCAGACAACAAAGCTGGAGCACCTTACAGCTTGCCCGTTCCCCGCAGTGCCCCGTTTGTGGCGTTATCAGACAACCCGATAAAAAACGGTCAGGAAGAGAGGTCGCATGAACATTATCGTCAACGATCAACCCATGGCATTGAGTGCGCCCATGACCGTGCAACAATGGCTGGAACACATAGAACACACTCAGTCAGGCACGGCTTTGGCTATTAATCAAACCATTATCCCGCGCTCAGAGTGGCATACCCATCAGATTAATGACGGGGATACGATTTTGCTGTTTCAGGCGATTGCAGGAGGTTAATTTTATGTTGAAAATTGCAGATGTTACCTTCCAATCCCGCCTGTTTACAGGAACAGGCAAATTTGCCCATGCCGGATTAATGATTGATGCGATCCGCGCTTCCGGCAGCCAACTGGTCACCATGGCAATGAAACGCCTCGATCTTCACGGCCATGACGATGGGATTCTCGCCCCCCTGCAACAGTTGGGCGTCAAACTACTGCCCAATACGTCCGGGGCCAAAACCGCAGAGGAAGCCATCTTCGCCGCTCACCTCGCACGGGAAGCGTTAGGGACGAACTGGATTAAGTTAGAGATCCATCCCGATGTCAAATACCTGCTGCCCGATCCCGTTGAGACATTGAAGGGCGCAGAACAACTGGTCAAAGAGGGATTTATTGTTCTGCCCTATTGTGGCGCTGATCCTGTCCTGTGCCGCCGGTTGGAAGAGGTCGGCTGTGCTGCGGTGATGCCATTGGGGGCGCCCATCGGCTCCAATAAGGGGTTACTGACACGTGATTTTCTGCAAATCATCATCGAGCAAGCCAACGTGCCCGTGGTAGTGGATGCCGGGATCGGCGCACCCAGCCATGCGCTGGCAGCCATCGAAATGGGTGCGGATGCGGTGCTGGTCAATACCGCCATCGCCGTTGCCCGCAATCCGGTGAAAATGGCTCAGGCATTCAAAACCGCCATTGAAGCCGGCGAACTTTCCCATCAAGCGGGCGTGGCAAGCCCCAAATCCTATGCTGAGGCGTCCAGCCCGCTGACCGATTTTCTGGGGGTGCTATGACAAACACGACACCAAACCGCACATTTCGCCAGCGCTGGCAACAACTGGATTGGGATGACATCACACTGCGCATCAACAGCAAGACATCACAGGACATTGAACACGCACTCAACCGCGATCGCTTGACGCTGGATGACTTTATGGCCCTGCTCTCCCCTGCTGCACTGCCTTATCTTGAGCCACTCGCCCAACGTGCACACCAGCTCACTCGCCAGCGTTTTGGCAATACGGTGGGATTTTTTATCCCACTCTACCTTTCCAATCTGTGTGCCAACGATTGTACTTATTGTGGTTTCTCCATGAGTAATCACATTAAGCGCAAGACGCTCAATGAACAGGAGATTGAAGCCGAATGTCTCGCGCTGAAAAAACGGGGGTTTGAGCATATTTTGCTGGTCACCGGGGAACACCAAAACAAAGTCGGCATGGACTATTTTCGTCGCTGTCTTCCCCTGATCCACCGCCATTTCAGTTCGGTTTCAATGGAAGTCCAGCCACTGGCGCAAGAAGAATACGCTGAACTGAAAACACTGGGATTGGATGGTGTGATGGTCTATCAGGAAACCTACCATCAACCCAGTTATCAACTGCATCATTTGAAAGGCAAAAAGCAGGATTTCCACTGGCGGCTGGAAACACCGGAGCGCCTTGGGCGAGCGGGCATTGACAAGATTGGGCTAGGCGCTTTAATTGGGCTGTCCCACCATTGGCGCACCGATTGTTATATGGTGGCTGAACACCTCTTTTTCCTGCAAAAACAGTTCTGGAAGAGTCGTTACTCCATCTCTTTTCCGCGCCTGCGCCCCTGTGCCGGCGGTATAGAACCGGCTTCTTTAATGAATGAAGCCGAACTGGTACAACTGATTTGTGCATTCCGCCTGCTGGCACCGGATGTCGAGCTTTCCCTTTCCACCCGTGAATCCCCGTTCTTCCGTGATCACGTTGTCCCGCTCGCTATCAACAACATCAGTGCCGGTTCAAAAACCCAACCCGGCGGTTATGCGGATGGACATCACGAGCTGGAACAATTCGTGCCCCACGATAATCGCCCGGTTTTTCAGGTCGCCGAAGCCCTAATCAAATCCGGCTTGCAACCCGTCTGGAAGGATTGGGATCACTATTTGGGTCGATAGAGCTTAAAGTGCACACTATGACAGGGATGATTTGACAGAATTTGTCAGATTACCCCTTTCTTGGTAAAGGTAACCCGTGTCGCTTCATTCAAATCCATGTCTTTCATGGCTTCAGATGACACCCAAGCAATTTCCTGAAATTCCTCGTTGAACGTAATGTCTCGGTTAGCACTGAGACAATCAAAGATGAGGTAAATCATGTAAATTTCTTCGGTGGTGCCATCCGAATACGTTTTAACCCGGACATCATCACGAAAAGCCCAAGGTTTCACCTCTGTTATTTCCAGGGCTTCACCCAGTTCTTCCCTGATCTCTCGTCTCAGTGCCTCTTCCATCGTTTCGCCGGGTTCCATTCCTCCGCCGGACAGCGCCCACTGACCCGGAAATACACCGCGATCAGAAGCCATTTTACAAAGCAGGTATTCCCCATTATTTTGAATGATGGGACAAACAATCATTCTCTGACGCATATCACCTCCGCAGCATACTTATTTTGTTGATCACTGTAGCAGAAAATGCGTCAATCTTATCTGGATTTTGACAAATTATAATTTTGTTCAATTGTGATCCATATCACTATAATAAACTCCGTGATTAAATAGTGTTTCAAAATAATAGAAGTCAATCTTATCCCGCACCACGCGCAGGATAAGGTTGCAAGCTCTCTCTATTATGCAAACCTATTTACGTTCGAAATAACGAATTAAATTTCTTAATAATTATCAAGTTTGGCGTATAATCACACTGATTTAGATGAAAATATCCAAGATGGAATCATAAGCATAACCTTGCGTAAATAAAGAGGGTAATGATGAAAGCAGTTATTTTCGATATGGATGGTGTATTGATAGACTCTGAACCATTATGGAAAAAATCAGGCATGCTAATTTTAAATCATTATGGTGTTCCCATCACTTATGATGAAATGCTTAAAATGATAGGGATACCTGTATCAGGCATGATAGATAGAGCATGTCAACTTTATAATAAAAATGACTTAGATAAATCTAAAATTGAAAAAGATTTTTTCAATAAAGGGGTTGAATTAATTCTTACAGAAAAACCACTGATGGATGGTGTGGTTGAATGTTTAGAACTATTAGTCAAGAAAGATATTAAAATTGGAATTGCCTCTGCTTCGCCATTACCCTTTTTATTAAAAATAGTCGAACAATGTGGTATCGCTGATTATTTTGACTATATATCTTCAGCAGCAGATATGCCATATAATAAACCACACCCAATGGTTTATCTCAATGCCGCTGAAAAACTAAATGTTTCACCTAAAGAATGCCTAGGAATAGAAGATTCCAAAATCGGCATGATTTCAGTTAAAGCCGCTTCGATGAAATGCGTAGTTATACCGAATAAGATTGAATATGATTATTCCTATTGGGATGCTTCTGACTGGAAAATAAAAAAACTACAGGAATTGGAAAATATAATTTAATTGATTGATTACATATAAATAGGTTTTCAAAATAGTAGATCACTTGAAGGGAACTCAGTCCGATTTTCGCGATCTGATTAATCGCCAAATCAAAACAAATCCCAAAATGGACTGAGTCATGCCAATCATAACATCAATACCCCGAAATGAACGACGTCAAATGAAAAAAGCTATCCAGAAAACCCGGGATAAGAACTATGCACGTCGCCTCACCGCGCTCTTGATGTTGCATGAAGGGAGTACGGTTTCTCACGTTTCCAGAACGCTTCACTGTTCACGTTCTTCAGTTAATCGTTGGGTAAATTGGTTAACATTATACGGGTTGGAAGGGCTTAAAAGCCTCCCTGCGGGAAGGCCTGCCATCTGGAATTTAGCCCCGCTTCTCTCCGTCATTTCTTTCTTATTACAGCACTCTCCACAACATCTTGGCTATCTCCGTTCACGATGGAGCCTTGAACTGATTACACTTAAAATCAATGAGATACTGAATATATCGCTCTCTCAAAGTACACTCTATCGCTACTTTTGTCGGGCGGGCATCGTTTGGCGAAGGGCGGCGCCAACCTTAAAATTACCTGACCCTGAGTATGATGAAAAAATGGCCAAAATCAGCGAGGCGTTATCCAATGCCTCAGGGAAACATCCTGTCTTATATGAGGATGAAGTGGACATCAACCTTAACCCGAAAATCGGTGCAGACTGGTGCTTCAAAGGACAGCAAAAGCGTGTTGTTACCCCCGGAAAGAACCAAAAACACTACCTTGCGGGTTGCCTCAATGCGAAAACGAAAGAAATCACGTATGTCGGTGGCTTGAGAAAGAACTCAGATTTATTTATCAAATTGTTAGATGAAATTAATCATCAATATACCAGTGCCAAGACAATCACGTTAATTTTAGATAACTATTGCATTCATAAGAGCCGGAAGGTCAGGGTTTGGCTGGCAAAAAATCCCCAATTTAACCTTCTCTTTTTACCGTCCTATTCCCCGTGGTTGAATAAAATTGAACGTCTATGGCAATCCTTGCATGAAACCGTGACACGAAACCACTGCTGCCAATTTATGTGGCAGTTGCTTCACCATGTCAAAATCTTCATGGAAACCGCTTCCTTACAACAGCAGAAACCGGGGATGAGAAAAATGGGTGTATCACAATTATGAAAACCTATTTATAAAACCTCTCATTATTTCATGTTTCTCTTTGGCTTAAGTTAGCCAAAGAGAACGAAATTTAATGACTAACTCAAATCATGCAGGTGTTTTTTCAATGATGACGTTAGTCTGAAATCTGAAAACCTCACCTGTAACCCTTCTCGCTCTGGTGAGCAGCACATCGCTCCGACAAAGATACGCTGATGATGACCAATCGTAAACGGGGACAATCTCAGTAACGGCCACGTCACGCCATCGGTGGAATACTGCAACCTGATCGCCCCGTCACTGTAGGTCAACCGGAGCCAAAACTTATCGGGATTACCGGGGAAAAGTCCCATCGCCCAGTCAGAACCCCCATTAGTCAATACACTGCCGATAGTGGCCTGCCCATCAGAATGTTCAATGCCGGCTTTTAACCAATGTTGCTCATCCACCAATAACATCACACCCGCCTGATCATATAACCGTTCAAACTGGCCTTCGATACAAAACTGGAAGGTAAAACCGTCTTCAAGTTCAAAATCATCAACATAGCCACCAAATACATGACCACTATGACGCTGAAACCCATACCATGTATCACGCCAGAAATCGGTTTTACTGTCCGTCGTGACATGAAGCTCATCCCCTTGACACCGCCATGAAGCAGGCTCATTCAACCAATGACATTGCTGCAAGTTCATCACTATTTACCCTGTTATTTTCTGGTAGGATTAATCAAACCATATCCCGCTAATAATGAAAGGGAAATCAAGGCAATACAGGCAAAAGCACCATGCAGTGTTACCTGATGTGCCAAACCGCCAATAATGGCCGGCCCAAGCAAAATCCCTGAATATCCCATCGTAGAAACGGCAGAAACGGCTAGCGCATCGGGCATCACTTTCTGCTGGCCTGACGCAGTGAAAAACATCGGTGCCAAATTGGATAACCCCGCCCCGATCATCAGGAAAGAAATTCCCAACTGAACCGGGCCGGATGCCAGATAGATCAGAACAAAACCCGCCGTCGCCAAAATCGCGCTACCCAAAAACACGCGCCGATATCCACAAGCAGCAATGATCTTATCGCCCAAAAACCGCCCCGCCGTCATGGTAATGGCAAAAAGCGTATAGCCAAAACCCGCCTGATGCGTGCTCATGTTATGCACACTACTTAACAAGATCCCGCTCCAATCCAGCATGGAGCCTTCCATTAGGTAAACAACAAAACAGAGCGTGCCAATCAGGATAACAATCCCGCGAGGCAAAGCAAAAAATGGCGTGTCCTCGGCTTCAGAGTCATCCAACATGCCATTCCACGTTGGCAATAATAGCAGAATAACGAAGACCCCGACGGCGATGGTAACGTGTAACGGTGAGATCCCCAAAAACAACAATAAGCTGACCGTGCCGGCCCCCGCAATGCCCCCTAAACTGAACAAGGCGTGAAAGCCCGACATAATCGGCTGATGGACTCTTTTCTCAATATTGACCGCATGGATATTGATCACCACGTCTGTCGCCCCAATGCCCATACCGAACACAAACAAGGCACACGCCAGTGTCAGTGGCGTCGAGAGCACACTTAGCCCCGGTAATATCAAAACAGCTAACAGAGCAAAAAGGGTAAAAACCTTCCGGCAGCCAAAGCGGGTCGCCAACATGCCCGCGATTGGCATCATAATGAAAGAGCCAATACCAAACACCAGTATCAGCAACCCCATTGAGCCATCATCCAGCCCAAGTCGTTCCTTCACCAATGGGATCAACGGCGCCCAACTCGCAATACTGAATCCCGCAATAAAAAACGAAATTCGCGTTGCCATGACAGGCGGTTTTATTGAAGCGACTGCATATTCTTCAGACAACTTAATTCCTCCAAGCCATACCCATTAAACAAGATATTTCAAACCCTATCCTTTAAATCCTATCTCCTGCAAACAGTGCTTTCCGCCTGTTCTGACGGAAAGCACCAAATATTGAATTTCAATAAGACATCACACTATATTGATCCCCGAAAACTGGGGAATATCGGTTAACCTCGCAATAATCCGGGAAGCCTGCCCATACTGCTCTGCCACCGACAAAGCATGAGGCCAAGCATATACCCACGGAATACCTGCCTGTTTTGCTGCCGCGATCCCCAAATCAGTATCTTCAATCACCAACGTTTGCTGAACATCCATCTCCTTCAATTTCAGCATCGCCAAATACGGATCAGGGAACGGTTTCGTTCTCTCCACATCATCGCCAGAAATCAAGGCAGGAGGTGCATGGAGACCCAATAAACTCAGATTTGCCAAACACACATCACGCGGCGCGGTGGACACAAACCCAAAATTAATTCCATTTTGTTGCAGGGCCGCAATCAGGCCGGTAATGCCCGGACGCAAGTAATGTGCGGACAATTTTTCCTGATAACGGGCAATAATTTTTTCGGTAACCTCTTGCTGCATTGAGGGAGGAAGGCCAACCTCATCCAACGTTTCCGCCAAACTTAGCCCAATCAATTGCTGAGGTTGGATATCACTTATTTTAGCTGGTGCCCGCTCTCCCAACTCACCTAATACATCAAGCAATACGTCAAAATGCAGTTGCTCACTATCGACAATAACGCCGTCGATATCAAAAATAACATGGCATCTGTTCATCGAAACCGTCCTTCAAAACAATTGATTATTTTAGGTCAGAAATACGAATCAATACCTTACAGTTTGGTGTCGTGAGAGGAACTTGGGTTTTCGATGCAATATCACAACCGACCGTCAGAAAAGCCTGTTGATAATCCTTGAAATCAAAGATCTGGCTGATAAAACGTTTCACCGGAATAACGCCATCGCGGATCATGGCGTAGGCACGTTCAAAACTGTTATTCAGCGAATCGATGGAACCTATCACCGAAAGACTTTTATCGGCAATTTTCATGATATCCAAATTGGCATGTTTGTCTTTCAGGGCAACATTCAGCAACTTCCCACCCGGTGCCAGATGGTCAAAAATATATTCAGTCAACTGCCCTGTCGTATCCACGCACAAATCAATCCGAGCCGAGGGATTGCCGTATTCCTGAATCAGTGCTTCATCAAAGTCAGAATATAACGGGCATTCAGGTGGCAAATTATTTCTTGCAAACTGAATCCGGTTCTCATTCTTCTCGACCATAAAGGCTTTCACGCCCCGCTCATACAACGCCCAAATGTACAACATCCCCATCGGGCCGGCTCCTGCCACTGCCGCACGAATATTAGTATGCGTGATCCCCAGCTTATCCACCCCGGTTAAAGTGCAACTGAGTGGTTCAGTCAGCGAGGCTTCCTCCATACTGACATGATCATCCAGCCTGATAAGCAAATTTTCTTTTGCCAAATATTGACCTGCAAACGCGCCATCATAGGAAACGCCGGCTTCCGTTCCCAATTTTCTCTCACAATGGTTGGGACTTCCCGTCTGGCACATCCGGCAATGGCCACAAAAGTAAGTCGGGTTGACAACCACACGATCGCCCACCTGAAACTGCGTCATTCCGCTGCCAACTTGAGATACTACGCCCGTGGTTTCATGACCCAACGTGGTGCCGGGAATTGCGACAGGGTAAGCCCCCGTGATAATGCCCACATCCGTGCCACAAATCCCACACACGGCAATATCAACAACAACATCGTCAGGCTCAATACAAGACAAGGCTTCAACCTGCTGAATTTCAACATCCCAGGTTTGATGATATTTAAGTGCTAGCATGATACCGCCTCCTTGCGCGCCTGTGCGACCGTTGTTAATTCTGAGAAAGTCAGATCCAGTTTATGCAGGATTTCTGCCAAATGTTCCTGGGTACAAATCAGCGGCGGACGAACTTTAACTGCCCTTCCTTTACCATAGCGGGAACCACGCACGATCAAGTGATGGCGGTTGGCAGTCGCAATCACCTGTGCGGCAAAATCTGGGGTCGGGGTGTCAAAACCATACATATACCCCACCCCTCTCACTCCGGTGATCTCTGGATATTGACGCTGTAATTTCAGCAAACCCTCGCGCAAGTAGGCTTCATTTTGTTGCACATTTTCTAAAACGTGATCATCTTCAATAATATCGATGATTTCGTTGAGGGCGACCAGTGAGAGCGGATTGGCACCAGAGGTACTGGAGTGTTCGAATGATTCCAATATATCCAGTGAATGACGCATTAATACCCCACCCGTGGGAATGCCCATACCACCCGCTCCTTTGGCGAAGACGATAATATCTGGTTCCAGTTCTTTGGCATAACCCGTTGATGCGAAGAATGTTCCTGTACGGCCAAAACCGGTTTGGACTTCATCCGCAATAATGATAATGCCATGCTGGCGGCAAATTTCCCTGATCTTGCGGTAAAAAGCCACCGGGAAAACGGTGTTTCCGCCATTCCCCTGAATCGGTTCAATAATCAGACATGCAAAATTGTCATTCGATCCTAATTGAATAAACTGCTCCAGATCGACAAACTGCTCCTCACTCGGTTGTGGTTGCCCTGACAGGACGCTGGCTGGCGTAGGAATTTTTATCGATCCATCAATATTGATATGGAAGTCTTTAATTCTGAATGCGTTACCCGAAATCTGAGCGGTTGCAAGAGATTGTCCATGATGGGCAAGAAAAAGCGAAATCACGCCTGAGCGCCCTGTCGCTTTTTGCGCTATGCGGATAGCACATTCAACCGCCCCCGATCCAGAAACATCGCGCAGCCAGATACGATCGACACCTTCAGGGGTATATTTAACTAATTTACGCAAAATATATTGTGACATTTCCCGTGTATAAGCCGAACTCAAATGGGTACATCTATCAATCTGTTGTTTGAGTTTTTCTGCTATCCGATCATTGGTATAGCCGAGCGGTAAATTAAACGTGCCTGATGCCGCGTCAATATACTTTTCACCATCAATAATCAAATAAGGGCCATGACCAATAAAGCGGGAAAGCATGCTTTCAAGATCGTTTCTATCTTCCATATTACTCACCACTATTAGTTATATTAAACAAAGAGTTACATACACAACGAAAAACATATCTACTGTGATGAGACTAGATTAAGCACATTAAAATTTTATTTCGATCACACAAATGCCATAAAAAATATTAAGCAAATTTAAAATTTAATTTATATTTGAAAAATCATATATTTGTTTATTAATATTCATTAATCATATTAAATGCTAAATAAATCGCATTTAGAAATAATAACTAAACCCCCAATCCCATCATTTGCATTAATTTTTGCGCCTGACGAATAGCATCCTGTCGATGGGTAATCCCCATTTTCTGATATAAATTACGGATATGGGTTTTGATCGTGGTCGCAGCAACATCTAATTCGGCCGCAATTTGATCGTTACTGTAACCAGAATAAATCAGCCCCAACACCTGCCATTCACGTTGGGTGAGTGGACTATTGCGGATAAGCTCAGGCACATCAGGATGAGTGAGCAGTTGTTCTACAAAAGTTTCGTCAAAATGGGCAAATTTATGTCGGTGCTGCCGGTTGATTTCCCGGAGAATACGTTGAGCCCGGTGCTGTTCCATCTCAGGCAAGATATTGAGTTGGATAAGCTGACGCAATTGCAAGGCCATCAACTCACCCTCAATCACAAAATGGCTGATAAACCCTGTCTGGTTAGCCAAATTCAAGGCTTCCATCAAAACATCCTGCGCCTGCGCCTTGCGCCCAAGCTGCCAATAAAGCAAATTACACAGCAGCAGATTCCGATTCAAGTCGCTGACCAATGCCAGTCTTCTTGCATATTCATTCAATTTTTCCAAGATAGATCCCGCTTCCTCATACTGACCCAGTGAGATTTTGACTCGTGCAATATTTCGCCATTGATTTTGATTGAAGTGGTTACAAAAACTTTCTGGCCGTTCTGCCTGTGCCAGCCATTGAGCCAAGGAACTGCTATCTTCCAAAGTCTGCCAAATAATGACCCGCAACTTGTCCGTATTCGTCCGCCAATCGCGGTGATATTGCCCATTACTCAGTAAATTTTCACAGCGGGTCAAATAACGGCGAGCGTTATCAATATCCCCCCGAACCAAAGAACATTTCGCCAATTGGGTAAGGCATTGTAATTGCTGTTGTGGCTGATAATTAGCCAACACATCTAACCCCAGGCGGGCGGCTTCTTCTGACTCATCAATGCGGGCCCAACACCACAAAAGTTGTGAACGAATTCTCAGCAGAAACTCATGCATCGGTAACTGCTCCAGATGCTGCTCCCGAATCAAATCAAAAGCATGGGTCTGGGTATCATAAGCCGCCTGCAAATAACCTTGTGCCAGTAAAATTTCACTTTGTTGCAACAACGCCCACAAAGCATAGTGATAAACATGACAAAGGCGGGCGAGTTGCTCCGTTTGCTTCATTAATGCCAATGCCTCAGCCAACTGACCATTGCAGTGCAAGACTTCCCCTTTCACTGACATCGCCACAATGCGCCCATATTGATTGTCAGGCAAAAGCGCCGCCAGCGCCTTTTCCGCCAACGCATCAGCATCAGCCGGACGCCCATCATTCATCGCCACTTGGGCTCGCAGGGCATCAAACTCTGCCAGCAACTCCGGCTCAATGGGGATTTGCTTCTGTTGCAGTGATTGCTCTGCCTGATTCAATAACGCATTCACCTCATAGTAGCGATGCTGGCTTTGTGCCAGCCACGCTTGCAACAGTACCAAGCGCGGGCTTTCCAACAGGTGTTCATACGGCAGTGCATTCATGCACTCTCCCAATAGGGATAATTTGCTGTGGTTAAACAACTCCCAGGCATGTTGCAGCAAAATATCCCGCAACAAAATAGTATCTCCTGCGGCGAGGGCGTGATGGATAGCTTCCCCCGGATACCCCTGCATCAGCCAGCCTTTCACGGCGGCCCTATGTAATGCAGGTAATTTAGCTGCCATTTCCCATTGGCAACGCTGGCGCAGAAATGAAGCAAACAAAGGATGAAAGCAGAACCATTCACCGGAATCGTCCATCCGTTGAATAAACAACCCCTGACGTTCAATGTCTTCCAGACGCTGCTGACCATTTTCCTCCCCTGTCAGGCAAACAATCAGCCCGTCATTCATGGAACGCAGAATAGAACTGTGCAGCAAAAAATCCCGCGTCGCCTGATCCACCCGATTTAACACCTCATCCACAAGATAATCCGCAAGATGGCTGGCATTAATCCCCGCAAGGCGCTTGGCTGACATTTCGGTTGTATTACCCGATTGGCGGGCAGAAAGGGCAATCAGTTGCAAGGCTGTTGCCCACCCCGCAACATCATTGCATAACTGTTTACAGTGTTCAGCATCCAATGGGCTCATTAATCGCTTGGCGAAAAATCGCTCGGTTTCCTGATAATCAAAAGCCAGTTGCTGGCTATCAATCTCCAATAACTGTTCACGTACGCGCAGGTTGGCAATGCCCAACGAGGGCAAGTGGCGTGATAAAACCACTAAGGTCAAATTTTCAGGTTGATGGCGGAGGAAAAAGCGCATGGCTTCATGAATAAGTTCATTGACAATCAGGTGATAATCATCGATGACCAGAAAAATCGGTTGCTGCCATTCGCTAAGCTCAATAAACAGTTGCGCAAACAGGGCAGGTAAATTGGCATATTGGTGTTTCTGGGCCAGTACCTCACTTTTCACACAATATCCCTGCGTTGCCTGCTGAATGGCGGCAATCAAATAGCTGGCAAAACGCTCTGGCTGATTGTCACTATCATCAAGAGAATACCAGCCCAAATGCGCCTGATCGGCCGCCCATTGTGACATCAACGTCGTTTTACCGTACCCTGCGGGACTGGTTATCAATACCAGCCGATAATTCTGTATTGCATTGAACTTTTCTAACAGGCGCTCCCGCATGACCATATTATTGAGTCGAAGGGGGCGACTGAGTTTCGATGGGATAAGCATTAATTTTCTCCCCTCACACGCAATCAATAAAAGCAATGACCACCAAATGTAGAGAAACGCCCATTTTTTGCAAACAAGTTGATTAATTTCATTGTGTTAAATTGCACCTTGTCACATTCTTGGGTTGCAATCTTTCTATTTCTCTAATGAAATTGCGAAAAAGCTCGAAAGAAATTGCTACGCCCTGATACTCCTCCCCCGCGAATATTTGCACGGGATGATGTTTCCCTCGCCACGAACCTTCAGCATATCCCTTTAAATAATTCCCCCAATTTTCCTCAGTGAGTGACAGGATGCGACGTCATGGAACTATCCACATTAAATAAAAAACCCACATTAGATAAAAACCCGAAACTCAATAAAGCCTTATTTCAGGCTGCGCTCACACGTCAGTGGCAATCTTTTGGCCTCAACTCAGCGCAGGAAATGACGCCACATCAGTGGTGGCAGGCCGTTAGCGGGGCCGTATCTGAATTACTTCCCCTATCCACTCAACAAAACCGAGCCAATCCCTTCCCTGACCACCAGCGTCATGTGAACTATATTTCGATGGAATTTCTGATTGGCCGCCTGACAGCCAATAACTTATTGAATCTTGGTTGGTATAACGATATTCAGTCTTATCTGGCAGAAGATGGCGTCGTTCTGAGTGACTTGCTGGAAGAAGAAACGGATCCTGCTTTGGGCAATGGTGGATTGGGCAGATTAGCGGCCTGTTTCCTCGATTCAATGGCGACAATTAATCAACCCGCTACGGGATATGGCCTCAATTATCAATATGGCCTCTTTCGCCAATCGTTTAAACAGGGCCAACAAATTGAAGCGCCCGATGATTGGGGACGCGAGTCCTACCCGTGGTTTCGCCACAACGCACAATTAAAAGTGAGCATCAATTTTGGCGGCGAAATCGTGACCACGGCCGAGGGTTATGAAACTTGGGCGCCCGCCTTCACCCTGATTGGTGAAGCATGGGATTTACCTGTGCTTGGCTATCACAATGGCGTGACGCAACCACTGCGCCTGTGGCAAGCAACCTACGATAGCCCCTTTGACCTGTCACTGTTCAATGATGGGCAGTTCCTGCACGCGGAACAGCAAGGCATTGACGCTGCCAGCCTGACCAAAGTGCTTTACCCGAATGATAATCATCAGGCCGGTAAACGCCTGCGCCTGATGCAACAATATTTTCAGTGTGCCTGTGCCGTGGCAGATATTCTGCGCCGCCACCAACAAGCAGGGCGAAAAATAGAAGAACTCGCGCGATACGAAGTTATCCAGCTTAACGACACCCATCCCACCATCGCGATCCCTGAAATGATGCGTCTTCTGCTTGATGAGCACCAGTTAAGTTGGGAAACCGCATGGGAAATTACGGGAAAAACGTTCGCCTATACCAACCATACCTTGCTGCCAGAGGGCTTAGAACGTTGGGATGAACAACTGATGAGTGAGCTTCTGCCACGTCATCACCGCATCATTCAGGAAATCAACCGACGCTTTAAAAAAACCGTGGATCAAACCTGGCCTGATAACCCGCAAATCTGGGAAAAATTGGCGGTTATCTATGACAACCAAGTCAGAATGGCTAACCTGTGTGTTGTTGCCTGCTTTGCCGTCAACGGGGTTGCCGCCCTGCACTCCTCTTTGATCGTGACAGACCTGTTCCCTGAATATCATCAATTGTGGCCAACCAAATTCCACAATGTGACCAATGGTGTCACCCCACGCCGCTGGTTGAAGCAGTGTAACCCCGCACTTTCTTCATTAATCAACCAAACATTAGATCATGAGTGGGTAAATGATCTTGCTGCCCTGCAACAACTCGAACCTTACGCCGACGATCCTGCTTTCCGTGAAACCTATCACGCCGTTAAGCAAGGCAATAAAATTCGCCTGTCCAACTATGTCAATAAGGTCATGGGACTCAAGATTGATCCCCATGCGATTTTCGATATCCAGATAAAACGTCTGCATGAGTACAAACGTCAGCATCTGAACCTGCTCCATATCTTGTCACTTTATCGGCAGATTCAGGAAAACCCGGCTTTGGATATCCATCCCCGTGTTTTCTTATTTGGCGCCAAAGCGGCTCCCGGCTACTATCTGGCAAAAAATATCATCGCCGCCATTAATCATGCTGCCGACAAGATCAATCATGACCCAATCGTCCGTGATCGCATCAAAATCGCGTTTATCCCTGATTACAATGTGTCCGCAGCGGAACTGATGATACCGGCAGCCGATGTGTCAGAACAAATCTCTACTGCGGGCAAAGAAGCCTCCGGTACAGGTAATATGAAATTGGCCCTAAACGGCGCGTTAACTATTGGAACGCTGGATGGTGCGAATGTCGAAATCGCCGAACACGTTGGCAACGAGCATATCTTTATCTTCGGTAAGACCGTGGAAGAGGCTAAAGCCCTACTCAACGGCGGCTACAATCCACAAAATATCCTGCAACAAGATCACCATCTCAACGATCTCCTTGGCTCCCTCGCCAGTGGTGAATTCAGCCACGGAGATACGCACGCCTTTGATCTCTTGTTAAATAGCCTGACTGACGGTGGCGACCCTTATTTAGTTCTGGCTGATTTTGCCTCTTACTGCCACGCCCATCAGCAAATTGATACTCGATATCGCGACACTGAAAGCTGGACACGCAGTACTGTGCTCAATACCGCTCGAATGGGTCATTTTAGTTCTGACCGCACTATTCAGGATTATCAACAACGCATTTGGCGAACCAAATAGGGATTGAGTATGGAAAATAAATGCCTCAATGATTTGGCAACTGAGGCCGGCATTGCCAGCGAATACATTAATGCCTATGGAAAACCCCAGGCATTCCCTGCTGAAATCAGGCAACGAATATTAGCAGCCATGAGTACAGATATACCGGTCGGAAGGCCGGTTTCTCATCTACAAGCGTCCTCTTTACCCAATGTTAAGGTGGTGATCCAAGGGCAAATGGCGACACTGCCTCTGGAGGGAACAAATCATTACCAGTGGCAGATACAGACTGAGCAAGGGAAAATACTTCATGGTCACTGCCAGCATCAACTCACTTTGCCGGCTGACCTCCCCTTGGGCTATCACACACTGAATTTAATAGCGAAAACTGACTCTCGGCAGTCCTCCATGCAACTGATTGTTGCTCCAAAACGTTGTTACGAACCTGATGCCATAACACGTGGAGAAAAACTTTGGGGCGCTTGCGTTCAGCTTTATACCTTGCGCTCAGAAAATAACTGGGGAATCGGTGATTTTGGTGATCTGAAATATATGCTGCAAGAACTGGCACAGCGTGGTGGTGCTTTTATTGGCCTGAATCCTCTTCATGCCATATATCCTGCCATGCCTGAAAATGCCAGCCCTTACAGTCCATCTTCCCGCCACTGGCTCAATATCATTTATATTGCCGTCAATCAGGTAGAAGATTTTAATGATAGCGCTGAAGCACAAGCGTGGTGGCACTCAACAGAAACACAGCTCGAACTCCAGCAAGCCCGCCAAACCGAATGGGTCGATTACACCACAGTCATGACGCTAAAAATGGCGGCATTGCGGCTGGCTTATCCGCAATTCAAGCGCCGGTCTGGCGATGATCCACAACAAATCGCTTTCCAACAATTTGTCACCCAAGGCGGCAAGAACCTTTACTCTCAAGCGGCTTATGATGCCCTACACCATAAGCTATATAGGGAAAACAGAGCTTATTGGGGTTGGCCTGTATGGCCGGAAGAATACCGTGAACCTGAGAGCGACACGGTTAAAGCATTCTGTCATTCACACCCACAAGAGATAGCGTTTTTCCTTTGGTTGCAATGGCTGGCTGACACTCAGCTTGCCGAATGCTTCACGACCAGCCAAACCCATCACATGCCGATTGGCATTTACCGTGATCTGGCCGTCGGTGTCGCACAAGGAGGATCAGAAACCTGGTGTAACCGAAGTATCTATTGCACTCAAGCCTCTGTAGGCGCGCCTCCCGATATTCTGGGACCACGGGGGCAAAACTGGGGGCTTCCGCCAATGAATCCCCATGTCTTAAAAGCCCAAGCCTATCAGCCTTTCATCGAATTACTGCGCAGCAACATGCGTCATTGCGGTGCATTGCGTATCGATCATGTCATGTCGTTACTCAGGCTCTGGTGGATACCACAAGGAGAAACAGCCGATAAAGGCGTTTATGTTCATTATCCGGTTGACGATCTGTTGGCAATATTGGCATTGGAAAGCCAGCGCAACCATTGCCTGGTGATAGGCGAAGATTTAGGCATTGTACCGGAAGAAATTGTGGGTAAATTACGAGATAGCGGTGTTTATTCCTATAAAGTATTTTATTTTGAACGCAATCAGCAAGGTGAATACCGTTCTCCCGATGAATATCCCGCGCAAGCAATGGCAACGATTACGACCCATGACTTACCTACCTTACGTGGATTCTGGCAAAATAAAGATCTCACCTTAGGGGAAGACATCGGCTTATACCCTGATAAAGCGCTTCTTGCCGATTTATATGCGGAACGCAAACGCAGCAAGCAAGCATTACTCACCAGTCTAAAGCGTCATGGCTATTTATCAGAAGAATGGTTCAAGCCAGATACTCTTTCTTCATTGCAAGCGGCACAACCTGAACTTCCGATGTCAAACGCGATAAATCAAAGCATACATCGTTATATAGCCCATAGTTCTAGTGCTTTATTGGGATTACAACCTGAAGATTGGCTGGATATGGAATGCCCTGTCAATATCCCTGGTACAACAGAGGAATATCCTAACTGGCGACGAAAACTTTCTACCACATTGGAAACGATGTTTGCAGACGCCCATATCAACCAGTTGTTACAAACCGTTGGCGAATGCCGAAAACAGGGTTGATAGCTTTTTATAACTGACTGAACCACCGGTATACTCGTCATACTTCAAGATACATTGATGATCTCCCCGCGACGCGGGGAGATAAAGAAAAATACCCCCCAATCATGTGGCTATATGATTGGGAAGAGGGTCAACCTTTCACGCCTCCCGACGTCAATCCACCCACCAACCAACGTTGAGCCAGTAAGAAAATCAACGTGATAGGAATGGCAGAAAGTACAGCCGCAGCGGCAAAATCGCCCCAGAGATAATTCTGTGGGTGAAGATATTGCTGCATTCCCACCGCTAACGTGTAATTGTCCACATCACGTAATAGCAGAGATGCAACCGGGACTTCGGTAATCACACCAATAAACGACAGAATAAATACCACCGCCAATATCGGCACAGAAAGCGGCAGCAGTATCAAACGGAAAATTTGCCACGATGTCGCGCCATCCAACATGGCCGCTTCTTCCAGAGAGCGATCTATCGTTTCGAAATAACCTTTTATCGTCCATACATGTAAAGCAATTCCGCCCAGATAGGCAAAAATCACACCGCCGTGTGTATTAAGACCAAGGAAAGGAATATATTCGCCCAATCGATCAAACAAGGCATACAGTGCCACCAAAGAAAGTACCGGTGGGAACATCTGAAAAATCAACATTCCTTTAAGTAAGGTGCCTTTTCCACGAAAGCGCATACGGGCAAAGGCATAAGCACACGTCGTTGATAATGCCACAATGCCAGTGGCAGTAATGAAAGCAACCTTTACCGAGTTCCAAAGCCACTGCATGACCGGAAATGGTGGGAGTACGACATGTCCATCAGAAGATTCGACCCGATAACCCAATGCCAGCTTCCAGTGTTCCCATGAAATAGTTTCTGGGATTAGGTTACCTGTAGCAAAATTACCCGGACGCAAAGAGATAGCAATTACCATCAGCAGAGGGAACAAAATCAGGCCAATAAAAGCCAGCATGAATATATGTGTTCCCCATACCCGCCATCGTTGCGATTTAGGTTGTACCATCGCCATCTTCCTTTCTCCTTAATCAAATTTCATGCGGGTGGTTTTCAAATTGATGATGGCGAGTGCACCTACCAACAAGAAGATCAATGTTGCAATAGCGGCTGCCAAACCAAATTCCTGTCCACCCCCACCTTCAAAGGCAATACGATAGGTATAACTCACCAAAAGATCGGTATGGCCTGCCGGTGTCGTTGTACCAATATGATCAGGTTTCCCGTTGGTGAGCAGTTGAATCAGGACAAAGTTGTTAAAATTAAACGCAAAGCTGGCAATCATCAACGGTGTCAATGGCTTAATCAATAATGGAAAAGTAATTTTGCTGAAATTCTGCCACGGCCCTGCACCATCAAGCGCCGATGCCTCATAAAGATCATCAGGGATAGACTTCAACAGCCCCATGCAAAGAATCATCATATAGGGATAGCCCAACCACGTATTGACAATAATCAACATGGTTCGGGCGAGTGTCGGATCGGTAAACCAATCTGGTTTAAGGCCAAACAGCCCATTGAGTACCAGATTAATTTCACCGAAACTTTGGTTGAATAATCCTTTGAAAATCAGAATGGAGATAAACGAAGGAACAGCATAAGGCAAGATAAGCAATACTCGGTAAATCGCTCGCCCCTTAAGCGCTTCCCACTGTACAACGCAAGCGAGGATCATCCCCAGGGCCACCGTCAGTACTACAGTTAACAGAGAGAAAACCACGGTCCAGATAAAAATGGACAGAAACGGTTTTTGGATACCCTCATCCTGCATCACCCGCAGGAAATTTTTCCAACCAATAGGCACTGTGAATCCAGGACTTAACGTTTCTTTAGCCCATTCTCCTTCCGCATTAATCGATTGATAGAACCCGGTATCCCTATTCGGCCGATATTGTATGCCCGTTTGGCTATTAGTCAGCGTAATCCCATCTGCATCAAGGGAATAAAGCGGGTTTATCGCTGAGAACTGACGCAAGGAACTCATTCTCAGTTTACTGCCATCAGGCAGAACGGCAACCAATTGATTCAGTGTCTGCCGATGCTGAGTAATGGTGCGCAATGCCGCGGCATCGCCTTCAAGCTGTTGTTCCTGTTTATGGAGAGGCAGGACAATTTCTTCCGTTCCCGCGAGAAAAAAAGGCTCAGATATCAATAAGTGATTACTATCAGGCACACTGAGTGCCAAAACCCACTGTTCAGAGACAGGATAAAGTTTGAAATTAAATGGCTCCCCCGTCTGGTAGTGGCGGCTCATTAATACCGTTTGCGCACGTTCAAACGTCAATTGGTTAGTACTGCTATAATTGGTAAAAGCGATAGCAATCGTGCAAATAAGCGGAAACAGGATAAACAATCCTATTCCAGCAATTCCAGGGTAGGTATAGCGCCAGACATACGCCTTCCGGTTGGAAAAAACATAGATGCCGCTTCCCAGTAATACCAGTGTTAACATAGCAAACAGGTATTCTCCCTGAGCATACATTAGTACAACCAAATAACCTGTAAAAAGTAGGCAAAACCCTATAGCAAACCATTTCAGGGCAGGATGCTGCCACCATTTTGCTTTTTTTAATGTCGCTGACATCTTGCACGTCCTGTTACCAACCATTGTGATTATCCAAAACCTATCACAATAAGGTGTTAAGGCTCCTGAGGATCAGGAGCCTGTCATTCATTTATTTTGTCATTCTCGCTTCAGCATCATCAAGAGCCGCATCTACCGCCTGACGCCCACTGACCGAGTTAAGAACAGCACTACGCATTGCGTACCAGAAGCTACTCATTTGGGAAATATTTGGCATAATTTCACCGTCTTGAGCATTCGCCATCGTAGCCGCAATTCGTGGGTCTTTTTCCAGAATCGCCTGATAGGATTTCAAAGCCACCGCGCCCAACGGCTTATCTTTATCCATCATTGCCAATCCTTCATTAGTCAGCAGGTAATTTTCTAAAAACTCTTTTGCTAACTCTTTATTAGGACTGGCCGCATTAATTCCCGCAGTTAAAATGCCGACAAAAGGTTTAGAGGGTTTTCCCTTAAAGGTTGGTAATTGGGTAACGCCATAATTAATCTTACTTTTATCTACATTTGCCCATGCCCAAGGACCATTAATCGTCATTGCGGTTTTGCCTGTATTAAAGGCAGCTTCGGCGATGGAATAATCGATATCCGCATTGAGATGTTTGTTTTTGACTAAATCAACCAGAAATTTCATTCCCGCCTTAGAGCCGGCATTATTCACTCCGCTGTCTTTAACATTATAACTACCGTTGCCTGCCTTGAAGGCATACCCGCCATCAGCAGCAATCAGGGGCCAAGTGAAATACGGTTCCTGCAAATTGAACATAATTGCGCTTTTATTTTGCTTTTTCAGCTCATTATCCAGGGCAGGGATTTCTTCCCAGGTTTTGGGAGGAGATTTAATCAAGTCTTTATTGTAGATAAGAGAAAGGGCTTCAACTGCGATCGGATATCCTACCAATTTCCCGTCATAGCGAACGGCATCCCATGTAAAGGGAAATAGCTTGTCAATAAACGACTTATCAGGCGTGATTTCAGCGACTAACCCTGATTGAGCATAGCCACCAAAGCGGTCGTGTGCCCAGAAAATAATATCCGGACCATCGCCACTGGCTGCAATTTGGGTATATTTTTCCTCCAGTTTGTCAGGGTGTTCAACAGTGACAGGAATTCCCGTTTCTTTTGCAAACTTTTCACCAACCTGTGCCAACCCGTTATAGCCTTTATCACCATTAATCCAGATTACCAACTTTCCTTCTTCCGGCTTCGCAAAAGCCGAAGCAGACAATACACAGGTTGTTAAAACGGAAAGCATCAGGGTGCGAACCCCCACTTTTAAAATTTTCTTGGTCATCATTCCGCCTTTTTCATTTGTTAGTTCAAGGTAATTATCTTTATTACATCGCGATAAAATGGCACCAGTGTGCAATCAATGTAAAAAAGACTCATCCTCCCCCGTTCTACGCCTCATACTGCATGAGTGTGAACCAGCTTACAAAAATAATTAAAATCATAGCGTTAACACCAATACAGCATCCTTTTTTGGGATTTAAGTCACATCTTACCTGTCAATTTTATTCCTCCCTTCTCAATCACATTAAGCTCGTCCTCCTGACTCCTCCACCATCAAAAATTCTGGTATGGAGGATTCTTGTGCCTGTTATTTTATCCACAATCCAGCCATCAGTTTTTCACTAAGTTTCTCGGGACGACGTTTCTCGCAACGGCAAGCAGGAAACAAAGACGAACAGGAAACGAGCAGAAAACTGAGGTGGCAAATCCGAGGGAGGGAACAAATGTCCAGCGTTACATTCCGCAATGTATCTAAATCATATGGTGAAACGGTCATCTCCAAAGATCTTAATCTTGAGATTCAGGAAGGAGAATTTGTCGTATTTGTCGGTCCGTCAGGCTGTGGGAAATCGACGCTGCTGAGGATGATCGCAGGATTAGAAGACATCACATCCGGTGATTTACTGATAGATGGCAAGCGAATAAATGATGTTCCACCCGCCAAACGCAGTGTCGGCATGGTTTTTCAATCTTATGCGCTATATCCCCACCTCTCTGTTGCCGACAATATGTCATTCGGTATGAAGCTGGCGGGTGTCAAAAAAAGCGATATCCAAAAGCGGGTACAACAAGTTGCAGAAACTCTCCAGCTTGCCCATCTACTGGATCGCCGTCCCAAGGCCCTGTCCGGTGGTCAGCGTCAGCGAGTCGCCATTGGCCGAACCCTCGTTGCTGAACCCAATATCTTTCTGCTGGATGAGCCACTTTCCAATCTGGATGCCGCCCTGCGTGTACAGATGAGAATTGAAATTTCACGCCTACACAAGCGGCTTCAACGTACGATGGTCTATGTCACTCATGACCAAACCGAAGCCATGACTCTGGCAGATAAGATTGTTGTTTTGGATGGGGGCAATATTGCTCAGGTTGGCAAACCACTTGAAATTTATCACTATCCTGCCAATCGCTTTGTTGCGGGTTTTATTGGTTCACCGAAAATGAATTTTCTGCCAGTCAAAGTCTCAGCGATTGCGGTCGATCAAGTACAAATCATCCTGCCTAACGGTCAGCCCGTTTGGTTACCCGTTGAAAGTCAAGGGCTAACTGTGGGTAGTAATGTATCTTTGGGAATTCGCCCTGAACATCTTTTGCCTAATGATGTAGCCGATGTTACGTTAGACGGGACAGTACAGATCGTGGAACAACTGGGGAACGAAACCCAAATTCACATCCGCATACCTGCCATTCACCAAAATTTAGTTTACCGCCAACCTGATATTGTTCTCGTAAAAGAAGGAGCCGATTTTACTATCGGATTAGCGCCTCACCGATGTCATCTTTTCCGTGAAGATGGCACTGCATGTCAACGTTTACATAAAGAACCCGGAGTTTAGATCCGCGGCCATAAAAAAATAACAGGAGAATCATTATGCGTATATTGTCTCTCTCATTGGCTATGCTAACTGGTTTATTATCTATGCAAGCTCTTGCTGTTGACTTCCACGGCTATGCCCGTTCAGGCATTGGCTGGACAGGGAGTGGCGGTGAGCAAAACTGTGCCAAAGTCACTGGTGCACCGAGTAAATACCGTCTCGGCAACGAATGTGAAACCTACGCCGAACTTAAGCTGGGGCAAGAGTTATGGAAAGAAGGTGATAAAAGTTTCTATTTTGATACCAATTTAGCCTACTCCGTCAGTCAGCAAAAAGACTGGGAAGATACCAAACCTGGTTTTCGTGAAGTTAATGTGAAAGCAACGAATGTCCTTGGTTGGTTGCCAGGCTCAACATTGTGGGCGGGTAAACGTTTCTACCAACGCCATGATGTACATATGATCGATTTCTATTACTGGGATATCTCTGGTCCCGGCGCAGGTTTGGAAAATGTCGATCTTGGTTTTGGTAAACTTTCCTTCGCGGTCACCCGTAATACAGAAGAAGGCGGTTCGCATGGGTGGATTGCCGATCAATCCGATAAAAAAGTTAAATCAACCTCAAATGATGTTTTCGATATACGGCTAGCCAACTTACCTGTCAATGCCAGCGGCACACTGGAGTTTGGTATAGATTATGGACGTGCTAATACACGTAAAGGATACCAGCTTGATAAACAAGCACCTAAAGACGGTGTGATGCTGACTGCCGAACATACCCAAAGCCTGTTGGGTGGCTTCAACAAATTTGTTCTACAGTACGCAACTGACGCCATGACGTCTAACAGCAATGGGCGCGCTGAAGGTGCTAATGTATACAATAACGGACATATGCTACGCATTCTGGATCATGGTGCCATTAGTATCACGAATAAATGGGATCTCATGTATGTTGCCATGTACCAAAACATTGACCTCGACAATAACAATGGCAACACATGGTACACCGTAGGTGTCCGTCCAATGTATAAGTGGACACCGATAATGAGTACCTTACTGGAAGTAGGTTATGACAATGTGAAGTCACAACGGACTAAGGCAAACAATAATCAGTACAAGATCACTCTGGCCCAACAATGGCAAGCGGGTGACAGCATCTGGTCACGTCCTGCTATCCGTTTATTTACTTCTTACTCCAAATGGAATGAAAAATGGGGTTATGGCGATGGCGTTGCCTACCGCGATACATCAGCACAGCAGTTCAGTCGTGGGAACAGCGATGAATTTACGTTTGGTGCCCAATTTGAGGCTTGGTGGTAATGAAAAAGAAATTACTTTCACTTTGTCTCAGCGCCCTGCTCTGCAACGTGATCCCGGCGGTGAGTTATGCCGCAGGATCTGGCATAGAACCAATTGATATAGAAACAAGCAACGCTGTCGCGCCAGCGTTGTCCCTGTCAACTTTGCAGAAATTACAGTGGCAGCCGATTAATACCCATGGCACGCAGTCCATGGTTCTTAATAGCTCGTCGCAGCAAATTAATGATGGTCATGTCCAAGGGGCGATCGCCGCATTTGCTTTACCCGCCAATCAAGGTTCATTGGAAATCACACTGACCAGTTTGATAAAAGATAAGCAGGTATACTCGCCGAATGTTTTGGTATTTGATGAACAACTGCATCCTGCGGCTTTTTATCCAAGCCATTATTTTCGCTATCAACAACCCGGTATTATGTCGACCGATAGGCTGGAGGGTGTGTTAAAGCTGACTCCGGCATTGGGACAACAGCGAATTTATTTACTCATTTATACCACCCGTCCTGATTTACAAACGTCAACACAAATGGTCGATCCTGCTAAGGCTTATGCTAAAGGAATCGGTAATTCCGTGCCGAATATCCCCGATCCGGTCGCTCGCCATACAGAAATAGGGTCATTAACGTTAAAAGTGCAATCAGAAAGCAATACAGGCAATATCTTGATTGGTCAGGTATTTTCTTCACCTGACACTAAGCCAGTGACAGTCGGTTCTACACAAGCCGTATCGACATCGCCGATAAGAACAACGCCGGCTAATGTCGCACAATCGGCTGCCTCACCAGTGAAACCAGTGCTGAATGATACTGAGCAATATTTCAATGACGCTATCACAAGAGCCATTAGTCACGGTGATATTGATAAGGCATTAAAACTGTTGGATGAAGCAGAACGACTTGGCTCCCCAACGGCACGGAAAACGTTTATCAAGATGATAAAAAACAAAAAATAGATTGATTTGCCAAATAGTTATATTCTCGTCGTACTTCAAGATGCATTTATTATCTCCCCGCATTGTGGGGAGATAATAAGTGGTTTTCGTCTTACGCGCCGCAACTTAAAGTTTATAGGGTATAGAAAAATGGCCCTAACGAAATAGGCTATAAAAAGCCTTTCTTATTCAAATATCTTCTTATTTCCCCTCGGAACTTAAAAACCAAATAAATAAACATCAACAATAACAAGACACTAAAAATAACCTTAGGCATTATGAATGAAAATATAATGCAGCATAAAATACCAAACGAGAGCAATGAAATAAAAATATCCTTCATGGCAATCTTAAATATCCATGCAAAAAATTTGATAATACATTTTATGAAACCATAAGGAATTTCCAATATTAACTCCAAGAAATCCATAATTTCCATCCTTAGTAAAAATTATCACATTAGGTTAAGATCTACTGTGATTTATCGACTAAATGATTTTACATCTTATATTCAATTCTCAATCGGTTGCAAAAACATTGAATCTGGCTGGTTAGCAATCATTTTCGCCATTTTTTCAATCGGATCTGTCCGCAATATATATAACCGTTTCAAAGAAAAAGGATTATCGCCTAACTTAACTTTTCCCTGTACCGTGGTGACAGCCAAATGAAATCCAGCTTGTTCAGCCGCTTTTATTGCCTTTGGATTATATCCACCAAAAGGATAGGAGAGATAAAACACATGAGGATTAAATTGTGATAGTGCCCGTCTGGAACGGGCAAAATCATACAGGATAGTATGGTATGACCGTTTCAATAGTATGGGCTGTTTATTTTTTCCCAGACGATGCAAAAAGTGGGTATGAGACTGAAAATCAAATACATCTTGCATGGCATATAATTCAGGCAGGCTCAGGAATTGCAGGCTGTCAGGGTTCCATTTCTGTGGATGGCGTTTAATTCTGGATGAAATAATAAAGAGTGTCGCTTTCTGACCATTCTCTTGCAAAATGGGATAGGCATAACGATAAACGGATTTCAGCCCATCATCAAAGGTTAAACCAACCACTTTTGCCGGCAAGTTAATGTAACCATTCAGGTAACCTTCCAATTCGTATAATGAAATTGTGGTATAACCTGCCCGTTTCAAATAAGCCATCTGCTCACGAAAGGCCGTCAGAGATGTCGTCGTCGAGGTATGTAGAAAATGTTTATTATCGTTAAGAATATGGTGATACGTTAACAAAGGAATGCCATTATCCAGTTCAGCATCCCGATCACTAATGTAGCCCAATCGATCACCCAAATTAATTTCGTACCAAGTATGGTGTGAAAGATCTTGTAATTTGTCTAGAACCGGATAGCGGAGATTTTCCATTAAGATTGCAATGGGCTCGCTATCTGTATCAGGTGTGCCATAAATTCGAGCCACCTTAAAAACCATCAAATTTTGGGAGGCTTTCTTATGAAGAATATTAAAAGGATCACGGGGAAATGCAGATTTTTTAATTTCCTTTAAATTTCCTTTGGCTACATAACCTGTACCATTACCAAAATGGAGCGCATAGTAATCACTCTCTTCCTCTTCTTCAATAATTTTAAAGGCTTGCCCTTTCTTTAATACGGCTACCTTGATGACGTGCTCGCCGACCCAAGAATAAATTTCACTGTCTTTGATCATCTCCATGTAACGATAATGAGGAAAATCGTGGTATTGCGATAAAGCTGAATGGGAAAAACACATCAGAAGTGCTGAGAAAATCATTGCAGTAATATAAACAATTCGTCTCATTTTGATTTTCCATCCAATAAAAAATGCCCTCTACCAAGAGAGGGCATTTCACGATTAGCTGTATTTAGCTCTATAGCATCTACGCATCACGAGATTACTCGTTATCGCTGCTGCTACCAAAACCTGCATTCAACAATTCAGCAAGGTTTGCAGTGGCTTCGTCAACACTCACTTGTGATGCTTCAACCACGACGTTTTCTTGACGGCGACGGATGCGATCCTGATGGTAAGCATAACCTGTACCCGCAGGGATCAGACGACCCACGATGACGTTCTCTTTCAAGCCACGCAGTTCATCACGTTTACCTGCAACAGCGGCTTCAGTCAGAACGCGGGTTGTTTCCTGGAACGACGCCGCAGAGATGAAGGATTCTGTTGCCAGTGATGCCTTGGTGATACCCAACAGGTCACGCTGGAAGGTAGCTGCAACTTTACCGTCCTGCTCCAGCTTACGGTTTGCAACTTTAACGCGTGCGTATTCGACCTGCTCACCTTCGAGGAATTCAGAACTACCCGCACTCGCGATAGTCGCTTTACGCAGCATCTGACGAACGATAACTTCAATGTGTTTATCGTTAATCTTAACGCCTTGCAGACGGTAAACTTCCTGTACTTCGTTAGTGATGTAACGAGCAACCGCATGGACTCCACGCAGGCGCAGAATGTCATGTGGAGATTCTGGACCATCGGAGATCACGTCACCACGTTCAACCACCTCACCTTCGAACACGTTGAGCTGACGCCATTTAGGGATCATCTCTTCGTAAGCGTCACCACCATCCAGTGGGCTGATGACCAGACGGCGTTTACCTTTGGTTTCTTTACCGAAGGAAACGATACCGCTGATTTCTGCCAGGATAGCAGGCTCTTTCGGACGACGGGCTTCGAACAGGTCAGCAACGCGTGGCAGACCACCGGTGATATCTTTAGTACCGCCAGATTCCTGAGGAATACGCGCTAATGTATCACCCGCAGAGATGGACATGCCATCTTCCAGTTGAACAATCGCTTTACCCGGCAGGAAGTACTGAGCAGGCATATCTGTACCTGGGATCAGAACGTCGTTACCTTGGGCGTCTACGATTTTCAGTGCCGGACGCAGGTCTTTACCGCTACCGGTACGCTCTGCACTATCCAGAACCACCAGTGAAGACAGGCCGGTCAGTTCATCCGTCTGACGGGTAATGGTTTGACCATCAACCATGTCGTAGAACTGGATAATACCGGAGACTTCACTCACGACTGGCATGGTATGTGGGTCCCAGTTCGCAACGGTTTCACCGCCGGTCACGACTTCACCATCACCTTTCGCCAATACCGAACCGTAAGGAACTTTATAACTCTCTTTGGTACGACCGAAATCGTCGATCAAGCGCAATTCGGTATTACGAGAGGTAATAACCAGTTTGCCTGTTGAATTCGTTACGAATTTCGCGTTGGTCAGTTTCAGGTGACCTTTGTTACGTACCTGAATGCTGGATTCTGCTGCCGCACGAGATGCCGCACCACCGATGTGGAACGTACGCATCGTCAACTGTGTACCCGGTTCACCGATTGACTGTGCCGCGATAACACCAATCGCTTCACCTTTGTTGATCAGGTGACCACGAGCCAGGTCACGACCGTAACAGTTCGCACAAACACCAAAGTCAGTTTCACAACTGACTACGGAGCGTACTTTCACGCTGTCAACGGAGTTTTCTTCTAACAGGTCACACCATTTTTCGTTCAGCAATGTGTTACGTGTTACCAGAATGTCCGCTGTACCCGGTTTCAGAACATCTTCCGCCGTCACACGACCCAATACACGCTCACGCAGTGGTTCTTTAACGTCACCACCCTCGATAACCGGCGTCATCAGGATACCGTCGTGAGTACCACAGTCATCTTCCGTCACCACCAAGTCTTGGGCAACGTCAACCAGACGACGGGTCAGGTAACCGGAGTTCGCTGTTTTCAATGCGGTATCCGCAAGACCTTTACGCGCACCGTGGGTTGAGATGAAGTACTGGAGTACGTTCAGGCCTTCACGGAAGTTTGCGGTAATTGGGGTTTCGATGATCGAGCCATCTGGCGTTGCCATCAGGCCACGCATACCCGCCAACTGACGGATCTGAGCCGCAGAACCACGCGCACCGGAGTCGGCCATCATAAAGATGTTGTTGAAAGAAACCTGCTGTTCTTCTTCACCGTTACGGTTAATCACGGTTTCAGAAGACAGGTTTTCCATCATCGCCTTAGCAACACGTTCGTTCGCCGCTGCCCAGATATCGATAACTTTGTTATAGCGTTCGCCCGCGGTAACCAGACCTGACTGGAACTGTTCCTGAATTTCGGCCACTTCTGCTTCCGCTTCCGCGATGATGCCTTCTTTCTTCTCAGGGATCACCATGTCGTCAATACCTACGGATACCCCTGAACGGGCAGCGTAAGCAAAACCGGTATACATGGTCTGGTCAGCTAAGATAACGGTGGGTTTCAGGCCCAGTATGCGGTAACAGGTGTTCAGCATTCTGGAAATGGCTTTTTTACCCAGCGCCTGGTTAATCAGTGAATATGGCAGACCTCGCGGTACGATCATCCACAGGATGGCACGACCGATAGTGGTATCCACCAGACCGGTATTAACGGTGACATTACCTTCGCCATCTCTCACTTCTTCAGTGATACGAACTTTGACACGGGCGTGCAAAGAAGCCAGGCCGGCACGGTAAACGCGCTCTGCTTCTTTAGGGCCGGTCAGCACCATGCCTTCGCCTTTCGCGTTAACACAGTCACGGGTCATGTAGTACAGACCCAATACAACGTCCTGAGATGGAACGATGATAGGTTCACCGCTCGCCGGAGACAGGATGTTGTTGGTAGACATCATCAGCGCACGCGCTTCCAACTGAGCTTCCAGTGTCAACGGTACGTGAACAGCCATCTGGTCACCATCGAAGTCGGCGTTATACGCCGCACACACCAGCGGGTGCAACTGAATGGCTTTACCTTCGATCAGAACCGGTTCAAAAGCCTGAATACCCAGACGGTGAAGGGTTGGTGCACGGTTCAGCAGAACCGGGTGCTCACGGATGACTTCATCCAGGATATCCCATACAACCGCTTCTTCACGCTCAACCATTTTCTTGGCGGCTTTGATGGTCGTCGCCAGACCACGCAGTTCCAGCTTGCCGTAAATGAATGGCTTGAACAGTTCCAGCGCCATCTTCTTAGGCAGACCACACTGATGCAGGCGCAAGTATGGACCTACGGTAATTACCGAACGGCCTGAGTAGTCAACACGTTTACCCAGCAGGTTCTGACGGAAACGACCCTGTTTACCCTTGATCATGTCTGCCAAGGATTTCAGAGGACGTTTGTTGGAACCGGTGATCGCACGACCGCGACGGCCGTTGTCCAGCAACGCATCAACCGCTTCCTGCAACATACGTTTTTCGTTACGTACGATGATATCCGGCGCAGCCAGATCCAGCAGGCGTTTCAGACGGTTGTTACGGTTAATAACGCGACGATACAGATCGTTCAGGTCTGAGGTTGCGAAACGGCCGCCATCCAGCGGAACCAGTGGACGCAGATCCGGTGGCAGAACGGGCAGAACGGTCAGAACCATCCACTCTGGTTTGTTACCAGACTGAATGAAGGCTTCCAGCAGTTTAATACGCTTGGTCAGCTTCTTACGCTTGGTTTCAGAGTTGGTCTCGTTCAGCTCTTCACGCAAGGTTTCACATTCGTTTTCCAAGTCGATGCTTTTCAGCAATGCCTGGATCGCTTCTGCACCCATTTTGGCATCAAATTCATCACCGAACTCTTCCAGAGCATCCAGATACTGCTCTTCGGTCAGGATTTGGCTACGCTCAAGGTTGGTCATGCCGCCTTCGACAACCACATAGGATTCGAAATACAGTACGCGTTCAATGTCGCGCAGAGGCATGTCCAGCAACAAACCAATGCGGGATGGCAGAGATTTCAGGAACCAGATGTGAGCGGTTGGAGATGCCAGCTCGATGTGCCCCATACGTTCACGACGTACTTTGGTCTGGGTCACTTCAACGCCACATTTCTCACAAATCACACCACGGTGTTTCAAACGCTTGTATTTACCACACAAGCATTCGTAATCTTTTACTGGCCCGAAAATACGTGCACAGAAAAGACCGTCACGCTCAGGCTTGAACGTACGGTAGTTAATAGTTTCCGGCTTTTTTACTTCCCCGAATGACCACGAACGGATCATATCTGGGGAGGCCAGAGCAATTTTGATCGCATCAAACTCTTCGGTCTTGGTTTGCGCTTTCAGAAATTTCAATAAGTCTTTCACGAAATGGCTCCTGTCGGAGTTAGACCTGTTAGGTGAGTGGCCCATGCCACTCACCTGTATAACCACTGGTTGGAAAACGGTTTATTCGTCTTCCAGCTCGATGTTGATACCCAACGAACGGATTTCTTTCAGCAATACGTTGAAAGATTCCGGCATGCCTGGTTCCATCTGGTGGTTACCATCCACGATGTTTTTATACATCTTGGTTCGACCGTTAACATCGTCGGATTTAACGGTGAGCATTTCTTGCAGGGTGTATGCAGCACCGTATGCTTCCAGTGCCCACACTTCCATCTCACCGAAGCGCTGTCCACCGAACTGTGCCTTACCACCCAGCGGCTGCTGAGTCACCAGGCTGTAAGAACCGGTAGAACGGGCGTGCATCTTGTCATCAACCAAGTGGTTCAATTTCAGCATGTACATGTAACCCACGGTGACTTGACGCTCGAATTGTTCACCAGTACGGCCGTCAAACAGCGTGATCTGACCGGAAGTCGGCAAGCCGCCCAGTTTCAACAACTCTTTGATTTCGGTCTCTTTTGCACCGTCAAAAACTGGCGTTGCGATCGGCATACCTTTTCTCAGGTTTTCAGCCAGACGCATCACTTCTTCGTCGGTAAAGGTGTTCAAATCCACTTTCTGGCGAGTATCATCACCCAGATCATACGCTTTCTGGATAAATTCACGCAGTTTGGCAACTTCTTGCTGCTGTTTCAGCATGGCATTGATCTTGTCACCAATACCTTTCGCCGCCATACCCAAGTGCGTTTCCAGAATCTGACCGATGTTCATACGTGATGGTACGCCCAGCGGGTTCAGTACGATGTCCACGGGTGTGCCGTTTTCATCGTAAGGCATGTCTTCGATCGGGTTGATCTTGGAGATAACCCCTTTGTTACCGTGACGACCTGCCATCTTGTCACCAGGCTGGATTTGGCGTTTCACGGCCAGATACACTTTGACAATTTTCAGCACGCCGGGTGCCAGATCGTCGCCCTGAGTGATCTTACGGCGTTTGGCATCCAGTTTTTTCTCGAACTCGACTTTCAGTTCGTCATACTGTTCTGCCAACTGCTCCAACTGATTCTGTTTTTCTTCATCAGCCAGACCCAACTCCAACCAACGTTCACGAGGAAGTTTGTTGAGTTTTTCCGCTTCAATACCACCGGCAACCAGTACCGAGTGAATACGGGCAAACAAGCCAGCTTCGAAGATTTGCAGTTCTTCTGTCAGGTCTTTCTTAGCCTCACGCAACTGCATCTCTTCAATTTCCAACGCACGCTTGTCTTTCTCTACGCCATCACGGGTAAAGACTTGTACGTCGATGACAGTACCAGAAACACCGTTTGGTACGCGCAGTGAAGAGTCTTTCACATCAGACGCTTTCTCACCGAAGATCGCACGCAACAGCTTTTCTTCTGGTGTTAGCTGAGTTTCACCTTTCGGTGTCACTTTACCAACCAGAATGTCGCCACCTTTGACTTCCGCACCGATATAAACGATACCGGATTCGTCCAGCTTAGACAGCGCAGCTTCACCCACGTTAGGGATGTCAGCCGTAATCTCTTCAGGCCCCAGTTTGGTGTCACGGGACACACAAGCCAGTTCTTGAATGTGAATGGTGGTGAAACGGTCTTCCTGAACAACACGCTCAGAGACGAGGATGGAGTCCTCGAAGTTATAACCATTCCAAGGCATGAACGCCACGCGCATGTTCTGACCCAGTGCCAGTTCACCCAAGTCGGTGGATGGACCATCAGCCAGTACGTCACCACGTTCTACCAATTCACCCAAAGAAACACATGGCATCTGGTTGATACAGGTGTTTTGGTTTGAACGGGTATATTTGGTCAGGTTATAGATATCAATGCCCGCTTCACCCGCGTACATTTCATCTTCGTTCACTTTGATAACGATACGGGAGGCGTCAACGTACTGAACCACACCGCCGCGTTTAGCAACCGAGGTAACACCGGAGTCAACCGCTACCGCACGTTCCATGCCTGTTCCGACCAGCGGCTTATCAGCACGCAGAGTTGGAACTGCCTGACGTTGCATGTTCGCACCCATCAATGCACGGTTGGCGTCATCGTGTTCAAGGAATGGGATCAAGGAAGCACCGACGGACACGATCTGTTGTGTCGAAACGTCCATGTACTGAACCTGATCACGGTTGAACAAGCTGGATTCATCGTAATGACGGCAAGTGACCAATTCTTCAACGAAGTGGCCTTCTTCATCCAGTACGGTGTTCGCCTGTGCAATGACGTAGTTACCTTCTTCGATGGCTGACAGGTAGTGGATTTCATCCGTCACCACGCCATCACGCACTAAGCGGTAAGGCGTTTCAAGGAAACCATACTCATTGGTACGCGCATAAACGGACAATGAGTTAATCAGACCGATGTTTGGACCTTCCGGGGTTTCGATTGGACATACACGGCCGTAATGGGTTGGGTGTACGTCTCGAACTTCAAAGCCGGCACGCTCACGGGTCAGACCGCCTGGGCCCAACGCAGAAATACGGCGTTTATGGGTAATTTCAGACAGTGGGTTGTTCTGGTCCATGAACTGGGACAACTGGCTGGAACCAAAGAACTCTTTCACCGCCGCAGAAATAGGTTTGGCGTTGATCATGTCCTGTGGCATCAGGGTATCCAGATCGCCCAGGGACAAACGCTCTTTCACGGCACGCTCGACACGAACCAGACCGACGCGGAACTGATTTTCCGCCATTTCACCCACGGAACGGATACGACGGTTGCCCAAGTGGTCGATATCGTCAACTTCACCTTTACCGTTACGGATATCGATGAGCTTCTTCATCACGTCAATGATGTCTTCTTTGCTCAGGATACCGGAACCTTCAACCTCTTCACGATCCAGTGAACGGTTGAACTTCATGCGACCCACCGCAGACAGATCATAACGATCTTCAGAGAAGAACAGGTTCTCAAACAGGTTTTCTGCGGCTTCACGTGTTGGTGGTTCACCCGGACGCATCATGCGATAGATTTCAACCAGTGCGCTCAGGCGATCATTGGTTGGGTCAATACGCAGAGTTTCGGAAATGTAAGCACCGTGGTCCAGATCATTGGTAAACAGGGTCTCGATAGATTTGTAACCAGACTGGCTCAAACGTGCCAGCAGATCCAAAGAGAGTTCCATGTTAGCCGCACAGATGATTTCACCTGTGTTCTGGTCGATGTAATCTTTTGCTACCACTTTACCCGCGATATATTCGACAGGCACCTCAATACGGTCTACCTGATCTTTTTCTAACTGGCGGATATGACGGGCGGTGATACGGCGGCCTTTTTCAACATAGACCTTACCGTTTGCTTCGATATCAAATGAAGCTGTCTCGCCACGCAGACGTTCTGGAACCAGCGTCATCTGCAATTTATTGGCGTGAATTTCGAAAACGGTTTTTTTGAAGAACAGATTCAGAATGTCTTCAGTGGAATAACTCATCGCGCGCAGAATAATCGAAGCCGGCAACTTACGGCGGCGGTCGATACGCACAAACAGGTTATCTTTTGGATCAAATTCGAAATCTAACCACGAACCACGGTAAGGGATGATACGTGCGTTATACAGTACCTTACCGGATGAATGGGTTTTACCCTTATCGCTGTCAAAGAAAACGCCTGGGCTACGATGCAACTGAGATACGATAACGCGCTCAGTACCGTTGATAACGAAGGTGCCGTTATCCGTCATGAGTGGAATTTCACCCATGTAGACTTCTTGTTCTTTGATGTCTTTAACTGTGCCTTCTGGCGCTTCGCGCTCATAGATAACCAGACGCAGCTTAACGCGCAGCGGTGCGGAGAACGTCACGCCACGGATCTGACACTCTTTAACATCAAAGACAGGTTCGCCAAGACGGTAGCTTACATATTGCAGCTCGGAATTGCCGCTGTAGCTCTGAATTGGAAACACTGAACGGAAGGCCGCTTCCAGTCCATTCTGGCCTTCAGGATCTTGCTCGATAAACTTCTGGAACGAGTCAAGCTGGATAGAAAGAAGGTATGGAACATCCAAAACTTGTGGACGTTTACCAAAATCCTTACGAATACGTTTTTTCTCGGTATAGGAGTAAACCATAGGGTTCCTCAGCTCGCTGATAAGTGACCCACTCAGCCCGCCCTTAAGGGCAGCTCTCTGCAACACTATTTTTTCGAACAGAAAACAGAATATTTTCCGTAATACCCATTACTATTACTCTTAAATCATTTCATTGCGTTACCTTACTACCGAGCTACCCGAGTGGATCGTAGCTGAGAACGCAGTATATTAAGTCGTCAATAGGAAAAAGTATTCTGGGTTTATTAATCGCCAAACAGTGTGAAATGCGACTAACTCCCTACATAATGGCTTTCGGGCAATCGACTTTCAGACGATCTGCTTTCAAGCAATGCCCTTACAGCGCAAAAAGGCTGGCGATTAAAAAACCGCCAGCCGCCAGCCTTAAAAAATCAGGCTGCGAACTTCAAACTGATCTTACTTGATCTCAACAGAAGCACCTGCTTCTTCCAGAGATTTTTTCAGAGCTTCAGCGTCGTCTTTGCTGATGCCTTCTTTCAGTGCTGCTGGTGCGCTTTCAACCAGGTCTTTAGCTTCTTTCAGACCCAGGCCAGTTGCGCCACGTACTGCTTTGATTACAGCAACTTTGTTAGCGCCAGCGCCAGTCAGGATAACGTCGAATTCAGTTTTTTCTTCAACTGCTTCAGCAGCGCCACCAACTACAGCTACAGCTGCAGCAGCAGAAACGCCGAATTTTTCTTCCATCATGCTGATCAGTTCAACAACGTCCATTACAGACATTTCTGCAACTGCGTCCAGAATTTGTTCTTTAGTGATAGACATAACAAGTGTTCCTAAAATTCAGAAAAAGTTTATACGTTAAAAAGCAACGAAGGAAATAGGCTATTAAGCTGCTTCTTTCTGATCGCGTAACGCAGCCAGAGTGCGAACCAGTTTGCCGGCAGCGGCTTCTTTCATGGTTGACATCAGGCGTGCGATTGCTTCTTCGTAAGTTGGGAGTGTTGCCAGGCGATCGATATTGCTCGCTGGGATAAACTCACCTTCAAAGGCTGCTGCTTTAATCTCGAATGCTGGGTTCGCTTTCGCGAAATCTTTGAACAGACGAGCAGCGGCGCCCGGATGTTCAGAAGAGAAAGCAATCAAGGTTGGACCAACAAACGCTTCTTTCAGGCACTCATATTCAGTACCTTCAACAGCACGACGCAGCAGGGTATTACGTACAACACGTACGCTAACGCCAGCTTCACGGCATGCTTTACGCAGTTCAGTCATTTTATCTACAGTAACGCCGCGAGAATCCGCAACAACCGCAGACAGCGCGCCTTTGGCTACTTCGCTGACTTCAGCAACAATCGCTTGTTTGTCTTGAAGATTTAGTGCCATTAGCTTCTTGCTCCTGGATTAACCGGGAAAACCCGGAACTCACTTCACTCAAAGCACCGGATGTGCCTGAGCGCTAAAACACGGTGAGCAGAATCCAGAAAATAATATTTCATTTGGCTCTGTCACCGTCTACGCAGGATATTAAGTAAGTATTTCTACGTACTTACGCCTGCGGTCTTGGACGGGGCTTGGTTAAGGCCAAGCTCCAACCGAAAATCTGTTATTTGCCGATACTGCCTTATTTTTCAAAGGTTGTGTGCCATAAAACACACCATCAGGCAAATTTGAAGCGTCAAATTCTAGACAAATCTGACGCTAAGGTAAAGCGTTATTCTCAGCTTAAATCATTAAACTGATGCACTCAGACCAGACTGGTCGATCGCAACACCTGCACCCATGGTAGTAGACAGGCTAACTTTCTTAATGAAAACGCCTTTAGCAGAAGATGGTTTAGCTTTTTTCAGCGCAACCAGCAGAGCTTCCAGGTTTTCTTTCAGTTTGTCAGCATCGAAGTCAACTTTACCGATAGTAGAGTGGATGATACCGTTCTTGTCGTTACGGTAACGAACCTGACCTGCTTTAGCGTTCTGTACCGCTTCAGCAACGTTAGGTGTTACAGTACCTACTTTCGGGTTTGGCATCAGACCACGTGGACCCAGGATTTGACCCAGTTGGCCAACAACGCGCATTGCATCCGGAGATGCGATAACAACGTCGAAGTCCATCTCGCCTTTCTTAACCAGTTCAGCCAGATCTTCCATACCTACCAGTTCTGCGCCAGCAGCTTTAGCCGCTTCAGCGTTTGCACCCTGAGTAAATACAGCAACACGTACTGAACGGCCAGTACCGTGTGGCAGTACAGTTGCGCCACGAACGTTCTGGTCAGATTTACGAGCATCAATGCCAAGATTAACAGCTACGTCAACGCTTTCTACGAACTTAGCAGTAGCCAGTTCTTTCAGCAGAGCAACAGCTTCGTTGATGTCATATTGTTTAGTTGCATCAACTTTTTCACGGATAGTGCGCATGCGCTTGGTCAGTTTAGCCATTGATTAACCCTCCACTACCAGGCCCATGGAACGAGCAGTACCTTCGATTGAACGCATCATCGCGTCAACGTCAGCACCAGTCATGTCCGCAGCTTTAGTTTCAGCAATCTCACGAATTTGAGCGCTGGTCACTTTACCAACTTTGTCTTTGTTCGGCTTACCAGAACCAGACTTAACGCCAGCTGCTTTCTTCAGCAGAACTGCTGCAGGTGGAGTTTTAGTAACGAAAGTGAAAGAACGGTCTGCATAAACAGTAATAACAACTGGAGTTGGCAAGCCTTTCTCAAGACTTTCTGTTTTAGCATTGAACGCCTTACAGAATTCCATGATGTTAACACCTTGCTGACCCAGAGCTGGACCAACTGGTGGGCTTGGGTTAGCCATACCAGCTGCAACTTGCAGCTTAACGTAGGCTTGTACTTTCTTAGCCATGTATATTTTCCTCTATATGGGTCTTATCGCCTCAAAATGAGGCTCCCCTGACGACTTAGGCCCCGTCTAAAAGACCAGACCATTTAAAAACTATTACCTAATATCGCTTAAATTATCCAGAAAGCATCATCTAAAAATGATACCCAGATAAAAAACAAAAGGCGCGAAATTGTATGCCAATTTCACCCCCTTTGCAAGCAGAGCCGTTTACTTAATCATCAGGTTAGGCTTTCTCTACCTGACTGAAATCCAGCTCAACCGGTGTAGCACGGCCAAAGATAGAAACCGATACTTTCAAGCGGCTCTTCTCGTAATCGACCTCTTCCACCACGCCATTGAAGTCTGCAAACGGGCCATCGCTGACTCGAACCATTTCGCCTGGTTCGAACAGCGTTTTCGGCCGTGGTTTATCACCAACCTGTTGCAGACGATTCATGATCGCATCGACTTCTTTATCGCTGATTGGTGCAGGGCGGTCAGAAGTGCCACCGATAAAACCCATTACGCGAGGTACATTACGAACCAAATGCCAAGTCGCATCGTTCATAACCATCTGTACCAAGACATAGCCGGGGAAAAATTTACGCTCGCTTTTACGGCGCTGACCACTGCGGATCTCAACAACCTCTTCTGTCGGCACCATCACTTCGCCAAAAGAATCTTCCATCTCTTGTAATTTGATATGTTCACGCAGAGATTGAGCGACGCGACCTTCAAACCCAGAAAATGCCTGGATGACATACCAACGCTTTTTTGGGGATTCAGACATTTTTTAAAACCTCAGGCCTGTAATAAATGAAACTAAACGCACCAGAATACCATCAAGCCCCCACAAGATGAGAGACATAACGGCCGTCACAACCGCAACAATCAAAGTCGTATGCAGTGCTTCCTGGCGAGTTGGCCAAATGACTTTACGCATTTCAATGCGGGCTTCACGGGCAAAGGCTAATGCAGCTTTACCTTTTACAGTCCACAATGCAACTGCTCCTGCAAGGGCAGCAATAGCAACCACGGCTATCGCGCGCAGAGGCAGGTTATACTCTCGGTAATAGTAATTACCCACAATAGCAACCACCAGCAGCACTGCTACCAATAGCCATTTTGCTATATCAAGACTACGCCCGCTTTCTTGAGCATTGCTATTCGCACTCATAAACCAACCTGTAACTATATATGTAAGTAACTATGATATAAGTAACTATGATGTAAATAGATAGCCAGCTTGCCTCGCAAGAGCAAAACAAATCAGACCGAACCCAAAGATAATTGTAATTGTATCTGACTCGGCGCCATAATTCAGTAGGACTTTGGTATCTCAATGATATTTAAGCCCATCCGTTGTATCAGAGCCTATCTCACCAATAATTAAGAATAGCAATCAAATAGCCATTTATCTGCTATTAATTAACCCATCATAAACAACTATTGATGAGATAGGTTCTTCTTAAGACAACGTATAAAAAGGGCATCTATCGATGCCCTTCCAAAATGAACACATTAAAAAAATTATGCGATCACTTTAGCAACAACACCCGCACCTACAGTACGGCCGCCTTCACGGATTGCGAAACGCAGACCTTCGTCCATGGCGATTGGGGCAATCAGGTTAACGACCATGTTGATGTTGTCACCTGGCATCACCATCTCTACGCCTTCTGGCAGTTCGATAGTGCCGGTTACGTCAGTTGTACGGAAGTAGAACTGTGGACGGTAACCTTTGAAGAATGGCGTATGACGGCCACCTTCGTCTTTGCTCAGGATGTACACTTCAGATTCGAACTGAGTGTGTGGCTTGATTGAACCTGGTTTCGCCAGAACCTGACCACGCTCAACGTCATCACGCTTAGTACCACGCAGCAGAACACCCACGTTCTCACCCGCACGGCCTTCGTCCAGCAGTTTGCGGAACATTTCAACGCCGGTACAAGTGGTTTTGGTGGTCTCTTTGATACCGACGATTTCAACTTCGTCACCCACTTTAACGATACCGCGCTCAACACGACCGGTCACTACAGTACCACGGCCGGAGATGGAGAATACGTCTTCGATTGGCAGCAGGAACGGCTTGTCAATGTCACGCTCTGGTTCTGGGATGTAAGAATCCAGTGCTTCAGCCAGCTCGATGATTTTCGCTTCCCACTCTGCTTCGCCTTCCAGCGCTTTCAGCGCAGAACCACGGATGATTGGGGTGTCGTCGCCTGGGAAATCGTACTGAGACAGCAGCTCACGCACTTCCATTTCAACCAGTTCCAGCAGCTCTTCATCATCAACCATATCACATTTGTTCAGGAACACGATGATGTAAGGAACGCCTACCTGACGACCCAGCAGGATGTGCTCACGCGTCTGTGGCATTGGGCCATCAGTGGCAGCAACTACCAGGATCGCGCCGTCCATCTGGGCAGCACCGGTGATCATGTTTTTCACATAGTCGGCGTGGCCTGGGCAGTCAACGTGCGCGTAGTGGCGAGTTGGGGTATCGTATTCTACGTGAGAAGTGGAGATGGTGATACCACGCGCTTTTTCTTCTGGTGCGTTATCGATCTGGTCGAATGCACGCGCGTTACCGCCGTAGGTTTTCGCCAGAACGGTGGTGATTGCAGCAGTCAGGGTAGTTTTACCGTGGTCAACGTGGCCGATAGTACCAACGTTAACGTGCGGTTTTGAACGTTCAAACTTTTCTTTAGACACGACTCTATTCCTTAATACCGCTCCCCCGTCACGAAGATGAGGGAGCCAAAAAGATAGTTAACTCGAAAACTTATCTAGCTTTACGAGCTTCGATAATAGCCTGAGCGACGTTGCTCGGCGCTTCGTTGTACTTCAAGAACTCCATGGAGTAAGAAGCACGACCTTGGGTCTGAGAACGCAGGTCAGTAGCATAACCAAACATTTCAGACAATGGTACTTGAGCACGAACAATTTTGCCCGTAGCCACATCATCCATACCATCGATCATACCACGGCGACGGTTCAAGTCACCGATAACGTCACCCATGTAGTCTTCTGGTGTTTCCACCTCAACTTTCATGATAGGTTCCAGCAGAACTGGTTTCGCTTTCATGAAGCCTTCTTTAAATGCCATGGATGCAGCAATTTTAAAGGCGATTTCCGAGGAGTCAACGTCATGGTAAGAACCATCGAACAGAGCAACTTTAACGTCAACGATTGGATAACCAGCCAGAACACCGCTCTTCAACTGCTCTTGGACGCCTTTGTCGACACCCGGAATATATTCTTTAGGAACAACACCACCAACGATTTCGTTCGCGAATTCGTAACCAGCGCCGCCAGCTTCCAGAGGCTCAATACGCAGCCACACGTGACCGTACTGACCACGACCACCGGACTGTTTAGCGTGTTTACCTTCCTGCTCAACAGAAGCACGGATGGTTTCACGGTAAGCAACCTGAGGTTTACCGACGTTCGCTTCCACGTTGAATTCACGACGCATACGGTCAACCAGTACGTCGAGGTGAAGTTCACCCATACCTGCGATGATAGTCTGACCAGTCTCTTCATCACTGCTCACGCGGAATGATGGGTCTTCCTGAGCCAGACGGCCTAAAGCGATACCCATTTTCTCTTGGTCAGCTTTAGTTTTTGGCTCGATAGCAACAGAGATAACTGGCTCTGGGAATTCCATGCGCTCCAGAATGATTGGTGCGCCCATGTCACAGAGAGTATCACCTGTGGTGACATCTTTCAGGCCGATTGCGGCCGCGATATCGCCTGCACGGACTTCTTTAATTTCTTCACGTTTGTTAGCGTGCATCTGTACGATACGGCCAAAACGTTCTTTCTTGTCTTTCACCGGGTTCAGTACGGTGTCACCAGAGTTAACAACACCAGAATAAACGCGGAAGAAAGTCAAGTTACCCACGAATGGGTCAGTCGCAATTTTGAACGCCAGTGCAGAGAATGGCTCGTCATCGCTGGAATGACGTTCTGCTGGGGTATCTTTACCGTCTGGCAGCATACCTTTGATGGATTCAACATCTGTTGGCGCTGGCAGATATTCGATAACCGCATCCAGCATCGCCTGAACACCTTTGTTCTTAAATGCAGAACCACAGGTAACCAGGATAATTTCGCCAGCCAGAACGCGCTTACGCAGAGCTGCCTTGATTTCTTCTTCAGTCAGCTCTTCACCGCCCAGATATTTGTCCATCAGTTCTTCTGATGCTTCTGCTGCGGATTCGATCAGGTTCTGATGCCATTCCTGAGCCAGCTCAACCATGTCAGCCGGGATATCTTCATAAGTGAAGGTCGTTCCCTGATCAGCTTCGTTCCAGTTGATTGCTTTCATTTTCAGCAAGTCAACAACACCAGTGAAGGTATCTTCTGCACCGATCGCCAGTTGCAGAGGAACTGGGTTAGCAGCCAAACGCGTTTTGATCTGCTCAACCACGCGCAGGAAGTTAGCTCCCATACGGTCCATTTTGTTAACGAACGCGATACGTGGTACGTTGTATTTGTTAGCCTGACGCCATACCGTTTCAGACTGAGGCTGAACACCACCAACTGCACAGTAAACCATGACGGCACCATCAAGAACACGCATAGAACGTTCTACTTCGATAGTGAAGTCAACGTGTCCTGGGGTGTCGATGATGTTGATGCGGTGTGGCTCATACTGTTTAGCCATACCAGACCAGAATGCGGTAGTCGCAGCAGACGTGATGGTAATACCACGCTCTTGCTCCTGCTCCATCCAGTCCATTGTTGCTGAACCTTCGTGAGTTTCACCGATTTTATGATTTACACCTGTGTAAAACAGAATACGTTCAGTTGTTGTGGTTTTACCGGCGTCGATGTGGGCGCTGATACCGATATTACGGTAACGCGCTATAGGTGTTTTACGAGCCATTTTTTCCTCTCTCGTGGGCGTTCAATCTTTAGAGAACGGGTAGCCAAGCAGCTACCCAGAACTTATTCACTGCCGATGGGTGACCAAAAAATGGATTACCAACGGTAGTGTGCGAACGCCTTGTTAGCTTCTGCCATACGGTGAACGTCTTCACGTTTCTTCACAGCAGCGCCTTTGTTTTCAGCCGCATCAGATAATTCATTCGCCAGGCGCAGAGCCATCGACTTATCACCGCGTTTACGAGCAGCATCAACGATCCAACGCATTGCCAGAGCATTACGACGAACCGGACGAACTTCAACTGGAACCTGATAAGTAGAACCACCTACACGGCGGGACTTAACTTCGACAGTCGGGCGCACGTTATCCAGTGCCAGCTCGAATGCTTCCAGATGATCTTTACCAGAACGCTGAGCCAGGGTCTCAAGCGCACCATATACAATTGCTTCTGCGACAGACTTCTTACCGTCTACCATCAGGATATTAACAAATTTGGCCAGCAGGTCAGATCCGAATTTTGGATCTGGCAGAATTTTACGTTGACCAATTACACGACGACGTGGCATGGAAATACTCCGTTTCGAATTTCAGGGTTGTCCAAAACTCTACGAGTTTATTTTGACATTAAAGTGAAAAAGGTTTGGCCTTACTTAACGGAGAACCATTAAGCCTTCGGCTTCTTCACACCGTACTTAGAACGACCTTGTTTACGGTCTTTAACACCGGCACAGTCCAGAGCGCCGCGAACAGTGTGGTAACGCACACCTGGCAAGTCTTTAACACGACCGCCACGGATCAGGATAACGGAGTGTTCCTGCAGGTTGTGGCCTTCGCCACCGATGTAGGAAGAAACTTCGAAACCGTTAGTCAAACGCACACGGCATACTTTACGCAGTGCGGAGTTCGGTTTTTTAGGAGTGGTGGTATATACACGAGTACATACGCCACGTTTTTGCGGGCAAGCTTCCAGAGCAGGAACGTTGCTTTTCACAACTTTCGAGCTACGAGATTTGCGAACCAGCTGGTTAATAGTTGCCATTATTAAAAAAGCTCCTGGTTTTTTGCTTCGTAAACACGGATTTTACCCCCTCTTAGTCATGATGACAAAAGGAGAGGACGCGGAATTTTATTGCTGACTTAACGAGGTGTCAAGAAATATACAGTTTTTGCTGGTGAAAGTTGATGAAACGGCTGAAAAATACGATTGTGCCCCACCCATCATATTTACCAGGCAAAATTTTGCTGATGTTTTACCGTTAAGCTAACAAAGCCCTTGTAATCAATCACGATAACACGGTCTGAAATCTGTTCAATCAGCCCCCGTGCATCAAGATCTTCTCTCAAAACATAAATGCCTGCCCCCGTACCGAGCAACTCAGCCAGATAGCGATTATTATTCATGCTCAGCAATACGCCATTTTGAATCAATAGAACATCATCTCTATCCGATACCAAGCCAAGCATGGCGCTGAAGTCAGCATGGTAAGGTGAGCGACTGACAGTATATAACATGTTACCCGCCTGAAATAGATTAAAATTTCAACACAACATCGTAACCCGCCAGCAATTCCCGGATGGCTGTGGCAGAAAGCAGTTCAGCTTCCAACACAAAATGGCTTGTCGGGCTGCCCCCTCGAATCACCAGATCATCGAGACAAACGTAACATTTATCAATGTCATAAAGCGGCAAGATCTTAAAGGTTGAAATATAGTCGCGAGACAGGATTTTATCCGGCTGCTGATTAGCCAATAACTGGAATACGCCATCAGAAATAAAGAATACCCCGATCTGCTCAGTCAATGCTGACGTTGCAAGCAGCGCATCCAATCCTTCCCGACCGGCAGAAGAGCCGTGAGGGGCTTCAGTAAAAACAAAGGCGATTTTTTTCATCAATACCCACGGAGACTTGGACTCAATGTATCTAAAATTGTATGACGCGATCACACAGCATCATAGCTTCTGCCAACGATCCCAACCCACTCAGCTCAAACCCTTCGGCCAGATTAGCGGCGGGCAGATTTAATTCACGGGCTTGCTGTTCATCCACGACGCCACGCCGCAATGCCGCCGCGACGCAGATAAGCAGATCGAATTGATGCCGGGCTGCCAATGCCTGCCATGCCCTGACCAAATCAAACTCATCATTGGCAGGGGCGATCAGTTGATTACCGTTTTGGACACCTTCACGATAAAAAAACACACTATGCAGTTTATGGCCTGAGGTGAGCAACGCCTGAGCAAATTGGTAGGCACTGCTGGCTTGTTGGGTACCGTAAGCTGGCCCAGTGACCAGCAGGCAATAAGACAGCGACGACATTACTTCTCCGAACCCGCACATTCACCATTTTTGAACTGGCGAATATAGAGATATACCGTATGCTTGGAGATATTCAAACGGTCAGCGACCTGATTAATCGCATCTTTAATATCAAAAATGCCTTTTTCATACAGGTTAAGCACCACCTGCCGGTTTTTCGCATTATTAGAAACATTGCGGTCGGCATTCACTTCTTCAATCGTGAATTCCAGCGTTTGTGCCACCAGATCATCCACAGAAGAGGCAAAGTTGACGTTTGAAGCCACTTCATGGGTTTTTTCTGGGATAAAGGTCTGAATAATTTCGGAGAAAGGCACATCAAGGTTCATATTGATGCATAACAGGCCAATGACCCGACGCTGACGATTACGGATCGCAATGGTGACCGATTTCATCAACGAGCCACTTTTTGCCCGTGTGAAATACGCTTTAGACACGCTACTGTCTTCATCCGTAATATCATGCAGCATCCGCAACGCCAGATCAGTAATCGGAGAACCAATCTGACGGCCCGTATGCTCTCCATTGGCTATTCTGACGGCTGAACATTTAAGATCTTCCAGTGAATGAAGAACTATCTCACAATGCCCACCAATCAACATAGCCAGGCCATCAACAGCAGCTTCGTAAGATTTTAAAATTTCGTGATCAGTTTCACTAAATGGTTGGTTTTCCAGTAAATCAATTTCACTGTTATCACCAGTTAATAGCGGGGTAGACATGTAATACACCATCCTTCAAGTTCAGACTTTGCCTCACCAAAAATATCAGGGCAAGATTTATTATAAAAATTCAAAACGACAAATTAAATATGCCTTATATGATAGGCACTAAAAACAAACAGTTAAAAATGTTTTTCACTATTCTATTCAGGATTGTGACGTTAAAACCACATTGAACTGTCGTCAAGCTCTTGCTGAGTATACCGCACGGATTTATCACAGCCTTGTGCCGAATCCACCTAATATACGGAAAATAAACCCTCATTTAATACCGTGGGAAATAATAAGCAAATAAATCTATTACTCTTGATCCATGCTTATTAATCCGTGCCTATTACTCACCAAATAGGGGTAAATACCAGCAGTAAACCGAAGGGTGAAAGAAATAGATGATAAAGCAGGAGCTTTAAGCCCCTGCCAATGTTGTCTTTTAAATGATTACGGCGTTATTTTGCCTTAGCAGCAGGCTTAATATCCAGTAATTCGACATTAAAGATTAACGTGGAGTTAGCTGGGATTTTAGGTAAGTTTGCCTGATCATAAGCCAGCTTAGGAGGAACAACTAATGTGATTTTTCCACCTTTCTTCACATGTTGTAAACCTTCTTTCCAACCGGGGATAACGCTGTCCAAACGAAGTGTCAGAGGCTCTTTACGTTCATAAGAGCTGTCAAAGACCTGACCATCAATCAAAGAACCTTTGTAGTTAACGACGACAGTATCCGTCTCTTTAGGTGCGTTACCCGTACCTTCTTTGTCAATTTTGTAAAGCAACCCTGTTTTGGTTTCCACTACGCCAGCTTTTTTAGCAAACTCTTTGCGATATTTGGCCCCTTTTTCGCCATTTTCACTGGCTTCTTTTTCTGCCTTAGCCAATGCTGCACTTTTCACTTTAGCTTCAAAGGCAGACAGGGTTTCCTGGATCTCTTTATCAGTCAGTTTGGTTTTATTATTTAACGCATCTTCAACACCAGCCAACAATTGCACTTTTTCGATATTAATACCGAGCGTTTTCTGCTCCTGCAATGAGTTGGCCATATAGCCTCCCAAAGAAGCACCCAGAGCATAAGAATTTTGCTGTTCTGTTGTTTTAAAAGCACTATTCAATTTTACTTCGTCTTTGGTTTCGGTATTAACAGCCAAAGCTTGAGGTACACTAAATGCCACCGCCAGTGTTGTTGCCAACAGAGTTGTTTTAAACAATGATTTCATCCTATTCTCCAATCAGTTTGGGTGGGGTTACCATCAGCACAGGTCATAACATTTACTATAACCGCCTAAGGAAACCAATGACAATATTTGCGATATCTTGCAATAAAAATTGTTGAGACAACATTAAAGTGAAGAGGTTTCGTAAAATCCTATTTCGCAAATGATGTGGAGTATTATAGTGTCATCTTGACCGAACCATCGTTCCGTCATTAATTCATTGATCAGAGGCAGGAGGGAAGATAATGGAATTATCTGAATTTGAACAAAGATTTGAGCAACTAGAAACTAAGCTGGCCTATCAAGAAGCCACGATTGAAGCATTGAATCAAGAAGTGATAAAGCAACAGATTGAAACTGACAGATTGAAAGAACAACTAAAATTACTCACTGAACGTCTGAAAACTCACCAGACATCCATCATTGCCCCCCTTTCTGAAGAAACTCCTCCCCCTCATTACTGATATTCATCTGGGAAAATCGCTGCCAGGGAAGGCAGAAACACAAAATAAAAAAGAGAAGCGCCTAGCGTGCTTCCCTTTTCTGTTTACTGATCTTTCAGATTACCAACGATATTCAGTTAGCCCTGATTGAGTTTTAGTGGCAGCTACCGCCGCCGCAGCATCCATCATGCTCACCGTGATCGTGATCATGATGATCACCACAACCACCCTGACCGTGCACATGGCCATGAGTCAATTCTTCTTCGGTCGCCTCACGAATCGCGACAATTTCAACGTTGAATTTCAGATTCTGGCCAGCCAGCATGTGGTTAGCATCAACCACCACTTCATCACCTTCTATCGCCGTGATTTCTACCGGGACAGGCCCTTGATCTGTATCAGCCAGGAAACGCATACCCACCTGAATATCATCCACACCAACAAACACGTCTTTTGGTGCACGCTGAACCAGATTGTCATCATACTGACCGTAGGCATCTGCGGCTTCTACGCTCACATCAAAACGTTCACCCACCTCACGACCGTCCAGTGCTTTTTCCAATCCGCTGATGAGAGAACCATGACCATGCAGATAGTCTAACGGTGCACTCACTGAGGACTCATCAACTAAAACACCCTCTTCGGTTCTTACTTGATAAGCCAGGCTAACCACCAAGTCTTTTGCTACTTTCATGACAACTCCTACATACCCTAAGGGAAAACCCGTAAGGGAAAGTTTTTACAGTTCAAAAAATGCTGCCGATTGTAACGGAATTCTATGTCGCTGTACCTAGGCAACCGCAAAATTTACCCACAATTTATTGTACGTGTATTAAGTTACTGTGGTGTAAAGATCCCAATAACCTGCTCCTGCTCCCTGACATGAGATGTGACCACTTCATCCGTCTGCCTCTGTATATGGCCACAATGGACACACTCAACAACATCCACCTTATTCTCCTGCCACATGGCTAACGTATCCTGTGATTGGCATTTTGGGCAAACCGCGCCCGCGATAAAACGCTTACGACTGATTGACATAATTCCCCCCGACGCTATTTATATTTATCTTCCTTCCATTTCCCTAAGACGTGTCAGGACAGATATTTTCCGCTACCATGCACACTCAGCACTTAAAATCGAATACATATACCCAATAGATTTTACCCAATAGATTTCAAATTGCGGCACACCGATCACTATACGCATCAACGATCACTCTGCCTATCAATTGAAGGATATAAGCCTAATTATTAACTTAACATATTATATATAGACGGCATCTATGATTGTTTTCTCTTCACTGCAAATCCGCCGTGGCATTCGCGTCCTGTTGGACAACGCCAACGCAACTATCAATCCTGGGCAGAAAGTAGGATTAGTTGGCAAGAATGGCTGTGGTAAATCTACCCTACTTGCCTTACTCAAAGATGAGCTTCAGGCCGAGAGCGGCGCTGTCACATTCCCCAATAATTGGTCACTGGCTTGGGTCAATCAGGAAACGCCTGCTCTGGAAACATCAGCACTGGAATATGTCATCGATGGTGACCGAGAATTCCGGCAACTGGAGCAAAAACTCAACAGCGCCAATGAACAAAATGACGGCCACGCCATCGCCCATCTTCACGGTTTGCTTGATACTATTCAGGCATGGACCATCCGCGCCAGAGCAGCCAGCTTGCTGCACGGATTGGGTTTTTCCCAAGCTCAACTGGAACAACCTGTCCGTTCGTTTTCCGGTGGCTGGCGTATGCGCCTCAATCTGGCACAGGCGCTGATTTGTCGTTCAGATCTATTATTACTCGACGAACCGACCAACCACCTTGATCTGGACGCCGTTATCTGGCTCGAAAAATGGCTGAAAAGTTATACCGGCACCTTGATCCTCATTTCCCACGACCGTGATTTCCTTGATCCGATTATTGATAAGATTCTGCATATTGAGCAGCAGGATCTCTACGAATATACCGGCAACTACTCTTCCTTCGAACGGCAACGCGCCGCCAAACTTGCCCAGCAACAGGCGCTATATCAAAGCCAACAGGAAAAAGTCGCGCATTTGCAGAGCTACATTGATCGCTTTCGCGCCAAGGCATCTAAGGCAAAACAGGCGCAAAGCCGCATCAAGATGCTGGAACGCATGGAGCTTATCGCACCCGCCCATGTTGACAACCCTTTTCATTTCAGTTTTCGCCAGCCGGATAACCTGCCAAATCCACTGTTAAACATGGATAAAGTCAGTGCGGGCTATGGTGAAAAAACAGTGCTGGATTCGATCAAATTAAACTTGGTGCCGGGTTCACGCATCGGCTTGCTGGGTCGCAATGGCGCAGGTAAATCCACCTTGATCAAATTGCTGGCAGGAGAGCTTACGCCTCAACAGGGCGAAATTGCCTTATCGAAAGGCATTAAACTGGGTTACTTCGCGCAGCACCAGTTGGAATACCTGCGGGCAGATGAATCGCCATTACAACATTTAGCCCGAATGGCACCGCAAGAGACGGAGCAACAGCTTCGGGATTATCTGGGCGGATTTGGTTTCAAAGGCGATCAAGTCACCGATCCGAGCGGACGTTTCTCCGGTGGTGAAAAGGCGCGTTTGGTACTGGCGCTGATTGTCTGGCAACGCCCTAACCTTCTTCTGCTTGATGAACCGACCAACCACCTTGATCTCGATATGAGGCAAGCATTGACTGAAGCACTGATTGATTTCGAAGGTGCGCTGGTCGTCGTATCGCATGACCGGCACTTACTGCGCTCGACAACCGACGAACTTTATCTGGTACATGATGGCAAAGTCGAACCGTTTAAAGGCGATTTAGAAGATTACCAGCAATGGCTGACTGAACTGCAACGCCAACAAATGCGGGAGGATCAGGAAAAAGAGAAATCGGAGAGTGAATCTTCACCCAACGGCACGCAAAATTACCGTGCCCAAGAACGTAAAGATCAAAAACGGCGTGAAGCTGAATTCCGTAACCAAACGCAGCCATTGCGTAAGCAGCTCACGACCCTTGAAAAACAGATAGAAAAATTGGGCACGGAATTGGCGGAATTAGAAAAAAAGCTGTCAGACAATACCCTTTACGAACATGATCGTAAAACTGAACTGACGGAATGCCTGCATCAGCAGACACAAACGAAATCCAGTCTGGAAAATATCGAAATGGAATGGCTGGATATTCAGGAACAGCTCGAACAAATGACCGCAGTATTTAATGCGAGTTAAGGTGTCAATTCACTTTTCAAGTGTCAACCTGTAGTATAATCGGGTAGTGTTATTCAATACCCGATTATTTTCTATTCTCTTATCCCACCATTTGTTCAAACACTGAAAATATTGTTCCCTGTTTACCCAGAAAAATAAAAAATTAAAACTTTTATAAGTTATAGCCCAAGTTTTAATATCACAAGAGATCAAATGAAAAATACTCCATAGAAAACAATCAATAATCATTGACCTATACATTAGCAACCAATGTGGAAAAGTTTTCAGCATCCTCAATCAGATGATCACCCATTGACTTTGCCCACACCACACCCAGCTCAATTTTTTTATCCGTTTCAACAAGTTCCAAAGAATTCATATAATACTCAGGAATAGCACTAATAATCCGTTTAGGGACACAAGTATAGGCACTATTTTTTGTAATCATCTCAATGATCAACATGATATCATTTGTTTTTAATAACAAATTCATATTGTCACCGGTATAAATAGGAAAAATGTTAAGGAAATCCGTTGACTCAACCCCCTCTTTTTTTCCTGATGACTTTTCCGCAGGAATTCCATTGCCAAACTGACTTAAAGCGGTTCTGAATTTAGATATCAGGTGACTCCTTTTTTTAAAGATATAGACCAATCTTTCTGTAAATACCTTTTTGGGTTCTAACTTGGCCATAATCGATGACAAGGGCATCACGGCAACATGTAACATCCCTGCATTCAGTAAACTTATCTGCTGATCAACTGACAACCCAGTGACCAATGCCAGCACTACATTCCCTTTCTTTTCCACAATCTGCTTCTCTATTTGAGTATAATTGTGGATAGGAAAGCAGGAGCCGACATATAAGTGCCTGACCATATCCTCTTTTGAATCAAAATGAACCTGACTTTTGAACTGTTCATAGTGAGTCAAAAGCTTCCGGGCATTATCCAGCGTCTTTTGCCCAAAATCGGTCAACCTTGTTCCATTTGGCCCCCTTGTAAATAGTGATGCCCCAAGAATATCTTCCAAGCCATGTATTTTCTTCGACAAGGCCGGCTGAGAAAGATAAAGTCTCTGAGAGGCTTTGTGATAATTTAGAGTCTCAGCTAAAACGATAAAAGCTTCAAGATTGCGTATATCCATGTTCTTTAGCCCAATGATTGTTAAATAACTACAAAACATTACAGATTCATGGTGATAGCATTTTAACTTTGTGTTTTGCCAAAGGTTTTATCCGATCAACAGGTCAAAATGTTAGCTAATAAAAGGTTAGTTAATAAGGGTGAAATTCGCAAAACATTTATTATTCCTGCGCGTTAATTTCATTGTGAAATGATTTCAATAAAAACCAGTTATCGGTAATCATTTCGTTAATACAGACCAAATCCTCCTAGTTATCCACAATGACCAATACTCTCTTTCATTTTTTAAACTACAGAGTTACTAATATTTCTGAAATTTAAAGACGATTGAGATAGGTATACAAATAAATCCCAAACGGACGAGTTTACCTATTGTAAAATTAGAATTACCACTAAGGGAGAAACAATTAACATAAAGTTATTAACTGATAACCTTTCTTTATTACTCCTCCCTCAAGGAAATATCTAAAATCATGCAAGTTAAAATATCATACTACTAAACCAATATGTAAATAATTTAATTGAAAAGATAAAGAAAAGAATATACATCTAGTCTTACTCGTATAATGCTACGAACCGCAAACACTTTATATCCATTATATTATTAATAGTTAATCTAAGTTCTATTTTCTGGTCACTTTAATATTTACTCTTATTACGCGTTAATCAGAGAAAGCATTATTCGAATACAACAATAATGATAGCCATTAGCATAAAACGAGTAAAAACACCGCGTAAACATGATATCAAAAAAAACAGCAATATGTTAATGGCAGGTTTTATCGTGCGTTGCCAGTGATAACAATATAGTGGCGCTTAACAAATCTGTGATTTTTTCATATTGGAATATTCTGTATTGATATATCGTTTTATGGAGAAAGCGTGTTAATTTTTATGTCATCCACAACGCTTCTCACTTTTATGAAAGAGTATTAACCTCGTCTCAGGAAAACGTATTAGAAGACCCCAAAAATACAGATAAAATAAAACCAAACTGATATTTCCTATGGGATATAATTTTAGCCACATAGTTTTTTTTACCTATTTTGGTGTATATTTTATATTAAATGCTCAGTAAGATAACCTGACGCACATAAATCACTTCTTAGTTTCTATAAAATATGGCAGAAAAATGATGAAAATCGACTTGAGCAATATGATAACAGAGAGTCGTAACCCCGCCAGTACCCATATTGATCAACTCTCAACACTCGATATGCTGCGCGTTATCAACGATGAAGATAAACAAGTGGCGATTGCCGTTGAAAAAACCCTGCCCCAGGTTGCCCGTGTGGTTGATAAAGTGGCCGAAGCATTTCGTCAGGGTGGACGCTTAATCTATAGTGGCGCGGGTACCTCTGGGCGTTTAGGCATCTTGGATGCCAGCGAATGTCCGCCCACTTATGGGACAAAACCAGAACACGTGATCGGTTTAATTGCCGGCGGGCATCAAGCCATCCTGAAAGCGGTCGAAAATGCGGAAGACAATCGGCAATTAGGCGCAGAAGATCTTAAGGGACTACACTTTAATCAAAAAGATATATTGGTCGGGATCGCTGCCAGTGGCCGAACACCTTATGTATTAGGCACAATGGAATATGCCAAATCGGTTGGGGCAACGGTTGCCGGTATCAGTTGCAATCCAAACAGCCCAATGGCGCAGTTGGCTGATATTGCCATCACGCCTGTCGTGGGGCCAGAGGTGATAACAGGCTCATCCCGCATGAAAGCAGGAACGGCGCAAAAGTTGATCCTGAATATGATTACAACCGGTGCCATGATCCGCATTGGCAAGGTCTATGGTAATTTGATGGTTGATGTCGAAGCCACCAACGCCAAATTAATCGAACGTCAGAAAAACATTGTCATGGCCGCCACTGAGTGCAGCAGGGAAATGGCAGAACATGCCCTGAGCGCCTGTGGTGGTCACTGCAAAACCGCAATCGTAATGATTTTATCGGGCGTCAGTGCCGAAGAGGCCAAAGCATTACTGGCAGAGCACCAAGGGCTGATCCGGCCGGCTATCTCAACAGACCGATAATCATTGCCTCTTGAGAAGGGGTTATACATGGCTAAAATGCGTCAGGAAATGTTGGCCGAGATACTCGACGCCATTGGCGGGACGGGCAATGTTGCACATTGTGGAAATTGCATGACCCGCCTGCGGTTGACGCTACGGGATGATTCACTGGCCGATATATTCAGGTTGAAGCAAATTGCCGGGGTGTTGGGCGTCATAGAGACAGATGACCAGCTCCAGATTGTCCTTGGCCCCGGCATAGCCCAAACAGCCGCAGACGGGATGAAAACGCTGTTAAGTGAACCTCCCTCTGCCGCTCCTCATCCTGACAAGTTAAAAGCTATCGCCACTGCCAATAAAAAACAGCTCAAAGAAAAACAAACCCGCTCCGTCCATAAATTTCTGGCAAAATTTGCCACAATCTTTACGCCCTTGATCCCCGGATTTATCGCGGTCGGCCTGTTATTGGGCTTTGCTACCCTGCTGGAGCAGGTTCTTATCAAAGAAGTGCCCCATCCCAACGCCATATTGATTGAGATGGTCGGCTATATGAAAATTTTCAGCAAAGGCATGTTCAGCTTCTTGGGCATTTTGATTGGCTACAATGCACAAAAAGCCTTTGGCGGCTCAGGGGTTAACGGAGCCATCATCGCATCGCTATTTGTACTGGGTTATCACGCCGAAGCCACCAGTGGGTTCTATTCCGGTATCAGTCATTTCTTTGGCTTCGCCATTGACCCACGAGGCAATATCATCGGGGTGTTGATTGCTGCTATTCTTGGCGCTTGGGTGGAAAAACAGATCCGCAACATCATGCCCTCTGATCTGGATATGATCCTGACTTCCGCAATGACCCTGCTTATCATGGGCGCCGTCACATTTATCGTCATTATGCCTGTCGGAAGTTATCTGTTCAGCGTGATGTCATGGTTATTCGTGAACTTGAATGGCAATCCATTCGGCACAGCCGTTTTGGCAGGACTGTTCTTAATCGCCGTGATGTTTGGTGTGCATCAGGGCTTTATCCCCGTCTATTTTGCGCTGATGGAGTCACAAGGGTTCAATTCTCTTTTCCCTATTCTGGCAATGGCAGGAGCGGGGCAAGTCGGCTCCGCACTGGCGCTATATGTCAAAGCGGCAAAAGGCGCTGTGCTGCGCACTCAGATCAAAGGAGCCATCATTCCGGGTTTTCTGGGAATTGGGGAACCGTTGATTTATGGCGTCACCCTTCCCCGCGTCAAACCGTTTGTCACAGCCTGCCTCGGTGGTGCCACAGGGGGGTTCTTTATCGGCCTGATGGCTTGGTGGGGATGGCCTGTCGGATTAAATAGTGTTTTCGGCCCCTCCGGGCTGGTTGCTCTGCCACTGATGACATCCAACAGTGGCATTTTCACGGGCATGGCAGTCTATGGTGCCGGGCTGATCGTCGCTTATATCGCGGGCTTCATACTCACATTATTCTTCGGCAGCAAGAATATCGATTTGAGCTGATCAGCCAAACCAGATTAAAGGCACACACGCGGCGGTCAGCACCCCCATGGTGATATTGAATATAAACCACGCGCGGCGGCTTCCCAGTAACCGGCCAATCAGTGAACCGAGAACCAGCCAGAGGGCACCCGCGAGCAGATTGGCGATAAGCATCACGATACTGATAACAAAAATGGAGTGGTTATAGAGCGCTCCGGCCAGACTGTAACTACTGACTGCCCCCAATCCCATTAACCAGGTTTTCGGATTCAAAAACTGCAATAGCCAACCTTGATGAATTTTGATTGGAGCACCTGCCGAGGTTGTCGTGTCCAGCCGCTGATAATGCGAAGTGGCCGTTTTCCAGGCCAGCCATAATAAATACAGGCATCCGAGCACTTTCAACCCCGTATAAATGGCAGGATAAATCAGCAGTAACGCGGCAACACCAAACGCAGACAGCAGCAAAATGGTCTGCATTCCCAACACAATACCCAGACAAAGCGGGATGGAGCGGCGGAGACCAAAATTCGCGCCCGATGAGGTCAGCAACAAATTGTTTGGACCCGGTGTGACAGCGGAAATAAACATAAATATACTGAGTGAAAATATCAGGCTTACAGTCATGGGTAGATTCCCCTCCCACCCCAAGTTAACATTTCTTTGCGAGAAAATAGCAGTATGTTATTTCACACACAAGATAACTAATCATGAAATCAATTCACTATAAAGTATCAGCGCATTATCAGGAGCAATCACGATGATCATCCCGTGGCAGCAATTGGAAACCCATACACTCCTCAACTTGATTGAAAGTTTTGTCCTGCGGGAAGGGACGGATTACGGCGAACAGGAAAAAACGCTCGAACAAAAAGTGCAGGATGTCAAACATCAGCTTGAACGCGGTGAGGTTCTGTTGGTATGGTCTGAATTACATGAAACCGTTAATATCTTGCCCAAAGCGACGTTCCGCCCATGAGGTTCCGCTTGCTTTATTCATTCTGATTGACTGATCCGCCAATTTTATTGATAAGGAGTCTGTTCATGTCTGCCAAACATCCCGTCATCGCAATCACTGGCTCCAGTGGCGCAGGAACCACCACAACCAGTGTCGCCTTTCGCAAGATTTTCCAGCAATTTGACGTCACCGCCGCACTGATAGAAGGGGATAGTTTCCATCGTTATACTCGTCCTGAAATGGATGCCGAGATTCGGAAAGCAAGAGAACAGGGCAGACATATCAGCTACTTTGGGCCAGCCGCCAATGATTTCAGCATGCTGGAGAAAACCTTTTTTGACTATGGGGAAACGGGCAATGGTCGCTGCCGAAAATATCTCCATACCTATGATGAAGCCGTCCCCTATAACCAATTGCCGGGGACTTTCACACCGTGGGAACCCTTGCCGTCAAACACAGATGTGCTGTTTTATGAAGGTTTGCACGGGGGGGTTGTCACGCCACAACACAATGTCGCCAGCCATGTTGACCTGTTGATTGGCGTTGTGCCTATCGTCAACCTGGAGTGGATACAAAAACTCATCCGTGATACCAGCGAGCGCGGGCATTCCAGAGAAGCGGTCATGGATTCCGTTGTCCGCTCAATGGATGATTATATCCGCTATATCACTCCCCAATTTTCACGTACCCACATTAATTTCCAGCGTGTTCCTACCGTTGATACCTCTAACCCTTTCTCTGCCAAGGCTATTCCCTCACTGGACGAAAGCTTTATCGTGATCCGCTTCCGCGGTCTCACTCAAATTGATTTCCCTTATTTGCTGGCCATGCTTCAGGGTTCATTTATTTCCAGCATAGATACTATTGTCGTTCCCGGAGGAAAAATGGGGCTGGCAATGGAATTAATTATGGCGCCGCTGGTTAAGCAATTACTGGAAGGCAAAAAAATCTCATAATTTTCCTATTTATATCCTATGAACTTCAAGTTGCCGCTCGCAAGACGAAAGTCGTTTATTAATGACGAGTCTATTTTTAATAAAGCAGGTAACAAAAAATAACGTTACCTGTTTCATTTAAATAAATAGACCGTTTTTTAACAATAAATTAGGTGATAGAAATAAATGTAAAATCAACAAGACCGTCTTTTTTGCCAAACTTCTGGTAATCTGACAACCCGTTTAATAGGCTGAAGCGATACAGGAGGAGACAGAAACGTTTTCCTGTGTTACAAACAAGGCTACAAACGTGGACTGGCAAGGTATATGGATTAAGATCAATATGCCAGCATTCTCGTATCCTGATAATCCATATAAAGTTCCCGTTTGTCAGTTTTTCAGCAAGTTATATGTTAAGCTATTGACTTTATAAAGCCAGCCTGAAGAGAAACCCAGTTTCTCACATCATAAGGGCAGAAATAACAACAGAGGATAAAGCGAATGGTTCTCGGCAAGCCACAAACAGACCCTACTCTTGAATGGTTTTTGTCACACTGCCATATTCACAAATATCCATCCAAGAGCACGCTTATTCATCAAGGCGAGAAAGCAGAAACGCTTTACTACATTGTTAAAGGTTCAGTTGCTGTTCTAATAAAAGATGAAGAAGGTAAGGAAATGATTCTCTCTTATTTAAATCAGGGAGATTTTATCGGTGAACTTGGATTGTTTGAAGAGGGGCAAGAACGTACTGCATGGGTGCGGGCAAAAAGTGCCTGTGAAGTGGCTGAAATTTCCTATAAGAAATTTCGCCAGTTAATTCAGGTCAATCCTGACATTCTGATGCGTTTATCTGCTCAGATGGCGAGTCGCCTACAAACCACTTCCGAAAAAGTAGGTAACTTAGCCTTTCTGGACGTGACCGGCCGTATCGCCCAGACGTTGCTCAATTTAGCCAAACAGCCGGATGCAATGACGCACCCTGATGGTATGCAAATCAAAATCACACGTCAGGAAATTGGGCAGATTGTGGGTTGTTCCCGTGAAACGGTTGGCCGTATTTTGAAAATGCTCGAAGATCAAAACCTGATTTCCGCACATGGTAAAACCATCGTGGTTTATGGGACACGCTAATTCCCGATAAACCTGAAATCCAGCCAGTGCAACCTGTTACTTCGCACTGGCTTTTTTATGGCTTCACCTGTTTTGGGTTAACCATCGGGATATCGCCATCTCCAGCCGTATCATGCCCTCGACGATGTCATCCTCAGGAATGATCAATGAAGGGGTAAAGCGCAAAATGCTGTCTCCCGCACTCAATAACACCAATCCCAGCTCCGCCGCTTGCTGCAAGATTTCTCTGGCCTTACCCTGATATTCTGCTTGCAATACCGCCCCAATCAGCAAACCCTTGCCACGAAATTCGTGGAAAATGCCATATTTTTGGTTCATCATTTCCAGGGCATGGATGATCATATCGTGACGTTTTTCCACGCCTGCCAGCACTTCTGGCGTGTTGATAATATCCAGCGCAACGCAGCCGATAGCACAAGCCAACGGATTTCCGCCATACGTCGTGCCATGCGCGCCGGTTTCCATAGCTGCCGCGATGGTATCGGTCGTTAACATCGCACTGATCGGGAAACCGCCGCCCAGCGCCTTTGCGGTCGTCAAGATATCCGGCTGTACGCCATAATGCTGGTAAGCATACAACTTGCCTGTACGCCCCATCCCACTTTGCACTTCATCAAAAACCAACAGAGCCTGATGCTTATCGCACAATTCACGCACGCCATGCAGAAACGCCATTGTTGCAGGTGTGACGCCCCCTTCCCCTTGAATCGGCTCTAAGACAACGGCACAAGTGTGATCATCAATCACCGCTCTGACCGCATCCAAATCATTAAAAGACACATGGATAATATCCGCCGGTTTGGGGCCAAATCCTTCAGTATATTTTGGCTGTCCTCCGACCGAAACAGTGAAAAAGGTGCGTCCATGAAACGCCTGATGAAAAGCAATAATTTTGGTTTTATTGGGATGATGGCGAGTAATCGCATAACGACGAGCCAATTTAAAGGCGGCTTCATTGGCTTCCGCGCCTGAATTAGCGAAAAAGACCTTCTGCGCAAAGGTTGCATCAATCAATTTTTGTGCCAAGGTTAAGGCTGGTTCATTGGTAAAAATATTGCTGAGATGCCACAATTTTTCACCTTGCTGTTTCAGGGCATTCACCAAAGCCGGATGACAGTGCCCCAAAGCCAATACCGCGATACCGCCGGCAAAATCAATATATTCTTTACCCTGTTGATCCCATACTCGACTCCCTTGCCCTCTGACAGGAATAAAACTCGCCGGCGCATAAATAGGCAACATCACCTGATCATAGGTACTTCGGTTTGTTGCTTTGCTTTCTCCCATTTCCCTCACCTTATTTTTATCTGCTTGTCGTACTTCAAGATACATTTATTATCCCCCGCGCTGCGGGGGATAATAAGCGGCTTTTGTCTTGCGAGCGGCAACTTGAAAATTATCGGGTATATTTGCCATTTCAAAGTGAAATAATAGTCATAAAATATGAATAAAAAATCACGCAAAGGCAAATAAAAAATAACGAATGAGGAAATGTGATGGTATCTGGATTAATATTTGAGGAAATTATTCAATAATTCATGCCCCTGCTCACTCAGAATACTTTCCGGATGAAATTGCACCCCTTCCAGTGGCAGAGTACGGTGACGTATTCCCATAATTTCATCGACATCACCATTGCGCTGACTCCATGCTGTCACTTCAAATGAAGCCGGCAGCGTTTCTGCGGCAATCACCAGAGAGTGGTAACGTGTGACAGTTAATGGATGAACCAATCCTTTAAATACCCCTTGCTGGCTATGGTGAATTAAACTGGTTTTTCCATGCATCACTTCACGCGCTTTAACAATGCTGGCACCAAAAGCCTGACCTATCGCCTGATGCCCCAGGCACACACCGAGGATGGGCAATTTCCCGGCAAAATGTGAAATGGCTTCCAGCGAGATCCCGGCTTCATTTGGCGTGCAAGGGCCGGGAGAAATAACTAAATGCGTCGGTGCCAACGCTTCAATATCTTCAAGCTGTAGCTCATCATTGCGCTTAACTAAAACCTCTGTCCCTAACTCGCAAAAATATTGATATAAATTGAATGTAAAAGAATCGTAGTTATCTATTATGAGTAACATAGGAGTATATCCTACTGATTATTATAGTTTTATAAGTTCCTGCCCCACAGGGGTATTATGCATTCTGTATGACAGTAAAAACAGGCAAAGCAGTACCAACAGCAACGGGGGGACTCATCATACCACAGACGCATTTTTAAAATAGGGGTACGGGAATCACATCGCCATGATGCCCTGCTGTGGCAACGTAGAAATGGCAGAAAGAGGGATGATTCAGAGGGAGCTAACGGTACTCAAACAACCATGAATGATTATCCGAATACCGTATGATGCCGGGTTCGGGCTGTTAAGGCTCAACCTTGGCAGACAAGATCACAATGGGTTTCACCGGCACATTTTGATAAGGACCCACATTTTCTGTTTTGACTTGAGAAATTTTATCAACCACGTCCATACCTTTTACGACCTTGCCAAAGACGGCATAACCAAAGTCACGCTGCCCGTGGTCAAGGAAAGCATTATCGGTCACGTTAATAAAAAATTGGCTGGTTGCGCTGTCCTTATCTGCGGTACGCGCCATCGCAATCGTGCCACGAAGATTACGCAAACCGTTATCGGCTTCATTTTTAATAGGGTCCTTGGTAGCCTTCTGCTTCATCTCTTTTGTGAAGCCACCGCCCTGAATCATAAAACCGGGGATCACACGATGAAAGATAGTGTTGTTATAAAATCCCTCATTGACATACTCAACGAAATTCTTGGTAGAAATGGGTGCCTTATTACTCTCTAACTCAAGTTCGATTTCTCCGGCTGATGTGACCAGCTTCACGTGAGTTTCAGCGGCCAATGCCGGGACAGCTATCGCACTGATAGCACAAGCAGTCATAAGCGACACAAAAATACGTTTAAACATTGATGGTTCCTTTATTTTTGAGGTCAACAATAAAACTCATAACAACAAAACTCATTAAGTGTAATTCCCAATAGAATGAAGTTCCAAAGATTTACCTACATTTACGAGTATTTTAGTTGAGTGGGGAGAAAATCTATTCATACGACTTTATATTCGCATAGTTAGGCAAAGGTTATTTCGAGAATAACCTGCATATTGGTATGCTTTCGAACGATTACATTCCATTTTATTTCACCCCATTTTCTCCCATGTTAAAGAATATACATAGTGGTTGGGGAGGAATAAAGTTCACCTGTCCACAAGCGGTTGCTCTCGGTATAATCACCGCGCTATTTTGTGTATTCCTCAGGGAGATAACCATTTTGACCATCAAGAACTACAACTATCATATGACCCACTTTGTCACGAGTGCACCTGACATTCGCCACCTGCCTCAAGATGTGGGCATTGAGGTCGCGTTTGCCGGTAGGTCAAATGCGGGTAAATCCAGTGCCCTGAATGCACTGACCCGCCAGAAGAGCCTTGCGCGTACCAGTAAAACCCCCGGCCGTACCCAGTTGATTAACCTGTTCGAAGTGGAAGAAGGGATTCGTCTGGTCGATTTACCGGGCTATGGCTACGCTGAAGTCCCCGAAGAGATGAAACGTAAGTGGCAGAAAGCCTTGGGGGAATATCTCCAGAAGCGCGAATGCCTGTTAGGGCTGGTGGTTTTGATGGATATCCGTCATCCGCTGAAAGATCTGGATAGGCAAATGATCGAATGGGCGGTTGTGATGCAGGTGCCTGTCATGGTATTGCTCACTAAAGCCGATAAACTGGCATCCGGCGCCCGTAAGAGTCAACTGGCGAAAGTGCGTCAGGAATTAGCCTCATTGGAAGGTGATGTTCAGGTCGAATACTTTTCCGCCCTGAAAAAAATCGGCATCGATAAACTAGAGCAACAACTCAACCTGTGGTTCAACCAACCTGCCATTGAAGCGGAATAAACCGGACATAAAAAAACGCCCCAGTCAAAAGAAATGACTGGGGCAGCTAATATTCAGCTAAATCCGATTACGTGAAGTAAAAGGTCTGAAAGATAGAACATCTTACCTCTGTACCCTACGCCGATAACTTTAACCTATTCCTTTCAGCAAAAAAAGCCTTTTTTGTAATTAATTTTCACTAATTATCTCGATTCAGCCGTTAAAATTTAAGCAATAATGGTTATTATCGCGTCATTAATGTAGTTTAATTACATATTTATGAGATCCAGATCTAATCTAAAACCTAACCTAAATTCCTTGTTATAAGCCTATTTATGGCATAATGGCGCTAATTTTAGTTCATTAAACAAGCAGTAATTTCATAAAAATCATTCAATAAAAAAAGAACCCCATTTCTGCGGCTCTTCTTCCATTTTTTTGGCGGCTTTTTGCTAAAAGTCAATTTTTGATAAAGACCAAAGGGTCTATCAGTGTGCCTGATCCCAATTATCACCCAGCCCAATATCCACTTTTAACGGCACATCAAGCTGCATACTTTGTTCCATCAGCTCCCTGATTTTCTGCCCTGCGGTTCCCAGCGCTGATTCATGCACTTCAAATACCAGCTCATCGTGAACCTGCATGATCATGCGCACATCGGGCTGCTCACTGACAATCCAGTTATCTACCGCAATCATCGCCAATTTGATGATATCCGCTGCCGTTCCCTGCATCGGTGCGTTGATGGCTTCACGCTCTGATGCCTTACGGCGCATGGCATTACGCGATTTGATATCCGGCAGATACAACCGACGGCCTTCCAACGTTTCGACAAATCCATGATCCGCCGCTTGCTGGCGTGTACGCTCCATATAAGCCAACACCCCCGGATAACGTTCAAAATAGAGATCCATATAACGTTGCGCTTCACCACGCGGAATACCTAACTGGCGGGATAAACCAAACGCACTCATGCCATAAATCAGGCCAAAGTTAATCGCCTTGGCACTGCGACGCTGCTCGCTGGTCACCTGTTCCAATGGCACGCCAAACACTTCCGCCGCCGTCGCGCGGTGGATATCCTTACCTTGGGCGAATGCCTCCAACAAGCCTTTGTCCTGCGACAAGTGCGCCATAATGCGCAATTCAATCTGTGAATAGTCCGCCGCCATAATGCGGTAGCCTTCCGGCGCAACAAAAGCCTGACGGATGCGTCGCCCTTCACCATTGCGGACAGGAATGTTTTGCAAATTGGGATCACGGGAAGAGAGACGTCCCGTTGCCGTCACCGCCTGATGATAAGAGGTATGAACACGATGGGTCAGTGGGTGTACCATCTGAGGCAACTTATCCGTATAGGTGGATTTCAGTTTTGCCAGACCACGATGTTCCAAAATCACTCTGGCTAATTCATGGTTCTCCGCCAACTCTTCCAGCACCTCTTCATTCGTTGAGGGTGCGCCATTCGGCGTCTTTTTCAATACCGGCAACTGCATTTTTTCAAATAAAATCACTTGTAGCTGTTTGGGTGACGCCAGATTGAATTCTTCCCCTGCCAGTTCATAAGCGGCTTTTTCCAGCTCACCCAAACGCGCGGTGATCTCCTTTGAATGTTCTGCCAGCGTTTGCGCATTGATCAGCACGCCGGTTCTTTCCATACGGGACAGCACTGGCACCAACGGCATTTCGATCTGCTGGAAAACTTTTAGCAGGGTTAGGGTGCTCTCTAATTGAGGATACATCTCCTGATGCAGTCTCAAAGTCACATCCGCATCTTCCGCCGCATATTTTGCCGCTTCTTCCAAGGGAATTTGATTGAAGGTGAGTTGTTTTTTGCCTTTGCCCGCAATCTCTTCAAATGTGGTGGTTTTATAGCCCAAATGACGATCCGCAAGGCTATCCATATCATGCCGCCCCGCCACACTGTTCAAAACATACGATTCCAGCATGGTATCAAAAACAATGCCATTCAGGGCAACGTCATAACGCGCCAGCACGCCCCGATCAAATTTCAGGTTTTGACCAATTTTAGGCAGGTTAGCATCCTCCAGCAGTGGCTTTAAGGCGGTAAGAACCTCATGTAATTCCAGTTGCTGCGGCGCATCCAGATAATCGTGTCCCAATGGCAGATAAGCGGCTTCAACGTCTGACTCTCCCACAGCAATGGCAAAAGACATCCCCACCAGATTGGCTGTCAGCGTATCAAGACTGTCAGTTTCAGTATCAAAAGAGAATGCCGGCGCCTGCTTAAGCTTTTCAATCCACTCCTCCAGAGACTGGCGTTCAAGAATCGTTTGATAACTTTCCGGTGAAATGGCCGGTGAAATTTTAGCAGCGGTTGGCGTAGCGGGAATGGATTCTGCCTTGGCACTGGCAGCAGCCGGTTTCTGTCCATTACCTTCCAGCCAACTGCCATTCTGTACGTCTGCGATCCAACGTTTAAATTCATAATGGCTGAACAGCGCCAGTAACTCATCCGCATCCGGCGGCATAACTGAAAGATCCAGACAAGTTTTATCCAGCTCAACATCGGTTTTGATGGTCGCCAATTGGTAAGAAAGATAGGCCACCTCTTTATGCTGCTCCATCTTACCGCCCAATGTCTTGGCGCCACGGAAACCGAGTGAGGCAATGTCATCAAGTCGGGCATAGATATCATCTAATCCGCCAATTCCCTGCAATAGCCCCAACGCGGTCTTCTCCCCCACGCCTGGCACGCCCGGAATGTTATCGGAAGAATCCCCCATCAGGGCGAGAAAATCGATCATCAGTTCAGGGGGAATACCATATTTTTCCTTAACCCCTTCCGGCCCCAAGATGGTGTTGGTCATGGTGTTAATCAGGGTGATATTTGGCGTCACTAATTGCGCCATATCCTTATCTCCCGTGCTGATCAGCACCGAACGGCCTTCTTTTTCAGCCTGCAAAGCCAAAGTCCCGATAACATCGTCAGCTTCAACGCCGGATACCACCAGAATGGGCAGACCCATCGCCTTAACCATCTTGTGCAACGGTTCAATTTGCAAACGCAAATCATCCGGCATGGGTGGCCGATGAGATTTATATTCAGCAAAAAGTTCATCACGGAACGTTTTACCCTTGGCATCAAACACGACCGCCACATGACTGGGTTTATACTGCATGATCAAACTTCGCAGCATGTTCAACACGCCATACATGGCGCCCGTCGGCTCGCCGGAACTGTTGGTCAGTGGCGGAAACGCATGGTATGCACGATAAAGGTATGAAGAACCATCAACCAAAATCAGGGGATTGTCTGCTATCTGTGCCATAAAATTTTCTTCGTCGTTCTGAGGGATGAATGGGTATGAATAAAGAATAGAATGCCATACTGTATCGTTATAGACGAATTTTGCGGGCATTTTCTCGTATGAGCTCGCATATTGTGACAAATATTCTGATGGGTATGCTGTGGATAACTTTGTGCACAAAAAAAAGGCACATAAACCAGATTTATGTTTATCACCACAAAGAGTGAATAACAGGAGGTAAAAATCAATGAATTACGCGAAATATTAATTAAATATGACAACCGCTTTAAAATCACTGACTTGTGGATATTACCAGAGTTTATGTTATGAAAGGTGTTTTTCGGCAGGTGTTGTGCCAACTCTCTTATAGCTGGCACAACACCTATATTACTTTATTATATCAATACTCGCGTTTTTGTTTCTTTACGCCACCCTCTTGCGACTTATTTTTTGTTCAGCAGATAGTTCACGACCTCAGAGAACTTCCGGGCGTAATCCAACGCGGAACTGGTATCAACACCACCGTTGTTAATCAAATATTTGCCATTAACAAAGACCGCCGGAACACCGCGCAGGCTGAAATCTTGGGCAGCCTGACGCTCTTTGGCGGCGACAGATTGCACGATAAAGCTGTTCAGGGCTGCATCATATTCTTCACCGGAGATACCCGCTTTGATGAAAGCATTACGGATATCGTCCTTGCTACCGATGGTTTGGCTTTTCTGAATGCCCTCAAACAAAATAGGCGTGACCTTATCTTCAACCTTCATGACAATGGCAACCGCCCAAGCGTCGGTCAATGCCTTACCCAAAGGTCCCAGAAAATCTACATGATAACGTTCATGAGTCACACCTGCCGGCAAGTTTTTCTCAACCGTAGCAGGAACATGATAAATATTTTCAAACTGATAACAGTGAGGACAATAAAAAGAGAAAAACTCCACCACCTGAGGCTGATTGGCAACCGGCTCTCTTAACTCGGTATACTGTTTGCCTTCAGAAAAACCAGAAGCAGACGCATTAAATGCCATGAACGCTCCCACCAGTGCTAGCCAAAATTTCTTCATAATGGTCTCCAAAAATTAATACATCGGGTTGAGCTGTAAAGGGGGTTCCTGTAACAGCCGGACTTGTTCAGAAAAAAGACTCACTTGCTTATGCCAGAAATCACTCTCCGCCATCCACGGGAACGCTTTTGGAAAAGCCGGATCTTGCCAGCGACGGGCTACCCAAGCCAAATAATAGACCATTCGCATCGCACGCAGAGGCTCTATTAATGCCAATGTCTTGGGATCAAATGCCATAAACTGACCATATGACTCAAGCAAGATATCCAACTGAACCAACCGTTCTTGCCGTGAGCCATTGAGCAACATCCACAAATCCTGAACCGCAGGACCATTGCGGGCATCATCAAGATCCACAAACCAGGCTTCATCACGCCACAAGATATTCCCCGCATGGCAGTCCCCATGCAGCCGCAATACTTGCCAGTTATCGTGCCATTGGCTGGCAACGGCCTGATTTAATCCATCCAACGCAGCCAGAAAACCCGGTTTATGTCTGGCGGGAATAAGCTCACATTCAGCCAAATAGTGATATGGCTGATATAAATATTCATTAAGATTAAGCGTAGGACGGGCTGAAAATGTTTTCTTTGCGCCAATTTGATGTATTCTTCCCAGCAATCGCCCAACATCTTCCAGTTGGTCAAAATTGTCTGATTCGTACTGACGCCCTCCCACACTGGGGAAAATGGCAAAAAAGAAACCGCCATGGCTGAGCACCGTCTGCCCGTCAAACATCAAGGGCGCAGCTATCGGCAAATCGGCTTGCTGCAATTCATGAGCAAAATCATGCTCCTCTTGGATTTGCTGTTGGCTCCAGCGCAGAGGACGATAAAATTTCACGACATAGCGTTTGCGGTTTTCATCCATAAACTGATACACCCGATTCTCATAGCTATTCAGCTCGGTCAAACCTGAATCAAGGTACAGGCCAGACTGCACTAAAGCATCCATAATTAAATCTGGTGTAATATTCTGAAAATTAAAAGCCTTCGGTTCCGTCACAACACAGTTCTCTCTTCATCAATCTTTAATAATACCGCGGGCGCGCAACAACGCAGTCTTAAAATCTTCTTCATAATCTTTTTTCAATCCGGGGATTTCTGCATCGCTATCCGTACCGCGCATTTTCAGGTGATAAATCAAAATATCATCCGTTAATTCAGATAGCTGCCCGGTGAATCCCGCTTCATCAGCCAGTTTCTGCAACAGTGCCACCAAATTTAAATCCGGCTCATTCTTCCATACTGGGTGTAAAAGTTCGATAACTTCATTGAGACGGTGATACTTCATCTCTCGTTCCTTATAAATACGATACAAATTAGCAAGATTAATGGCTCTGAGAAAGCATTGGTCTGTCAATCAGCGTAAAGTTATACTAAAACTATCATAAAATCACGTTAGCAACTATTTATCTAATTTATTATTTGTTTACCATGTTTTTCTATTTGAAATCAAAAAAAACGTGGGTACAATTACTATACTTTTTAGTCATCCAGAGTATTCCTGTATCACGCTCTTGATGCTGAAGGTTAGCAACAGACATCAATTTATTATCTTGTAAACCGCACTTACGATACCAAATAGCAAGGGTATAACAATCGCTTGTGAGTAATAAGTGAAGTGGAGTTGTCTCCACAATTCAAGCTATACCTTCATGCGTATTGTAAAATTCCAAAAATATTAAGCTGCTGTTGGAAAAGCAGCGGGGGGAGTTTTGGCTTGTATTTATCAATGCCATGATGTGCTGTGTGGCGATAAAGATAAGTTGTAAATTTCATAAGGAATAATAGTAGTATTTTGATTTTAAAGGTTAAAATTCCAAGGCCGTTTTCTCATATCAGATTTGATTATGAAGGGGGGAATGATGTTCTTCCATAGTGTCAACAAAAGTAATATGATTATTTTTTCGTTAATACTGGGAATGGTCATTTTATTTTTATCTTTTAAAAATAGCCAATTAGGGATTATCGATTACGCCGATAAACATTGTCAGAAGAATACAATCTGTTTGATTGATATGAATAAAATTATTCCTTTTGACTGGGACAAAATGTATATCATCGACAAAGGCATAACGCCTGAGGATATTGAAAAAATTATCGGTGCCAGGCTTAATGATGAAACCAGCCTTTTTTATAAAATTATTTTTGTCAGAGATCAGGAAGTGATTTATTCGGATGAATATCATCCAGCCGATGACTCTTATATGAAAAAATTTCTTAAGCTTAATTTTCATTATCCTTATGAAAGGGAAGGAAATTACTTTAGTCACTATGCCGTTTCCAAAGATAATTCCATTCTTTCAGTAAAGATTGAAAATGAACCGCTTGTGAGTGATAAAATTTATTACAGCATTTCTCCTTCTAATGCACAGCAAATTAGAGGGAGAGATCGATAAGTTTTATCTGATTTTTCTATGGAATATTCTTTTATATTTCAATCTATTGAGTGCAGGCCGTTGTTTGTATGTGGCCTGCACTTTTTTGTTTATGTTTATTTTTTTCTTGTGCCTATTTTGTTGTTTTTAGACGGCTTGTAAGATTGATTTTTACTGCCAGACTGTTTTAATAAAGAGGGATTGTCTTTGTTCGTGGTATTATCTTTTACATTGTTCTTTACCGTTTCTGGTTTATTGTTTTGATCTCGTAGGCGTTTTTCTAAAGCACAGACAACCTTTATGTACTCCAAAGTGCGAGTTAATCCTTTTATCAGGCGCGCGTCTTTATCTGCCTGAGCATATTCGAGCTGTTTTTCCAATGTTTTTTTCTTAATTTCACATCCTGCTTTACCTTGGTTTGCATCGGCTGCATTCATACTGAAAACGATCAATACAGATAAGATCACTGTTTTCGACATCATGAATTATTCCTAATATTTTTAGGTGACTTACCCGAAATTTTATACGCTGTTCCCGATTTGAGCCTGACAATTCCTCTGGACTGACAACGAAAAGGAAGGTGAAGGAGGCTTTTATCTTTTTTATTGTGAATGAGGCTATAATGCCCCTTTAGTTGTTTCCGCTCTCGGGGTTAAATAGAATGTTGAGTTATCGCCATAGCTTCCATGCCGGCAACCATGCGGATGTGTTAAAGCACATCGTGCAAAGCCTGATCATTGAAGCACTTAAAGTAAAAGAAAAACCTTTCCTGTATCTGGATACTCACTCTGGCGCAGGCCGTTATCAATTGAGTGGGGAACATGCTGAACGTACGGGAGAGTACCTGGAAGGGATTGCCCGTATTTGGCAACGTGATGATATCCCTGAAGAATTGGCGACATATTTGAATGCTGTGAAAGCGCTAAATCCACAAGGTTCTTTACGCTATTACCCGGGTTCTCCGCTGATTGCGCGTCACTTATTGCGGGAGCAGGATGAACTTAATCTGAGTGAATTGCATTCCAGTGATTTTCCTTTGTTACGCACGGAATTCTCCCGTGACAGACGTGCCCGTGTCCTGCGGGAAGATGGCTTCCAGCAGTTAAAATCAAAATTGCCGCCAAGAAGTCGTCGTGGCTTTGTGTTGATCGACCCCTCTTATGAACTGAAATCAGATTATCGGCATGTCGTTCAAGGCATTCAGGAAGGGTATAAGCGCTTTGCGACCGGCACTTATGCGTTGTGGTATCCCGTTGTTCTGCGTCAACAGATCAAACGCTTGGTGAAGGAACTTGAAGCAACAGGTATCCGCAATATTTTAAAAATTGAACTTGGTGTGCGGCCTGACAGCGATCAACGGGGTATGACGGCATCCGGCATGATCGTCATTAATCCGCCGTGGAAATTAGAGCAGCAGATGAAAACAATATTGCCGTGGCTGCATCAGGTACTGGTTCCTGAAGGGATAGGGCATACATCAGTCGAGTGGATTGTCCCTGAATAAAGTAAGGACTCATAGAGCATCTAATCTCGGTCATTACCTCTGAACGCGTTATCACTCGATAGCCGTAGCCTATGGTAATAAGAGTGAGAATCGTCCATCTCCAGTGATAACTTTTTGTAATAATAGACGTCAGGTTAAACCTTAGCAGTAACTTAATTGATTAGACGGAAGTGACCTAAGATGAGTAAACATTACGATTATATTGCAATTGGTGGCGGCAGTGGTGGCATTGCTTCCATTAACCGTGCCGCTATGTATGGACAGAAATGTGCCCTGATTGAAGCAAAGGCATTAGGTGGAACCTGTGTTAATGTGGGCTGTGTCCCAAAAAAGGTGATGTGGCACGCTGCGCAAGTTGCGGAATCTATTCATCAATATGGCCCCGATTATGGTTTTGATACCACCGTCAATCGGTTTGACTGGAAAAAACTGATTGCCAGCCGTACTGCTTATATTGATCGTATCCATCAATCGTATGAGCGCGTATTGGGTAACAATAAGGTGGATGTCATTCAAGGATTCGCCCGTTTTGTTGATGCGCATACGGTTGAGGTTAATGGTGAAAAAATCACCGCCGACCATATCCTGATCGCAACAGGTGGCCGTCCGGTACGTCCGAATATTCCGGGTGCGGAATATGGCATTGATTCAGATGGTTTCTTCGAACTTAATGAAATGCCAAAGCGTGTTGCTGTAGTGGGTGCTGGCTATATTGCCGTTGAAATCGCGGGTGTGTTGAAGGCGCTGGGCAGTGAAACGCATCTCTTTGTCCGTCAACATGCACCATTGCGCGCTTTCGACCCGATGATTGTGGAAACACTATCGGAAATCATCAAAAACGAAGGGCCGATACTGCATACGCAAGCGATATTACACTCTGTGATTAAAAATAGTGATGGCAGCCTGACGGTTAAGTTGCAAGATGGCCGGGAGCAGGTGGTTGATACGCTGATCTGGGCGATTGGGCGTGAACCGATGACAGATAATCTGAATCTGGCCGCAACCGGTGTTGAACTGGATAAGAAGGGTTATATTCAGGTCGATAAATACCAGAACACGAATATGAATGGAATTTATGCGGTTGGCGATAACACCGGGGCGGTGGAATTGACGCCGGTTGCGATTGCGGCAGGGCGTCGTTTGTCAGAGCGTCTGTTTAATAACAAACCTGAAGAGCATCTGGATTACACCAATATTCCAACCGTGGTATTCAGCCATCCGCCCATTGGCGTTGTAGGTTTGACGGAGCCACAGGCAAAGGCTCAGTTTGGTGAAGATCAGGTTAAGGTTTATACCTCGTCATTTACCGCCATGTATACCGCTGTGACGCAACACCGTCAGCCATGCCGTATGAAACTGGTCTGTGTGGGAGACAATGAGAAGATCGTCGGCATCCACGGGATCGGCTTTGGCATGGATGAGATGCTGCAAGGTTTTGCGGTGGCGCTGAAAATGGGGGCAACGAAAAAGGATTTTGATAATACGGTTGCGATTCACCCAACGGCGGCGGAAGAGTTTGTGACGATGAGATAATGTAGAAAGCATACCCTTGCACATTTCTCACTTTTATCATTATTCTCGAAGCTAAACGGATATTGGCTATAGACATGATGTCTATAGCCAATATTTTTCTGCTAAACTCTGGACCCTAAGTCATCATCCTCTTCATTTCCCGTGATTTTTCTTGTCAGTTCCTGACAGCACTTTATCTTGTTCTCACTCACCAAAAATCGGGAAAAAACCTCGAATTCAATAGTAGAGCCATCTTCTTTATTGGCCTTAACCTGATGATGTGTATGAACATTTTCACCATTTTCTGCAACCGATAAAATAGTCACATGCACATTGGTCAAAGACTTCTTGAGCAGGTTTACATGGGAAACGAAATCATTAAAAGATATTTTATTGCCATTGACTATTTGGAAATAATCTTTCGCGAAAAACTTTTCAATGGTTGAAATATGCACATCATCGCTTTCAAGCATATGTTTCAAGGCATTTATTACAAGATTAGAATAAGACAAAGTCTGTTCTCCATAAGCACATCACTAAAGAGGCCAATCAAAATTATAACCCTGGTGCCTTCCACAATGAGGTCGTCAGGCCATCATCCACCAGATGCAGTTGATCGGCATACACAGCTTGCCAATCTTTTTTCGCTTTCTGGTAAACCTCACGATGGCTCAAGTTCGGTTGGTATTCCCGTTCCCAACGAACCAGTTTTTCTCCTGTTGCCGGCAGTGAGTCGTATAACCCAACACCCACACCTGCCGCAATTGCACAACCCAGTGCCGTTGCTTCTTTGACCACCGGCACCCGAACGGGCAGACCAGTAACGTCAGACAGAATTTGGCTCCAGAGCTTGCCTTTTGAGCCGCCGCCTGCGAAGACCAGTGAGTCAGGTTGGACACCAGAGAATGTGGAAACCATGTCGAGGTTACAGGCGGAAACGATAGCGGCGTTTTCTTCCAGCGCCCGAAATAGCGTCGCCTTGTTGCACTTTTCCGGATCAATCGACAGGTTGAGGAAAGAGGGAGCAGCGTGATACCACGATTTAAAGCGCATCACATCGGAGAAAATCGGCATGACACCATGCGCACCGGCAGGAACCCGCGCCGCCATATCTTCCAGCAGATTATAGGCATCAACGCCCAGCCGTTCCGCCAGCAGTTTTTCTTCTGCGCAAAAAGCATCACGGAACCAGCGCATGGTGAGACCAGTAAAGAAGCTGATGGATTCTGCCTGTGCCATGCCGGGGATAACATGCGGATTGATGCGGATGTTCATATTTGGATCGGTGATCGGTTCAGGCAGGTTGACGACTTGCTGCCAGAATGTTCCACCGAGTACGGCGGTTTGGGCGGGTTTGACGACACCAATGCCAAGGCAGCCAAGTTGAACGTCTCCGCCGCCCATAATCACCGGCGTGCCGCTGCTCAGACCACATTCTGCCGCGGCTTTTTCCGTAACATAGCCGAGCAAAGTTCCTGTCTCTTTGACAGGAGAGAGGATATCAGAACGTAATCCGGCCATTTCCAGCAGGCTTGGACGCCAGTCACGGCTGACTAAATCCAGCATGCCGGTTGTGCCCGCGTTAGAGGGATCAACGGCCAGTTCGCCACTGAGCCGATAAGCCAGCCAATCACTGATCATAGTCAAGGTACTGGCTTGCCGGTAAATATCAGGACGGTGATGCGCCAGCCAAAGCAGGCGCGGCATGGCGCCCAATGCCAATGTTTGGCCGGAGTAGCGATAAACATCATACTCAAAAGTATTGTTGTAAAGCTCCTTTAGCTCGCTGACTTCATGGCTGGAGCGAGCATCCACATTGGCACATGCCCAGATGGGATCGCCACCGCGATTATAAAGGACAATGCCTTCTCGCATTGAACAGGCGGCAACGCTCTGAATCGCATTGGCAGGCAATTCTGCCTTTTGCAGTGCCTGCCGGATACATTGGCAGGCCAGTTGCCAGTTGTTTTGCAGATCAAATTCCATTGAACCCGCAACATTCGGTACAGGTTGGTGTATCCACTCCGCTTGCCCGACGGAAACCTGATTCCCTTCGAGATCAAATATCACGGCACGGATACTGCCGGTTCCTGCATCAAGCGCCATCAGATACTTCCTTGATGGTTGGGCATAAGCGCGTTGATTCATGATGCTATCCTCGTCTGTTGTTATCTTCTTTTTATTCGATATGGCACAGGGATGGATAGAAATTATTAGTCGATCAAATCAGCATAGCTCTCGCGGTCTGTTCTTCTGTCACCAGTGAACTGATATAGCCTCCTTTGAGTGCGGCAACGATAGCGTCGGCTTTTTCGATCCCCCCCGCCACACCAATCACGTTCGGGATGGTTTTCAGTTCTGACAGGGAGATACCGATCAATTCCTGATGAATATCAATATCGCTAACCAGTTCACCTTCCGTATTGAAGAAATAACCAAGAATGTCTCCAACAGCGCCTTTGCGACCCAACATCAATTGTTCACCATCGCTAATATAGCCGGAACGCATGATCGTTGCGTTTTGCTGCTGTTTGATAGCGCCAATCCCGACGATAGCGATATCGGCTGCACAGGCTGCCAAAATCACATCCCGTACACTCCGTTCTTCGCGGAATGTTGCCGCGACCTGATGACTAGAAGCACGCAAAGGGGCAGGAATGATACTGACCGGACAGGCAGCATCAAGTTGACCAATACCAGTCATATAAGGGTCGACCCCTCCCGACAGCGTCACCAAACGAATTTGTTGGGATGAGATAAAGCCGCTTAGATGCTGCAAAGTGCACATGGGCGTTTCACCAAACCCAATCGCCAATAGCTGGTGAGGCTCAATCAGCGCCATTAACAGATGAGCGGTTCCGATACCAAGGCGCGCATTCAGATTGATGCCGTCCAGAGTAGGTAATACACGAACCTGTTTGAGATTAAAGCGTTTTTGCAAGGTATTTTCTAACGCTAGACACCCTTCATAACGTGAATTGATCTGCACGCGGATCACGCCAGACTGCCGCCCTTTCTCTAACAGACGGGAGACCTTGAGGCGACTGAGGCCGAGCAATTCACCGATGTCCCCTTGTGTCAGACCATCGTGATAGTAAAACCAGGCAATACGGGCCATCAGTTCTTCTTCACTCATGATGTTTCCTGGATAGTTGTGACTTGGATAGTCAATTTCCTCGGATAATACGCTTTTCTCTGCTGCTGATTGTTTCTTGCTCAATTTGATCGACATCTATAACTTCATTTATCCACGAGGAAAGAATAAGCATAAAAATCTCTAATGTACTAGAGACTTATCGCAAAATTTGAACATATTTTAATGTGGCTCTAACTTTTTCACAAAATGTGATCTAATTATTGAAAAAAACTTAAGTTTTGCATTAAAGTTTTGAACAAATGTTTTTAAAATAAATAAATATTCATTTTCGCATCAGTGTCAGAAACGCAAACCCAAAATGCCATGAGGTACGTGATGTCACAGAGCAATAGCGCGACTCATATCCATCATTCGTCTTGTCTTAACCCTACTGGCGATACTCCGCTGTTAGTTGCCCGTGGGATCAGTAAGCAGTTTTCTGGTTTGATGGTGTTAAAGCAGATTGATTTCACGTTGATGTCAGGGCAGGTTCATGCCTTATTGGGTGGAAATGGTGCCGGTAAATCGACTTTGGTGAAGATTATCGCGGGTATTGAACAGCCGGATGCCGGAACGTTGATTGTGGATGGTGTGGCTGTCAGCCATCTGACTCCAGCGAAAGCCCATCAGCGAGACATTTATCTGGTTCCACAAGAACCCTTACTATTTCCCAACCTTTCTGTTCAGGAAAATATCTTGTTTCGCCTGCCAAAACATCAAGCCAATACAAGTCGAATGCGGGAGTTACTGATCCAGCTCGATTGCCAAATTGACTTGAAGGCACCTGCGGGCAGCTTGAATGTCGCGGATCAGCAGTTGGTGGAGATTATGCGTGGTCTGATGCGTCATTCCCGTATTTTGATTTTGGATGAACCGACCGCCTCGTTGACACCTGCGGAAACCGAACGTTTGTTTGCGCGAATACGGGAATTACAGCAGCAGCAAGTGGGAATTATCTTTATTTCTCATAAGTTGCCTGAAATTCGTGAGATTGCAAATTATGTCAGTGTGATGCGGGATGGAGGGATCGCTCTCAGCGGTGAGATTGGGCATTTTACAACGGAAGCGATTATTCAGGCGATTACACCTACGGCAAGATTAGCTGTATTGGCGGGCAATCAGCAACGGTGCCTGAAAGCCAACGGGAATGTATCGGATAACACATCAAAGATACCCGTTTTGGAAGTGACTTCCCTCTATGGGGAAGGATTCCGCGATATTACCCTGACGCTACAGGCGGGAGAAATTGTCGGTTTGTCTGGTGTTGTGGGAGCGGGTCGCACAGAACTGGCAGAAACGTTATATGGATTGCGCCCGATTGCAAGTGGCGAAATTCGTTTTCAGCAGCAAGTCATCAATAAACTCGATACAGCAGAACGATTGCAGCGTGGATTGGTTTATCTGCCTGAAGATCGGCAGGCTTCGGGTTTGTTCCTTGATGCGCTTTTGAGTTGGAATGTTCGTTCGCTCACGCACAGCCGGAGCACTTTCTGGACGCGCTCCACCTACGATGCCGGAGTATTGGAGCAATATCGTCGAGCACTCAATATTCAATTCCACAATGTACACCAGTCTGCGCGCACTCTGTCTGGCGGTAATCAGCAGAAGATTCTGATTGCTAAGTGTCTGGAAGCCAAGCCTACAGTGCTGATCATTGATGAACCAACGCGCGGTGTTGATGTCGGGGCGCGCAATGATATCTATCAGCTTATTCAGAGCATCGCCCGCCAGCAGGTGGCCATTCTCCTGATCTCTTCTGATCTTGATGAAATTATTCAGTTGGCCGATCGTGTGCTGGTTATGCACCACGGTGAGCTTTGTGGGCAACTTGATAAAGACCATATGAGTGTGGACGAGATTATGCACCTTTCTTTTGGGGAACGTCACATTGAAAATCATTCAGAATAACCGGGAAGCTACAGCAGTCATCGCTATTTTGGGGTTATTTGTTTTGCTGGTGAGCCTCGATCGTCATGCTTTCAGTTTCCAAACTGTCACGATGATCTTCGGTAATGCCCAAATCCTGATTTTATTAGCGATGGGAGCCACATTGGTCATGTTGACGCGCAATATTGATGTGTCCGTCGGTTCAATCACCGGATTATGTGCGGTGGTGTTGGGAATGATGCTTAATACAGGGGTTCCGCTGGCAGTTGCCTGTTTAATCACGTTGCTGATGGGCATGGTGGCAGGGTTGATTAACGGTGTACTGGTGGCAGGGTTGAAAATTCCGGCCATTGTTGCCACGTTGGGCACGCTCGGTTTATATCGTGGGTTAATGCTGTTATTGACAGGCGGTAAATGGATCGAAGGGTTACCCGCTGAGGTTAAAGACCTCGCCAGACCCATGCTATTGGGTATTTCACCGATCGGTTGGCTACTGATGTTATTGATTTTGTCAATGGCGTGGATGTTAAAGAAAACGGAATTTGGCCGTGGGTTTTATGCGACGGGTGATAACCTGCAAGGCGCCCGTCAGCTTGGTGCACCCGTTAATAGCATTCGCATTACGGCATTTACTGTAAATGGGGTGATGGCAGCCTTGGCCGGCATTGTGTTTGTGGCACAGATTGGCTTTATTCCGAACCAAACGGGAAATGGGCTGGAGATGAAAGCCATCGCGGCCTGTGTCTTAGGCGGCGTTAGTCTGCTGGGAGGAATGGGAACCGTTATCGGCGCGATTTTCGGCGCCTATTTTCTGACGCAAATCGATAGTGTGCTGGTACTACTCAAATTATCGGCTTGGTGGAACGATTTTATTGCCGGCCTTGTCCTGTTAGCGGTGTTAGTGCTGGATGGGCGCTTGCGCAGTGCGGTTGGGAAGAATTTACACCAGCAACGTTATGCCCGCTTCCTTGAACCAATAAACAAACACATTGCAAGAGACGGGAGGCCATAATGAATACGTTACAGCGCTATGGGCAACGTTATGGCTGGGAAACCGCGCTTTTGGTGTTGTTAGTGGTGGAAATTTTTCTGTTTGGCATGGTTAATCCGAGGATGTTGGATATTAACGTGCTGTTGTTCAGTACCAGCGACTTTATTTGCATTGGTATTATCGCGTTGCCGTTAACGATGGTGATTGTCAGCGGTGGTATTGATATCTCTTTTAGTTCGATTATCGGTTTATGTGCTATTGCATTGGGCGTTATGTATCAAGCGGGTTTACCGATGATGGTGGCAATTCCCTTCACAGTGCTCATCGGGGGATTGTGTGGCCTGATTAACGCAGCCCTGATTTTCTATACGGGCGTGAATCCGTTAGTGATCACGCTCGGCACGATGTATCTGTTTGGGGGTAGTGCCTTACTGCTGTCGGGGTTATCCGGCGCGACGGGATATGAAGGCATCGGCGGCTTTCCTGATTCATTTACGGATTTTGCTAATCTGACACTATTAGACCTGCCTGTGCCTTTGGTTATCTTCATGCTTTTCACGTTGGCATTCTGGTTATTTATGCACCGTACTCACCGTGGCCGCAATATCTTTCTTATCGGGCAGAACAACCGTGTTGCCCGTTACGGAGCGATCCCCGTAAATCAAACGTTGTGCTTGTTATATGCCTTAACAGGGCTGGCTTCGGCTGTCGCGGCGATTATTTTAGTTTCCTATTTTGGCTCGGCGCGTTCTGATTTAGGCAGTTCTTTTCTGATGCCCGCCATTACGGCTGTGGTGCTGGGTGGTGCCAATATTTATGGTGGTTCGGGGTCGATCATGGGAACGGCACTGGCTGTTTTGCTGGTGGGTTATTTGCAGCAAGGATTGCAGATGGTGGGAATCCCTAACCAGATATCCAGTGCATTATCTGGTGCCTTGCTGATTGCTGCGGTAATAGGCCGGTCTGCTTTGCTGCATCGTCATCAAATCAGTGATTGGTGGCAACGTCGAAGGGTTTCACGAGTATAAAAAATAAATGGAGATAGGCATGAAAGCACCAACAATGAAAAAGCTGGCTTTGGTTGCTGCATTAAGTCTGGGATGTGTTTCCTGGGCACAAGCGGCAGAGAAGATTGCATTTATTCCTAAATTGGTCGGTGTTGGGTTCTTTACCAGCGGCGGTCAAGGTGCGGTGGAAGCCGGCAAGGAGTTGGGGATTGACATCACTTACGATGGTCCGACAGAGCCAAGTGTTGCGGGACAGGTTCAGCTTATCAATAACTTTGTGAATCAAGGCTATGATGCGATTGTCGTTTCAGCCGTATCACCCGATGGTTTATGCCCAGCGTTGAAACGAGCGATGAAACGGGGTGTTAAGGTATTGACGTGGGATTCCGATACTGCGCCAGAATGTCGCTCCATCTATATCGATCAAGGAACGCCAAAGCAATTGGGCGGAATTCTGGTAGATATGGCGGCTAATCAGGTGAAAAAAGAAAAAGCGAAAGTGGCATTTTTCTATTCCAGCCCGACAGTGACGGATCAGAACCAATGGGTAAAAGAGGCTAAGGCTAAGATTGCAGAGGAACATCCCAATTGGGAAATTGTCACCACCCGGTTTGGTTATAATGATGCCACTAAATCCTTGCAAACTGCGGAAGGTATTTTGAAAGCGTGGGAGGATTTGGATGTGATTATTGCGCCAGATGCCAACGCTTTGCCGGCGGCGGCTCAGGCAGCAGAAAACCTGAAACGGCAGGATGTGGCGATTGTTGGGTTCAGTACCCCGAATGTCATGCGCCCTTATGTTGAAAATGGGACAGTCAAACAGTTTGCGCTGTGGGATGTGGTCAAGCAGGGCAAAATAGCCATTCATGTTGCCAATCAGATATTGCAAAAAGGCGATCTGAATGTGGGCGATAAATTGAGTATTCCTGATGTTGGCAGCGTTGAAATTTCACCCAACAGTGTGCAGGGATACCGTTATGAAGCGAAAGGCAACGGCATTGTGGTGATGCCGGAGCGGGTCATTTTCACCAAAGACAATATCAACCAGTACGATTTCTAATCACGACAATTTCTGATTCATGGGGCTGAATGCAGTCCCTGACTCTGACACCTTTCTGGAGGGAGAAATGGCAGATTTAGATGATATCAAAGACGGTAAAGATTTTGGCATTAATACACCGCAAAAGAATACGTTGTTTGAGCTGAAAGGCTGTGGTGCGCTGGATTGGGGGATGCAGTCCCGCCTGGCACGGATTTTCAATCCCGCCACCCATAAAACGGTGATGCTGGCATTTGACCACGGTTATTTTCAGGGGCCAACGACGGGCTTGGAGCGTATCGACATCAATATTGCCCCGCTGTTTGAATATACCGACGTACTGATGTGTACCCGCGGTATCCTGCGCAGTCAGGTGCCGCCGGCAACCAATAAGCCGGTGGTTTTGCGCGCATCTGGCGCCAATTCCATTCTGACTGAACTCTCCAACGAAACGGTTGCGGTGGCGATGGAAGATGCTCTGCGCCTTAACGTTTGTGCAGTGGCAGCACAGGTTTATATCGGTACAGAACACGAACACCAATCCATTAAGAATATCATCAAGCTGGTGGATCAGGGGACGCGTTATGGTATGCCAACGATGGCAGTGACGGGCGTCGGTAAAGAGATGGCCCGCGACCAACGTTATTTTTCGCTGGCGACGCGCATTGCGGCTGAGATGGGGGCAAATATCATCAAAACCTATTATGTCGATAGCGGTTTTGAGCGGATTGCGGCGGGCTGTCCGGTGCCGATCGTGATTGCAGGTGGTAAGAAATTGCCAGAGCTGGATGCGCTGGAGATGTGCTATCAGGCGATTGATCAGGGAGCGTCGGGTGTGGATATGGGACGTAATATTTTCCAGTCGGAAGCCCCGGTTGCGATGCTGAAAGCGGTGCAGGCCGTGGTGCATCACAATGAGAAACCCGCTCAGGCTTATGAGATCTTCTTGAATGAAAAAGCGCAGGGGGAATAATATGCACGTCACATTAGTGGAAATTAATGTTAAAGCCGACAAGATAGACGAATTTATCGACGTATTTCGCGATAATCACCTCGGTTCGGTTAAAGAACCGGGCAACTTACGGTTTGATGTCTTGCGTGATGAAAATATCCCAACTCGCTTCTATATCTATGAAGCTTATGCTGATGAAGAGGCGGTTGCGGCACATAAGAAAACTCCCCATTACTTGCGCTGTGTCGAAAAACTGGAAGCGTTGATGACAGAGCCACGGAAAAAGACCACATTTATGGGTTTGATGCCGGAAGGGAAATAAGGCAAGGGCGGATTTAACCCTCTGTTTATCTAAGGCAATAATGATGACAGAGGGTGATTAAGCCAATTTTTAAATGGCTTGTTGTTTGATCTCATCAATGGCAGCAGCAATGGCTTCCAAGCTGCGCTGAATATCGTCTTCGGTAGTTGCCCAAGAGCTGACACTGAGACGAATGGCTTCTCTTCCCTGCCACGTTGTTTGCCCAAACCAGCATTCACCGGATTGTTGCACTTTCTGTAACATTGCGCGCTGCATGGCGATATCAGGCAAACAAGCCACTAACTGATTAAGCACAATATCATTGAGGATAACAAAACCTAGTGATACTAACCCTTTTGCCAACATTCGGGTGTATAAACAGCAGCGATCAACCAACGCCTCAATTCCCTGTGAGCCAAGCTCTGCAATGGCCGCCCATACTTCAACTGCTCTGGCTCGGCGGGAGAATTCAGGTAGCATATCTTTTGCCTGCCACATATCTTGCGTCTCTACATAGGCCGCAGAAGTGGTCATGACTTCTCTTAGCGTTTGCTTATGACGAACAATACACATGCCACAATCGTATGGGGTATTAAGCCATTTATGGGCATCAACGGCCCAAGAGTCAGCGGCTTCAACGCCTTCGACCAAGGCGGATTTTTCCTTTGATGCCCGCGCCCATAGCCCAAACGCGCCATCCACATGTACCCAACAACCCGCTTTTTTAGCCTTGGGGATCAGAGCATGGAAGTTATCTGAGCTGCCAGAATTAACATTACCGGCCTGTAATACCAGGATCATATTGTCTGAAAAATCGGGAACCGCACTTTCTATCATTCGTCCTTGATCATCACAGGGTACAAAAATAAATTGCGAACGACCAAAGCCGAGTAGTCTAAGCGCTTTTAAAACGGAGATATGGGCTTCTTCGGAGAGCACGACTTTCAATTCAGGGGCATTATATAACCCTTGTTCTGCAAGGTCGTAGCCTTGTTTCTGATACAGGTAATGCCGTGCAGCGGCTAAAGCGCTGACATGTGCCATCGTTGTGCCAGTCACGAAACCGACGAACGCCTCTGAGGGCAAATTTAATAGCGCCAACACCCAACGTCCGGCGATCTTTTCTAATTGATTGGCAACAGGGGAAGAGGATTCCATCAATGCGATTTGATCCCAGGCACTGGTAATGATGTTTGCTCCCAAAGCGGCAGGAGTTGATCCCCCTACGACCAAACCGAAATATCGGCCGCCAGTTGTCGCAACCGTTGCTGGCGAGCCGTATGTGTGAAGTTGTTCGAGCACTTGCTGGCAGTCGGTTCCCGTTATCGGTAATGGCTTATCGAAATGTTGCAGGCCAGCCAGCGCATCGGCATCAGGAAATACCCGTTGGTTTCGAACTTCACTGACATAACGGTATGCGATTTTGTTGGCAACTTTAACCGCAGACAGCGAAGCATCGCGGATTAGATCTTTCATAGTGCTGTTTCCCATTATCGTTTTATTATTTTTTATTAGCTTAACCACCGTTATTGGTGTAACCATTTGGCGATAAATGTTGCCACGTGTTCCGGCCGATTGATATCGAGTTGAGGAAGCCGTGTTGCCAGCGCAATATCGCTGGCAATGGCTATCACATAAGGATCGAGGATTTCATCAACAGTATGATTCAGGCCGTTGCGATAAAGTGCGATTTTGGGGATGGGTTCTTGTTTGAACCCTTCAACCAAAATCAGATCCAGTGAATTTGTATCAAACCGGCTGGCGAGATAGCCAAGATCCAGTTCTGCTAACTCTGGCGTTTCAGTCATCAAAGCCCAGCGTTGCCGGCTGGCGACTAACGTTTGTGCTGCCCCTGCCTTGCGTAGCTCATAGCTGTCCTTGCCCGGCTTATCGACATCCATATTATGATGAGTATGCTTAATCAGCCCAACGCGAATATGTTGCTGGCGCAATAGTGGAATGACTTGCCTTAATAGTGTCGTTTTTCCGGTTCCACTGTAAGCGGTGATCCCCAGAATGGGCGGTGTTGTATCGTTGATGCCGTGGTTCATGCAGACTCCTGAAAGCGTTCCCAATGATGGTGTTGCCAGTAAAGACATTCTTCAGGGGTATTTAAGTTGGTGAAAGCGTGGGGATGGGGGAAATAAACCGCCTTTGCCTTAATCATCTGCATAAAGAACATCAATTTTCTGTCTCCCAAAGCGAGATAGCTTTCCAGACGGGGGATGAGACTGCGGTGCATTAATGCCAAAGTCGGATGCGCGCGTTTGCAGTCATGTGCATAAGCCGCCCAAGCGTTTTGTTTGTAGTGCCACAATGTTGCGACAAGGTTCTCTGGGAAATCGGGAACATCACAAGGGACAAATACCACCCACTCATGGATGGCGCTTTTTAAAACCGCCAACATACCTGCCAATGGGCCAGAAAAATCAGCAATGATATCCGGTATGATGGGATAACCGCTTTGCCGATAAATTCCCAGGTTACGATTGGCATTAATCAACAGTTCATGAACCTGCGGTTGCAACCTTGTCGCAATGCGTTGATATAGCGGCACATTGTCGAATTGCACCAATCCTTTGTCATTTCCCCCCATGCGGGTGGATAATCCCCCTGCCAGAATTGCGCCACTGATTTTTGGATGCGTCATGTTAAATCACCTGATATTGGGCAATAAAATATTTAATGTTTGATATACCCTTTATCTTTCAATTTACTGTGTTATTGGATGTATTCACTTTTCCCAATGATACCGTTATTCATATTGGAAATTTGTGAACGTGCTGTTGTGCTGCAATTTGAAATTTATAGAGTATATATAACAGAATAATAACGTGAAAATTTTGTTAACAAAATTCAGATTTGACCGACAGGAACAGATAAGATCTGATACTCCTTTTTTCGGATTTTTCTCATGAATATTAATGCCTTTTCCCAATATTTTGGTGAGATAAAAGATCCTTGCCAAAAACGTTTTCCAAATCTGTGTTTGGTTAACTGATAACTCTGTTGCCTGAAACAAAAAGGTCTCACGGCAAAAATTGCTGGATACGCCCAGAGTGTTTCCATCCAATACACTCATTGCGATGAAAGCTTGCCAAAGTGCTCATTATTGGGGGAGAACGATCCAAGAGATGAGCTACTAAAGTGACAACTGGCTCAGTGAAGCCGGATTCTCTGTCAATGATCCTTTAAAAATCAGTATGATGCTGGACTGTTTAATCATCACCGCCCAAAACTTACATACCCTGTGGCACTGCCTCAAAAGCATGAACCAGGGCGAGTGGGATGAGATTGCCATCGTCGATTGGTGGCGGCAATTTCCCGGTGAGTTGAAGAAAACACCACTGGGAAAACCCCGTTAATATATTGTTTTATAATTAAAAAACAGAAAATCACCCCAGACAACATGAACCGTTTCCTTATCCCTCACGTCCATTTTTTCATTTTGGCAAGCGGTTCGCATTTATGTCCACCAAAATAGCCTCAAGCCCCACAAGGAATGTATTTATGGATCTTCATTTTTCATCTCACTTTGCTGAATTGCCGGAATGTGTGATCAGTGGCAACACGCTCAACCAGATTGGTTTTTCGGCTGATGCGCTGTTCCATAATACCGAAAACCACCCTTATCAAGGGATCGATTGGGTACGCGAAAATGGCGAGCTTTATCTGGCAGCTGACTGGCTGACAGAAAGCGGCTTATTGGATCATCCTGTGACGCTGGAAACAGCTTATGGCTTGATCGTCTTGCGTGCTGAACTGCCGATATTATTGGCCTGAATCCCCAAAACGAAAATAAACTGGAATACCGATACGGACTTCCGGTTATTTCCCCGCGCTATTCCCAGTAAGATTAAGCTGCAGATGCGGAAGCTGGTTGGGGATTACAAGACAAAATGTGATGATAAAAAGCTGGAAGATCACAGGATCTGCCAGCTATTTTGTTTTATATACAAATCAAAAAGTAATTTTTTCTAAATATTGCATAGCCGTTCTATACGCCCCTATTGAGCTAGGATTTAAGTCTTCCATCCGTTCAAAGAATCTTTTTGCATGCCCACTCATAGCAATTAAAAATTCTTCCTTTTCAATAGAAATCTTAACTTCTGAATGGCAGTTTACGCTAACAAGCACTCTATTTCCCTTTGATGGAGTAAATTTAACCTCTATCGGTTGATCTGGAAAATAGCACTTAATTTCTTGATTATCATATAATACCGATAATCCTTCTGCCAGATAACACCAAAGATCATCAATATAATCATACATTGATTTATCAATAAGGCTAATACCATTTATGGTTAACTCTAAGGCACCATCGATGTAATCAGAATTTTTCACTCCTCCATCATATTGAAAAATATCAATATATTCATCTTTGATTTTTATGTATGTGTTTATGCTTATCATAGTTTACCTGGATAAAATTGGCCTATTCTTCCATTTTTAAAACCACTACATAATCTTGACCTTTATTGAACCATCCTAATAATTAGGGGGATGCCGCTATTGGGCGGTTCCAGTCCACGCTGATATGGTACGGGAGGAACAATAGTACCGGAAGATCACGGGGAATTTCCGGTTTTTGAAGAAAAAGAAAATCTAACTAAAGGAAAAACACGGTAATTCGATCAGGATAAATTTTGACATATCCATTTTCCAAATATGAATATTCATATAATATATCATCTTGAAATACCAAATTAGATAAAAATAGTTTATCTTCTACCAAATAACCATTCATCTCATAAGAAAATGTATTTCCCTGTTGTTTTAATGTCGCATTTTTGTCCTTGGATGGTTCAACTTTAACATCATCTAAAAATACAAGGCCTAGTTCAACCAAGTGAATATCACCTACTCGCAGAAGTCTTGGAAACTCATTGATAAAGCAACATATCTCATGTTCCCCGAATGACAAAGTAACTTCTTCTTCAATATTTTCATTCAAAGAAATAATTTTTGCATAATATTTCATGATTATAATCCATTGGCATCAATAGTGAGATTTATCTGGCGGGAGACTGGCTGACAGAAAGCGGCTTATTGGATCACCCCGTGATGCTGGAAATAGCTTATGGCTTGCTCGTCTTGCGTGCTGAACTGCCGGTATTACTGGCCTGAAAAGTATTTGATTAGAAGGTTATTAAACCGGATAGCCTGTACACGATTATCCGGAATTCCTGCTCCACTACATATGAGTCATTCCAAATAAATTCTTTCTTCTGGTAACAAACCGTAAGCCATATCCAATTTATTCTTTTTTACCAAATCATGAATAAGATGTGCTCTATTCGTAATATCCTCGATGTTGATAATCCATTGTTTTACATAATTTTCTACTGCTTGATTACGCAGACCAATCTGTATGGTTCTCTGTTCTAACTTATTTAAATAAATGTCCCGCTCTGGGTCCCATTGAATAACCACATTACTTTGCTGAACTTCTTTTTTCCATTCTTCCTTAGAAGGAAACAAATCAGGGTCATAATGACTAATCACGCCCTGCTGCAAAATTTCTCTAAATCCCTCATGAGTGATATCAATAGCCAGGATACGTTCCTGACCACTGTCTTTCATTCCCCAACCAGCACGATACATCATCCATAAGAATGATGGCTTAATCCATGTCATACGCGTCATGCTAAAAGGTGGGGAAACAAATGTATTATATTTAATCGCACTGTCAGCAATGGTTGCTGAATAAGCCTGATACACTCTAACTGATTGTTGTGTGTAAAATGCCCGTATTGGGTTGTTTTTATATGTGAATATAGTCATCTATTTTGTCACTTAATATATTATTTATGCTGATTCATCGGAATATCCGGCACGATAGATAGGAAAAACCGGAAGATCATGGGGATCTTCCAGTCTATTATTAAAGTAAAGAAGAAAGTTTTTCTAAATAGTCAATACCATTAATGATCCAATATTTTTCTTTCTTAGGCAGAATGTCCTCATCAAATTTGCGCATAAAGTCAACAAACTCACCACTCCAACCATCAGGTACATATTTCTCTACAGGTGTTTTTTCTGCATATGGATAGCACGCACTTAATTTTTTTGAATCAAAATCAATAAATGCCATTGGAAATAGTTCGGCAGAATCCCAAATAGAGGATGATTTCTTTATTTTTTCCCTGAATCCATCTAGTTTTTTGCTATCTACTTTGAAAGGCAAAAGATTTTCAAGAAATTTATCTTTAGTATCATCGTTTACAATTAAAATGCCGAATCTATCATCGGCACTATCTTCTGGACAATCCATGCCAATTTCAAGGAAAGAGTTATGCCATTTCTGTCTGTCTAATACCCATATCTCTCTGTCTGCTTGATACCATTCAATAAAACTATTGTTTTTTATAGCAACAACGACATTATCGTCCGCTAATAAATCATCACCTTCAAACATAAGTCACCTCAATTCATTTATTTCTGCACTTTCCCAGAGCCTGGAATTGCGTTTTCTTCTAGCCACTTACTCCATACACTAGGCAATTCATAAGAGTCCCCTGGGGTTGTTGGATCTACTTTTTTAGGAGCCATTTGATTTTGGTTTAATGGATTTTTTTTATAACCATTTTGAGGTATGGCATTTTCTTTAATGAGCTTATCGAGCCAGTTGGGTATTTTAAACGAAACAATCTCGGCAGTAGGCCCCCTAATATTCTTAAAATGCTCCGCATGCTTAGTATCACCAATACTAATATTTAAAGTGCCATCTTTAATTCTAGGTTTTCCTGCATCATCTATTCTTATTAAGAAGCGACTTGCATTGGGATATTCTCCTCCTTGAACTCGGAACACAGTGACGGAATCACCTGTCGAAGTTCCACACAAACCCCAAGGATCGACCCACGATACCGGATTATGCACATATGAATAAGGATTAAAACCACTCGCCAAATTCAGCGGATCGGGCGAGATATACTGCGCTGTCTCCGGCGAGTAATAACGATGAAAATTATAGAATAACCCGCTCTCTTCATCCTCATATTGCCCTAAAAACCTGAAATTGCACCCAACGTGATAATCCGGGTCGTTCGAGGCAATGACCTGCGATTTCTCGGCTTTTCCCCACGTCTTCAACCGCTGCGCCCAGACCAGTACGCCCTGCTCATTCAACATTTCGCGCACGGTGCCCTGATGGTCGCTGACGATGTAATGCAGCTTGCCTTTTTCAAAGCGCGCGGATGGCGTGAGCGCCCCCGGTTCGTACAGCCAGCGCACGCGGCTGTCCAGTGCCAGCGAGCCATCGGCGTAAACCGGCGTTTCTTCGATAAGCTGGTCACCGCTCCACAAGTATTCCTGCCCGTAAATGGCCGTGGCGCGCGGAGTCAGGTCCGGCCGGCCATTTAACCACCTTTGCAGGTTGGTCGCCGTGAGTTTTCCGTCGTGAACCTTGAGCTTACGTATTCGTCTGCCAAACGGATCATAGGCATAGTGCCAGCGCGAGCCGTCCGGGGTTTCGACGTGGGTAAGCTGGTTTTGCGTATCCCAGCGGTAGCGCCAGGTTTGTGGGCGGAAGCCATCCCGCTGCTCGGTTTTTTCCACCAAACAGCCATTGTCATCATAGCGATAGCGGATAAAAACAATCAAGCCGGAAGATCACAGGGATCTTTCCGGCTCTTATTTGGTTGTTTATATAACTGATATTTAGATTTAGCTTTAAGCTTATGATCTTAGATAATTTTGTATATCCACAAGCCAATTGATACAGTCAGCTTTATCTTCAAAATAAATATTTGTGCTATCTATAATTTCATCCAATGGAAAAGACCCATCTTTTACTAATAAAGATATTTCATCTAAAGTTTCGTTAATCACCGCATTACTGGTGACTTTCTTGAAAGAAATGACTATTTCTTCATCAGTAAGCTCTTCAAAGTCTGCATCAGGAAACCATGCACCAAAAAAGTTATATAAATTATTATATTTTTCTCGAAAAATCATAAACTACCCCGGGAATGAAGTTAATATATGGTATTTACCGTCACCAGTACTCTTAAGAATAACTCGTGCATTTGTAGCATCGGTCATCACAGGATTTTTCCTTTTTACACCCCTACCAATAATATCAACACCTGTATGATCTAATCTTAATTTATCGCCAGCCTGCGCGCTTCTTGCCCAAGCGTTAACAGTATTTCTATTATCCTTGATCGTTTGTGATATGACTTTTTCAGCAATACTGCCGTTGGTATAAGTACTTGAACCACTAATTCTTCGGCTAGAAGCTAAACGGTCCAGTAATTGAGCGTCAGTTTTTCCAACGTGCCTTTCTATAGCATGCCCGCCTGCTTTTTCATGATGTTTAAGCCACGTTGGCTGAGTTGAAGGAAAATTAGACGACTCTCTGGCTGCCTTACTTGCTGATATATTGTCAAGAACATGTTGCTTATCAACTTTCGACGTTCCGCACAACCCAAAGGGGTCAACCCAAGACAGCGGATTATCGACATAGCCATAAGGATTAAAACCGCCTGCCAAGTTCAGGGGATCTGCCGAGATATACTGCGCCGTCTCAGGATTATAGTAACGAAAACGGTTATAATACAACCCGCTCTCCTGATCCTCATATTGGCCGCAGAACCTGAAATTGCACCCAACGTGATAATCCGGATCGTTCGAGGCAATGACCTGCGATTTCTCGGCTTTTCCCCACGTACTCAGCCGCTGCGCCCAGACCAGCGTGCCGTTTTCATTGAGCATCTCGCGCACGGTGCCCTGATGGTCGCTGACAATATAATGCAGCTTGCCCTTTTCAAAACGGGCGGACGGTGTGAGTGCCCCCGGTTCGTACAACCAACGCACGCGGCTGTCCAGTGCCAGCGAGCCATCGGCGTAAACCGGCGTTTCCTCGATAAGCTGGTCACCGCTCCACAGGTATTCCTGCCCGTAAATGGCCGTGGCGCGCGGGGTCAGGTCCGGCTTGCCGTCCAGCCACCGTTGCAGGTTGGTCGCCGTCAGCTTTCCATCGTGAACCTTAAGTTTCCGGATCCGTCGCCCAAAAGCATCGTAGCAATAATGCCAGCGCGAACCGTCCGGCGTTTCGCAGTAGGTGAGCTGGTTTTGCGTATCCCAGCGGTAGCGCCAGACCTGCGGGCGGAAGCCATCCCGGTGCTCGGTTTTTTCCACCAGACGGCCATTGTCATCATAGCGATAGCGGATATCACCTTGCTGCACCACCCGCCCGGCTTTTTGGCGTTGGGTCATTTGTTCCATCGCGCCGTGGGCATCGACCAGCAAGTGCCGACTCAGGTTGCCGTTGGCATCGTAGCCAAACTGCTCCTCATGGGGGCGATTGCCGTCAAACAGGGTATGCAGGATTTGGTCGTTGGCATTATAGCGGTAGCGGGTTTGCCCCCAGCGGCTGTCGTCAATCACCCGCACATTATGGGCACGGTCATATTGCCAGCTGCGGTTGACGGCAGAGGCTTGCGGCGGAAAATGCGGGTCATTTTGTGCCAGTGTTTCCCGGAAAAAAGGGGGTGGCCTGCCCTGCCGATTGATGCGCCAGCAAGCCGGTTGCGGTGTAGCGGCTGGCAAGAATAAAGCCGTTGGCACTTTCGCGTACTGTTTCCCTGCCTAAGGCGTCATGCTGCAAGGTCAGCGGCGCATGTTGGTTAAGCTGAAAGTGGTTCAGTTGCGCCAGCGGGTTGTAGCCAAAATGCAGGGTGTTGTCATCCAGTTGTTCGCTTAACGGCTGCCCCGTCAGCGTATCCCAGGTCCGGCGGATTTCCCGCCCGTTGATACGCTCACAGGTCGGCAGGCCAGTGTCCTTGTCATACTCAAACTCGACCACCGCATCGGCATTGGTGGCTTTCACCAGTTGGTACCGCTTGTTGTATTCGTAACGGGTGGTTGCCGTGAGCTTAAGTTCCCCGTCCACCGGCTGCCAGCTTTCCTGTCTGACCAGCAAACCGGCGGCGGAATAGCGCCAGCGAAGTTGCTGGCCATCAGGGTATTGAGTCAGTACACGGCGTCCCAGTTTATCGTACTGATATTCAAGGGTACGGCCGGTAAAATCAGTTTCCCGGATAATTTGCCCGGCCGCGTCCCGCTCATAACGGTATACCTCCCCGGTGGAGGCGGTGACGCTACTCAGCCGGGTGAGCTTGTCGTAGCCAAATTTCAGGGTGGTGCCATCGGGGCGGGTGACGGTGGTCAGCAGGTCAAACGCGCCGTAAGTGTAGCGGGTGGTAAGCCCTTCGCCGTCCGTCACCGCCACCACGCGCCGCTCGCTGTCGTAGGCCAGTGTTTGCGTGACGCCGTCAGCGAGGGTGATTTCGCTCAGGCTGCCGTTGCTGAGGCTGGCATGGTCAGGGCTGTATTGGTAGCGGGTCTCCTGTTTCAGCGCATCGGTAAAACGGCGCAGGCGGCCCAGTGCATCCAGCTCCAGCCCGGTGGTTTCGCCGTCCGGCGTCATCACGGCGGCGAGGCGCTGGTGTTCATCATAGGCGTAGTGCCACGCCCGGCCAACCGGCGCAGCAGTTCTTCCAGCGGCACCTCACTGCCGTGGCTGCGCTGGATATCGTAGACGGCGGTTTTCAGGTATCGTTTAAGATCCGCTCCTGATCTTTAGCACTGTACTGGTCATGCGCCGCGGACGACCCCGCTCCGCCGGCGGTGTCCGGATTCGGCTTCGTGATATTGAGCACCCAACTGTCCATCTCGGTCAGTTTGGTCAGTTCATCTTTCTGCCGGACGAAGTAATCCGTCAGGCCGAGGCGGGTCAGCAACTGCGGGATCACCAGGCGTTTTTCATTGCTGGCCACAAACACATCGTCAAAGCTGGGGCCAATCTGGTCACGCAGGTTGAGCGGCGCCGGCAGGCTGTCCTGCGCCCGGATACGCAGGTTCTGGTACACCCGCTGCTTGACGGAAAGCGCTTTCAGCTCCTCCTGCGCCTGCCGGATCGGTTTGACAAACGGGGCAAAGTGGGCCATGGCCTCTTTGTCCCCGTTATCGCGCAGGGTCTTCCAGTCGGTCCGGTCGAGGGCGTAATCCAGGTGGGTCAGCAACGCCTCCTGCACATCCCGCTGGCCGTTGAAGGCCTGGCTCCAGCGCGTGCGCATATACTGGGCAACCAGGCCGGGGTTGCGTTTGCTTTTATCTTCCATCATGCGCATCACCCGCAGGATTTCGAGTTTTTCCTCACTGCCGGCCGGGGCCTGCTTCAGGTCATCCAGCAACCCCCGCATCAGTGCCGGCAGGAAACGCTGCTCCAGCAGTTTCAGGTAGGTGCCTTCCACATACGGCCCGACCCCGCCGCCCTGATACAGCGCCATGTCGGTCAGGAAGGATTTGTTCTCGTGATAGTTGCCGTAAGCCAGCGTCGCATCCCGGATCGGGTTCAGCAGCGGCAACTGGAGGTTGCCGTCATGGTCATCCCCTTTCGGCGGCGGCACGGACAGGAAATTTTTCGCCTGCGCCAGCACTTCTTCCCCCGCCCGGTAGTTTTTCTGGTAGAAGTAATGCCAGCCGCCCCACATCGCCAGCACGACCAGCGCACTGACCGTGGAGAAGGTGTACAACTGGCGGCGGTTGCGGCTCAGCCAGATGCGGTTCTCCGCCGCCAGGTTCGGTTCGGCCAGCAGGACCTCTTCGAACAGGGAATGGGTAAAGAACGGCAGGGTGTCGCCCGCCGGCCAGGTGGGAAACGCCTGCGCCCCCAGGTGGTACTGCGCCGAGGCGGACTGGGTGAACAGATCATCCATCTGCCCCACCTGATGCGCCGAGGTCAGGTAGACGCCGCGCAGGGTCGGGCGGTGGTGTTCATCGTTATACAGGATATCGTCCAGCATCTGGGCGATGTAGCTGTGCAGCCCCTGGATCTGGCGGGTGAAACTGAACAGGGCGGCCCGCTGGTTGGCATCGACGTTGTTCAGCATCATGTCCGGCATCGCGGTATTCAGGTTGGCCATCCACTGTTTCCAGAACGCCTCCAGCTCACTGCGCCACGCTTTTTCATCGCGGTTGTTGAGGCTGAAGGTCACACCCAAAATCTGGTCGCGCAATTGGCGATCCAGCGACTGGTACAGGGCCTCAAAGCCGTGCAGCAGGTCGATTTTGGTCATCACCAGATAGAGAGGCAACTGGCTGTGGAAGGTCAGGCGGACGTCTTGCAGACGCTGGTGGATTTCCCGCACATAGCGTTCACGCTGTTCGCGGCTGTCGCTCATCAGCCGCAGGGTATCCACGGTCAGAATAATGCCGTTGAGCGGCTGGCGCTGACGGTTTTCCGCCAGCCAGTTCAGCAACGCTTCCCACAGGCGGCTGTGGATTTGGGGTTTGTCGCTGTTAAGCGGGACGGGCTGGTCAATCAACTGCCCCTTCGGATCGATGATCACCGCTTTTTCCCCCAGCCAGCAGCGCAGCATCAGGGGAACGTCGCCATCCTGACGCAAATATTCGGGGGCCGCGATTTCGGACAGCTTCACCCCTTCCTTGATCAGTGAGGTCTTGCCGCTCTTCTGGCTGCCGATGACCATGTACCACGGCCGTTCATACAGGTAATTGTAGGCATCCAGATGGCGTTGCAACTGGGATTTCCAGTGGTCGAGGTAGCGATCCTGATGTTCAATGTCCACCCGAACCGGATCAAACACTTTCAGTTCAACGTCAAGGTTGAGCTTTTCCAGTGTCCGCAGGCGACGCCACGCTTTCATGCCGATCCAGCCCAACACCATCATCATAATGAGGGCGGTGGCCAGCCAGCGATGCTTCATTATATGGCAATAAATACCGAACACGTTCCCATTGTGAATGATATGACACGTATTTTCGGCGAAAAAGACAATTTACTGCGTGAGTTAACACATTCCATTGAAGGGGATGTATATCCAGTATTTATTTTGCGAGCGGCTTCGCAAAGAGCAGTTATTGATGATGAAAGTTTGCAGGCAGGCGTAAAGTAGGCAGTGAAATCTGAACGCGGCTTTACCGTGGTGGAACACGATAAAACCGCTAACCGCAACAACTAATCAGGATAGTTATTATGGCTAACGCGCATTCTAATGCAGAAACCTGCATTTACAAAATTTCCCAACCTGAACGGTATCAGAAAGTTGTATACCGCCCGAAAGGACCTAACCGCACCATTCCCGCCATTAATTTAAGTGGAAACTGGCCTAGTGAAGCCGGATTTTCTGTCAATGATCCGTTAAAATCAGGGTGATGCCGGGTTGTCTGATCATTACCGCCCAAAACTTACATACCCTGTGGCACTGCCTCAAAAGCATGAACCAAGGTGAGTGGGATGAGATTGCCATCGTCGATTGGTTGCGGCAATTTCCCGGTGAATTGAAGAAAACACCACTGGGAAAAACCCGTTAATATTCTGTTTTATAATCAGAAATAGAAAATCACCATAGACAACTTGAACCGTTTCCTTGTCCCTCACGGCCATTTTTTTATTTTGGGAAGCGGTTCGCATTTATGTCACGCTAACACGCTAAATAGCACAAGGAATGTATTTATGGATCTCCGTCTTTCATCTCACCTTGCTGAACTGCCGGAATGTGTGATCAGTGGCAACACGCTCAACCAGATTGGTTTTTCTGCCAATGCGCTGTTCCATATCGCGCAATTTGCTAATGGTTTGATGTTGTCCCTGATTGAGCCAGAAACCGAACCGGATCTCGCCACGTTGATCCACAATGCTGAAAACCACCCTTATCAGGGGATCGATTGGGTACGCGAAAATGGCGAGCTTTATCTGGCAGGTGACTGGCTGACAGAAAGCGGCTTGTTGGATCATCCCGTGACGCTGGAAACAGCCTATGGCTTGATCGTCTTGCGGGCTGACCCACAGCCTCAAACAGCAATACCAGCGCCAGCGGGCACAAATCAGTGAAATTAAGCTGCGGATGCGTGAACTGATAGAGGATTACAAGGCAGGGTGATGATCAAAAGCCGGAAGATCATGCGAATCTTTCCGGCTTTATAATGTGAATTATGTTTTAATTATTAAGTTAAAAACTACCACATGGAAATAATTTAGATAAAGTGCTCTTATAATATGCTATTTCATCTTGATTGTTAAGTTTAGAACTTGATTTATAAAAATAAAGACTTAGCCAATAAACACGAACATATGAGAAGTATTCATGTTTGTTTTTCTCTGAAATTTCAATGATTGAATCCAAGGTGTTTATTATTCCATCATTGCATTGTTCTTTATTTAAAGCCCCTTTGGTAAATTTTTTAAGATCCATATAGGTATCTTTAAATCTTTGGGCACTCAAATAGTTTTCTGGTTCATCATAATTAACAAACAAAGCCGATTCGATATCCTGAATAAGGATATCATCGATTAAATCAGATTTTTCATATCTCATATTCCTAATACACTCAATGAGTTTTTTACTCTGAACAGACTCGACTACAGAGATAATCACTGGTTCGTGAAACAAAATTTCAAGGTATTGATCTTCAATAGAGCTGTAGATATGTGTAAGAAAATCATCATCAACATCAATTAGTTCAATAATCGGCCAGAAAAAACTCTCATGGAAATTAAACCACATATTAAAAGAAAGTATTTCATCGCACTTCCTTCTAATTTCACGAATTCTATGTTCTATATTCATATAATCCATCATACATTAAGGTTGAATTGAATTGTCAGGGAAAATAGAGCCGCCCCCTTTGGGATCACGGACAACTCTAATAAAGACGCCATTATGTGTTCCTGAAACCATAGTTCCGCCTGAAGGCATGGTTACTTTCGAGCTATGAGGAGAATCCCAAATCACTTTCCCAGCATGTTTGATATCTGCATCACTCCAATTTTCTGGGAACCATGATTGACCTGTTCCTTTACGTTTTCCTTTAGATGAATGACTAGGTATATTTCCTACTCGTACCCCATTTGGATAAGTATGTTCTATATTGTAAGCGATGCCTCTAGCCTCTAATTCCTGAATAGCTGATTGCCCGTGCCCTCCACCACTTAACCTTCCGTTAGGAAATGTTTTTCTATCCCTAGGTGGCATAGAACTAGCCTCTGTCCAATCACCTTTACTAGAATGACGAACAACATCATCATTTATGAATGCAGGACAATCTTTACCCGCCAACCCCCAAGGGTCAACCCAACCCGTCGGATTATGCACATACGAATAGGGATTAAACCCGCCCAATAATCCGATCGGGTCGGGCGAGATGTACTGCGCTGTCTCCGGGGAATAATAACGATGAAAATTATAGAATAACCCGCTCTCCTGATCCTCATATTGACCTAAAAACCTGAAATTACACCCCACATGGTAATCCGGATCATTCGACGCAATCACCTGCGATTTTTCGGCTTTTCCCCATGTCTTCAACCGCTGCGCCCAGACCAGCGTGCCGTTTTCATTCAACATCTCGCGCACGGTGCCTTGGTGGTCGCTGACAATATAATGCAGCTTGCCCTTTTCAACGCGGGCGGAGGGCGTCAGTGCCCCCGGCTCGTACAACCAACGCACGCGGCTGTCCAGTGCCAGCGAGCCATCGGCGTAAACCGGCGTTTCCTCAACCAGCTGGTCACCGCTCCACAAATATTCCTGCCCGTAAATGGCCGTGGCGCGCGGGGTCAGGTCCGGCTTGCCGTCCAGCCACCGTTGCAGGTTTGCCGCCGTGAGTTTGCCGTCGTGCACTTTCAGTTTACGGATACGCCGCCCAAAAGCATCATACTGGTAATGCCAGCGCGAACCGTCCGGGGTTTCGCAGTGGGTCAGCTGGTTTTGGGTATCCCAGCGGTAGCGCCAGACCTGCGGGCGGAAGCCGTCACGTTGTTCAGTTTTTTCCACCAGACGCCCATTGTCATCATAGCGATAGCGGATATCGCCGTGCTGCACCACCCGCCCGGCTTTTTGGCGTTGGGTTATTTGTTCCATCGCGCCGTGGGCATCGACCGGCAAGTGCCGACTCAGGTTGCCGTTGGCATCGTAGCCAAACTGTTCCTCATGGGGGCGATTGCCGTCAAACAGGGTATGCAGGATTTGGTCGTTAGCATTGTAACGGTAGCGGGTTTGCCCCCAGCGGCTGTCGTCAATCACCCGCACATTATGGGCACGGTCATATTGCCAGCTCCGGTTGACCGCCGAGGCCTGCGGCGGAAAATGCGGGTCATTTTGTGCCAGTGTTTCCCGGAAAAAGGAGGTGGCCTGCCCTGCCGACTGGTGTGAAAGCTGCCCCGTCGCGGTGTAGCGGCTGGCGAGGATAAAGCCGTTGGCACTTTCCCGCACCGTTTCCCTGCCTAAGGCATCGTGCTGCAAGGTCAGCGGCGCATGTTGGTTAAGCTGGAAGTGGTTCAGTTGCGCCAGCGGGTTGTAGCCAAAATGCAGGGTGTTGTCATCCAGTTGCTCGCTTAACGGCTGCCCCGTCAGCGTATCCCAGGTCCGGCGGATTTCCCGCCCGTTAATCCGCTCACAGGTCGGCAGGCCGCTGGCTTTGTCATACTCAAACTCGACCGCCGCATCGGCATTGGCCGCCCTGATAAGCTGCTGGCGGGCATTGTATTCGTAACGGGTGGTTACGGTGAGCTTAAGTTCCCCGTCCTCCGGCTGCCAACCCTCTTCGCGGATAAGCTGGCCGCGTGCATTGTAATGCCAGCGCTGTTGCTGCCCATCGGGGTATTGAGTCAGTGTCCGGCGGCCCAGTTTATCGTACTGATATTCGAGGGTACGCCCGGTAAAATCGGTTTCCCGGATAATTTGCCCCGCCGCGTCCCGCTCATAACGGTAAGTTTCGCCCGTGGAGGCGGTGACGCTACTCAGCCGGGTCAGGCGGTCATAGCCAAATTTCAGGGTGGTGCCGTCGGGGCGGGTGACGGTGGTCAGCAAGTCAAACGCGCCGTAAGTGTAGCGGGTGGTACGCCCTTCCCCGTCCGTGACCGCCACCACCCGCCGCTCGCTGTCGTAGGCCAGTGTTTGCGTGACGCCGTCGGCGAGGGTGATTTCGCTCAGGCTGCCGTTGCTGAGGCTGGCATGGTCGGGGCTGTATTGGTAGCGGGTCTCCTGCTTCAGCGCGTCGGTGAAACGGCGCAGGCGGCCCAGCGCATCCAGCTCCAGCCCGGTAGTTTCGCCGTCCGGCGTCATCACGGCGGCGAGGCGCTGTTGCTCATCATAGGCGTAGTGCCATGCCCGGCCGTCCGGCAGCAAACGCTGGCGCAGTTCACCGTGCGTGCCGTATTGGTAGGTTTCTTTGTGTCCCAACGGGTTAGTCACTGCCGTCAGGTTGCCCTGTTCATCATAATGCCATTGCCAGCGTTCACCCGTTGGCAGGACACTTTCGGTGAGTTGCCCGTGTTCGTCATAGCCGTAAGCAAAGGTGTCACCCGTCGGCAGTTTGACTTCGGTCAGCGCCCCGTCAGGGTTGTAACCAAAGGTGGTTATCCCGCCTGCCGGATCGGCTTCCCAGAGGATTTGGCTATGGCGCCACTGGCGGCGGGTGATGCGCCCCAGCGGATCGACTTCACGGGTCACTAATCCATTGTGATCGTAGTGATGCCGGGTTTCGCCCCCTTCGGCATCCAGATAGGTGGTAATACGCGCCCGGTCATCATAGCGGAACCGATCATGCCAGTAACCGCTGGGAGAGGCCATACTGACCACCCGGCCCCGGTCATCATACGTGAGATGGAGATCGGTCTGGTCGGTATCGTGCCAGCGGGTCATGCGCCCCTGCGTATCATATTCATGCCACAGGTGGTGGTGCTGGAACGCGTCACACTCGCTCAGGTAGCCCTGCGGATCATACCGGCAGGTCAGCAGGCGCTGCCGGACGGCTTGCCCCTCGCGGGTCTCGTCCAGCTCGAGCGCGTGGAGTTGTCCGTCCCGGTAATGCAGGCTTAAGCGCAGGCCGTCATTGCGGACGACTTCCGTCAGTTGTGACTGTTTATCGTAGAGAAACGCAATCCGGTTCTGGCGTCGGTCCGTGATGGCGGACAGTTTCCGTGTGGTCCCTGAAATCACGCTGAAATGGTAAGTCAACTGGGCGCGGCGGTCAGTCAGGCACAGTTCACCCGTCAGTTCCCCCGTCAGGACGCAATGGGGAATATGTTTATTACGGGCGAGTACCTGATTTTCCGGCGTACTGAAATCGTAAATGACGCCGTCGGTATCCGTGAAATCCACCCTACCGTCGGTCAACACTAACTGGCGTGACCAGTCATCCGCCCATTTTTCGCCAAACAGGCCGCTGTACTTGGCGGTGGAACGATAGGTCCGGGTCAGGGTGATGGGTAACAGTCCGGGGATAACGATAACCGGCCAGACTTGCAGGAAGTCGCCGGTCGCCATATCGACCGGTTCGCTTTTTGTACTACAGGTTCCCGTGCAGCTTCCCTCTTTGTTATTGGACGGCGTAGCATCATCCTTGGGCGTCTCTTTGGCGGGTTTGGCTTCCGGGGTGTCGCCAGACTGGCCTTTGACTTTGCCGCCGGCAGGCGGTTTGGCCTTTTTAGCTACCGTTTTCGCCCCCTGCTTGAGCAGCCCGCCTACCCCCGTTGCCAGGCTGGCGATATTAAAACCCAGCGCTCCCCCTTGTTCCGCCTTATCCGTGATATCAAACCGGGCGGCATCCACATGGCTGAATTCGACGACCTTATCAACGACTTCTTTATTCCATTTATCAGCCGCAGCAAGGGCGGTATCCCCTATCGCGTCAGCCCCCATCCATTTCAAGAGATTACCGGTGTCGCTCATCACCGCAGAAGGCAGTCCCGTCCCCACCCGGATGGCCAGTTCACCCATGTCGGGCAGGGTATTCCACGCTTCTTTGCCGGCACCGATGGCGGCCTTACCCGGATTATCCCAGGCCGCACTCAGTTTTTCTCCGGCTTCTTCCCCCCACTTTTGCACACCTTCCTTGGTTTCCTCCCACCATTCCCCCGCCTGCTCCAGCCAGCCTTTTTCCTGCGCCGTTTCCGCGGTCACCGCCGTATTGGCCTCCTCCGGCGGATCCGCGGCCGGCGCGGCCTGGACGACCACTTTACCCGGGGTATTCCCGCTGCCCGTCGGGCTGTCATCGCGGGCTTTGACGGGCAGGGCGTCATTGGGTTTGGGATGCGTGTCTTCTTCTTTTTTCTCTTCCTCGTCCCACTCCGGCTTGGGAAACTCACCATTTTTGAATTTTTCAACGGTATGTTGCGCGGTTTTCTTAAAATCCTGCGCGGCAAAATCCGCATCCAGCTGATTATAGTAAACGTCCAATTCCGGGTCGGCACCGTAATCGCCGTAAAAGCGGGAACTTTGCCGGTATAACGTATCCACATTGTTTAACGCTTGCTCCGCCTCAGCCTGCGTGCGGAGGTTAAATTCTTTGCAATATTTCTCGGCCCGCACATCGGCGCTGTCCGGTGTGACTATTATCGATTCTGACATCGGTTTCTGTCCTTATGCCCCGTTCATCCAAAATTCATCCCCGTGGCGCAACAGCAGCTTGTTGCCCGCCCGCACCGTTTGGGTATGCGTCTTCGGGTGACATTTGCCGCCCACGGTGCCGCTTTTCACCCCGTTGGCCACACCGGGCTGGTCGCCAATCGTCTGCGGCACAACGCTCTGGGCGAACACCACCACCGGCTGGCCATTGGCCCGCACGGATTTCACCGGCGCATCGCTGCCCGCCAGTTTTGCCATTACCGGGTAGGGAATGGGCGGGGTGGACGATCCCATCGGGGTCTTGCACACATCGGGCAACATGCCGACGATCAGCCATTCACCCGCGGTGCGGGCGATATAATTATCAGCCATCTTTTTTCTCCTCTTCCCGTGGGGCCCGTTTGAGCAGCGGGGCATCGGGGTCGATTTCAAACCGCGCCTCCGCCACCCGCACCGGCAGGTCAGCCTTAACATTCAGCCGGCAGGTGAGATGCAGTGTCAGGGCCTCGCTGTCAAGAATGAGCGTATCAAGGCGCATCGGCACCGGCAGCAGGGCACCGTTTTGCATCCGCAGCAAAATAAACGGCCGGTGCCCCGGCAGGGTGACATGCAGGTGGCCGCCGGGGGTCAGGCCATTTAACGTGAGGGTAATATCGGTGCCCGGCCAGTCAATCTGCTGGTCCGCCGGGGCGCCGTTCCAGTAGCGGAAGTCGAAGTCTTTCGGCAGGTAAGGGTGGCGGTGGCTGAGCCAGTCATCATCATACGTGCCGGCGAGCTGGCGGCGCGGGGTCCACGCCCGGCCGACCAGGCCGAAGCCTTGTGGCCGGCAGGCCGGGGTCTCCGGCGATAAGGTGCCCGCCAGTTGCGCGGCAAAATGTTGCGCGGTAAAGGGTGCCTCCGGTGCGGTGATGCGCGGGGCCGGGTAACGGGTGATTTGCCTGGCCTGTGCGTACCACGGCGTGACAAACCCGGTGCCCAGCGGATTGGTGTCGCAGGCGGCATGGGCAACGGGGGCATTCTCTTCCCCGTCCGGGTGCTGCCGGCGCTGTTCTGGTGTCAGCCGGTCACGGTCGTTAAGGTGTTCACCCGCGTTATCATCTGCCTGAATTTTGCATTCGCCGCCAAAGGCGTAGCGGTAATCCAGCGGCAGGCTCGTAAAGGGTTTGGGTGCCGTCAGTTGCCAGTGACCGCGGGGGTCACGGATAAATGCCCGTTCGCCGCTCACGGCCAGGGTTTTGTCGAGCAGGGTCTGGCCCTGCCGGTCGGTGACCGTCAGGCTGACCGACATTTCGGTACAGGGCCGGCCATCAGGCGCATAAGCCGTGCCGTTGACGATAATGTCACAGCGCGGCTTAAACGGCGCAAGGTCACTCTCCTGCAACACCGGCGAGGCATTCATCCGCCCGCGGTATTCATCCTGCACGCACAGGGGGGGCGCGGGCAGCAGTTCGGCGGTGCACTGCCCGGCCCTGTCCGGCAGTAGCTGATAGCCGATTTTCATCACCGCCACATGGTGTTCCACATCCTCAATATCCAGCATGGAGTAATTCATGACCGCAAACGGGGTCAGGTTACGAAATTCCATCTCAAGCCGCTCCTCAGTTCAGGTCAATGTCTTTGCCGGTGATTTGCACCGGGCCGCTGGCCTCAAACTTGAACTCACTGCCCTGGAGGGTGATTTTGCCGCTGCTGTCCATGCGCAGGACGCTTGCGCCACATTGCAGCTCAATCACATCCCCGGCCTTGATGGACAGGCTATGGCCGACTATCACGGATTTGTGGACCCCCACTTCTTCCGTCTGGCTTAAGGTGACGGCGGTGTTCATCGCACCCCCGACGGTCAGGACATAGGCGAGGCCGACCGTGTCGGTACGGGTCAGGTTAACCGTGGCCTTCTGGTGCCCCTTGACGGTGAGGGTCTGGTTTTTGTCCACGGTTTCCTGGTGGTTGGCCAGCACCTGCGTATCCCGGTTATTCAGCACCTTGGTATGCATGTCCTTCTGCGCATGCAGCGACAGCAGTTCGCTGCCCTTGGCATCCTCGAACAGCAGCTCGTTATACCCTTCGCCCTTGTGGGTCTTGGAGCGGAAGGCCATCTGGGTTTTGCTGCCCGGCAGCTTGCCCGGCGGGATATTGCTGGCGTGATAAGTTCTGCCGGTGACGATGGGCTGGTCCGGGTCGCCGTGCAGGAAGTCCACCACCACTTCCTGGCCGATGCGCGGGATGGCCAGCATGCCCCAGCCCTGCCCCGCCCACGGCTGGGTCACCCGTATCCAGCACGAGCTGTGGTCGTCGGATTTGCCGTAACGGTCCCACGGGAACTGGAGGCGCACGCGGCCGTACTGGTCACAGAAGATTTCCTCCCCCGCCGGGCCGACCACCTTGGCAATCTGTGGGCCGTCAATCACCGGCTTGGGCAGCGGGTCCGGCCGCCAGTGCTGGTTATGGCGGATAAAGCTGAACTCGCTGTGCAACGTGGTGCCGCTCTCGCCGCCGCCCGCCGTTTCCAGTGCGCCCGGCTGGCTGCCGGTGTGGGTGGCACTGACCACCTGCCACGACTGGTTCAGGTCCGGGCGCGGGTGGTTTATCAGGGTGAACAGTTTGCCCGGCTGCACCGCAATGGCGTGGCCGCGGCCCTGCCCGGTCACCGCGTCGCTGCGCAGCGCCTCCAGCCGGTAACGGGTAAAGGCCTTGCCGTGGGCTTCGTCCTTGAAGCGGCCGGGGTAGTCGTAGTGCTCGTAGTAACTTTCCTGCAACTGCTCGTCCTTCATCTGCTGGCTGAATTCCGCCGGCCACGCCGGGTTCTTGAAGGTGTAATCCTTCAGCTCCACCTTGGCCGGGCGCACCTGCGCGCTGCTGGTCAGGCTGGTCACCGACGGTTCCCCCGTGGTGCTGACATCCCCCGGCTGGTACGGCAGGATGAGGCCCGGCGGCACCGAGCCGGCGTCATCGGCAAACACCAGCGTGTTGCGCCCGTTGCCGCACTCGAAGAAGTAGAAGATGCCCTCCTCCGCCGTCAGCCGTTGCAGGAAGGCAAAGTCGCTTTCCTGATACTGGACGCAGAACTCCCGTGCCGGGTGCGGGTGGCGCAGGCTGAATACCACGTCACGGATACCGTGTTCTTTCAGGAGGGTGGTGATAATGGCGGCAATGTCCTGCTGCTGGAAGATGCGCGAGTTCCGGCGCAGCGTAGTGCGCCACAGGTCCGGGTAAATGGTCATCCGGTAGGTGGTCTGGTGCAGCCCGGTGTTGCCCTGTTCAAAGCGCGCCACCATGCCGGTGATACTGCGCTGTTCGATGCCGTCCTGCAGGATGGTCAGGGTCGCCGCCCGGTCCAGCACCGCCGGGAAGTCAATGGCCGGGTCGGCACTCGCCAGCCCGACTTGCAGGCTGAACGGCCGGGAAAAGCCTTCCGTCAGGGCGAAGTCGGTGACCACAAAGGTCTGCGGCGGCAGGCTGCCCGCCGTCAGGGTAAACTGCAACCCGCTCGGGGCACCGAGGCCCAGCAACTGGCCAACCTGTTGCAGCGCCTTGGCCGCGCCACTCTGGCCGGCGGCGGCCCGGGCGGCCAGCCCCGCCCCGCCGGTAAACCCGCCGCCCGGGATTAAGCCCGCACTTCCGGCAGAACCGCTTCCGGCACCAGCGCCCAATCCACCGGTAAACCCGCCGCCCGGCATTAAGTTCCCGGCACCGGCAGCCCCGCCGCCTGAACTGCCGCCAATGCCACCGGCACCGCCCAGTCCCCCGGCAAAACCCCCGCCCGGAATCAGTCCCGCCGCACCTGACAGGCCGCCGCCTACTTTGCCGGCCACCTGTTTCGCGGTCTGAATTGCGCCCTGTCCCTGCCGGACAAGGGCCTGTCCTTTTTTCAATTTATCGGTGTTCTTCTTTATCTTCTTGATTGACATGATAAGTCTCCCTGATTACTGCCCGCCGTCCGCGGAGGCGGCGGGTGCATGATGGTCGGTGGGGTGTTCGGTCGCCTGCCGCAGCCGGTCATAGCGGCCCAGCAGGGCGTTAAAGCGGTCATCGATGCCCTTGAGCAACACCGGCGGCGCGGCCTCCCCGTTCGCCGCATGGACGCCCAGCTGGCGCAGCAGTTCTTCCAGCGGCACCTCACTGCCGTGGCTACGCTGGATATCGTAGACGGCGGTTTTCAGGTATCGTTTAAGATCCGCTCCTGATCTTTGGCACTGTACTGGTCATGCGCCGCGGACGCCCCCGCTCCGCCGGCGGTGTCCGGATTCGGCTTCGTGATATTGAGCACCCAACTGTCCATCTCGGTCAGTTTGGTCAGTTCATCTTTCTGCCGGACGAAGTAATCCGTCAGGCCGAGGCGGGTCAACAACTGCGGGATCACCAGGCGTTTTTCATTGCTGGCCACAAACACATCGTCAAAGCTGGGGCCAATCACAATCATGTTGCTATTGTGAATGATATGGCATGTATTTTCGGCGAAAAAGCCAATTTACTGCGTGAGTTAACACATTCTATTGCAATGGATGTATATCCAGTATTTATTTTGCGAGCGGCTTCGCAAAGGTGGTTATTGGTGATGGAAAGTTGTGCAGGCAGGCGTAAAGTAGGCGGTGAAATCTGAACGCGGTTTTACCGTGCGACCAACACGATAAAACCGCTAACCGCAACAACTACTAGGAATAGTTATTATGGCTAACGCGCATTCTAATGCAGAAACCTGCATTTACAAAATTTCCCAACCTGAACGGTATCAGAAAGTTGTTTACCGCCCGAAAGGACCTAACCGCACCATTCCCGCCATTAACTTAAGTGGCAGCTGGCTCAGTGAAGCCGGATTTTCTGTCAATGATCCGTTAAAAATCAGGGTGATGCCGGGTTGTTTAATCATCACCGCCCAAAACTTACATACCCTGTGGCACTGCCTCAAAAGCATGAACCAAGGCGAGTGGAATGAGATTGCCATCGTCGATTGGTTGCGGCAATTTCCCGGTGAGTTAAAGAAAACCCCACTGGGAAAACCCCGTTAATATTCTGTTTTATAATCAGAAATAGAAAAGTACCACAGACAACATGAACCGTTTCCTTGTCCCTCACGGCCATTTTTTCATTTTGGGAAGCGGTTCGCATTTATGTCCATCAAAATAACCTCAAGCCCCACAAGGAATGTATTTATGGATCTTCATTTTTCATCTCACTTTGCTGAATTGCCGGAATGTGTGATCAGTGGCAACACGCTTAATCAAATTGGTTTTTCGGCCGATGCGCTGTTTCATATCACACAATTTTCCAACGGCTTGATGCTGTCACTGATTGAGCCTGATACCGAGCCGGATCTCGCCACGCTGTTCCACAATACCGAAAACCACCCTTATCAGGGGATCGATTGGGTACGCGAAAATGGCGAGCTTTATCTGGCAGGTGACTGGCTGACAGAAAGCGGCTTATTGGATCACCCTGTGACACTGGAGACAGCCTACGGCTTGATCGTATTGCGTGCTGACCCACAGCCTCAAACAGCAATACCAGCGCCAGCGCGAACAAATCAGTGAAATTAAGCTGAGAATGCGGGAGTTGATTGGCGACTACAAAAGCCGCTAAGGGCAGGGAGTGAGCCGCTCTTAGCAGAACAAAGCCGGAAGATCACATAGTTCTTCCGGCTATGAACTAAATCACCTTTTGGTTATCTCTAAATAGTGATTATAAGTTTCTTTACTAAGATATTTTCTAGCTAGGTTATAACTATAATCACTACCCATTATCGCTTCAAAAATACAAGTATTTAATATATCTCTCACTCCATCATCTTGAAAAGAAAATAGTTTATCAATAAATCCAAAGATATTTTCTATTTCTTTTATTAACACTTCGTTATTTTTATAGCTGTTTTCAATATTAGAATAAAAATAACTTCTAGGCTCAACGTTACCGGAACCATATAGATTTATTAGGTCAGAAAAAAATGATCCAAAGCTACCAAATACTAGATATACGGCATCATCTCCATCATATGTTCCAAAAAACACTGGAAAAAGTTCTTTTAACTTATCAATTAGTTCATCATTTGTCATAAATGCCCCAATGCATTTCTTAAATCATCTATCATATAGTTTGCTAGACTTCGGTCAGACGAACTTAGGATCTCACTTCTGTATTTCCCATCACCACTTGCTAAATTTTTCAATGCCTTTAAGTAGTCGTTACCTTTATTTATATGATCTGAGCCTCCTATTAACTGCCCAGTATTCTTTGTATACAGAATAGAAGCAGCCGTACCGCCATCAGGAGTACTCGCACCTGGTCGATATAATTCTGAGAACATACTTTTCAATTTAGTGTTATCTATTGAGTCTATTATTTGCTGCCTTTGTTCCAATGAAATAGCATAATTATTTTTTCTTGCATTCTTTAATAGATTGACAGCGCAATTCTCACCCGCCAATCCCCAAGGATCAACCCAAGACAGCGGATTATGCACATACCCGTAGGGATTTACCCCGCCCAATAACCCAATGGGATCTGGCGAAATGTACTGCGCTGTCTCCGGGGAGTAATAACGATGAAAATTATAGAATAAACCGCTCTCCGTATCCTCATACTGCCCGCAAAACCGAAGGTTACAAGTTACGTGATAATCCGGGTTATTCGACGCAATGACCTGCGATTTCTCGGCTTTTCCCCACGTCTTCAGCCGCTGCGCCCAGACCAGCGTGCCGTTTTCATTCAACATTTCGCGCACGGTGCCCTGATGGTCGCTGACGATGTAATGCAGCTTACCTTTTTCAACACGGGCGGATGGCGTGAGCGCCCCCGGTTCGTACAGCCAGTGCACGCGGCTGTCCAGTGCCAGCGAGCCGTCCGCATAAACCGGCGTTTCTTCGATAAGCTGGTCACCGCTCCACAGGTATTCCTGCCCGTAAATTTCCGTCGCTCTGGGCGTTAAATCCGGCCGGCCATTCAGCCACCTTTGCAGGTTGGTCGCCGTGAGTTTTCCGTCGTGAACCTTCAGTTTCCGGATCCTTCGCCCAAAAGCATCGTAGCGATAATGCCAGCGTGAGCCATCCGGGGTTTCGCAGTGGGTAAGCTGGTTTTGCGTATCCCAGCGGTAGCGCCACACCTGCGGGCGGAAGCCGTCCCGCTGCTCGGTTTTTTCCACCAGGCGGCCATTGTCATCATAGCGATAACGGATATCGTCCAGCATCTGGGCGATGTAGCTGTGCAGCCCCTGGATCTGGCGGGTAAAACTGAACAGGGCGGCTCGCTGGTTGGCATCGACGTTGTTCAGCATCATGTCCGGCATCGCGGTATTAAAGCCGTGCAGCAGGTCGATTTTGGTCATCACCAGATAGAGAGGCAACTGGCTGTGGAAGGTCAGGCGGACGTCTTGCAGACGCTGGTGGATTTCCCGCACATAGCGTTCACGCTGTTCGCGGCTGTCGCTCATCAGCCGCAGGGTATCCACGGTCAGAATAATGCCGTTGAGCGGCTGGCGCTGACGGTTTTCCGCCAGCCAGTTCAGCAACGCTTCCCACAGGCGGCTGTGGATTTGGGGTTTGTCGCTGTTAAGCGGGACGGGCTGGTCAATCAACTGCCCGCGGGGATCGATGATCACCGCTTTTTCCCCCAGCCAGCAGCGCAGCATCAGGGGAACGTCGCCATCCTGACGCAAATATTCGGGGGCCGCGATTTCGGACAGCTTCACCCCTTCCTTGATCAGTGAGGTCTTGCCGCTTTTCTGGCTGCCGATGACCATATACCACGGCCGTTCATACAGGTAGTTGTACGAATCCAGATGGCGTTGCAACTGGGATTTCCAGTGGTCGAGGTAGCGATCCTGATGTTCAATATCCACCCGGACCGGATCAAACACTTTCAGTTCAACGTCAAGGTTGAGCTTTTCCAGTGTCCGCAGGCGACGCCACGCTTTCATGCCGATCCAGCCCAACACCATCATCATAATGAGGGCGGTGGCCAGCCAGCGATGCTTCATTATATGGCAATAAATACCGAACACGTTCCCATTGTGAATGATATGACACGTATTTTCGGCGAAAAAGACAATTTACTGCGTGAGTTAACACATTCCATTGAAATGGATGTATATCCAGTATTTATTTTGCGAGCGGCTTCGCAAAGGCAGTTATTGATGATGGAAAGTTGTGCAGGCAGGCGTAAAGTAGGCAGTGAAATCTGAACGCGGCTTTACCGTGGTGGAACACGATAAAACCGCTAACCGCAACAACTAATCAGGATAGTTATTATGGCTAACGCGCATTCTAATGCAGAAACCTGCATTTACAAAATTTCCCAACCTGAACGGTATCAGAAAGTTGTATACCGCCCGAAAGGCCCTAACCGCACCATTCCCGCCATTAATTTAAGTGGAAACTGGCTTAGTGAAGCCGGATTTTCTGTCAATGATCCGTTAAAAATCAGGGTGATGCCGGGTTGTCTGATCATTACCGCCCAAAACTTACATACCCTGTGGCACTGCCTCAAAAGCATGAACCAAGGTGAGTGGGATGAGATTGCCATCGTCGATTGGTTGCGGCAATTTCCCGGTGAATTGAAGAAAACACCACTGGGAAAAACCCGTTAATATTTTGTTTTATAATTAAAAAACAGAAAATTCCCCAGACAACATGAACCGTTTCCTTTCCCTGTATTGCCATTTTTTCCATTTTGGGAAGCGGTTCGCATTTATGCCCGCAAAACAAACTCAAAACCTACAAGGAGTGTATTTATGGATCTTCATTTTTCATCTCACTTTGCTGAACTGCCGGAATGTGTGATCAGTGGCAATATGCTCAATCAAATTGGTTTTTCGGCCGATGCGCTGTTTCATATCACACAATTTTCCAACGGCTTGATGCTGTCACTGATTGAGCCAGAAACCGAACCGGATCTCGCCACGCTGTTCCACCATACCGAAAACCACCCTTATCAGGGGATCGATTGGGTACGCGAAAATGGCGAGCTTTATCTGGCAGGTGACTGGCTGACAGAAAGCGGCTTATTGGATCACCCTGTGACGCTGGAGACAGCTTATGGCTTGATCGTCTTGCGTGCTGAACTGCCGATATTATTGGCCTGAATCCCTAAAACGAAAATAAGCCGGAATACCGATGTGAGTTTCCGGTTATTTCCCCGCGCTATTTCCAAATTGTTATTGATTTTCTGCCATTTGAATAAAATCTTTCAGCAAGCGAATAAATTCAAATAGGCAGTCTGTTTTTTGATTTTCAGTAAATACACATTCACCATAGCCAGATGTATTTGTATTAAAATTGAACTGTTGAAATGTGACAGAGAAAACTCCTTTAGGCATTCTCTCTGGGTTATACATTTCGCCCTCATAGCGGGCATCAAAATAAAAGCCCGTTTTTTTGCAATAACCGATAAGGCGATCAAAAGAGTGATCTAATGCAATAAAAGCCTGATTTTCATCGGAATAATAAGGTCGGTCATAGGTTAAGATAAACCACCCCGGCTGGAACCTTACTCTAGGAAAATTTTGTTGTGAAAAAAACATGTTATTCTCTCCTTTAGTTATTTTTTTAAAATACGGGTTATTCCAAATAAACTCTTTCTTCTGGCAACAAATCGTAAGCCATATCCAATTTATTCGTTTTTACCAAATCGTGAATAAGATGTGCTCTATTCGTAATATCCTCAATGTTGATAATCCATTGTTTTACATAATTTTCCACTGCTTGATTACGCAGACCAATCTGTATGGTTCTCTGTTCTAATTTATTTAAATGAATGTCCCTCTCAGGGTCCCATTGAATAACCACATCACTTTGCTGAACTTCTTTTTTCCATTCTTCCTGAGAAGGAAACAAATCAGGGTCATAATGACTAATCACGCCCTGCTGCAAAATTTCTCTAAATCCCTCATGAGTGATATCAATAGCCAGGATACGTTCCTGACCACTGTCTTTCATTCCCCAACCAGCACGGTACATCATCCATAAGAATGATGGCTTAATCCATGTCATACGCGTCATGCTAAAAGGTGGGGAAACAAATGTATTATATTTAATCGCACTGTCAGCAATGGTTGCTGAATAAGCCTGATACACTCTAACTGATTGTTGTGTGTAAAATGCTCGTATTGGGTTGTTTTTATATGTGAACATAGTCATCCTATTTTGTCACTTAATATATTATTTATACTCAATAAACCTGAAGTTGCATGACGAATAAATTGTATTTCATTGATTTAAGATGATTATTTATCATCGAAAACCTGCATCTTGAAGTTAATTGGGTATATGCTGATTCATCGGAATATCCGGCACGATAGATAGAAGAAAGCCGGAAGATCACGGGGATCTTCCAGCCTTTTATTACAATAAAGAAGAAAGTTTTTCTAAATAGTCAATACCATCAATGATCCAATATTTCTCTTTCTTAGGCAGAATATCTTCATCAAACTTACGCATAAAATCAACAAATTCACCAGCCCAATCATCAGGCACATATCTTTCTACAGGAGTGTTGCCTGGATATGGGTAACACGCACTTAATTTTTTTAAATCAAAATCGATAAATGCGATTGGGAATAACTCAGATACATCCCACCAAGACGATGATTTTTCAATCGATTTTTTAATGTTTTCTAGTTTGGAATTGCTTACTTTAAAAGGTTGAATTTTTTCCAAAAACTCCTCTTTAGTATTGTCATTAACAATTAAAATACCAAACCTAGCATTGGGGTCATCTTCAGAAGAATCAAAACCTTTTTTAGTAAAATCATCACTCCATTTCTGCCAATCCAACACCCAAATTTCTCTATCTTCCTGATACCACTCAATAATGTTATTATTTTTTATTGCAACAATAACATTATCGTCGGCTAATGAACCATCATCGTTTTCTTTTTCAAACATATAATTACTCTTATTCATTTATTTTTTTACTTTGCCAGAACCTGGAATTGCGTTTTCCTCCAACCATTTAGTCCATATGCTAGGCAGTTCATATGAATCACCAGGTGTTGTCGGATCTACTATTTTAGGTGCTAATTTTCCTTGATTTAATGGATTTGTCTTATAGCCCCTTTGTTTTATAGCATTTTCTTTAATGAAATCATCAAACCATTTCCGCCAGCCAGTTCAGCAACGCTTCCCACAGGCGGCTGTGGATTTGGGGTTTGTCGCTGTTAAGCGGGACGGGCTGGTCAATCAACTGCCCCTTCGGATCGATGATCACCGCTTTTTCCCCCAGCCAGCAGCGCAGCATCAGGGGAACGTCGCCATCCTGACGCAAATATTCGGGGGCCGCGATTTCAGACAGCTTCACCCCTTCCTTGATCAGTGAGGTCTTGCCGCTCTTCTGGCTGCCGATGACCATGTACCACGGCCGTTCATACAGGTAATTGTAGGCATCCAGATGGCGTTGCAACTGGGATTTCCAGTGGTCGAGGTAGCGATCCTGATGTTCAATGTCCACCCGAACCGGATCAAACACTTTCAGTTCAACGTCGAGGTTGAGCTTTTCCAGTGTCCGCAGGCGACGCCACGCTTTCATGCCGATCCAGCCCAACACCATCATCATAATGAGGGCGGTGGCCAGCCAGCGATGCTTCATTATATGGCAATAAATACCGAACACGTTCCCATTGTGAATGATATGGCATATATTTTCGGCGAAAAAGCCAATTTACTGCGTGAGTTAACACATTCCATTGCAATGGATGTATATCCAGTATTTATTTTGCGAGCGGCTTCGCAAAGGTGGTTATTGGTGATGGAAAGTTGTGCAGGCAGGCGTAAAGTAGGCGGTGAAATCTGAACGCGGCTTTACCGTGCTGGTAACACGATAAAACCGCTAACCGCAACAACTACTTGGAATAGTTATTATGGCTAACGCGCATTCTAATGCAGAAACCTACATTTACAAAATTTCCCAACCTGAACGGTATCAGAAAGTTGTATACCGCCCCAAAGGTCCCAACCGCACCATTCCCGCCATTAACTTAAGTGGCAACTGGCTCAGTGAAGCCCGATTTTCTGTCAATGATCCGTTAAAAATCATGGTGATGCCGGGTTGTTTAATCATCACCGCCCAAAACTTACATACCCTGAGGCACTGCCTCAAAAGCATGAACCAAGGGGAGTGGAATGAGATTGCCATCGTCGATTGGTTGCGGCAATTTCCCGGTGAGTTAAAGAAAACCCCACTGGGAAAACCCCGTTAATATTCTGTTTTATAATCAGAACTAGAAAATCACCACAGACAACATGAACCGTTTCCTTGTCCCTTATTGCCATTTTTTCATTTTGGGAAGCGGTTCGCATTTATGTCACGCTCAATAGCACAAGGAATGTATTTATGGATCTTCATTTTTCATCTCACTTTGCTGAACTGCCGGAATGTATGATCAGTGGTAACACGCTCAACCAGATTGGTTTTTCGGCCAATGCGCTGTTCCATATCGCGCAATTTGCTAATGGTTTGATGCTGTCACTGATTGAGCCAGATACCGAGCCGGATCTCGCCACGCTGTTCCACAATACCGAAAACCACCCTTATCAGGGGATCGATTGGGTACGCGAAAATGGCGAGCTTTATCTGGCGGGTGACTGGCTGACAGAAAGCGGTTTATTGGATCATCCTGTGACGCTGGAAACAGCTTATGGCTTGATCGTCTTGCGTGCTGAACTGCCGGTATTATTGGCCTGAATCTCAAAAACAGAAATAAGCCGGAATACCGATACGGACTTCCGGTTATTTCCCCGTGCTATTCCCAAATTGTTATTGGTTTTCTGCCTTTTGAATAAAATCTTTCAGCAAGCGAATAAATTCAAATAGGCAGTCTGTTTTTTGATTTTCAGTAAATATACATTCACCATAGCCAGATGTATTTGTATTAAAATCGAACCGTTGAAATGTGACAGAGAAAACTCCCTTAGGCATTCTCTCTGGACTGTACATTTCGCCCTCATAACGGGCATCAAAGTAAAACCCCGTTTTCTTGTAATAAGCGATCAAAAGAGTGATCTAATACAATAAAAGCCTGATTTTCATCGGAATAATAAGGTCGGTCATAGGTTAAGATAAACCACCCCGGCTGGAATCTTACTTCAGGAAAATTTTGTTGTGAAAAAAACATGTTATTCTCTCCTTTAGTTATTTTTAAAAATATGGGTCATTCCAAATAAATTCTTTCTTCTGATAGAACAAAGCCGGAAGATCACGGGGATCTTCCGGCTTATTCTTTAAATGCTATCAAATTCTATATTATTAGGTGGAAAACCATCAGGAAATGACATGCACTTGATCTTTTTGGATAGAACACCTTCTAAAAAATCAGTGAAATTTTCTTGCCTATACTCAACTTCTGGTGCCCTTGCAGCAATAATGGCTACCTTCCATAATTCACAGTTATCTGATGATGCAACCCAAAAGATATAGTCACCGTTATCAGTAACGCCTATAGGAAGCAATCCATCTTTTTTAGGATAAAGAATAAACGGATAGTAATCCGGATCAGATTCAACAAGAGAATTAAAATCCTCAATAATCCATTCCTTCTGCCTGAAAAAATTCAGATCATCATCTTCGCTAAATGGGTTAAATATAGTGATAAAATCGGCAATTTTGCCCGTGCCATATTGAGTGATAAAATCAATATAATCTTTAGGAAAAGCGTGCCGTTCATCTATCAACGGCCATTTTCTGTTCTGACCATTTTCATTTGGATGGATAGGTAAGGGCAATATATTATTTAAACTCTCGATACTCATTATTTACATTCCTGGAGGGTTAAGAACAGTTACATACTCATAGAATCCACCTGAACCTTCAGCTTTCATTGTAATACCAGCCGGTATTCTGGAAGGGCCCTTATAAATAGGAACAGAACTCATTTCGACAACTTGTCCTTGTTCTAAGGCTTTTCTTATTCTACCCTCGATTCCACTCATGAAAGGAGTATTAGCAGGTCGTTGTTGAAGGGTGACTAAGTTCCTAACATCATCACCAGAACCCCCTAATTGTCTTCCGAGTAAATGTCCCCTAGCGCGATTAGAACCTTTCCCTGTAATAAATCCCGGAGGTTGTATGTTCGGGTTAGCATGTGTACCAGTGTTAATATGGCCTTTATCTAAAGTTGCATGAACTCCGGTTGGTCGACCTAGCTCATCTAATTCACCATATTTAATTTTTCCACAATCTTCACCCGCCAATCCCCAAGGATCAACCCAACCTACCGGATTATACACATACCCATAAGGATTAAAACCGCCTGCCAAGTTCAGCGGATCTGCCGAGATGTACTGCGCCGTTTCCGGATTATAGTAACGAAAACGGTTATAATACAACCCGCTCTCTTGGTCTTCAAATTGACCTAAAAACCTGAAATTGCACCCAACGTGATAATCCGGGTTATTCGACGCAATGACCTGCGATTTCTCGGCTTTTCCCCACGTCTTCAGCCGCTGCGCCCAGACCAGTACGCCCTGCTCATTCAACATTTCTCGCACGGTGCCCTGATGGTCGCTGACAATATAGTGTAACTTGCCTTTTTCAACGCGCGCGGAGGGCGTGAGCGCCCCCGGCTCGTACAGCCAGCGCACGCGGCTGTCCAGTGCCAGCGAGCCATCGGCATAAACCGGCGTTTCCTCAACCAGCTGGTCACCGCTCCACAGGTAGTCGTGTCCGTAAATTTCCGTCGCCCTTGGCGTCAGGTCCGGCCGGCCATTTAGCCACCTTTGCAGGTTGGTGGCGGTGAGTTTTCCGTCGTGAACCTTGAGTTTCCGGATCCTTCGCCCAAAAGCATCGTAGCGATAATGCCAGCGTGAGCCGTCCGGCGTTTCACAGTGGGTCAGCTGGTTTTGCGTATCCCAGCGGTAGCGCCAGGTTTGTGGGCGGAAGCCATCCCGCTGCTCGGTTTTTTCCACCAGACGGCCATTGTTATCATAGCGATAGCGGATATCGCCTTGCCGCACCACCCGCCCGGCGTTCTGGCGTTGGGTTATTTGTTCCATCGCGCCATAGGCATCGACCGGCAAGTGCTGGCTCAGGTTGCCGTTGGCATCGTAGCCAAACTGCTCTTCCTGCGGGCGCGTGCCCTCGAACAGGGTATGCAAAATCTGGTCGTTAGCATTGTAACGGTAGCGCGTCTGTCCCCAGCGGCTGTCGTCAATCACCCGCACATTATGGGCACGGTCGTATTGCCAGCTGCGGTTGACCGCCGAGGCCTGCGGCGGAAAATGCGGGTCATTTTGTGCCAGCGTTTCCCTGAAAAAGGAGGTGGCCTGCCCCGCCGACTGGTGCGCCAGCAAGCCAGTTGCGGTGTAGCGGCTGGCAAGGATAAAGCCGTTAGCACTTTCGCGTACTGTTTCCCTGCCTAAGGCATCGTGCCGGAAAGTCAGCGGCGCATGTTGGTTAAGCTGGAAGTGGTTCAGTTGCGCCAGCGGGTTGTAGCCAAAATGCAGCGTGTTGTCATCCAGTTGCTCGCTTAATGGCTGCCCCGTCAGCGTATCCCAGGTCCGGCGGATTTCCCGCCCGTTGATACGCTCACAGGTCGGCAGGCCAGTGGCCTTGTCATACTCAAATTCGACCACCGCATCGGCATTGGCCGCCCTGATAAGCTGCTGGCGGGCATTGTATTCGTAGCGGGTGGTTGCGGTGAGCTTAAGTTCCCCCTCCACCGGCTGCCAGCCCTCTTGGCGGATAAGCTGGCCGCGCGCATTGTAATGCCAGCGCTGTTGCTGCCCGTCAGGGTATTGGGTCAGTACACGGCGTCCCAGCTTATCGTACTGGTATTCAAGGGTACGCCCGGTAAAATCGGTCTCGCGAATAATCTGACCCGCCGCATCCCGCTCATAGCGGTAGACCTCCCCGGTGGAGGCGGTGACGGTACTCAGCCGGGTGAGCTTGTCATAGCCAAATTGCAGGGTGGTACTGTCGGGACGAGTGACGGTGGTCAGCAGGTCAAACGCGCCGTAAGTGTAGCGGGTGGTGCGCCCTTCGCCGTCCGTGACCGCCACCACCCGCCGCTCGCTGTCGTAGGCCAGTGTTTGCGTGACGCCGTCGGCGAGGGTGATTTCGCTCAGGCTGCCGTTGCTGAGGCTGGCATGGTCGGGGCTGTATTGGTAGCGGGTCTCCTGTTTCAGCGCATCGGTAAAACGGCGCAGGCGGCCCAGTGCATCCAGCTCCAGCCCGGTGGTTTCGCCGTCCGGCGTCATCACGGCGGCGAGGCGCTGGTGTTCATCATAGGCGTAGTGCCACGCCCGGCCGTCCGGCAGCAAACGCTGGCGCAGCTCGCCGTGCGTGCCGTATTGGTAGGCTTCTTTGTGTCCCAACGGGTTAGTCACTGCCGTCAGGTTGCCCTGTTCATCATAATGCCATTGCCAGCGTTCACCCGTTGGCAGGACACTTTCGGTGAGTTGCCCGTGTTCGTCATAGCCGTAAGCAAAGGTGTCACCCGTCGGCAGTTTGACTTCGGTCAGCGCCCCGTCAGGGTTGTAACCGAAAGTGGTCATCTGCCCGGCCGGATTACTTTCCCACATCAGCAGACTGCCCCGCCACTGGCGGCGGGTGATGCGCCCCAGCGGGTCCACTTCCCGTATCACCAGCCCGTTCGGGTCGTAGTGGTAGCGGGTTTCACCCCCTTCGCCATCCAGATAGGTGGTAATACGGGCGTTGTCATCGTAATGGAAACGGTCACACCAGTAGCCACTGGGGGAGGTGGTACTGAGTACCCGGCCGCGTTCGTCATAGGTTATCGTCAGGTCAGTCTGGTCGGTATCATGCCAGCGGATCATGCGCCCCTGTGTGTCATATTCATGCCACAGGTGGTTATGCTGGAAAGCATCACACTCGCTCAGGTAGCCCTGTGGGTCATACTGGCAGGTCAGCAGGCGTTGTCCGGCAGGCTGGCCTTCGCGGCTCTCTTGCATATTAATCGTATGAAGCCGGCCGTCCCGGTAATGCAGGCTTAAGAACAGGCCGTCATTGCGAACGACTTCCGTCAGTTGCGACTGTTTATCATAGATAAAATCAATCCGGTTCTGCCGCCGATCCGTGATGGCGGACAGTTTCCGTGTGGTCCCTGAAATCACGCTGAAATGGTAGGCCAGCTGGGTACGGCGGTCAGTCAGGCACAGTTCGCCGGTGAGTTCCCCCGTCAGCAGGCAGTGGGGCAGGTGGCGGTTACGGGACAAGACCCGGTTGGCCGGGGTGGCAAAGTCGTAAACCACGCCATCAGTATGGGTATAGTGCACTTCCCCCTGCCCCATCACCAACTGCACTGACCAGTCATCCGCCCATTTGGGGCCGAACAGGCCACTCAGGTTCGCGGTGGAGCGGTAGGTCCGGTTAAGGCTTATCGGCAACAGTCCCGGTATCGCCAGCACCGGCCAGACTTGCAGGAAGTCGCCGGTGGCCATGTCAACCGGATCACCCGCTTTGCTGCACAGCCCGTTGTCGTTGCCGTCTTTGTTATTGGACGGCGTAGCATCATCCTTGGGTGGTTCTTTGGCGGGTTTGGCTTCCGGGGTGTCGCCAGACTGGCCTTTGACTTTGCCGCCGGAAGGAGGTTTGACCTTTTTAGCTACCGTTTTCGCCCCCTGCTTGAGCAGCCCGCCTACCCCCGTTGCCAGGCTGGCGATATTAAAACCCAGCGCTCCCCCTTGTTCCGCCTTATCCGTGATATCAAACCGGGCGGCATCCACATGGCTGAATTCGACGACCTTATCAACGACTTCTTTATTCCATTTATCAGCCGCAGCAAGGGCGGTATCCCCTATCGCGTCAGCCCCCATCCATTTCAAGAGATTACCGGTGTCGCTCATCACCGCAGAAGGCAGTCCCGTCCCCACCCGGATGGCCAGTTCACCCATGTCGGGCAGGGTATTCCACGCCTCTTTGCCGGCACCGATGGCGGCCTTACCCGGATTATCCCAGGCCGCACTCAGTTTTTCTCCGGCTTCTTCCCCCCATTTTGTCACATCTTTTTTGGTCTCATCCCACCATTCTCCCGCCTGATCCAGCCAGCCTTTCTCCTGCGCCGTTTCTGCGGTCACCGCCGCATTGGCCTCCTCCGGCGGCTTCGCGGCCGGCGCGGCCTGGACGACCACTTTACCCGGGGTATTCCCGCTGCCCGTCGGGCTGTCATCGCGGGCTTTGACGGGCAGGGCGTCATTGGGTTTGGGATGCGTGTCTTCTTCTTTTTTCTCTTCCTCGTCCCACTCCGGCTTGGGAAACTCACCATTTTTGAATTTTTCAACGGCATGTTGCGCGGTTTTCTTAAAATCCTGCGCGGCAAAATCCGCATCCAGCTGATTATAGTAAACGTCCAATTCCGGGTCGGCACCGTAATCGCCGTAAAAGCGGGAACTTTGCCGGTATAACGTATCCACATTGTTTAACGCTTGCTCCGCCTCAACCTGCGTGCGGAGGTTAAATTCTTTGCAATATTTCTCGGCCCGCACATCGGCGCTGTCCGGTGTGACTATTATCGATTCTGACATCGGTTTCTGTCCTTATGCCCCGTTCATCCAAAATTCATCCCCGTGGCGCAACAGCAGCTTGTTGCCCGCCCGCACCGTTTGGGTATGCGTCTTCGGGTGACATTTGCCGCCCACGGTGCCGCTTTTCACCCCGTTGGCCACACCGGGCTGGTCGCCAATCGTCTGCGGTACAACGCTCTGGGCGAACACCACCACTGGCTGGCCATTGGCGCGCACGGATTTCACCGGCGCATCACTGCCCGCCAGTTTTGCCATCACCGGATAGGGGATCGGCGGGGTGGACGATCCCATCGGGGTTTTGCACACATCAGGCAACATGCCGACGATCAGCCATTCACCCGCGGTGCGGGCGATATAATTATCAGCCATCTTTTTTCTCCTCTTCCCGTCGGGCCAGTTTGAGCAGCGGGGCATCGGGGTCGATTTCAAACCGCGCCTCCGCCACCCGCACCGGCAGGTCAGCCTTAACATTCAGCCGGCAGGTGAGATGCAGTGTCATCGCCTCGCTGTCAAGAATGAGCGTATCAAGGCGCATCGGCACCGGCAGCAGGGCGCCGTTTTGCATCCGCAGCAAAATAAACGGCCGGTGCCCCGGCAGGGTGACGTGCAGGTGGCCGCCGGGGGTCAGGCCATTTAACGTGAGGGTAATATCGGTGCCCGGCCAGTCAATTTGCTGGTCGGCCGGGGCGCCGTTCCAGTAGCGGAAGTCGAAGTCTTTCGGCAGGTAAGGGTGGCGGTGGGTGAGCCAGTCATCATCATACGTGCCGGCGAGCTGGCGGCGCGGGGTCCACGCCCGGCCGACCAGGCCGAAGCCTTGTGGCCGGCAGGCCGGGGTATCCGGCAATAAGGTGCCCGCCAGTTGGGCGGAAAAATGTTGCGCGGTAAAGGGTGCCTCCGGTGCGGTGATGCGCGGGGCCGGGTAACGGGTGATTTGCCTGGCCTGTGCGTACCACGGCGTGACAAACCCGGTGCCCAGCGGATTGGTGTCGCAGGCGGCATGGGCAACGGGGGCATGTTCCCCGTCCGGGTGCTGCCGGCGCTGTGCCGGGGTCAGCCGGTCACCGTCGTTAAGGCGGTCGCCCGCCTTATCCCCGGCCTGAATCCTGCATTCGCCGCCAAAGGCGTAGCGGTAATCCAGCGGCAGGGTTGTAAAGGGTTGCGGGGCCGTCAGTTGCCAGTGACCGCGGGGGTCACGGATAAATTCCCGTTCCCCGCTCACGGCCAGGGTTTTGTCGAGCAGGGTCTGGCCCTGCCGGTCGGTGACCGTCAGGCTGACCGGCATTTCGGTACAGGGCTGGCCGTCCGGCGCGTAAGCCGTGCCGTTAACGATAATGTCACAGCGCGGCTTAAACGGCGCGAGGTCACTCTCCTGCAACACCGGCGAGGCATTCATCCGCCCGCGGTATTCATCCTGCACGCACAGGGGCGGCGCGGGCAGCAGTTCGGCGGTGCACTGCCCGGCCCGGTCCGGCATCAGCTGGTAGCCGATTTTCATCACCGCCACATGGTGCTCGGCATCCTCCACATCCAGCATGGAGTAATTCATGACCGCAAACGGGGTCAGGTTACGAAATTCCATCTCAATCCGTCCTTTTTAGTTCAGGTCAATGTCTTTGCCGGTGATTTGCACCGGGCCGCTGGCCTCAAACTTGAACTCGCTGCCCTGAATCGTGATTTTGCCGCTTTTGTCCATGCGCAGGGTACTGGCACCGCATTGCAGCTCAATCACATCCCCGGCCTTGATGGACAGGCTATGGCCGACTATCACCGATTTGTGGACCCCCACCTGTTCGCTCTGGCTTAAGGTCACCGCCGTGTTCATCGCGCCCCCGACGGTCAGGACATAGGCGAGGCCGACCGTGTCGGTGCGGGTTCGGTTGACCGTGGCCTTTTGGTGCCCCTTGACGGTGAGGGTCTGGTTTTTGTCCACGGTTTCCTGGTGGTTGGCCAGCACCTGCGTATCCCGGTTATTCAGCACCTTGGTATGCATGTCCTTCTGCGCATGCAGCGACAGCAGTTCGCTGCCCTTGGCATCCTCGAACAGCAGCTCGTTATACCCTTCGCCCTTGTGGGTCTTGGAGCGGAAGGCCATCTGGGTTTTGCTGCCCGGCAGCTTGCCCGGCGGGATATTGCTGGCGTGATAAGTTCTGCCGGTGACGATGGGCTGGTCCGGGTCGCCGTGCAGGAAGTCCACCACCACTTCCTGCCCGATGCGCGGGATGGCGAGCATCCCCCAGCCCTGCCCCGCCCACGGCTGGGTCACCCGTATCCAGCACGAGCTGTGGTCGTCGGATTTGCCGTACCGGTCCCACGGAAATTGCAGGCGCACCCGCCCGTACTGGTCACAGAAGATTTCCTCGCCGGCCGGGCCGACCACCTTGGCAATCTGCGGGCCGTCAATCACCGGCTTGGCAAGCGGCGCCGGACGCCAGTGCTGGTTATGGCGGATAAAGCTGAACTCGCTGTGCAACGTGGTGCCGCTCTCGCCGCCGCCCGCCGTTTCCAGTGCGCCCGGCTGGCGGCCGGTGTGGGTGGCACTGACCACCTGCCACGACTGGTTCAGGTCCGGGCGCGGGTGGTTTATCAGGGTGAACAGTTTGCCCGGCTGCACCGCAATGGCGTGGCCGCGGCCCTGCCCGGTCACCGCGTCGTTGCGCAGGGCTTCCAGCCGGTAACGGGTAAAGGCCTTGCCATGGGCTTCGTCCTTGAAGCGGCCGGGGTAGTCGTAGTGCTCGTAGTAACTTTCCTGCAACTGCTCGTCCTTCATTTGCTGGCTGAATTCCGCCGGCCACGCCGGGTTCTTGAAGGTGTAATCTTTCAGCTCCACCTTGGCCGGGCGCACCTGCGCGCTGCTGGTCAGGCTGGTCACCGACGGTTCCCCCGTGGTGCTGACATCCCCCGGCTGGTACGGCAGGATGAGGCCCGGCGGCACCGAGCCGGCGTCATCGGCAAACACCAGCGTGTTGCGCCCGTTGCCGCACTCGAAGAAGTAGAAGATGCCCTCCTCCGCCGTCAGCCGTTGCAGGAAGGCAAAATCGCTTTCCTGATACTGGACGCAGAACTCCCGTGCCGGGTGCGGGTGGCGCAGGCTGAACACCACGTCACGGATACCGTGCTCTTTCAGAATGGTGGTGATAATGGCGGCAATGTCCTGCTGCTGGAAAATGCGCGAATTCCGGCGCAGCGTGGTGCGCCATAAATCCGGGTAAATGGTCATCTGGTAGGTGGTCTGGTGCAGCCCGGTGTTGCCCTGTTCAAAGCGCGCCACCATGCCGGTGAGGCTGCGCTGTTCCACCCCGTCCTGCAGGATGGTCAGGGTCACCGCCCGGTCCAGCACCGCCGGAAAGTCGATGGCCGGGTCGGCACTGGCCAGCCCGACCTGCAGGCTGAACGGCCGGGAAAAGCCTTCCGTCAGCGCGAAGTCGGTGACCACAAAGGTCTGCGGCGGCAGGCTGCCCGCCGTCAGGGTAAACTGCAACCCGCTCGGGGCACTGAGGCCCAGTAACTGGCTGACCTGTTGCAGTGCCTTGGCCGCGCCACTCTGGCCGGCGGCCAGCCCCGCCCCGCCGGTCAACCCGCCGCCCGGAATTAAGCCCCCGACCCCGGCAGCGCCGCCGGTGCCCGCCAATTTGCCGGCCACCTGTTTCGCGGTCTGTATCGCGCCCTGTCCCTGCCGGACAAGGGCCTGGCCTTTTTTCAATTTATCGGTGTTCTTCTTTATCTTCTTGATTGACATGATAAGTCTCCCTGATTACTGCCCGCCGTCCGCGGGGGCGGCGGGTTTATGATGTTCGGTGGGGTGTTCGGTCGCCTGCCGCAGCCGGTCATAGCGGCCCAGCAGGGCGTTAAAGCGGTCATCGATGCCCTTGAGCAACACCGGCGGCGCGGCCTCCCCGTTCGCCGCATGGACGCCCAGCTGGCGCAGCAGTTCTTCCAGCGGCACCTCACTGCCGTGGCTACGCTGGATATCGTAGACGGCGGTTTTCAGGTAGGAGAGCGTGAAGCTGCCCCGGGTGCGCTCCTGCAACAAAATTTTGTCCGCCAGTTGTGTCAGCCGGTCGTGGGTGGTGTGCCAGCCGCCGGCCAGCGGCACGCTGTCAATCCGGGCGGTCATCGCCTGTTCCCACTGCCGGGTGGCCTGCCGCTGCACCGGCGAATCCGGCCAGTGCTGTGCCGCCGCCGCGGTCAGGGCGCGGGCCGCCTCCCAGGTGACCAACGGCGACGTCTCGGCCAGCCGCTCAAGCTGGCCGGCATAACTGGCCAGTTCAGGCCGGTAAAGCCACGCCAGCCGCGCCCCTGCCGGCTGGGCGGTGATGGCGTTAAGCTGCTGCTGCAACGGCTTGTAAAACCCCAGCCAGCCGCCCACCAAGACCAGCCCCCCCCAACAACACACCGAGGCCAAAGCCCTGCCAGGCACTGAGGCCTTTCGGCGGCGGTGCCGGGAACTGCACCCGCACCCGCGGCGGGTTATCGGCCTCCGGCGGCGGCGCATAACGCGGCGCCGGCGGCGGGGTGTCCGGTTCGGTGTCGGACTGGGACAAATACACCAGCGGCGGCATCTGCACCGGCGCCGCCGGTTTGGCGGCCGGGCGCGGTTTTTCCAGCTTTTTGGCCGCGTTCTGGAAGAACCACAGCAGGTTTTCCACCCGCGGCAGGCGTTTCAGGTCGGATTGCTGCAACCGGTCGATAATCAACTGGAGCGCCCGCTCGGCACGGTAAATCAGCCGCAGGTCGCCGGCGGCAAAATCCAGCTGGCGCAGCCCGCTGCCGGTGCGGGTATGGAACCACTCCAGCAGGTCGGTGCGCACCGCCGGCTGCGGCGGCCACAGGGTGTCCCATTCACTGACGATAACCCCCGCCAGCAGTTCACACCCCTCGGTGAACCCCGCCAGCCCGCCCAGCTGCATCCGCGCCAGGGTGTAGTAAATCGCGGTCTGTAAATCGACCCCGTTGGTCTTGAACAGCGTCAGGGACAACGACTCCACCAGCGGCCAGTTCACTTCCGGCTGGGCCGGGTGGCTGGTTTTGTTGATTTCATCGCGGATAACGGCAAATTCCGGCCGGTTCAGCGGACTGCCGCCCGCCCGGATGATGAGATTGTCAGGGTGAGCGCTCATACTCTCGCTTTTCTCCTTAAAAAAACCCCCTGCCCAAAGGCAGGGGGCGGGTTGACTGTCAGGACGGTCCCGCGCCTTCCGCTCAATACAGGGTGTCCGGCAGTGTGAACTGGCTGAACAGCCCGCCGGCAAACGGGTTGTCGGATTCGTCCACGTAGACGCGGTAGGTCATGTCGCCGCCGTCCACGCTAAAGCGCACATCAAAGAAGCCCGGCTGGATGTCCGTCAGCGTGCCGCTGTTAATCAGCCGCAACTGCGCCCACGGGCCGCTGAAGCTGACCGCGCGCGGCGCCCGGTTGCTGTTGGCCGGCATCAGGGTCAGCTGGCTTTCGGTACCAGCGCGCATCGAGTTCGGCCAAATCAGGCGCGCCACGTTGCGCCGCCCGTGCGAGTAATCCACCAACTGGCCGTCGAGGTTGAGCAACGCCCGGCGTTTATTGCCGGTCAGGCTGACCGGTTCAATGGCAAACTGGGCGCCCAGCCCGTTTTGCGGGGTAAAGAAAGTGGTGCGGATGCGTTCCGCCACGGCCAGCTGTTTCATCACATCCGGGCGGAAGAAGCGGTCAAACTCGCTCAGGGGCATGACATGGCAATAAATACCAAACACGTTCCCATTGTGAATAAAAATGAGGGTATTTTCGGCGAAAAAACAATTTACGGAGTGAGTTAACACATTCCCTTGCAAATGGATGTATATCCAGTATTTATTTTGCGAGCGGCTTCGCAAAGGCAGTTATTGATGATGGAAAGTTGTGCAGGCAGGCGTAAAGTAGGCGGTGAAATCTGAACGCGGCTTTACCGTGTTTCCCGCACGATAAAACCGCTAACCGCAACAACTATTAAAGGTAGTTATTATGGCTAACGCGCATTCTAATGCAGAAACCTGCATTTACAAAATTTCCCAACCCGAACGATATCAGAAAGTCGTTTACCGCCCGAAAGGACCTAACCGCACCATTCCTGCCATCAACTTAAGTGGCAACTGGCTTAGTGAAGCCGGATTTTCTGTCAATGATCCGTTAAAAATCAGGGTGATGCCGGGATGTTTGATTATCACCGCCCAAAACTTACATACCCTGTGGCACTGCCTCAAAAGCATGAATCAAGGCGAGTGGGATGATATTGCCGTCGTCGATTGGTTGCGGCAATTTCCCGGTGAGTTGAAGAAAACACCACTGGGAAAACCCCGTTAATATTCTGTTTTATAATTAAAAAATAGAAAATCACCATAGACAACATGAACCGTTTCCTTGTCCTTCACGGCCATTTTTTTATTTTGGGAAGCGGTTCGCATTTATGTCACGCTAACACGCTAAATAGCACAAGGAATGTATTTATGGATCTTCATTTTTCATCTCATCTTGCTGAATTGCCGGAATGTGTGATCAGTGGCAACACGCTTAATCAAATTGGTTTTTCGGCCGATGCGCTGTTTCATATCACACAATTTGCCAACGGCTTGATGCTGTCACTGATTGAGCAAGGAACCGAACCGGATCTCGCCACGCTGTTCCACAATACTGAAAACCACCCTTATCAGGGGATCGATTGGGTACGCGAAAATGGTGAGCTTTATCTGGCGGGTGACTGGCTGACAGAAAGCGGCTTATTGGATCACCCCGTGACGCTGGAGACAGCCTATGGCTTGATTGTACTGCGTGCTGAACTGCCGGTATTATTGGCCTGAATCTCAAAAACAGAAATAAGCCGGAATACCGATGCGGGTTTCCGGTTATTTCCCCGCGCTATTTCCAAATTGTTATTGATTTTCTGCCTTTTGAATAAAATCTTTCAGCAAGCGAATAAATTCAAATAGGCAGCCTGTTTTTTGATTTTCAATAAATACACATTCACCATAGCCAGATGTATTTGTATTAAAATTGAACCATTGAAATGTGACAGAGAAAAATCCCTTAGGCATTCTCTCTGGGTTATACATTTCGCCTTCATAACGGGCATCAAAATAAAAGCCCGTTTTCTTGTAATAACCGATAAGACGATCAAAAGAGTGATCTAATGCAATAAAAGCCTGATTTTCATCGGAATAATAAGGTCGGTCATAGGTTAAGATAAACCACCCCGGCTGGAATCTTATTTCAGGAAAATTTTGTTGTGAAAAAAACATGTTATTCTCTCCTTTAGTTATTTTTTAAAAACTATACTCACGACAGATTTAAAACCAGATATTCTGCCTAACCTCCTGAAAAATTACACTTGTGATTCAAATTCACCAATCACTAAAATAAAGAACAAACTTCATAGAACCAAATGAAGTTTGTTCAAAAATTAAAATTTATCTATCAATTAAACAATCACTTTCCTTTACTTTTTCTAAATATTCTTCTAAATTTAACCCATCAAAAGTATCTTTCCATACACAGAAACCAATATCTATTGTTAATGATAATATTTCGGTGAAAATTTCCTCATCTTTACTTAGAAAATATTTTAATATTAATATTTCATCAGGCTTGTCCTTTAATACAAAAAATGAATAATTTCTGATAATGAGATGAGATACAAGTAGCTCATGAGAAGTTTGAGATTCTCGCACACAATCCTTAAGCACATTAAAAATGCTCTCTTTATTATTTTGATAAATATCTACGAAATAATTTCCATCAATGTATTTTTTGTTAACATCATCAAAATCATAAGCACCATCTCTTCCCAATATAAAATCAATACACTCATGTAACATTGGATTTATAGAATCCAATATATTAAGAAGAGATTCTGGCAATGAAAATATTTTAATTATATCACATAACCTATCAATTAAATCATGGAATTGATAAACAATTCCACTTTCTGCTGCAAATATTAATTCGCCATTTTTTACAGTAACTTTATTATATGCATAATCTCCAACCCACATTTCAGAAAATAATTTTCTAATAAAAAAAGTGCGTATATCATCACTTACTTGATAACATGACACATGGTACTGATAATGAATTTTTGCCAGTTCCTTCCTATAATAATGTTTGTTAATATCAAAAACACAAAACATCTTATTGATTAACAGGTTTATCCCTAAGTAGTCTATATGAGAAAAACCAGGTATTTCTTTATATTCTTTAAGCTCACTAGGAATAAAATTCCAATATTCATCAGGAACATATCCATCAAAAAAATAATCCCAAGAACCTACCTGAATGTATTCTCCTTCCCATTTATTTTTAAAGAATAAAATCTTATTTTCTTTCAAGTAAGAATCATAAGTTCTATAACATAAAATGGGGTTATTTAAAGGAGGAATGCTCTTATTAAGAAAAGCATCTATTTTATATTTGTAAATTGCCAACAGCATGATTACCTACCTTTTTTACCTTTACATTCAATGTCTAATATTGGTTTTGATTTACTAAATTTATCTGTAGTTCCTATCCTTGTTTCATATTGAGCACCGATAATTTCTTTATTAAATTCCTTTAATACATTTACACCAATCCCACGGGCCCCTGTTTCATTCTTTTTATAAAACACCTTATCCGGTGCTCCTGATTCCCCTCCATAGAACCGTTCCATATCTATCCCGATCTCTTTACCCAGCATCCTATACCCTGTTTCCGTTACAGTATATGTCACTCTATGCGTATTCTTATTACCCGCAGGGTTAATCGGTCCTGTTTTCATTTGCTCAGCTGGGATATTGATCCAACGGGCACCATTGCCACCATTCTTATTTAATACAATCTTTCCTCCCGCTTTTTGGACTGCCTCTAATTCTTCGGTATTCATATACCTTACAACTTCATACGTCGGCTCTTTTCCTTTTGAAGCTGTTCTTTTCGGGTCATCTTTCGGTTTCTTTTTCGCCAGCCCCAGCGGATCAATTTCCCCCGTCGGATTAGGCACATAGCCGTAGGTATTTTCCCCTCCCTGAATCCCAATGGGATCGGGCGTCAGATAACACCCCGCGATCGGCGAATAATACCTGAACCGATTATAGACAAGCCCGCTTTCCTCATCCAGCCACTGGCCGGCGAATTTCAATCCCGGATCAAACTGGGCATTTTCACCCCCGCTCCCTAACCGCAAGCCATACAGTGAATAAGCGGGCTGACGCCAGACACGATGACCTGCTGGGTCAAATAAAGCTAACGGTTCACCCGTCGGTGCGCAGACGGCATACTGCGTCTGAATATTCCCTGCCAGCAGTTCACTGCGGTTTTCCGGATTGGGCGTAAAAAATTGTACCTGCTGCGCCAGTAACTGCCAGCCGTCAAACACCAGATGGCGAATGCTGTACAGACGGTCGTGGCGGTATTCCCGGATTTCGGCCGGGGTACTGCCATCCCACAAGTAGGTGGTTCGCATGCCCGTCTGCGCGCACGCTTTTTCAATCCGCCGCCCAAACGCATCGTAGCGGTAGACCCACTGCTGACTACCCGGTGTCAGCACATTGACAAGCTGGTTCTGGCTGTTCCAGCGGAACTTGGTCAATTGCGGGCGATGGCCTTCCTGCCACAACTGCATCGCGGTCATCCGGCCCGCCTCATCATACTCAAACAGGTGCTGACCGAGGCGTCTTAACCGGTGCCCTTTCTGATAGAGCCATTCCCCGTCAATGTCATTGAGGCCGTCAAAGCGGCGGGACGGGTAGCCGGAGGCATCGTACTGGTAGTGCTCCCGCAAGCGTTCACCGTCACTGACGGAAATGACCTGACCATTGCCGTTGACCACATAACGCAGCCACTGCCGCTCATCATTCGCCGCCACCAGATTGAGCGCCGCATCATAGCGGTATTCCCGGTCCAGTCCGGCCAGCGTCGGCTGCGGGATATCTGCCACTTCATGTGCCTCAAAAATTTCCGTATTACGTCCGGCACGCTGGGCGATCAACTGCCCCATCAGGGAATGCTGCTGCCGCAGGATAAAGCCCTTATCAGACTGACGGTGCCATTCCTGCCCTTCAGCATCACGGGCCATAGTCAGGCAATCCTCTCCACCGAGGATCAGCACGTTGACTTCACCCGCTTTATTAACGGCCGTCTGCATTTGCCATTGCCGTCCTTCGGTAAGGACTGCCCGGCTGACGCTCACGTTATCCGGGTATTCACGGCGGATTTCCCCGTTCTGCTGGATTTCCCTGACAAGACGATCCTGTTCATCATATTCGTACATGATGGGAGCACTGTCAGGGGCTGCCACTTCCAGCAGATGGCCCAGTTCATCATAGCGATAGGTCGTGGTGCCTTCCGGTGTGTGCATTGCCGTCATTCGCTGTGCCGCGTCATATTCAAAACGGGTCACCTGACCTAACGCATCCCGCATTTCAATACAGTTGCTGTTGCCATCATACGCATAATACCACTGCGTACCCGCATAGTCAGTTTCGGTGATCACCCGGCCGTCCGCATCCCGTGTATAGCGGTAGCTTTCCCCCTGCGGGTTAATCACCTCCTGCAATTGCAGGAAGTCAGGGTCATAGTAGTATTGCCAGCGATGGCCTTCCCCATCCACCCGCGCCACTGGCAGATCAAACGGCCCGTATTCGATCTGCCATTGCACACCGCGGCCGTCTGTCCATTCGGTCAGGTTACCCTGGCGGTCATGGCGAAAACGTTCAAGGCTGTTATTGGGTCGATCACTTAAGACTACGTTATGATAGCGGTCATATTCCCAACGCCACCGTGCGCCTCCCACCGTCGTCAACTGCTGTACACGATCCTGATTGTCATATCCCCATTGCAGACTGCGGTTATCTTCATCAAACAGAGCCGTTAATCGGTGATGGCTGTCATATTCCAGTGTCCGCTTGCTGCCATCGCTCTCTTCCACCGTCGTCACTAATCCAAATTCATTGCGGGTCAGAGTGGTTTTATCCCCATTGGGAGCAATAAAACACTCAGGCACCCCGTTATCATCGTACTGTTGCACCCAGCAACGGCCGCGCGGATCGGTTACGCTGATAAGGCGATCCCGGTCGTCATAGTCGTAACGCCATGTCATTCCCATGGCATTGGTAAACGCCGTAACCAGACCGGTATCAGCTAGGTAATCCAATGTGACAACATGGCCTTCCGGTGAAATTTCCCGACACAAATTACCCCATTCATCGTATTCATAGTGCGCAATCCGGCCACAGGGGGTTTCCAGTTGTGTCACCTGTTGCTGGTCATTGTGATACCACGTGGTGGTATGGCCTTGTGGATTACTCGCACGAGTCATCCCCGGTGCATAGTCAAAGTGGACAGGATAATATCCTCCACTGCCGACACTGTCGGTACAGCGCCCTTGATTATCATAAAAATAATCCACGGCGGTCTGATCGCCGTCTGACCAGCGGCTAATCAGCCCCTGCGCGTTATAGTCATAGAACAAGTGGAAATGCTGGCGGCTGTCTGCCTCAGCCAACCAGCCGTTGTCGTGATAACGGTAATGTGTCATCACTTCATTCAGATCACTGTCAGTACGGCGGATTTCTTCCAGCAACCCGTCCCCGCGGTACAGTAAGACTAACTCCGGACCATCACTGTGCGTAATCTTGACCAGTTGGTGTTGTTCACTGTAATGAAAATGCATGGTGTTGCCGTAGGGGTCAGACAATGCCCCCAATTGCCATTGCAGGCTGCCATCCGCTGTCGGTACGGCGACACTAAAATGCTGGCTGACCGGATTGTTACGCTCATGCAGGATATACCCTGTTTCAGCCCGGCTCAGGGTAAATTCGGGGTGCTCCGGGTTCATGCTGCTTTGGTCGGACGGCGTCAGGATAAAGTAAAGTGAAGCCCCTTCGGTGGTGCGAACTTCTATCCGGTCACCCATCACCATGGCACGGCCTGAAAAGGTATCGGTCCAGTTTTCGCCCAATAATCCCCGTTCCCCCGGTGACCAGCTGCGCATAAACGTCAGGGGTATCGTTTGTCCCAGCTCAATCTCGGTATGCTGTGCAAACAAGGCACCCGTAGTGACATCAATAGGATCACCCTTGAAAAAACGTTTGGCTGCTTCCCAGTAACGTTTAGCGCCTTTTGTTTCATGAAAGGTTCGCTTGGCACAATTGGTTCTGTGAGATAAATTACCCTTGACTTTAGATTTAGCCTTAGCAGCCCCAATCTTAGCCCCGTTCAGCACCTTCTGGCTGCCGGCCCTGACGTTGGCAGCCGCTTTCTTCGTCCCCGTCCGGGCCCCTGCCACGGCTTTCTTGGCCGCCGCTTTCGGGTTTTTTATCACGCTTTTGGCAACCTGTTTGGCTTTCTGCGCCCCCAGTCTGGCACCGGCCACGATGCCCCGGGTATCCCTGACCATTGCCCTGAATTCTTTGCGGGCGGTCCGGGTCAGGACTTTCCGTCCTTTTGAGGTGAACAGTTTACCCGCCATTTTCAACCCACCGCGCGTCGGCGGGACAAGATATTCCACGGCCACCAGCAACGCCCGCTCCAGCGGAGAAAATTCTTCTTCTACATCCAGATAAGGATACTGGCCGGAGCCAATAAAGACCGTGCCCGCCCCGCCCTTGATTGCCGCGCCACACACCAGTTTGTCATCGACCCGGGCGGCAGGCTGGCCGTTAATAAACACGGTTTCACTGCCCTGCGCGATTAATGGCGGGGAGGAGGGGTGCTTGCCACACTTCGCCATGTCCACCGTCGCCCGGGCCGCCGGTTTGCCCTCAATCAAGACATTGGGTGAACCGCTGTCCAGCATCCCATCCGGCGAGCAGCAACTGTTTATCATGTTCGTCACTGCCGAACTGGCTTTGCTGATCACGTCCCCCAGGGCAAACGTGCCGGCGGTGCCGAGGGCGGCGACCAATAATGTCGCCCCCAATCCCCCGGTGCCGGCCACCAGCAAGGCCGCCGCACCAAAAACCGCCGCCGATATCAATGCCCCGGTGACCACCCCCGCCAGCGCGGCCAAGAAACTGCTGTGCTGGATAGGATCGTCCTTGCGGGCGGCTGCGGGGCCTTTCGGCCCCGGGTTCCGTTTGCCCGCGTGGGTCGCGCCCACCCGCGCGGTTCGCGTAATAATATCATCCATCAATCCCATGACTGACCTCCTGTCAGGCAGCCTGGAAGCTGGTCACCACACCCAGCAACGCAGTGCGCTGTCCTTCATTAAACGGCTGCGGTGACGTCAGGTTAAAGACCAGTAATTGACTGCCCCGGACCTGCAACACCACCGTCTGGTGCATTTCCCCTTCCGGGCTTTGCCACTGGTAATCCAGCCGCCACGCGGGCTCACCACTCAGTTCAATTTGCAGCCGTTGATGTTCCTGATACCCCGGCAGGTGGGTCGCAAATTGCGTCAGGGTTTGTTCATAGTAGGCAGCGGGATCCGTGCCCAGAGGAACCGGGGTGCGGTTTATCACCAGATTGACCCCGCTGTCATCCGGCAGGACAAAAACCTGCATGGATTCATCGCGCCAGCCGGCGGGGATATTCAGGGTGCCTTCGTTCATCCGGTAAGGGTGTGCGCTCATGGTTTTTTCCTTTTTCACTCTTTCATCTTTTCAATCGGTTTGTCTGTTCAGCCAGCGCTCACTGGCTGAGGCGTTCCGTTCTGTTATCGGCATTGTCACGATAAACAGGCTATTTTAATTTCCAGCCACTTAGTTCAGCGTAATCTGGCTCCCGTTCACAAAGACCCCGCTGCCGTCCAGCAAAATACTGGATCCCCCAAACGAGATCAGGATCCCCCCCGTCGTCATTTGGATGGTGCCGTCACCAACCGTTAACGTGATGTCATCTTCCGCTTCGTACAGCTGCGTCCCCGGCCCGGCTTCGCTGGCTGTTGCAATCACCTGTACGGCATTGGCCTCCGTACTGCGGGCCTGACAGATATTTTCCGTCAGGTTGCCCTTTTCGATGGTCTTGTGCTCATCCCCCTTCTGGAGGGTTAACGTCCGGTCGCCCGCTTCCACCACCAGACTCTGGGCATTTTTCACCTTGGTATGCATGTCCTTCTGCGCATGCAGCGACAGCAGTTCGCTGCCCTTGGCATCCTCGAACAGCAGCTCGTTATACCCTTCGCCCTTGTGGGTCTTGGAGCGGAAGGCCATCTGGGTTTTGCTGCCCGGCAGCTTGCCCGGCGGGATATTGCTGGCGTGGTACGTTCTGCCGGTCACGATAGGCTGGTCCGGGTCGCCGTGCAGGAAGTCCACCACCACTTCCTGCCCGATGCGCGGGATGGCGAGCATCCCCCAGCCCTGCCCCGCCCACGGCTGGGTCACCCGTATCCAGCACGAGCTGTGGTCGTCGGATTTGCCGTACCGGTCCCACGGAAATTGCAGGCGCACCCGCCCGTACTGGTCACAGAAGATTTCCTCCCCCCCCGGGCCGACCACCTTGGCAATCTGCGGGCCGTCAATCACCGGTTTGGCCTGCGGTGCCGGCCGCCAGTGCTGGTTATGGCGGATAAAACTGAACTCGCTGTGCAACGTGGTGCCGCTCTCGCCGCCGCCCGCCGTTTCCAGCGCACCCGGCTGGCTGCCGCTGTGGGTTGCACTGACCACCTGCCATGACTGGTTCAGGTCCGGGCGCGGGTGGTTTATCAGGGTGAACAGTTTGCCCGGCTGCACCGCAATGGCGTGGCCGCGGCCCTGCCCGGTCACCGCGTCGCTGCGCAGCGCCTCCAGCCGGTAACGGGTAAAGGCCTTGCCGTGGGCTTCGTCCTTGAAGCGGCCGGGGTAGTCGTAGTGCTCGTAGTAACTTTCCTGCAACTGCTCGTCCTTCATCTGCTGGCTGAATTCCGCCGGCCACGCCGGGTTCTTGAAGGTGTAATCCTTCAGCTCCACCTTGGCCGGGCGCACCTGCGCGCTGCTGGTCAGGCTGGTCACCGACGGTTCCCCCGTGGTGCTGACATCCCCCGGCTGGTACGGCAGGATGAGGCCCGGCGGCACCGAGCCGGCGTCATCGGCAAACACCAGCGTGTTGCGCCCGTTGCCGCACTCGAAGAAGTAGAAGATGCCCTCCTCCGCCGTCAGCCGTTGCAGGAAGGCAAAGTCGCTTTCCTGATACTGGACGCAGAACTCCCGTGCCGGGTGCGGGTGGCGCAGGCTGAATACCACGTCACGGATACCGTGTTCTTTCAGGAGGGTGGTGATAATGGCGGCAATGTCCTGCTGCTGGAAAATGCGCGAATTCTGGCGCAGCGTGGTGCGCCATAAATCCGGGTAAATGGTCATCCGGTAGGTGGTCTGGTGCAGCCCGGTGTTGCCCTGTTCAAAGCGCGCCACCATGCCGGTGAGGCTGCGCTGTTCCACCCCGTCCTGCAAAATGGTCAGGGTCGCCGCCCGGTCCAGCACCGCCGGAAAGTCGATGGCCGGGTCGGCACTCGCCAGCCCGACTTGCAGGCTGAACGGCCGGGAAAAGCCTTCCGTCAGGGCGAAGTCGGTGACCACAAAGGTCTGCGGCGGCAGGCTGCCCGCCGTCAGGGTAAACTGCAACCCGCTCGGGGCACCGAGGCCCAGCAACTGGCCAACCTGTTGCAGCGCCTTGGCCGCCCCACTCTGGCCGGCGGCGGTCCGGGCGGCCAGCCCCGCCCCGCCGGTAAACCCGCCGCCCGGGATTAGGCTCCCGGCCCCGGCAGCACCAAGGCCAGAACCTGAACCGCCGCCGAGACCGCCGGCAAAGCCGCCGCCCCGAATTAAGCCCCCGACCCCGGCAGCGCCGCCGGTGCCCGCCAATTTGCCGGCCACCTGTTTCGCGGTCTGTATCGCGCCCTGTCCCTGCCGGACAAGGGCCTGGCCTTTTTTCAATTTATCGGTGTTCTTCTTTATCTTCTTGATTGACATGATAAGTCTCCCTGATTACTGCCCGCCGTCCGCGGGGGCGGCGGGTTTATGATGTTCGGTGGGGTGTTCGGTCGCCTGCCGCAGCCGGTCATAGCGGCCCAGCAGGGCGTTAAAGCGGTCATCGATGCCCTTGAGCAACACCGGCGGCGCGGCCTCCCCGTTCGCCGCATGGACGCCCAGCTGGCGCAGCAGTTCTTCCAGCGGCACCTCACTGCCGTGGCTACGCTGGATATCGTAGACGGCGGTTTTCAGGTAGGAGAGCGTGAAGCTGCCCCGGGTGCGCTCCTGCAACAAAATTTTGTCCGCCAGCTGTGTCAGCCGGTCGTGGGTGGTGTGCCAGCCGCCTTTCAGCGGCACGCTGTCAATCCGGGCGGTCATCGCCTGTTCCCACGCCCGGGTGGCCTGCCGCTGCACCGGCGAATCCGGCCAGTGCTGTTCTGCCACCGCGGTCAGGGCGCGGGCGGCCTCCCAGGTGACTAAGGGCGGGGTCTCGGCCAGCCGCTCAAGCTGGCGGGCATAACTGTCCAGTTCAGGCCGGTCAAGCCACGCCAGCCGCGCCCCCGCCGGCTGGGCGGTGATGGCGTTAAGCTGCTGCTGCAACGGCTTGTAGAACCCCAGCCAGCCACCCACCAAGACCAGCCCCCCCAACAACGCACCCAGCCCAAAGCCCTGCCAGGCATTGAGCCCTTTCGGCGGCGGTTCCGGGAACTGCACCCGCACGCGCGGCGGGTTATCGGCCTCCGGCGGCGGCGCATAACGCGGCGCCGGCGGCGGGGTGTCCGGTTCGGTGTCGGACTGGGACAAATACACCAGCGGCGGCATCTGCACCGGCGCCGCCGGTTTGGCGGCCGGGCGCGGTTTTTCCAGCTTTTTGGCCGCGTTCTGGAAGAACCACAGCAGGTTTTCCACCCGCGGCAGGCGTTTCAGGTCGGATTGCTGCAACCGGTCGATAATCAACTGGAGCGCCCGTTCGGCGCGGTAAATCAGCCGCAGGTCGCCGGCGGCAAAATCAAGCTGGCGCAGCCCGCTGCCGGTGCGGGTGTGGAACCACTCCAGCAGGTCGGTGCGCACCGCCGGCTGCGGCGGCCACAGGGTGTCCCATTCACTGACGATAACCCCCGCCAGCAGTTCACACCCCTCGGTGAACCCCGCCAGCCCGCCCAGCTGCATCCGCGCCAGGGTGTAGTAAATCGCGGTCTGTAAATCGACCCCGTTGGTCTTGAACAGCGTCAGGGACAACGATTCCACCAACGGCCAGTTCACTTCCGGCTGGGCCGGGTGGCTGGTCTTGTTGATTTCATCGCGGATAACGGCAAATTCCGGCAGGTTCAGCGGACTGCCGCCCGCCCGGATGATGAGATTGTCAGGGTGAGCGCTCATACTCTCGCTTTTCTCCTTAAAAAAACCCCCTGCCCGAAGGCAGGGGGCGGGTTGACTGTCAGGACGGTCCCGCGCCTTCCGCTCAATACAGGGTGTCCGGCAGTGTGAACTGGCTGAACAGCCCGCCGGCAAACGGGTTGTCGGATTCGTCCACGTAGACGCGGTAGGTCATGTCGCCGCCGTCCACGCTAAAGCGCACATCAAAGAAGCCCGGCTGGATATCTGTCAGCGTGCCGCTGTTAATCAGCCGCAACTGCGCCCACGGGCCGCTGAAGCTGACCGCGCGCGGCGCGCGGTTGCTGTTGGCCGGCATCAGGGTCAGCTGGCTTTCGGTGCCGGCGCGCATCGAGTTCGGCCAAATCAGGCGCGCCACGTTGCGCCGCCCGTGTGAGTAATCCACCAACTGGCCGTCGAGGTTGAGCAACGCTCGGCGCTTGTTGCCGGTCAGGCTGACCGGTTCAATGGCAAACTGGGCGCCCAGCCCGTTTTGCGGGGTAAAGAAAGTGGTGCGGATGCGCTCGGCCACGGCCAACTGTTTCATCACATCCGGGCGGATCAGCGTCTTGCCGTCGGTGCCCATGGTCAGGTTATATTCCACAAACGGTTTCAGGCTCTGCTTGTAGAAGCTGTCCAGCGTGCCGTCCGGCCGGAAGAAGCGGTCAAACTCGCTCAGCGGCACTTCTTCGCGGGCCGCCGGGTTAAACGGATAGCGGCCGGCCAGATAGGTGCGGTACTGTTTGACCACCGTGTGGCTCCATTCCACTTCCAGTGACCGCACCGCTTCCATCATCACCACGCGCCAGGCCTGTTCCGCCAGATCCCCCACCCAGCGGTTCAGCGGCTCCGGCAGGGTTTTCGCCATCTGCTGCACTTCAAAAATCGCGTCACTGGTGTTTTTGTCCAGCCGCATCTGCACCGCCTGCAACGCCGCCTTGCCCGGCACCGGCGAGTTCTGGATCGCCAGCAGGTAACGGTGCAACGCCGTCAGTTTCTGGTAGACGCTGTGTAACGTACTGCCCTTGTCACCGCGTTCCGCCAGCACGTCGGTTTCCTGTGCAAAATCGTGGCTGATGCGGTTTAGCAGCCGGTAGTCGGCCTGTTTCACCAGCGCCGCTTTTTCTTTTTCGCCCAGGGCGCTGCCCGGCACCGGTGGCTGGGTGTTGTCGCCCAGGATTTGCAGCGCCCGCTTGATGGGCTGCTCCCCGCTGATCACCTGTTCGATGGCACTGATGGCGTGCGGCAAATCATCAAAGTCACGCACCTCGAGGTTGTTCATCGCCGCCCGCCAGGTGGCGGTGTACTCGGACAGATACAGCTCATGGATATCGTTGAGGATCCGCTCCTGATCTTTGGCACTGTACTGGTCATGCACCGCGGACGACCCCGTTCCGCCGGCCGTGTCCTGATTCGGCTTCGTGATATTGAGCACCCAACTGTCCATCTCGGTCAGTTTGGTCAGTTCATCTTTCTGCCGGACGAAGTAATCCGTCAGGCCGAGGCGGGTCAGCAACTGCGGGATCACCAGGCGTTTTTCATTGCTGGCCACAAACACATCGTCAAAGCTGGGGCCAATCTGGTCACGCAGGTTGAGCGGTGCCGGCAGGCTGTCCTGCGCCCGGATACGCAGGTTCTGGTACACCCGCTGCTTGACGGAAAGCGCTTTCAGCTCCTCCTGCGCCTGCCGGATCGGTTTGACAAACGGGGCAAAGTGGGCAATGGCCTCTTTGTCCCCGTTATCGCGCAGGGTCTTCCAGTCGGTCCGGTCGAGGGCGTAATCCAGGTGGGTCAGCAACGCCTCCTGCACATCCCGCTGGCCGTTGAAGGCCTGGCTCCAGCGCGTGCGCATATACTGGGCAACCAGGCCGGGGTTGCGTTTGCTTTTATCTTCCATCATGCGCATCACCCGCAGGATTTCGAGTTTTTCCTCACTGCCGGCCGGGGCCTGCTTCAGGTCATCCAGCAACCCCCGCATCAGTGCCGGCAGGAAACGCTGCTCCAGCAGTTTCAGGTAGGTGCCTTCCACATACGGCCCGACCCCGCCGCCCTGATACAGCGCCATGTCGGTCAGGAAGGATTTGTTCTCGTGATAGTTGCCGTAAGCCAGCGTCGCATCCCGGATCGGGTTCAGCAGCGGCAACTGGAGGTTGCCGTCATGGTCATCCCCTTTCGGCGGCGGCACGGACAGGAAATTTTTCGCCTGCGCCAGCACTTCTTCCCCCGCCCGGTAGTTTTTCTGGTAGAAGTAATGCCAGCCGCCCCACATCGCCAGCACGACCAGCGCACTGACCGTGGAGAAGGTGTACAACTGGCGGCGGTTGCGGCTCAGCCAGATGCGGTTCTCCGCCGCCAGGTTCGGTTCGGCCAGCAGGACCTCTTCGAACAGGGAATGGGTAAAGAACGGCAGGGTGTCGCCCGCCGGCCAGGTGGGAAACGCCTGCGCCCCCAGGTGGTACTGCGCCGAGGCGGACTGGGTGAACAGATCATCCATCTGCCCCACCTGATGCGCCGAGGTCAAGTAGACGCCGCGCAGGGTCGGGCGGTGGTGTTCATCGTTATACAGGATATCGTCCAGCATCTGGGCGATGTAGCTGTGCAGCCCCTGGATCTGGCGGGTGAAACTGAACAGGGCGGCCCGCTGGTTGGCATCGACGTTGTTCAGCATCATGTCCGGCATCGCGGTATTCAGGTTGGCCATCCACTGTTTCCAGAACGCCTCCAGCTCACTGCGCCACGCTTTTTCATCGCGGTTGTTGAGGCTGAAGGTCACACCCAAAATCTGGTCGCGCAATTGGCGATCCAGCGGCTGGTACAGGGCCTCAAAGCCGTGCAGCAGGTCGATTTTGGTCATCACCAGATAGAGAGGCAACTGGCTGTGGAAGGTCAGGCGAACGTCTTGCAGGCGCTGGTGGATTTCCCGCACATAACGTTCACGCTGTTCGCGGCTGTCGGTCATCAGGCGCAGGGTATCCACGGTCAGAATCATGCCGTTGAGCGGCTGGCGCTGCCGGTTTTCCGCCAGCCAGTTCAGCAACGCTTCCCACAGGCGGCTGTTGATTTGGGGTTTGTCGCTGTTAAGCGGGACGGGCTGGTCAATCAACTGCCCGCGGGGATCGATGATCACCGCTTTTTCCCCCAGCCAGCAGCGCAGCATCAGGGGAACGTCGCCATCCTGACGCAAATATTCGGGGGCCGCGATTTCAGACAGCTTCACCCCTTCCTTGATCAGTGAGGTCTTGCCGCTCTTCTGGCTGCCGATGACCATATACCACGGCCGTTCATACAGGTAATTGTAGGAATCCAGATGGCGTTGCAACTGGGATTTCCAATGGTCGAGATAGCGATCCTGATGTTCAATGTCCACCCGGACCGGATCAAACACTTTCAGTTCAACGTCGAGGTTGAGTTTTTCCAGTGTCCGCAGGCGACGCCACGCTTTCATGCCGATCCAGCCCAACACCATCATCATAATGAGGGCAGTGGCCAGCCAGCGCGCCGCGAGGCTTTCCAACGGATAATCGTTGCGCAGTTTCCACTCCGGCCCCCACCACCAGACGGCAATCAGCAGCAGGCAGGGGATAAGCGCCAGAATCAGTGCCATCAATGCCTTGAGGCGGGGCAGGGACTTAAACTTCGCCAAGGTCGGCAAGGCAGATTTCAAGGGTGCCAAAGAGGACAAAGAGGGCCATTTCATGGGTTAACGCTCCTGTTTGCGGCCGTCTCCTTGAGGGAAGACGGGCCTTTTTCAGCCAATTTTTCAGTCAGTAAAGCCAGCAGGCTGGGTTCCCATTGAGTCAGTTGCATGTGTTGTCCCGTGTGTAACAAATTGCGGTAATGCTGTTGGGCCAGCGCGGTCATGCCCGCTTCTTCAAGCAGTTGGGCGTTGAGCAATTGGCCATAGCATTGATCCCGTGGCTCAGTTAATTGTTGTTGATGGGCTTCCAGCATGTTCAGTGCCGCGGCCAGTCCCTGTTGCTGGAAACATTGCCAGATAGCGGCCTGATCCGCAGACAGGGAACCCTGCCCCGTTGCCACGCCTTCCGGCGCAAGCCAGTCAAGGGTTTCCGGCGAAATAAACGGACTCATGTCAGAAAAACTTAAGGTTTTCAGTACCGGCAAGCGATCCAAAAAGGCATTGAGCGCATCACGCATGGCCTGTGCAACGTGCCCATAGCCCAATTGCAATGCGGCTTGTGCGGCAATGGCATGGCCATCCAGCCAGTAAGGTGCCAGTGTCAGGCTCTGCTCGATTTGTTGCAGCAATTTATTGTCCGCCGCCGGCAGTCTCGCCAAATAGTCGGCGGTACGATCGGCAGAAGCCGGTGCCAGCGGGGTTTTGCCCGTCGCGTTCGCCATCGGTGCCGCCGTGATGGTGTGCCAGACCGCATGACGGCGCAGGGAATACCCGATCGGTGAGTCGGGATGCCGTTCACACAGCAAATCGGCGACGGTCATCAAGGTCTGCTTCCACGCCTTGTCGCTCGAACTGTTGACGTCAACGTCCGGTATCGGTGCCACTTCACCGCCCTGTGGCGCTGGCGCTGTGGGTTCGGCTGTCGATGCCGGCGCCGGCTTGATTTCCACCGGTACGGCTTCCGGCTGACGGTTATAGCGAATGCGCAGTTGGTCAACGTCTTTGGCCAGTTCGCCTTCATGGGCATGCCAGCATTGGGCGAGGTGTGCCAATGCCCCTTGTGCCTCATCCCGTTCACTTTTGCTTGCCCGTTCAATAAAACTGCCTTGGGCAGCGTCAAAGCGCTTGAGGACTTGCTGGGCCATCCGACGTTTTAACTGGGGTTTGGTCGGCCAACCTTTTTCCCAGTAGTTTTTGACATAATCGGCCAACAGTTCCATGGCGAGGATCAATTCCGCCGGGTTGCCGACATGCTGCAACGTCCGCAGCAGATGCACCACCAGGCGGAAGTCTTTGCTGTTTTCTCTCAATACTTGCAATGCCTGACGCTGTATCGCTTCAACATCCAGCGAGCCATGTGACAGCGAACCAAATTTCATCATTTCGCTGTCAATGTATTCCCAAGTGGGATCGTTATCTGCCAGTCCCTTGCCAATCTGTTCGTCGGACAGAGGTGCCAGCAGGGAGCCGAACCAGTCGAATTGTGTTCTGATGTCCATGTCGATTACCAACGGCAGGCAGCGCGTAATGGCTTCGCGGCCTGCTCCAACTGAGAAATGTTAAAGGTGACCTGACTGCCATTACTGCCCGTCACGCTCATCCGGTCGCTGTTCATCAGGCGCTTGATTTCTTCAATGCCCGGCAAGCCACGGCTGGATTCCCACAAGTAACCCTGTTCCCGCACGAACCATTCCGTCCGGTACTCGGTTCTGTCGGTGGTCACGGTGACCACCCCTGAATCCACGGGCTTAGGCAGTGCCACCTGTAAGCGGGTGATACTGTCAATACAACTCAGCATTAATACCGGGCGCGGCGGTGGTACGCCCAGTGCGGGCGTGGTCAGGATAACGGGGGACGCCCCATTCTCTCCCTGCGTCACCATGAAGCTGGTCGAGTAGTCGGTACGTTTCATCTCCTGCTCCATCGCCTGCCGCCATAAAGGCCCCATATTTTCGATAGGAATGTGTACCGTTTTGAACTTGAGGTTATTCAACGCACGGTCATAGCAGGCCAGCCGGATCAGGGGCGACGGCTCAAAACGGCATTTATGCAGTTCATCTAAATTTTGCTCTTCCTTTACCGTGACCCCTTCCTGAGCTTCGACCCGCTCCGCCAGTGTGGGATCGCCTGCCAATGACGCAAGCAATGAACTGATAATTAAAACAATATTCATAATCTACACCCGTATTTAGCCAGTTTGTAAACCAACGTCCGCTGGGCAATACCCAGACTTTGGGCAATCAATCGGGTGTCGTTACCCAACTGACGCTGACGTTGAACCAACACGGCGCTTTCAAATTCTTCTATGGCCTTTGGCAGATTATCGATATGACTGTAATCCACGGAGATACGGCTGACGGCCGCCGGGTTTTTCGACTCACTCAGGGAAGCCAGCAGTTCATCCAGTTGTTTTTCTTTTTGGCGTTGAACCTGAAATACCTGACGGATTTGGCGTAACTGTCCGCGCAGTTGTTCGAGTTCCTGCAATTTTTTCAGGCGATGCTGCATGACGTGGCAATAGATGCCGAACATGTTTTCATTGTTGATGAAATGCTGGACATGTTCGGCAAAGATGACGATCACACCGCAAGACTGTTCATTGCAGTCAAACAGGGGGATGCCATATAACCCACAGTTATGCGGCAGTTCTGCAACAAACGTGCGGAAGTGAGGATCATCAATGCGTGCCCCGTGATTCAGGGAATCCCAAACAATGGGGGTTCCCTTGCGTAATACCTGTATCAATGGGTTATTGACGTCATCAATATCCACTTGCAACCGGCGTGAACTGGTTTGCTGTGGCTCCGGCAAGTTGTAGCATTCCAACCTGTTCTCGTTAATATTCAGCAGGAAAACCAACAGGGCATCAAAACGCGAGCTCGAGCTATGGCTGACCTGCAAAAAATGGTTAACCAGTTGTTCTATAGTGTCATTTTCCAATAACGCTAACGCGCTTTTCAGCCGCTGTTTCATTATTCTGCCTCCTCAACCTCTGCATGGAATTCGTGTTCAGCCACGCTTAAACGAATAGCCTTGATAGGTGTACCCGCCGCCATTTTCTGCAACAACAGCAGGGAAACCGGTGGAAGCAGGGCACCATCGATGATGGACTCCAACATACGGGCACCATTTTCCGCACGGGTCGCGCGTTGCAGGATCTCTTCGGATACGTCGTCGCTGATGGTGACTTCTGCGTTGAAACGTTGCGTCAGCAGGGTATCCAGTCGAGCCAGTTTGCCCTGAATGATGGTTTTCAGGGTTTCATGACCCAACGGCAGGTAAGGGATCACTTCCATGCGCGCCAACAGGGCGGGTTTGAAGAACGCGGCTAATTCCGGGTAAAGCAGGTCGTTGATCTGCTCCGGCTGCCCGGCATGGTCTACGATGGTTTGATAGCCCAGATTCGATGTCAGGAAGAACACGACGTTTTTACAGTCGATGATGCGCCCTTCCCCATCCGCCAACTCCCCTTTGTCGAACGCCTGATAGAACAAGTTCAGGACGTCAGGGTGCGCTTTTTCCACTTCATCCAACAAAACAACGGAATACGGTTTCTGGCGAATGGCTTCGGTCAGGACACCCCCCTCGCCGTATCCCACGTAACCCGGAGGTGAACCAATCAGACGGGAAACGGTGTGTTTTTCCTGAAACTCGGACATGTTGATGGTGGTGAGGTATTGACGGCCACCAAACATCAATTCCGCAATTTGCAGGACGGTTTCCGTTTTGCCGACACCACTTGGCCCGACCAACAGAAATGCCCCAAGCGGACGCCCCGGACGGCGCAAATCTGCACGCGCGGTCAATAAGTGTTTATGCAAACACTGGATCGCCATTTCCTGCCCTTTGATGCTTTGCCCCAAGTGGGTTGGCAGTTCGGTGACGATGGACAGTTCGCTTTGTGACAAGCGGTTTAATGGCACGCCAGTCCACTCAGCAATCACCGCAGCAATTTGGGTTTTGTCCACATGCGGGGAGACCAGCGTTTGTTTCTGCTGGAGTGCGGCCAGTTGTGCATTAAGTTCGGCCAGTTTCTCAATCAGAGATTGTTCATCGTCAGCAATGGTTTCATTTGCTTCTTCGTTTACTTCGGCATTTTCAGCAAGTTGTTCAGCCACTTCTTCCGCAATATCGCCCACCGCTTTTTCAGCGAGTTCAGCGACTTCAACTCGTTCAGCTTCAACTGGTGCATCGCCAGACAGCAATTGGCTGCGCAGTTCGATGATCTGTTGCACCAATGCCTGCTGCTGTTGCCAGTGGTTTTCCAGCTCAACCAGTTGTGCCTGAATCTCTTCCTGCTGGTCTTGCAATTCGTCCAAGCGGTCAGCATGGACGTTCAGCCCCATGCGCTGCTCTCTCTCCAGTACGTCGATTTCCATCTGCATCTGGTGCAGTTCGGTTGTCAACGAGGAGATTTGACGCGGGGGTGAAGTCAGGTTAATCGCAACACGGGCACAGGCGGTATCCAGTACATCAATGGCTTTATCCGGCAATTGACGACCGGAAAGATAACGGTCACTCAATACCGCAGAGGCTTTCAGGGCTTCATCATCAATCAGTACACCGTGTGCTTGCTCGTAAATGGCACGCAAGCCACGCATGATGATGGTCGCTTCATCCGCGGTTGGCTCCGAAACTTTCACCAACTGGAAACGACGGGACAGCGCGGCGTCTTTCTCGAAATACTTTTTGTACTCGCTCCATGTCGTGGCGGCGATGGTTTTCAGTTCACCGCGTGCCAGAGCCGGTTTCAGCAGGTTGGAGATATCCAAACCGCCCGCTTGGTTGCCGGCACCAATCAGGGTATGGGCTTCATCAATAAACAGGATGATGGGTTTTGGCGATTGGCTAATTTCCGCCATGATGCCTTTGAAACGTTTTTCAAATTCACCTTTAACCGCGGCTCCCGCCTGCAATGCCCCCAGATCCAGTGTCATCAGTTCGCTGTTACGCAATTTATCCGGTACGCGATCGTGAATAATGCGCAGTGCCAGACCTTCAATCAGGGCACTTTTACCGACCCCGGCCTCACCCACAACGATGGGATTGTTTTTGCGGCGACGGCACAAGATGTCGATCATCAGGTCGATTTCGTTATCGCGGCACAAAACCGGATCCAGCTTGCCCTGACGCGCTTGCTCAGTCATGTTCTGGGTAAAGCGTGCCAGCAGGCTGTCACTGTTCGCCGGATGTACACCTTGTCCCTCTTTATCGCTGGCAGCAAAAGGCTGCTCAGCCGAGCCATTCGTCCATTCAGCAAAGTTTTGGCGTAATAATTCGCGGTTGATACCTGCCAGCAAACGTGCCGTTTGTGGTGCCAGATAACGCAGTGGGCTGAACAGCAACGCAATCAGCAGCACGCCGCTGCGCAGTTCCGTGTGTTGCATCTCGGTGGAAGCCAACAGCCAGCTATCTTGCAACCACTCCACCAGCATGGGGGAAAAATTGGGGTAAGACTGCACCAGCGATTGATGGTGTGTCATGACCTGATCAAGTTGTTCTTTCAACAGATCTTTATCGATATCGGCTTTATTCAGGATCAGTCGCACATCACTGAGTGGCGTATCGATCATTTGCAGCAATAGCTGTGCAACCGTGATTTCAGGTTGTTGCTGACTGACACAAGATGCCACCGCGGCTTCCAGTGCATGGCGTGTCATCGGGTTTAAACGATTTACAAGGGTTGGCAAATCAATCTGGATCATGGCGACGTCCTATCTCAATAAGTTACTTAGCTGCTTTAATATGTCTTGGGTTTGATCACCGAGGCGAATGGCATAAAAGCTGTAAATCGCCACCAGCAATCCCACGCTAATGCAGAACAGGTGCTTGATCGTCCATCGTCTGCTCAGGCGATAACGCGCATTGCTCTCGTTGACGTTGATATACAGCGTGGTCGGCGGCGTATCCCCGCGCAGTGAGTGAAGCTGTTGCTGCAAGCGGCGGAACAGGCGCTCAAAGTCATCACTTTTCTGGGTGCTGACTTTGTAACGGCCGCGATACCCCAGACAGAGGCAGAGGTAAATAAACTCCAGCAGATGCTGGTAGCGCTGTGCCTCTCCCATCAGACGTTCAAGCAATACGAAGACCTTTTCACCTCCCCAAGTTTCATTGTGGAAGTGCACCAACAGTGATTGTTTCAACCAACCATTTTGGCTGTTCCAGCCGTGCCCCAACGCGGTTTCATCAATGAAGGTGCACAGTACGTAACGGAATGAAACAATCGCGCCGGGTTCATAACCCTTGGTTTGCAGATACTGCTCAATGGCACGAATGTCAGTAACAACCTGTTGGTAAAGCTTGTCTGGCAGTGCCTGATCCGTCATGTCCTGCAAACGCAAAACCATCCCCAGCAAGGGGGTGGCGGCATCGATCATTGGGTTGAGGCTTTCACCACGCAACGGGAGCTGATACTGGCGCTGAAACGTTTTCGGCGTTTCAGACTGTTTTTCCAGTGACGGACTGTCAACATTGATATCACTCATGATTATTCCTTACCGCCCCTGATAGCCCAGAGCTGCATATCTAAGTCAGGGAAATCCCCGGACACGTGGAACGCGATGGAATTTCCTTGCTGGATCTCTTTCCATGCCGGGCTTTTCTGATCCAGACGGAAATAGGTATATCCAGAGTGATAAGGCAACTGGCGAGGTGCAGCGGACAGGGCAATCAGCGGTACGCCCGGTAACTGAACGCTGACCAGATCGCGAATTCTTTCCATCGAGGTCACTTTGGTCTGCTGGACAAATTGACGGCGCAACTGTTCCTGCGGGGTGCTGGCGCTGATTGCCAGGACGAATTCGGCTTTGCGCAGCAGATCGTTGTCGTGGAGCGTTGCCACACGAATGCCACCTTCGTTCTGTTTCAGCGCAATCGAGGTGGCACGCGGTGTCAGCACCACGTTCAACGCATCACGAATGCCGTGCATCACATCCTGGAAGGTATCGGTCAGGTTATTGTGGTCATACGCCAAGACATTGCCCGGCAGACGGGTTGCATCGGTGAAGGTTCGCAATTCACCACACGTCTGGAGCAGCTCGGTATATAAATGCAGCGGATGCAGAACGGTTTGTTTTGCATAATGGTTGAACAACGGCTGAACACGGTTGAGCAATTGCAGCATCATAAATTCGGCCACATCCGCCACCCCTTGCTGACCCGGCGAACCAATGCGTTTAGCCAGTGTTCTTGAACGTTCTGTCAGCAGGCCATCAATTTCCACCATGAAACGCTTGAGTTTGTCAGCCACGAAGATCGACAAGCAGGTTGGGATAAATTCGTTATCCAAAACGATGTTGCCATCTTTTTGCTTTTCTTTGATGCGGCACAGTGGAATGGAGGTGTAAGCACTCATGTCCTCGGAACCTTGCATCAGCACCGGTGTCAACTGGGCCAGATTAAAGATTGAGGAATCCCCGCCTTTGGTATGCAGGTCACGGATATCAGTGGGCAGTTCCCGATAACGCACCGCACTTTGCGTTTCTGCATCCCGATCAGCAATTTCCCGGATCGTATCGCTGGACATTGGCAACGCCAGATAAATCTCTTTACTTTTCAGATCATTGGTATTCTCGATATCCAGCGGTTTTGGCAGTAAATCTTGGCTGGGCGCAGAGAAAACCGTGCCATCCGGCATGATGCCGCTGACTTCGGTGATCCCAATACGCCCCAGTTTGAGTAAATCATCATTGATACTCAGAGAGCTGAAACCGTGGGCATAAGGTGTTAATACTGAAACCAGGCTATGTGCCAGATAATCAATGTGTTTTTGTTGTTGCTGAAAATGTTGTGGTTTGATGAATAACCCTTCGTGCCAAATCACCCGATTTTTACCTGGCATGATTACTCCTCCTCTTTTCTAAGTTCGACGTCGTTATTTCTGACATGCACCAAGATGTGATAATGGCGGCCGATGTCTTTTACCCGGATGATCTTTTTCCATTCAGATTGATTTGCATCTGCATAGTGAACGATGACACCGATGTAACGGTTTTTCTTTTCCAATGTAATCCGTTCCAGAGGCTTGTATTGCCCCGGCAACAGGGTGTAATCCTGATGATCGATATAGTTTTTCCCCAGTGCCTTTTCGAGTTTGTCGCTTTCAAGCTGGCCATAATCCGCCGCCAGAAAACGAGAATCTTCACTGAGATAAACCAGATTCATTTCAACAGGAGCCGCTTCACCGCTTTCATTGGGGTTGATGTCGGGTTCGGCCAGCAATGTAATGTTGGCAACAGAAGCCTGTTCATCGGGTTGCCCTACCGGTGTGGAAGGGTCCCAAATGACTTGGCCCACTTTTTTTGTTGCGTTCCATGCACTGCTACAGCCGTTTAGCAACATCACTGACAGCAATAAAATCCCTACAGCCCATAGACGGCGACTAGCGGAATGTGTCATTGCTGGATTCCTCCAAGCCCTGACGCAATGCGCGGTCATAAGCCTGCTCATACACCTCGCGGAATAATTTTTCGAATCCTTGCTGGCGGCTGGACGCTAATTCGCGGTAATAGTTGGTGTACATTTCCCACGCCCAGGAAGCATCTTTATTCCTGACTTCGTTGCTACGACGATAATGCGAGAAACGACGGAGTAATTGCTCTGGCGAAAAGGCGTCCAGCATGGTGTCCAGCGCGGCAGAAATCGCTACCCGGTTGGCCTGATAGTGCAATTGCAGGTTTTGCAGGCTTTCTGCGACCGCGGCCGGCGCAGAAAGATGAACCGGGCTTTTCTGATCAGAGAACATCACCTGCATGGTGGTGTCATAATCCATATTCAGACGCAGCGGGTTATCTTCAATCGGCCGGAGCTGCTTATCACGCAATCCATGTTGTTCACGCTGGAGCGCCAATAAACCCTCGATGGCGGCTTTCATGGTTTTGCCCATCTCTTGCAGGAAATCATTCGCCTGCTGGCTGTCATGCAGGGGCAAACGCGCTTCCAGCCCGCGCATAAGCGGGGTAATGGCGACATGATCCACATCCATATCTTCGTACTGCCGATCGGAAGCGATATCCGGTAAATCCAGGAACTCCTGATCCATAACACTGCCTCGGTTATCAGAAATAGGGTTAGCAAATGGGGGGGATTGATAATGATCCGGCGGCAAAAGTTGCTCCGTATCATCAGCCTCAACCTGAGGTTTCAACGTGGTCAGGCTCTCGCTATCCAGTACCCGCAGTGGATCATCGCTGAAACGGTGCATCACCGTTGGCGCAATGCTTTCATCGTGGGCAAACACCGATTTTTGTGCGGGAACGCCTTCCATCATGGCATCCAGCGGATTGCTGTGGCTGGAAACCAGCGAGTCAGGTGATATTGTTGACGGATCAACACGATCTGTCTCAGATAAACTGATGTGGACCTTGATCGACAAATTGCCGACCTTGATTTGATCGCCTTGTTGTAACAGGATCAAACCCGACTCCGGTGCCAAAGTGGCGTTATTGATTTGTGCGGATTCCGCAAGCATTTGCAGACAAAATGCGCCGTCCTGCCACTTAATGGCGAATTGTGACGGGCAGACATTGCCCTGCTGATCCTGCACAGACCAAAGGTGACTTTCACTGCTGCCGACCGTACCGCCCTGTGTCGAAAACTGACAATTAGCGGATTTACCACTTTCTAGCTGTTCACTATTCAGAACCCGCAGTGAAAGGATGGGTTGATGTTTTTCCATAGTCGTTATTCCATAACTGAAATGATGACAGAAGGTTTCTTTTCCGGTTCGCCGAGAAAACTGCTCCACCCCAGATGATTATTCTGCTTCGCCCCCAATACCATGCCGCTGACCTGATTTTCAGCCAGACCAAGACGCAGCTCCCAAGCGAACTGGCTACGCATGACAAAAGAAATGAACATCACCAACGGGAGATAGTTTTTGCCGTCGGGCAAGAATGAGAGAAACCGTTCACGCGGCAAGTTGTTGATACTGAGTAAAAACTTACTGCTGTAATCCCCAACCCAAGAACCAATGCTAAAATTTTTCCCCAATACGGACAGCTCAGGATCACCGATGGTTTGTCCCTTGTTCCTTCCACCCAAACGATTCTGCTGATCCACGGGGATAATCATTTTCCTAAATTGCCAGCCGTGCAGCGTGACGTCCTGCAAATCAAAGCAGTGAGAAACCAAACTGCATATGACTTCGGGTGAGCGTCCGGGGCTTGCCAGCAAGCCGGCATACGCCAGCATCTTGCTGTGGTTGATGTTCAGCAACCGGCGGTTGACATCACTGCCTAACCCCACGAGGGAGAACATACGCTGAGAAAAATAATCTTCCCCACCCTTCTTAAAACAGATGTAATAGCGGTATTTCCGCCAGATCTGATGCAGGAGCGTAATTAAACGATGGTTGAAAAGGTTGAGGAAATCCGTCAGACGGTTTTCCCCCTGAGCATCTTCCCATGCCAGTGAATCCAGATAATAGCCCGGCATCGGGGACTGGCTGCCATGCAGTCCCATAAAGGAAACTTCCAGTTCGAAGAATCCCCTTTTGGATTGCACCAGCGAAATGACATCACGTGTCGGAAACGCCAGACTGGCACTGGAGCGGAAACGGATAGATTCCCGATCGGGACGATCGGTCTGTCCGGTTTTATCCCACGCTACCGCCAGTCGGTTAATCAGCTCAACCAACTGGTAAAAGTTGTACTGTGAGATGTCCAATGCCAACGGTGTGGCAGGATCGTGTTCCGTGATTACATCAACGAGTGTTGACCTATCTGTACCGGCCATTCATAACATTCCTGATTATCTAAATTGATTACCTTCAACATATGAAAAGCATTGACACTGGCATACAGTGAGAAAAACCGTGACAGGATCGTACTGAACAGATAAAGCTCCCCTTCCGAACTGAATGCCTGTTGTCGGATATACAGTGTTGAGCGCAATCCACGTACAGGCTGACCACGGAACAGACGATCTGTCGGCTCGGTTTCAATCTTTTCAATGGCATCCAGCCGTTTCTGTGATGAACGCTTGGACTGTCGGTTATGAATACTGGGGAAATCGTAGGTACGCAGAACCTGTTTCAGCGCGTCCTTATCCAGCAATGACATATAGTTCAGCGACATATTTGACAGCAGTGACCAGTGCAAACCGCCATCCAACAGCGGATAGAGAGGCACCGACGGCCGCGTGATATTACGGAAGGTCGCAAAGGTCGGGCTGCCGTTTGAAGGGTAATTAATGTCGCCAACCCGCAGCTCCAAAGGCATTTCACGGTTGGTACAGGTCAATCTGATCGAAACATTTTCTTTGAGCTGGAATCTGAGCAAATCGGCCTCATCACCCCGTACAAATGAGATGAAATGGTCCAGCCCCCGGCGGAAAGGCGACTCTTTCACCCGAATGCGGTAATAACGCATCGAACTTTCATCTTCGTCATCGATTTGGTGATTGAAACTTTCAAACGGGGTATAAACTCGCTCACCCATACGGGCACGGCTGCGTTCACCATTTTCCCCGGTCAGCCAGCTTTCTACGCCATCGACAGAGAAAATGTCGTAGTTATCCGGCAAGCTGTAACTGGCTTTCAATGGGTATTCAGTCTGGCTGCCATTCAGTTCGATCGCTTCACTGTCCATTGGGAACAGGTTGATTGCCGGCGTGCAGTGCAGACGGAAAGTGTCATGGCGAATTTTGGCTTCCGGTGGCAATGCCTGAGAAAAATGCAAGTTCAGTTTGAAATCTTTGGTCTTGAGATCTTCCGGCAGCGCCGGGAAACCTTTCACATCAAAAAACAGGAAGCTTTCTGCAAAACAGAAATATTCCTGCAAAATGCGATATCCCATATAGGCGTTTTTCGGGTAAGGCAGCAACGCATCTTCCCGCTCAAATCCCACCGGCACAAAGTCAAAATCAGGCAGGGAGATCACCGTATCACCCACCACCAATTCTGCTTTCGTGAAGTAATAACAGAGCCAGAAGTAGAGCTGGGAAGTGGTATAGTTATCACCGCTCAGATAAAAACGCAGTTTGTCCAGTTCCAACTCATGCAGGCTCAGTTCGGTTTTCGACGCAAAATTCAGGCCGATAACACCGGTCTCATTACTGTTATTGACGGAAATATCACGGATGGAAAACGGAAAAAGCCAAACATCACGGCAGAGCGTAAAGGTACAGCGGCCATCATCGTCTTTTTTGCCATCTGACTTTTCACTCGAATAAATATCATCTTGAGTGGCCAGCCTATGGCTCATAATCTGGGTGCCACGCTTAACCTGTGTCGCTTTCGTCACCACGCTCTCATCAGGCGTATATTCGATGATGGTCATGCTGGGCGTTGGACGCAGGTAGTTCGGCCAAAGCATATTGAGCAGACCGTGAGTCAATTCAGGGAACTGATCATCAATCTTTGCCCGCAGATTACCCGTCAGGAAAGCAAAACCTTCCAGCAAACGCTCAACGTCGGGGTCAGAACCTTGCTCTGACAAAAATGCGGCAAGATGAGGACGCTCAACTGCGGCTTCTTTCCCCAGTTGTCGCAGATAGTTCAGCTCATCTCGAAAATATTTTTCAAATGACATTTATTGAGTTCGCTCCAGGCAATAGCGCCGGTTGTTATCCAACTGGATGCTGAATTCCACAAGGTCGTTGATATCATCCAGAGAGATTTCAGCGCTGATATGAAAGCTCAACAGCAACGGATCTGAATCATCATGAATAGCACTGACAGAAACCGCTGATATTCTTGGCTCATAATTTCTGATGCACTCTTCAATCGCCCATTCGATACTTTGCTTGAAATCCACTGATGTCGCGGTCGCGTCATTTAGATCAATCACGCCTAAATCAACGGCACTTTGGCAAGCACCGGGACGGGAATTCAGTACTTCATTCAAATGCTTCTTGATGGACTCAAGCAGGGCACGCATCCTTGACTGACGGGAAGAGCCGTAGCTCTTCCCTTGAATGCGCTCGAACAGACTGGCAGAGCTGCCTCTGTTCCAACTGTACAGCGCAGCCATGATTATTCCTTATCCAAACGTCCAACCAGAGACAGTTCGAAACTTGCCCCCATGTACTTGAAGTGCGGACGAACTTGCATCGAAACCTGATACCAGCCTGGATCGCCTTCAACATCCAGCACTTTGATCTCGGCGGCACGCAGAGGACGGCGGCTACGAACGTCAGTCGGTGGGTTTTCCTGATCAGCAATGTACTGTTTCAGCCACATATTCAGTTCACGCTCCAGATCCTGACGCTCTTTCCAAGAGCCGATCTGTTCACGCTGTAACACTTTGATGTAGTGCGCCAGACGGTTGATGATGAACATGTACGGAAGCTGGGTGCCCAACTTGTAGTTGGTTTCCGCAATTTTCCCTTCACGGGTATTGGGGAATACTTTGGTTTTCTGAACCGAGTTGGCCGAGAAGAACGCGGCATTATCGCTACCCTTACGCATGGTCAGGGTAATGAAGCCCTCTTCTGCCAATTCGAATTCACGACGGTCAGTGATCAGCACCTCTGTTGGGATCTTCGCCTGAACCTGTCCCATTGCTTCGTACAGGTGAACGGGCAGATCGCTGACGGCACCACCGCTCTGCGGACCGATGATGTTTGGACACCAGCGATATTTAGCAAAGCTGTCAGTCAGGCAGCTAGCCAGCAAGTACGCCGTGTTGCCCCACAAGAAATGTTCATGGTCGCTGTTAACATTTTCCTGATAGTTGAAGTTTTTGATTGGGTTTTCAACGCTGGAATAAGGCAGACGCAGCAAGAAACGGGGGGCAGTCAAACCTAAGTAACGTGAATCTTCAGACTCGCGCAGTGCACGCCATTTAGTGTGTGAAGGGCCTTCGAAGACGGATTTCAGTTCCTTGATGGCTGGCAACTCAGTAAAGCTGTTAATGCCAAAGAATTCCGGTGAAACGGAAGATAAGAATGGCGCGTGAGCCATCGCACCGACTGAACTGACATACTGCATCAGTTTAATATCAGGCGTTGTATTGCTGAACGCGTAGTTACCGATGACGGCAGCAACAGGTTCACCACCGAACTGACCGTAGCCTGCGGAATAAACGTGTTTATAGAAGCCAGACTGAATAATTTCAGGGGAGAATTCAAAATCTTCCAACAACTCATCTTTAGTCGCATGAAGGATGTTGATTTTGATGTTTTCACGGAAATCAGTGCGATCCACCAAAATTTTCAGTGAACGCCAGGAAGATTCCAGCTCCTGGAACTGATTAGCGTGCACAATTTCATCCATCTGTTGACTGAGCTTTTTATCCAACTCAACGATCATTTTATCAACGAGCAGCTTGTTGATGGGTTCTTCGTTTGAGCCGGTATCCAAAATGCTGCCGATAAACGCAGCAACACCTTGTTTAGCAATATAATAGCCGTCATTTTCCGGTGTCATTCGCGCTTGAGACATAATTTCATCAAGCAAGGAAGTCGTTGCGCCGGATGCAATCGCTGTGCTGTTTTCTTCGTGCTGAGCCATTTAAAAATTCCTTTAACCAGTTATTTTTTATTGACGATTTCAAGTTCTTTCAGGAGTTGCTCACGAACGGATTCATCATCCAGCAGTGACTGCAAGCGAGCACGAAATGCCGGGATATTTCCCAATGGGCCCTTTAATGCCACCAATGCCTCACGAAGTTCGAGAAGTTTATTTAATTCAGGGACTTTCTTCGCGATATTATCTGGCGAAAAATCACTCAGTGATTTTATTTCCAGATTAACTGACAGATCTTCTTCGCTTTTTTCATCAAGGCGATTAGGAACGTTAAAAGTCAGGTTGATGTTCGCTTCATTCATTACGGCATTAAAGTTGTTCTTATTGATAGAAACTGCCTGCCGTTCTTCAATTGGCGTATCTTCGCTTTTTCCTTTCAAGTCACCCACAACCAGAAGATTCAGAGGTAATTCAACTTCTGCGGTCTGGTCACCCGTATTAGGAACATACTTAATATTAATTCTTTCTTTCGGCGCTACGCTACCTGGACTATTCTTACTCATATTTGAATCCTTTGGCTAATACAACCATGAACTGTCTAACAACCCATTATTGGTGAGAGAATGATTCCAATGTTTACCCATATAATAAATACAGAATATCTTCCTAAAAAATAAGATAAAGAAGACAACTATATTTGCAGGTACGAATAGTTTTATATCAACATATAGTTAAATAATCAGATATACCCTATCCAATCGTGGAAATAACATCGATACGAAAAATCGTCAAGTTCGAGTTTGACATTTTATTTTTTTGATGTAAAGCCAAAACACAAATTGATAAATACCTCTATTCTGGCTTTTAATCTCATTATCTCAACTGATAGCAAGTTATAAACATTTTTTTCTTCTCAAAATAGAGGAAAATTTGGTTTTACTCTCTGTGAGAGTATGTGAAACCATTATCTATAATTTGCATTAAAAGAAATATTTTTCATCTTCATCTGAATAAAACGCAATCTGCAAAACGGCTATCAATAATCATCTTCAATATCATTTTTTATTTTATTTTGATTAATTATGTACCATAGGAATCTAAATTATTTTCATTTTTTTGATCTGGATAACACTTTTTCAATGATCATAATAAATATTTAAATTTAAAAATAAAAATCAATAAATATCATTAAGTTACATAACAACAAAAATCGAAGCTCATTTTTAAACCAGTTAAATTGGCTTGTTTTTTATAAAAAATCAGCCATAAATTTCACAACGGCAATGATTATAAAATTTTTATTTGTCATTGAATGAGAGAGCATGTTGCATTTTTCAAATGTCTTTGCATTAGGCAATTTCAGCTTTATTATTCGCCCCGAGTGTTTGGTAAGCGATAATTTCATTTGATTAAGAAATGGAATAATCACGCAAGGAATGAACACTTACACTAATTATTGGTAAATTTTTATAGGATATTCATATGCCAACTCCATGTTATATTTCCATCAATGGTAAAACTCAGGGCAATATTACTGCTGGCGCATTCACTGCTGAATCCGTAGGTAATATCTTTGTTCAAGGTCACGAAGATGAAATGCTGGTTCAAGAATTTGACCACATTGTGACTGTTCCAACTGATCCACAGTCTGGGCAGCCTTCTGGCCAACGTGCGCATAAGCCTTTCCGCTTTACCGTTGCACTGAATAAAGCCGTTCCTCTGCTTTACAACGCACTGGCTTCCGGCGAAATGCTGACGACAGTAGAATTGAAATGGTACCGTACTTCAATCGAAGGTAAACAAGAGCATTTCTTCTCTACTAAACTGGTAGATGCAACTATCGTTGATATCGATTGCAAAATGCCACACTGCCAAGATCCAGCAAAATCAGAATTCACGCAATTAGTTCGCGTTTCTCTTTCTTATCGTAAGATTGAGTGGGAACACACGACTGCGGGTACTTCTGGTGCTGACGACTGGCGCGCGCCAATTGTTGCTTAATATCTTATTCATTAAGTATTAAGTAATTACCTTTCAGCCAATGAATAATACTCATTGGCTGAATCAATCAGATATATCCCAAAATCCCTGCCAATTTACGTTAATCCCCATTTTTCTCTTTTATATTTGTTTTTATGGTTTTTTCCCGCTGTCAGATTTCCATATAGTAATTATTTTCACAATAAATAAAGATGGATGAATTCATAATTACATGAATGATTAATGCACAATAAAACTATCTGACTAAAAAATACCTGTTCTTGCGTTTTACACTCCCTCGGCTTCAATACTCTTCATCACAATACCATAAGTAAAACTTTTAAATAAAAAACTCAAAATACAGTAAGGTTTTTAATTTCGCCTCATTATTATGCTGAAATATGGATTAACCCAAATTGAATTTCACTTATCGCTTCACATGGGGATAAAACATAACTAAAATGAATTATCATAAATCACTAAGGTAAATTTATAAAAAAATATTATTATTTTTAACAAAAAACAATCGTTAATCAGAGCAACATAAAATATTTTCTATGCTCTAATGCTTAATTAATAAACTAGGAAGTTTAAACCTAACCCAACACGATACATTTCCTATCAACTATTGTCATTTGGGTATCCCATGATTAAAAGGACGACAATCTTCATCTTATTATGTACAGCGTTTCAGGTAAGCGCATCACCTGACGCGCTTACCCCTGCTTTCCCTACCGATGAAGCAAGAAGAACGTTACAGGACAGTTCACGGGAAATAGACCAACTAATTGAAGAACGCCGCCATCAAGGATTAATTAATCGCACGGATAACGTTACGCCACAAACGGTCTCACCCGTGCTGGTGGAAACAGCACCCTGTTTGACTATCAACGGTGTTTATCTGCAAGGCATTACCCTACTCTCTCTAAAGGATTTGAATACCCTCAGTGCCCTGCCCGATAGCTGTATCACCAGCAATGATATCAACACGTTGTCAGCCGAAATCACTAACCTGTATATCGCCAAAGGCTACATTACGGCACGGGTACAATTTATTCCCCCTAACGCGAATGGTGAACTGGGGATCAATGTGGTTGAAGGTTTTGTCGAGGCGATAGAAGGCGGTGACCGCTGGGTCAATAGCCAGACCCTGTTCCCGCGTTTGGCCAATAACCCCCTCAACCTGAATCAGCTTGATCAAGGATTGGATCAAGCAAATCGTCTGCAATCCAATAAAACAACGCTGGATATTCTCCCCGGCACCATTAACGGGGGTTCCATCGTCAAGCTACACAACCAGCACGCTTCTCCGTGGAGGATCACCACCACCACCGATAATTATGGACAGAAAAATACCGGTAAATGGATCACGCGGCTCAATGCCAGCGTTGATAGCCCATTGGGATTATCTGACTTTGTGAGCCTCAGCGGCGTCACTACCGTTGATAAACCCGCGACGCAATACAATCGCGCCTATACCCTGTTCTATTCGCTCCCTTATGGCGCCATCACGTTCAGTGGATTCAACAGTTATTCCCAATATACCGGCCATCCGCGTTTACAGGTAACGCAGGTCAAACTGCACGGGAATTCACGGCAAACCGGCGTTCGTGCCGATTGGGTCTTTCACCGCAATCAATCGCAAATCAGCACATTGAATAGCCAGTTGGTTTACAAGCATTACAACAGCTATTTCGGTGAATCCAAAACCGGTGTCAATAGCCAGACATTGAGTATTCTCGAATTGGGGGTGACCCATTTACACATCCTCCCTTCCGGGCTTTTCTCCCTCAATATGGGTATTGAACGGGGAATGCCGTGGTTTGGTGCCCAAACTGAAACAGGCAACCTGAATAAACAATTTACCAAAGGGAAGTTGTCGGCAAATTTACAACAGCGTTTCACCCTGTTTGAGGTGCCTTACCGGTTTAACAGCCAGTTTTATGCGCAATACAGCCAAAGCGGGCTACCGGGTGTTGAGTGGCTCAATCTGGCCGACCGCAATGCGGTGCGGGGATTCAGCAAAAATGTGTCATCGGCCGATAATGGCTGGTATTTGAGAAATACACTCTCCCACTCAATCCCCATTGCCAAAGGCTCACTTTCGTTACGTACTGGTGTGGATATCGGCCAAGTTAAAGGCGATCGCAGTCAGGATGGCTGGAAAAGCAGTGCCGGATTAAGTGCCGGTTTGACGCTGCGCTATCAGCACCTGTTTGCGGATATTGAAATAAGCCGGGGTAAATTTCTTTCTCACCCCAAAAATAGGCACATGGACGAACCTATGCAACTGTCCACCCGCTTTTCTTACACTTTTTAGTTTTTGAACCCTTTGATGTTTTTTTAACCGCAGCCAGTTGTGGGGGTGATCCCCAGAACGCTGCACATGGCAATAAAGAAAGTAGATAAAGGTAATAATATGGAAATTAAAAAATTTAAATTATCTCCCGCGGGAAAACTCGCTGCCTCAATGGCGATTATTCTGGCAACCTGTTCCGTCAGTTTTGCCAACGGAATTACCCCTGGCGGTGACGCCGCACACAGTCCGGATGTTATCCAAGCTGATACCGGTGCAACAGTCGTGAATATCGTCGCACCTTCTGAATCAGGGCTATCACATAACCAATATCAGGATTTCAACGTTGACCCAATGGGCGCGGTGTTCAATAACTCCCTGGAGGATGGGACATCGCAACTGGCAGGCCAGTTATCGGCCAACAGCAACCTCAATGGGCAGGCGGCCAGTGTGATCTTAAATGAGGTGATCAGCCGTAACCCTTCGTTCTTGCTCGGCGAACAGGAAATATTTGGTATCGCTGCCGATTATGTGCTGGCAAACCCTAACGGCATCACCTGCGACGGCTGTGGTTTTATCAATACCAATCAGGCGTCGTTGGTGGTCGGCAACCCGCTGGTGGAAAACGGGATTCTGCAAAATTTCAGTACCTTTGATAACCAGAATGCCCTGAACATCAGAAACAATGGCTTATCTCATCAGGATGTACTGAATCTGATTGCGCCCAAAATTGATGTGAATGGTCAAGTGATCACCACCAAAGACCTCAATATCACGACGGGAAATAACAAGATTGCGGCCGATGGCAGTATTCTGGATACCCAACAAGCCAGCATGAGTGCCCTCGACAGTTATTATCTCGGCAGTATGAAAGCCGGACGTATTCGTCTGCTGAACACCGCAGAAGGAAACGGGGTCAACCTGCAAGGCAAAATGACCGCCGATAACGGCATCGATATTGAGTCTTCCGGTGATGTCAAACTGGAAGCCGCCAACCTGAAAGGCGGAGATATCAGCGTGCGAGGCAATAATGTGCTGTCTCAGGGACGACTGAATCAATCTTCATCCGACAGCACCGGCAAGAATAATCGCCAAGGTACTTTCAGTGGCGTTTATACCGAACATAAGCAAGTCAGTGAATCCGTTGCCCGTACCCAATTGGCCGGTAAAAACATCACGCTGGTCGCCAAGCAAAACAATCACGTGATGGCAACCGATATTGACGGGGATAATGTCACCCTGACCGGCGCCAACCTGAAATTGGAGGGTCAGCAGCTTCACCAGCTTGACCATAACACCAACGAACAATGGAAAATGTCTTGGCAGTATGATGTCACCAATAAGAATGAAAAAACGCAGTACGAAGGCAATACCCTCAAAGCGCGTGAAAATGTTCATTTGACCGCCAGTGAAGGTAATGCTGAAATTCTTGCCAGTAAGATCCACGCCGGAAACCAGTTGTCCGTCTCTGCCCAGAAAGAGGTGAAACTGGCAAGTCTGGTGGAATCCGAAATGACTTCCGAAGAAGGCTATCAAAAGAACCATACTGCATCATTGCAAACGGGTAACTGGAAGAAGACCAATACCACGCAGAGAAGTACCGGCAATGAATTGGACGCAGGCGGCGATTTAGGCATCAAGGCCGGAGGCAATGTGGACATTACCGGAACTCACATAAACGCGGGTAAGAACCTGATTATTTCTGCGGATCAGCAAGTCAATATTAGCGTTCAGTCCCTCGTGGATGATCAGTCCCTTGCCAAGGATAAAACCTATTGGGGCGGGATTGCGGGTGGCAGCAAGAAAGATAACCGTGATACCTCAGAAACCCACCATATTTCCGAAGTGACGGCGGGCGGGCACTTGCTGCTGAACGGCAAAAATGGCGTCACCATTACGGGCAGTAAAGTCAAAGCCCAAAAAGGGGCCTATGTTGCAGCCCATGACGGACAGTTGACCATCGATAACGCGGTCAGCCATACGTATAAAGAGGTGGATGAAAGAAAAGGAACCATTTTCAATATCACCAAAAATACCAATCAGGAACACAATCAGCAGCAAAAATCTTCCGGCAGTCATTTGGTTTCCGATGCCGACCTGAAATTACTCAGTAATCAGGACATCAATGTCATTGGCAGTCTGACAAAAAGTGCCGGCGAACTGCAACTGAATACGTCAGGCAATATCAATATCCTGAATTATGGTGAGAAAAATCAGCACCAACAGGAAACAACTCACCTTGACTGGCAGTATTACGCCAAGGAAATGAAAGATAAACAATATCGTGCGGGTGTGGGTTTTCATCACACGCTCGATAAACAGACCGATGAAAACACAATCCAACGCCCATCAGAATTGAATGGTGGCAATCTCACGGTAAATGCCGGCAAAAATGTCACCGTGACGGGCACTAAATTGGTCACAACCCAAGGCGATGCGAAAATTACCGGGGATAACATTGCCTTGCTGGCGGGCGAAAACAGCACTTCAACCTCAACTTCGCAAGAAAAATTGAGTAGCAGTGTATTTGTTACCGGCGGCATGGATAAACTCGGGAGTGGTGTTGAAGGAACTTACAACCGCGATGGGAAATCCCAAGGCCAAACCACGGCAGAAGTGGCAGCAACCCAAGTGACCGGCAACCTTGAGCTGAATGCAACGGGTGAATTGAAGCAACAGGGTACGAACCATCAAGTACAAGGCACCTATCAGGCCAATGCCAGCAGCGTTAAAAATGTGGCAACCGCCAATACCGAATCCAGCTCAAGGCGCCAATTACAGGTCGGTGGTGAGATCAGCGGAACGGCCGATTACAGTGCAACCACGCGTCCGGTAGAAAAAACCGCCAAGGCTGCCGCCGATAATAAACTGGATACCGCCATCACGAAGACGGATCAGCCGAATGTCGGTATTGAACTGGAAATGAATGGCAACAGCCGTTACACCCACACCCAGCAGTCCAATGCGGTGGTAACGACCATCAAGGCGGGCGATGTCAAAGTCACAACAAATGGTGATATCTATGATCAAGGCACGCAATACCAAGCCAATAAAGGCGGTGTCTCGCTGACTGCCGGCAGCCATACCAGTGAAGCCGCAACCCACAGCCAAAACACGCACACCGCTGACACCACGGGCAATGCCAGCTTGCGCGTTTACACCAAAACGGGTACAGATATCGCCGTCAGTGGCAAAGGCAGTGGCAGCCATCAGGAAACGTCCGACACCAATACCCGCGCAGTGACCGGCAGCATCAACGCCCAAAACGGCATTCATGTTCAGGTGACCAGAGATGCCCGTTACCAAGGCACCTCAATGAATGCGGGTCAAGGTTCAACCCACGTTGATGCCGGCGGCAATATCCAGTTCAATCAAGCCACTGATCGCACGGAGAAACAAAGCAGTGGTTACAATGGTGAAATTTCCCTGACCGTCGGAACTAACCCTGATGGTAAGAATTTCAGTGGTAGCCTCGGTGGGGGTTATAACACCGACAATCAAAGTACGACGACCGCTCAAACCAGCGATATCACGGGTGGACAAGGTGTCAATCTGCATGCGGGCAATAACCTGGCGTTACAAGGTGCCAATGTCTCCGGCAAACAGGTCGATTTCACCGCACAGCGTGGGAAAATCGAACTGACCTCAGCCGAAGATACGGCCAACGCCAATGGCTGGAACATCGACGCTAAAGCGAAAGGAGGCATGTCCTCCACTGCCCGCAAAAATGAAGGCGGTGATAGCGCGACAAGTAATGCGGCGGCAACCGACGATCCAGCGAACAAAATCTTCGACAACACATATAACCTCGGTGGCGAATTGAAATTTGGCGTCAACCAGCTAAATCAGACCACTCACCACAACGCTCAGGTTTCCGGCGGCAATGTCACCCTGACCAGTGCCGGAGATACGTCTCTCAAAGGCGCGAATGTGACGGCGGATCAGGTCACGGGTAACGTCGGCGGCAATTTCAATGTCGAAAGCCGCAAAGACAGCACCCATAGCCTGAATGTGGGTCTGGATGCCGGTTTAGGTTATAGCAAAACCGTCAAAGGGGATGATCCGGCTAAAGCTGACAACGCCAAACCCGAAGAAAAGGCGCCAAGTTTGAAAGAGCAACTGCAAGCCACGTTCAAAGGGTTCAACGGCAAACTCAAAGGCAATTACGATACGCTCGACCGGGAAGCCGTGGGTCAACAAACCACATTGACCGGCACCCAAGGGGTTAATCTGGATGTTTCTGGTACAACATCTTTAGTGGGCGGCAAAATTGACAGCGCACAAAGTGCTGTTTCACTGAATACTGCGCAAATTAATCAACAATCTGTCGCGGGATACGATCAGGGCAAAAACTTAGGGATTAATGTACCAGGTTCCATCGCCGATTTGGCCGCCTCAGCACAAAAAGATATTTTCTCCGGTAAAGTACCTTTTGTGAAAAATGAGAGCCACAATACTGAGCTTCCAGCAATCCACAGTGAAGTTAAAGGCCGTCAATGAGATTGATCATCATGATCAATCCTTGATCTTCGGTACGGTAGCCAATATTCGGCTACCGTACTTCTTTGTACTCCCTCACCAGTTGCCTTTTCCATTTTGCCTGTTACTCTTTTTTCTTTCGCATACCGTTTTTTCACATATCGTTTTTTCGCCAGGGGATGTCATGCCAAGTGACCATGAAAAAAGGGAGCCCTTCAATACAGGGAAGCATTTCACGCCATTAGAGAAAGGGCTGCACAGCAGTAAAAAAGCGCTTTCCGTCACCCTTCGTTTTGGCAATGCCATTCGCCGTATTCCTTTTATCGCCCACTTTATTCGGGCAGCACAACGTTTCAACGACCGAATGGGGAGCCAGTTTGGTGCGGCCATTACCTATTTCTCGTTTCTCTCCTTAATCCCCATCCTGATGCTCTCTTTTGCCGTCGCCGGTTTTGTGCTGGCGTCCAATCCGGACTTGCTGGCACGTTTGATCAATGGCATCGCCAATAGCATCAATGATCCCGCCCTTGCCAATACATTGAAAAACAGTGTAGATACGGCGGTCAGCCAAAGAACAACGGTGGGACTGACCGGTTTGGCGATCGCGCTGTATTCAGGATTGAACTGGGTCGGCAATTTACGCGAGGCAATACTCGCCCAATCACGGGATGTCTGGGAACGCAATCATGAAGATAAAGAAAAAATTTACTTCCAATATATTCGCGACTTTTTCTCCCTGTTCGGTCTGCTTTTTGCATTGGTCATGACCCTTTCACTGACTTCCATCGCAGGCTCTGCCCAAGCCACCCTCGTCCATGCCCTTGGATTGGAAGGCATCGATTGGCTCCGGCCGGCATGGACATCCATTGGCATGACCATTTCCATTGCAGCCAATTATTTGTTATTCCTCTGGATATTGTGGATCTTGCCGCGCCATCGTCCGGAAAGAAAAGCGCTGTTCAAAGGCACCTTAATGGCCGCCATTGGCTTTGAAGTGATCAAATATATTATGACCATGATGCTGCCACGCCTTGCCAGCTCCCCTTCCGGCGCTGCTTTTGGCTCAGTGATTGGCTTAATGGCTTTTTTCTATTTCTTCGCCCGCTTGACGCTGTTTTGCGCCGCGTGGATCGCCACCGCAGAAGAGAAAAAAGCCGAGTAAATATCCATATATCAATAAGTCAGACTATTTTTTGCTGTACCTACTTATCTATAACAAACCCAAAAAGGAGTCATTTTTATGCCATTTGTGAACATCAGAATTACCCGTGAAGGCGCCACCGCCGAACAGAAAAAACAACTGATTGAAGGTGCAACCCAATTGCTGGTGGATGTGCTTGGAAAAAACCCGGCAACAACTTTTGTGATCATTGATGAAGTAGAAACCGATAACTGGGGAATTGGGGGTAAGAACGTGACTGAATTAAGGGCTGCGGCGAAGAAGTAAGTTGATTCTATTCATTCTAAGGGTGGAGCAATCCGCCCTTTGTCTCCTAAACCATGCCACTGCATAATCAGAAATGACGGTGCCTTGCGGGGAGAAAATAAATATATAATGAAGTACGGCAAGTATAAACCGGATTGTGTTATCAATGCTTGGAATAAGGCATGACTATAATATTAATTATTTAAGCCATAATATAAAATAGTATCAACTTAACAATCAAAAACAAGACGTCTCTCACTCGACAATTACCTGATTTGCTCATACAATTTTTACTATAGAACAATGACCTTGCAAGAATGGATTTCAAATAAACCAAAAGGAACAAGCAACCCATGTCTACATTTATCGTCAGTCGGAATAACAGAGCATTACTTAATGAAACTGTATTTTATCTTACCAAAGGTAATACGATGACATTAAAGATTGATGGTTTAAATCTTAAAACAAGAAAACATCTTAAATTTCAATCAAATAATACACTGGTATCCATTTTCCAAAGTGATAATCATGTGTTTAGAGAACAAACCTTACAAATAACAGCATTGAATATGGGAATCAGTATTGTCAGGGCGATAGATACTAATTTAGGTTACTGCTCCTATTTTGCCCAAGGCGTCGCGGAGGATTGTTTTCCACCGTTAACTATTCATGTTTTATCTAAAATAGAAATTCCAAGAGATTTGACTGAGGAACAAAGAGCGATGTTAATGGTGTTGTTAGCGGAAACAACGTCACCAGATACTATTGGAACAAAATATGATGAAAAAAAAGCACAAGATGCTATGCAATATATGCATGATGCTTTATTGAACAGAGTGAAATCATCTAAAGCGCATGAGCTTGATGTCCCTAAACACGGCAATAAATTCATTGGCTTAATTTCAGGTCCGAGAACAATCAAGGGTTTTAGCCAATATCCCAATATTGAGCCTAAGATACAAAAGAGAATTAACGATATGATAGCTACTGCTAACGATGGTACTCATACAAACTTTTTGGCTTATCGTAGATTAATTAAAAATGCCATCAATATATCCAAAAGTAATAAAATCTCTAATACTGAGGTTATTGCATGGAGAACAGAAAATAGTGATTCTCCCGGCTCAAATTTCAAGAAACTGTTTTCACTACAAGGACAGGATTTTTATAAACTTTCCGATAATTATCTTAGATAAGAGATTATATATGAAATTTTTAATTGGATTATGTATTATTCTGCTTTCGTTAACTGTCTCATCAAAAACAGAAAAATATGAACTGGACTTCAAAGCTTGGGAAAAGAAAGGCAGTTGGGGAATATATAACAAAAAGCCAGATAATTATTTTAACCCTTTAAAAATAAATAGATACAAAGAGGGTTATTTACCTTCATTTAGTTATCTTATTAAAGAGTTTGATTTACAAAATGTGGTTAACCAATATTGTCTTATTGGTTATAAATGGAATAAGACAAAAGAAAATAATGAATTTGAAAGTATCATTATTTTCTGGAAAACAGCTAATTACCTGATTGGTTGGAATTTGCCCGATGGTCAGGATGATTATAATTATAACGCTATTATATTCAGTAAGCCTTTTATTGATATCAGTGACTCTGTTGTTCCCTACAAAGAAGCAGAAGGGGCACAAGCTTTATGGGCTAAAGAAGGGGTTATTCAGATTATTGACGATTGTGAATTACATGGTCAAAAAATCACGATAAAGCCCTCCGAAGTGAAGCAATAATCAATTTTCTCACACTTTCCCCATCAGCGGATCGCTGACGCTGTGCTCACCATTTTCCAGCCTACCAGCTAAGCGGCGGTGCCAGCCGTGCGATCCTTTTAGTGAAAGATCGTACCAGCCACCGCTGGGGCGGGTATCAAAGGTCTGGCTGTGACAGCCTCCCGCCGGCAGTTCAATGTGCCACGGTCCCCGCGACGTATAAGGGCAGCGTGCTATGGTGATCTCCACCGTTCTGTCACCCGGATTGCTCAGTACCAGTTGCAGACAGGTATCATTCATGATTTGCCTGACTTCTGGCTGCCACTGTGCCAGTGAACCACTCAATGCACGATGAAAACCGTTGGGGCCTAGCAACCAGAGATCATAATTATCAGCCGCCTGCCAGCCATCACTGAGTGACTTACCGGCTTCGACGGTATAACGCCGCGGGATCTGATCCAGATGCAGCTTATCGTAAACGTGGAATACCACTCCCTGTTCCCCCGTGTTATGAAAGCACAGCGTCAGCAAGCGCTTATCGGGATGAGCAGAGGTTTCAACATTAAGCCGATAAGGCAACGCGCGGGAAGGACGAGTCCGTCGCCGTTGATGCGGCAAGTGCTGGTGTCCGGTCTCCGGCAAGGGTACGGGAGGTAACTTTTCCTGACTCCGACGCAAGCTGTCCGCTGTATGGCGCGTAATGGCAGGCAGGCGGGGGAGTGTTTCACGGTTGGGATTGACAAAGTTGAACGCTGAGGTGAGATCGCCGCACACGGCACGCCGCCAGGCGCTAATGTTCGGTTCGCGTACCCGAAAGCGCTTTTCCAAAAATTGTAATACCGAGGTATGGTCAAACACCTGTGAGTTAACCCAACCCCCGCGGCTCCAGGGCGACAGAACCAGCATCGGCACCCGCGGTCCGGGGCCATAAATACGCCCATCCGGTGGCGGTTGGTACTGCGATCCCGGTGGAGCAACGTGCTGGAAGATCTCCGTGTCGAATGGGACGGTGGACTTGCCGGCAAAACTGCCATCTTCCCGTAGTGACGGCGCAGAGGGCGAAGGCATGTGATCGAAAAAGCCATCATTCTCGTCGTAATTCACCAGCAATACCGTCTTGCTCCACACTTGCGGGTCGTCTGTCAGCGCATTGAGGATCTCTTGGGTGAACCAGCCACCCTGTACCGGGCAGGAAGGTCCCGGATGCTCACTATAAGCCGCCGGCGCGACAATCCAGCTTACCTGCGGCAACTTACCCTGCTGCACGTCAGCACGAAAACCGGCCAATATCGTCTCCAGATCGTCACCGCTGGCCGCCGGCAGTGTGTTGCCGTTGCCCTTATACAGCGGGATCTTCTCATTCAGTTCATCACTATAGGGCACAAAGTCGCTAAAACCTTCCAGCGGTTGTGCCGGATTACCGGCCATGACGCTGGCAGCACGGTACTGGCGAAAACCAGCCAGCGGGTTATCGCCGAAGTTGTCCGGCAGGTATTGATAAACTTTCCAGCTAATGCCGTTCTCTTCCAATCGTTCAGGGTAGGTTTCCCACGTATATCCCACCTCCGGCGAACCGGGGCTGTCCCACTCGTTGTTCACTGCGGCAACATCAGCGGCACTGGGGCCATTTGTGCCAGTCCAGTGGAACAGACGATTGGGATCGGTGCCTGCATGAATCGAACAGTGGTATGCGTCACACAAGGTAAAGGTATTAGCCAGAGCAAATTGGTACGGCAGCTCGGTTTGGCGGTAATAGCCCATTGAGGTCGGGGTTTTATAGGTCGGCCAGGCACTCATACGGCCATTGTCCCAAGCGGAGTGTTCATCAACCCAGGAATGCGGCGTACTCCCGGTCCTCTGTGCATTGCCGCGCCGGCTGTCCAGATGATAAGGCAGAACCAGCCTCCCCTTCCCTTGTTGTTGCCAGATAGTGCGACCACCGGGGAGTGGAATGGTGATACGGTCGCTGAAACCACGGACACCGGGCAGCGTACCGAAATAATGGTCGAAGGAACGGTTTTCCTGCATCAAAATGACCACATGCTCCACATCATCAATGGTGCCGGTACGGTTGTTAGCGGGTATGGCCAGCGCTTTGCGAATCGAAGCCGGCAGCAATAAATACGCAGCGCCGATCGTGGCAGCCCGCAATATTTCTCTTCGTGAAAAACCAGTGCGTGAAAATCCGGGCATACGTGATTAATTTCCTGAGACGTGTTCTGAAAATAATCTCAAAGGTAATGCCCGAATATGACAGGGAGATTAAACCCAGGAAAAATTGTTCATGACTCCCCACCGTTCACTGTTTCAGGCTATTGCGGCAGTGGCCCCGGTCTCATAATCTGGTTAAAGCTATTTTTGATTTGATTAACATCAACCGCGGCCTCACCTTTTGGTTGCACCAGAATAAAAGAGATTTCTTGCGACAGCATCTCTTTCAGTTTCTTATTCAAAAGTTGTGGTGTCAGGGAGGATAAAAATGCCTGCCTTAACCGCTGGAATTGTTCGGGAGCGATATCGATCACATTATTTTGCTGTGACAACAAGCGTTGGTTAATCAAAACATCAGTATCGGTGCGGGCATACATGGCAAATAGCTGCTGGAGTTGACCCCGCTTTTGAGCATAGAGTTCATCAAATTGTTCCTGCGGCAAGCCATTTTCCCGCAAGGATGACAGTTGAGAAGCCAGATACAGCGTGGATTCCATCAGCTTGTCCGTCGGAGCATCCAGATTTAATGAACAGTTCGCCTGCTGGTATAGCACACGGCAATCCAAACCCAATTGCATGTCATCCTGCTTGTCCTTAAGCCCCAATTGCAGGTAACGATAAAGCGCTTCACGTGTCAGGTCATTTAACCAGTACTGAGTCAGGGTCTGCGAATTATTAATGGGTGACCAATTCAGGTTCCAGGTTAAGGACAGGCGATCTTGTTTGGCTTTCTCACTCTCTACGCCAATCGTTGCTGCTTTCAGCGGCAACAAGGTAGGAACAGGAACCGGTGTCTGCCGTTTTCCCGCCAATGATGCAAATGCCTGATTAACCCGCTCGGACAGTGATCGGGTGTCAACATGCCCCGCGATATACAGGGTCATCACGTCCGGCGTATACCATTGATGATAAAAGTTTTCGACTTTTTGCACATTCACAGGCACGGATACCGGCATCCCAGGATCATGATCGATAAGCGTCGAACCTTGCAGACGCATACGCCACACCGGGTCTTGAATATCAGATGGAAACGTCGCCACAGAATGTTCATCCGTTTTCATGGCCAGTGCCAGGGTTTGCGGGGTAAATACCGCGCTACCTGCAATGTCGGATAACCATATCAATGCGTCTTGCAACAGTTCGGGGCGATTATTCGGCAGGCTCAGGCTATAAAGGGTGAAATCATAGGAGACAATGGCGGGTGGAAAAGGGTTTTTAGTATCTATCGCATTGTGCCACAGGTTTTCCAATTTCTGTGATGATAAATCTTTACTGCTGGATAAAACGATTTTCGGAATAAGGTAGGTGTAGCCCCGTTGCGGGTTTTTCTCGGCCAATGAACCCGTTTTGACCAGTAACCGCAACTGTATTCTGTCATTAGGCCGTTGTGGTGTTTGCAGGATTTGCCAGCTAAACCCATTTTCAAGTTTACCTTGTTGCCAAGCCGGATCAGGCTGTAACGTCTCAGCCTGAGCCAAACACGTCGTCGCCAGAATCGCACCACCCATAAGATACCCGATTTTGTTGCCCAGCATGCTCACTTACCCCTACCTGTTTAATTTTATCCTGCAAAACCCAAGATAATCAGCGATACCCAGATATTATCATCAAGGATTAGACCGTTATTCGTCTTGTAAGGTTTCATTTTGATGGCGTTTTCTGCTTATTAACCTGACGATTATAGCCTTTTACCAGCAATCCCAACTCATCATCCTGATGGCTTTTAGGGCAAGAGATCGGTTCTGGCGGCTGTTCTCCATTCAGTTTCCGCGCAACATCGCGCAATGGATGGATGATAATGCGATTGACGCACCAGCTTATCGACACCGTGAGAATAAGCGCAAGTAATAAATAAGTGGTTAACATTAACGCAAGTGTATTCAAGGCGAAACGATACACCCGATTGGAATCAACCTGCAAAATAAGGTGCCCCTGTGATTCTGCGGTTTTTGGCGCAACACCGTAAACATAGAGCGGAATATTGACCTCAACCGGAATACCAAAAACCTGCTTTGCCAGTTCAGGTATGGGGCGATGAGTGGCAAAATCCAAGCTCATGACCCGGACATTATCAGGTAATAATACATCGGCCCGCCCAAGAATGCCGGAGGTCTTCAATCCAATCAACAGGGTTTTCGCTTTATTGAGATCGGAACTTAACAATGCTTCTGCCAAAGGCGTCTGGATCTGTACGGCGGCATTGTTAAGCTGACTGATATAATCCTCTTTCCGCTGCTGCAACAAGTGAGATAACTGGATGGTGATGAAAATGGCAATGGTAACCAAAGTGACGCCTGTCACTGCGGCCATCTGTTTAATGGTTAACGAACGTTTGACACGCAATTTCATCTTATCCAAACCAATACCAAATCAATGATAGTGAAAATACTGACCAGCACATCTTAACAATGTGAGTGAGTATACTTGATTTTACTTGCGGTCGTCTTATTTTGATGAATGCAGTAATGTAATAATACCATGAGAGAAAAATGACCGGGCGATAACACCACGGTCAAGATAGGATTAGGTGGCTGGATTTTCATCCTGTTCGACGGCGAAGCACGCAATCTGTTGTCCACCATATTGCTTCAATTTAGGCTGAAATTGGCTACATTGACTCAACGCACGGCGGCAACGGGCAGCAAAAGCACACCCCGGCGGCGGATTCATCGGGCTTGGCAGTTCTCCCGTCAGCTTAATACGCTCACGACGCAGTTCAGGATTCAGACGAGGCGTCGCCGACAACAGCGCCTGTGTGTAAGGATGTCGCGGATGGTTGAAAATCATTTCCCGACTGCCTTTTTCAACACAACGCCCCAAATACATCACCATCACTTCATCCGCAATATGCTCAACGACCGAAAGATCATGGGAGATAAAGACGTAAGATAATCCCAGATCCTGCTGCAAATCCATCATCAGGTTCAAAACCTGCGCCCGCACCGAAACGTCCAGCGCCGAAACGGGTTCATCGGCAATTACCACATCTGGGTTTAACATCAACCCACGGGCAATGGCAATACGCTGACGCTGACCACCCGAAAACATATGGGGATAACGCGAATAATGCTCCGGCTTTAATCCCACTTTTTCCATCATCTGCAAGACGTTTTCCTTGCGTTCGGCTGCCGTCAGTGACGTATTAATCAGCAACGGTTCTTCCAAAATCTGCCCCACTTTTTTACGGGGATTTAAGGAAGCGTAAGGGTTTTGAAATACGATCTGGATCTTCTGGCGACGCAGTTTTTCGGCTTCTTTATCTGGCAGCAACAGATCTTGCCCCAGATAATAAAGCTCTCCATCCGTCGGTTTTTCAATCATGGTCAGCAGGCGACCCAAGGTGGATTTTCCACAACCCGATTCGCCAACAACCGCCAGTGTTTTGCCTTTTTCCAGTTCAAATGAGACACCATCCAACGCCTTAACCATACGCTCAGGCGCGAATAAACCGGCTTTTACCGGATAATATTTCTTCAACTCAGTGGCTTTCAGTAAAGGAGCGCTGCCCTTTAAAGAAGAAGGTGTGAACTTTTCCTGTTCTCTGCTTTGTTGAACGCTCATACGGTTGGCCTCCCCTTATCATCCAGCGGCATATGACATTTAACCTGACGATCTCTCACGGCCTGCAATGGCGGCTCTTCCTGACGGCAATGCGCATTGGCATAAGGGCAGCGAGGATTAAGCAGACATCCCGTTGGACGGTCATATTTTCCGGGAACAACGCCGGACAACGATGCCAGACGGGATTTGTCTGTCGCAAATTCCGGCAATGCCCGCAATAATGCCTGCGTATAAGGATGGCGTGGTGCGCGGAAAATTTCCGTCGCTTTACCGATTTCCACCACCTGCCCGGCATACATCACGATAATATGATGAGCCGCTTCCGCCACCAGCGCCAAATCATGGGTGATCAAGAGTAATGCCATGTTTTCCTTTTGCTGCAATTCCAGCAACAGTTCGATGATTTGCGCCTGAATGGTGACATCCAAGGCCGTCGTCGGTTCATCGGCAATCAGCAGTTTCGGCCGACATGCGATCGCCATCGCAATCATGACGCGCTGGCTCATTCCCCCCGATAATTGATGCGGATAAACCTCCAGCCGAGAGGCCGGATCGGGAATGCCCACCTGCGTCAATAAGTCGATGGCCCGCTGGTGGCGCGTTTTCCGATTGCCACCCTGATGGACTTTTAAGGCTTCCATAATCTGATAACCGACGGTGTAGCAAGGATTCAGACTGGTCATGGGATCTTGGAAAATCATCGCCACTTCCGCCCCCACCAACTGACGGCGCTGTTTTTCTGAAATTTTGGTCAGGTCACGACCATCAAACTCCAGTTTTTCGGCCATGACTTTGCCCGGATAATCAATCAGCCCCATAATCGCCAGTGAACTGACTGACTTGCCTGAACCGGATTCCCCCACAATGCCGACAACCTCTCCCTGCTCAACCCGGTAGCTGATACGGTCAACGGCGCGGAATGGTGCCCCTTCATCCCCGAAGTGCACCGATAATTGGTCTACATTCAATAATGCCATATCACAATACCCCTACTGCTTGAGCTTGGGATCAAGTGCATCGCGCAGCCCGTCCCCCATCAGGTTAAACGCCAATACGGTCAGCAGGATCGCCAGCCCCGGAAAGGTCACCACCCACCACGCACTCTGGGCAAATTGCAAAACATCGGCCAGCATGGTGCCCCATTCCGGGGTGGGTGGCTGTGCCCCCATGCCCAGAAACCCTAAGGCAGCCATATCGAGAATGGCGTTTGAAAACCCTAATGACGCCTGCACAATCAACGGCGCAAGGCAGTTTGGCAGGATATTGATAAACATCTGGCGTATGGCTCCCGCCCCCGCCACTTGGGAAGCCGTCACATAATCGCGGTTGACCTCCACCAGTACCGCCGCCCTTGTCAGGCGGATATAGTGCGGCAAGGCGACGAAAGTCAGTGCCAATGACGCATTGACAATCGACGGGCCAAAGATCGCCACCAGCACCAGTGCCAACAGCAGGCTTGGCAAAGCCAACATGATATCGACGATGCGCATGACCATGGTATCCACCACGCCGCCGAAATACCCCGCCAATAGCCCCAGAATGACGCCCATGATGAGTGACATCACCACCACCAGACAGCCCACCAGCAAGGAAAGACGAGCGCCATACATCAGGCGGGACAGAATATCGCGCCCCACATCGTCTGTGCCGAGGAGAAATTGCCAGCTTCCGCCTTCCTGCCATACCGGCGGCATCAGCAAGGAATCACGAAACTGTTCTGCCGGACCGTGCGGTGCCAATATCCCGGCCAATAATGCAACCAGGAGCATCAGGACAATATAGACAAGGCCAATGACTGCGCCTTTATTACGTTTAAAGTAGTGCCAAAATTCCTGTATCGGCGTCATTAATTTCGGCGCACCCGATACGACCGGCTCAGTTGTTTGAGTCATCATGTGTTCCTTATTTCTTATGACGAATGCGCGGATTGACGATGCCATACAACAAATCAACCACCAGATTGACCAGAATAATCATGGTTGCGACCAGTAATACGCCCCCCTGTACGACCGGATAGTCACGGCGTTGCAGGGCATCAATCAGCCAACGCCCCAATCCCGGCCATGAAAAAATCGTTTCGGTCAGAATGGCACCCGCCAACATGATGCCCACTTGCAGGCCAATCACCGTGACGACCGGTAACAACGCATTACGCAACGCATGGACAATAATGACACGCAGGCGGCTCAGCCCTTTTGCACGGGCAGTCCGAATATAATCTTCGCCCAACACTTCCAGCATGGCGGAGCGAGTCATACGCACAATCACGGCTAACGGGATCGTTCCCAACACAATCGCGGGCAGGACCATGTGCATGACCGCATCAGTGAAATCCCCTTCCTCCCCCCAAATCAGCGTATCAATCAGCATAAAACCCGTCAGGGGATAGCTGTCATCAAGGAATACGCTATCGCTGATCCGGCCGGAAACGGGCGTTAAGTTCCACTGGACGGAAACCAGCATAATCAGCATGATCCCCCACCAGAAAATCGGCATGGAATAGCCGGTTAATGACAGGCCAATTGCGGTGTGATCGAAGACCGAACCCCGTTTGACAGCCGCCAATACCCCGACCGGGATCCCGACGGAGATGGCAAACAGCATGGCACAGATGCCCAATTCAAACGTTGCTTTAAAGCGCGGGACAAACTCATCCCAGACAGGGATGCGGCTTTTTAACGAGATCCCCAAATCCCCATGCAGTACGCCATTGATGTAATGAAGATATTGCTCCCAGAGAGGCTTATCCAGCCCCATTGCCGCCATTAACTCGGCATGACGCTCGGCAGAAATACCCCGTTCTCCCGCCATAATCAGTACGGGATCGCCGGGGATCATATGCACAAACGCAAAAGTCAGCAGCGTAATACCAATAAACGTTGGGATCACTAAGCCCAGACGTCGGAGGATAAATTGCAGCATATCCTGATTTCTCTTTTTAGATACCAGTTACGGCTCTTTGGGCCGCTTGGTGTGATACAAAGTCGACTTGCCCATCAGAGAAGCGAAACCATCCCCACAGAAAAATCCGGGGGATGGTTAATCACAACAGTTCAATAGCAAGAATTATTTGAGATCAACTTGGTAGAAAAGGTGTCTGCCAAGGGGATCAACCAAATAGCCTTTTACTTCTTTACGGACGGGTTCATAAGCCGTGGAGTGAGCAATGATCAATGCGGGGACTTGTTCATGCATGACAACCTGTGCCTGTTTATACAGTTCCGTGCGCTTATTGACATCCGCAGTTTCACGTGCTGGCTGGATAATGTCCTCAAAGGGTTTGTAACACCATTTAGAATAGTTGGAGCCTCTTTCTTTGGCAGCACAGCTAAACAGGGTGCCGAAGAAGTTATCAGGATCGCCGTTGTCCCCTGTCCATCCCATCATGACCGTTTTCGGTTCACCATCTTTGGCACGTTTCAGGTATTCACCCCACTCATAACTGACGATCTTGGCCTTCACGCCAATTTTCGCCCAATCAGCCTGAATCATTTCCGCCATGCGACGGGCATTCGGGTTATACGGGCGCTGTACCGGCATCGCCCACAGATCGGTTTCGAAACCATCCGATAAACCCGCTTCCTTCAACAGCGCCTTGGCCTTAGCGGGATCATAGCTGTAATCTTTGATATCGTCGTTATAACCCCACATGGTAGGAGGGATCAGGTTTTTCGCTTTCTGCCCTGCGCCCTGATACACCGCCTCAAGAATAGCGTCTTTGTTCACTGCCATTGCCAGTGCCTGACGCACTTTCACGTTATCCAGTGGCGGCTTGGTCACATTGAAAGAGAGGTAACCCACGTTCAAACCCGCCTCTTCCATCAAGACAATATTTTTATCTTGTTTCATCCGGGCGATATCCGCCGGGTTTGGATACGGCATCACCTGACATTCATTTTTCTGTAATTTGGCATAGCGGACAGAAGCATCAGGCGTAATGGAGAAGACTAAGCGGTCAATTTTCGCTGGTCCTTCCCAATAATCCTTAAATGCCTTATAGAGAATGCGGGAGTCTTTTTGGTATTGCACGAGCTGGAATGGGCCGGTACCAATCGGATTGAGGTCAACTTTCTCTGGTGTGCCCGCTTTCATCATCACATCGGCATATTCTTTGGACAGGATCGAAGCAAAATCCATCGCCAGATTGGCGATAAAAGGTGCCTCAGAGCGTGACAGTTCAAAGCGAACGGTATAGTCATCAACTTTTTCTATTTTGTTGATGATATTCCCCATATCCATGCCAATGAAATATTCGTAGCTGCCGCCTGAGACATTATGGTACGGATGATTTTTATCTTTCTGACGCATAAAAGTAAAAATCACATCATCCGCATTAAAATCACGGGTAGGTTTGAATTCCTTACTGCTGTGCCATTTCACCCCTTTGCGCAAATGGAAGGTATAAACCTTACCATCATCACTCACATCCCAGCTTTCGGCCAGGCTTGGAATAATACTCGTTGTGCCTACTTTAAAATCCACCAGACGGTTATAGATCGGTCTGGAAGTGGCATCATACGTTGTACCAGAAGTGAATAGTTGCGGGTTGAAGCCTTCAGGAGAACCTTCAGAGCAATAAACCAGCGTCTTGGCCTGAATACTGGCTGTCACCGCCAATGCAACAAGACCGACCCCCAGCTTTAACAAACTGGACTGTTTTTTCTTGAAAATCGTCATTACTTGCACCCCGTTTGTGATGTTGCTTGTTTTGTTATCTTTTCGCTTGTCAATTAATCAATTGTTATGCCCGCCGTCAACATGGTCACACATAAAGCGAGAAACATCAGAAGAACACAAAAGCAAAAAATTATTAACAAAAATGGTTAAAAAACATGACAGGAAGCACATGAAATAGGCAAATCAACTAGAAATTAACCAAATAAGAAGAATTAAACGCTGGTGATGATAATTTTTGAATTTGTGACCAATTGCTTGAATAATGGACAATAAGGTTTATAAAAAAATTAATTGGAATAAAATAATAACCCCGCCAAACGGAGGAAGTGGCTTAAAACACCTTGAAATGATGGATGCCATGCCACTAAATCAAAACATGGAAGAACTTTATGATACGTCATTCTCAAATATTTTTCTGTAAGATCCTATACAGTAGCGGCAACATAAGAACAAATATAATGGCAGGGATCATTATTCCTGCCGATACTAATACAGCCTTCGTTATCACGTAAGACTGGCTCAAATATCCAATCAGAAAACTTCCCGTACCAATTCCCCCATTGATAAAAGCTCCAAATATTGATAAAGCTTGTCCTTTTAAAGCATCGGACATTCTACTGACATGAACGGCAAGCATGGGGTAAATAAAAGCCATAGAAAATCCAATAAGAACAGCACCCACAGATAAGCTGCACAAAGAGCGGCCATTTCCGATAAAAGAAACACCCAGCATTTCGATAATAAATAACCCACCAATAACCATTGGCGTAGATAATTGGTCAATAATATTCCCTGTAAATAATCTAGATATCACCATTGATATAGCAAAAAAGAAGACAATAACTTCACCATTATTGACATGGCGAAAATAAGCAACTTGTTGGCCGAAAGAGATGATAACAGCATAACCAATCCCTGATAATAAAAGTGCTAAACCAGGAATCAGACTAGAAATAAGAATAACGCCTAAAGCTTCTCCCTTTTTCTTATTGAGATCTGGAATTTCTACTTTATGAAGTTTGCATATAATAAAAATTGCTAAGAGAGGGAATAAAGCTGATATTAATAAAGTTCCTTGCGCACCAAAATAATCACAAAGTATTTTCCCTAATGGTGCTGAAAATGCTAAAACGGCATAGTTAATCGTTCCGATTGAACCAATTGATTTCCCAACTTTGGACTGTCCCCCAGGTAAATCAACCATCCAAGCGGTGCAAACAGCCATCATTCCTCCAACCCCAAGTCCTAACACAAAACGTCCATATAGCAACCCATCCAGGGTCGATAATTTTGCACATATCATTGTAGCCAGAGAAAGAATTAATGCAGATATCACTAACATAAGTCGATATCCAATTAATCGCATAACGAAGCCAAAGATAACCCTACCGACTATAGCCGTAAAAGCATAGATGCCCATTATAAGCCCTAAGGTTGTATCATCGGATTTAGCATATTCTCTAACTAACATGGGTATAGGTATTATTGATATTCCAACGCATAAATAACATAATGCTATAGTTACCTTTAACATATTTCTTGATATATTTTTATTCCAATACCAATCAGAACACTCAACATTAAAATTATTCATTACGCTATCCCAAAAACTTTACCCGTTTTACACAAATGATGTAATTTATTTATGCTGAATTTTATTAATTCAGGTTCAGAATGCCTGAAATAAGCGATACCTGTTGATGCTGTAGTTAAAAATCTATCTTGAACTTTCATTCCTGGGTAAGGTAGTTTTCTAAACCCAGAAAATCCTGGTAGATTACGTATATAATCCAAGCCCACCATATCATAAATCACCCCGTCTTTATTAGGTCGTATTTGACACTGTGCAATACACATTTTTGGTTTCCATTTTTTTTCGACCATGGATAAAAATAATTCAATATTATTATAAGAATCCACTAATATAGATGCCTGTGAGTACCCTAAAGCAGGTACAAAAATATCTGAAGGCATTGCTGGTCCCATAAGACGTGAATTAACTTCTACTAAACGTGGGCCATTCTCCGTTAGAATAATTTCTGTATGGGCTGCACCTGTGGATACCCCTAAAGAATCTAAGCAATCAAAAGTATAATTGACAATGTTTCGTAAAGTCTCATTCAGTTCCACACATAATATCATTGATAATGATAGTGGCATTCCCTGAAAATAGGCAATATCTTTAAAATATATATCTGTCAATAAATGTACTCCATTTTGGCTTACCGTATTGACAACATACATAGGTCCATTTAGAAACTCTTGTACGACTACCGAAGTATTTTTAATACCCCATCTGTTATTAGTTTCAAAAATATCATTAAGATAAACTATAAGTTCCTCTTGACATTTTATAATTTTAACCAAATCACTTCCTGAACTTGCCACTGGTTTAACAACTACTGGATATGATAGTGCGGGAATATGATCTAATTCATTATCACTTGTAATTCTGAATGATTTTACGGCTGGAATGCCATAATCTACCAAAGCATCGATCATTAATGCTTTATCTTTACGTGCATTTTGCCGTCTTATATCATTATGTGGCAACCCAAGCTTATGAGCCAAATAGTTAGCATCACTGACAGCCCTTTCACAACCTGGCAAAATTATATCAGGAGAAAGTTTTAGTAACGTCTCTAATGCTTTTTCTATATTATTGGCATAGACATGTCCTTTATCTTGTTTATTTTCACCATATCCAATGTTGACTTCAAGCAGATCATGTCCTCTTTCCTTAATCACATCAATTAAATCTAAGCCACTACTCATAGCATTAACAAGCGCGATTTTCATATTTTTACACCACAAATTTAGTTAAATATAGAATTAGATATTCTATTTGCCTGACGTTTTATCCCAACCAAAGAATTTGTAAGAAGATGTACCCCCGTAGTGATATGGCCTAAGAAATAAATGTTATCAGAAGAGCTTCCATTTTCTGGGTTAACACTAATACCACCAAATGGAGATACCTTCAGATGATTTTCATCAATCAATTCACTCAATATATCAGATGTTCCTTTGGTAAATTTATCCAATTCATAAGAAGGAGATGTCGCATTAAAAATATAGTCAACTTCTTTATAAGACTCATCTTTTACGATCAAACTTAATTTTTCTTTCCACTTAATGTCAATGACATCTTTTTTTATATAAATAGTTCCTTGTTCTAATCCATGAAATAGAAGCAATCCTGCTTTTAGAGGCATGGGGTTCATAAACAACATAAATTTTGTTCTAATCTTATCATTGAAATATCTTTTTTCAGATTCAGGTAAGCTTTCCCAAAGATTTTCAATATTAGGATGAAGTACATTTAAAGCCACTTCCATTCCTTCGTAATTAGATGCTATAAGACTTAATTGATATTTTATTTCACTGACAGCATTTCTCCTCCAGAGGAACCACTTGAGCAATGGATATATTGGGATTTTTCTATTATCCAATTCATCCTTAATTAATTTATATATATCGCTAATGTTTTTAATTTTCCCTTTTTTTAGTAGCTCATCAACATAATTAGGCGTTGAATATATTGCTTTTGTAATTATCTTTTCATTCCTGATTCTTGGTATTCTTCCACTTCTAGAAAAAATGATTATTTCGCCGGAATGTTCTTTTTCCATTAAAGCTCTGACTATATCAATAGCTGTCAACGCCGTTCCTATAATTGCGACTTTAGAATCTGATGATATTTTACTCAGGTTTTTATATAACGGATAAGGGCTTGAGAAATATCTTGACTCATTATTCACTCCATATATATTATTCGGAACAGAAACACCTGGGCAAATTATAATTTTATCAAATTTCCTTTCACTTATTGCTCCTTGATTGATAACCATACTTCCGTTGATAAAATGTATTGATTTAGCTTGTGAATAAATCACTTCAAGAGATACATCATTCTCAATACACTTATTATATTGTTTCAAAAATACGACGCGATGAATATTCCAGTGGTTTGGATTGCATTCCATAATGATTATCATTTAACCAATGGACATAACTAGAACTATTAATAGGGTCAACTGTAACAGAATAATTAGGAATATTCATTAGAGGACTGACAATATCCCATTGATAAGCCATCCCAGGTCCTACAACATGTGCACTTGTATATAACGAAATTTTCTTGATTTTTTTAAATTCTCTATTTTGAGAAAGATTAGAAAGCATAAGTACAGTTGCTGCACCATCTCCTATAATTGCAATATTCATTATGACAAAAAAACCTCTAGATAAATATCCAAAACACAAGGTAAATTATATATAGATATGTATATCATCTATATTTATTAAGTTAATCAGATAAACTATCTGCATTACTGTTACAATCGATAACACGATAACCTGATTTTCTGCCTGTCCTTATGAAATCGAAGATAATACTTTCTGAGCCTGAACGAATAACATTGCAACAACTCGCTTTGAATCATCCCCACCGGGATATCCGTACGCGAGGAACGGGTTTGCTCATGCTTGCCAGAGGGAGCAAGCCGTCCCAGATCACCGCTGAAATAGGATGCAGTCTCCGGGTTATCTATAATTGGGTTCACATGTGGCACAATTCAGGGATAGCGGGATTATTAGGCGGTCATGCTGGAGGCCGGTATCTCGCTATGACGCCTGAAATGATTGCCACTGCGGTCGAAGCTGCCTGTGCAGAGTCCCTAACTCTCGCACGGATAGCCCAGTGCGTTGAGGCAAAGCATGGGCCCCTGCCTTGTACGCTTGAAACGCTGGCAAATACCCTGAAAAAGCAGGGGCTCACCTATAAACGCACCCGTCTATCGCTTAAAAAAAGCGCAACGAAACGGAGTTTGCTAACAAATCCGCCTTGCTGAATAAAATTAAGGCTGGAGCACAGTTAGGCCATTACCGTTTGGTCTATTTTGATGAGGCGGGTTTTGCCGCATCTCCTCCGGTGCAATATGGATGGAGTCCACGGGGTAAGCCCCATGAAACTGAGCCTCAAGAGCATGACAGGCGGTCAGTTCTGGGGGCGTTAAATTACACGGATAACACGCTGTTTTACCAGACAACGTCAGGCAGTATCACGCGAGATGACGTGATTGATTTTTTAGAGCAGCTCGCCCAACAAGGGGACAACCGCCTGACATTTTTAGTGTTGGATAATGCGCGTATCCATCACGGGATTGAAGAAAAAATCAGAAATAGCTGGTTACGAGAACACAACCTGTTTTTATTCTACCTTCCCGCCTACAGCCCAGAGCTGAATTTGATTGAAATCGTCTGGAAACAAGCCAAATACCATTGGCGACGTTTTATCACTTGGACTCAGGAGACAATGGAGAATGAATTAAATACGTTATTGGGCGGTTATGGTAACCAATTTGCAATTAATTTCTCTTGAGTACTTAATAAATCCAGAATTAACATAATATCAGAAACAATCTTAACAACAGGGCAACAGCGATATATTGTGCTTTATAATAATCCAGTCTAATAAGTCATAAATACGCTGACATAAAGAATATATCATATTAATAAAATCTATTGTTAATAATATTTCGGCTGGATTAATACAAGTGAAACAGGCAGGCTTAGTCAACTGTAGTACATTTTTCAGTGTCTCAAACAAAAAAATAACAGAAATGAAGGTATCCACTAGGCAGTAAGCACCAATGATAGCCCGATTTAAGCGCATAGAGATCGTAAATAGGTTCTTAGGTAATTATCAGTATATTGCTTAAACGGATGTCAATGATGATATTTTGTTCAAATCTGACTATAATATAACCTTAGCTAATTTAGCTAAAGGAAAGAAAGTATAACTATTCAAGTAAATATGCACAAAGCGAAAACACATTTAAGTCAGCTTGTAGATAAAGCCGTTGAGGGTGAGCCAAATCTGGCAAACCTTATGTCCAACTCGTTCCTATTAATCAATCAGATAGAATCCCTGGAGGGTTCGTAAATGATGTCAGCATAGATGAAAAATTTTACGAAGCTGACCGTGATATACAGGAAATGTTTGAAGGATCACGATGAAACGGCTTTTATTGGATACTCATGCAGAAAGTGCAGATGATTTAATGCAATAATTTTATTTCACACATAAGAAAAAACCCTGCTTAAAAAAGCAGGGTTTCAGAATGCTGGTCGGCGAGAGAGGATTCGAACCTCCGACCCACTGGTCCCAAACCAGTTGCGCTACCAAGCTGCGCTACTCGCCGAAAACGAAGCGCATCTTACTGCCAGCGCCGCATACCGTCAATACCTTTTTAAAGATAAGTGCTTGTTTGATGATAAACCATCCAAAATTCAGGCAACAAAAAGCCTCACCCTAAAAGTGAGGCCTTGCATTAAATCCATCAATCAGAGATTACTGGAGCAGTGAAATATCCGCGACACGCAGGAACAGGTCACGCAGTTCACTTAACAGCGTCAGGCGGTTGATCCTGACCTGGCGGTCTTCATCCATCACCATCACGTTGTCGAAGAACGCATCCACCACTTCACGCAGGGAAGCCAATTCAACCAGTGCATCCTGATAGTTGCTTTCGGCAAACAGAGGCGCCAGTTTTTCTTTCAGCACCACCAGATGTGTCGCCAGTTGGATCTCTTCTGCCGCTTTCAATACCGCAGCCTGAACGCTGCCATTCAACGGCTCTTCGGATTTCGCCAGAATGTTGGAAACACGCTTATTCGCCGCCGCCAGAGATACCGCTGCATCCAGAGTACGGAAGTGAGTCACGGCTTTCATGCGGGCATCAAAGTCTGCGGGTTGGGTCGGGCGACGCGCCAGTACCGCCTGAATCGTATCGACGCTATAACCCAGTTCCTGATACCACGCGCGGAAACGGCCAAGCATAAACTCAACCACATCATCCACCGCTTTTGCGTTGGTCAGCTTGTCACCGTACAGACGCACCGCTTCTTCTGCCAACGTCTGGAGGTCGAGCGGCAGTTTTTTCTCAACGATAATACGCAGGACACCCAGTGCCGCACGGCGCAGGGCAAACGGGTCTTTATCGCCTTTCGGATGCTGGCCAATCCCGAAGATCCCTGCCAACGTATCCATTTTATCGGCTATGGCAACGGCACAGGAAACGCCGGTTGATGGCAGGGCATCGCCGGAGAAACGTGGCTGATATTGCTCGTTCAGTGCCAGTGCCACCTCTTCGGCTTCACCATCATGGCGGGCATAGTGCATGCCCATCACGCCCTGCGTATCAGTGAATTCGAATACCATGTTGGTCATCAGGTCACATTTGGACAATAACCCCGCGCGCGTCGCATGATTGACATCGGCACCGATTTTTTCCGCAATCCAGCCAGCCAGCGCCTGAATGCGATCGGTTTTGTCACGCAGTGTGCCCAATTGTTTCTGGAACAGGACAGTTTCCAAACGAGGCAGATTGTCTTCTAAGCGCTGTTTACGGTCAGTCTTGAAGAAGAATTCCGCATCCGCCAGACGCGGGCGAACCACTTTTTCGTTACCGGAAATAATTTGCTGAGGATCAGAAGACTCAATATTGGTGACAAAGATAAAGTTCGCCATTAATTTGCCGGATTTATCGTAAACCGGAAAATATTTCTGGTCGCCTTTCATGGTGTAAACCAGTGCTTCAGCAGGAACATCCAAGAATTTTTCTTCGAATTTCGCCGTCAGCACAACCGGCCATTCCACCAGCGAAGTCACTTCTTCCAACAGGCTATCGCTCAGATCCGCCACACCACCCAGTTGCGTCGCGGCGTGTTCGGCATCACGCTTAATGATCGCCTTACGCGCTGCGTAATCCGCGATAACCCGGCCACGCTCCTGCAAAATAGCGGGATACTGTTCTGCGTTCTCAATGGGAAATTCCGCTTCACCCATAAAACGGTGACCACGAATAATGCGATCGGATTGAATACCCAGAATGTTGCCGTCAACCACATCGCTGCCCAACAGCATGGTGACCGTATGCACCGGACGCACAAACTGGGTTTCTTTATCTCCCCAACGCATCAGTTTAGGGATCGGCAATTTGCCCAGAGCACTGCTCACCATCTCCGCCAGCAAGGCTTTGGCTTCACGGCCTTTGACCTGAGCGCGATAGAGCAGCCATTCCCCTTTGTCCGTGACCATGCGTTCAGCCTGATCAACGGTGATCCCGCAACCACGCGCCCAACCTTCGGCGGCTTTGGTCGGTTTACCTTCTGCATCAAACGCTTGGGCAATCGCCGGGCCACGCTTTTCAACTTCACGATCAGCCTGTGCTGCCGCCAGATTGGCGACTTTCAGTGCCAAGCGACGAGGAGCCGCAAACCAGCTAATTTCACCATGACCCAGATTGGCATTATTCAGTTCTGCTGCAAAATTGGCCGCAAAGGATTCTGCTAACGAACGCAGCGCCTTTGGTGGCAGCTCTTCTGTGCCAATTTCCACAAGAAAAGTCTGTTGAATCATGATGGCCTCTTAGTTCTTGTTACAAATGGTCTTGTTAAAAACAGTCTTATTACACATCGGGAAGCTAAGCGCCTCGCGGGAGGCATAATAGGCCTCCGCAACCGATTTGGTCAGGGTACGGATGCGCAGGATATAGCGCTGACGCTCAGTCACAGAAATCGCTTTGCGGGCATCCAGCAAATTGAACGTATGACCCGCTTTCAGAATGCGCTCATAAGCCGGCAATGGCAGCGGCGTTTCCAGTGCCAGTAATTCCTGCGCCTCTTTTTCGTATTGTTCAAAGCAGGTAAACAGGAAATCGACGTCAGCGTGTTCGAAGTTGTAAGTCGATTGTTCAACCTCGTTCTGATGGTAAATATCACCATAGGTGGTTTTACCCAACGGGCCATCGCTCCAGACCAGATCGTAAACGCTGTCCACGCCTTGGATGTACATCGCCAGACGTTCCAGACCGTAAGTAATCTCGCCGGTCACCGGCTTACATTCAAGGCCACCCACTTGCTGGAAATAGGTGAACTGGGTCACTTCCATGCCGTTCAGCCAGACTTCCCAGCCCAAGCCCCATGCGCCCAAGGTTGGGTTTTCCCAGTTATCTTCGACAAAGCGGATATCATGAACCGTCGGGTCTAGCCCTAACGCTTTCAGGGAACCCAGATAAAGTTCCTGAATGTTATCGGGAGAGGGCTTGATAATCACCTGAAATTGGTAGTAGTGCTGGAGGCGGTTTGGGTTTTCGCCGTAACGACCGTCAGTCGGACGACGGGAAGGTTGCACATAAGCTGCGGCAATCGGCTCTGGCCCCAAAGCACGCAAACAGGTAATCGGATGAGAGGTTCCTGCACCGACTTCCATATCCAGTGGTTGGACAATGGTACAGCCTTGATTCGCCCAGTAATCCTGTAATGTCAGGATCAGCCCTTGAAAGGTTTTGGTATCAAACTTTTGCATATTGAATCCGCACGCGATACATATGAATTTAAACGAAAGAGGCCAGTATACCCTTCGAACGTAAGATATACAGTACCGATCACCTGTCAATTTTGCCGCAGTATAAAAAAATCTTATTCAAGCCGCTTTACTTGTATGTTTATACAGCTAATATTGGTGTAATTATCAACCACTTCCTGAGGTGAAATTCGATTTATGAGCAAGGAAACGATTCGCTGCGGTTGGGTAACATCCGACCCTGATTATCTGGCCTACCACGATAATGAATGGGGAAACCCACTGAGAGATAGCCAGCAACTTTTCGAACTGATTTGTCTGGAAGGGCAACAAGCAGGTTTATCATGGCTGACGATCCTGAAAAAACGGCAAGGCTATCGGCAGTGTTTCCATCAGTTTGATCCGGTCAAAATCGCCAAAATGGATGAAACCGATGTTGGGCGACTCATGAAAGAACCGGCTATCGTGCGTAATCGCGCCAAAATCAATGCGATTATTCACAATGCCCGCGCCTACCTAAAAATGGCTGAACAAGATGAAGATTTCAGCGCTTTTATTTGGCATTTCGTTGATGATTCCCCGCAGATTAATCACTGGCAAAACTTGTCAGACGTTCCGGCTCAAACAGCCACTTCTGATGCTCTTTCAAACGCGTTGAAACAACGGGGATTTAAATTTATCGGCAGCACCACCTGCTATGCGTTTATGCAGGCAGCGGGGCTAAATGCCTTTTCATAATGCTGAGACTCTGATATTTCTGATTCCTTTCAACGTCTTTTTTCCTGACGCCGTTTTTAAAAAAATTTTCACATTTTTAATCAGTTGCCACATAAATTGGCAACCATGATTACGGGTAACCGTTTCATGTAACGATTGCCATAACCGCTCTATTTTGTTCAACCAGGGCGAATAAACCGGAAGGAATAAAAGTGTCACGCTTGGATTCTGTCGTAACCACGCTTTTACTGACTTACTTTTATGAATAATGTAGTTGTCTAAAATCACGGTGAGCGTTTCTGCGTGACGATATTGGCGTTTAAATTCTTTTAAAGTTTTGATAAAATAATTGAGGCGTTTTTCTTCATTTAACCCCGTAAAAACAATTTTGTTGGTCGGGACAATCAAGACAACCCGCAACGGTAGATTTTTTATTTTTTCCCGGCGGTATTAATGCGTTTTTGCTGGCCTTTTAAAATACCAGCCCGCCCCCGATTTTCGGGGTTCAAGTGAATATCCACTTCATCTTCATAAACAACAGGATGTTTCTCTGACGCCCGGGAAAGCGCTTCGGAAATGCGGGCCATTTTTTCTTCATATTCGGGATCGGGTAACTTGACTGTCGGGGCCGCTCTTCTCCAGACAATCCCTTGTTGACGGAAATAACGGTAAAGCGTGCTCATTGAAAGGGTGATATTAAGTAACCTTTTGATTAAAAATACAAAAAAGGCCAGGCTCCATCGGGAACCGAGATAACCGAACTGTTGGGGAGAATGTTCCAATAGATAAGACAGAAAAGGCCAAAGTGGGGTTAAATGCCATCGGGTATGGCGGCCTGCCGGTAAACTGAGTAACCCCATCCATCCCAGCTCCCTAAACCGCTTAATCCAGCGCCAGACAGAAGACTCAGCGCAACACAGTTTATCGGCCACTTGGGAGACCGGCTCTCCTTGGCATAACCAGAGTATGCCCATGATCCGGCGGGCATAATTTTTATCTGTGGTTTTTTGAACGACTTTTTTCATCTGGCGCCGTTCATTTCGGGAGGTTGGTGGTAAGATAAGCATAACTCAGTCCTTCCTTTTGCGGTTTCTTTTATTGCAATCAAGACATTCGCAAAAATAGGACTGAGTTTCTTTGAGACTCCTACCATTTTGGCAAGCCATTTAGTCAACGATCACCTTGTCAATTGTTTGTGTCGCAAATAAGCAATATAAAAACACAGCATAGCCGTTTTACTCCATTGCACCCTGATAGTGAGCAGGGTATGGTGTTTTCTTCTCATACAATCTTTTCATACAAAAAACAGACGCAAACGCCACTATGAAATTTTCGCAATTCGGAAACAAATTTACACAAGATTCGGGAATTACCCGTCTGATGACTGATCTCAACCAAGGTTTGAGAACCCCTGGTGCCATTATGTTGGGCGGCGGCAACCCCGCACATATCCCAGAAATGGATGATTATTTCCAGCAGATATTGACTGACATGGCGTTAGACGGTCAATTAAGCGAAACCCTATGCAATTATGACGGGCCACAAGGGAAAAATACCTTGATAGCGGCGTTGGCCCAAGAGTTAAGGGAAAAGCTCGGCTGGGAAATTCATCCACAAAACATCGCCCTGACCAATGGCAGCCAGAGCGCCTTTTTCTATCTGTTTAATTTACTGGCGGGTCGCGCTGAAGACGGCTCAATGAAACGTGTTTTGTTTCCCCTGGCACCAGAATATATTGGTTATTCGGATTCCGGTTTGGATGAAGGGTTATTTGTTGCCAATAAACCGAATATTGAATTGCTGCCCAACGGCCAATTCAAATATCACGTCGATTTCGATCACCTGAATATTACCGAAGACATCAACCTGATTTGCGTCTCTCGCCCGACCAATCCAACCGGCAACGTGATCACCGATGAAGAATTACTGCGTTTGGATGGTTTGGCGCAACAGCACCAGATCCCCCTACTGATAGACAATGCCTACGGCGTGCCATTCCCCGGTATTATTTTTAGCGAAGCAACCCCGTTGTGGAACCACAATATTATTCTGTGCATGAGCCTGTCCAAATTGGGTCTGCCGGGTTCCCGCTGCGGGATCATTATCGCTAATGAGAAAATCATTAATGCGGTCAGTAACATGAATGGCATTATCAGCCTGTCCCCTGGGGGCGTTGGGCCGGCTATCGCGCTGGAAATGATTAAACGCAATGACCTGTTCCGCCTGTCACAGAATGTCATTCAGCCGTTTTACAAGCAGCGGGTAGACAACGTAATCGAAATCATTCGTCGCCACATCTCGGAAGAGCGCTGCCTGATCCATAAACCGGAAGGGGCGATATTCCTCTGGCTCTGGTTTAAAAACTTACCCATCACGACAGAAGTGCTTTATCAGCGGTTGAAAAAACGGAAAGTGCTGATGGTACCGGGGCATTTCTTCTTTCCGGGGCTGGAGCATGATTGGCCGCACGCCCATCAATGTATGCGCATGAACTATGTGCCTGATATTGAAAAGATCGAAGAAGGCATTCGTATTCTGTCTGAAGAGATTGAGATAGCCCATAAAGAAACAGGATGCTGATCTGCATGGCAAGCTGTCTTTAATCAGTTGGCAAAAAATAAAAAAAGCTCCCTCATTTAGGGGGAGGGAGCAAGATGATAACGAGGACTTTTACCTGCGAACAGGACAGTAGTTATTAGAATCCCAAAAGAATTCTTCACACACATAGGAAAGGAAAACGATCCTTGTTTTTATACCTTCCCTGAACTGCATCTATTTAACCAGAAAAAACTTATTCTAATGAATTGAATAAGCAGGAATTTTTAACTTTAAATTGCCTCTACTATCTCAAATTGCAGCCAAATTAAGACAATTGAGCCACTTTCTGTGATCTAAAGCACGTTTAATGAATCAAGAGGAATGCAAGCCATCACCCGTCTGAGGCTATGAGGCTAAAAGTTTGCTACGTTCTCAATAAACAGAGAGAGTTACGCAGAATTTGTTGAGATGATGAAATTTAGCGATAAGTGCTATAGCAAACTGAATATAACATGACTATAGTAAATAGTATTGAAGAGTAAGAATACTAACGGGTAAAGTTTACACCCGTTATGCTTTGGAAGAATGGCGTTAAATAGCGAATACAGTATCTGAACATTGGCAAATTAACTCATTGAGATCATGGAAATGATGAAAAATTGTAAAGTGTTTCTATTACTAGGCACCACATTAGGGTGGCTACTTGTGACGGGCTGTTCCAGTATCATGACCCATAACGGCCCCTATCAAGGTTACTATTCCGGGGCAAAAGCCAATATTGGCATGTTGCAAGATGATAAAACGGGGTGGATTGTGAAGCCGCTGCTTGTGCTCGACCTGCCGTTTTCTGCTTTCTTGGACACACTCCTGCTTCCCTACGATTATGCCCGATCCGATCAAGATAACGCAGAACAATCCCCCAAACACCGGATAGAGCAACTAGATAAAAATCCTACAGTTACGCAGTCTGCACCAGATATCATCATTAATTATGATGCCTAATTGTATTCGGTGCCACAATAAACAATAGCCAACATGTTATCCGGCATCGCCATCCGCGATGCCCACGTCAGCCATATCTGTTTCAACCACAATCTGTTTCAGTTAATCCCTGTTTCAACCACAAATAGTTGTCGGTAACCGTCAATATCCCGCATAAACGCAACATAACGATCATCCGGTGATATCACGATGGCATCAGCGCAGGGTGCATCATCGGTACGCGCCGTTAAACGCTGCATTTTCCCCGTCTGGCTGTCACAAAGCATAACGCTATTGTCACAAACACAGGCAATAAACCGCCCACGGCTGTCCCAGCTAAATGCAGATTGTATGCTGTTTTTGCCGTCAGTTATCTGCATTGGCTCGCCACCATTAGGGGAGACAGACCATAGCTGGACAATCCCCTGTTCATCTCTCATCAAAAAACCGATCTGACTGCCATCTGGCGATGTTCTTAGCCAATGGCGCGGAACATTCACCACGCCCGGCCAGCGTTTATCATGGGTAAACGTTAAACGTCGCTGTTTCACTCCCGCCGGTGGTGCCGGCAATGTGGTTTCTGTGCCCGCCAAAGGCTGGCTGCCCGCAATGGCATAATCATTGTCGTTTTCAGGCAGATCAACGAGGTAAATCTCCGGGATTTTTTCACCACTGGCGGCGCAGGTATCCCCAATAAAAGCCAGTGCCCAACGCTGCCATTGACCATTATCTTTGCGATATCCCTGCTGCCCAATCCACCCTTCTTCATAGGCACGATTGATGTCATCACTGCCGGGACGCGGGTTTGCCGTCGTTTCGCTGACCACCACTGAAAAATAGCTACCGCCATATTCCCTCGGGTGTTTTTTAGCCGGCATCACAGCACGTAAAGGCACAGCCACCGCGACATTACGTAAATCAAGCGCAGGATCTAATTCATGCATCACATGATCGTTGTAGGTAAAACTGAGACGACTGCCATCGGGGCTGAATACATGGACATGGGTTCCACCCCGCAAGGCACCTGCGGTATAAGGTGGCGTAATATCCATGGCATCAATGTTAATGGCCACATTTGGCTGACTATCGGAGACAATGACGCCACGGCGATGATGAAAATCATATTTCCACTGTGCATCGGGTTGTTCCGGGCCGTGAATAAAGGCATAACGAGCAGGTTCTTGTGGACTTACCGTCACAACACCGACATGAGCACCCTCCTTTGCCTGATAGATAATTTTAGTTTGCCCATGATTAACATGAATTTTTTCTATCGTTAAACCGGTAAAAGAGGCACCATGAGGGCGAACATCGTAGACCAGCCATTGGCTGTCTGGCGTCCAAGCATTTATATTCGTTATCTGATGGCTACGGCTATCAAATGTAATCTGACGTTCCTTAAACACCATTTTTCACCCTTACTTTGCGAGGTTTCGGATAAGAAAAACTAATTTTATTCAGATCCGGCTAAAAAATTTCAGTCGAGACGTTATTATTTCGACAGTACTCTATTACTTATCCGTTATATTCCATTTAATTAAACTTATGCTACTCAGTGTCCTTTATATCATTGGTATTACGGCTGAAGCCATGACAGGTGCCTTAGCCGCAGGTCGCCGAAAAATGGATGTCTTCGGCGTTATTATTATTGCTTCCGTGACAGCCATCGGTGGCGGCACCGTCCGGGATATTATTTTGGGGCACTATCCCCTCGGTTGGGTAAAAAATCCAGAATATATCGTGACTGTTGCCTGTGCCGCCGTACTCACTATCTGGGTTGCCCCCATGATGAAACACCTACGCCGTCTGTTTCTCATTCTTGATGCCATTGGTTTAATTGTCTTCTCTATTATTGGTGCGCAAATCGCGTTGGATATGCACTACAGCCCGATCATTGCCGCCATTGCAGCCGTTATTACCGGCGTTTTTGGCGGTGTATTGCGCGACATGTTTTGCAATACCATCCCGTTGGTATTCCAAAAAGAGATTTATGCCGGTGTCTCTTTCGCCGCCGCCTGGCTCTATATCGCCTTGCTGCATACACCATTACCGCCGAATAGCGTTATCCTGATTACCCTGGTTGCAGGACTGGCCGCACGGCTGATTGCGATTCGTTACCGTCTTGGGCTGCCTATCTTCAATTATGATGGCACAGACCACTGAGACTATTTCCGTTAACACCACGCCGCTACATCATAATGATGAATATTCGGGGCAACCTGTTGCCCCTATTCACTCAATTCACTCATATCCCGGCTCTCTGGCTTATTCTTAATCCCCTGTAAAGATAACGGCCTTAATTTCAGGATGCTGTAAAAAAGCTGAGATTTTTTCTCTTTTGGTATGAGGCAGGCCAATGGCTTCGTGCCATCGTGAAAGCGGCTGTAATTTGGCTTGCTGAAATTGGGAAAAAATCAATTCCGCGCGTTTAGTGCCAATATGGGGCACGGCCTCAAGCTGCGGTTTGTCCAAATCCAACCAATCGGTTAAATTTGCCACCAGCCCATGTTTTACCAACGCTGACCACGTTCCTTGCCCGACGCCTTTCATTTGCAATTTTTCCCCAAGCCATGTCAGGCGTGCGATAAACTGTTGCCGACAATAATGTTCGTCGTTGTTCTCATTTTCAGGGTCGAGTGACAGACAGCTAAGGAAATGATAATCCGGTTCATTAGGGGGTTGAATATCAGGACGTTCCGCCATACGCCACACCACTTTATCGAGTTTAGGTATCCCATGCCCCGCCAGTGCCACTGTAATTTTATCGCCGGGATAAACGTTCCACTGTTTCCAACGTTTGATGGAACCGATGTTGACTCGACTCACGTGCCGATCATCCACCTTTACTTTTTCCAGATCTAATACAACGGATATTCTCCCTGTCCGGCCTACGGTGAAATTCACCCCTGTCACAGTGGTCATTTGCTGTCGCAGCGGATATTTCCATGCAATCGCCCAACTGTTTGATCCGCTTCGCCATTGCTGACCTGTCGGTTCAAGCTCTTGGCGTAAAACCACACCATCCGTCGCAAAAGGGAGCGGCTGAACAAAATAATCTCGCCATCTTTTTTCGGCCTCTTCTGCCGTGGTAATGGGGTGGCTATATTGGCTTGTGAACGGAAACCCCATGTCAGACAACCGCGCCAGTTTCACCGCCATTTCATTGGGTCCATCCGGCCAGCCCCAAATAAAAATGCCCACCTGTTGCAGTTCCGGGACGGGTGTTTTACGCATCATTAAGCCCGCCACTTTACTGCGCGCGCCCTGACTCCCCGCAATAGACTGTCGGTGATTTTCCTGCTGCCAGAAAAGTTCACCTTGTAACACCAAATGTTCAGGCGCATTTTTAATCCGCTGAGGAATAGTGGGAATAAATGCGCTCTTCTCCATCCAGTCTGTTCCTTCAATACCATCACCACGGCTGATTAACTGCACTAATTGACCTTTTTTATACACCAAGGTTACTGCAACGCCATCAATTTTAGGTTGCAGCCACACCCCGGTTCGCCCCTGTAACCACCGGCGAATCTCCTCTATTCCCTTCAACTTATGCAGACCGGTGTGCTGGACGGGATGAAACTGTTTCCCTTCCTGTCGCGCCGAAATCACAGACGTGTCGGTCGCAGAATTAATTGGATTAACAGAAGTACTAACCGAGGGAAAAGTGCGGTTTGACTGGTGAGTTAAACAACGTTGCCAAATCCCTAAGGTTTCCAATAATTGATCATAGATTTCATCCTCTATTTCACTCATACCTTGCTGACGATAAAGCTGATCCCACTTAGTGACCTGCTGTGTCAGTTGCTCAGTTTCATGCTGAAATTTTTCGGGTGACCACTCAGGGCAATGAGCCTGGTTGGCAAATGCCATGGGTATGCCAAATAGCAGTATCCAGACCGTAATTAAAAAACGAATGAGAAAATTAAGCATCCTTGCTCCATCGGTTCCTAAAAAAATGGGTTCCTAAGACACGGGCAAAGAATAAAAAGCAGAAGAATTTTTACCAAGAGGCAAAAAGGAAGTTTGCGAGACGTTTCCAAAAATAAAAGTGCAATTTCTGCAAACAATTATTTTTCTTGAAAATGTTTCGCAAAATTTTGCATTAATGCCCGTTTGTTAAGAAAAAATTTGGTTGAAACGCCCATTGGCATGTATTGTAACGCTGCATGGATTAACGTATCTGTGTATACTATGCAGTGCTCTATATTTGTGGGATTTTATCTTCCTGCGCTTGCATTTATTTATACCCAATCAGTCAAGAAATCATCATGAACCAAGGAACGTTATATATTGTTTCTGCGCCGAGTGGAGCAGGCAAATCAAGCCTTATTCAGGCTTTATTAAAAACTCAGCCTTTGTATGACACTCAGGTTTCTGTTTCGCACACAACGCGCCAAGCTCGTCCAGGCGAAAATCATGGTGAACATTATTTTTTCGTTACTGTGGATGAATTTCAAAATATGATCAGCAATGATGAATTTTTGGAATATGCCTGTGTTTTTGGTAATTATTACGGCACATCCCGAAAAGTCATCGAAGAGACACTCGCCAGTGGCGTTGATGTTTTTCTTGATATTGACTGGCAAGGTGCACAGCAAATCCGCCAGAAAATGCCCGCGGGGCGCAGCATTTTCATCCTGCCACCGTCCAAGGAAGAGTTGCTCCGCCGCCTGCGCGGACGCGGTCAGGATAGCGAAGAGGTCATTGCCAAACGCATGGCACAAGCCGTCGCGGAGATGGAACATTATAACGAATATGATTACGTCATTATCAATGACGATTTCAATACGGCATTGGCCGATTTACAATCTATTATTCGTTCAGAGCGTCTACGATTAGATCGTCAGACTCAGCGGCATGATGCCTTAATCAGCAAATTATTGGCAGACTGAACCAAGTTTCAGTATGATGCCCAGTCATTTATTTACCTGTGGAGTAGCACACATATGGCACGCGTAACTGTTCAAGACGCAGTAGAAAAAATTGGTAACCGTTTTGACCTGGTGTTGGTCGCTGCTCGCCGAGCACGCCAATTGCAAGCAGGTGGCAAAGATCCTCTCGTTCCAGAAGAAAACGATAAGACGACGGTTATCGCTCTGCGTGAAATCGAGCAAGGTCTTATCAACAATAAAATTCTCGATGTTCGTGAACGTCAAGAACAACAAGAGCAAGAAGCCGCAGAAATCAAAGCTGTTTCCGCCATCGCTGAAGGTCGTCGTTAATTTTACGGTAGGTCTGCCTTGTATCTGTTCGAAAGCCTGAAACAACTGGTTCTAAAATATTTGCCTGAAGATCAAATCGATCTGCTTAAACAGGCCTATGTCGTTGCGCGGGATGCCCACGAAGGGCAGACCCGCTCCAGCGGTGAGCCATACATTACTCACCCCGTCGCCGTTTCCTGTATTCTGGCTGAAATGCGCCTTGACCATGAGACACTGATGGCGGCACTTTTGCATGATGTCATTGAAGACACCCCGGCGACATTTCAGGATATAGAACAGCTATTTGGCACGGCCGTGGCCGGTTTGGTGGAAGGTGTATCCAAGCTGGATAAGCTGAACTTCCGGGACAAAAAGGAAGCTCAGGCTGAAAACTTCCGCAAAATGATCATGGCGATGGTGCAGGATATCCGCGTCATTTTGATCAAACTGGCAGACCGTACACACAATATGCGAACCCTTGGCTCCCTGCGCCCCGATAAACGGCGGCGCATTGCCAGGGAAACGCTGGAAATTTATAGTCCGCTGGCTCACCGTCTGGGTATTCATCACCTAAAAACGGAGCTGGAGGAACTGGGGTTTGAAGCCCTGTATCCGAACCGTTACCGCGTGATTAAAGAGGTTGTGAAAGCCGCGCGTGGTAATCGCAAGGAGATGATCCAGAAAATTCTGTCGGAGATTGAAGGCAGGTTAACGGATGCCGGCATTAAATGTACCGTCAGTGGCCGCGAAAAACATCTCTATTCGATCTATCGTAAGATGCGCCTGAAAGAACAGCGTTTCCATTCCATCATGGATATTTACGCCTTTCGGGTCATCGTCAATAATCTTGATACCTGCTACCGCGTACTGGGGCAAATGCACAGTTTGTACAAGCCACGCCCCGGCAGAGTGAAAGATTATATTGCCATCCCCAAAGCCAACGGCTACCAATCCCTCCACACTTCCCTGATAGGCCCGCACGGGGTGCCTGTTGAAGTTCAGATCCGTACCGAAGATATGGATCAAATGGCGGAAATGGGGGTTGCCGCTCATTGGGCTTACAAAGAACAAGGGGAATCGGGTACGACTGCGCAAGTTCGTGCCCAACGCTGGATGCAGAGCTTACTGGAACTCCAGCAAAGTGCCGGCAGTTCTTTTGAGTTTATCGAGAGCGTTAAATCTGATTTATTCCCTGATGAGATTTACGTTTTTACCCCTGAAGGGCGCATTGTTGAGTTACCGGCTGGCGCGACGCCTGTCGATTTTGCCTATGCCGTCCATACGGATATCGGCCATGCCTGTGTCGGTGCCCGTGTTGATCGTCTGCCTTATCCCCTCTCACAAACGCTCAACAGTGGGCAAACGGTCGAAATTATCACGGCACCAGGGGCTCGCCCTAACGCGGCATGGCTGAACTTTGTCGTCAGTTCTAAAGCGCGTGCCAAGATCCGCCAGTTGCTGAAAAACCTGAAACGGGATGATTCCATTAGTCTGGGGCGTCGTCTGCTCAATCATGCACTGGGTAACGGCACGAAAATTGCCGATATTCCGCCAGAAAATATCAGCAAAGAGCTGGCGAGAATGAAGCTTGCCACGTTGGATGATTTGCTGGCGGAGATCGGGTTGGGCAATGCCATGAGCGTGGTTGTCGCCCGCAATTTATTATTGGGTGCCGCAGAAAAAGTCGCAAACAGCAACGGCAATTCGTCCCGTAAACTGCCTATCAAGGGCGCTGACGGTATTTTAATTACCTTTGCCAAATGTTGCCGCCCAATTCCAGGCGACCCGATTATTGCTCATATCAGTCCGGGAAAAGGTTTGGTCATCCACCACGAATCCTGTCGCAATATCCGTGGATATCAGAAAGAACCGGAAAAATTTATGCCGGTTGAGTGGGATAAAGATATCAATAGTGATTTTATTGCTGAAATTAAAGTTGATATGTTTAACCATCAGGGAGCGCTGGCAAACCTGACGGCCGCCATTAACGATGTCAACTCCAATATTCAAAGCATGAATACGGAGGAAAAAGACGGCCGCGTCTATTGTGCTTTTATCAGGCTGACGACCAAAGACCGTATCCAATTGGCGAATATCATGCGTAAGATACGTGTGATGCCAGACGTGATGCGGGTCAGCCGTAACCGAAACTAGTCATATGAAAGGCCAACTCCTTGATGCTATCCCCTTAACCACCCTGCATGGTGTTGGCGCCAGTCAGGTCACTAAGCTCGCCAGGTTAGGGTTGGTCAATCTACAAGATTTGCTGTTGCACTTGCCGCTGCGCTATGAAGATCAAACCCGCCTGTATACCATCAATGAGTTACTGCCCGGCATTTATGCGACGGTAACCGGTGAAATATTGCGCACTCAGGTGGCTTTTGGGCGGCGGCGCATCATGACCTGCCAAATCAGCGATGGTACAGGCATATTGACCCTGCGTTTCTTCAATTTTACTGCCGCCATGAAGAATAATCTGGCCGAAGGAAAACAGGTTGTTGCCTATGGCGAGATCCGGCGTGGAACCCAAGGGCCAGAGATTATTCACCCTGAATATAAAGTCCGGCAACACGCCAACCACGTGCAACTGCAAGAGACGTTAACTCCCATCTATCCCACCACTGAGGGCGTGCGGCAAACAACGTTGCGCAAGTTAATTGAGCAAGCATTGGAAATTTTGGATACCTGCGCCATTAATGAATTGCTGCCGGAAGAATTCAGCCGCAATCTCATCAGCTTGCCCAATGCACTGCATACATTACATCATCCCCCGCCAGATATTTCTCTGGCCGATTTGGAAAATGGCCGCCATCCCGCCCAACGAAGGCTGATTCTGGAAGAGTTGCTGGCACATCAATTAAGTATGCTGACCGTCAGGGCGGGCACCCAGCGCTTTCATGCCCAACCCCTCCCGGCAGAGGATTCGCTGAAACAGCAACTGCTGAGCCGGTTGCCATTCTCTCCCACAGGCGCACAGGCTCGTGTTGTTGCAGAAATAGAACATGATTTGGAAAAAAATGTGCCCATGATGCGCCTGATACAAGGGGATGTCGGTTCGGGGAAAACCTTGGTGGCCGCGCTGGCCGCCGTGCGAGCCATCGTTCACGGCAAGCAAGTGGCATTGATGGCACCCACTGAATTGCTGGCGGAACAACATGCCAATACCTTCCGTCAATGGCTGGAGCCGCTCGGTATTCAGGTCGGTTGGCTGGCAGGGAAACAGAAAGGTAAAGCGCGTCAGGCACAGCAAGAGGCGATCGCCAGCGGTCAAGTGAGTATGGTGGTTGGTACACATGCCATGTTTCAGGAGCAGGTAAAATTTGCCGGATTGGCGCTGGTTATCATTGATGAGCAACACCGGTTTGGGGTTCATCAACGTCTGGCCTTGTGGGAAAAAGGGCGCGAACAAGGCTTCCATCCCCATCAGTTGATCATGACAGCGACCCCGATCCCACGCACCCTGGCAATGACCGCTTATGCCGATCTGGATACGTCCATCATTGATGAATTGCCTCCCGGCCGAACGCCGGTCACCACGGTTGCCATTCCGGATACCCGCCGGAACGATATTATCCAGCGGATCAAAAGCGCCTGTCTGGATGAAGGCCGTCAGGCTTACTGGGTCTGTACGCTGATCGAAGATTCGGAAGTGTTGGAAGCGCAGGCCGCGCAAGCGACCAGCGAAGAACTGACACTGGCGTTGCCGGAATTGAAAGTTGGCTTAGTGCATGGGCGGATGAAGCCGGCAGAAAAACAAGCTGTCATGGCGGCGTTCAAACAGGGTGAAATACAGTTGCTGGTTGCCACCACAGTCATCGAAGTCGGGGTGGATATCCCCAATGCCAGCCTGATGATCATCGACAACCCTGAGCGTCTCGGATTGGCGCAGTTGCATCAGCTTCGTGGGCGTGTCGGGCGTGGTGCCACGGCTTCCCACTGTGTCCTGCTCTATAAAACCCCGCTGACCCATACGGCCAAAATTCGCCTGCAAGTTTTGCGCGACAGCAACGATGGCTTTGTGATTGCCCAAAAAGATTTGGAAATCCGAGGACCCGGTGAATTACTGGGTACTCGTCAAACGGGTAATGCGGAATTCAGGATCGCGGATTTATTGCGGGATCAAAGTATGCTGCCTGAGGTTCAACGTATTGCCCGCTATCTCCACCAGCACTATCCTGAACATGCCAAAGCGCTGATTGAACGCTGGTTGCCGGATAGCTCGCAATATAGTAATGCCTGAATGTTGAAGAGAAACAGCTTTCTTACGAGCTACCTTTGAAATCAATCTATGGCTACCAAAAACTTGTCTCTTTAAAAAACCGAATAAATAGCGTTTCAAAATGCCAGAAGTAAATCTTGTCCCGCGCATCGCGCGGGATAAGATTGCAAACTCTCACTATGATGAAAACTTATTTATTTTCTCCAAAACAAAACCGTAATTAACGTGATGATTATCTGGACTACCGAGAATATAACCATTGCCGGCAACAAACCGAACATATCAGCTAAAGCGCCACTCGCAATAACGGGGAGAGAGAACCCAATATAAGAATAAATAAAAAGGCCTGCGGTTGCTCTGGCTCGGTTATCTGGCGCTTTTGAAGAGAATTCGAATAACGCCGCAAGGTAAGTAAAGCCATAACTTGATGCACTGGTAATGGCAGTTCCTACCAATATTAGTGTTATTGATTTAGCCCACAGACCAACAAGGAGAATAAGAAAACCGAGCGGCGTTAACCATAATCCTAAAGCCAGTGCCTTTGGATTCGTCATTCGGCGAGCAATAGGCTGACAGAGAAAGCCAATAAAGACCGCTAAGAAAATGACAAACCCTGTCCAACCATCCAAACCTTGAGTTTTTAGCCCCAACGGTACAACAGCAATGATCATGCCCGTTGTTGACCATGCCAAAGCCATAGCGATACCAAATCCCCATGTTCCACTAGGAAATACCGGGAACCGGAGGAGTGAAACATGTTGAGGCACATCAACGCGTGGCATTTTGAAACCAATGAGGGCAAGAATCGGTGCCATAACGAATAGTGCAATAAAGCTGGCGGGCATGAAAGTCGGACCTTGTAACCCAAGACTTAAACTGGTCGCCAAGGCACCTCCGCCAAAACCTAGCGAGGTGGACGATGTCACAATCAGGGCAGCACGCCGAATGCTATCAGCTCCCATCATTTCGGTCATGTAGGCCGTACCCGCAGTTGTGACTAACCCTGTCCCAATACCAAGCAGTACCCGTGCAATAAAAAGGCTTTCCCAGTCAGGCATCAAGACCAAAAGCACTGTTGCTACTGTTGCCAGCAACAACGCTATCGTAATCGGTAATCTGCGACCAATCCGATCCGAGAGTCCCCCTAACAAGAGCAGTGTCGGCATCAACCCTGCCACATAAGCAGCAAAAGCTATCGTCACGGCGGTTGCCCCTACCGCGCTTTTCGCAGCATAAACGCCATATAAGGGTGTTTGAAGGTTAACGGCAAAGGTCACCGTAAATAAAGCGAGGGTGAGTAATGCAATAGAAAGATTTTTTGACATAGCTGTCACTGTCCTTGGCAGTCATAAACAGTCATTCAAAATTGTAGATTACTTCCTTATTCCCCGTATCGCGAGGTAAAAAAATGCCGCTGAACCATTCAGCGGCATATCTCGCCCAGATATCGGGCAAGCCAAAATAAATGAATTTAACCTGCTACCGATGGGAACACGGGTAATAACAGATACAGTTTGATAACGGCGGCGTTGACGATATCAATAAAGAATGCCCCGACCATTGGCACGAGCAGGAATGCCACGTGTGATGGCCCGAAACGGTCAGTGACCGCCTGCATATTCGCAATCGCCGTTGGCGTTGCGCCTAAGCCAAAACCACAGTGGCCGGCGGACAAAACTGCGGCGTCGAAATTTTTGCCCATGATGCGGTAAGTGACGAAAACCGCATACAGCGCCATCACCACGGTTTGTACGGCAAGGATGATTAACATTGGCAGCGCAAGGGATGCCAATTGCCACAATTTCAGGCTCATCAGTGCCATTGCCAAAAACAGCGATAAACTGACGTTACCCAATACCGAAACCGCCCGATCGAATACCCGATAAAAACCCAGCATAGACAAACCGTTACTGAGCACGACACCGACAAACAGCACACAGACGAATGTCGGTAATTCAAAAGCCGTGCCTTGCAGCAGTTTTTCAATAAAACGCCCCGCCAATAAGCAGATGGCGATCATCGCGATGGTTTCCAGCATCACTAATGGCGTGATAAGCCGCCCCGTATAAGGTTTTTCAAAGGCGGTCGGGAGTTCGGTATCTTCCGTTTCTAATCCGGGGGTTTTGGCCTTTCTCACTAACACACGGGCAACCGGCCCGCCAATCAAACCGCCCAGAACCAAACCGAATGTGGCACATGCCATGGCGACTTCCGTCGCATTTTCAAAGCCATAACGTTCTGCGAAGACTTTGCCCCACGCGGCTCCCGTTCCGTGTCCGCCAGACAGGGTAATGGAACCCGCCAGCAATCCCATTAATGGGTCAAGGCCAAGCATTTTCGCCAATGCGATGCCGACGGTGTTTTGCACCAATAACAGGCCAACCACCACAAAGACAAAAATGACCAGAAATTTTCCGCCTGCTTTCAGGCTGGCAAGGTTAGCGTTCAAGCCGATGGTGGCAAAGAACGTTAACATGAGAGGCTCGGTGAGGGATGAATCAAAGCTTATTTCCCAACCCGTGGATTGTTTAAGCGCCAGCAGCACCAAAGCGACCAATAATCCACCGGCGACCGGTTCAGGGATGGTATATTTTTCGAGGAATGGAACCGATTTTACAAGCTTTCTTCCTAGTAACAAAACAAGTGTGGCAGCAACGAGCGTGCCATAAATATCCAGATGATACATTTATGTACCTCATCCATTGTTAATATTATGTGAATTTAATGTGACGTTATAATCATCCTATAAAAACGCCAAGAGCAGGTAAGGGTTGGATTAAAAAGAAAATTAGTCATAAACACAAGTTAAAACATTTAAAAATGTGACGAAATTAAGCGGTATTTCATTATGAAAACTTTACGCAAACGATTGCTTTAGTGATAGGAATCATTAAAATGCGTTTTTTGTCTAGCTGGAATTTCACAACATGGTCAATTTACCCCGTGAATCCAATTCATCAGAAGTCACCCATAAATCAAACAATGAATTGATCTATCGACTGGAAGATAAGCCGCCTCTGCCACATGCCCTGTTTGCAGCGTGCCAACATTTACTGGCCATGTTTGTGGCGGTGATTACGCCTGCGATGTTGATTTGTCAGGCGTTGGGGCTTCCCGCACAGGATACGCAACGCATTATCAGCATGTCCCTGTTTGCCTCAGGTTTGGCATCACTGATTCAAATGCGATCTTGGGGACCCGTTGGCTCTGGCTTGCTTTCCATTCAGGGCACCAGTTTTAATTTCGTGGCACCACTGATTATGGGGGGTCTGGCGTTGAAAAATGGCGGTGCGGATATCCCAACCATGATGTCCGCCCTGTTCGGTACACTGATGATCGCCTCAATGACGGAGGTGTTGCTTTCACGGGTGCTGCATTTAGCCAGTAAGATCATTACCCCGCTGGTCTCAGGCATTGTGGTCATGATCATCGGCCTGTCGTTAATTCAGGTCGGATTAACGTCGATTGGCGGCGGCTATGCCGCGATGCAAAACGGGACATTTGGCGCACCGGATAATCTGCTGTTAGCGGGAGTTGTGCTTGCCGTTATTGTGTTGCTCAATCGGCAAAAGAATCCTTACTTGCGGGTGGCTTCTCTGGTCATTGCCATGACGGTCGGTTATCTGGTGGCGTGGTATAAGGATATGCTTCCCGTTGCAACGCCACAGGCCGATACCCCAATCATCACGGTTCCTTCACCGCTCTATTATGGTCTGTCTTTTGACTGGAATCTGTTGATCCCCTTGATTCTGATTTTTATGGTGACTTCACTGGAAACGATTGGCGATATCACCGCCACCTCCGATGTCTCCGAACAGCCGGTCAGCGGCCCGCTCTATATGAAACGCATCAAGGGTGGTGTGCTGGCAAACGGCCTTAATTCTATGGTTTCCGCCGTGTTCAATACCTTTCCCAACTCCTGTTTTGGTCAGAACAATGGTGTGATCCAGTTGACCGGCGTCGCCAGTCGCCATGTCGGTTACCTTATCGCGTCTATGCTGATTCTGTTGGGGCTGTTTCCTGCCGTGGCGGGTTTTGTGCAACATATTCCTGAACCGGTTCTGGGCGGGGCGACGATTGTGATGTTTGGGACTATCGCCGCTTCGGGTGTCAGGATCGTTTCCCGTGAACCCCTGAACCGTCGTTCCATCATGATCATCGCACTGTCTCTGGCGGTCGGGTTAGGTGTTTCCCAGCAACCGCTGATTTTACAGTTTGCCCCTGATTGGGTGAAAAACTTACTCTCTTCGGGAATTGCCGCAGGTGGGCTAACCGCTATTCTGCTTAACCTGATTTTTCCCCAGGAAAAATAGTCAGCAAATTTATATCATATTTGATTACTCCCGCCTGATCGCGGGAGTTTTTGGCACTTTTATCTGCATCATCTATTGAGTGCCTATTCATTTTACGGCATAAAAGGGCTTCTATTGGATTGGAAGGTCATGTTGAGGTGAAATAATGAGGTGGTTAGGGAAATTTTTTGTCACTCTGCTATTAGTGCTGATTTTGGCAATCATCGTTATCTATGTGGTTGCCCAGACGCATTGGGGAGCCAAACAGTTAAGCCAATGGCTCAACCGGCAAGGGCATTATCAAGTCAGCATTGAAAGCATCAGCCATAGCTGGCTGCAACCGGCTACCTTAACGTTCAACCATGTTGCTATCCGCGACAAACAAAGCCCTTTCTCACTCAATACCGATACCATTAATCTCGATTTCAAATGGCAGCATTTACTGTCCCCAAACAATCTCCGTCGTCTGACATTGCAAAACGGGACACTGATACTGTCTGGAAACGCATTTCCTCTCCCCCTGCAAGCGGATATCTTACAACTGAACCAGATGAATATTCAGTTAGAAAAACCCAACACGCATATTCAGGGGGAAAATATCACGGGTGGCATTGCGCCTTGGGTGCCTGCTGTGGCTAATCCATTGGGCAGTGGAAAGTATCAATTCAGCGCCGGTACACTCCGCTTAAATGACATCCCGCTGGAAAATGTCATTATGCAAGGCAGTGTCCAGAATAAGGCGCTGACTATCGACTCTTTTGGCGCAACATTTTTGCGCGGTGCCATTTCTGGTGATGGCCAGAGATTGCCGGACGGCAGTTGGCGTTGGAACAATATCCTGATCAGTGACATTCGCTGGCAAACCCCGGTGACACTGGGCGAATTGAAAGAAAAAATCAGCCATTTTCCCGCTACTTATGTCAAAGATCTCAATATCACCAATGCCAAGCTGCAAGGGGCAGATTGGTCAGTCGATTATCTGGACAGCACCATCAAAAACGTAGGCTGGGTCAATGGCAGTTGGCGCGCCGACGAGGGTTTGATTGATTTTAACGCGATGAATATGACGTTGAAGAATGCCCAGTTCAACGACACGCTTGGGAAATTGCGTTTTTCCGGTGATACCTTCACCATCGCCAACCTGACTACCCATTATCAAAAAGGGTTATTCAATATCCAGTCTCAATGGGATCGTAAAAACCGGCTCCTGACCCTTAAAGAGGGTTCAGTCACCGGGTTGCTTTATGCGCTGCCACCCGCATGGCTCGACTATTTCAAAAAACCGGCACCACAATGGATTTCAGGGTTGAAACTCAATGATATGACTATCAATAATACGCTGCTGATTGATACCAATCCTCACTTCCCGTTCCAGCTCACCACCCTTGCCGCGCATATTGACAATATGGACATCCTGAAAAATGGCAAATGGGGATTGTGGAATGGTCAGGCGTCGCTGCAAGCGGCCGGCGGGACATTCAATAAAGTCGAAATAACCCGTCCTTATCTGCAATTACACGCCACCGATGGCAACATCACCCTTGATAAATTGAATGGCTTTACCGATGAAGGGCTTCTGCAACTCACCGGTTCGGCTGAGCAACAAACGGCTCACACGCCTTTTAACCTCAACTTCAAGGGCATGAATGCAGATTTGAATATCTTGCCGCAATGGGGTTGGGTGCCGCTTAAGGTACAGGGAGAAGGCAATTTCTCGCTCGCTATCACCGGTGATCTGCGGGCTGACGATGTGAAGGGAACGATAAACGGGACATTGGTTGCGGAAGATAAATCCGCAGGCAAAGAGTCACAATCTATTGAGCAAGGTTTGATCTCAACGAACCGCTGTGATCCAACAGCCCCCTCTGCCGTAGAGAATCCCGAAGCCGATCATGCAACAACGGGCAATCTCCCTACGGAGAGTCAAACCTGCGCCAAAATCAGGCTGTAGCCAAACGTTCGGGAGGCAGGACGATATAAGTCCCGGTGAACACGCTACCTACGCCATGTTCACCGCTAACCTGCACTTCCACTTTAACGCGCGCTTTGCTGCCACGGGCGAGACGGGCAAGGTCTCCGCTCATATTATTAAAATCCGCAGTGGCACAGGGACGCCCGGTAATCGGTTGGTGATAACGAATATTGGCATCCACCAAAATGATGCCCCCGCCCAATTGGCGCTCCTGTAGCAACAACCAGATCAATCCCCATCCCGTTAACGTGGCCTGAGAAAATAAGCTGCCGGCGAAAATCGTATGATGGGGATTCTGGTTACCGGCTTCGGGCATCGTCGTGATAAAACGTTGCCCGGTATATTGGGCGATCCGCAACCCCATTTTTTCACTCAAAGGAATGTGCTTATGCCAGGCCTGCTGCAACTCTGCACACCAATCCGGGCGGTGCAAAATATCATCAAGGCTCACGATCGGTTTGATCATCAGAAAATGGTTAATCGGTGACGTTTTGGCACCGTTGATCAAGCCCCGGTTTTGAAAACCCAATTTGTCGAAAAAATCCACCGCATCTTCCCGTGCGCTGCAAACAACACGTTTCACCCCTTCCTGTCTGGCGACCGATTCCAATGCCATCGCAACCAGTGTACCCAACCCTTTTCGCTGCACATGGGGATGAACGGCCAGAAAACGAATGGCGCCTTCGTTGTCCGCATTGATATATAAGCGCCCAACCGCCAGCGGGTTACCCTGTTCATCCACCACCATTTGATGGTGAGCCATCGAATCATAACCATCTTTCTCTGATCCAATCGGCTGGTGCAGTGGTTTACGCAACATCTCCCAACGGAATTGGTAATAAGTTTCCAACTCTTGCTCTGTTTTAGGTACTCTCAGATGGTACATAGAAACAGCCCTCTTCTTTTTTGCGATATTTTTCGCGATATTTTTTGCGATATTTTATCCACATCATACTTGCAACCAAAAAGTCACTGGCCCGTCATTGGTTAAACTGACTTTCATGTCTGCCGCAAATTTTCCCATTGCTGTTTTTACACCAGTTACACGGCACTGTTCAACAAAATAGCGATAAAGTTCATCTGCTTTTTGCGGGTCAGCACCGCCGGAAAAGCTGGGCCTTAAGCCTTTCTGCGTATCCGCCGCCAAGGTAAATTGCGATACAACCAGCAAGCTCCCGCCCGCCTGCTGAACGTTAAGGTTCATTTTCCCCTGTTCATCACTAAATACCCGGTATCCCATGACCTTATCGCATAAACGTTGAGCTTTCTGTAGCGTGTCGTCTTTTTCAACCCCCAACAGCACCAGCAACCCTTGTTCAATTTCGCCAATCGTTTCACCTTCAACCACAACTTTTGCCTGTGTGACACGCTGAATTAATGCAATCATTTCTCTTGCCTGTTATTCCGTATGTATACCAATCGCCATTGAAGATGCTTGATTTCTTATCCAAACCCGATCATGCTTGCAATCATGAAAATTCATCTGACACCAGAACAAAAACGTGCCCTCGAATTGATGCATGATACCACTCGTGATAGTCGAGTCTGTGATCGCATCAAGGCCGTGCTTTTGGCGTCAGAGGGCTGGACAGCTCAGATGATTGCTCAGGCCTTACGTATTCATGAAACTACGGTAAGCCGTCACCTAAAAGATTTCATCGCGCAGGAAAAACTCACCCCCGAAAATGGCGGTTCTGAAAGCCATCTCTCTGCCAAACAAACCGCCGATCTGGTTGATTATTTGACGGCAAATTTGCTGCATACGACCGCTCAAATTGTGGATTATGTACGAGCTCGTTGGCAGGTGTCTTTCAGCGTGGGAGGCATGACGAAATGGCTTCACCGACAAGGTTTCAGCTACAAAAAGCCAAAGGGCGTTCCTCATAAATTCGATGCGGATAAGCAGCAACAATTTATTGATGACTACCAGTCTCTGAAAGACCGGGCAGGTCAGAATGAACCTATCCTATTTATTGATGCGGTGCATCCTTCGCAGTCCACAAAGCTCAGCTATGGTTGGATGAAAGCGGGGAAAAATCAGGTAAAAGTGGTCGAAACCACCGGCAGTCGTACCCGTCTCAATCTTCTGGGCGCCCTCAATTTACACGAATTGAAGACACCGTGAATCGTGAATACCCGAATATCAATGCCGAAAATATCGCGGATTTTTTCGGCGCTTTTAAAAAAACTTACCCACTTTTCGAAAAAAATCATATTAATTCTGGATGGGGGGGGGTTACCACCGGGCAAAAATTGGGGAAAGAGGGGGCATAAGTCCCTTAAAATTGAACTGCATTTCCCTACCCCCTTAAAGCCCAAACCCTCAATCCAATAGAGCGATTGTGGAAGTATATGAATGAGCAAGTACGTAACAATGTTTATTTTCCGGATGCGAAGACATTCCGTGAAACCCTTCGTCACTTTTTTCATGTCACTTTGCCAGAAAAAGCGAAAGAACTCACGACTAGACTGACTGACAACTTTCAGATTTTAAAACCTGCATCTTCAAGTTAGATTGGTATATGCGTTATACTTCAAGCTGCAACTTGAAGTTCATTGGGTATCGTTATTCATATAGATAGAAAATCGTAACATGCTCCCTTGCCCGCAAGAGTATACGGGCAAGGAAAAGGGTGAAAAACATCATCGGTAATAAGCTGGCAATGTTAATTTTTGGCAGGAAGCGAGAAATTGTGTGACTGAAAATAATCCGGGATCACTCGCCGGTCAGCCACATGAATGGCATTGATATTTAAGTTTTTCGCTGCTTCGACGTTTTCTAAAAGATCATCAAAGAATATGGCTTGATCGGCAGTTACCCCTTCGGCGGCAAGCACCGTGTTAAAAATATCGGGATTCGGTTTACGCATCCCCACATCTTGGGATAAATAAAGGAAATCCGTTGCTGCGGCAATCTCAGGATAATGCACTGACCAATAATCAAGATGCAGGCGATTGGTATTTGACAGCACAACGACACGGTGCCCTTGGGCACGTAATTGATTCATTAACTCAATAACGTCCTGCCTGATACCCATAAAAATGGCATTCCAGCCTTCGGCAAATTGTTCAAAACTGAGCGCAATCTCCATTTCATCACATAGCTTTTCGGCAAATTCAGTATCACTGATTTGCCCGCACTCATGTTTTTTAACGGTCTCACCCAGTGAAAATTTTGCGGTCAAGGTTGCCAGCGGTGTCCCACTCAGATTACTCCAGACAGCCAGCACCCGTTTAAAATCAATATCAATAATCACGTTACCCAAATCGAAAATATACAACATAATTCCCCCTGACTGACGCTTATTGTTGGGTACTTTTACCATAATCTGGTTAAGAAATCTGAATCCCGTTTAAAAGAGGAATTCAGTATTTGGGACCGATTCACCACCACAGTGAGTCAATAGCGCCTGTTACAGCGCTACGCGCCATGCCCGGCACACAACGAAAAAACCCCGCGAGTGCGAGGCTTAAATTCAGGATATAGGTTTGGGTTATTTCCATTGGAAGAAAAAATGAAGTGTATTACCTACGTTTTGTTTCAATACTTCGCCTAGAGCTTTAGCGTCACGACTAGTATACTGCCCATCATCATAATTCCCAGTTCGACTAGAGCCAAGATTATAAATTGAACCGTTCACCGCTACTTCAAGAAAATTACTCTGTGGGTTTGGTAAAATTTTGAGGTCCCTAAGTATCAAGGATATATACGAAAAAGTACCGATGGGCTCCTCCTCCGCTACTAAGAACTCGGAGATAATGTTTCCAAGACCTAGAGTACTTTGAAGATTAGTCAGAGTGCCAAAAGGAGATTCATCTGTACCTATATTCTCATATCCCCAGGATTGAAAATTATTATATTTGTTAGTCCCAGTCCCTACCTTAAGATCAAAAGACAACATCTGGGCCAATTCCCAATCACAAGCCATCATATCTTCTTGTTCTGGTACCCAAATTTGCTCATCATCTTTATCAATCACCCAAATCTGGGGTGGGATATTCTTTCCATCACTGCCCGTTGAGCTAGGGGTGAGTTTTATATGTTCATAGGGCGAAGCCCAGCTATTGCGACGAACTTTCTGCCCAAGATACAGTTTGATTATTGCCCATGGGAAAGAACCTATTGGGGCTACATCATCAACGTCAATCTTCTTCTTGTACTGATCGGGGTCAAATGAACATTGTTTATTATCCAGCTTGTTAATTTCAGACATAAATCCCTCACTTGTTATTGGTTAAAAGGTTATTTCATCCTACTCATAAACAGCCAGTTTATTTTACTTAGGGCAAATTTTTATCTCAATACAGCCACACCAGACAGTGATAAATACACATTAAAATATGGTGTTGTATGATAAACATCCGCTTATCTTCTGTGCAGGTATCTGTCAGGTTGTAAATTCAACGTTTATTGCTGACAAAACACTCAATGGTCAATAGTAAAGACAAAAAAAGGGCACCGAAGTGCCCTAATCTAGTTATATTGAAGCCGTTACGCGCAATGCGTAACTTCTCAATTAAACGTCTTTGCTGCGGTTTGCACGGCGGCGATCGTTTTCAGTCAGATGACGCTTACGCAGGCGAATTGACTCTGGCGTCACTTCAACCAATTCGTCGTCATCAATAAACTCCAACGCCTGCTCCAAAGTTTTCTTGAGATGTGGAGACAGGGTGGTTGCTTCATCCGTGCCTGATGCACGCACGTTAGTCAGTTTCTTACCGGTCAGGCAGTTAACGGTCAGGTCATTTGAACGCGAGTGAATACCGATGATCTGGCCTTCATACACTTCCGTACCGTGACCGAGGAACAATTTACCGCGCTCCTGCAATCCATACAGCGCGTAAGCCACGGCCTTGCCTTGTCCGTTGGAAATCAGTACGCCATTGAGGCGACGGCCAATTTCACCCGGACGAATATCGTCGTAATGGCTGAATGTGGCATACAGCAGGCCAGTACCCGACGTCATGGTCATAAATTCAGTACGGAAGCCGATCAAACCACGGCTTGGGATCACGTAATCAAGACGCACGCGGCCTTTTCCGTCCGGCAGCATGTCGCGCATTTCACCTTTACGCTCACCCAACGCCTGCATCACGTCACCCTGATGCTGTTCTTCGATATCCAGCGTCACCTGCTCGAAAGGTTCCTGCTTACGGCCATCAATTTCACGGAAAATCACTTTTGGACGAGAAACGCCCATCTCGAAACCTTCACGGCGCATGTTCTCAATCAGCACGGACAGGTGCAGTTCACCACGGCCGGATACGCGGAATGCGTCCGGATCTTCCGTTTCTTCAACGCGCAGCGCAACGTTATGCACCAGCTCTTTTTTCAGGCGATCAAGGATCTGGCGGGAAGTCACGTATTTACCTTCACGGCCACAGAACGGTGAAGTATTGACGCAGAAATACATGCTGACGGTCGGTTCATCAACCGCCAGTGCCGGCAACGCTTCAACCGCGTTGACTTCACACAGGGTATCAGAAATATTCAGTTCGCCCAGACCGGTAATGGCGATGATATCGCCCGCTTCCGCCTTATCGGACTCGATACGCTCCAGCCCCAAATGGCTAAAGACTTTACCGACTTTACCGTTGCGGGTTTTTCCTTCGCTATCAATGATAGTAATGTTCTGGTTGGGTTTTACTGTACCGCGTTTAATACGGCCAATACCGATAACCCCGACATAGCTGTTGTAATCCAACTGCGAAATCTGCATCTGGAACGGGCCATCAAGGTCAACCTTCGGCGGTTCAACGTGATTGACGATAGCCTGATACAACGGAGTCATGTCTTCCGCCATCTCGGTATGCTCGTTACCGGCAACGCCCATCAGTGCAGAAGCATAAATGATCGGGAAATCTAACTGTTCATCGGTAGCACCAAGGTTCACAAACAGGTCAAACACCTGATCCACTACCCAGTCAGGACGTGCGCCAGGGCGGTCAACTTTGTTGATCACCACGATAGGCTTCAGGCCATGAGCAAACGCTTTCTGGGTGACGAAACGGGTCTGTGGCATTGGGCCATCCATCGCATCCACCAGCAGCAGAACACTGTCAACCATTGACATCACGCGCTCAACCTCACCACCAAAGTCGGCGTGGCCCGGGGTATCTACGATATTGATACGGTAGTCATTCCATTTAATCGCGGTGTTTTTTGCCAGAATGGTGATACCACGTTCTTTTTCCAGATCATTGGAGTCCATCACACGTTCAGTGGTTGCAGCACGTTCACCGAAAGTACCGGACTGTTGCAGGAGTTTATCCACCAGCGTGGTTTTGCCGTGGTCGACGTGAGCGATGATGGCGATATTTCTTAAGTTATTAATTGACAAGTATTTTTACCGTTTAGCTATTTGAGAACATATTAGATAAGTGCAGCATGGCAGAACGCCACTGCACGCATCTAACGAAAAATATGCTGCTATTTTACACGTTATAACCACAGAGTGAAATAAATGTGAGGTGTATCACCTTAGAAGTTGCGGTCATGTATTAGCGGGTTAGCAAAATGCAGGCTGCCTAAGCACGGGCGGCAGCCTGTAAAGCGGGAAACCTCGCCCGATAGGGCGAGGTCAGTCACTGGCTATTTATATTTTACACAGACAACGAATGCTGGTTCAGGATTCTTTGAACCACTCTCGTCTACATACCCATAGTAAGAATTAAATGAGAAATAACCCGATTTTTGCTTTGATTTTACCTTAATGCTCTGCTCCTGATTATCTTTATGATTAAAATCATCCAGAAAACCAAACTCATAAGGAGATAAGTTATGCGCACTATATTCATCATATAATGATGTAATTGAAGTTGAACTTGCTTGCTCTACATCAGTATCTAGAGGGCTAGTCGCACCAGCACTCTCACAAGTCTCATTATGATCAGTTGGTTTGGAAGGATTGGGATACCGCGTGTTCATGGGTGTAAACTGTCTCAGAGGATCGGTCTTATAAGTATATTGATATATTGCTCCATTTTTTCTTGTGACAGTAGCAGTAATGTCGGCTGGTGCCAGACTGATAAATGTTATTACACCGCTTTGATCTATAGAAATTGCTGAACTGGTTGTGTGGTAATGCACATCTTCTCCACCATCAGATAAGTTTTCCCCCCCATCCGGATTTGAGCTAGAGGGTTTTCTCAATTCGCCTCGCAAGCTGGGGAATATATTATATGGTTTGTTATTTTCCGTAAAATATGCATAAGCTTTTTCATTACTAACGTTATAAATCCTAATTCCCGCTTTCTCCGGTACTGCGGCAAAGCTAACATTTTGACTGGCGAGTCCAGTCATAGGATCACCCTGTGAATTATCCATATAAAATGTTACTGGAAGGTTGTCAAATCCCACATGACTCATCAATGTTGCATATAAATACCCGTTTCCGTCCGTCTTATTTGCTTGGTCCCAATCAGGTTGAGGTATCTCAGAACCCTCATCAATATTATGCTGATTAGGGGCACGTACCCACTTCACATTACTGATGACCTGATTAGCCACAGGAGTATCGACGCCACCAACTTTTCTGGTAATCAGTGCCCTATATATATATTTACCGTTCCCATCACCAAGCAATGGATTGTGCGGATCAAACGGTTCTGGCGGCTTGTTAGGAGCTTTCCATGTCCCGTTTTTGTCAACGCCATAAACCTCAACACTGTGAATTTCAAACTCAGGCTGTTGAAAAGAGATTGGATCTGAACATTGCTCTGGTGACAAAGGCTGACCAAAAGACGGTGCACCAGTATCAGCAACAGTAAGGCAAACTTGTGCATTTGTGGTCAGCGGCGTATCCGCTGTGCTGGTTAATGTTGCCTTTAATGCTCCATTAGACACACTCACTTTCCCGGTTGGCGATAAAGTTAGCCCTTTAACGGTACCGCTGGCAGGCTGCTTGATCCGCCATTGAAATTGAAACCCAGTTCCCGTATAAGGCTTGCCATCCGCACCCATGACTGCCGCCGTCAAGTCATACGAATCACCGGGGGAGAGCGTTCCGTTATTTTGCGTGAATTGCAGTGGCTTAATTTCCGGCCAGACGAATTTTATGGGATCGGCATCCAGTGACTTACCTTCGGAAGAAACCGTGACAATCACATTTTCAGGTTCATTCGGAAGTGCCGTTGCAAGCTTGCTGGTGAGTATTGCCGTTGCTTTCCCATGCTGATTCGTTTTTTCGTCTTTATGGATAAAACTGACACCCGGCGGAATAGGCTTTTTCAGATCCCAATCGACTTTTTTATCGCTTTGAGGCTGCGTCGCATCATCAGTAATGGTGACGATATAGGTGTAGTGCTCATTAACCAATCGGCTATCCACCTGATCAGGGGTGATACTGATATTTCCGGCTTTGAAATCTACCGTATATGTTGCCTTCACGGTTTGCTTCCCTACAGTGAGGGATACCAAAACGTCTTTGACGGCCTTATTACTGGTTAAGGTTGCCGTTAATCTCCCCTGCTCATCGGTTGTCTTATCAGATGGAACCAGATCAAGTCCTTTAATACCTTTGGGTTTCTCTATATTCCACACGGCATTCTTTATTTCTTCCTTGCGAACAGGTAGCCCATCTCCCCCCACAATCACCGCCTGATACTTATACTGGTCGTTCCTATTTCCCGCTAACGTCCTTGGCGGGGAGATCTGAATATCCCCGCTAATGCGATAATTTTTGGTATCCGCAATAAAGTCCACAGAACATGTTGCCTGCACGGGCTTGTGGTTGCCAACGGTAAGTGAAACCAAAACATCACCCTTGTATACCTTCTTACTGGTTAAGGATGCCGTTAATATTCCTCCGCCATCGGTTGTCAGATCGGATGGATCTAAATTAAGTCCGTCAATATTTTGGGGATTTTCTATCTTCCACACGGCATTCGGTATTTTGGCATTCGGAACAAATTTGCCATCACTCCCCACAATAGTCGCCTTATAGGTGTACTTATCGTGGCCGCCTGCCGTTACCGTTGCGGATGCCGGCGAGCTGCACTGAATATTCCCGTCAACGTGATAATCTTGGGGGGTTGTTGTCGTCGTAAAAGACACCGATTGTTCTGCCGGCACCGGTTTTTGATCGCCAATTGCCAGTGAAACCATCACATCCTTGATTGCCACGGTACTGGCCAAGGTTGTGGTTGCCGTTAATTTTCCCTCGCTATCCGTTGTGATGGCACCATTTGATGGATGCCAAATCAGCCCGGCTTGATCCTTATCCTTACTCCAGTTCACATCAGCAATTCCTTGGTTTTTCACCGGATTATTATTGGTATCCAGAATCACTGCACTGTAGGTGTAAGTGTGAGCACCATCGGCGATAAGTGACGGTACTGCCGGAGAAACGGTGACTTTGCCCACATGAATATTGGCAGGGTTTGCATCAAAACTGACCTTGCCCGCTAATTGCGGTGACTGCCCACCCAGTTGCAGGTACACTTTGACTTCTTTATGTGGCTGAGTACTCACTAAGACCGGCTTACGTTTGAAATGCCCATGCTCAACAGTTGCAACCACACCTGAGGGTTCCCAATCAATAAACTGCAAGCCCGAATCCGCGCCGATTTTCGGATCGGTTAGCCACTGAACATGGTCAATCGTGGCACTTTTTATCGGTTTACCATTGACCGTATCAAAGGTAATCACTGGATCAAACGTATATCCGTCCTTTTTCTCCCCTGTCGCCGGCAATGGCCCCGGCGGGGTAAAGTTGGCTTCTTCCCGTTTTTGCAGCATAAAAGGCTTAACCATCACGCGCATTTCCGCCGGCGCTGATTTTTGGTTATTTTCCAGTTCAGCACGGGCATAGATGGGGTAATTGTTATTTTGGTTATCGCCGGATAAATATTTCGGCAGGGTGACGGTGATGGTATGACCGACACGAGAAGAGAGTTTGCCGCCGTGCTTTGCAAAATCGTCATTCGTTGTCCAGTGGATCTGCTTAACGGCGGTATTGGAAGATAACTTAACCGTAATATCTTGCTCTTCCTGACTGAACCCGGTGATGGTTTCCGGCAGAGTGAGTTGAACAATCGTTTTTTTCTGATGATCAAGCACAATATTGTTGTTTCGCTCTACCAGATCATAACGGCTGCCCGCCAGTGTCCGCATTGCGGCCACGTTGTCGGGTGATAATTGTGCACTGAGGGGAACGCCCAGTTTATAACTTAAGTTCGCCAAAAACTGGGTTTCACTGTGCCCGCTTCCCCCTTGTTTATAATCCATACCCAAGGTGAATAAGGGGACAGGCGTATAAGTCAGCCCCAATTTAGCCAGACTGGGGTTTTTCTGTTTAGTATCACGATTGAATAAGGTCACGTTGTCGCCAAAATACTGCTCATAGGCCAATTTTGCCCCCAGATTCGGGTAAGCAGGCAAGAAAAACTCCCCATTAATGTCATAACCGTTGGCAGGGCGTTCATCGTAATCTTTAAAATGCTGTGAATTCCGCCAGTCACTTAAACGGTAATAAGTATTGGCGGAAAATTTAATATAATCTCCCCATATTTCTCCCCCCAACCCCAGGCGCTGGTTTTTACCCGTGAGATCACGGTCATAAAAAGTATTCAGGCCATACATCCAGTCCTGATAAAAATAACGCCCGCCTAATCCGACGTTAATGGTATCCCGGCTGTCTTTATTGCGATAACCCAGTTGGGAAAAGAACAGCCAATCGGTTTTATTGTCATAAAGCGGCAATAAGAGATCGAGTGCGTTATTTTTTAGGGTTCCCTTTCTATCCAGCCCAAAATTAATTCTGGCCGTCCCAAACTGGGATAACCATTTTTGTGTTTCAGAAGCAACGGTGCTGTTAAGTTTGCCCAAAGCGTAGGATTTGGCTTGTTCAGTGAGTTCAGAGGGTGAAGATGACAAAATATTGCTGACCGTCTGGATATTACTGGCAATTAATTGGGGTGTGTCAGCGTTCGAGCTATTCTGATTTTTCCCTAAATTATCTTTCCTATTTTTATTGTCTATTTCTTGCGGATACGCTCTTCCTGCTTCTATGTTGCCATCAGCAATCGCATTGATCATTGAAGATGGCAGTAACAATAGACCCAGCACAGTGAAAAAAAATATTTTATTAATATATAAATTCATATGCATATCCCAGAATATTTTTGACCGAATTATTTTATTCCCACACACAAACCCCAATAACACCACAACTTTATATAGCACATGAACCATAATCCCACGTAATTACAAGAAATTATCAGTTGATAGTAGATGGTTATCGCTGGGAGGGGGTGATTTATCAATCGAAGAAAGAATCATGATATGCTATTAAAAATTGACCTTTCACAAACAAAATGTAAAAGGTCAAATTAAATTACCCTGCAAAAGATATATTGACCTTTGAAATATCATTAATATACAAACCTAAATTAATAGCATTCTGATATTAATCACAATCAGACCATATCCAGGCTGGCTTGGTATCGATACTTCCTTGCCAAACCTTACTATTAATCAATTGACCCTCTTTTTTAATTGAATAAGAAAAATAGATCTGCCCTGGGTCATTAGCATCAAGGATACCGTTTCCAGCAAGATGCGTTTGATAAATACCGATTATTTTCGTATTCGTTTTATTATCAGAACCAACATCACTCGGCATGGTTACTGTAATAGGAAGATCTAATTTCTTCTTGTTTGCTACAATATGCAAATACAGAGTGACTTCAGATCCTAACGGTACTTTTGCCGTATCACTAGAGTCGCTCGTCCCGGTGATTTTAACAAATAATCCCGCATCATCCTTGTTATTTTTATAATTAGAGATAATATTACAGTCTATAATTTTATCCTCTGTCACTAGATTATTATCATCAACGCCTGCACTGGAATAAACCTGACATTTATCGAAAACATCATTTAAAGGTGTTTCATCTTTGACATATTTCACCTGAATTGAATCTGATACGAATCTATCTGCATTATTTTTAATGACACTGTAATTAAAATCAACCGGTGTATCGGGGTTCAGAAAAATATCATAAGGTAACTGTATAAAGGGAGTGCCTAATTTCTCAGGCTCTGAAGGAAAAGGTTGATCAACCATTAATCCATTAATAAAGAAAAAGATACTGTCACCATACTGAGCATTAGCATATTCGGGTATCACCACAGAGAATGTCGTAGAGCCGCCCTCAGAACGTAAAACACCTTGATTCTCCTCTGGAATAATAGGAGCATCGAGTGAATAATTGGGATCGGTTTTCTCACTATCGATGATATATAACGTTTTCTTGGCCTCAATCTCGGGTGTAACACCACTGATCTTCGAAAAAAGCTGAAGAACGACCGCACTATCTTGTTTAGCATAAACATAAAAAACCAATCGACCATTCGAATCTGTATTAATGATCAAGCCTTTTTTAGCGCCTATCCGCCTGACTTGTAATTTTTCTTTTTTATCCGAAGAATAAAAATCAACTTTATCAAAATTATTTCTGGTATCAATGATATTAACCGGAGTACCCGATAAGCTCTTTTTCCCATCCCGATTTTTAAGTGTCGTACTAATTTTGGTATAATAATGACCATTTGGAGGAATGTTAATAGCAGTCGGCACTTTGATATAATCATGCCCGACATTAAACTGCATGGAAGAGACATCAACAGTTTGAGCGTAATATAACATACTGACTTTATCAAACCCTACTGCTTCTGCATTCGGTTCAATATCAAACTGAACCGCACTATTTTCAAGCCCACCCTCATCAACATACAACTCAACAGTCACAACGCCCCTTTTCCCTCCATCATAAAGCGTTATCGGCGGAATATTTCTTTGCAGTTCGATACCCGATATCGTCGTTATATTGATATTAGCATCAGGTGAAATAACATTATCCGATGTTAACGTAATATCAAGAGTAAGATATTGTCCTATGATGACATCTGAGCCAGATTTTACAGAAGTGCTGATTTTGTTATTTGATGCTTGATCAACAACGGTGATAGTCACCGTTTCTGAGTAAACCGTGTTGTCGTCGAACTTAGCCAGAATTTGATAACTGACTTGATACTCTTGTGCGATGATTTCTGTTGAAGAAATATCTACTTCAATATATTGATCAAAGTTACTGTCTACTTTTTTCTTGGTACTGACAGAGATATCGCCATGAGTAAAATTGACAATGATCGTTTCACCGCCCAAAAGCCTAACGGGTGGGGAAGTTGAGATTTTGACTTTAATATCCTCTCCTTGTAATTGAGATTTATCTAAAACATTATTTTTGGCTTGGGGCAAAATAGGAGGGGGTAATTGATAGTTGTTCATAGCAATTAATCCTTTTTCATTAATAATTATTATAAATATTTATTTTTAAATTGAGATCTCACCATATACAAAATAGATTGCGTTTGGCCAATGAAAATAAGTTATCACTTTTATGATTGTTATCTTGGATTCGCATATTAAGCGCAACACCGTAATGAACGAAGTAAATGAGTTGGGGTTCCTGTAAATAACTCATTCGGTGTTTTATAATCTCGTGTCTTACGTGGTCGATTATTTAGTCGGTTTGCCACAAGGTTAACCTCCCGCTCTGATACCTTATTAAAATCGGTTCCTTTTGGGAAGTAATCTCTGATTAATCCATTTATGTTCTCATTTATCCCTCTTTCCCAAGGGGAATACGGATGAGCAAAATAAATTTTTGTCTCTAAATTTTTACCGATCCGTTCGTGTTCGGCAAATTCGAGTCCGTTATCAAAGGTAATTGTTTTAACTTTATGTTTTATCATCGATAAATGTCTTGTCGCCGCTTTGGCAACACCTTCTGCTGTTTTATCTTCAAGTTTAATGATGATCGTAAATAACGATTTTCGTTCAACTAAAGTCAATAAGGCACTTTTACGATCTTTGCCAACGATAGTATCCCCTTCCCAATCCCCAATACGCTGCTTTTTATCAACAATTTTTGGGCGATTATCAATACTGACTCTGTTTTTAATTTTTCCTCTGTGCTCATGGCTTCCATAGCGTTTACGATACGGTTTTTTCGCTATCCTAAGATGTTGCCATAAATCACCGCCATTTATTTTATCTTTATAAATCAATCGATAAATTGTTTCATGATGTAAAGAGATTTTCGCTTCCCGCTTGAGATAACCCACAACTTGTTCCGGACTTAAATCTTGCCAAATTAACTGTTTTATCCACTTTGTTATCTCTGGCGTGATTTTTACGGCTTTTACTTAGAATGACGGCGTTCTAATGCTTTACGCTGAGCTTGTTCAGGTTCATATTTCTCGGCTTCCCGGTTTCGTCTCAATTCCCGGCTAATTGTTGATGGGGCCCGATTAAGCGACGTTGCAATAAAACGTTGTGTAAAACCGGCTTCTTTTAAGCCGAAAATCTGGTATCTTTCTGTTTCGGTCAGTTGCGTATAGGCCATAGTGCATTTTCCTTTGGCGAGAAAGATGCCTACTATAGCAACTGACCGCCTTTCTTAGAAATTGCACTTACTATGCGAATCCAAGTATTAATTTTACTAGTCACGAATGAAAAAGATAAATTTGTTGTATTTTATGTTTTAATTTAGTGATAGTGAGTTATATTTATGGCAAGTTAATATAAACAATAAAAATCATCATGCGATTAATTTTTATAATTAATTGATAACTATTTGTAATTACGTGAAATAGTGGGCTATATGCTATACAAGAAATCATGATGTGATTCTAGATCATCTATTGAGTAAGAATAGTAATTTTTCCAAAAAAATCCTGAGAGAGATATATGAACTCATATTTTAATAAAATGTTTTTTCATGATACTGAGTCTATTATTACCATCATCTATAACGAATTCCATTGCTGATAGTAACATAAAAGCAGGAAGAGTATATCCTCAGGAAATAGACAATACAGATACCAGAGTCGGTGATTTAAATAAAAATAGAAAAAACAACCAAGCCTCTGATTCTGATACACCAAATGCCATTGCCAGAAACATCCAAGCAGCAAGTAATATTCTATCCTCTTCACCTTCAGAACTGGCAGAACAAGCCAAGTCCTACGCCGTGGGCAAATTTAACAGCACCATCTCTTCCGAAACACAAAAATGGCTATCCCAATTTGGGACGGCCAGAATTAACTTTGGGCTGGATAGAAAAGGAACCCTAAAAAACAACGCAATCGATTTATTACTGCCGCTTTATGACAATAAAGCCGATTGGTTGTTCTTTTCCCAACTTGGCTATCGCAACAAAGATAGCCGGAATACCATTAACGCGGGATTAGGCGGGCGTTATTTTTATCAGGACTGGATGTATGGCCTGAATACCTTCTATGACTACGATCTTACGGGTAAAAATCAGCGCCTAGGCTTGGGAGGAGAGATATGGGGAGACTACATTAAATTTTCCGCCAATACTTATTACCGTTTAAGTAATTGGCAGAACTCACGGAATTTTAAGGACTACCATGAACGCCCTGCCAACGGTTATGACATTAATGGGGAGTTTTTCTTGCCTGCTTACCCGAATCTGGGGGCAAAATTGGCCTATGAGCAATATTTTGGCGACAACGTGACCTTATTCAATCGTGATACTAAACAGAAAAACCCCAATCTGGCTAAACTGGGGCTGACTTATACGCCTGTTCCACTCTTTACTCTGGGCGTGGATTATAAACAAGGGGGAAGCGGGCACAGTGAAACGCAGTTTCTGGCAAATTTAAGTTATAAACTGGGCGTACCCCTGAATGTGCAGTTATCACCCGAAAATGTGGCCGCAATGCGGACACTGGCGGGCAGCCGTTATGATTTGGTGGAACGAAATAATAATATTGTGCTGGATCACCAGAAAATTCCCATCGTCCAACTCTCCTTACCGGAAATCATCACCGGATACAGTCAGGAGGAAAAGCGCGATATTACGGTTAAGCTATCTTCCAATACTGCCGTTAAGCAGGTTCACTGGGCAACGAACGAAGATTTTACAAAGCACGGCGGCAAACTCTCTTCCCGTGTCGGAAATACCATCACTGTCACCCTGCCGAAATATTTATCCGGCGACAACCAAAATAACAATTACCCCATCTATGCCCTTGCTGAACTGGAAAATAACCAGAAGTCAGCGCCCGCTGAAATGCGCATAATTGTCCGCCCCTTTATGCTGCAAAAACGGGAAACACCTAACTTCACCCCGGCGGGGCCACTACCGGCAACGGGGGATAAAAAGGACGGATATACGTTTAATCCGGTAATTACCTTTGATACAGCCAATCATAAACCGATACAAAATGCCACCATTAGCCAAGTACAGTGGTTAACCGATCCGAAAACCGGCCCGGATTCTGGCTTGCAGTTTATTGACTGGGAACAATCAGACGCGGTTGAAATTGATGAAAATGGGCATTTCAAGCGCAAACCCGTCTTAACCAGTACCCAGCCACATAAAAGCGTCAAAGTATCTCTGCAACTGGATGGCCAGCCGCCGCAATTCGTGGGTGAAGTCAGTTTTGGTGAAAAACCGGCCGGTTTTCACGTGGATAAAGTCACCGTTTCACCGGCAGTACCGTCACTCATCGCCAATGGCGCTCACACTTACACCTACGGCGCGGTTATTCGGGATGCCAATAACAACCCGGTGAAAAAACAAAAAATCGCGAATGTGAACTGGAGCAAAGATAAGGATCAAACCGGGCTGATTTGGCATCCATCAAATGGCGAAGTCACAACGGATGACGAAGGAATATTAACGACCACCTTGGCCAGTACTGTGGCAATCAAGGATGTCATGGTTTCACTGGCAATTGGCAGCCAAAAACCGGTGCCGGCAGAACAACCGGTGTCTTTTACTGCGGAGAGTGCGGATACCCAAGATTATCATATTGACGGGGAGATTCAGGTTGATCCGTCAGGGACTTTAACGGCAGATGGGCAGCAAGAATATACCTATACGGCGGTTATTGTGGGAGGGGATGAAAAACCCGTTCAAAATAAAAAACTAACGAATGCGTTCTGGAAGATAGAGCATCCAAAAGAGATTGACAAATTTGACTTGAATCAATCCGATAAGGAAATACACGGGGACGGGAAATTAACCGCGACCTTAACCAGTAATAAGGCATTTAACGGGGTTTTGGTTTCACTGACGGTGGGAAGCCACAAGTCCGTTCAGGCAAAACCTGTAGATTTCAAACCGGAACAGATATCGCCAATAAACGTTCAACCAACAAAATCGATATTGGTAAATGAATCTTATACCCTTACCGTCACTGTCAAGGATGCTACTGGTCAAAAATTGGAACCGGGTAAGACAGTTAACTGGACGATAATCGATGCTCCCCATAAGGAGGCGGTAACGCTTGATCCGGTAACGAGTACCAGCAACACGAATGGTGAAGCGGTCACAAAATTAACCAGTACTCAGGTTCAGAAAGTGACTGTACAAGCCTCCGTGGATGGGGTTGGCGCTCAGGAGACGACGGTAGATTTTACCTCTCCGCCAGTGGATTTTGAAATCAACAGTGTTGAGCTTTATGGCGTTGACAGAAAAGGGACATGGAAAGAAGATTCTAAAGACCCTCTGGAAAAGTTTGATCCGAGCAATCCATTGACTGGTGATGGGAAAGGGAAATATATATATAGGGCGAAGATTTCGTATAAAGGCAGCACAAAGATACTTGATAAATATCCATTCACTAATGTGCAATGGACTCATGATAGCCAGATTGACACAACAGATTTACCTGAACCTAAACCTGTTTCATTGAAAACAAATGACAAAGGCTATTTATATGCAACATTAGACAGTCATGTTGGGGTTTATAAAGAGATTAATGTGACATTAACAATACCGACTCAAAAGGGAGGGAATGAGATTCAGAAGACAAATCAGGATAATTCAGTGACTTTTGCTGCTGTTTCTCAACCAGCAGTGCTGTATGTCTACAATCAATTTGATAAAAGTGTTTATAAATCCTTTTCTGAACCCGGCCCATATAATTATTTCCCCAGTCTATACGCTGAATTAAGAGATCCAAAATCAGAAGGCAAGCCGTTTGATCAAAACGAAACATCTTATACCTATAAGGATAAAAAATCTGACTATCTTAATTTTTTTGACCCTGCTCATGATGAAACTAAAGCCCCCATAGCCATAAGAGCAAAAGGAACAGTAACGATAGTCGCCAATATTAAAAAGTCAGACGGCAGACTATTTTTATACGAATATCCATTACATATTCAAAGATATATTAAGCAATCAGACTCAGATCACAAATATCATTCTACTAACGATGGCCAAAGTTGTATAACTAATACTGATGGTAGTGTGGGTTTGCCTGACATTACCATAGAAGATCTTAAAAGTTCTTATGGCCCAACGACGGTCACAGGTGAATTTAATAATCTTTTTAAGTGGGGATTATTTAATGACGCCAAAGTAATACAAGAGAATGAAGCCAAAATTAAAGTTCAGGTAGGAATTGATCAAGATAAAAAACCTGTTTTTAATATCTATGATGTTGCTACAAACACAATTGATACAGACATTGACAGTAAAGGCTTATTGGTTTGTAACTATACTTAAACACCGTAACAATAATATATCTTAACCATAGTATTTTTATTGACTAAACTTGTTATTAACAATCAACTCTAACAAAACTTAGTGGGCTATACCAATCTAACTTGAAGATGCAGGTTTTAAAATCTGAAAGTTGTCAGTCAGTCTAGTCGTGAGTTCTTTCGCTTTTTCTGGCAAAGTGACATGAAAAAAGTGACGAAGGGTTTCACGGAATGTCTTCGCATCCGGAAAATAAACATTGTTACGTACTTGCTCATTCATATACTTCCACAATCGCTCTATTGGATTGAGGTTTGGGCTGTAAGGCGGTAGGTAATGCAGTTCAATATTAAGGACATATGCCACCTCTTTCACCAATTCTGCCCGGTGGTAACCCGCCCCATCCAGAATAATATGAATTTTTTAGAGAAGTGGGTAAGTTTCTCTAATAGCGCCGAAAAAATACGCGAATTTTCGGCATTGATACTCGGGTATTCACGGATCACGGTGTCTTCAATTCGTTGTAAATTGAGGGCGCCCAGAAGATTGAGACGGGTACGACTGCCGGTGGTTTCGACCACTTTTACCTGATTTTTCCCCGCTTTCATCCAACCATAGCTGAGCTTTGTGGACTGCGAAGGATGCACCGCATCAATAAATAGGATAGGTTCATTCTGACCTGCCCGGTCTTTCAGAGACTGGTAGTCATCAATAAATTGTTGCTGCTTATCCGCATCGAATTTATGAGGAACGCCCTTTGGCTTTTTGTAGCTGAAACCTTGTCGGTGAAGCCATTTCGTCATGCCTCCCACGCTGAAAGACACCTGCCAACGAGCTCGTACATAATCCACAATTTGAGCGGTCGTATGCAGCAAATTTGCCGTCAAATAATCAACCAGATCGGCGGTTTGTTTGGCAGAGAGATGGCTTTCAGAACCGCCATTTTCGGGGGTGAGTTTTTCCTGCGCGATGAAATCTTTTAGGTGACGGCTTACCGTAGTTTCATGAATACGTAAGGCCTGAGCAATCATCTGAGCTGTCCAGCCCTCTGACGCCAAAAGCACGGCCTTGATGCGATCACAGACTCGACTATCACGAGTGGTATCATGCATCAATTCGAGGGCACGTTTTTGTTCTGGTGTCAGATGAATTTTCATGATTGCAAGCATGATCGGGTTTGGATAAGAAATCAAGCATCTTCAATGGCGATTGGTATATTATCGATCCGGCATCATTGGTCCTCACAATCAACAAGCCTATTCAAGATACACCGAAGGCAGAGAATAGTCCGCCGAAGGGTTCACATACTCAAATATCGACAACCATTAAAAGCCTCAGTGGTGCTACATTATCCGGTGTTCCTGTGTTTATAACAAGTGACCATGATGGTGATTTCTCACAAGTTAATATTTATGATAGCAATACCGCAAGCGCTCAAAAAATAAATACCACACTGCCATCAGGAAGTGATGGATTTACCTTACTTTCAGATAGCAGCGGAATAATTACATTCTATCTTTATCCAATTAAAGGATTATCACTCGCAATTAACTTATATTCCCAAATAACGGGATCCACTTACCAAACTCATGCTAATACCACCTGTTATATTATTGATCCTAATCCAAATAAGATAATGTATCCTTTGAGATTACCCAAAATTTTGGGATTTTTGCAAGGTGATTTTGTCTCGGATGGTTCCTTCACCTTTCTGGTAGAGATAGAAAAATATCTTAACGCAACGGCTGGTGACAATATATTATTTTATGTCAACGGACAATATACTAATCAACAAATAACCCTTAAAAATAAAAAACAATTAAATTCCTATACCATTAGCCTGCCTTATAGCATATTTAATGGCAAAGAAAATCAACCATCCACTTTTTCTTATGTTGTTATTAGTGCCTATGATGGCAGTATTTTACCCTCTGAGGAATTGCCTTTAACTTATAAGGGCGGTGTAATATATAAGCCTGTGCCGTACATGCAAAGAGATTATGATACCTGCACCGTTATGACTAGTGTAAAAACGACCCTGCCTCAGAATAGTGTCATTAATTATGATGCAATAAAAAGTTATCCAAATAGTCAAGGGAAAAGGGGATTATTTATCGAAATTTTGGGTGATGCCACCGGTCAGGAAAAAAATAAAGTCCCAATCGGTGCTATGGTCACATTAAATATGTATATACGTTCTTATAACAAAAATCCACCGAGTAAATCCCTATCACAACCGATGCCTGCAAGTGGTTCTTTACTATTTAATATTGACTACCATGATCTTATTGATATCGATGCATACGATAATGGCGCAGCCGGTAGTATTGAATTCGATTATCAATTTACATCAAATACCGGCCCGCATGGTGAGTCCATTAATGGTTATGGCAAAATTTGGGAGGGTAGAATTGATACGGTACGACTCGGGGTTCCCATTGGGAGTGATGATAACTAATATCAATAATATAGTGGACTAATTTAATTCTGATAAATAGAACCTATAAACTTCAAGTTGCAAGACGACAGCCGCTTATTATCTCCCCGTGCTGCGGGGAGATAATAAATACATACCATAATAATAAAACAAGGTAATGAGATGAATAGTGCATTGAGTATTTCAGTACCCGATAATTCTGACTTGATAATAGGTCAACGGTTTGAGTTGACTGTCACTTTAGCGTTAGATACGACAGCAATTGGCAATATAATTCTTTCCTTTAACTCTGCCACGCATATTAATGTCCCAAAAAATCCTATCACTATGCTCGCAACTTCTGATGGCGGAAATAATCAATACAGTGCCACTATAGCGCTTAAAGTATCAGATCAAATCACTGAAAATACGCCAATAACCTTTACAATACAAGCAACTGATACCAATAATCCTCAGCAGGTTTTTTCCAAAAAGGTACAGTACTTAGCAAGAAGCATTGATCCAAAATCACTGGCTTTTAATGTAGAACACCCTTTTCAAACGATGCCGGTAGCAGATAATAATCCGCCTAACGGCATACAAACAAAAGTCTCTACCACCATCAAAGATTTAGACGGAAAAGCATTGTCGGGGGTGCCGGTCTTTATCACTAATGATACAAATGGCACCTTTGAAAAAGTTAATATCTATCTTGATACGAACAAGGATACACAAAAAATAGACACAAAAATGCCATCAGGCAATGATGGGTTTACATTACTTTCAGACAAGGATGGGGGGATTATATTTTATATTTATCCCATTGAGGGATTATCACTTATTCTTAATCTATACGCTCAGATCATAGGAGTAACTCATCAAACCGTTGCCAACGATACTTATTACGTTGTTAACAGTGATCCATTCGCGGTTGAATCTCCGTTACAACAACCCAGAATTTTAGGCTTTAATCGGGGCAATTTAATCTCAGATGGTTCGCCTCTATTTTCCGTCAGAATAAACCCCTATATCAATCCAGAAATTGGTGATAATATTCTATTCTTTGTCAATATTAATTTTACAGGAATTTATAAAACACTTAAAAACCCAAAACAACTAGGCAGTTATTTCATTAAATTACCTTATAGTATCTTCAAAGAAAACGAATTATCGCGATTTTCTTATGTCGTCATTAGACAACATGCAGGAGAAATGATCCCATCTGACGTGTTACGTTTAACTTACAAGGGAGGAGTTATCTATGAACCCGATCCAAATGTGACCAGAAAATATGATGCCAGCATTGTTATGACCAGTGCCAAAACCATTATACCCGCAGATAGCATGATTAATTATGATTATATCCGTTCATACCCTCCTGCCAATATCACTGGCTTAATTGTCGAGATTTCGGGTAATACCGGGAATAATAATACCAAAGTGCCTTTAGGTGCCGAAGTCACATTGAATATCTATATTCGCTCTCATAATAAAAACCCGCCGATTCAATCAATGAAAGATATCATGCCCGGAAATGGCATTTTGCAGTTCAATATTAACTATGATGATCTTGTTGATATCGATTCCGGTGATATTAAATTTGATTATAGTTTTACATCAAAGAATAGTGATGAAATTGGTTATGGTCATGTTTGGGAGGCAGAGATAGATACGGTTAGAATAGGTATCCCCATTGGGGATGATGAAATTGATTTATAACATATAATCTTGAATCAAATTATTTGCATTTTCACAAGGAAAATTTTATGAACTCTTATTTGAAAAAAGAAGACATCGATATTAGGACACTGGAATTGGATATTGATAACCCATTTCTGGAATTCCCTGATCAATCAGGTGGACAGAAAAAAGTACAGTACGCCACAGTAACATCCAAGGTACGAAATGTCAGTGGGACGCCGCTACCTGATCTTAAAGTACATATATCAGATGATTTAATAGATAACTTACAAAAAGCAAAAATTTATGATGCTGATAATAAAGAAATTATTATTGAAAAGGGAAGTAATGGATTTGATGTCACGACCGATCAAGATGGCAACATCAAGTTTTATATCTACCCTATTATGGCAGAATCATTAATCATCAATCTGACCGCTCAAGTCATAGGCTCTACCGATAAAATTAATGCAAAATATACGATATATTGTGCTAATCACGCATTAGAGAGTACCCCTAAAGAATTAACAGAGCCTGAAATATTTAATTTTCACGGCGAAGATCTAAAATCGAATGGAAAAAGTAAGTTTACAATAGGAATAGTAAAATATGCAGACTTTAAACCTGGGGATCATATCTTATTCTTTGTCAATGATATTTATACCAAAATTTCCATTCAAATTGAAAACGAAGATGACTTAACTGCTATTGATTTACCTTACTGTATCTTTAATAAGAATGAGCTTTCAAGATTTTCTTATTCCATCATCCGATCAGGGTATATGGCTGCATCCCAAGTGATGGATTTAATTTATCACGGAAACCCATACAATAAGCCCTGGACTGACGTTGATAGAGCATATGATACGTGTATAGTCTACAACAGCGTAGGCGTTTCTGATGAAAATATTTTAGAACAATGGAATTATGTTAACAGTACTGAAATATCTAATTATCGGAATAACCCTCCAGATAATGCGGGGTTATTTGTCCAAATTACAGGCGAAAAAGATGCAGCAGGTAAAGGAAAAGTACCGCTGGGATCAACTATATATTTAAATTTATATATTAACTCCAAGTCAAGAACCGTGACTCATACCTTTGAAAAAACCATGCCTTTTGTTCCCGACAGCAGTGATAATACGGCTAAAGTGATATTTAATATACCTCATCATCTTTTAACCCATTGTTTATCTTATCCAAACAGAGGCGGGGATATTTATTTTGATTATCAAATAGGGAAAGATTCTGATAATGGTGTCACATATGGCAATATATGGGAAGGATATATAGACACCCCAGATATTGAGTGAAGTTAAATTGACTTATACTCTTCACACTTCAAGATGAATTTGTTATCTCCTCGCGCTGCGGGGAGATCATAAACTGCTTTCGCCTTGCGAGTTGCAACTTGAAGTTTATAGGGTATATATATTCTGATTGAGGTAATATAATGAGCAACCAAATTGAGGTCTCTATTCCTTCGGGTTCTAGTGTTATCATTGGGCAAAGATTAGTACTTCATGTTACTTTAAAATCTAATGATAAAATATCACCTGATACCACTGTCTATCTGGACAATACTCATAATGTCACATTACTAGACACAACCCATTCTGATGAATCCCCTGAATTATTCATCCTTTATTTGGAAATGTCATCAAATATGACCGATGGGGATTATGTCAGATTTGGTTTTTCCATCTCAGGTAATATCAATTTTCCCCCACAAAGTGTCGAGTATACGGCAAGGACATTAAATAATGATTCGTTAAGGCTTTATTATGACAAATCTTATTTAGATGTTCCTAGCCAACCTAATTTACCCCCTGATGGAAACAATGGCGAATCCAGAACTCGCGTTATGGCGAGAATTAAAGATCAACATAGTAATCCCATACCCCGCCTTTTTGTTTTTATCTCTGCATCATCGCCTAACGATATAGAAAAAATAGATTTATATGGAAATGATAACAGCACTAAAATTGATATCGAAAAATATCAATACAGGGAGGGAGTTTTATTATCTTCAAATCAATCTGGTAATTTAATTTTTTATGTTTATGCTAAAGAGATGCAACCAGTCACTCTTGAGTTATACACGCAAGTCTTTGGCATAACAAGCGAGGTAATAGCGGATAGCCCACTGCATATTGTCAACAATAAACCCGTAAGTTCAGGTAATTATCTCCCTGCCCCCGCGATTGATGGGTTTGAAAATGGAGGAGAATTAACCACTCATAATCAAACCAATTTTCTGGTTAATGTGCCTCTTTATCCTGATGCACAAGTTGGGGATATTATTAAATTCTGTATTGATGGAAAGACCACAATATACGATCATATTCTTGTAGGATTAAATGAGCTTGGTAATTATTCAAGCATATCTTTGCCTTATAATATGTTTCAAATAGGCGTGGCCTCTGAGTTTTCCTATTTGGTTTTTCTCTCAAGTGGAGAAACGTTATATTCAAATTCACTAAAATTGACATACACGGGAGAATCCTGGCCTAAACCGACGTATTATGATAAATGCGTGGTTTATTCTAGCTTTGGAACAAACTCACCCAATAATATTATACAAGAAGCTGACCCTGATAATTGTGAAAACATAGATCCAAATAATATTGTTAATTGCCCGGCAATATCTCAGCATAAGAATAATGCTAATGATGCCGCACTATTTGTTCAAATTACAGGAACGAATGATGTTACTGATAAAACAAAACCTCCATTAGGTAGTCAAGTGAAACTCACTTTGCTTATCAAATCAAACCCCAGACATGTCAACCAGGTGCTTAGTAAAAAGATGCCTGATAAACCTGACCCTAATGGCGATGGTCAGACCGCAATTCTTACCATAGAAATACCTAAACATTATGTTTCAGGATGCCACGAATATCAAAATTGTCATGCTGGTCTTATTCAATTTAGTTATCAAGCTGCTGGCTCTTCTTCTAGTACTTGGACGGGAAGAATAGTGACTTCTGCGAATGGTGCAGATGATTGTGACGAAGAACATAATAATTAGAGAGGAAAATATGTCTAATATAAATAATAAATTATCCAGCCCAAGGCTCCCACAATCCACTAACAATACGTTAGATTTGGAAAAATTGAATGGTGATTATATTGTTGTTGAAATCGATACCTATCCTAATGTCTCTATCAATGATGAACTCACTATTTATTTCAATCAAATTAAGATTGACCCCTATGTTGTTAAAGGCAGTGATTTAAATTCATCTTATTTCACGATTAACATTCCAAAAAACAAAATCCCCGTCGGGCAATATTCTGTTTATTATATAGAGGAAACCTACGGTAACCTATTATACTCCCCTAAGATTAATATCACCGTTGTTGACCAAGCATCAACTAAACCCCCCGTCATACCGCCCACAGATGACTGCGCCTTTATCGTCATGGGGGCACGCACCACACTTTATAGTACGGCTAACGCTCTCTACGGGCCGCAGTGCCTGGTTGCCTTGGATAAGGAAACCTTGGAACCCGTTGAAGTCTTGTGGGAATATATGGAACCGCCCAAAGTCGATATCAGTTGGCAATATACCAATGGTAATTTTGGTGTTATTCAAAGCTCGACTTTTTATGATACTTCACCAAGTATCAAAATATCCGTTTACTCTCTTGATAAAAAATATCATCGCGTAATTCAACCCCTTAATATCTTTGGTAATGGCGGAACATCTGATTCTGTCTACATAAAACCACACTTATATGATTGGCAACCCCCGTTTTGTGCCCCGGAAAGTTTTTCCTCTAGTTTTGCGGCATTGCTCAATGACAATAGCCTTGTCACTTGGGGAAATATGAATCCGGCAAATTCTGGTCATGTTGATAATGACGTAAAAAAAGTTTTCGCCTCTGGATACGGCTACCTGGCCCTGAAAAATAATGGAAGCCTGTCACTTTGGGGAGTACCAGAAAATGATACGATTTACGCATCTTATTGCCCTGGCGCGGATTACGTTGATATTGCGGCGGGAAACACCTGTTTTATCGCGCTAAGGTCTGATGGAACTGGCTGTACCTGGGGAAACCCTTGGATACCCGGTGGTGCATTGCCTTTTGGCCCCTATATTGTTCCCAGATTAGGCCCCCCTGAGAAGACTCTCCTTCTCGGAAATGATATTGCTGTCCTTGCCTTTAATACTGAAACTGCGATGTCATCCTTGATAGTTAGCAGACCAGCCCAAGCAACCAGGCATAATAACATGGTGGGTTGGATGGAGAGACAAGAAGATGAATCCTACAGAAATCTCCGTGGCATTATCCCTGTCTTAGACACTTTTATCATTATAAAGCAAGATGGAACGACAAATTATTGGCCCTGGCTACCCTCAACAATAGTTGGCCAACCGCAATACGTAGACGGAGTAGCTCAGATCGCACAAATTGTCCCTGCCATAGGATGGGATTACAGGACGCCTCGTACAGGCATCGGTTACCGCAACCCCTCTGATATAACTCTATCGATTTTTGAAAGCGCCTTCCTTGCAGAGGGGTCTCCATACTCATCTGTTTCAGATATATCAGGTAATAGAACGACTCTTGAGTCAAGATTGATGGATGGTACTGTCGGAGAAATCAACTCCGTACTCCAAGTCAGCATGGTCGTTATAGATGGATTAGAAAATGTCGTTCAAGTGACATGTTCAGCAAAAGCCTCCGCCGCATTGCACAAAGATGGTACTGTCACCACTTGGGGATCACTTGAATATGGCGGTGACTCTTCCGCAGTGCAGAATCAGCTTAAAAATGTAAGAGCTATCTACGCGACCGGGAAAGCATTTGCTGCTCTGACACAAGATAATAAAGTCATTACTTGGGGAGATTATGCCGGAGGCGGAAATAGCAGCTCTGTACAACAGTATCTTGATGGCAACATTAGTTATTACGAATAATTTTGGCTACCAATAATCATTGGCAGCCCTCAAGTGCACTATTATGGTGCACTTGAGTTGTTGTCACTCCCAAATTCGGTGCAAATCGATTTAAAACTGTGCTTTTCCCTGATTCATTTTTTGTCTCCGGTCTCTCCAAACATTGATATTAAACACTTTTAAAAAACTGGCACGCTTTTCGCATTTACCCAAACAATCGCGATTTCATAAAGATTGACCCTAAGAGATCGATAATCGCCCTTAATTTTTCCAGGAGAGGCCAGTATGTCCGTTGAACATGTGTTGTCCATGATTGAAGAACATCAGGTGAAGTTTATTGACTTACGTTTTACTGACACCAAAGGTAAAGAACAACATATCACCATCCCTGCCCACCAAGTTGATGAAGACTTCTTTGAAGATGGCAAAATGTTTGACGGTTCGTCTATCGGTGGCTGGAAAGGAATCAATGAATCCGATATGGTGCTGATGCCCGATCCAAGCACCGCGATGATCGACCCCTTCTTTCATGATGCTACCCTGATCCTGCGTTGCGATGTCCTTGAACCCGGCACCATGCAGGGTTATAGCCGCGACCCTCGCTCCATTGCGAAACGTGCAGAAGATTTCCTGCGTGCCAGCGATCTGGCTGATACCGTGTTATTTGGGCCAGAACCCGAATTCTTCCTGTTCGATGATATCCGGTTTGGCAGTTCCATCTCTGGTTCTTATTATCATATCGATGATACCGAAGCTGCATGGAACAGCGGTACGCGCTATGAAGGCGGTAACAAAGGCCATCGTCCCGGTATTAAAGGCGGCTATTTCCCGGTTCCGCCGGTGGATTCTTCGCAAGACCTGCGTTCAGCCATGTGCCTGACAATGGAAAAAATGGGGTTGGTCGTTGAAGCCCATCACCATGAAGTCGCCACGGCCGGGCAAAACGAAGTCGCCACCCGCTTTAATACCATGACCAAAAAAGCGGATGAGACCCAGATTTATAAGTATGTGGTGCATAACGTTGCCCATAAATTTGGCAAGACCGCGACGTTTATGCCAAAACCGCTGGTGGGTGATAACGGTTCAGGTATGCACTGCCATATGTCACTGTCCAAAAATGGCACTAACCTGTTTGCGGGTGACAAATACGGTGGCCTGTCCGAAATGGCGCTTTACTATATCGGCGGTATCATTAAACATGCCCGTGCATTGAATGCCTTTACTAACCCAACGACCAACTCGTATAAGCGTCTGGTGCCCGGTTTTGAAGCGCCGGTGATGCTGGCTTATTCTGCCCGTAACCGCTCCGCTTCTATCCGTATTCCGGTTGTTGCCAGCACCAAAGCTCGCCGTATTGAAGTGCGTTTCCCCGATCCCGCGGCGAACCCTTATCTGGCCTTCTCTGCGCTGTTGATGGCAGGTCTTGATGGCATCATCAACAAAATTCACCCCGGTGATGCCATGGATAAGAACTTGTATGACCTGCCCGCAGAAGAAGCGCAAGAGATCCCAACTGTAGCCTCTTCTTTGGAAGATGCCTTGGCTGCGCTGGATGCAGACCGCGAATTCCTGACTCGCGGCGGTGTTTTCACGGATGATACGATCGATGCTTATATCAATTTGTTGCAAGGGGAAATTGAACGTGTCCGTATGACTCCCCATCCTCTGGAATTTGAACTGTATTACAGTGTGTAACCTTATTCGGTCATATGCCTTATCACATGCCGGATGGAATGACTGTGATTTTTTGTTGCCGTGAAACTTTTGGCCCATCTTTAGATGGGCTCTTTTCCCTTACATACACATCCCGATAAGAGTTTGAGCGGAAGGGTTCATTAATTATGGTTAAATAAGCTACAATGCACCAAAAAAGTGCAGGAACGGAATGACAATGGTTAGTTTGCCCAAAGCAGAACAGATTCTCGACTCACAGATCAACAACGTCTTGGTGCTGGATAATGACTTGATTATTCGCTACGCCAATCATTCTGCTATGCAACTTCTGGCACAAAGTTCACGTAAATTATTCGGTACGCCTCTGCCTATCCTGTTTAGCTATATTTCGCTGGATACCGAACTGATGCGTTCCAGTTTGATCAACGGTCAGGGCTTTACCGATAACGAAGTCATCCTGGTGATCAATAATCACGCTCATGTGATGTCGCTCAGTGCCCAACCAATTTCCGAACAGCTTATTCTGCTGGAACTGGCATCTATGGACAGTCAACGCCGGTTAAGCCAAGAGCAGGTACAACAAGCCCAGCAGGCGGCTGCGCGGGAACTGGTTCGGGGGCTGGCACATGAAATCAAAAATCCCCTTGGCGGGCTGCGGGGAGCCGCACAGTTGCTTGCCAAGGCACTGCCCGATCCCGCTTTGAGGGAGTATACCCAAGTGATTATTGAGCAGGCAGACAGGCTGCGCAATCTGGTTGATCGCTTGCTGGGGCCGCAGCATCCGGGCGCCCAAACCCGCCAGAGCATTCATCATGTGGTCGAGCGGGTCTATCAGTTAGTCTCACTGGAAATGCCGGCGAATGTCACGCTGATTAAAGATTATGATCCCAGTTTGCCAGAACTGGCTCATTATCCTGACCAAATTGAGCAAGTGTTACTGAATATCACCCGCAATGCGCTACAGGCGCTGGGTCAGAAAGGAGGAACCATCACCCTGAGAACGCGAACCGCGTTTCAGATTACCTTACAGGGTGAACGTTACCGGTTGGCAGCCCGCATTGATATTAAAGATGACGGTCCGGGAATTCCTCCCTCTATTCAGGATACGCTTTTTTATCCCATGATCAGTGGCTATGAAGGTGGAACTGGACTCGGCTTATCCATCGCACGTAATCTTATCGACCAACATGCCGGCAAAATTGAATTTACCAGTTGGCCCGGGCATACGGAGTTTTCCATTTACCTGCCTATCAAGAAATAACCGATCAGGGAACCACTGAGCAAGAAGGAGAGGGTGACTATGCAACGAGGAAAAGTCTGGATCGTTGATGATGACAGTTCTATCCGCTGGGTACTTGAACGGGCGCTGAGTAGTGCGGGGATAGAGTGCATCAGTTTTGAAAATGCCGATGCCGTATTAGCCGCGCTGTCACAGGATCATGCCGCACAGGGTAATCCGGAAGTGATCCTGTCAGATATCCGCATGCCCGGACTGGATGGGCTGACTTTACTCAACCAGATAAAACAGAGTCACCCACAGCTTCCGGTCATCATTATGACGGCGCATTCTGATTTGGATGCCGCCGTCAGTGCTTACCAACACGGTGCCTTTGATTATCTGCCCAAGCCTTTCGATATTGATGAAACGGTGGCGCTGGTTGAGCGGGCACGAAGTCACTATCGGGAACAACACCAATCCGCTGCCAATCCGCAATTGCCGGTATCCGTTTCAGATATGATCGGAGAAGCCCCTGCCATGCAGGAGGTATACCGGATTATCGGCCGTCTTTCCCGCTCTTCTATCAGCGTGTTAATCAATGGGGAATCCGGCACGGGAAAAGAGCTGGTTGCCCATGCGCTTCACCGCCATAGTCCACGCGCTTCGGCCCCCTTTATTGCGCTGAATATGGCGGCAATCCCGAAAGATTTGATTGAATCCGAACTGTTTGGCCATGAAAAAGGCGCTTTTACCGGCGCGAATCAAGTGCGCCACGGGCGTTTTGAGCAAGCCAATGGCGGCTCACTGTTTTTAGATGAAATTGGCGATATGCCACTGGATATCCAGACTCGCTTGCTGCGGGTGCTGGCCGAAGGGCAATTCTATCGCGTCGGCGGCTATGCCCCGGTGAAGGTGGATGTCCGTATCATCGCCGCCACGCACCAGAACCTTGAGCAACGTGTTGCAGAAAGTAAATTCAGGGAAGATCTCTACCATCGCCTGAATGTGATCCGTGTTCAGTTACCACCTTTGCGGGACAGAGTGGAGGACATTCCTCGTCTGGCACACCATTTCCTGCAACAAACCGCCAAAGAGCTGGGCGTTGAAGCCAAGGTGCTGCATCCTGATTCTGAGCTTGCCCTGATGCGGCTGCCGTGGTCTGGCAATGTCCGCCAGTTGGAAAACGTCTGCCGTTGGCTGACGGTGATGGCGGCAAGCAAGGAAATACTGGTACAAGATCTGCCCGCTGACCTGCTTGGCAACCCGCCCACAGAGCAAGCGGGAAATTCCCCTCTTTCACGCTCCGCGCTGCTGTCTGAAAATAGTTGGTCACAACTGCTCGCAGAATGGGCGCAACATGCGTTAAAAGAGGGAAAAACTGATCTCCTGTCTGATGCACTGCCACTATTGGAACGCACGCTGCTTAATTGCGCGCTGGAATATACCCATGGGCATAAACAGGAAGCCGCCCGTTTGCTCGGCTGGGGAAGGAATACGATAACGCGGAAATTGAAGGAGTTGGGGTTGTAGTCAATGACACCGACTCAATTCAAGTGGTTGGGTAAATTAGGTGGGAATAATTTCAAGGGCAGCTCAAAAGCGAAATTATAAAATAGCTGCCAGTGATCCCAAGTGTTTATTCAAAAAATGTATTAGCTCCTATTAAAGGAATGATTCTTGCCAAGACTTCATCCATCACATCATGTTCAGCCTGAATAACAAATTTTGATTTCCTTTCTTTCCACGACAAAGTTTGGATTAAACTTGAAGCAACCACACTGGGTTTATCTAAGTTATCAACCGGAACTTCTGTTGATCCACCTCTAATACTCGTACTAATAGGGCAACATATAACAAGCCCTGTTTTCTTGTTGTATTCATAGCTCGAAAGAACAAGGGCAGGGCGATACTTGCCTATTTCCTTACCCTTTGTCGGTTCAAAATCAAGCATAATGATATCGTTTCTACTTGGAACGTAAGAGTTCATTATTCACCTAACTCTGTACTGGAAACACTTGCGATCTCATCGGCATGAGCCGTATGCTCATTTAAACCGGAAAGCAAATAACTTTCTGAATAAATAGGTTTTCTTCTACGAGGAGACAAAACAATTTTCCCGTCGTCAACAGTCAGTTCCATAGTTTGACCAACTTTTACACCTACTTTGTTCAAAATATTCGCTGGGATTATAATGCCCTGACTATTACCCCATTTTTTAATTGCTACGCTCATAGCAGCCTCCAAACGACTTATTGGTTATACATAGTATAACCAAATTTATCCGCTTAGCAAAAAGACTTTGTTTACTACCTATTACTGAGCAAATACTCTAATAAATCAATGAATTAAAATAGATTTTATTATCTGTATCTCTTAGTCATTCATTGATCTCTTCTTGCAGTTTAGAGGGCAGCCAAATACCAAAGCAAAATATGGGTATCTAACAAATAGCGCATTAGTTCTGATCTTTCCCCTCAAACATCGAAAGGATTTCGCTATCATATTTAGCAAACTCTTCTTCTGTGGGTACGGATAATTTCCCAAGCAAGACCCCGATCGGCCTTAATGTTTTTTTAGGTTTGGCTAACACCTAACCGGCCTCTGCGCCATGAGATTATTAAATCCCCCATACTTAGTTAGTCGAGAATCACTGCATTAATTTTAACCAATTATTTGGTGAATGTTAACCTATATGAATTGCTGAATGGAAAATTAAGCCCTTATATCACCCGCGAAAACTGCCGTTGGCGCATCTGATTACGCAGATAGCGATCAAAACACATACAGATATTACGGATCAGCAAGCGCCCTTTTGGGGAGACTTGAATCTGCGACTCGCTCACTTCAACCAACCCATCTTCTGCCAAGGGTGCCAACAGTTGCAGGTCTTCGGCAAAGTAATCCGCAAAATTCAGCCCATAACGTTGCTCAATATCGGCAAAGTTCAGCCGGAAGTTACAAATCAAATCCTTAATCACATCACGGCGAATACAATCATCCGGTGTCAACGCTAAACCACGCCACAAAGCATGACCTTGTGCTTCCACCGCAGCATAGTAGGTTTTGAGATCTTTCTGGTTCTGGGCATAGCTATCCCCCAACATACTGATAGCCGAGACGCCCATACCCAGCAGATCACATTCGCCCTGCGTGGTATATCCCTGAAAATTGCGGTGCAAGATGCCTTTTCGTTGGGCAATCGCCAATTCATCATCCGGGCGGGCAAAGTGATCCATACCAATAAACTGATAACCGTTGCCTGTCAGGGTTGAAATCGTTTCCTGCAAAATATCCAGCTTCTGTGTCGCACTGGGTAGATCCTGCTCCTTAATCTTGCGCTGCGCCGCAAATAGATTCGGTAAGTGAGCATAATTGAAGACACTCAAGCGATCCGGTGACAGTGCCAACACGCGCTGCAATGTAAAGGCAAAACTTTCAGGGGTCTGTTTCGGCAGGCCATAAATCAAATCAATGCTGGTGGAGGTAAAACCTGTTTCACGGGCGCGATTGACCAGTTCAAAAATAAACGCTTCATCCTGCTCGCGATTGACCAAACGCTGCACCTCTTTATTGAAATCCTGCACGCCCATACTCAGGCGGTTAAAACCTTCATGCCGCAGGTGATCAATGACATCGAGTTCAATTTCGCGCGGATCAATTTCAATGGAAAGTTCAGCATCGGGCAGAAAATGGAAATGGCTTCGCAACATTGACATCAATCGGCTGATCTGCGTTTTGTCCAGATAAGTGGGCGTGCCCCCGCCCCAGTGCATCTGGCTGACTTTCCGCTGGGAAAATAATTTGGCGCGGGCTGCAATCTCTTTTTCCAACGTATTCAGATAGTCATCAGCTTTGTGCTTCTGGCGCGTGACCAGCTTATTGCAACCACAGAAATAACACAGTTTATGGCAGAACGGGATATGGAGATAAAGGGAAAGTGGGCGATCAGGATAACGGGCAGCGGCCTGTGCAAAAGCAGCCACATCGTACTGTTGGTTAAACTCCAGTGCTGTCGGATATGAGGTATAACGAGGCCCTGAAGAGTTGTACTTTTGGATCAAAGGCAGATCCCAAACAATGGCTTGCTCTGACATGCTTATTCCTTCCGCTGTTTTCGCCCATCAAAACGCAACCACCACAGTTTACCCAATAACCCTGACAAATAACATACTAATAGTGTGGTTATCAGAATGAACCCGCCTTTTACAATGGCAATCTATTGATGAAGGAATTACTTACCCTTCAACAACTGCATGATATCTTCCTGCCGTTCTTCTTCGCTGTCCTCTTCTTCCAGATTGATGCCCAACTTTTCCATCAGGGTATCAATGCGGTCGAGCATATTATCGACATAATCGTTGTCTTCCTGAGACAGTTTTTCACCCTGCTCAAGACGTGCCAACAAGTCATCCAATCGCTCATCATTTTCCAGCATTGCCAGCTCTTCCTGCGGTGACAGGCGAGGTTTCTGTTGCTCTGCTGCCGGTTTGACCGCGGGTTTCACTGCCGTTGCTTTCTCACCCACGATCAGAGGAACCGAAACCTTACTGCCAATACGGGGATCTTTTTCCTGCTTGGCGACTGAACGCTTTTTATTGCTGTCATTCCCGCTCTGGCGGCTGCCTGTCGCATTACCATTACCACGGCGTTTTTTCTGGCGTTTACGCTCGCGCCCTTCTGCATCCAGCTCTGCGCGACTTTTTCTTTTTTGCTTACCAGCGGAAGGCTTCACTGGTGATTTTTTCTTTAACGGACTCATAGCTTGTGGCTCAACTCATTTTTATCAAGATATTTTCGGCGGAATCTAACAGAAACGACCTTTAACATCCAATGACATTCACTTATCCTTGAAAGTTCGGCTACTATTCTAAGTAATTTTAACTTAAATAATATGATCATCAGCTACCATGCGCTTTTTTGATACCTCTTCTTATCGCATGCCCTTGTATCTTTGGGTCACGGGTTATGCGGTTTTGTGGATAATAGCAAGCTACTCTCTCGATCCCACCGTTCCTTATGATGCCGTAGAAGCTTTGAACTGGGGAATGAATGGGGAATGGGGATCGCCCAAAAATCCGTGGTTAGTGGGCGCCGTCATGCTCCCCGCTATATCTGTCAGCCATCTCTCTCTCAGTTTTTATTGGTATTTCACCCACTTTGTTGCCATTGCCATCGGGATGCTTGGGGTTTGGCAACTGGCTTTCCGGCTGACGGGCAAAATTGTACTGGCATGGCTTGCCATGCTGACCCTGAATCTATCCGGTATCATCAATTTTGATATTATTCCTTATAACGATAATTACCTTTTGGTCATGCTCTGGCCGTGGTCATTGCTGTTTTTCCTGCGTGCCATTGACGATCATCCTAAATGGTGGCTGGCATTCGCCCTCACTACCGGGCTGGCAACGATGGGAAAATATTCTTCGCTGGCTCTGGTCGGCTCCGTCTTTTTGCTCTCTCTGTTCGTGCCCAAAGTACGCCGCAACTATCGGCAGCCGCTGTTTTATCTCGCTATTGTCATCTGGTTCGCCTTGGTGTTACCGAACGTTTGGTGGCTGGTGCATAACGACTTCGCTGCGTTTAAGTGGGTGGATTCCCAAATTCAGCAAGGGTTTAATCTACGTACCACTCGCGCGGTACTTTCCGTGTTCTACCCGTTACTGATTGTCAGTGCCATTATTTATCTGCTGGGTGGCCGGATTGGCTGGCCCAGGCAGCCATCCAATGCGCTGGCGAATATCGTGCTTCTGCTGCCTTTGCTAATTATTTACGGCTGGTTTTCCTTCAATGAGGGAGGACGCATAACCGAGTGGATACAACCTTTTATGGTCGTTTCGCCGGCCTTGTTGGTGGGATCGATCACGGTATTTCCCAACAAATCCTTACGCAGCACATTATTGGGATTAACCGTATTTGCTGTATTAGTGTTGATCGGTTACATCGGGGTGATGATGGCAAATGTCCGAGATGCCGGGCAAAAATTCGTGGGAATCAAAACCTTTGCCAGCCAACTTGATCAACGTTGGAACGAGCTGTATCCAACGCCACTACGTTATGTTGGCGGTGAATATCTGCACCAATGGCTGACATTTTATAGCCACTATCGTCCAGAAACGATCCAACCTTGGGAATTAGATAATGGCGCGCCTCCCAATATCTATAACCGCCATATCAAAGAGAGCAATATCGTGGAATATGGTGCCTTGCTGGTGGGAGAGCGGGGAAAGAGCTGTGAGGAGGAAGATTTCCGGCATACGCTGGCAGAATGGCCATCCTTAGTCCTCAGCCATAAAGAAGAGTTCGCCTTCCAGGCCCAGCCCAGTGCGGAGTGGGACACGGTTTGCATTGGCTTTGTAGCACCGGAGAGTATTCAATAATCGATTTCCACTCCAATAACAAAGCCTGACATAACTGTCCTGTCAGGCTTTTTCATCACTATTTCAATCGTGCTTAATGGGCATCCACAAATACCATTTTCAGCACAAACAGTAGCGTCACGACAAGCACACACGGGCTAACTTCACGCCATTTGCCGGTGCCCAATTTCATGGCACAGTAGGCGATAAAGCCCAGCGCGATGCCTTCGGTAATGGAGAAGCTAAACGGCATCATCACGGCGGTGATAAAAGCCGGGACAGCTTCGGTCAGATCGTGCCATTGCACCCGTGTCAGGCTGGATGTCATCAGGACACCCACATAAACCAAAGCTCCCGCTGTAGCATAGGCGGGCACCATGCTTGCCAGTGGCGAGATAAACATCACCAGCAGGAACAGGATACCAACGACAATCGCGGTCAACCCCGTGCGGCCGCCAACAGACACGCCCGAAGAGCTTTCAATATAGGCGGTCACTGAAGACGTCCCAATATAGGAGCCAGCCACCGAACTGATACTATCCACGTACAAGGCTTGTTTCATGCGTGGAAATTGACCCTTACTGTCAGCAATCCCCGCTTTATCCGTCACACCAATCAATGTGCCGGAAGAATCAAACAAGTTCACCAGCATAAATGAGAAAATCACGCCAGCCAGCGCGATATCCAGCGCGCCTTTGATATCGACATTACCCACTACGCTCATTACACTCGGCGGCAGATCAAAAATACCGTGATATTCCACATAGCCCATCATCCAACCGATGCCCGTTGTCACGATGATCGAAATCAACACCGCGGCATGGAAATTACGTGCCGCCAGAATAGCAATGATAAAAAAGCCCAATGCCCCCAACAGGACATTATGGGCAGCAAAGTTACCCATTGAGACAATCGTGTCGGGATTAGGCACGATAATGCCGGCATTTTTCAGCCCCATCATCGCAATAAACAGGCCGATGCCACTGGTAATGCCCACACGCAGGCTCAATGGAATATTGGCGATCATCCAATAACGAATACGAAAGAGCGTCAATATAAACAACCCCACCGCACCCCAAAAAATCGCTCCCATCGCCACCTGCCATGAAATGCCCATCGCGCCGACCACAACAAAGGCAAAAAACGCATTCAATCCCATTGCAGGTGCAACGGCAACGGGCAGATTCGCCACCAATCCCATCATAATGCTGCCAACAGCGGCGATTAAACAGGTGGTGACAAATACCGCTTTAATATCCATACCTGCCACTGCCAGAATTTGCGGGTTAACAAAGACGATATACACCATCGTGAGAAAGGTGGTCAGCCCGGCGATCATTTCGGTACGCGCCGTCGTACCATGTTCCTGTAATTTAAACACGCGCTGAAGCAAGCCCTGACGATTAGCAGAGCCAGAAGTGATTGTGCTCATGTAATATTGTTTCCCCAAAAAAGCGAAGTTTTCGGCCTATCCTACAGGAAACCCCTACAAATCGTTACCCTGAAACGATAAAAAAAGAAAACGTTTGCGGTGTGTATAATCAATAGGTTAAATAACATTATGATTTTTGAGGACATTCATTGTTAGACGATATTTTATTCGATTTCTCTGCTTCTGATGTTGTATTTACAGAAGAATCAGGGGATGGCATGGCAGCCAGAATGTCATTTAAGATATCTCCCCACTCATCCTGTGTGACATCCATTAAGCCGAAAAAACGCAGAACAAATGCTCCCTCTGTCGCTAAAAACGCCAAACGCGCCTGCCGACCCTCTTCCGTCGCTGTATCCAAACCTGCTATGCGTTGTCGATACCAAATTCGGGTTGATTCGAGATGTTCAGGTGTCTGTAATAACGCAGCCAACAAACCCGCCGCCTTTGCCGTTGATGCTTCATCAGATCGCCTGGTCGCTTCAATATGTGCACGTACTGCTGTCAGGGGGTGTGGATTATCTCCGGCCATTTCATGAAACTGTTCGTCATAACTTGCCCCCCAACGCTCAAACATCGCATCAATAAGACCCTCTTTTGTGTTAAAACTGTATTGCACTCCGCCTTTGGTAATACCTACCGCCTTCGCCAGTGCATCAATGGTGAGAGCCGCAGCGCCATGTGTTGTGACAATTTGCTCTGCGGCATCCAGCAGAACTTCTCGATCAATTTTCTTGCGTCGTCCCATAAGAACCTCCTTTTCATTAAATACGTATGTATTTATAATATTCGCCAACAATCCAGTCAAGATTCGGTAAGGTCGCGAACCATATTGGTGAATTTGCTTATGAAATCAAATATCCGTTGGCTTGTACTCGCTATTATTTCCAGTGCACTTTTCTTAGTTGTCGTTGATATGACTGTTCTCTACACCGCTTTGCCACGGCTGACACATGATTTGCGTGCTTCTGCCTCTGAAAAACTGTGGATCATGAATGCCTATACGTTGACCATCGCAGGCTTACTTCCCGCTATGGGGGCATTGAGTGACCGTTTTGGGGCAAAAAAACTGTTTACTCACGGGCTGGCCATTTTCGGCGCTGCATCGCTGATGGCCGCATTTTCTCCCACGCCTGCTATTCTGATTGCTGCCCGTGTGGTTCTTGCTTTTGGCGCGGCGATGATGATGCCGGCAACACTCGCAATAGTCCGGCAAGCATTTGAAGATCCCAACGAAAGGGCGCTTGCCATTGGCATCTGGTCTGCCGTCGCTTCGGGTGGGGCTGCGCTTGGCCCTGTTATCGGCGGGTTCCTGCTCGAATATTACTGGTGGGGCTCGGTTTTCCTTATCAATGTCCCGATTGTCCTCGTTGCGTTTGGTTTTGCACTGGTCGTTATTTCTAAAAGCCCGAACAATCCAAGCCACTCCTTTGACCTGATTGCTTCCGGGCAAATTATGCTTGGGTTGTTCGGTATTACCTATGCAATTAAGGAAATCAGTAAACAAGCCCCGTCATTGGAAACCGCAGCGATAGCGGGCATTATTGGGATTATTTTCACGGTCATTTTTGTTCGTCGGCAGCAGCGTTCATCAACACCCATGATCGATTTCCATCTTTTCCGCAATCGCCCCTTCACGGCAGGAATTATCGCCGCTTTTGTTTCCACCGCCGCTATTGTGGGCATAGAACTCGCCCTCAGCCAAAACTTCCAACTTGCGATGGGATTTTCTCCCCTGCAAGCAGGACTCGCTATCTTACCTATTCCGGTTGCTGCTTTTGTTGCCGGCCCTTTGGCCGGACTTGCCATACCGAAGCTGGGTTCCAGGCGGATCATGTGGCTTTCCCTCGCCCTCGCCGGACTGGGTATTTTTGGTTATCTTATCGGTTTGCAATCCGGCATGTGGGTGCAAATGGTGTCGTTAAGCATCATTGGGTTTGGCACTGGCGCAGCAATGACAGCCGCTTCCACGGCCATCATGCTTAATGCGCCGGAAAGCAAGGCGGGCACCGCCGCGTCTATCGAGGAAGTGGCCTATGAGCTGGGAAGTTTAATCGGAATAGCGGTGCTCGGCAGCCTGATGGTAGCCGTCTATTCTGCCTCATTCACCCTTCCGGCTGATATAGGCATCCCAGAGATGGCACGAAACAGTATTGATGAGGCACTTATCGCCGCAGAAGGGTTAAAGGGAGAAGCCGCACTTTCGCTGATCCATGCTGCACAACAGGCATTTAATCACTCATTCTTGTCGGTATTGATCGCAGCAGGGACATTGCTATTGTTGACTTCTGCCATGCTCGCCTGGTTCGTAAAAAAGCAACACCAATAACTCTCACTGGCCTGCCAAATTATTCGATATTCTTAATCGGATAATTTGGTATATTAATATTTACTTTTCCAAATCCTATCTACTTTACATGTTTTTTCTTTTTTTATCTCTTATTTCACGACGTTTTTTAGCTTCAATCTCTCTTGCGTACCTTTTAGATTCTTTTCTAGACATATTCATTATTCCTTTCATATCATTGGATAAAAAAACATGAGTGATTCTAAAAAATCTTATTTCTGTTATTATCTTATAGAAATAACGAGTATTCATCACAACCTTAACAAGCAAGGCGCTAGAAACAAGCAAAAAAAACAATATAACGTTGTGGAAAACATCAAGCAAAAAAAACGCCACACTGATTAAAATTATCAATTGATACATAATTTTATGTATATACAATGCGTTATTGTTCCCTTTCCCTAAAAGGAACACGCTATAAGAGAATAAAAAAAACCAAAATATTGATATAAAAACAGACGTTATGATTGTTAATTTATCGTGCGTTATATCTTGCAAATAAGTTATAAATATAGAAAAAATCATTGCGGATGATAACAAAAGATTAAGAATAACAGTGACAAAAAAAACACCCATACCAGCTTTAAACGGGAAAAAATGATATTTAAATTCCTTATATCCAATATCTTCTTTTAAAGAAGGATCATTATGCACTAGCTTCTCTTCTAGTTTTTTACCTTCTGCAATGAGAGCATTTAATCTCGTATTAAAGATAAATTTGAACATTTTCATGCAGATTCCAGTCAAAAACGCTTTCCATTTAATAAACATGTTGAATATAACCCGCTGGTTTTTCATCTACAATAGAGTAAATTGCGCCGATAAAATAATTTCCTGATTTAAGTATATTTTCAGGATTTCTAATACTTCCCGTCAGCCCACTTCCCAAAAGCCCACTACCAGCAGCAAGAGAATTTATCAAATGATTTCGCAGAGTTGTGCGAATTTCTTCTGTTGGATAATGTTTAGGATATTTTCCTCTTCTTATTGCATCTTTTATCGCTTGGTTAGAAATTCCGGGGTTATTATGCCGTATAATTTCCTCTGTGAGTCGCTTTCTTTCATGTCTTGGCATCTTTTTCAACCATTCTGATGCATTACGGGGAGACGTAGATTTCATTATCTTATAAGTATGATACGCTTCTTTTAAAGCAGCAGATCCAGAAACAAGAGAGGTTATATCCAATAGTGTCGTCGTTGCGACATACCAATCCTGTGAATCTAACCAAGCAATATGTTCTATCCCTTCCTCACCATTATTGGTAATCTGATAGACTCTATATATGCCATTTCCACATTGAAGAGAACTTGCAACAGCACCACCATAAGCCAAGACAACAGCGACTGAACTTGTCCCCGCAGTGAATGGAGTCGCTACTGATGCACTAAATTCAACTACCATAAATGCCAATGCAGCGCCACACGAAAGTGCTGTAGATCCAATCTCCGATATCAGACTCGGCTCTGAAACCGTTTTTTTCAGAGCAACTTCTGGAGAAGTTGGGACTGCTTCTGTATTAAGATCAAAGATAATAATATGTGTTAATTCAGAAGCAACCTGGCTTCTGCGTCTTTTGGATGGCCTAACCAAATAATGCTGAAATAATCCATCTGAGTAAATAATTCCAGCGCTGTGAAAATCACGGTGGCAATCCAATGCGTCAGCAATCGCCTGAAAATCTATATCGGCAGCACCGCCACGTATGGAGCCAAGCCTTCTGGCATACTGAAAACTGGGCAACTTACTTTCATCAAACTTATTTCTTAGTTGTGATGTCAGGCTTTCAAATTGCATTTTGATTACCACCCATGATTGTTATTTTATCTATTTTTCTAACATCATTAATAAACCGTATCTTCCCAAACACAATATCCTGATGTACCGGCTATATGATGCTGACAAACGATGTCTTTATATCTTACGGCCACAACCTCTTCTGGTTGCTGATCATGATGATTAACCGAATGCGGATACTGTACATTTAAATTCAATAATTTTGCATTTCTCAAATTAACTGAGTAAAAACGCTCTTGACTACCCGCTTGTGATGTTCGATAAAATTCGAACATCAAATCAAGTTCCTCATTGTTTGAAATTGCCATCATTAGTAACGGAGATGATTTATCCAAAGGCTTTACAAATTTAACGGGTTGATGGGCCACATTTTGTGAACGAGAAATACCATGATTAAATTGTAATACAAAAATTTGATCTTCATGTCCCAATTGAAAATTATTACCAATAGAGTCCAGTGTAGAACATCCCTGAGAGATTAACCCTTGAAGCTTTCCTTTGATTGTCACATAAATCGAATTTGCCATATTATTTTAATCCTTCATCATTATTATCTTACTTTGCCAACTCTCGTTATAGCAGGAAAGTTAATCAAAAAATACCGATGCAATCCTAAAACAGGACTCACCACATAGATAAAAAAGATTTATTTCAGTAGGAAAAATATTAGATGAGTAAAATAATTTTATTTCTTAATAGGTAAAAAAAATTCCCTACCACACAAAGTAGGGAATGAATATAACAGCGAAAATATCTGCCAGGTGCCAGATATTAATTTTGAGGAACCACGGTCAACGTTTTTTTACGCCAGAATCTGAAGATTGCGGTTTTTTCGCGTCTCACCGCGAAGCGACGGGCAATAGAATTGGCCATCAACTCCAGTGATAAACACATCACAAAATAAACCAGCGCAACGAATAAAAAGACTTCCATCGGATAAACCATGCTGCGGTTATTGACTTGGGTCGCCAAAAATGACAATTCTGCCACGCCGACGATATAAGCCAATGACGTATCCTTAATTAAGGCAATCCATTGATTGATAAAGGAAGGCACCATCATGCGCAGTGCCTGCGGCAAGACGATATGCCACAGCACTTCCCAACGATTGAAACCCAGTGATAACCCGGCTCGCCATTGACCCTCACTCACCGCCAAAATCCCCGCTTTGACGCCATGCGCCAAATACGCCGAAGTAATCAATGCCAGCGCACAGACAACGGTCGTAATTTCAGGAATTTCCATTCCTAATATCACCGGCAGCAAGAAATAGGTCCAGAAAATCAGCATAATCACCGGAATGGCGCGGAAGAAACCCAGCACAGCCGCCAATAAGTTGGCCCAAAAGCCCCGCAGCATCGCCAGCGCAATGCCCCCTAAGATACCCAATACGATGGAGATAGTCCCTGCCATGATGCTGATTGCCAGCGTCAATGCTGCCCCTGCCAATGGCCCATCGGGAAAGGTGCCCAATAGCAAATAACGCCAGTTTTCTGCAATAACCGTAAAATCCATATCAGTAACCTCTCGCCAATGTTCTCTGCTGGCGCCATTGTCCCCAACCTTCCATCACCGCAATCATGGCGATATAGAGTACCGTCGCAACACCAAATGCCTCAAAGGTTTGTAAGGATTGGGTTTCTACCTGACGAGACGCATAGGACAGTTCTGCCACACCAATCGCCATCGTTAATGATGAATTCTTGACGATGTTCATGTATTGCCCCAATAAGGGCGGCATGGCGATTTTCAGTGCCTGTGGCAAGACAATGTGGCGCATGGCCTGCCAGGGCGTTAAACCTAACGCATGAGCGGCATATTTCTGCCCGCGCCCGACGCCTTGAATGCCCGCGCGTAATTCTTCCGCCACAAACGGCGCTGAATAGAGGGTCAAGCCGATAAATCCCGCCAAAAATTCAAAGGACGGCCATGCCAGTGTCAGACCGAAAATCAGGGTGTCGTGAGGCGTGTTCAGCCATATCATCGCCTGTTGCGGCAGAATTTGCCCGGATGCGAAATACCAGAAAAACAGTTGCACTAACAGGGGGGTGTTGCGGAATACGCTGGTATAAACCGTGACCAGCCAACGCAGTGGCTTGAGTTGGCTATCCCGTGCCGCGGCAACCACAAAGCCCAGTAAAGTAGAGGAGACAATGGCACAGGCAGAGAGCCACAAGGTGATCAGAAACCCCTGCCAAAGCCAGTGCAGATATTCAGGCGCCAATAAGCGCTCGGTAATAAATTGCTCAAACATATCATTCACCGCATAAATAAACACCGTATAAACAAGCAACAAAGCCCCAAGATAATGGGGCTAATTTCAGTCTTTATTTTTGAATTCGTTTTTGTTTTCTACGTTATTATTTCGCCTGATTTTCTAATGGCGCGAATTTAAAATCACCTCGTGGCTGGGCGGATTTGGTTTCCGGGCCGAACCAGCGGTTATAAATTTTTTCGGCTTCACCCTCTTTTTCCAATTTCAGCAAGGTCTGGTTAACCTCATCAACCAGTCGTTGCTCTCCTTTGGAAGCTGCGACCGCCTGATATTCGCGGGTAATGCTGAAAGGGGAGATTTCAAAATCGGCTTTCTGGGCTTCGGGGACGTTTGCCAACAGGCCAACCAGTTTCGCATCATCCTGCGTGATCGCCTGAACATTGCCATTTCTCAGCGCCGCAAATGCCAGCGGTGTATCGTCGTAAGAGATCACTTTTGCGGTTGGATAACGCTCACGCAAGGTAATTTCCTGTACCGTTCCCTTGTCTGCACCAATACGCAATTTGGCAATATCATCCGGTTTAGTCAGAACCCCTTTGCGGGCAATGAATTTCTGACCGGTCGCAAAATAAGGAATGGAAAAATTAACCTGTTTTGCGCGTTCATCGGTAATCGTGAAGTTAGCGGCAATTAAATCAATTTTTTTGGAAGAGAGCAGCGGGATGCGGTTTGCTGGATTGGTTGGACGTAGTTCCAGTTTCACGCCCAAATCATTGGCAATCGCATTGGCGATGTCCACATCATAGCCAGCCAATTTTTTCGTTTGGGGATCGATAAAACCAAAGGGTGGATTACTGTCAAATACCGCAATGCGTACCGTGCCCGCTTTTTTGATGTCATCCAGTTTATCTGCTTTTGCCACCCCTGAAACCAATGCCAAGCTGGTCAGCAGAGCCGTCACCGCGACGCGAGATTTATTGCCAATCTTCATTGTACACCCCTGTTGGTTATTCATTTTTTATAGACCAACAAAAGCTATCAATTTCGCTATAGCACTTGAAATAATATAAAAAACTATATTTATTCTTTTGAAGAATATATAAGCTACTCTTTTTGGGTCAGTAATTTTTCCAACTGATCACCCCCAATGTGGCGGAAATCCTGCCCTTTGACGTAATAGAAGATAAATTCACAAATATTCTGGCAACGGTCACCAATGCGCTCAATAGAGCGGGCACAGAAGAGCGCGGTCATAACATTCGGAATCGTTCTGGGATCTTCCATCATGTAGGTCATGAGCTGACGGACAATACTTTCGTATTCCTGATCCACTTTTTTATCTTCACGGTAGATACGGATGGCCTCTTCCAGATCCATGCGGGCAAAGGCATCCAACACATCATGCAGCATTTGGATCGTATGGCGCCCCAGTGATTCCAAACTGACCAGTAAGGCTTGCTGCTGATGTGAAAATCTTTCAAGCGCGGTCTGGCAGATCTTATCGGCAACATCGCCGATACGCTCCAGTTCAGCGATGGTCTTGGAAATCACCATGATCAGGCGCAGGTCACTGGCCGTCGGCTGGCGTTTAGCAATGATGCGGACGCACGCCTCATCAATCGCCACTTCCATCATATTCACCTTCTGGTCATCCTCACTCACTTGCCGTGCCAATACTGCGTCTTGGTTGTGCATCGCCAGAATGGCTTTACTGAGCTGTTCTTCTACCAGCCCGCCCATTGCCATCAATTCGGTACGAATATGTTCCAGTTCAGCCGTAAACTGACCAGAGATGTGTTTGCTCAGATTCAGATTGTCCATATTATGTTATACCCCGTTTATGCGCCGCCTATACCCCGTACCGTCTATGCCTTGTACCTGCCCTGTCTCAACCATAACGGCCAGTAATATAATCTTCGGTCTGTTTCATCTTCGGTGTGGTAAATAATCTGTCGGTATCACTAAATTCAATCAGTTCGCCAAGATACATAAATGCCGTGTAATCCGAACAACGCGCCGCCTGCTGCATGTTGTGGGTGACGATCACGACGGTATATTCCGATTTTAATTCGCTGATCAACTCTTCAATGCGCCCTGTCGAGATCGGATCCAGTGCCGAACAGGGTTCATCCAGCAACAAAACCTCAGGACGAATAGCGATACCACGAGCAATGCACAGACGCTGCTGCTGACCACCGGAAAGGCTATGCCCACTCTGGTGCAATTTATCTTTGGTTTCGTGCCACAGCGCCGCTTTTGTCAATGCCCATTGGACACGTTCATCCATCTCTGCCCTGGGTAGTTTTTCAAACAGCCGTACCCCGAAAGCAATATTGTCGTAAATCGACATCGGGAAGGGTGTCGGTTTCTGGAAAACCATCCCGACTTTGGCACGCAGCAAGGCAATGTCTTGTTTGTCTGTCAGGATATTCGTGCCATCCAGAATAATTTCACCTTCAGCCCGCTGTTCGACGTACAATTCATACATTTTGTTGAAAGTACGCAATAACGTGGATTTGCCACAGCCTGATGGCCCAATAAATGCCGTTACCTTATTTTGTGCGATATCGAGCGTAATATTTTTCAGCGCGTGAAATTTGCCGTAATAGAAGTTCAGATCACGTACCTGAATTTTACTTCCTGCAATATTATTGACTGCTATGTTATTGACTGCAATGCCATTAGCCTTATTCATCAGTACTTGTCTCTTTAATCGCTTTCCATCAACGAATAACCTGTTAAAGGTGAAAAAATATTAGTGCTTTTTCTTCGCAAACAGCACACGTGCCACAATGTTAATTAACAGTACGCACAACGTAATCAGTAATACCCCCGCCCATGCCAATTGCTGCCAGTCAGAAAATGGACTCATGGCAAACTTGAAAATCGTAACAGGTAAGTTGGCAATTGGCTGGTTAAGATCGGTGCTCCAGAACTGGTTGGAAAGAGAAGTGAACAACAAAGGCGCTGTTTCACCCGCAATACGGGCAATCGCCAGCAATACCCCGGTCATAATTCCGGATATTGACGCCTTTAAGGTAATGGCAGAGATCATTTTCCATTTCGGTGTTCCCAGTGCATAAGCGGCTTCACGCAAATTATCCGGCACCAGTTTCAGCATGTTTTCCGTGGTGCGAATCACGATGGGGATCTGCAACAACGCCAGTGCAATGACCCCCGCCCAACCAGAAAAGTGTTGCATCTTCGCGACCACCACCGTGTAGACAAACAATCCGACCACAATCGAAGGGGCTGAAAGCAAAATGTCATTAATAAAGCGGATGATTTCTGCCAGCCATGAACGGTGACCATATTCCGCCAGATAAATGCCCGCCAGAATTCCCAATGGCGTTCCAAACACCGTCGCCCAGAAAATCAGCAAGCCACTGCCAACAATGGCGTTTGCCAGCCCGCCGCCTTCGGTATTGGGCGGTGGCGTCATGTCAGTAAACAACGCCAGCGACATCCCATCGATACCTTTGGTGACGGTGGAAATTAAGATCCAGACCAGCCAGAATAAGCCAAATGCCATTGTTGCCACGGAGAGCATCAGCGCCAGCCGGTTTTTCTGCCGACGCCATGACTGCCTGCGGCGGCGGTTTTTCATGTCCACGGCGCTGACTGTACTGCCTGAACGTGACGGTTGATTATCGGGGATTGTCATCTCAGCGCCCCTCATTTTTTGCCAGGCGCATAATCATCAATCTCGACAACGCCAACACAATAAAAGTGATGACAAACAAAATCAGCCCCAGTTCCATCAATGCAGCGGTATGCAGACCTGAATCGGCCTCAGCAAATTCATTCGCCAACGCAGACGTGATGCTGTTCCCCGGCATGTACAGCGACAAACTGTCAAGTTGGTAGGTATTGCCGATAATAAAGGTGACCGCCATGGTTTCTCCCAATGCCCGACCCAGCCCCAACATAACGCCACCAATCACCCCATTCTTGGTATAAGGCAAGACGATATGCCAAATCACTTCCCATGTCGTACAACCGATGCCATAGGCCGACTCTTTCATCATCACCGGGGTCTGTTCAAACACATCGCGCATGACAGAAGCGATATAGGGGATAATCATGATGGCAAGAATGACCCCCGCCGCCAGAATGCCAATACCAAAAGCGGGGCCGGAGAACAACTCGCCCACGATGGGAATGCTTGAGAGCACATTACCCACGGGTTGCTGGAAATAGGTGGCAAACAGCGGCGCAAAGACAAACAGCCCCCACATGCCGTAAACAATGCTGGGGATCGCCGCCAATAGCTCAATCGCCACCCCCAACGGGCGTTTCAGCCAGTTCGGTGCCAATTCCGTCAGAAACAAGGCAATGCCAAAACTCACCGGAACCGCAATAATCAGGGCGATGAATGACGTCATCAAGGTGCCATAAATCGGTATCAATGCCCCAAATACCCCTGCGGGTGCATCCCAATCTCTGCGCCATAAGAAAGCAAAACCAAATGCTTGTATACTCGGCCAGGCAGCAATGATCAGCGAAACGATAATGCCGCCCAACAGCAATAATGTTAACAACGCCGCTAATCTCACCAGCGAGCTGAAAATAATATCGCCATTTTTGCTGGGTGCTTTCAATACCCTTTTACGTTCTGCCGTTTGACGTTCGGCCATACGCTGAATTCTCATTTTGCGTGATATAGCGGTTTACCATCGCTGCCTTTGATATTGTTCTTCCATGCGGCACGCACCTGACTGACCACTTCTTCTGGCAGAGTGGCATAATCCAGATCTTTCGCCTGTTTTTTACCTTTGTCGTAAGCCCAATCGAAAAATTTCAGCACCTCGGCACCCTTCGCCGCATTTGCCGGTTGTTGGTGGATGAGAATAAAGGTGGTGGAAGTAATCGGCCACGCATTACCGCCTTTCTGGTTTGTCAGATCCTGAGCAAAGCTGCGGTGCCAATCCGCCCCTTGCGCTGCGGCACTGAAGTTCTCTTCGGTAGGTGCCAGCACATTACCCTCCGCGGAAACCAGTTGGGTATAAGCCAGATGATTCTGCTTGGCATAGGCATATTCGACATAACCAATCGAACCGGGCAGACGCTGGACAAAGGCCGCAATCCCGTCATTGCCTTTGCCGCCCAATCCGGTTGGCCATTTGACGGTCGAGCCAACACCCACTTTCTGTTTCCAATCGTGGTTAACTTTAGACAGGTAGCTGGTAAAGACGTAGGAAGTACCTGAACCATCCGCCCGACGCACCACGGCGATGTTCTGATCCGGCAGTTTGAGATTGGGATTTAGCTTTGCAATCGCCGGATCATTCCATTTCTTGATATTCCCCAGATAAATATCACCCAGGGTTTTACCATCCAGAATCAACTGACCCGCTTTAATACCGGAAATGTTCACCGCCAGCACAATGCCACCAATGACCGTTGGGAATTGGAACAGGCCATTAGCCGCCAATTTTTCCTCAGAAAGGGGCGCGTCAGAGGCACCAAAATCTACCGTATTGGCAATAATCTGTTTGACGCCGCCCGAAGATCCGATGCCTTGATAATTGATTTTGTTTCCGGTTTCTTTCTGATAAGAATCCGCCCATTGGGTATAGACCGGTGCTGGAAATGTTGCACCGGCTCCCGTCAGGCTGATCGCAGCAAGTGAAGACAGGGATGTCATGGCAAATACAGTGACCATGATGTTCGCCACGGTGGTACGCATTGATTTCATACTCTCTCTCCGACTGTGATACTCATCATCAATTACAAAAATGTCAGATATCACTGACAGTTTGTTTTTTAAAATAAAAAGTAGATCGAGAAGAAAAATAGATGAATTCAATGACAATAAAATGTATGAATTATGACATTTTTATGACAAGGCGGTGATCTGTCTCTTGGTCACATCTTCGAGATCAAGAGACTTAGCTAGTAGGTCACTTTCAACGGAGGTTTGTCAGCAGTCTGATTAATTTCCCCTATTTAGCTACTGAACTCTCTCTAATTTTCTTAGCTAATATGCTCAAATCTTCATCGGATACCCGTTGACCATCATGTGATGATATATATCCTTCATATTCATGAAAAAATTTGTCCATACTCGATGATATTTTTTTAAAACGGCTATTATTTCCTGTTCCATGCATAGGAAATAACTTGGCGTGTACATGATCAACGCCATAACCCTCGAATATCAGGCCTGTTCTGGCAACACCTTCTAAGGTTGAATCAAGAAGCTTTGCAACCTTTTTAGAAGCAACGATTAATCCAGATAAATTATCATCACTTAATTCGAAAACATAACTTCCGTAATGTTTCTTGGGAATGACGACGGTAAAACCCAGTGTGTTTGGGTATATTGATAAAAAAGCCATGTAATCATTATCTTCCCAAATAACATGCGCAGGTGACTTTCCATTAACTATCTCACAGAAAATACAATTATTCATATCAGAGTATCCTTAAATATTGTTAAATGTCTTCTTTGTATAAAGTATTCTTTTTATTTAGTGATAAACATGCCAATCCTGAAATAATAACATAAAGACCAGATATTATACTTAATAAAAGAAAAATGAATTCAATACCAAATCTATGACAAATGCCACCAATGATAGGCAGAATGAATAACAAACAGGCTCTTGTCATAGAGGAAACCAAAGATTCTGATGTTGCCCACTGACTATCTGATTGACATTGTAAAAAAATAGATAGAGAGTGAATGTTTATTAATTTTATTAAGAAAAAGCTAACACATATGAATACAAGCAAAAAATATTTTGATAATTCATCATAAAATATAAATGTTATGACAAATGTCATCATCATAATGATAGAAATTAATACTAATGTTAATATCTTGGCTTTAATTTGTTGGGCTATATGTGAAGCTAATGATTGTGACAATAAAATCAGCACAAATGCAATACCATAAAACCCACCATAAATTTTAGATAGATTCTCTCCCGCAATCATGGGTTGCCAAAATTGTATTGCTATTTGAAAACAAAGTGATATGGTGGTGCAAATTATAACCATTGGTAAAGCTATTCTGGTAGAGAATACATTTTTGATCGTACCAATAATATTTTTATTATAATTTTCTTTTTTATATAACGTCTGTTTTTCTTTATTCATAGGAATAACATGATTAAATAAAAACATAATAGCCGTTATAGCCATAGCGGCAAACCACCATATTTTTTTAGAATCTGGAGGGAAAATGATAGCTCCAACAAAAGAAAAAATAGCCATTAAAATAAATTGCCATTTATAAAAAGAACCAATGATCTTTTCAAAATTAACATTACCCGTTTCTTTTTTATAAGTTTCAATCAATAACGCATTAAACGCACCACTAAATAAAGCTATAGAAAGGGCATTGAAAACTTCTGCTAGCATGAAGACAAATTTATGTCCACCTATAGCAGTCATTGATAGCCATATTACACTGAATAAGGTGCTGATTTTTACTGTATTCCCTCTACCAAATTTATCTGCAATGTATCCAAATGGAATATCTGCAAAAAGTATTACTGCAGCTTGTATGGATTTTAGCCATCCGATATCAGCAACAGTCATTCCAGATGACATTAAATAGACAATAGATGTTGCACCAACAAGCATCCTTGCTGCATTGGTTGCTAATCCGTAAAAAATCACACCTCGGCTACCATTTAGTAACATGAACATACTCGGCACTCTTTATTAAGTTAATCAGATAAACTATCTGCATTACTGTTACAATCGATAACACGATAACCTGATTTTCTGCCTGTCCTTATGAAATCGAAGATAATACTTTCTGAGCCTGAACGAATAACATTGCAACAACTCGCTTTGAATCATCCCCACCGGGATATCCGTACGCGAGGAACGGGTTTGCTCATGCTTGCCAGAGGGAGCAAGCCGTCCCAGATCACCGCTGAAATAGGATGCAGTCTCCGGGTTATCTATAATTGGGTTCACATGTGGCACAATTCAGGGATAGCGGGATTATTAGGCGGTCATGCTGGAGGCCGGTATCTCGCTATGACGCCTGAAATGATTGCCACTGCGGTCGAAGCTGCCTGTGCAGAGTCCCTAACTCTCGCACGGATAGCCCAGTGCGTTGAGGCAAAGCATGGGCCCCTGCCTTGTACGCTTGAAACGCTGGCAAATACCCTGAAAAAGCAGGGGCTCACCTATAAACGCACCCGTCTATCGCTTAAAAAAAGCGCAACGAAACGGAGTTTGCTAACAAATCCGCCTTGCTGAATAAAATTAAGGCTGGAGCACAGTTAGGCCATTACCGTTTGGTCTATTTTGATGAGGCGGGTTTTGCCGCATCTCCTCCGGTGCAATATGGATGGAGTCCACGGGGTAAGCCCCATGAAACTGAGCCTCAAGAGCATGACAGGCGGTCAGTTCTGGGGGCGTTAAATTACACGGATAACACGCTGTTTTACCAGACAACGTCAGGCAGTATCACGCGAGATGACGTGATTGATTTTTTAGAGCAGCTCGCCCAACAAGGGGACACCCGCCTGACATTTTTAGTGTGGGAAATGCGCGTATCCATCAGCGGATTGAAAAAAAATCAGAAATAGCTGGGTACGAGAACCCACCTGTTTTTATTCTACCTTCCCCCCACACCCAAAACTGAATTTGATTGAAAACGTCGGGAAAAAGCCAAATACCATGGGCGACGTTTTATTCCTTTGACTCAGGGAAAAAAGAAAAAAAAATTAAAAAGTTTTTTGGGGGGGTAATGGGAACCAATTTTCAAATTAAATTTCTCTTGAGTACTTAACTGGACATTCTTGGTATTCTATTTTTAATTCATACGAATGAATTCCTACTCTTTTGTTTGTAGATAGAGGCTTAACACTTCCACCCAAGTAGCGAATAATATCATTCGTTGCCATAGCTGATGACATTGCATTAACAGCGACGAAAGACGGAGCCTGAAACCCTTTGTTTATCATTTCGGCATATTTATGCAAATTTCTATGTTCAGGGTTAATGTCTGGGACTATATTTGAATTACAAGCAAAACAACCAGATTCATTAGGAATATAAAATGGGCCAAAAACAGCAATGTCACCAACATAACCTATGTTTATAAAAGGAAATTTATTCTTTACAGCATACAAGTTGACCCAAGAAGCTAATTCATCAGGATAATCAGCTGATAGCGCTATTAAATCAGCTTTAGGTAAACAAGCAAGATCACTTTGACTATTTATTGATTTTTTGATGGTATTAATTTGAACATTTTTATTTCTTCTTTTTATTTCTCTTGCTAACACATCAATTTTATGAAGGCCAACATCATCTTCGGTGAACATATGTTGCCTTGTTAGGTTAGATAATTCTATTAAATCATCATCAATAAGCGTTAATTTATTAATCCCCGCTGTAGCTAGATTTATTGCTAAGTGATTGCCGATTCCTCCACAGCCAAGAATAATTACATGGCTTGAGGAAATTTTTTCTTGTACATCATTTGGGCTATAAGACCAACCACCATAGTAAAGATAATGCCTGCTATATCTCTCTAGCTTAATAGACTCATCATATACTACATGATGTTTTTCTATAAGAAAATTTGTTGCGTTCACTGATTCTTCTAATGTCAAGCCACTTTTTATAAGCTTATCAACAACAAATTTTATAGTATTTGCTTCTTTCCAGATTGCGGATGCTTTTAAAATAGGTAAATATTCTTCCTCGTTATAAAAAATCTCTTGCCTATTCCCAATTGAGAAAACACATTGACGACCTAAAAAACCAACATAGGCACTTCTTGAAAGTATGTATCTAATTTCTTCATTTTTCATGCAATATTAACCTTTAAACTAAGGTAGCTAATTGAATATAATTTATTTTTCAAAAAAATAATATTAAATATGATTTAAATTCATAAAAACTTATGAAAGAATATAAAGGGTACGTAAGAATAAGAATACGTACCCTTTATTCTTGAAAATTAGTTACGTGAATGAGCAATCATGATGACCTCCACTGTATATTAATGAGATTTAATAGGAATACAACAAAGACAAAGTTAATTTTAAAGTTTAATAAACTAAAAGAATTACCTTTCTGGAATATATTTACACCATTAAATTTAACAAATCAATAACATTTTTTAAAAAAATAAAGCAATTGAACCGTATTTCATAACAGTTTGATTTATTGTCAAAAAGAAGAATGTTCTATTTAACTTATTGGAATTCCATTAGGTATCCTATCTTGAGATAAAAACCAGGAAAAATTTTTCACCTCAAACGGGAGGTAGAAACGTTCGATTTTTATTGAGGGAATTGTATTGTATAGGAAAGTCAGGGCTATGATGGGCAGTTTCAGCAGTGACTTATTTTTTTGCGCGCAATGGAATAGATACACGAATGGATAGCCCCTGTTTTTCACTACTGGCCACCTGAATATCCCCCGCGTGGCTATCGATGATACGGCGAATGATCGCCAGCCCCAGCCCCACGCCGTTATTCAAGCCTGCCCGAACACCCTGCGTAAACGGCTGGAATAAAACCGCGGCTTCTTCTTGCGTCATTCCGCTGCCGTTGTCCTCAACCTGAAACCAGCCAAAGTGTTCTGTTGCGCCACTACTGATGCGAATCCATCCATTACCGTAACGTCGGGCATTGGTGAACATATTGACCAAGACTCGCTTAATGGAAAAGGGATGGGCTGAAATAAAAATCGAGCCAGTAGACAGGCAATTTTCAATCGTGACATCTGCCGCACAGCGCTGTTCTGCCTTTATCACCTCGTCAAGCAGTCCATTCAACTCACAGCATGTCATCGGCATATCCTGTCCCGCCCGCTGGTAATCAATGAACTGATCAATCATGGCGTTGCACTCTTCAATATCCTGATGGATAGATTCCGTCAGAAAATCCTCTTTTCCCTCCATCATTTCCATCGCCAGACGAATACGGGTCAGCGGAGTCCGCAAGTCATGGCTCACGCCCGCCATCAATACCGCCCGATCACTTTCCTGCGATTTCAGCTCCAGCGATAACTGGTTCAGCGCCCTGACCACGGAGCGGATAGCGGGAGATCCCATTTCAGGCAAGGGTGACACGCTTCGGCCTTTTCCCATGTCAGTCACGGCTTTTTGCATGGCCTGCAATGAGTGTCTTTGGCTAGCGGAATAACGCCAAAACACGGCAGACACTGACAAAACCATCACAAAGACACTGATAAAGAGATAAGGAAATACCGCGTTAAAAGGGAGATTTTCCAGCACCACCAACAGCAAGGTGACCAGAGCGCTGAACAGCAAGCTGCCCAGCATCAAATACAGGACATGGGAAAGCAGAGTACGCAGAGAAAGCCAACACTTTTTCACATTGGGCTTTTTCATACCTTGCTTCCATCAGGAACAAAAACGTATCCCAATCCCCAAACCGTCTGGATATAGCGAGGATGGGTGGGATCTTCTTCAATCAGGCGACGCAGGCGAGAAATCTGGACATCAATGGAACGCTCCATCGCGCCATACTCTCGTCCCCTTGCCAGACTCATCAACTTATCCCGTGATAATGGCTCACGTGGATGAGAAACCAACACCTTCAGCACGGAAAATTCCCCACTGGTCAAAGATAACAACTCATCTTGATGGAACATTTCACGTGTTCCAAGATCAAGTTTGAATTTGCCAAATTTGATCACCGCATCATCCGGCGTCGGCGCCCCCGGCAATTCATTGGTCTGTCGCCGCAGGACTGCCCGCATACGTGCCAACAGTTCACGCGGGTTAAACGGTTTGGCAAGATAATCATCAGCACCAATTTCTAGCCCCACAATCCGATCAACCTCTTCCCCTTTCGCGGATACCATGATGATGGGGATCGAGTTATGCTGACTTCTCAACCTTCGGCAGATAGACAATCCATCTTCGCCCGGCAACATTAAATCCAGAACAATCAATTGAATGGATTCTCTGGTCAATAAACGATCCATCTGCTCTGCATTTGCTGCACTACGCACTTGAAACCCCTGCTCGGATAAATAGCGTTCCAATAGTGCCCGCAAACGCATATCATCATCAACAACAAGGATCTTATAACTCTCTTGCATGTTTCAGCTCCCAAGATGCTCCATGCCCGCAACATCCATCACTAGAAAACCCATAATTCCAATAGAGACTTAACCTCACGTATTTTAAGGCCACTAATGGCATTAGCAATCATTGCTTATGATTTGGTTTTCTCTCCTTGTTCTCCCTATTTCCGTCAAATTATATTTCCGCTGAACAACCACTGTGGCTTATGCCAAAGGCCGATAGCTGATTGCCAGTATCCAGTAAGTCACCTTGCCGTTCGGTGTCATCACCGTAACTTCATCATCAAGCTGCTTACCCAGTAACGCCCTTGCCACCGGGGAATCAATGGAGATCCACTTCTTGGTGGGATCGAATTCATCCGGCCCGACCAACCGAAAAATGTGCTCTTCCTCATGCTCATTTTCAACTTTTACCCATGCGCCAAAAAAGACTTTTCCTTCCTGTCGCGGGTCAGGGTCAACAATTTGCAGTACATCCAAACGCTTGGACAAAAAGCGTACACGACGGTCAATTTCTCTTAATCTTTTTTTACCATAAATGTACTCTGCATTCTCTGAACGATCCCCCAATGCAGCGGCATCTGATACCGCTTGAGTGACTTTGGGACGTTCAACTTTCCAGAGATATTTCAATTCCTGATCAAGCGCATGCCAACCTTCGCGGGTAATATAGTGACTTTTGGTCATGAAAAACTCACTTGAGAAAAGATGATTAATGGCGCAGTACTATATCTCATCAATTCTTATATCTCATCAATTCTCAACGCTCATCAACGCTCACCAACGCAATCTCAATCCAGCAGATATTCGCGGAATTTTGTCGCTACGTGACCGAAATATCGCGCTAAACTGGAAATTATTGCGTTCAGCACGTATAAATGGAGCCAGTTTGAACCATGCCGATACTGTCTCAGATAAAATTTGATCTGATCCGGTTCTGTCTGATGATGTCTCAGGATATCTACAGACGCTAAGAAAGTGAAAGTTGAAGAAAACAGACCATGAATGAATCTTTAAGTCGAATCATTGCCGGTGAGCTACAGGCTCAGCCACAGCAAGTCCAAGCAGCCATTACCCTGCTCGATGAGGGAAATACCGTTCCCTTTATCGCCCGTTACCGTAAAGAGGCCACCGGTGGTCTGGATGATACACAGCTTCGCCAACTCGAAAGCCGTCTCGGTTATCTGCGCGAACTCTCCAGCCGCCGTCAAACTATCCTGAAATCGATTGAGGAACAGGGAAAGTTAACCGTTGAGCTTGCAGAAGCGATTAACACGACGTTAAGCAAGACTGAGTTGGAAGACCTGTACCTGCCCTATAAACCTAAACGCCGCACCCGCGGGCAAACGGCGATTGAAGCCGGATTGGAGCCGCTGGCCGATCTGCTGTGGCAAGATCCACAGCAAGACCCCGAACTGGCCGCCGCCGCCTATGTTGATGCTGACAAAGGTGTTGCGGATACCAAAGCGGCATTGGATGGCGCACGTTATATCCTGATGGAGCGTTTCGCCGAAGATGCGACCCTGCTGGCAAAAGTCCGTGAATATTTGTGGAAACATGCCCATTTGGTCGCCAAAGTTGTCGAGGGCAAAGAGCAAGAGGGAGCGAAATTCAGCGATTATTTCGATTACCATGAAGCCATCGCCACTGTGCCTTCCCACCGTGCCCTTGCCATGTTCCGTGGACGCAATGAAGGCATCCTGCAACTCTCTTTAAATGCTGATCCGCAATTTGAGGAAGCCCCTAAAGAGAGCCACTGTGAACAAATTATTACCGATCACCTTAACCTGCGCCTGAATAATGCCCCGGCTGACCATTGGCGCAAAACCGTGGTGAACTGGACATGGCGCATCAAAGTGCTGCTGCATCTGGAAACCGAACTGATGGGCACGCTGCGCGAAAAAGCCGAAGACGAAGCCATCAACGTTTTCGCCCGTAACCTGCATGATCTGCTGATGGCGGCACCTGCGGGGATGCGCGCCACAATGGGGCTTGATCCAGGTTTGCGTACCGGGGTAAAAGTCGCCGTGGTTGACGCGACGGGTAAACTGATTGCCACCGATACCATTTATCCGCATACCGGGCAGGAAAATAAAGCCGCGGCAATCGTCGCTGCCCTGTGCACCAAACATCAGGTGGAACTGGTTGCGATTGGCAATGGCACCGCATCCCGTGAAACAGAACGTTTCTTTGCCAACGTCCAGAAACAGTATCCTGACGTCACCGCCCAGAAAGTGGTTGTCAGCGAAGCAGGCGCTTCGGTCTATTCGGCTTCTGAATTGGCGGCGCAAGAATTCCCGGATCTGGATGTTTCCCTGCGTGGCGCGGTTTCCATCGCCCGCCGCCTGCAAGATCCGTTGGCTGAACTGGTGAAAATCGAACCTAAATCCATCGGTGTTGGTCAATACCAACATGATGTCAGCCAGACCCAACTTGCCAAAAAACTGGATAACGTCGTTGAAGACTGCGTCAACGGCGTCGGCGTTGACCTGAATACCGCGTCGGTCGCCTTGCTGACTCGCGTTGCTGGCCTGACTCGCGCGGTTGCCCAAAATATCGTTAACTGGCGCGATGAAAACGGTCGTTTCGACAACCGTAATCAATTATTGAAAGTGAGCCGTCTGGGACCCAAAGCCTTCCTGCAATGTGCGGGCTTCCTGCGCATCAATCAGGGTGATAACCCGCTGGACGCGTCAACCGTTCACCCGGAAGCTTATCCGGTGGTTGAGAAGATCCTGGCAACAACCGCGCAGACCCTGTCTGAACTGATGGGCAATTCTGCCAATCTGCGTAACTTGAACGCGCAGGATTTCACAACCGAAAAATTCGGTATTCCGACGGTGACTGACATCCTGAAAGAGCTGGAAAAACCGGGACGCGATCCACGTCCTGAATTCAAAACCGCCACCTTTGCCGATGGCGTTGAAACCATGAATGACCTGCAAACGGGCATGATTTTGGAAGGAACTGTCACTAACGTCACCAATTTCGGCGCCTTCGTCGATATCGGTGTCCATCAGGATGGTCTGGTGCATATCTCCTCGCTCTCCGATCGCTTTGTGGAAAATCCACATACCATCGTCAAAACAGGCGACATCGTGAAAGTGAAGGTGATGGATGTTGATCTCAACCGCAAGCGTATTGCACTGACCATGCGCCTTGATGAGCAACCCGGTGAAACACAAGCACGCCGCGGCTCTCAAGGTGACAACCGCCAGAATGACCCAAGCCGCAATAACCGCAACAGCAACGGCAGAAACCGCCAAACTTCGCGTTCAGGTTCTGCATCGGTAACCAACAGCGCCATGAGTGACGCATTAGCTGCGGCCTTTAGTAAAAAACGTTAATTAACCAAAAACGTTAGCTTACTTAAATGATTTCCCGAACTGGTCAATAACGCCAGTTCGGGATCGCGCAATATATTTTTCATTTAAATAAATCCCAACATCAGAATAAATAAAATATCCTTCACTGACTATCCGTTATTTATCCGTAAGAAAGTGATAATTTTCATTATCATGATTCTATTTATTGCTGACATTATAAATTTGAATAAGTGATAACATCTGACTATTTTTATTAATGTTTTATATATCCTCGTCGTACTTCAGAATGTATTTATTGACCAAATTAATGAAACAACAAAAATCAATAAGTCGAATTTATCAATGAGACTAATCAATAAAGAAATTCCCCCAAATATTAATCCGTCTTGATAGTGCATTATTTACAATAAAATGACTATTAATTTGATTAATATCAATTCATTCCCTTATTATCCGGTATAAAGAGTCAACATCGCAGTTGCGTATTATTATCATTAATAATTAGAATTCAGAGAAATTACCGTACTTTTTTCTTGTGGTTCTCCCCTTATTGAGGATAATTCTTATAATCACTTATTTTTTCAGTTTGAATGGAGAGTTATATGGTTCTTATTCCAGAACGTAGGTACAAAATTCTGGGATTTTCTCCAGAGATTAGCCCAGCTTACCGACAAAAATTATTGTCACTCGGCATGTTGCCGGGATCAACATTTCAAGTCATTCGCTTCGCTCCCTTAGGCGATCCAATACAAATCGAAACACGCAGAGTCAATCTGACTCTGCGTAAACAAGACTTAGCATTTCTCATGTTGCATGAAGATCTGAACTAACAAAGCCCTAAATCAACTGGGTTCAGAATAACCCTTGTTCAGGCACGCTTACAGAGTACTAAAGTATAACTAAGGTACGAAATTCGCTTTCCTGATTGGCAGAAAGTATGATGAAACAATTAACCATTGGCCTGATTGGTAATCCCAATGCCGGCAAAACAACGCTTTTTAATCAGCTCACTGGCTCCCGCCAACGAGTGGGAAACTGGGCTGGCGTTACGGTAGAACGCAAAACTGGCCACTTTACCACCCATGACCATCAAGTCGATCTTGTCGACTTGCCTGGTACTTATTCTCTCACCACGATTTCTGAGCAAACTTCCATTGATGAACAGATTGCCTGCCACTATATTCTCAGTGGTGACGCGGATATGTTAATCAATGTTGTTGATGCGTCGAATCTGGAGCGTAATCTTTATCTCTCACTGCAATTGATTGAACTGGGTATTCCCTGCATTATTGCGCTGAATATGCTGGATATTGCCGAAAGTCAACGCATCAATATTGATATTCCCGCATTGGAAAAACGCCTCGGCTGTCCGGTTATCCCGCTGGTTTCCACCCGTGCCACCGGCATCGATACCCTGAAAAAAACCATCGATAATTACCCGCAGCACTTTAACCCTGTACAGGTTGATTATCCTGAGGCGCTGTTGCAGGAAATTTCTCTCCTTTCCGGCCAGATCACAGCGCAATTTAAGCCACAACAGCGCCGCTGGCTGGCTTTGCAAGTCTTGGAAGGGGATATTTACGGCCGTGAGGTCGCTGGCCTGACCCACACCCAACTAACGGAAAGCCAAGAGCGCCTGCAAAAACAACAGATTGAAGAACCTGATCTCGCCATTGCAGGTTCACGCTATCAAACCATCAGTGAAATTTGTCTGGCAGTTATTGATATCCGCACGGCCATACCGAACAAACTGACCCAAGCGTTAGATACCGTTGTCCTGAACCGCTGGCTGGGTCTGCCTGTTTTCCTGTTTGTCATGTACCTGATGTTTGTGCTCGCCATTAATATTGGTGGTGCCTTACAGCCTATCTTTGACGGCGCTTCTTCCGCCATTTTCATCGATGGCATGCAATGGCTTGGCCATACGCTCCATTTCCCGAACTGGCTGACGGTATTCCTTGCCCAAGGCATTGGTGGCGGCATCAATACGGTACTGCCGCTGGTTCCCCAAATTGGCATGATGTACCTGTTCCTCTCCTTTCTGGAAGACTCCGGTTACATGGCGAGGGCGGCATTTGTCATGGACAGGCTGATGCAGGCCATCGGATTGCCGGGTAAATCTTTTGTGCCCTTGATTGTTGGCTTTGGTTGTAACGTCCCTGCCGTGATGGGGTCAAGGACGCTGGATGCTCCTCGTGAGCGTTTGATTACCATTATGATGGCGCCGTTTATGTCCTGCGGGGCAAGGTTGGCGATCTTTGCCGTCTTTGCTGCGGCTTTCTTCGGCAAAGATGGCGCCAGCATCGTTTTCTCCCTGTATATATTGGGGATTGTCATTGCTATCCTGACGGGGCTGCTGCTCAAATACACCCTGATGCGTGGTGAAGCCTCGCCTTTTGTCATGGAACTGCCGGTCTATCACGTTCCCCATGCCAAAACCCTGCTGCTCCAGACATGGCAAAGGCTGAAAGGTTTTGTGATACGTGCGGGTAAAGTGATTGTCGCTGCGAGCATGTTGATTGGTGCCCTGAACAGTTTCTCTTTCTCCGGTAAGACCGTGGACAATATCAACGAATCGGCGCTGGCTTCCGTCAGTAAAGTGCTCACTCCTGTCTTGCATCCCATTGGTGTACATCCCGATAACTGGCAAGCAACCGTCGGGCTGATTACCGGCGCGATGGCGAAAGAAGTGGTGGTGGGCACCCTGAATACGCTATATACCGCCGAAAACCTTACGCAAGGGCCATTTAACCCCGATGAGTTCAATCTGCTGGATCAACTCAAAGGTGCGGTCGCAGAAACCTGGGATAGCCTGAAAGACACCTTTACCTTAAGTGCTCTTTCTAACCCGATTGAAGCCAGCAAAGGTGACGGCAATATGGATCGCAGTTCGATGGGAATGATGAGCACCAAATTTGGCTCTGCCATTTCCGCTTACAGTTACCTGATTTTCGTCCTGCTGTACGTGCCTTGTGTTTCTGTCATGGGTGCCATTGCCCGTGAAACCAGCCGTGGCTGGATGATATTCTCCATTCTGTGGGGATTGAACGTCGCTTATTCGCTGTCAGCCCTGTTTTATCAAGTGACAACGTTTTCCGCTCACCCACAAAGTAGCTTAATCACCATTGCTGCCGTGATCCTGCTTAACATTCTGATCATTATTGGCTTACGCCGTGCACGCAGCCGAGTCACTGTCACGTTTAACAACGCGACTGACCGTAGCTGCGAATGCTCAGACAATAGCTGCCACTAACCAAAGCCATGAGGAGCCAGACATGATTAACCTGCTGAAAATCAGAGACGCGGTTGCCCTTAATGGGCGTACTGACGCAAGGTCATTGAGCCATCAGTTTTCAGCACCGCTGCCGATGATGGAAGCCATGCTCAAGCAGCTTGTCATAATGGGTAAACTGGAGGAAGTGGATACTTCCTCCTGCCTCAGCGGGGGCTGCAAGCAGTGCCCGGAAACGCAGAAATGTGATACTAAGGCGTATCAGCTTGCGGTGAAGAAATAGGGCGCTTATTTCATTAAGCGAATAATTTGGAATGGCTATCAACGCGATATAATTTTAATTCGATATCGTTACGCTGATAAATTAGAAGTCAATCTGGTGTTCCGTAACATCCTTTGATAGTCAATATAATTGCCCATCAAGGGATGTTTTTCTATGATTTGATAACACCGTTACAAATTGGTGTTACTTTTGACCTGATAATTAAACACTCACTGCTGTTATACGGTGCGTCCATCAGATCAAGTCTGGGTTAGGTACATATGGAAAATGTTAATTCATTTACTCAGTATTCATATTTATCTTTTTATGAGCGAAGTAACCTTTCAGTAGTCTCCCCTTTTTCTATTATATGATCCTAATCTATCAGGATCCTGACTTTTATATTTTATTAATTTTTAAATAAATTTTCTACCATAAAATCGATAAATACCCTCAGCTTGGGTGATAAGTACTTTCCTGAAGGCCAAAGTATTCTACACGTTGTTATATCATGATTAAAACTATCCAAAACAGTGACAAGTTTTCCTGTTTTTAGTTGACCATGAATAGCTAAATCAGGAATACATGCGATACCAAGCCCATTTTCCGTAAAAGAAACCAATGGCTCAAGAGTATTAGTCACCATTCTTATAGGCCTTTCTGTCTGTAAGATTTGGCTATATTGACTGGTTGGCCAAATATCCAGTTTTCCTGTACTCTTGTAACGATACATCATACAGGTATGTTTAATGAGATCTTCTGGTTTTTCAGGAAGTCCTGCTTTCTGGAAATAATCAGGGGAAGCAACAAGAACTCTTTTGTAAGAACCAAGTACACGAGCCATTAATCGTGAATCAGTCGGTTCTCCTGTGCGTATTACAGCATCAAACCCTTCTTCGATTAAATCCACCAAACTGTCAGTACTGTCTATTTCTAATTCAATGTTGGGGTACTGCCGACTAAACTCTACGAACTGGGTCATAAATTGTATACCAATTGACGGTATACTCACTTTTAATTTTCCATATGGCAAAGATTGTGACTTGGAAAGTTCATTTTTTGCTTCTTCTATTTCATCAAGAATGCGCCGACAACGTTTAAGAAATAGAGTACCTTCTGGTGTTAAAGTTACTATACGCGTGGAACGATGAAAAAGTCTCACCCGTAGTTTTTCTTCAAGACGACCTATTGCTTTGCTAATAGCTGAAGATGATATACCTAGTTGGTTACCTACCGCAGTGAAACTTCTTGCTTCACTGACACGAACAAAGACTTCGAGAACACCAAGATTATCCATTGCTATTTTCCCTATTAATGACGTAAGTGTCACATATGTTATGAAATTTAGTGTGTTTTTTATTCTAATATGTTCCCTCATACTATATAGGTGAGCCTATTTGACAACCCATAGACTCTACTGAATATTATGTGGGATGGCATTAATACATGGCTCTTCAGATACTGAATATGACTGAAAAAGGAAGGAGAGCTGAGGTGATACCAACCACTAATAATAATACTAACGATAAGAATACTTTACCATTAACTCCATTGCTTGCACTTGCAATGACCGGCTTTTTAGCGCTTATGACAGAAACTGTTCCCGCAGGTATGTTGTCACAAATCAGTGAAGGATTAAATATTTCTGAGTCTATGGCGGGACAATTCGTTACACTATATGCAATAGGCTCACTTATCGCGGCTATCCCATTAACAACAGCCACCCAAGGTTGGCGACGTCGCCCACTTTTGCTTGCTGTTTTAAGTGCACTGTTCATTTTCAATACCCTGACTGTATTGACATCCAATTATATTTTTGCACTTGCTACCCGATTATTTGCGGGAATGGCAGGAGGGCTAATTTGGGGAATGTTGGCCGGATATGCTCGACGAATGGCATCAGAACCTTTGAAAGGAAGAGCCTTAGCTATTGCTGGTGTGGGAGCACCTTTGGCTCTTTCATTGGGCGTTCCTTTGGGGGCATTTCTTGGATCACTCATTGGTTGGCGCATGACATTTGGCCTTCTTTCATTACTTACCTTAGGAGTCATGATTTGGATTCGTCTATTCGTACCTGATTATCCTGGACAATCTTTAGAAAAACGGTTATCGATTAGAACCGTATTGCAAACACCAGGTGTACGATCAGTATTCATAGTACTTACTTTCTGGGTATTAGCACACAGTATACTTTATACTTATATCATGCCATTCCTTGTTCCAGCAGGGCTTTCCCATAGAGTTGACATAATTTTATTGATTTTCGGTATTTTCTCAGTTCTTGGTATATGGTTGGTGGGAATATTGATTGATAAATACCTACGATTACTTGTTTTGGTTAGCATAGGATTATTTGCTTTGGTGGCATTGGGGTTAGGATTAGCTGGAACTGTTCCCCTCGTGATATATTTATCTATGGCTGTATGGGGAATAACTTTTGGAGGAGCAGCCCCATTATTACAAACGGCTTCAGCTGATGCCGCTGGTTCAGGTGCAGATGTTGCTCAATCAATTCTGGTCACGGTCTGGAATTTATCGATAGCTGCGGGAGGGATATTGGGAGGAGTCTTGTTAGATACCCAAGGTGTTTATTCTTTTCCTTGGACTTTGTTTGGCTTGCTTGTAATTGGTTTAGTAACAACCTGGTTGGCTAAAAAACATGGATTTCCAATTAAAATATAGAGACGTAGTGATATGATGATTTCTGACACTTCATCAACCTGTTTTAAGCAGTTTCACTACGATAAGTTACTCCACTGTTCCTTTTTTTACTGCCTATTTCCATTTTATTGGTAATACCTGCAATATATTTGCCCGCTATGGCGGGCAAAATTGTTCCCCATATTGTTTGTAGTAGTACATTAAATCCGGACACCTCAAAAGCCTGCTAATGTTATTAACATGACAATGAGGTATGACAATGAAATTGAAACCGACCAAACGCCACTATTCCGTTGAATTTAAGCTGGAAGCGGTTCAGCAGGTTGTTCTCCATCATCAACGGGTTATTGATATCGCCCGTTCACTGGCTGTTGATGCCAGTACCTTGAGAAAATGGATCCGCCAGTATAAGGCCGAAATACAGGGGGTAACGCCTGCCGGTAAAGCCTTAACGCCCGAACAACGCCAGATACAGGCGTTGGAAAAACAGGTCAGGCGTCTGGAAATGGAAAAAGAAATCCTAAAGCAGGCGGCCGTGTTGATGAGCGAGATACGCCGTGGTGCTATTCGTTGATCACACGGCTGAGCGCCCAATGGCCGGTCACGGAACTCTGTCAGGCATTTAAGGTGTCACGCAGCGCCTATTACGATTGGCGGAAACGTCCTGTCGATACAGAACGTCTGCGGCTGCGCATCCGGACCCGTGAATTGTATAACCAAAGTAGGGGGGCCATCGGCAGCCGCTCCCTGAGCCACTTGCTGACCAATGAGGGCACACCGGTTGGGCGCTGGCTGGCTCATGCAGGAATGCGGCCTGCAAAGTCGTCAGCCGGGGGCCCACCGTTATCGTCCACCGGGGAAAGAACATGTGGCGTCGCCGGATTTTTTGCAGCAGCACTTTGCCCCGGCCAGCCCAAATACCCGGTGGTGCGGGGACATCACGTACATTCGTACGCAGGAAGGTTGGCGTTACCTCGCGGTGGTGATGGATTTATTTTCCCGCCGCGTGGTGGGTATGGCCATCTCTTCCTCACCGGATGCGGAGTTGGTCTGTCGGGCACTGAGTCATGCCCTGGAAATGCGCCATAGAGAAGGGCGGCTGATTTTTCATTCAGATCAAGGCAGCCAATACAGTAGCAAAAAGTTCCGCCGCTTACTTTGGCGACACAAGATTATCCAAAGCATAAGCCGCAGGAGCTGCTGCTATGATAATTCGCCGATGGAACGGGTATTCCGGAGTCTGAAAAAGCGAATGGGTGCCACCGGAAGGCTATCAGGATATGCATGAAGCGATGGGGATATCACGCAATATCTGGGCGGATATTATAACTACGTCCGTCCTCATCGTTTCAATGGGGGCAGTTCTCCCGTTGAATACGAAAAGCAGTGGGAAAAGGCTAAAAATGTGTCCGGAAGTTCTTGATCACTACAGGCTAGGTGGGGTTCCCCGTACGCTTACAGATCATTACTTAATTCCAACATAATATCAGAATCTGATTTACGTATAGTAATCCTCTCTATACCAATCTAACTTGAAGATGCAGGTTTTAAAATCTGAAAGTTGTCAGTCAGTCTAGTCGTGAGTTCTTTCGCTTTTTCTGGCAAAGTGACATGAAAAAAGTGACGAAGGGTTTCACGGAATGTCTTCGCATCCGGAAAATAAACATTGTTACGTACTTGCTCATTCATATACTTCCACAATCGCTCTATTGGATTGAGGTTTGGGCTGTAAGGCGGTAGGTAATGCAGTTCAATATTAAGGACATATGCCACCTCTTTCACCAATTCTGCCCGGTGGTAACCCGCCCCATCCAGAATAATATGAATTTTTTGCGAAAGTGGGTAAGTTTCTCTAATAGCGCCGAAAAAATACGCGATATTTTCGGCATTGATACTCGGGTATTCACGGATCACGGTGTCTTCAATTCGTTGTAAATTGAGGGCGCCCAGAAGATTGAGACGGGTACGACTGCCGGTGGTTTCGACCACTTTTACCTGATTTTTCCCCGCTTTCATCCAACCATAGCTGAGCTTTGTGGACTGCGAAGGATGCACCGCATCAATAAATAGGATAGGTTCATTCTGACCTGCCCGGTCTTTCAGAGACTGGTAGTCATCAATAAATTGTTGCTGCTTATCCGCATCGAAATTATGAGGAACGCCCTTTGGCTTTTTGTAGCTGAAACCTTGTCGGTGAAGCCATTTCGTCATGCCTCCCACGCTGAAAGACACCTGCCAACGAGCTCGTACATTATCCACAATTTGAGCGGCCGTATGCAGGCAATTTTCCCGTCAAATAATCAACCCGAACGGGGGTTTGTTTGGGAAAAGAGAATGGTTTTAGAAACCCCCATTTTCGGGGGTGAGTTTTTCCTGCGGCGATGAATTCTTTTAGGGGAGGGTTTCCCGTAATTTTTTGAATACGTAAGGCCTGGAGAATACATCTAAGTTGGCCCGCCCTCTTACGCCAAAAGCCCGGCCTTGATGCGATCACAGACTCGACTATCACGAGTGGTATCATGCATCAATTCGAGGGCACGTTTTTGTTCTGGTGTCAGATGAATTTTCATGATTGCAAGCATGATCGGGTTTGGATAAGAAATCAAGCATCTTCAATGGCGATTGGTATAGGTAAAGGCATTATTAGATTATACCGGAGCAGCATTTATTTCAATATCATTGGTAAAAACCACCGTCTTTAGACGGTGACTTTGACTTTAATTCTTTGACCTATGCGCGTTTACGAGGTGCGTGGTTCGACGACTTTCAGTCGTCGGCACCTGAAGTACGCTAACCCACCTACTTCAGTAGGTGGTAGTTAAGTACGAACTGCTTGAATTCTATTTTTATTCTTCATAAAAATGGGGGAACTACCATAGCAGTGGCACGAATACAACATTACCCAGATATAGTTAACCTTACTTCTGGCCTAAGGTAAATAAATGGTTAATGAATGATGACGTTTTGGCGCTATGGACAGATAAACTTTCATGTCAGTTAGAGTGATGGAATTTAAACTATAAATCAGGTAGCCTCAATGGAAACGGATATAAAATATTAACTAAAGTTTACGTGTAATAATATATTTATTATACTTCAAGGTGCATTTATTATCTCCCCCGCGAGGAGAGGAGATAATAACTTTTTTCGTCTTCCAAGCTGCAACTTGAAGTTCATAGAGTATATAAAATAAATTCCTTTAAGAAAATAGTTTCTTCAAAGGCACACTTGGGTTAGATAAAAGAATTCTATCTATATTTATTATTTCATTTGTCATTTTCCTCAGTTCAAAACTGTCAAACATTGATAAATTAGATATCCAACGAAAAGCTCTTTTATTCGGTTCTATTTGCATTGTCAAAAAAGAATTTGTTTTTTCGTACAACTCAGGGCTTGTTAGACTATTTTCAATATTTTCACAATTAATAACATCAATCCCAAAAATAAATTTAGAATGAAAAAACTCTGCCAATCTCAATTGAGGATAACGAAAAACTATATCTTTAGTAAATGTTTTATATTTGTTCACTTTGTCACATTCAATTGAAATAAAATTATACAAATCAAGCGCAGAATTATCAAAATTAACACAAAATTCAAAAGGAACATTGTCAGAAAAAAAACAAGAGTAATCTAAGTTTTTATTTTTAAATAAACCAACTTTCCAAGCCAAATGGAAATTTTGAACATCATTAGATAATGATAAATATATAGCCAATGCACTCAATATATGCCACAATCTCTCTTCACTTTTGAATTCAACAACCTCATCATATAAGTTCCAGTTATAATAGATATCAAAAGCACAATCTTGATTAAGATATTTTTGATTCGTTAAAATAGATTTTAGTGGTTTACAAAATTCAAGGCGTTCAACCCAGAATAGTTCATAAGAAACTAAATCTTCATGTTTCTGTGTTATACTTACTGAATCAGAATCACTAAGATTAGGTAAAAGGTTCCCCACATTTATATCAAGCTGATAAGCAAAAATATCAGCTCTAAGATACTCTCCAGCCAAATACATAAACTCGATTCGAATATCTGTAGTCGCAGTTGTTATAACCCAACAATCTCTTGAAATATCAACCACAAAACCGGGTTTCTCATGTGAAGAATTAGAAAGTACTTCAAGAGACTTAACTATTCCAACAGTATTCATTAAATAAACTTTTGGCATACATAATGGATTTCGATAACGTTCGCCAAAATATAATCCTCGTACTAAAGCTGACAATTCTTCCGCTGATTTGTTCCACTGTAAGCAAGCTAATGAATATGGGCGTTTTCTATTTGAAAAGAAACTCCTTTCTGACAAATCTTGTTTTATATATTCTATATTATCACTATCAAGAAGAACTATTAAATTTTTAAATCCTTCAAATGCTGTATGATAACATTTCATATTTAATGAAAGAGCAGTGTCTGATTGGTTAATTTCCACATTTTTTTGTATAACTATATTTCCAGCATCTACCTTAGAAATAACTTCATGCCAAGTAACTGCATATTTTTTCTCTAATGCCAAGATGGCCCATGAAGTAGCATGAGTTCCAGCATACTTAGGCAATGGTGCATCATGATAATTAAAAGCCCCTAATTTAATATTACTTAATAATTTAGAATCCAAAATAATAGGATTTGATATAGAGAACAACCATTCAACATAATTGTCAGATACGAACACCTCTAATTCATTAATAGTATTTAAATGTTTTATTCCCTCCTTTTTAGACCATGAGAAAAAAATAGAATCCAAAGGGAGGATAGCATCAATATTAATACCTAATTCAATTAAAAATTGACAGCACCTAATAGCTAAAGTGCCTTGTCCAACAATCACACAATGGTAATTTTTATGTAATTTCATGATATTAACCACTCTATTTAAAGTACACACTTCCCATATTATTTATATTTTATACCTTTATTTAAATTTATTTCTTAAACACTAATTACATCCAAGAAATTAGCATACGCATATTTGATAATAGATTTGCAACTCCAGATTCTTTTAATAATTCAAAATGAGAGGATTCTATTTTATAAATATCTGGACAATTAACAAAACAATCATTATTAGTCTCAAAATAAGATAGTTGGTCACCTTCAGCACTAAATATTTTCACAGGAGCAGAAATCCGTTTATTATAAAAAATACTATCTATATCTGACTGTAGACTTTTAGACATTTCGATAACAACTCTTGAGATTTTTCTAATTAAATCATGACTTAGACCATGATTTCTCTTTCTAATGAATTTAATAAAACTCTCTTCATCTGTTACTGTTCTCAAACATTCTGAGAGCTCTGGATGATTTGAATCTCTAGAAAAAACAGAAAATAATAGGGAAACCACCTCCTTATTTTCATAAATATTAACTTCATCAGTTAATTTAAATTGAAAAGAATATCCTTTTGTCATACCAGGAGCAATCAATATAAGTTCCTCAACCTCTTCTCCCATCATTTCAAGCTGATAAGCTGCCTCAAAAGCTGAAATTGTTCCAAATGAATATCCCCAAAGTACATAAGGACCTTGGGGTTGCTTATTTATTATTTCGACAATATCAATAGAAACAGCTTTCTGAAGAGAATTATATGGCTGCTCACCTTCATTAAGACCAGACGCCTGTATTCCATAAAATGGTCGAATTTTACCAATTTTTTCAGCAAGTAATTTCAAACTCATCGGATATCCACCTAAACCTGGCCAGCAAAAAATTGGGGATAATTCTCCATATGTTTGTAGAGAAATGAGTCTAGAAGAAATTTCGTTAGAATTAGTACTAATCAAACAAGTCAATTTTTCAATTGTAGATACTTCAAATAAAATATGAAGAGGCAAATTAGAACCAAACTCTTTATTTATAGAAAGAATAATATCAACTGCACTTAATGAATCTCCTCCCAGAGAAAAGAAATCATCATCAATAGAAATATTATTATTTTTAAGGTGTTTAATCCATATATCTTGAATCTTCTTTTCATTTATAGATCTTGGAGCAATATTTTCCTTTCCGTAATGTTTATCTCCTAATTTTTCAAGCATATGAAAGTCAATTTTTCCCGTTATCGTTAAAGGCATTATATCAACAAAAATTAATAAGCCAGGAATCATATAATCGGGAAGACGTTTAGATAAATCACTTTTTATAAGATAAATAAGATCTTGATGGGTACGCTTCTCTTCTAATGTCACCCCCTCTTTATTAAGCTCAATATATGCAATAAGTATATATTGATCATCAATATATACTTTGTTTATTACAGCGGCAGTATTAATTAGAAGTAATGCTTCCAGTTCTATTTTTATTTCCTCTAATTCAACTCTCATACCTCTAATTTTTACTTGAGAATCTTTTCTACCGATGAAATAAAATTCCCCATTCTTATCTTGATAAACTAGATCCCCTGTTTTATAGACTATAGTAGGAATATTTGAACAAGGAGGAATAAAAGAAAAAAAACGTTGATTTGTCAAATCGTTCTGATTCAAATATCCTCGTGCTATTTGAGCGCCAGATATATGTAATTCTCCAATATTGCCATTACAAACAGGCACACCAACTTCATCCAAAACATAAAATTCAGTATTATCAACTGGTTGACCAATAGATACACCTTCATTATGTTCTTTTTTTATATCAATAGAAACATTATAAAATGACGCATTACAAGTACACTCTGCGGGACCATAAACATTAATTAACTCACAGTTAGGTAATGTATTCAAACATTGCAATGCTAATTTCTTAGTAAGACTTTCCCCACCACAAAGAATATGAGAAAGGGAAAAACATTTATCAAACCTCTTTCTATTAACTAATGCTTGTAATAAAGTAGGTACACATTGTATCAAAGAAATATTATTATCTATAATATCATCTATTAAATTATCAACATTCTTATTTATACTAAAATTACTAACTACTATTTTGCTACCACAACAAATAGATAGCATTTCCCATTGAGCCGCATCAAAACTTATAGGAGTTTTATGTATAATACTTTTACCTACACCTAAAAAACCTTCCTTTTTTAACCATGATAGTTGGTTAATTATAGAATTATGGCTTATCATCACTCCTTTAGGTTTTCCAGTACTACCTGATGTATATACAATATAAGAAATATTTGAAGACTCAGATTTTCTTGGTTCTGCAACATACAAATAATCTGAATCTGAATCTGACATCCCTTCTACATACTCAATTATATCACTAATTGTTATTAAGTACTCAAGAGAAATTAATTGCAAATTGGTTACCATAACCGCCCAATAACGTATTTAATTCATTCTCCATTGTCTCCTGAGTCCAAGTGATAAAACGTCGCCAATGGTATTTGGCTTGTTTCCAGACGATTTCAATCAAATTCAGCTCTGGGCTGTAGGCGGGAAGGTAGAATAAAAACAGGTTGTGTTCTCGTAACCAGCTATTTCTGATTTTTTCTTCAATCCCGTGATGGATACGCGCATTATCCAACACTAAAAATGTCAGGCGGTTGTCCCCTTGTTGGGCGAGCTGCTCTAAAAACAATCACGTCATCTCGCGTGATACTGCCTGACGTTGTCTGGCAAAACAGCGTGTTATCCGTGTAATTTAACGCCCCCAGAACTGACCGCCTGTCATGCTCTTGAGGCTCAGTTTCATGGGGCTTACCCCGTGGACTCCATCCATATTGCACCGGAGGAGATGCGGCAAAACCCGCCTCATCAAAATAGACCAAACGGTAATGGCCTAACTGTGCTCCAGCCTTAATTTTATTCAGCAAGGCGGATTTGTTAGCAAACTCCGTTTCGTTGCGCTTTTTTTAAGCGATAGACGGGTGCGTTTATAGGTGAGCCCCTGCTTTTTCAGGGTATTTGCCAGCGTTTCAAGCGTACAAGGCAGGGGCCCATGCTTTGCCTCAACGCACTGGGCTATCCGTGCGAGAGTTAGGGACTCTGCACAGGCAGCTTCGACCGCAGTGGCAATCATTTCAGGCGTCATAGCGAGATACCGGCCTCCAGCATGACCGCCTAATAATCCCGCTATCCCTGAATTGTGCCACATGTGAACCCAATTATAGATAACCCGGAGACTGCATCCTATTTCAGCGGTGATCTGGGACGGCTTGCTCCCTCTGGCAAGCATGAGCAAACCCGTTCCTCGCGTACGGATATCCCGGTGGGGATGATTCAAAGCGAGTTGTTGCAATGTTATTCGTTCAGGCTCAGAAAGTATTATCTTCGATTTCATAAGGACAGGCAGAAAATCAGGTTATCGTGTTATCGATTGTAACAGTAATGCAGATAGTTTATCTGATTAACTTAAAATTATTTCTTCGCTAACAAGGTTAGAAACCTTTGATTTTAATTTCTCCTGAACAAATATATACTTAATAGAAGAATCATCTATCATATACTTTAAACGTTCAGGTGGATAATCGGGTGCCAATGCTAAATAAGCAGAGCCAGAAAAAAGAATACCCCATATGCCAATAAATTGTTCTAATGATGGTTCAACAAAAACACCTATGCATTCATTTTCATTGCAATTTAAATAACGTAAATAATTTGCAACATGTAAACTTAAGTGTGCCAATTGCCAAAAACTAAGTTTATCTTCTTCATGTGCAACAGCTATATTATCCGGTGTATAACGTACATTTGATAAGAAAAGACCAGGAAGGCAACCATTTACTTTATACTCAAAATATTTTTCCTTATCACTAGACCAAAAAATGCTTACTTTATTATCATGCAAAGAATGATCTAGAGCCATTGATTCATTAATCTTCATTTCGAAGTTTTTTATATTTAATAATTTTTCCCAAGATTTATTATATATTACTGGATGCATTATTTTATTCATAATTAAAACAACCTCTTAATTAACTAAGATATGAAATTAAAATACCCTGATTCAGAATAGTCTTTACCTGCTTCTTTGAATCTTACTTTAGGAAAAGAATACCCATTTTTCAAATACATTCTTGCGAAATACAAAGAAGATTTATCATTAATTCCTATACCTTTCAACGCCTTTAATTCATTATCTGAGATTTTAAAATCAATACTATTTATATACTCAATAAGTATATTTTTAAGTTAATCAGATAAACTATCTGCATTACTGTTACAATCGATAACACGATAACCTGATTTTCTGCCTGTCCTTATGAAATCGAAGATAATACTTTCTGAGCCTGAACGAATAACATTGCAACAACTCGCTTTGAATCATCCCCACCGGGATATCCGTACGCGAGGAACGGGTTTGCTCATGCTTGCCAGAGGGAGCAAGCCGTCCCAGATCACCGCTGAAATAGGATGCAGTCTCCGGGTTATCTATAATTGGGTTCACATGTGGCACAATTCAGGGATAGCGGGATTATTAGGCGGTCATGCTGGAGGCCGGTATCTCGCTATGACGCCTGAAATGATTGCCACTGCGGTCGAAGCTGCCTGTGCAGAGTCCCTAACTCTCGCACGGATAGCCCAGTGCGTTGAGGCAAAGCATGGGCCCCTGCGTTGTACGCTTGAAACGCTGGCAAATACCCTGAAAAAGCAGGGGCTCACCTATAAACGCACCCGTCTATCGCTTAAAAAAAGCGCAACGAAACGGAGTTTGCTAACAAATCCGCCTTGCTGAATAAAATTAAGGCTGGAGCACAGTTAGGCCATTACCGTTTGGTCTATTTTGATGAGGCGGGTTTTGCCGCATCTCCTCCGGTGCAATATGGATGGAGTCCACGGGGTAAGCCCCATGAAACTGAGCCTCAAGAGCATGACAGGCGGTCAGTTCTGGGGGCGTTAAATTACACGGATAACACGCTGTTTTACCAGACAACGTCAGGCAGTATCACGCGAGATGACGTGATTGATTTTTTAGAGCAGCTCGCCCAACAAGGGGACAACCGCCTGACATTTTTAGTGTTGGATAATGCGCGTATCCATCACGGGATTGAAGAAAAAATCAGAAATAGCTGGTTACGAGAACACAACCTGTTTTTATTCTACCTTCCCGCCTACAGCCCAGAGCTGAATTTGATTGAAATCGTCTGGAAACAAGCCAAATACCATTGGCGACGTTTTATCACTTGGACTCAGGAGACAATGGAGAATGAATTAAATACGTTATTGGGCGGTTATGGTAACCAATTTGCAATTAATTTCTCTTGAGTACTTAAAATAAATGGCTATTTTTCGAAATAATTTAATTGTGAATTTATTTCTATGGTAATTTTCCTCTAAAACATTAAAGACTAATTTGTCACAACACTTATGAAAAACAGATCTATTCTCATAAAATAATTTTCTGAGAAAATAGGCGATATGAATCTATGTTTTTAGAAATCATGAAAGTTCATATACCCAATAGATTTCAAGATAAAGCACGACAGTAAAAATTTTATCGATAGGGAATATAATCATATCACTAAGGTAGGTGAGTGTAGTCGACAAAGCCTTAACTTGAAAGATGACAGGTATAGTTAGTCTAATCTAATTTTCTTATACTAAGTGAATGTCAATGGAAAATATTTACCGCCGAAGTTTGCCAACTTTACCTCTAGATCCTAAGACAATTAAAGTTATTAAACAAAAAGCAGAGAAGTTGTGGGAAGAAATATCCAAGTTAAATATCAATATAAATATGGCGCGAGGAAAACCTTCACCTGAACAACTAGAATTATCTTCACCTATGCTAGAGTGGAATCTAATTTGTGATTTTATTTCTGACGAAAAGGTCGATTGTCGAAACTATGGAGAGCCAGCAGGAATATCTGAAATGAGAATCCTACTTGCTAATATTTTAAATATCGAAAAAAATAATGTAATAGCCACTGGAAACTCTAGTCTAGAAATCATGTACCAAGTACTGGCTGCACTAATGATTCATGGCCCAGATGATTCTTCACCTCCATGGTCATCCTATGAGAAAATAAGTTTTATTTGCCCTGTACCAGGATATGATAGGCATTTCAAAATCTGTGAAGAAATGGGAATAAATATGATATCAGTGCCAATGAGAAATAATGGTCCAGATATTGATATTATTGAAGATCTTGTATCTAACGATCCTTCTATTAAAGGTATTTGGTGCATTCCAAAATATAGTAATCCAACAGGAGTGATATATTCATCAGGAGTAATAAAGCGTCTGGCATCATTAAAATCTGCAGCACATGATTTTAGGTTATTCTGGGATAATGCTTACGTTGTCCATCACCTAACAAATAAAGAAATAGAAATTGATGAAATAATATCCATTTGCTCTTCAGCAGGGCATCCTAATCGACCTTATGTTTTTACATCAACATCGAAGATAACTCTACCTAATTCCGGTATTGCTGCTTTTGCCTCTTCAGAATCGAATATAAAGTGGTGGCTAGAAAGATCTGCGATTAGGACTGTGGGACCAGATAAAATGAATCAACTTCGACACGCTCGTTTTCTTGAATCCCATGAGAAGGTCAAAATCCTCATGGCTAGACATCGTGAGATATTAGCCCCAAAATTTTCAACTATAATTAAAATATTTAAAGAAGAACTAAATCAATTTTCAATAGCAAATTGGAGTGAACCACTTGGAGGTTATTTTATTTCACTGGATGTTCCAAATGGATGCGCTAAACGTACTGTAGAGTTGGCTGCTAACCTCGGTATTGAGTTAACACCAGCAGGAACTACTTTCCCATATGGGAAAGATCCTCAGGATGGAAATATCCGTATTGCGCCTAGTTTTTTATCTACCGACGAAGTCTCACTTGCAGCTAGGGGAATCGTAACAGCTATTCTTATGGCTGTGTCAGAACAAATGTCTATTTGAATAAATAATTTTTCGAAATATTTATATGGATACCAACCTAACTTAAATTGGCGAATAAAAACTATCTGACAACGTCACCATAAACATATATTCGGTTTCAACGAATCCTGATAAAAATCCGCACTTTTTGCCCTTTATAGATTAACAATCTTAGCAGACTACACTATTTTTTCGATTCACAGGGAACTGATTCCACAACAGGGCGAGATGCATGAACGTTTTTTACGCTAAAACTGTATACAATGAAATTCAATTTTGGTCAAATATCATACAACTCAGCCTTATTAAAGTATCAAGTAGTGTTTTATTTGGATGAATTGATTAAAAATTAGACTTTCATGCTCTCACCCTGGATTCCACACTGTTTGTACGATGACTATTTTTCCCGCTGTCTAGCTCATGGATTGCCTGTAAAGTTTCGCGATTTGGCTGAATCAGCCCATCAGGGATCTGACCCTATGTTGCTAATTTTTTAACAACCATTCAAATAACTGTAGATAAATCAAGACCCAAAGATTTTGCGTTCTCCATAGCGGCAACTTTTAATTCCGGTGAAACTCTGACTCGTACAATCGCATCGTAGCCACAACATAGCTACAGTATAAGGTTATTTTTCACCCCAAATATGCCTGTTACACTTGAATTATCACGGAGATGCGGGGAAGAGGATCATAGGAATTTGACTTATTCCAACTAAATAAACCCTCTACAACTCAATTGAATAAATTGAAAAATAAAAATCACCTCTTTATTATCCGAGATGCAGTATCCCTATATTAATAGCCCGAGGACAATAATATGCCTAAAGAGTTATTCACTGCAACAGTCGAGTCGGTTGGCAAGCTCAAAATGAAATGTTCATCACGGGATTTTACCTTCCATGTGGACGAACCCAAAAGCCTTGGTGGAACCGATGAGGCGATGAATCCAGTCGAAGCATTACTTTCTGCATTTGGTGCATGTCAGTGTATTGTGGCAAAAAGTTTTGCCCGTAAGCATAAAATCAATTTGATCGATATTCAGGTAAAAATGGAAGGAGAACTGGATACCGATGGCTTCACCGGGAAAAATAAAAACGCCAAACTGGGGTTTTCAAAAATTACCTCCAAGTTTTATGTTAAAGCAGATAATACCGAACAAGAGATCCGCGATTTTATTGCTTTTGTCGAAAGTCATTGCCCTGTTCTCGATACTCTCGTTAATACGCCAGAAATTGTGACTGAGGTTTATTCGGATAAATAAACGGGTAGAACAAGGTGAGCAGCCTTTTTTGTTGCAGCTCGCAAGACGGAAGCCGCTTATTATCTTCCCCGCTACGCGGGGAGATAATAAAGGCCTCTTGAATGACGACGAATATAGACTCAGCTATCTGTACAGGCGCTTTTTAAATCCATCAATGTCGCCATCAATAACATGGGATCTAAAGGCGATGGTTCAAATCCGGTTGCTTCATAAAATGATTTTGCTTCATCTGAGAGTGCATGAATTATCATGCCGCGAACACCAATAAGATCAGCGGCTTGTATTACCCTTAAAGCCGCATCTTTCACCAATGCCCGTCCTATTCCCTTTCGCTGCAATCGCCGATCAACCGCCAAACGCCCCAACACAACCACTGGTATCGGGTTAGGCATATTCCGCTTAAAATGGCCGGGAGCAGAACCCATAACAATCGCACTTGCTGCCAGAGAATAGTAAGCCATCACCCGATTTTCATCACACACCACATAGGTTTTTGATGCGCCTGTTAAGTTATTTTTTAGTGCGCGATTTTTCAGCCATTGATCGAACGTCACAACTCCTGAATCAAAAGATTCCAGATGATGATAGTCAGCCAGAAGTTTTGGTTCCGAAATTATCATAGCTCTTTGCCCCAAGGCGTTTCCATTTGCAGGGTTGCTTGTAACGGCTTATTGGGCTGTGGGGGCATGTCCAAACGTGCCAAAAATTCGGCATAGGCTTCTGGACTGGCCGTAATAATCGCTTGTTCAATTAACGTCTCTTCTGCCATACGACGGGCGGCTTCCAACATAAAATCCGTCCGATTTTTCCCCTGAATGGCTGCTGCCCTGTCTATCAGGTTGCGGATTTCGGGCTTGATACGAATATTCAATGTGTCGCGTTTTGTTGTTTGCATAATTCACCTCGGAGTAGACGAGTTGCGGTTAAGCATAGCACCCCCGATTGTAATGTCAAAGTCATTACAATCGTTGACTTTACAACCAATTCTTAATAGCAGAAGTAAAATCCGTTAATACCTCAACAAACTCATCAGGATGGGAAATAAAAGGGGCGTGGGCAGCGTTGCGCATGATAACGGAATGGGTTTGTGGCCATGCCCTGTCAAGCTGCGAAGCGATCTTACGCGGCACCAAACCATCAAGATGACCATAAAGACGCAGGAAAGGTAATGGAAGCTGGGACAATTCCGCTCTTAAATCCTCCGTGCGCAGGATTTCCAAACCAGCATTAAGCACATCGACGGTCGGCATCGGCTGGTTGAGAATGACTGATTTCAGTACACGGGCATCCTGGCGTGCGCTGTCTGTTCCCAAGGTCTGCAAAGCCAGAAAACGTTCGACCGTCTTCTGAAAATCAGCACTCAATTGATGTTCAAATGCGCTCAAGACCGCCGGCTTAATCCCCGGCCAATCGCCATCGGCACTGAATTTCGGCGAAGAAGCCACGGTGACCAAGCCCGCAACGTGTGCCGAGTGATCCAACGCAATCCGGCTGGCGACCAATCCTCCCAAAGACCAGCCGAGCCACAAGGCATTTTCCGGCGCCTGTTGCCATACAATATCAGCCATGTCCGCCAATGACATGGCCGGATACGGTTGGCTGCGTCCATAGCCCGGTAAGTCCACCAGATGCAAACGAAAATGCGAAGCCAATCGCGTTTCCACTGAACGCCAAACCTCAGCGTTTAATCCCCATCCGTGCAGCATCACAAGATCACGCGGTGCTTCACCAATTGTCTGCCAAAACAACTGATCCATTGTTATTCTCTCTTTTATTTATGTGTCACCAAGGAAGGGAACTATGCTAACAATGGTTGGCTACTGTTGGCTATGCCATCAAAATTTGTATTTTGCCCATCACGGAATCTGCTACATCTGCCTCCGTCACTTAAAGCGGCTGCAACATGTCTGTCCGCGCTGTGCACTGCCTGCTGAATCCGGCAATTTTCCCTGTGGCCGCTGTGTGAAAAATCCCCCGCCGTGGCAATATTTGATCGCCATTACGGATTACACCCCACCATTAAGCCAGCTTATCCGACGGTATAAATATCACAGTACCCCACAACTTGCGCCGGTGCTGGCGCGCATCTTCCTGCTGCATTGGTTGCAAGGCTATCGTGAAGGCCGCTGGCATAAGCCGGACAGCATACTGGGCATTCCCCTGCACAGCAGAAAACGCTGGCAACGCGGGTTCGATCAGATTGAGCTGATTACCCATCCTCTGTCACGTTGGCTGCGATGCCCGTATCAATCCGGTTTTTTGCGCCGTTCACGTGCTACACTCCCACAACGCGGGTTATCCGCCGCCCAAAGGAGAACCAATCTTAAGCAAGCCTTTCAGTTGCAGGGCGATTTTACCGATCAACATGTCGCGATTTTCGATGATGTGATCACCACGGGCACAACGCTGCATGAGGTTTCACAGTTGTTGATTCGTGCTGGCGCTCGCTCTGTACAGGCTTGGGCAATATGCCGAACCTTGTAGTTCCTTTATAAATGGGCGTATTATAACCAACTAGAACAGTCAACTATTGAGCAAATGCCATGATTAATATTACTGAAGCAGCGCAAGCACATTTTGCCAAGCTACTGGCAAATCAAGAACCGGGTACCCAGATCCGCGTTTTTGTCATTAATCCGGGAACCCCGACCGCTGAATGCGGCGTTTCCTATTGCCCACCGGATGCTGTTGAAGCCACTGACACCGAATTGAAGTTCGATCAACTTTCTGCCTATGTTGATGAAATTAGTGCTCCTTTTCTGGAAGAAGCCGTTATTGATTTTGTCACCGATCAACTGGGTTCTCAACTGACCCTTAAAGCTCCGAACGCCAAGATGCGTAAAGTGGAGGATGATGCACCACTGATTGATCGTGTTGAATATGTCCTGCAATCGCAGATCAATCCCCAGTTGGCCGGGCATGGTGGCCGTGTCAGCCTGATGGAAATCACCGATAATGGTTATGCTATTTTGCAATTCGGAGGCGGATGCAACGGCTGTTCAATGGTCGATGTCACGCTGAAAGAAGGAATTGAAAAGCAGTTATTACAGTTATTCCCTGAATTAAAGGGCGTGAGAGATCTGACTGAACACCAGCGCGGTGAGCATTCATATTACTGAGTTTTTTATTCTTGTTTTAACCATTTTTCTGTTTCCAACATTTTCTCTCGGTATTTCTACGCCTTCCCAATGCTGATATTGGGAAGGCAGTCAGGTATGACCTGACTGCGGTTAAGAAATGAATAGATTGAAAATGAAAATTTGAGAAACGACGTTGAGTATTTATGGACCATTTTCAAACAATAACGCCTGAACAAGCTTACCAACATTGGCTCGATAAAACCGCAGTCATGGTTGATATCCGCGACCCACAAAGTTTCCATGCCGGGCACGTAACCGGGGCGTTTCATCTCACCAATGAAACACTCAATCATTTTCTACAAGGCGCGGATTTTGACCAACCCGTCATGGTGATGTGCTACCACGGGCATAGCAGTCAGGGAGCGGCACAATACCTGATCAATATGGGTTTTGAGACGGTTTACAGTGTCAATGGCGGTTTTGAAGTCTGGCAAAGGGACTATCCTCACGCTGTCCATGCTCAATGAATATTTAATATACTGAATTTAACCCTGTGCAATTCATTTCAACTTAAGGCAGAGATAAGACGAGTCATGATCCATATAACCTCAGTATCTAACCCTCGACTGGCTCAGGCCTTTATTGATTATATGGCGACGCAGGGCATTCATTTGACCATGCGCCCCACCAATGAACCCCCTTTAGTTGAACTCTGGTTAGAAGATGCCAGCCAACGCAGTCAGGTTGAACTGGAACTTCGCTACTTTGCCCATGACCCGCTCAATAAACGCTATCAGGCTGCCAGTTGGCAAGCGGGTAAATCTGTCAGTCCCTTCAACTATCGCAACAACCTTAACTTAAGTACGCTCAAAAACCAGTCTGGTCCGCTGACAATTGCCACAACCCTGATCTGTATCCTCGTTTACCTTTGGATGGAGATGGCGGGCATGCCGAATGTCATGAAATGGCTGGCGTGGCCAGCTCACAGTGATCAGTATCTGGAGTTATGGCGCTACTTAAGCCCTGCCCTGCTGCATTTCTCCCTGACCCATCTCCTGTTTAATCTTGCATTATGGTGGTATTTCGGCAGTCAGGTAGAGCGGAAGATTGGCGGAGGCAAATTGTTTGAAATCACGATAGTCTCCGCCATTTTCAGTGGTTGGGCGCAATCCTTGTTCAGCGGATCTCATTTCGGCGGGCTGTCCGGTGTCGTCTACGCCCTGATCGGGTATGTTTGGCTAACCGGTGAAATATCACCCAAACGCGGGATCAGCGCGCCCAGAGGATTAATTGCTATCTCTGTCATTTGGTTATTGGTGGGTTATTTCAATCTATTTTCATTAAAGATCGCCAATGCTGCCCACGTTTCAGGATTAATTCTCGGGTTATTAATGGGGTTATGGGATAATTTGCGTAAACAAAAAAAGCAATAAATACCAATAGATTTCAAGTTTCGGCATCGGCTTGAAATAGAAGGGGATAATTTTGGTCAACGATAATCCATCTATGCAAATATTAGGGGAATTTTGTGAAGCAAACTCAGCGACATGATGCAATAATCGAGCTAGTGCGCCTTCAAGGTTATGTCAGCACGGAGGAGTTGGTTGAACATTTTGATGTTAGCCCGCAAACTATCCGACGTGACTTAAATGATCTCGCCGATAAGAATAAAATCCAGCGTCATCACGGTGGTGCCACGTTACCCTCCAGCTCCGTCAACACCGCTTACCATGACCGTAAGATCATGTGGTCGAACGAAAAAGCCCGCATTGCACAACAAGTTGCCAGCCAAATTCCAAACGGCGCAACCCTGTTTATCGATATTGGAACCACGCCAGAAGCCGTGGCACATGCCCTGCTCAACCACTGCGATTTACGGATTGTCACCAACAATCTCAACGTCGCCACCCTGTTTATGGGCAAAGAAGACTTCCGTCTGATTTTAGCCGGAGGAGAAGTGCGCTCCCGCGATGGCGGTATCATTGGTGAAGCCACGCTGGATTTCATTTCCCAGTTCCGCCTTGATTTCGGCATCCTTGGGATCAGCGGCATCGATAATGATGGCTCGCTGCTGGAGTTCGATTACCACGAAGTGCGTACCAAACGCGCCATTATCGAGAACTCCCGCTGTGTCATGCTGGTTGCCGACCATTCAAAATTCGGCCGCAGTGCTATGGTTAATCTCGGTAACATGAACCTGATTGATTTTTTGTTCACGGATAAAGCACCTCCTCTCGGTATCCAGAAAATTATCGAGCAACACAGCGTTAAGCTGGAATTGTGCTAATTACTTTTTACGCAATAGCTACGTAATCAATGCCCCCACCTGAAATTCGGGTGGGGGTCGCTCTCATCAATATTCCCCTCTCAAATTTGTATCCCACAAAATCCTTATTAATCTTATATATATGGTAAGGTTTTGTTAGCTATATCACGTGAAGATGTTTTTTCTGCGTTAATAGTTGGCGATTGATGAATTTTTGATTACAATCCTTGAGCGAAAACGAACATTAAAGAACTGTTTCGAACATTTCAGAGGGGATGCAATGGAAACCAAAGACTTGATTATCATCGGCGGTGGAATTAACGGCGCCGGTATCGCAGCAGATGCTGCTGGCCGGGGGCTTTCTGTCCTATTGTTGGAAGGTCAAGATTTGGCCAGCGCAACTTCGTCTGCCAGCTCCAAGCTGATCCACGGTGGCTTACGCTATCTGGAACATTATGAATTCCGTTTAGTCAGTGAAGCACTGGCAGAACGTGAAGTGCTTTTGAAACTGGCTCCCCATATTGCATTCCCGATGCGTTTTCGTTTGCCGCATCAACCTCACCTGCGCCCAGCCTGGATGATCCGCATTGGCCTGTTCCTGTACGATAATTTAGGTAAACGCGTCAGCTTACCGGGCAGTAAGGGGCTGAAATTTGGTGCAAACTCAGTATTAAAACCCTCAATCACCCGTGGTTTTGAATACTCCGACTGCTGGGTTGACGATGCGCGTCTGGTTGTTCTGAACGCTCAGGAAGTGCAAAAACACGGTGGCGAAGTGCGTACCCGCACTCAAGTTACCCGCGCATGGCGTGAAAATGGTCACTGGATGGTTGAAGCCAAAGATCTTAAAACCGGCGAAACCTATACCTGGCGTGCGAAAGGTTTGGTCAACGCAACTGGCCCGTGGGTGAAAAATTTCTTTGATAACGGCCTGCAACTGAAATCGCCTTACGGCATCCGTTTGATCAAAGGCAGCCATATTGTTGTGCCGCGAGTGCACGATGAACCGCAGGCTTATATTCTGCAAAATGAAGATAATCGCATCGTGTTTGTGATCCCGTGGAATGACGAATTTTCCATCATTGGTACGACAGACGTTGAGTACAAAGGCGATCCAAAAGAAGTCAAAATTGACGATAAAGAGATCGACTATTTGCTGAAAGTCTATAACGACCACTTCAAGAAACAACTTGGCCGCAATGATGTTGTCTGGACTTACTCTGGTGTTCGTCCCCTGTGTGATGATGAATCCGATTCACCGCAAGCGATCACCCGTGACTACACACTGGATGTGCAGGATGAACAAGGTCAGACACCATTACTGTCCGTATTTGGCGGTAAGCTGACGACTTATCGTAAATTGGCTGAACACGCCATGGATAAACTGACCCAGTACTACCCCAATGCGGGCAAGGCATGGACTAAAAATGGCAAATTACCGGGTGGTGAGCTGGAAGGCTGTGATCGCGATGGTTATGCGCGTCTGCTGCGTCAGCGTCACAACTGGTTGCCAGAAGGGACGGCACTACGTTACGCCCGTACTTACGGCAGCAACAGCCAAGTCATCCTGAAAAACGCAGAAGCACTGACCGATCTCGGCGAATGCTTCGGCCACGGTTTATATGAAGCTGAACTGCGTTATTTAGTTGAACACGAATGGGTGACGCAGTTAGATGATGCTATCTGGCGCCGAACCAAACTGGGCATGTGGCTCACCGATGAACAGAAACAGCGTGTAGCGGACTGGCTGACACAAAACGTCAAAGCGGCTTAATTGCAAGATTAATTTCGTGGAAAACGGCGATAACCATTATCGCCGTTTTCTATTTCGCTTTATTCCTACTGTAAATTTTCGAAATCAACCATCCCTATTTTCTATTGAAATCTGCTGATTTTTTATTTTATTCAACTGGTTGTTTGACGCACCTATTTTTGCCATCGTGATAGTATGTTGGAAATTAAACTGACATATATCTAAACTAAAAATTTAGGAACAAATAATGGCAGCAATAACCTATTTGATCGTCCCAGGGTATACCAATTCTGGGCCAGATCACTGGCAATCTCATTTAGAAAAAAAATATCTGAACGTGGTCAGAGTACAACAGGATGATTGGCAATCTCCCGTTAGGGAAAAATGGATACACCGCCTGCATGAAACTATCGACAAAATAGCAGGTGACATTTTTCTTATTGGACATAGCTGCGGTGCTGTTACCATCACTCAGTGGGCAGCGGAACGAAAATCCGATAAAATTAAGGGCGCTTTACTGGTTGCTCCCGCTGATATTGACAGCCTCGGTGCACCATTAGAAATTCAGGTTCAACGCCCTTTAGCTACGTCTCCCCTGCCCTTTCCTTCTACACTGGTCTGTAGTGATAATGATGAATTTTTACCTTTAGAAAAAGCCCATACTCTGGCCAATTGTTGGAACTCATCTCTCATTGTTTTATCTGGAGCAGGACATATCCATACTGCTGCGGGTTATGGCGAATGGTTGGCAGGTGAACAACTTATCAACGAGATATCAAATCACGGCTTGATCACTAATCAATAATTTCGGGAAAATCTATGTTAACGATCCGGGATGCAACGATAGAAGACGCTATGCTACTCTCTCAACTATTTGAAACAAGCTATCGTTTTCACTTTTCTTATTTATGGCATGACCAGAATGAATTGGAAGAGTATATCGCAGGAGAATGTTCCATAGCGCAAATATCGACTTCATTACAATCTCCCGATCATAAATGGTTTATTGCCGAATCCCAACCTGCTATCGGATCAAATAGAGTGGCTTCAGATACAAACCGTTCCAACATTGTTGGCTTCTGCAAAATCGTCTTAAACCAACCTGTTCCTGATAAAGATATTACTGGCATCTATTTGCATAAACTTTATCTGATGCCAAAACTAACCGGACAAAAACAGGGGGATCAATTATTTGATCATATAGTGAAATTTTGTCATAAACAGGGGGAAAAGTGGCTTTGGTTGGAAGTCATGGAGCAGAACACTTCTGCCATCAAATTTTATGTGAGAAAAGGGCTGAAATGGCAAAAGGATATTATTTTTTCCAGCCCAAAACAGCAAAGCATATTGCATATCATGGCTAAAAATTTATCCGAGTAGATTCAGTTTGCTATTTTCGCAATCTCCGATTCGTAAATTAAAAATCGAGACCGCAGATCCTGTAACTCCGCCAATTTCTCCTCTGGAGAGAGAAAAGAGTATCGGAGGCTATTAAATACAGCCGTTTTAATATCGGCATATGACGGTTTGTAATTTGTGACAAAAATTAAAAATTCGTGCGTTAAGTCACTACGAGAAACCCCGGGATCATCACTTGATATCACAAAAGGCACGCCATAACGTTGATAAAGTTTTATCGGATGCGCGTTCCCTCTAACACCCAGAATAAAGTCATTACTCGTCAGGTTAATTTCAATCGGAATGTCCTTTTCCCTCAGTTCATTGAGTAATGCCAATGCGTTCACCTCCGTAGCAATATCAACGCCGTGGCCGATTCGATTTGCCCCTGCGATATCTACCGCATAGCGAATATGATTTGCCAGATTCTCTGGCGGAACCATTCCGCTCGCCAATTCCCCTGCATGCAAGGATAAGTGAACATCGGGGAAGAGCTGTTTTAAATAGCGAAACATCAGCATGTACAGCTTATAATCACGAATTGCGATGTAACCGTTTTCCGGCCCGACAATATTCACGCCGACAATTTTTTTGCTGCCGTGTGCTGCCGAAAATGCCGAATATAAACTTGAGAATACCGCGGCGCGTGGCATATTACGAACAGCATAGGATTGAAGCCGGATACGAAATTTATCATCGTCCAACCCTGAGATCGCCGCTTCTCCAGTTTGGATATAATCAGAGATGCCCTTCGCAACAAATGGGTCCTTAGCCATAAAATTCGCATAAGGTGCCAGCACTGCGAAAACGCGATTTTCATCGGCATCCGGATCTAACGCATCAAGCGCTTTAGCCAAATCGGGATATTCAAAAGCGGGTGCCTTTTTCAACATGATTTCCAGATACTGAACATTTTCATGTTTGGCACGGTTTTTTAATTTCGCAAGCCCTTCCATTAAAATTTGATGCGACAACGGACTGAAATAATTAAAGGTGTCAAAAAACTGCTGGTCCGGTGCCTTCTCCGTGTGATAGTGGTTATAGAAGTCTTTGTCTGACCATGCTTTCAACCATTTCCGGTAGAAAACATTGTTTGCGATAACCGCACGCTTATCGAGGCAAAATGGCCGATTTTCCCGCGGGAGCTGATTTTTCTGCCGTGTTTCTATTTGATAAATTTCGATGTTAAGTTTTGGGTCAGATCGATCATAAATGCAGTATCCCTTATTCCCCACCCAGTCAAGATAGGTCTCGGCATAGATTGCACCAGAATAATGAATATGGACATCTGCGCCTTTAGGCATCATTTTCAATGCCATTGTTAACTCTGCAATATCCGGATCAGGGGTTTCAATTAGATGACTAAAAAAGTATGCAGTCGCTGTCTCATTTTCCTTGGCTAAAGCGGTACTTAATTCACCCGCATTGACCTGACAAGGAAATAACATTAATAAAATGATGACAATAGATAAGACATTCATAATCCTTCTTCCTGATCTTGATATTTGTTTGGTAACTTATTATATGAATCCAAGAACAATAATATATAAACGAATAAAAACATAAAATATCCACCTGAATTTTAGGCAAACTTTTAAATGCGAAATATACTTTAATTATCTCTTTAATTTTTAATAACACCAATACAAAGGAGATAGAAAATGTTCACAGTGAAATACTTTGATGATTTTGCAGCATTAGATCTATACGCAGCAACGATGTATGACCAATATCCGGATAACATTATGCCTCCGCCAGATCCACGCATAGAAAAAGATGGTTGGAAACTGAAAGGTTATATTTCCTGTAATTATTATTACACCCTTATGGATGCCAAAACCAATAAGAAAGAATTAATATTTTCTGATGATAGAGTAAATCATGGATATACCAATCTAACTTGAAGATGCAGGTTTTAAAATCTGAAAGTTGTCAGTCAGTCTAGTCGTGAGTTCTTTCGCTTTTTCTGGCAAAGTGACATGAAAAAAGTGACGAAGGGTTTCACGGAATGTCTTCGCATCCGGAAAATAAACATTGTTACGTACTTGCTCATTCATATACTTCCACAATCGCTCTATTGGATTGAGGTTTGGGCTGTAAGGCGGTAGGTAATGCAGTTCAATATTAAGGACATATGCCACCTCTTTCACCAATTCTGCCCGGTGGTAACCCGCCCCATCCAGAATAATATGAATTTTTTGCGAAAGTGGGTAAGTTTCTCTAATAGCGCCGAAAAAATACGCGATATTTTCGGCATTGATACTCGGGTATTCACGGATCACGGTGTCTTCAATTCGTTGTAAATTGAGGGCGCCCAGAAGATTGAGACGGGTACGACTGCCGGTGGTTTCGACCACTTTTACCTGATTTTTCCCCGCTTTCATCCAACCATAGCTGAGCTTTGTGGACTGCGAAGGATGCACCGCATCAATAAATAGGATAGGTTCATTCTGACCTGCCCGGTCTTTCAGAGACTGGTAGTCATCAATAAATTGTTGCTGCTTATCCGCATCGAATTTATGAGGAACGCCCTTTGGCTTTTTGTAGCTGAAACCTTGTCGGTGAAGCCATTTCGTCATGCCTCCCACGCTGAAAGACACCTGCCAACGAGCTCGTACATAATCCACAATTTGAGCGGTCGTATGCAGCAAATTTGCCGTCAAATAATCAACCAGATCGGCGGTTTGTTTGGCAGAGAGATGGCTTTCAGAACCGCCATTTTCGGGGGTGAGTTTTTCCTGCGCGGTGAAATCTTTTAGGTGACGGCTTACCGTAGTTTCATGAATACGTAAGGCCTGAGCAATCATCTGAGCTGTCCAGCCCTCTGACGCCAAAAGCACGGCCTTGATGCGATCACAGACTCGACTATCACGAGTGGTATCATGCATCAATTCGAGGGCACGTTTTTGTTCTGGTGTCAGATGAATTTTCATGATTGCAAGCATGATCGGGTTTGGATAAGAAATCAAGCATCTTCAATGGCGATTGGTATATATAGTAGAGAGAATAGAAAATCCCGGAGAATACGTCCTCGCTCTCCGAGGAACCAAAACCTTTGAAGAATTTATAAAGGATCTTGATGTAGGATATATACAACCCTGGCCTGATACACCGGAGCAATCGGTTTTTGAAGGTTTTTATTCCATGTATAAATCACTAGATCTGATTGTTCCTGACAATACGGCAGGTATTGATTACTCCCAACTCGAACTTGCAGATGCTATCGCACAATTTATCGGTGTAAATGGCTATTGTACGATATCAGGTCATAGCCTTGGCGCTGCCATGGGAACTTATCTTATGAGAGATATCTACAATAAAGCCGCTCATTGTAGATCTTGCTTATTTGCCAGCCCAAAAGTAGGAAATTATGCTTTTGTTAAATATGTGAGTGAACAGTTTAAGGATTACAACGTTCTTAATTATATAAATGATCTCATTCCTACACTCCCACCGAATTCTGAACAGCTACCAAATGTCATTACACTGTATCCGAGAGACGATGTAATAATTAAAAATTCAATAAGTTGCAAACATACTATGTTAACTTACCTTGCTTTAATAAATAAATATAAATTTTTCGACGTACTTGATGGTGATTACCCGGTAGAACATAAAACATGGAATAACTGTCTACGCGTGTCATTAGAAAGTTAAATAATAAAAAATGGTGAGCATAATCTTTATGATTATAAGGCTTCCTTACTCCTCGCATCGAGAGGAGTAAGGAAGTGAACGCTGATTTTGAAATGTCATATATAAATAAGCAACTAAAAATATAAACCAGATTTATTATTAGGTATGACAACAGAAAAACTTAAGATTGATGCTTTTAAATAAGATCCACCCTATAAGATATTTTATTGATTCACGTAAGAATAAGGTGCAGAATATAGCCTAATTATTAGGTAGCGTGATAAATAGCGCAGCAAAAATCACTATTCATACAGAAAAATACAGTGAGCAGACAGAGATAAACCCTCCACCTTCCCTATATTCTCCCGTAACAGCGATTTTTATATATTCAATGCAAAATTAAAATATATCTTCAAAAGATTGATAATATTAGACTTTATCATTTTTTAAATTTTCATTTTTTTCGCAATTGTGATATTAATCTCCTTTCTCTAATTCGCTCATTGCGATTTATGTTCAATTTTATGAAAATAAATAGGAATGGATAAAAACTTGTAATGATGAGTCAAACATTCATTAAGAAAGAGGGGATAGCTCAGTCATTTCTGGCTCGTTATCTCCTCTCTGAACAATGCGGTAATCGCCTGAAAACCATAGAATTACTGTCTAAAGAATGTGGGTTATCGGTGGGTTTAATGCAAGCAGCGTTAAAATCTCTCGAACAGGCACAGGCGGTTGGCATTAAGCGTCGTGGTCGTAATGGTAGCTTTCTTGCACAAATAAACCACAAATTACTCTTGGAGTATGCCGATATCGGCAATGTGGTCTGTGCGATGCCCCTCCCTTATACCCGTGCTTATGAAGGGCTGGCAAGTGGTTTAAAAGCATTGTGTGCGGGCATTCCTTTTTACTTTGCACATATGCGTGGCTCAGATATCCGCATTGAATGTTTACTGAAAGGCGTTTACGACTTGGCAGTAACATCAAGACTTGCCGCAGAGCAGCACCCAGAAAATAAAGATCTATATATTGCGCTTTCACTAGGGACACAAAGTTATACAGACAGGCACAGGTTAATCTTTCGTCATGGCGAAATGGACACGATTCGTCGCGTTGGGTTAGATAGCACCTCAGCAGACCAAAAAATAATGACAAAGCAATACTTTGCTGGAAAAGAGATTGAATTGGTCGAGGTCTCCTACCATGAATGCCTGAATCAAATCATAAAAGGCCACATTGATGCGGCCATCTGGAACGTTGGGCAAGGCCATGAACTTATCGCACAGGGCCTGATGACCCAGCTTCCCGATAACAGCGGATGTTTTATTAAAGCATCTGAAGCCGTTATCCTTGCCCGCAAGGATAATATTCCCATCCAGCAACTCCTGCATACTCTGGTCGATCGGGATCTGTTGCTGACCCATCAACAAAACGTTATAGCTGGCACCATCGAGCCCGTTTATTGAGACTCGATCAGCCTGTTGATTTACACCTACGAATAACAAAAAGCAATGATAGAACAACGGTTAACTATCCTGCTGCAAGGTGGCGTTATCGATCAAGATATCTACGATAGCATGTTGGATGTTGTGCATATTCTGGAAGATATCTGGCTCATCCCTATCCGCCATCCGCAAGGCGAAATGGCGCTTACCCATATGGCAAGTGCTTTTATGCGCTCACGCCGTGGCGAAATAGTTTCCCCGTTGGATAAAGAAATATTGGCAAAACTTAAGCAATCTGAATACTACGATCAATTACTCACCGTTCATCGCTCCCTCATCGAAAAATTTACCGTGGACTTGCATCCCAATGAAGAAGGCTATCTGTTAGCCAATTTATATGGTTTAATGTTTTCACTTGAAAGAGATTAGCGTCTGATTCTTATATAAATATTCAAAAAAATGAAAATTTATCAACACAAAAATTTTTGAGTTTCACACAGCCTTACTGTTTTGCAGATATGAAGGGAGCCGTATGTTTATTGAGGCATTAAAAAAACAAAACCCCAAATTGATTGAAGTTACAAAAACCCTTTGGCAACAAGGGTCTATCTTGCCAGATACCTACATCATTGATGTCGATCAGGTTTTGGATAATGGTCGAAATTTGCTGCAAACCGCAAAACAGTACGGCATTGAGCTCTATTTAATGACCAAGCAAATTGGGCGTAACCCGTGGCTAACGCAAAAATTGATTGAACTCGGTTATTGCGGTGTTGTGGCTGTCGATTTCAGAGAGGCTTATAGCTTGAGCCAGCAGGGTATACCCCTGTGCCATATCGGTCACTTGGTGCAAATCCCCACCCATTTAATCGAAACCATGCTCAGGCAGGAGCCGAATATCATCACCGTATTTTCCCTTGAAAAAGCACAAGCGATTTCAGATATCGCGGAGAAATTGGGGCGAATTCAGCCCGTCATGCTAAAAGTATTTGATCAACGGGACATCGCTTTTCCCAGCCAAGAAGCAGGTATTCCCTTTGATGAACTCGATACCGTCGTAGAAGCCTTAAAAAGAATGCCAGGCATCAAATTGAGCGGACTGACGCATTTTCCTTGCCTGTCATGGGATTCTCGCTATCAGATAACCTTACCCACCATCAATTTGCTCACGCTCATTCGGGCGCGAAACCGACTGGAACAACTCGGCATCAAACTTTCGCAAATCAATGCGCCGGCGGCTTCAAGCTGTAATACCATTCCATTATTGGCCAAATACGGAGCCACCCATCTGGAACCCGGCCATGCTTTGACCGGAACTATTCCCGCCAACTTTTGCGGCCGGGAGCCGGAACATATTGCGATGGTCTATCTCACAGAAATATCTCATCACCACGATGGCAATAGTTACTGCTATGGAGGCGGCTACTATAAACGCGGACATATGAAACATGCGTTAGTTTTTCCTGAACGCCCCCTATCCTCTGGCCTCATCCCCGCTAAAAAAGCACGCATACTGCGTTTGGGTGAACCCTGCATTGATTACCACATCCCATTATCAGGCATTCACCCTATTGGCAGCCCGGTAGTTATGTGTTTTCGCGCCCAAATTTTCACAACGCGCAGTGATGTTGCCCTCGTTTCAGGCATTCAGTCTGGCTCGCCAAAACTTGAAGGCATTTATGACAGTCAGGGCAATTGGAAAAATAGTGGCTATGCTAAATAATCCCTCAACAGAGGTATTACAAATAATATTATTCCCGCATTAAATAATGTTATTTTCGCTATCGTGGATTTACCGCATGATCCGGCGAACCCTATTTTATGGAATACTCAACCTCATCCAGCATTGATGCCGTTGAAGGTTAATGATCACTTGGCCGTAAAAACAAATAACTTGCTTGACGTTTCAGGTTACACCTATGTCCATGAGCATTTGCATATCGACCTCTCTGATGCGAAAGGAAGCCTCGATTGTCGGTTGGATCAATACGATCTGATCGTCGAGGAGCTTCGTTATCTCTACACCCTTGGGGTAAGGAACATCGTAGAGATGACCAATCGGTATATGGGACGCAATGCGGCTTTCCTGCTGGATCTGATGCGTGATACCCGCGTCAATATCATTGCCTCGACCGGCTACTATAAACAACCCTTCTTCCCTGCCCATTTCAGCGAATTAAGTGTACAGGCCATCGCCGATGACATGATCGCGGAAATCGAAACGGGTATTGATGGCACCGAATTAAAAGCCGGGGTGATTGCAGAAATTGGCTCCAGCCTCGATCAAATCACGGAAGATGAGCAGAAAGTGTTTGCGGCAGCCGCATTGGCACATCAGACGACAGGCTGTCCCATCTCCACCCATACCACATTAAGCACCATGGGGCGTGAACAGTTGGCACTGTTGAAAGCGTTTGGCGTTTCCCCCGAATATGTGGCGATCGGCCACTGTGATCTGAGAGATAACCTGAACACCATTATTCCGCTGCTGGAAGCCGGAGCATGGGTGCAATTCGATACGATCGGCAAGAATAATTACTATCCCGATAGCCGACGCATTACCATGTTACAAGAAGTCGCCAGGCGTGGGTTGCTCGATCGGGTGATGCTTTCCCAAGATATCACCCGCCGATCGCATCTGAAAAGCAATGGGGGCAATGGCTTCGATTATCTGTTAACCGTATTCGTTCCCAGGTTACTGGAAGCGGGTTTTTCCCAAAAACAGACAGACCAAATGCTGCGTGATAATCCTGCACGATTTTTCCAAATTTTCAAAAAGCAATCCGATATGAAGAGATAAAGAGAGGGATAACAACATGAAATTTGTCGTTGGTGGACAAATAGAAAAAGAGGCAATAGCCGGGGAAATTCGGCGATTGGCAGGCAACAAAGCCACTTCTGTGACAATCATGAATGACATTGAAGCGGCAATGGCAATCAAAAATGGCGAAGCAGATTATTATCTCGGTGCCTGCAATACCGGTGGCGGAGGCGCTCTGGCCATGGCCATTGCCCTTATCGGATTAGATCAATGTGCGACCATCGGCATGCCGGGAAAAATCCTGTCTAATGATGAGATCATTGCCCATGTGAAAGCCGGCAAGAAGGCATTTGGTTTCACCGGTCAGGATATTGATATCGTCCTGCCGGTGATCATCAACACGATCCTCTCACAAACCATCATCTCACGGTAAGGAGGCTGTCATGCAACATTTCCATGATTTCCTGCTGAGATTGATGGAAGTCGATCCGTTTAAAGCTGGATTATTGGCCGTCATTGGCGCCATTGCCGCGATGATGGCAAACCGTGGGATCGCCGTTTTCCATGATGGCCTGCGCCCACTGTTGCCGGAATACCTTGAAGGCCGCATGAGCCGCAAAGCACTCGCCGCCACCAGTTTCGCCCTGAGCATCGGCTTGGTGGTCGGTTTCGGCATTCCCTTCTCACTCACCGCCCCCATTGTCTTGGTTCACAGCCTGTTACTCGGCACAGACATGATCGGGATTTGGTGTGCCAACAGCCGGAGAGGCTTTATCGCCTCCGGCATCATTGGTGCCCTCTATGCCATCGCCTTACTGGCCGGCCTGCGTTCCGTGGTGGAACTGTTTGCCATGCTGCCCGTTAATTTCACCGATGACCTCAAGAAAGTCGGCGATCCGATTGTGGCCTGTTTTGCCCTGTTTCCTGCGATGGTCGTCGGCTACCAATATGGCTATCGCAAAGGGCTTTTGGTCATGTTCACCGCGCTGGCCGGCTATCTGGCAACTAAAGCCATTGGCCCATTGAGCTTTGGCGGCATGATCGAAAAACCCGTCAGCGTTGACCCTAACGGTGCCGCACTCTTGCTGTCGATGATTGCCATGTTTTACTTTGCCATGCGCGAACGCCCAACACAGCCAGCGGAGCAAAAAGGGGCCAATGAAGTCTTGGTCGGCCTGTTTTCCACCCGCATAGAACGCATCCAGAAAAACAAATGGTTGCTGATCCTGTGCGGCGGCCTGACCGCCAGTGCGGCAACCATGTCTTTTAGCCTGCTGGCGGAAGGCCCTGTCTCCCTCCAACTAATGGCGCAAGGTGAGCAGACCAATGCTTTACTGGTCGCACTGGCACGTGCCATCAGCTTTATCCCATTAGTGGGTACGACGGCGATAGCCACCGGCGTTTATAGCCCAAATGGCATGAAATTTGTGTTTGTGGCCGGGCTGGCAACTAACAACCCGTGGATTGCCTTTGTCGCGGGCGGTATCACCATGTTCATTGAAATTCAGCTACTGGCAAAAATCGCCATCTGGCTGGATAAATACCCCGGCGTGAAGGCGTGCAGCGGGCATATTCGTACCGCGATCACCAAAATGCTCGAAGTTGCCTTGCTGGTTGGTGCCATGATTGCTTCCAACGCGATCCTGCCAGGAATGGGCTTTATGATCGTGGCGGGTATCTACCTGCTTAACCGTACATCCAAGCGTCCTTTAGTCGAAATGGCGATCGGCCCAATCGCAACCATCATGGTGGGCATTCTTGCCAACATGCTCTTTTTGCTGGGAATCAAATAAGAAAATGCAAATCGGTCCATTGCAAAGCTATTCATTGCAAACTTATCCATTGCAAAGTATGACGATGGCACAAGCACAGCAGCAGCAGTTTAAGCTGGTGGATATCATCTGTCGTCACTTTCCGGGTGCTGATTTTCTTTCGCAAGGTGATCTGGGCTTGGTCCCAGATCTACACCAACCGCGAATGACCCGACGCATTGAGGCGGTAATTGCAGAATTTTTTGGCGCTGAAACCGCCGCTTTTGTCAATGGAGCCGGAACAGGCGCATTGCGCGCGGGGCTGGCCGCCTTGGTCAGTCCCAACTCCACATTACTTGTGCATAACGCACCGATTTATCCCACGACCAAAACATCCATTGAACAAATGGGACTTCGTGTCATTCGGGCAGATTTCAACCATCCAGAACAAATGGTGGCAGCCATTCAGCAATACCAGCCTGCCGCCAGCCTGGTGCAACATACCCGCCAACAGATCTCTGACCGTTATTCCCTGCAATCCGTGATCGACACCCTGACTCAACATGGCATTCCTTCATTGATCGATGACAACTACGCCGCCATGAAAGTGGCACACATTGGCTGTCAGTACGGCGCGACCCTTTCCACCTTCTCGTGTTTCAAGCTATTGGGGCCACAAGGCGTTGGAATGGTGGTGGGAAAACAAGCCGCCATTGATAACCTGCGCCACAGCATGTACTCCGGCGGCTGTCAGATACAAGGTTATCAGGCAATGGAAGCCTTGCGGGGGATGGTATTCGCGCCAGTTATGCACGCCGTACAAGCACAAGTGACTGACGAACTGGTGACCCGTTTAAATCAAGGGGAGTTGCCACAAGTAAAACACGCCTTTCTCGCCAATGCGCAATCAAAAGTGTTATTAGTCGAATTTCACGATCCGATTGCAGAAAAAGTCCTCACCACAGCCCATACACTGGGTGCACTGCCTTATCCGGTCGGCGCAGAATCAAAGTTTGAAATCCCGCCCCTGTTTTACCGCATTTCCGGCACCTTCCGCCAAACCGATCCCACCCTGGAACAACGTATGATCCGCATCAACCCTAATCGTAGCGGTGCGGATACTGTTATGCGTATTTTGCGGGCAAGTTGTTTGTTGGAATAAAACTGTCGGTTGAAATATAAATAATTAAATAGATAAATTATCTATTCGCGTGACTTAATTTCTGTTGTTTTCTGGTAGGTAAGATTAAACGTCTTTTTATTTAAAATTACGCGTTATTGATGAGTCATTAGGGATTTATGCTTTTTATTATGTGATTGAGATGGACATTTTTTGTGTAAAATTGTCATATAATAACCTAATGATTAACAATAAGGTTTTTTCGTATGGATGACAAAGAAGAATTGATGCAGAAAATAAGTAACGTATTAACCAATAGCCCGGCCAGATCAGAAGATAAACTGGCTGTGATGATGATGTTTTGTTTTCAACTATTGTCATCAGCTCAGGCTGACGGGATAAACATGCGGGTTTCGGATGGCAGGGTTTTATCATTAAAGTTTGAATCAGGTAATTTAACACATTAAAGCTGATTTGTTCTAGATTATTATTAATAATTTATATCAACTTATGAGGGAATGAATATGAAGCGAATTTCAGGCGATTTTGTTGATGGTATGGTTATATTTGATGGTGACGATGGAAAATTAAAGCATTTTTCACAGTTAGAAGAATACAGAAAGAACCAATTTGCTGAGCTTGAAAGAAAGTTAAATGAAAATGAAGAGCATTACGCTCTAATTACTTTAGAGGAGGCTCTTGGGTTTTTAAAATCTGCATTTTGTAAAAATGGTGAACATAAGGCATGGAAGGATAAGGTATTTTCATGTACTGACCCTGCATCTTCGTTTGTGGGAAATATTCTTGAGTCTATTGGTGTGATGAAAATAATAAAGGAGTTTAAGAGCCTGGGTGTTGAAGCTAAAGAGTATAAAGGAAGAGGAGGAGCTACATACATTAAGATAACAGGTAAAGAAAGTGTGAGAAAATTTATCACAGGAACAAATTATCGTCTTGATAATCAAAAAATATTAAAAATAGGTATTGGTTCAAAAAGTATAGCAAATGGCATAGTTGCAGGAGCTAAGTTTTGTATAATTTTTTCTCTTGCTTATAGAGCTGTTGAGTTGATGACAAAAGATGAATACGCTCTTGCTGAATTTTTGGGAAATATAACAGTTGATACAGCCAAGTTGTTAATTACTACGTTAGTAACTACCGCTGTTGGTAAAGTAGCGTCAAGTTATTTCTTAGCTGCTGGTGTAAGTATAATTGGCATTTCTGTTGGATTATTTTTTATTGGTGTTGGAATAGCAGTCGCTTTATATTATCTTGATAATGAGTTCGGGATAACGGATAAAGTTATAAAAAGTATTAGAGAAGTGGATGAAAAAATACAGGGGGATTATTATGAGATTAATCGTCAAGCTATGGCGTTGAGTACTCCAGCTATTTGGCCATGGAATTAAGTATTCTAAATATCGTTTCAACATGATAAGAATAAATCTTGTCCCACATGTCGCTCAGGACAAGATTGCAAACTATCACTATTATGAAAACGTATTTAGGTGTTTTTTATTGTTATTACGATGGGGTTTCCGTATGTCAAATAAGGTTAAAAATAAATGTAAAAAACCAGTTATTCTTCCTTTTTGGAGCAGGGTGTTTTATATACTAATGTTGTTGTTGGTTATGATTATTATGTCCATAGTGGTTTTATTTTCATGGCATGATTTTATGTCACTCATCAATTTAAAAGAAAAAGTGTATTTTTCTTGGCGAGTGTTTTTTATTTCTTTTGGATTTCCGATAAGTTTTCATTTGTTGTTTTCCATTATGTGTGCTTGTTTTTCAGATAGTCCTCGTCCATATAGGGGGCGTGTCGTTAATTTTCTGGTATGGATATTTTTTGTGGCTTTATTATTGAGTGTTCCTGTGTCTTTATATGTTGATAATAAATTAAAATATTCTGGCTATATAACGTGCAGTAAAAAGTCTTTAATTGCACCAAATGAATATGTGAAAAATTCAAAGTTATGTAACTAAAATATATATTTAATATATATATTTAGTTTTCAACTTGAAATAGCGTTTGTAGATTAACATGATATTTATAATTTTTTGTAATATTACTATGAATGTAGAAAAAACCATTGTTAAAGAGGTAAGTGTGGACAATAAAAACAAAGCAATTGTAGCAATAAGTTCATTGTTTTTACTTTTAATAATGAATGCGGTGCTCTTTTTTGTTATTGATGATTTTTTATCTGTGTATAATCTTTCGAATGTTGTTGTGTGTTCATGGAGGATGTTTGTAATATTGTTCTCTTATCCTTTGGTATGTTATTTTTGTATTGCCCCAATTTATTATTTGTTTTTTCTAGAAATGCCAAAAAACAATAATTCAATTTTTAAGATCCTCACTTTTATTGGAATTTTAGGTTTTGTTATTAGTTTCCCTGTGTCTTGGTATGCTGATTATAAATTAAAGAACCTAGGATATTCCACTTGTTATAAATCATCATGGAATGCACCGAGTAAATATGTAAAAGATCCAAGTTTATGTCACTAAGCATATATTAGATATATGCTTAGAAATATTTTTTTAATAAACTCGGTCTTCCCATATGCTATAGGCAGATGTACCTGCCGTCACATGGTTCCATGAGATTGATTTATAGTTAAGTATAACTCTTTCATATGGCATGGCATCAAAATCATTTATAGAGTTCGGATAAGTACAGGAAATTTCCGTGATAGTTGCTTCCGTGATTTTTACTTTATAAAATAGTTCTAACTGTCCTGTTTGACTGGTTCTGTAAAAAATAAATTTACCATCTAGCGATTCATTAGAATCAATGGCCATTTCTAATAGTGGAGAAGATTTGTCTACAGGTTTGATAAACTGTATCGGTTGATGGCTTACATTCTGCTGACGCGATATTGAGTGATTTAGACTAAGTACCTGTATTTGGTCTTCGTGTCCTTTTTGGTATCGGTTTCCTATCGAATCGAGAGTTGAACACCCTGCTGATATTAAACCTTGCTTCTTACCATTTAACGATAAATAAATCATATATGACATAATATCACCATCCTAGTTTTTATTTAAACGCAACGGCTTAAGTCTCTAAGCCAGAAAAAGCAATTTATCATATAAAAAATATATTAATAGCATTAATAAGATAAAAAATAGCTATTTAAATCATCTTTTAACCCTGACCATAGTCACACCGATGCCACACCCACTCACCAGTGTCAGAATGCGATAAGGCGCAGATTTTCCATACCGTAGTTGTACTGAAAGTTGTATTGAAAAATGAAACATACAAGTTTTGATGACAATTTTGTCATAAAGCATCAATAACATTGATAATTTATAATGTGATAAATATCACAATAATATAATGACATTACAATAATATACATTATGGGATTTTTCCTAAACTTAGGATAATTAGGAGGTAACTTATGGATATCCCTAAAAAAATCCATTATTTCTGGGCTGGCAATAACATACCAGAAGAAGATTTGAAAAAGATTATCACCATCAAATGTGCCAATCCAGGTTTTGAAGTCAATATTTGGGGAGAAAACGATAGCAACGCATTAATCATTAATACATTAATACATTAATACATTAATACATTAAGGAAAATAAAACTTGGATATCATGGAACTGAATTTGATATTGGTGAAGTACCCATTAATTTCAATTATAAAAATGTTGACGTTGCTTTCAAATTTCTATCCAGGCAAGCCCATCACTTGGGTTCCATTCAAGATCCCATGTTAAACTGTTTCAGTTATTTTACTAAAATGAAGAAGAAAAGTGATAACGCCAGGCGCTATGGGGAATATGTTGATTTAATGAATTATCTGCAACATATATATCGTATTAATCTGAAAGGTAATTATCATAATTATGCCTCATCCAGTGATATTGCCCGCTTGGTTATCTTATATATGGAAGGAGGAATATATCTGGATGCTGATGTCGAATTGAGTGATACAAGCATAAAAAATATGCTTGGCAGAGGCAGTGCTAGATTTGCCGATTTACGCCTTAAGTCTGGTATAGGAATTGGTGATTGTAGTGGGCAAGGCTGGCAGCATTTTGGTGCGCCATATAATAGGTTTGGCAATGCCATTATTGCCTCCCTTGCTCAATCAAAAGAGATTTTTAAAATTTTATTAAAAATGGCGATTCAGATAAAAAAACATCATCTGTCTATTCAAATGTATGAATCACCTAAAGCGGATGAAATCTGTAGAGTCAAAAGATTCAATAAATATCATGAGGTCGATAAGAGGGTCGATTTGGCATTGAAATTAAACAACGCTAACCAAATCAATCTGGATACAAGATGCGGTATACAAGATCCTGTATGGAGAACAGGTATTGATCCTCATCAACGTAATGTTGCATATAGTCGTGAGATTAGGCGAATTGATTATACGACTGACATAACAGGGCCTGATTTTGATGAAGATCCATTCACTTAGCATCTGATGGGAGTAAACAGCCTGAGGATTACCGCAACCCTTAATATCCCCAGGCTCTTCTGTTCTTTCGGCTTAGCAAATCTCAATGGGTTTATCCTAAACCTATGACCGTAGTTACACCGACGCCACAAAATCCCCCGGTTGCCGCTCCACCAGTGTCAGAATGCTGTAAAGCGCCACCGGCTGTTGCTCCTGATTCAATACCTGTACATCCCACATGACAACACCATGTGGCTTATCTTCCGGGGTTTTCTGAACTTTCTTGACCTTCTTCTTGCACGTCAAACGCACCTGAATGGTATCCCCGATTTTGACCGGCTCAATAAAGCGCAGATTTTCCATCCCATAGTTGGCAAGCACCGGCCCAACCGCACCATCAACAAACAAGCCCGCTGCTGCCGATACGATAAAATAACCATGTGCGACACGTTCACCAAACAGGGATTGCGCCGCACCGATTTTATCCATATGGGCATAAAAATGATCGCCACTCAGGCAGGCGAAATTCACAATATCCGCTTCCGTCACCGTCCGGCGGGCAGTCAGCAAACTTTCACCAATGTCAATTTGTTCAAAATATTTGCGGAATGGGTGTATCGGCTCTTCTTTCACTTTTGCGCCACGAACCCACTCACGGCCAATCGCAGCCAGCATACTTGGGCTGCCTTGGATCGCGGTGCGCTGCATATAATGTTTCACGGCACGCAAGCCCCCCAATTCTTCTCCGCCACCGGCACGCCCCGGCCCACCATGTACCAGCATAGGCAGCGGAGAACCGTGCCCCGTGGACTCCGCCGATGCCGCTTCATCCAACACCAACATACGTCCATGAGCGCACGCTGTCGCACGGATCACCTGTAGCGCAATCTGCTCATCTGCCGTCACCAGTGAACCCACCAAACTCCCCTGTCCCATCATCGCCAAGGCAATCGCCTGCCCGGTATCCTGATACGCCATTAATGTGGAAACCGGCCCAAAGGCTTCCGTGCTATGTACCGCCTGATTTGTCACGGGATCAGCGCAATAGAGCAACGTGGGCGGGTAAAATGCCCCATTGCGGTTGCTATTGCCTGCCAGCACCAATTTATCCAGTGAACCGCCACACAAAACCTCGCAACCACTATCGCGCAACTCGTTAACCCTCGCCTGCACCTCATCACGCTGTTCTCTATTAATCAACGCCCCCATGCGCACTTCCGGCAAAGCGGGATCACCGACTGTCACGCCTGCCAGCCGTTTGAGCAACGCTTGCTTGACCGCTTCGATTTGGTTCGCGGGCACAATAATACGCCGGATAGCGGTACATTTTTGACCCGCTTTCACGGTCATTTCACGGGTAACTTCCTTGATGAAAACACCAAACTCCGGCATATCAGGCGTCACATCCTCGCCTAAAATACAGCAGTTGAGCGAATCCGCTTCCATCGTAAAAGAGATGGATTTTTCTATCAGCCGGGGATGGGCACGCAACTTCAATCCTGTCTGTGCCGAGCCGGTAAATGTCACGGCGTCCTGATAATCGAGATGATCAAACAGATCACCAATACCCCCGCAGATTAATTGCAATGCCCCTTCCGGCACCAGACCGCTGTCGATGATCATTTTCACCATCGCCTGTGTCAGTTGGGCGGATGCCGTCGCGGGTTTGATAATCGCCGGCATACCGGCCATCCACGTGGGTGCCAATTTTTCCAGCATCCCCCAACACGGAAAGTTAAACGCATTGATATGCAGTGCCACACCGGAACGGGAAGTCAGCACATGGCGCGCCACAAACTGAGACTGCTTAGACAGCGGGATCATCTCATCCTCCGGCCACAGGGTATCATCCGGCAACTCACGCCCGGCTAATCCGGCATAGGAGAAAAGCGTTGCGACTCCCCCCTCAATATCCACCCAACTATCCGCACGGGTTGCGCCCGTTTCCGTGGAAATGGCATACAGGGCTTCTTTGTTAGCGAGCAGGTGTTTTGCCACTGCTTTCATCATCTGCGCGCGTTGCTGGAATGTCATCGCAGCCAGCGCTTTTCCTCCTTTTTCACGGGCATATTTTAAACTTTCGGCCAAGGGTAAGCCTTCTGAAGAGACCTGATACAAGGCTTCGCCGCTGACGGCATGATGGATCGTCCTTGTGTTGCCTTGCCCATCAGCCCAAGCGCCACAAAGGTAACTCGTTAACTGTTGCATTTTCTTCTCCACCGATTTAATCAATGAAACAATCATGAGGTAACAAAATGCTATTTATGTATCACATATAGGATTGACAAAACCACCCATAAAATTAACAAAATAAAAACATTTGCACCTAGTCACTTATTAATATTCTTTCCGCTACTCAATAAAAATAATAAACCCATTGTTTTATAAAGAATAAATATTCATATTGTGACATGAACAACAAATATACAACTTTGGTGTTTGCCATTTCTGTTACTAATTTGTAGATTTGTGGTTATAAAAAGTGATTCATTTTTATGTTTTATTTAAACAATTAAGAATCATAATGGAGTCACCTATGACAACTGATCCATGTCAGGAAGATCTTGATACAAAGCGTTTTGACGCAAAAATAGCTGCAGATCTTGCGATAGAGGCCAAAGACTGGATGCCGGAAGCCTATCGCCAAAATCTGATACGCCAGATCGGTCAACACGCACACTCGGAAGTGGTCGGCATGTTACCGGAAGCCAATTGGATCACCCGTGCCCCGACACTGCGCCGCAAGGCGGTATTGCTGGCGAAAGTACAAGATGAAGCCGGGCACGGGTTGTATCTCTATAGCGCCGCCGAAACACTCGGCTGTTCCCGACAGGATCTCTACCAAAACCTGTTAGATGGCAAGATGAAATATTCCTCAATCTTTAACTATCCCACCCTCAGTTGGGCGGATGTTGGGGTGATTGGCTGGCTGGTGGATGGCGCAGCCATTGTTAATCAGGTTGCCTTGTGCCGTGCCTCCTACGGTCCCTACGCCCGCGCGATGGTAAAAATCTGCAAGGAAGAAAGTTTCCACCAGCGGCAAGGTTATGAAGCAGTCACCGTGCTGGCAAAGGGCAGCGAAGCCCAACGCGCCATGTTACAGGATGCCATTAACCGCTTCTGGTGGCCGACACTAATGATGTTCGGCCCCAATGACAGTGATTCCCCCAACAGCGCCCAGAGCATGGCATGGAAAATCAAGCGATTCAGCAATGATGAACTGCGGCAAAAATTTATCGACAACACCGTGCCACAGTTGGAAGCGCTGGGCATGACAGCCCCCGATCCTGAACTGGCCTGGGATGAAACAACCGGGCATTACCGTTTTGGTGAAATCAATTGGGATGAATTTTACCAAGTGCTGAAAGGACAGGGGATCTGCAATCACGAACGTCTGGAAGCCAAACGCCGGGCTTGGGAGAACGGGAGTTGGGTACGAGAGGCGGCTTTGGTTCACGCCCTGAAACAGCGCCGGGATTAGGAGAGTCATCCAATGAACAATACCGATTGGCCACTGTATGAAGTGTTTGTCCGTAGTAAACAAGGACTGGCGCACCGTCATGTCGGCAGTCTTCATGCGGCAGATGATCAAATGGCGCTGGAGAACGCACGCGATGCCTACACCCGGCGCAATGAAGGCTGCTCCATCTGGGTGGTGAAATCCCGCTATTTGGTGGCTTCACAACCGGAAGATCGCGGGGCTTTCTTCGACCCCTCGGAGGACAAGATTTACCGTCATCCGACTTTCTACGCCATTCCTGACGGCATCAAGAATATGTAGGGGACAAGAAGATGAATATACCCAGCGTTTCATCCCCCAAACAGGCTCGGTTCAACGATGTTCTCCGCCAGTATGTTCTCCGCCAGGGAGATACGCCGCTGATTTTGGCACAGCGCCTGTGCGAGTGGTGCGGACATGCGCCGGAGCTGGAAATTGACCTCGCTCTGTCCAATATCGGCCTCGACCTGTTGGGGCAAGCCCGCCATTTCCTCAGCTACGCCGCCACCCTTGCTGGAACCGGGCGGGATGAAGATCATCTGACGTTTGGGCGTAATGAGCGCGAATTCCTCAACCTGCTGCTGGTGGAACAGCCCAATGGCGGCTTTAACGACACACTGGTACGCCAGTTTTTTATCGATGCCTATCACGTCCTGCTGCATCAGGCGCTAAGCCAAAGCCGTGATCCCCAGTTGGCGGCGATCAGCGCCAAGTCGTTGAAGGAAGTGGAATATCACCTGAGATTCAGCCGGGGCTGGATGATCAGATTGGGGGGTGGCACCGCACTGAGCCACGAAAAAATCCAGCAATCCGTCAATCAACTGTGGCGCTTTACCGGTGAACTCTTCCAGTGCGACGAAATTGAGCAACAACTGGCAGAAGAAGGCATCGCCGTTGATCCCGGCACCCTGCATGAACCTTGGTTGCAAATCATCAACAAAACGTTCGCCGAAGCCGCGTTAGCCGTGCCACAGGCATCGCCCTATCGACAAGGCGGCAAACAAGGGCTGCATACGGAACATTTGGGCTACCTGTTGGCGGAAATGCAGTACCTGCAACGCACCTACCCAAACTGCAATTGGTAATAAAAACAGAGAATAATGGGAGGCGATCATGGCACAGCAAGGCAATACACGCTTTCATTCGGCAATTTTGCATTCAGCAATACAGCCGCCGGAAATTCATCAAATCTGGCAATGTCTCCAGCAAATTGCTGATCCTGAACTGCCTGCGCTCTCCATTACCGATCTCGGCATGATACGGGCGGTGACGCCATTGCAACACGGCTGGCAGGTGACATTTACCCCCACCTATTCCGGCTGTCCTGCAACGGAATACCTGATCGAAATCATGCAGGAAACGCTGGCACAAGCCGGCTTTTCTCCGGTGTACATTGAAGTGAGTCTCACCCCTGCGTGGACCACAGACTGGATAAATGCCGAGGCCAGGCAACGCTTACGCGCATCCGGCATTGCGCCCCCACAGGGATGGGTGTGTGAAAAAACGGCGGACATGGAACCCATCACCTGTCCGTACTGCGGCAGCCATGAAACCGAAAAAATCAGCGAATTCAGTTCCACAGCCTGCAAAGCGCTCTATCGCTGTTGCGCTTGTCTGGAACCGTTTGATTATTTCAAATGTCTCTAGCTAGGGAGTAGAAGAAGATGTCTGGTTTTCATAGACACAGATTTCATCGATTAACGATTGCTGCCATCGAACGAGAAACACCGGATGCCGTGACCGTCACCCTGTATGTTCCCGATGCGTTGAAAAACCATTTCTGCTATCACGCCGGCCAACACCTGACACTCAAGGCGACCGTCAATAACGAAGAACTACGCCGTTGCTACTCCATCTGTAGCTCACCGCTGGAGGGCGTATTACAAATTGGCGTCAAGGCTATCCCTCAGGGCCGTTTTTCAACCTTTATCAACCAGCAATTAAAAGTGGGGGATGAACTGGACGTCATGCCGCCACAGGGCAGTTTCGGACATCACCCCCATAGCCATCCCCCTAACACAGGCCAACCGGGGCATTATCTGGCTGTCGCCGCCGGTTCGGGTATCACCCCTATTTTATCAATCATCAAAAGTACGCTGGCACTGAAACCCGATAGCACTTTTACCCTGATTTATGGCAATCGCACCAGCCGCTCCGTGATGTTCAAAGAAGCGCTGGCCGATCTCAAAAATCGCTACCTGTGCCGTTTTCAGGTGCTGTACCTATTCAGTCAGGAAGCCACCGACAGCCCGCTGTTTAACGGACGCATTGATACGGAACACCTGAACCGCATCGGCAAAACCTTGCTCAATTTTGCCCAATTTGATCAGGCTTTTCTCTGCGGGCCGGAAGCCATGTTAGATCATGCTCATTCTGCGCTGGAGCAGGCAGGAATCGCTGCCGAACGCATTCATAGTGAACGTTTCAATACCGGACAAGCCCAAAAAACCGCGATGGGTTCCCATCCTGCCAATCTTGCAGAACGCAGTGAAACCCGTGTTGAGATCCATCTGGATGGTCGCACCCTCAACATTGTCATGCTCGCCGACGATGACAGCATCCTCGATGCCGCGCTACGCCAAGGGGCTGATTTGCCCTACGCCTGCAAGGGAGGAGTATGTGCGACCTGTAAATGCCGGCTTAAATCCGGTGAAGTAGACATGAGGCTGAACTACAGCCTCGAACCCGAACAATTGGCGGCGGGCTACCTCTTAAGTTGCCAGTCATGGCCGAAAGGGGATGGCGTCGTTGTGGATTTCGATGTCTAGTCAAAAGTGAGGAGCTACCATGAGTCAGGAATGGATTTTATGCCACCAGCAACAAAGAGTGCGGACATTAACCCTAAACCGTCCAGAAGTCCGCAATGCCCTCAGCAATGACTGTCTGGAACAACTCGTGCAGCACTTGGAACACGCGGAAGCAGATAACGAAACCGGCGCTATGGTTATCACGGGATCGTCACACTGTTTCGCGGCAGGTGCCGACCTGAAAGAGCTGCAACAACAAAGCGTTGCCACCGCCATGACGGATCGCCGTCCCCAACTCTGGCAGCGCTTAAACCATATCAGCAAGCCGCTGATCGCCGCCGTCAATGGTTACGCACTGGGCGCTGGCTGCGAACTGGCCCTGGCGTGTGATCTGGTGATTTGTGGCGAAAATGCCCGTTTTGGCCTGCCAGAAATCACCTTAGGGCTGATGCCGGGGGCGGGGGGAACGCAACGCCTCATCCGCAGCGTCGGCAAGGCACTGGCTTATCAAATGGTACTGACCGGCGAGGCTATTAATGCCCAACGCGCCAAAGAAGCGGGGCTGGTCAGCGAAGTTTGCACTGATGCCCTGACATTAGAACGTGCAGAACAGATTGCACAACGCATCAGTGCATTTTCTCCCCTGGCGTTGCGGGCAGCCAAAGCCGCCCTCAACGCCGCACAAGAAACCGGCCTGTCACAAGGGCTACTCGCCGAACGCCAGCACTTTGTTGCTTTGGCGGGCACCACCGATCGTCAGGAAGGCATCACCGCTTTTCTGGAAAAACGTAAACCAACCTTCAAGGGGTTCTGATAGATGGAAAACATGTCAATGGTACTCACTGATATTACAGCAGGTGTCCTAAGCATTACTCTCAACCGTCCAGAATGCCTCAATAGCTTTAACGAGGAGCTGCATCAACAACTCAGTCAGGCGATGAACATTGCCGAACAGGATGAATCGGTACGCTGTGTCCGGCTCACCGGCGCCGGGCGCGGCTTCTGTGCCGGACAAGATTTACATGATCGCAATGCCATCATTTCAGATGGGGGTATTCCCGATCTCAGCCAATCCATTGAACGCTACTACAATCCGCTCATCCGGCGCATGACGGCCTTGCCTAAGCCTATTATCTGCGCCGTCAACGGCGTAGCCGCCGGTGCCGGCGTCTCCCTTGCGCTGGCCTGTGACATCGTTATCGCCTCCCGCACGGCCAGCTTTATTCAGGCTTTCTGTCGCATTGGCCTGATGCCCGATTCCGGCGGTAGCTGGTTTCTGCCGCATAAGATTGGGCACGCACGGGCCATGGGCATGGCGCTCTTGGGCGACAAAATCAGCGCTGAACAGGCACTGGGCTGGGGGCTGATCTGGCAGGTGGTGGAGCCGGAAGAATTGGAAGACAAAACCCAGCAACTGGCACAACACCTTGCCACCCAACCGACCCTCGCGCTTGCCTGCATCAAGCAGGCCACGTATGCCGCCGCAACCCATTCACTGGAACAACAGCTTGCTCTCGAATGTGATTTACAACAGCGGTGCGGGCATAGCGAAGATTTTCGTGAAGGGGTTAATGCGTTCATTGAAAAACGCCAGCCGACGTTTAAGGGGAAATGATCATGAACACGCCTCACCTTCACGGCCCCATCGCCGTTATTGGGGCGGGAACAATGGGTATCGGCATTGCTCAGGTCGCAGCGCAAGCAGGACATTCCGTCCTGCTGTTTGATGCCAATCGCGAAGCGGCAGGTCAGACACTGGACAATTTGCGCGCCCGACTGCATCGCCGTGTGGAAGCAGGCAAAGCCGACGCCAATGCAACAAAAGCCCTGTTACGGCGCATCACACCGGTGAATTCGTTACATGCCCTGGCACCGTGTGGTCTGGTGATTGAAGCGATTGTCGAACAATTGGACGCCAAACAGCATCTCTTCCAACAACTGGAATCTATCTGTTCACCCCAAACCCTGTTTGCCAGCAACACCTCATCATTATCGATTACCGCCATTGCCGGTGTTCTGTCGGCACCACAACGCATGGCAGGATTACATTTTTTCAACCCCGCCCCGCTGATGAAACTGGTGGAAATCGTGCAGGGGCTGGAAACCTCGCCGCAAACCGTGGCAATGCTCAACACCCTCGTGACCCACTGGAAAAAACAGCCCGTGATTTGCCGTTCTACACCGGGGTTTATCGTCAATCGCATCGCCCGTCCATTCTATGCCGAAGCCCTGCGCGCACTGGAAGAGCAAATTGCCGATCCCGCTACGCTGGATGCCGTTCTCAAAGAGTCCGGGGGGTTCGCGATGGGGCCGTTACAACTGATGGATTTGATCGGCCATGACATTAACTACACCGTCACGCAATCCCTGTTCCAGGCTTTCTATTGCGATCCTCGTTTCCAGCCTTCACTGCGGCAGAAAGAACTGGTGGACGCCAATCATCTCGGACGAAAACGCGGCCGTGGTTTTTACCTCTATGACATAAGCCCCCATGACACAAAAGGAAACAACGGCAAAAAAGAGACTCAGCTACAACCCAAAATAGCGCCGAAATATCTCCATGCCAAAACCCAGAAACCACCCATGCGGATCAAAGCGACCGGACATTGGGCCGCATTGCCGCACTTTGTTGCCCTGTTACAAAAACCTGAGCTGCAACAGCAATATGGGATCACCTTCGAAGAAAACAACAATGACCGATTCCACTGCCCGACGTTGCAGATTGATGACATTCTCTTAAGGCTGACCAAAGGGAGAACCTGTGCCCAAATTGCTGATGAAATCAGGTCACCCGTGATGCAGTTCGATCTTTCTGCTAATCACCAATCGGCTTCCATCATCACGCTCAGTGCCGCTTGCCAGAATACGCCCCAACAGACCGCAAAAGTAATCGGGTTCCTGCAATCCCTCGGTAAGCAAGTGATCCTCCTGCCGGATTACCCCGCCCTGTTAACGATGCGCACCGTCGCCATGCTGTGCAATGAAGCACTGGATGCCGTCAACAAAGGCATTGCCAGTGCTGAAGATATCGATCTGGCGATGCGCTACGGTGTGAACTATCCCCTCGGCCCGCTGGCATGGGGAGAGCAATTGGGCTGGAAGCACATTCTCACCACGCTGGAAAACTTACAAAAATTCTACGGGGAGCCTCGTTACCGCCCTGCGCCCTTGCTACGCCAGCTCGCGGCGGGGTATACCCAATTACTCCTCCCCCAGACCCCAAAACACCAGAAAGGGGACGACCATGCAAGACCGCGATAACACGGCAAGTCAACAGGCTCGCCGCCATATTGAAGCCATGTATGCCCAGGACGCCTGTGCGCAAGAGATGGGAATGCACATCGAGCATATCGATACCGGGTTCGCCCGGCTCAGCATGAAGATCACGCCCAACATGCTCAACGGCCACCAAAGTTGTCACGGTGGCATTCTGTTCAGTCTGGCGGATACCGCTTTCGCCTACGCCTGCAACAGCGAGGGGCTGGCCGCCGTCGCGTCCAGTGGCAGCATTGATTTTATTCGTCCGGCCTTAGCGGGCGATCGCCTTACGGCTACCGCGTCCGTGCAGTATCAGGGGAAAACCACGGGCTTGTACGATGTGGAAATCACCAATCAAAACGGCAAGCCGGTGGCTTTTTTTCGCGGCCATTCCCATCGCCTCAGTCAGCCTATTTTGACCAAAGGAAAGCAATCATGAGCCACGCATTTATCTGTGATGGGATACGCACCCCTATCGGGCGTTATGGCGGGGCGCTGGCCGGCCTGCGGGCTGACGATCTGGCCGCCTTGCCGCTGCGGGCATTGATGGCGCGTTATCCGGCACTGGATTCGGCGCAAATTGATGACGTGATCCTCGGCTGCGCCAATCAGGCCGGGGAAGATAACCGCAACGTCGCACGCATGGCCGTATTGCTGGCGGGATTACCCGATTCGGTCTCCGGCACCACCATCAACCGGTTGTGCGGCTCCGGTTTGGATGCACTGGCTTTCGCCGCACGCAGCATTAAATCCGGCGATGCCCAATTGATTTTGGCCGGTGGCGTTGAATCCATGACCCGTGCCCCTTTTGTGATGAGCAAAGCAGACAGTGCATTCAGCCGACAGGCTGAGATCTTTGATACCACGCTGGGCTGGCGATTTATTAACCCGTTGATACAGCAGCAATTCGGCACAGACTCCATGCCAGAAACCGCAGAAAATGTCGCCGCCCGGTTTCACATTCGCCGTGCTGACCAGGATGCCTTCGCCCTACGCAGCCAGCAACGTGCCGCCAGCGCCCAACTGCGCGGCGTACTGGCCGAAGAAATCCTCCCGGTGACTCTGCCGCCAATCAACAAAAAAGGCGTAGCCACGTTCATCTCACAGGATGAGCATCCCCGGCCAGCAACCACGCTCGAACAACTGCAACGGCTCAAAACCCCATTCCGGGCTGGTGGCACCATTACCGCCGGCAACGCTTCCGGCGTCAACGATGGCGCGGCGGCACTGATTATCGCCTCAGAAACGGCGGTAGTACGCCAAGGGCTGACACCACGGGCACGCATCGTCGCAACCGCAACCTGTGGCGTAGAACCACGCATCATGGGGATCGGGCCACTGCCTGCGACCCGCAAGGTGCTGGAACTCACCGGCTTAACCCTAAACCAAATGGATATTATTGAGCTGAACGAGGCATTCGCCGCGCAGTCACTGGCGGTCATGCGCCAACTGGGACTGCCGGATGATGCCGAACACGTCAACCCGAACGGAGGCGCAATTGCCTTGGGGCATCCTCTGGGGATGAGCGGCGCCCGCCTCGCACTGACCGCCACCCTTGAACTGGAGCGCCGCGCCGGACGCTACGCCTTGTGCACCATGTGCATTGGCGTAGGGCAAGGCATTGCCATGATTATTGAACGCATTAACTGATACACACTGATCTGACTTCACCAACACCGGCAATAACGACCTATAACGACCGACAACGACGTGCACATAACGACAAAAGCCACCTGTTACAAACAAATCAACAAAAGGACAGGAAACGATGAGCAACCGCGTACAACATCTAAAAAAATCCTCTGAACACCCGGATTCCATTGAGTTTGCTTCACGTGATGAGATTCAGGCATGGCAACTTCAACAAATAAAATGGACGCTCAACCACGCTTATAATAACGTCCCCATGTACCGCCACAAGTTTGATGCAGCGGGTATCCATCCGAGTGATTTCAGGCAACTCGATGACATCAGCCAATTTCCTTACACCACCAAACAAGATCTGCGGGAACATTATCCTTTTGGCACCTTTGCCGTCCCGATGGAGCAAGTAGTACGCATTCACGCCTCATCCGGCACCACAGGAAAACCGACTGTCGTCGGTTATACCCAACGGGATATCGACAATTGGGCGAACATCATCGCCCGTTGCCTGCGCTTTGCCGGTGCCAGCGCCAAAGACAAAGTTCACGTTGCCTACGGTTACGGACTGTTCACGGGGGGCTTAGGCGCACACTACGGTGCCGAACGGCTGGGAGCGACCGTCATTCCGATGTCCAGCGGCAACACCGTAAGGCAGGCGCAACTGATTATGGATTTTCAGCCGGATGTCATCATGATGACACCCTCTTACTGTCTGACCTTACTGGATGAGCTGGAACGCCAAATGGGTGGAGATGCCAGCACATGCTCCTTACGGATTGGTATCTTTGGCGCAGAACCGTGGACCGCCGCGTTGCGTACTGAAATTGAGACACGCATGGGCATCAAGGCACTGGATATCTACGGCCTGTCCGAAGTCATCGGGCCGGGCGTTGCGATGGAATCACTGGAACACGCCGACGGCTCTACCCTTTGGGAAGATCATTTCTACCCTGAAGTGATTCATCCTGACCACCTGCATAATCTGGCAGATGGCGAAACGGGCGAACTGGTTCTCACGACGCTGACCAAAGAAGCCATGCCGATAATCCGTTACCGCACCCGCGACCTGACCTGCTTATTGCCGGGTACGGCACGCAACATGCGCCGTATGGACCGGATCACCGGACGTTCCGATGACATGTTGATTATCCGTGGCATCAACCTATTCCCCTCACAGGTAGAAGAACAGATCATGCGCATCAAAGCGCTCTCACCGCACTACCAAATAGAAGTAAACCGTATCGGTAATTATGACCAATTATCCATCAAGGTCGAACTGAAAGATCCCGATCGGTTGAACGAGCAACAACGCAGCGACATCTGCCAGCAGTTGCGCCATAACATTAAATCCATGACAGGACTCAATGCCGAAGTCAGCCTTGTCAACTGCGGAACTATCCCGCGTTCAGAAGGGAAAGCGGTGCGGGTGATTGATAATCGGCCACATGGTTAACTTGAAATTCACCTAAGAAAGCCCCCATTGTCTGAGAGCACGATTAAAATTTTTGCTAAAGAAAATAAAATCGTGCCTTCAAAAATGTCTAATTCAGGAACAATCTTCTTCAACACAGAACGTCACAAATATATATTCTGGAATTCCTATCGGTTCGCAGTGTATTTCTGAGAACAACAACTTATGGTCATTATACCGGCAGATGGCAAAATCGACATTCATCGTGGCGATAAGAAACTGACTACCGAATATTGCTCAGACGGGCGCATCTCTATTTGTGGTGAAACAGAATGACCTCATTCTCTGAACGCACATCACAGCTGTCAGTCTGCAATAAAACCGGATATAAAGCTGCAACTATTTTAACCGCGCAATCCACGGCACCATAAGAATAGCGATAACCGCAATACCGGTAGCCACGTAGCCAATACTGCCCAGACCCCATTGTGTGATTGCTACCCCACCAATGATTGCACCTAACCCCGTCCCTGCATTAGCGGCGGAGACATTCAACGTGCCTGCCAATGCTTGAGCATGTGACGCTGATTTCATCACACGTACCTGACAAATGGGAAATAACGCGGTGTAAGCAATACCCCATAGCGCTAACGATATTCCGAGAAGGAACCAAGAGCTAGCCAGTGGCACACTGAAAATCATTCCTAGACCTAACAGTAACGTGAATATCGCAGTAACTCTTAGTGGATTGCGATCAACAAATCGACCACCGAGCCAATTTCCCATCAAGCCAATAGCACCAAAGCCCATTAACCACCATCCGACATAGGCAGGTTGCACCCCGGCAATGCGTTCTAATGTATCCGCTAAATAAGTGTAAGCGGTGAACATTGCAGTAAAAACAACAACAGATAACGCCACGTTAGCTACAAATCGAGGATCTTTTAGGATACGTGTTTGTTCCTTAATTTTTATCTTCTCCGGTCGTGCAACGGTAGGCATAAAGATAAACATGAGAATTGCCATCAAAAGAGACAGGCCGGCTAACCCCCAGAATGTGCTTCGCCAACCAATGGAATCTGAGGCAAGAGTGCCCAATGGAATACCGAATAGTAGTGCGGCTGAGATGCCTAAGTAAACTTGTGAAACGGCTCGGCCTGCACGTTGTGGGCCGACAATTTGTCCAGCCGTTTCACTCGCTGTCCCCCAAAATACGGGTAACATCAACGCAGGAATAAAACGGGCGATAGCAAGTACCCAAATATTAGGAGCAACTGCGGCCAGAGCATTAGAAACCGCAAAGATCAGCAAGATAACTATAAACAAACGCTTACGTTCGATGTGAGATAATAATGCGGTGAGTACTGGCCCGAACAACATGACTGTAAACGCAAACAGCGTAACGAGTTGTCCAGTGGCTGAAATTGAAACATTTAAATCACGGGACAATGCGGGAAGAAGCCCAACAATGAGATATTCTGTTGTGACAATAATGAAAGCTGCTACTGCAAGGATAACAATAGAAAGACCGCCACGGTTCACTGATTCTGTTGCGACTGATGTTGAATAAGAAGACATTAAAAAAGGCTCCGACTTAATATCAATTGTTGCGCCTAGTTTATTGGAAAAAATAAATCTTATATTTGTTCTTTTTTCATACTATTATGGAATTTAAATCCAGAATAGGAATGACAATATGACTCCTTTTGAACGTTTTAAAGGAATATACCAATCGCCATTGAAGATGCTTGATTTCTTATCCAAACCCGATCATGCTTGCAATCATGAAAATTCATCTGACACCAGAACAAAAACGTGCCCTCGAATTGATGCATGATACCACTCGTGATAGTCGAGTCTGTGATCGCATCAAGGCCGTGCTTTTGGCGTCAGAGGGCTGGACAGCTCAGATGATTGCTCAGGCCTTACGTATTCATGAAACTACGGTAAGCCGTCACCTAAAAGATTTCATCGCGCAGGAAAAACTCACCCCCGAAAATGGCGGTTCTGAAAGCCATCTCTCTGCCAAACAAACCGCCGATCTGGTTGATTATTTGACGGCAAATTTGCTGCATACGACCGCTCAAATTGTGGATTATGTACGAGCTCGTTGGCAGGTGTCTTTCAGCGTGGGAGGCATGACGAAATGGCTTCACCGACAAGGTTTCAGCTACAAAAAGCCAAAGGGCGTTCCTCATAAATTCGATGCGGATAAGCAGCAACAATTTATTGATGACTACCAGTCTCTGAAAGACCGGGCAGGTCAGAATGAACCTATCCTATTTATTGATGCGGTGCATCCTTCGCAGTCCACAAAGCTCAGCTATGGTTGGATGAAAGCGGGGAAAAATCAGGTAAAAGTGGTCGAAACCACCGGCAGGCGTACCCGTCTCAATCTTCTGGGCGCCCTCAATTTACAACGAATTGAAGACACCGTGATCCGTGAAATCCCGAGTATCAATGCCGAAAATAATGGGTATTTTTTCGGGCCCTATAAAAAAACTTACCCACTTTCCCCAAAAAATTATTATATTCCGGGAGGGGGCGGTTTACCACCGGGCAAAAATTGGTGAAAGAGGTGGCATATGTCCTTAATATTGAACTGCATTACCTACCGCCTTACAGCCCAAACCTCAATCCAATAGAGCGATTGTGGAAGTATATGAATGAGCAAGTACGTAACAATGTTTATTTTCCGGATGCGAAGACATTCCGTGAAACCCTTCGTCACTTTTTTCATGTCACTTTGCCAGAAAAAGCGAAAGAACTCACGACTAGACTGACTGACAACTTTCAGATTTTAAAACCTGCATCTTCAAGTTAGATTGGTATACATTGTTATAGCTGGCTTTTTTACTATCAGAAGGTTGCCAAAAGCCGAAGGAGTATCACCACAACTAACTGTTTAATACAAGAAACTCCGCTATAGATTAAACGCCTCTTGCTTGCCCAATTGTTCAGTACGGCTGATCCCCAAACGATTCGCAACCACTTGCCAATCCTTCACCACACCCAACACGTCATCATAAATCTGGGTGGCTTCATCACGAGTTAAGCGAAAGAAGTCGATGACTTCGAATGCCAAACCATAATCAAGTGCATTAGAGGTATCGGTAATGTTAAGGTGCAAGCCTTGTTTACCAGCAATGGGGTTAAGGTCATAAGCCGGTGAAAGCTTCCATCCTTTGTTGGTGAGTAAAAAACCATGATTTCTGAGGTGATCGTCAGTATTGGACACCGCTATATTAAATAGGATCCTACGCCACAGTTGAGCTAGATCGGCTTTGGTTTGCGCGCCATGATTTGTTAAAAACTCGGCTATTTCGAGATAACTCGCCCCTTCGGAATGTTCACCATCGTAATATTGAAGCTGTGTCATCGCAGATGAAAAGTGAATACGCTTGTCGCCAACACGATCAAATCGTTTGGTCAGAAACGTATGATGCTCAGAGGAGAATTTACGTATTTCACTCGGAAACATGTCAATACCAGCAGCCAAGGCTAACTCATAGCACACCATTTCCCAAGCACCAACGTCGAATGTATCATTTTGATTAGGGAATTTGGCGATCCAGAGATGTTTTTCTTTGTCTGTCACACAGGCTTTGGGTCTGGCACCCCCCAATGATGAACCCGGAGAAATAAGCATCTTGAGCCAGCGATAATACTCATCACTGTCAGTGTCATCGTCTTTTTCTATTTGGATGGCAGCATGCTCTAACTCACGTAGCGATGTCATGGGTGGTGCTGCAAATTCCGCATTGTTGTCTAAGAAGTCCTTCGACTCTGTTGTTTTAAAACGAATTCCTCCCATTCGATAGGAATCATGTACCCCTAACAAATAGTCCAGCTCAGTGAGCCTGGCACTCGAGCACAAGCCTTTGCGGTACTCAATCGCGGCTCGACGCTGCATGAGAATTCGCCCCCAGCGATCTGGACACGAGTCCAAAAATGCACGGAAATTCTTATCTGGAGAGTCGTTGTAAAGCTCACCACCATGCAGCGTTAGGAGTGGATCGATCTGTAAACAATAATCGGATTTCAAGAAGTGTTTGTCATAAGTAAAACTGAACACCCCACCACGATGGGTTTCAGCAAACATCAATTGACCAATTAATAAGGGAGGATCAACCGGAATCCAAGATGCGTATACTTTGACTATTGGACGACTCATTTCGAACCTTCCAGCAGTTTGATATTCTGGAGCTTGATACCCACTTCATCATGCGCGGCAAGCTTCGCAAAGTTTTCCTCCATTCCCAGCACCGCCATCACCTTAAGATAGGTACCAATCGCCACGCCAGGATCGCCAGCAAAGACTTTATTCACCGTTTTGTTATCAAAGCCCGTGCGGTCGCAAATCATCTGTTTGGTGAATCCTCGGCGTTTAACCGCCAACAACAAGTCTTCCCCAAAAATACTCAGTATCTTACGTTGCTTGGGAAACAACACCTTGTGTAAGTCTCGCTTTGCCATGTTCTATCTCTACTAGGACTATATTCCCATTTAATAACCAATTAATGGGAATATAGTCCTATATACATAAGGAATCAATGAATTCAGATAACAAGCCTCACAAAAAATAGACTCTATTCGGCTCCCCCGCCAAATGGCGAGGAAAATATCAATCAGCAAAGATTTGCTGGTGCAGGGATTGCAATCGACGAACCAATGTTTTTCTTCTTTCTATCTGCTTGGCAAATCTCTGATAGATTGGAATAAACTCAACCAGTGCGTTATTGGCCAGATAAGCATCGTACAGATCTTGCACTTCTTTAGCCGCTTTATCATAAGCGCTGGCATGCCCCTGTTCACTGTATTTCTGCACATTTTTCCAGTGAGCTTCCCTTGATGAAAAGATTTTATTGAGCCGTTCAAGCGTTTCGCGCCGCATCTTTTCGCGCTGTTGCTCTTCCACAATCAACCGTTCACGTACTATTTCGTCATTCGCTGCCTGCCAATAATCTTCAAGAGATGAAGTACTCAACCAATATTGATAATCTCTGTTGGCTATCGGTTTACCGACCAACGCACGCGCCTGAGTCGCCGATAGCTGCCCTTGCTCAAAGAGTTCTCTCAATAACCTGTCTTTGTCTGATGCAGACAGTCGTTCAATTTCTTCTGCCGCCGTCAGATGTTTGGTTTCTGCGACATGCGCTTGCGATGATGCAAGCAACATATTCAAAGCCCTGCACGCTTCTAAGGGTATATAGAATAACTCTGCAAATGCCAATTGAGCTTCAGATAAGTGCTTAAAGTCAAAATCAATCAATGGCAATTTACTCAGCGTATTATCACCCTCAAATGCGCGTTTCAGCCAAGGCAGGTATAGCAGACGATAATCCCCGTTCAGCAGTTCCAACCGCAACGAACTCAAATGTTGCAGGTAATCTTCTGCATCGTCATCCTCCAGATCACGATCATCTTCATTGAGGATAAAAGTGAATAGCTGATAATTTTCGCCATCTTCACAGAGCGTGAACTCACCATCATCAACTTCCATAAATGGCTGAGGAACCGTATTTAGCGGCACTTTCAAGTAGCAAATAACCTGCCCCCAATCCGCGTAATAAATTCCCACATCAAAATACTGTGCCATCAACTCCGAGGGTTCGGCTTTTAAATCCCCATAGTCATAATGAACCATAAAATGGGTTGAACTGATTTCAGCACGGCTGGAGAGGATTCTAAGTGCATTTTTTTGCTTTGCAGACAGCACGCCATCATGCCGCTCGAAATGATAATACTGATATACACTCATGGTTAAATCACCACAAATTGGGGGTTCATTATTCAAAATAAATTTATGTCGATAGCATCGACATGACAAGATCATATGTCGATAAAATGGAAAAAAATCGACACGTAATCCTCATATGTCGATGCTATCGACGTGTGTTGTCTTTTATATATACCAAAAACAAATCACCAATCACCCGAAGCGCCGCCGCCATCACTGCTGCCACCGCCACCAGAAAAGCTATCATTACCGTCGTCACTGCTTGTGCGATCAGAGCCAGAGCCGCCGAAAAGACCACCGAATAGGCTTTTCAATAGTGACCACACGGTAGAGATCGCCCAAAATACCAAAATCACGGGCAACATCAGGACTAATAGATAAAACTCTGCCGGAATGGAGGAAAATAATCCAATGAGATTCAACAGATAGGTTCCTGCCGCTATGGTCAAGGCGCATTTAAGGAAACGTTTAAACCAGTGCCCCTTGCGGAAAACCATCATTGGCAAGAAGAACAAACTGACCAGCCAGAAACCCAATAGTGCAGCAATATCTTTACCGGATATCTGGTCGAATGCGCTGTCGTCTTCGGCGATAACCTGAGTTATTTTCGTTGTTTCTTTCAGTGTTTCCGCTTGGCTGGTGTTTTTCAGCAATGTGTCAACTGAATCAATGGCATTGCTAATCCCCTCAAAATAAGCCTGTTCTTTGAAAGCTGGCTTCACATCTTCACGCAAAATGCGTGCAACCTTGCCATCGGTTAATTTACGCTCTAAACCGGAACCAACTGCAATACGCATTTTATGATCATCAGAAGCGATCAAAAACAAAATGCCATCATTGTTTTCTTTATTACCCAACTTCCATTTATCAAATACACGGGCGGAAAATGCTTCAACAGTTTCACTGCCCGTCGTCGGAATAATCAGGACTGCCATCTGTACCTTTTCTTCAGATTGCAGTTTTTTCAGTTGGCGGGTCAGACGTTGGCGCTCTTCTTTCGTGAGTACCTTAGAGGTATCTGCTATACGCTTGTTTAGCGCAGGAACATCAACCGTGATGGTTTCTTGTTTTATCTCTCCTGCCGATCCATTGCTTATTCCGATAAGCAATAAAAACAGGATAAAAAAATATTTTATTATTAAAGTACAGCTTATTCTCGGTTGTATTATTGAGGTATTACAACCATCCTTTGGCATATGGGAAATTATTAGCATCAACTATCCTTAACTCTTATTTATGATATCAATCTCCATGATTATACGGATATATCCCATTATACGTAATCAAGAAAACGGCATTATTTTTACGATAATGCCGTTGATTAAATTTATTTTTCCGCTTTAATTTTTGCTGCCCTAAATGCGGTGAATAATGCCAATATGGGGGCAATGGAGAAGAGTAAAAATAGCCAATGAGAAGAAGATGCAGCGCCTGTTATTCCGCCAGGCTGATAAAATCCAAATAAATTGACGGTCATTCCCCCCAATGCAGAACCAAATGCCGTGGCAAATAACTGCACCGTCGTAATGGATGAACCAGCAATGCTTTTATCCTCATCACTGGAAACCTGCAAAATACGGGTCAAAAGATGAGGCCAGCCGAACCCAACCCCAAAGCCAAACAATCCCAAGCCTAAGATTACCGGCACTATTATCTGCCATTCTCCTGCCGATTGGGATGGCAGCAATGCAAGCAACAGCAACATGCCAACCAGCATGAAAACGGGGCCGCTGACAATCGCAAACCGCATCTTTGCCCCTTGCCAACTCGCACTGAGCATTTCTCCTACCGTCCAGCCCACGGCTGCGGCAGCCACCATATAACCGGAAGCCAAAGGGGATTGCCCATGCAGCATTTGCAGAAAATAGGGGACAAAAACATCGCCCGATAAGCCAATGACCAATAGCGCGATCGTCGCGAATAAAACCAGATGGGGAGAACGCAAACTCAGGGCATTTTTAGGCAGTAATCTTGTTGAAGTCCGGCGTTCATGAATGACCAATAAAGCGACCAATATCACCGCCACAACAATACCGGTAATGTTGAGCCGGATATCTTGTGACAAACTGCCAGCGGAAACCGCCAGTACCGCGGCGGATAGTAGGATCAATTGCACAAAGGGCAATGCGGTTTTGGTTTTATTCTGTGCCTCTGTTTTAGGCAAAATCCGGTAGGTAAATACCGCATAACACAGAATAATCGGCAGCATAATGCCAAAAGCGTAACGCCATGCGTTCATTTCAGCAAAAATCCCGCCAATCGCCGGCCCGATTAAAGTCGCCACGCCCCACATCCCCGATACCAGTGCCATCGCCCGAGGCCAAAGTGATTGAACAAAGACAAGATTAATCATCAAATAGGAAAGGGCAAACAGAAACCCTCCGCCAAGCCCTTGAATGGTTCTGCCAATCAGCATGACTTCCATCGTCGATGCAAGGGTACACAGTAAGCTGCCGATGAAAAAGACCAGCGCGGCAACCAGATAAGCATTTCTTGCGCCCGATGCACTCAATAATCTCGCCGAGAGAATAGAACCCATAATCGATGCCACAACAAACAATGTCGTATTCCAGGCATAGAGATTCAATCCGCCAATATCATTGACGACAGAAGGCAGGATCGTAATCGCAATTAGGGTATTCACTGCCATCAATCCCACGCCCAGTGAAAGTGCGATCGCACTCGGCGCATTTTCGCTGGAAAACAGATCCCTCCAGCGGCTTTCCTCAGTCTTTATCATCATTGTTGTCCTGACACAGGTTGAGTTGTGAAAAATCTTACGCTAAATTAAACAAGATAAACCTTGGAATAAATTAATGTCGGAATCAACAGTATGTCAAGCTCAGACTTGGAAAATAGTATAATCATTGGGCAAACCGTGAGTGATAAGCTACTAATGTTGCTAAAAACTCATGGTGCCCTACAAGCCTCTGATGCCGGCAACTTATTGGGAACAACGGGAGAAGCAGCCCGTCAGCAATTTGTCAAACTGGCTAAGGAAGGATTCGTTGAAGCAAAGTCAGAAACCAGGGGAGTCGGGCGCCCGATACAACTTTGGCATCTCACAGAAAAAGGTCATGCCAAATTTCCTGATACCCATGCAGAACTCACCACGCAGTTGATCTCGATTATTCGCAGTCAACTGGGTGAAACTGTCATGGATTTGATTATCAGCACCCGCGAAAAAGAGGCTTTTTCTCACTATAAAAAGGCGATGGAAGGGGCGACCGGGTTACTGGAGAAAGTTGAGCGTCTGGTCTCAATCCGCTGCCGGGAAGGCTATATGGCCCATTATTCGGTTGAGGAAAATGGCGCTATTTTGTTCTTTGAAAACCATTGTCCAATTTGTGCCGCCGCCAAATTGTGTCAGGGGTTTTGCCGAACAGAGATAAAACTGTTTCGGGAGATCCTGCAAGCGCATGTGGAAAGAACAGAATATATCTTAAGTGGTCACCGACGCTGTGCGTACCGTATTACCGCCCCACAAGCTTGATATCAGCATGACTTGAACGAATTTTTGAGAAAAACCTACTCAACCCAGAGTTTGCGTAGGTTTTTTATGGATAAACTGACAACTTAATCAAAGCTAAAATCGGTCAGTTCACCCTTGGTCGGCGCACCATTGGCACCCGGGCGGCTGACAACAATCGCTGCAACGCGGTTTCCGAGATCGACGGCATCGCGTAAGGACATGCCCTGAGATAATCCGGCCAACATCCCGCCACAATGGGCATCACCGGCACCAATCCGATCCTCCATCTTGACCATATAAGCAGGGACATATTCTGGCTCACGGTTGGGCTGGCATATCCATGCCCCCTCAGCACCGACACGCGCAATGAGCGTAAACCCTTGCTCATTGGCATAACGGCGGGCTTGAGTCAGGGTATCCCCTGCGCCACACAGTAAGGCAACCTCATCTTTGTTTAAGCTGAGCAGAGTTCTTTCCACGGGCAGCGCTTGAATAAATGCAGGATCGATATCAATCAGGCGAGGGCCAAAATCCAAGACCAAGGTTAGCCCTGCCGGAGAATCCAGCAGCCATTGACGCAAATCACCCGCTTTTACATTAGCCAGTTCATAGCCGCTGGCATAGAGATAACCCTGTTCAGGCAGAGGGATCGTCGCCAATCGATCTTGATGCCAGGCATCGTCACAACCCGGAACGGAGACATAGATGCGTTTGCCATCGGGCTTCATCATGGCAAAACACCAGCTATTGTCTTTGGTGGGGTGACGCAAAGTCACCTGCAACCCAAGCTGTTCCATTTCGGTTGCGACACGTTCGCCCCAACTGCCGTTGCCGACAAAAATGCCATTGATAACCGGTGCTTGCAGTCGGCACAGCGCACGCGCCACATTAAATGCACAACCCCCGACCTGCCGGTCAATTTCTTCCGCTTCCCAATATTCACTCTCATGCAGCAATTCAGGGACCCTAAGAACAATATCCCCTGTCGCCGAACCCAACACCACGACAGGCCGTTGAGACTCCTTCATTTTTTATACCTATTCAGCATCAAATACAGACCATAACAGACAAAACTAACGAAAAATGCCAGAAATAACCCAAGGCTGGAATTGGCAAAAATGCCTACTGCCCACGGGCCACTGATAAAGTCATTTTGCGTCACCGAGAAACCCGCCAATGCGCCCAGCAGCCAGCACAAGATGGGGAGCCATTTGATGCCGCCATTCGGTCCAACATAATTGAACAATTTATCCGGACAATAGCCCTGATTGCGGCGCAGTACGATGTAATCAAGCAGGAAGACGGCTTCCCACGAGGCCAGAAACACGCCGAAGAATATCAAGAAGGCGACAAACGGCCCCATGAAATCACCGGTCACAAACAGAGTATAAACCGCAACGGACAACACAATGGTGGAATCAATGGTCACCGCATGAACCCGTTTGATTTTTATGCCCAATGTCAACAAGTTCAAACTGGCGGAATAGAGGCTCATAACCGCCATGGTGACGATACCCGCAATGGCGGTCATTAAATAGGGGATCACCATCCAATCCGGCAGGATAGAGCCAATATGAGCAATGGGATTCTCTGAATTAGGCAGATCAGGTAATTGCACGGAGAGCAAGATCCCGGTAAACAGTAACAATACCAGCGGGATCATGCCGCCTGCGGTGACTGCGGTAAAAATTTTTGCTTTGGCGGCGTTTTCATGTTGATAGCGGCTATAATCGGCGCCTGTCGCTGCCCATGCAATACCACTACCGGCAGCAACCACCGAAACAGCGGGCAGGAACCCCGTTAACCAACTGCCTGACGGCATGGTTAAGACAACTTGCCATTCTGTCGTGAACAGAATATAGAACACCACCACAAGCGTCATGACACCGAAAATTTTGGTGACCCAGCGCTGCATGGTGATGACCATCTCTTTTCCCAGCAACGTGACACCAATTGACAGGGCGGCAAACAATACCATGCTGACCACCGTCAACAATGGGCTTTCACTCAGCCCGCACGCCTGAAACAATGCGGAAAGTGTCAAAGTACCGGTCACAATATTGATGGATTCCCACCCCATCGAGATGAACCAGAAAATCACTGTCGGCGCAATATTTCCCTTAATACCAAAAATCGTGCGGGAAAGCGTCAGCGTTGTAGTTCTGCCCAATTTACCGCTGAAACTGATATAGCCAACCAACGCAAAGCTGGACAGGCCAACCAGTGCCGCGAGTACGGATTGCAGAAAAGAGAGTTTAAAGGAGACGATGATGGCACCGTAAACAATGCCGAGAATGCCAATATTGGCGGCTGACCAGACCCAGAAGAGATCTAACGGTGTGCCTGTGCGTTCTGACGCAGGGACAATATCGATACCCGTGCGTTCTACCTTCCAGAACCGATGACGTTTTTGCTGTGTACTCATTATGTTTTCCATCACTGAGAAATGGCTCTGGTCATGGTGACAATGGCTCTCTTTCCCTAGGTTGGCGCAAATCACACACTTTACCGGAGTACCAAAAAATAACACCATCACCAGAGCACCACGTTCCCATATACCCTTCATCTTTCGAGCTACAGCTTTGTCAGATGTAATTCGAAACATATCGGATATACAGCTATACAGCGCCTGCCAATAGATCAGGTAGCGTCAGAAAGAAAACTTCCTCAACTCCCGATTTCTTATATAAGCAGGATTTATACTTTATCTGCCAATTAAGGCCAATGAAAGTCCAATTTTGTCATTATGTGATGCCAATCTAATTCCAATACACTCTATACCTTGCTGTACAGGCTAATGTACACTTAGGCCATCGAGTAACTGGGGTAAAAAAAATGCTGAATCACTTTGTTGACTGGGTATGCAAACAACTTGAAAAGAAAGGCAGTAGCCCTCGTTATATCCAACTGCAAAAAGCCATTGAAATGGCCATTGAAAAGCGATTATTGCATGTCGGCGAGTTTTTACCACCAGAACGCCGATTAGCTGAGCTTCTCAATATCTCCCGCGTCACCGTCAGTAAGGCAATGCAGCTTCTGGAGGAAAAAGGGGTCATCATACGCCAGCAAGGGATTGGCACTCAGGTGGTCAAACCGGGTGGTTCTTCACTCAATCAGGCAGTGGGTTTTACTTCTCAAGTGATTAAAGATGGAGGAACGGCCTCCAATTATTGGCTGTCGAGAAATATTATTCCCGCACCGGCCAAAATTGCGAAAAAATTGTCGGTTAACACCGGTGAACCTATCGCTGAACTGCGCCGCATCCGCCTTGCCAACGGGATGCCGGTTTCCCTGGAAAATACCTATATTCCCCGCCCCTATCTGCCTCATCCTGAGCGATTGGAAGGCTCCCTGTATGGGTATTGGGAGGAGCAAAACATCCATCTCACCAACGTCAATCACAAAATCAAAGCCATTGCCTGCCCTGCGGATCTGGCCATCCTGCTTAATATCGCTGAAAGCTCTCCATTGCTACAGATTCACCAAATCAGCCAGAATAACCAAAATGAGATTATCGAATTCAGCGAAATTTTGTGTCGTGGTGATATTTATCGGCTGGATTTCAATTCTCCACAAAATATCAACATCAATTATAAGCTCAAAAATGATTAATTAATTTGATTGTTTTTGGATGGACAACCCCCTTCACTTGAAGGGGGTTATTTCGCCTAATTCCTTCTTATCACTTATTATTCACGGCCTGTACCTGCCATCAAAAAACAAACTGACCGATAAGTAGCATATGATCTTTTAGCTGAGGAATTATTTACCTGCCGCCTCCAATTGCTGGTAAATATAATGCTTATAACTCTCTACCAGCGCATTATCCTGACAATCATTCAGTGCACCGTCACACAAATGGCGCATAAGCATATTGGCCTGATAAAACGCAGGAGCTGACAAACGGGCGCGTTCCAGAACCATGCCGCCAAGGAAGGAGATATCGGTCAGCTTGCCCGTGGTTATCGGCGCACCCTGTTGCAGATTATCCCGCAGCGTAAATTGGGTCACATGTGCCGGATCGGGCAGTGGAGAATGATAACGGTCAAAATTTATGTTCGGTTGATGATCCCCAAAGTAGAGGAAAACCGTCGGCTTGTCGCGATGGGCAACAAAGTCACTGAAATCCTTGATGGCAGGATCAGAAGCCGTGATTTTTTCCATGTAATGGCTAAATTTGCCCACTGCGGTCGCAGAATCAATGTTGCCGGCCAATCCATAATCATCTTGATGGCTCTCTTCATAAGGGCCGTGTTCATACATGGTCAGAGAGAAAATAAAAATCGGCTTGTCTGTCTCTTTAGCCCGTTCTTTCTCCAGAATCGTTTTCACATAAGACAACATATCTTGTGTCGAAATTTTCCATAAATTTTCTTCCATGCCGGCGGGATAGCCCAGCTCCTGTGGTTGGATAATGCGATCAACCCCCAGGGTCTTGTAAGCATGTCCCGCATGGTAAGCAGACTTATTAAATGGAGTCAGCACCACCGTGTAATAACCGTTGTCTTTCATGGCGTGGAACAGGCTGTTTTTCAGGTGATCAACGACAAAATAAAACACCGCATTTTTACGCGAACCAAAATCATCCGTATTCAAGCCGGTCAAAATGGAAAATTCGGATAACCACGTCCCGCCGCCAAAAGTCTGTACCCTGAGCGGGCTTTGGGCACTGACAGCCGCATCACGCTGGAACATGTACAGATCCGGCAATTGAACATGAGTGGGTAATTGGTAAATATGAGGATTAACGGTAGATTCCTGCAATAAGACAACCACATCAGGTTTCACCGCTGACTGAGGTTCGGGCAACGTCACTTTTTTCGCCTGCTGCAAGAAATAATCGGCCGAGGAGCCAAATTTCGGCGGCTGATATCGCGCATCGGAAGCAGACATCACCATATTGGTCACCGTTCCCCGCCCTTTCGGCAATTCATCTTGCCATTGGGTGTAGTAAGTCTTCACGGTCAGATTGATATCCCAAACCCCCACCGCCATCAACATGATACTGGCGAGACGCCATTTAATTCCTCGCGCAGGCGGCAACGCTTTCCAGCTCAATATCATGTTGAATATCAACCAGATAAACATCGCCACCACGGCAAGACCGGCCAGCCAATAATGGCGTAGTGTTTCCTGATTTGACGGGTCCAGCATAAGATTCAAATCAGAAAAAAACAGTTGCTCTTTGTAGTAATGGACTTTTATCTGGTTGAGGAATTTGAGGATGATGAACAAGGTTCCGGTTAACGCCGCCGAAAACAGCCAGCGCGCTGACACGAAAAAAGCCAGGCCAAAGATAACGCCGAATACACCGACAGACACCAGCGCGGGATAAATATCCCCGCTTTTCTCAAACACAATTATCAAAGAAGCGATTAGCAGCAATCCAAGATAAATCCTGGATATTATCTTTTTTTTCATACTCTATTGCGTCCCACACATGAGTTCAGTTTGCCAACCCGGTGAAAAATAGCACAGGTTACCCAATCTACTGCAAATAAAATGCAGCAGATTCGCTCAATGGAGACAGTAGGAATTCAGTGGAGTTCAATGATTCCAGATCGAATTGCGGATAAATTGCGTGATAAGAAGTTGGCGATATGAATAATATCCGAGTGACAACGCCTAAACGACACATCGATACTCACAGAGGTAAAAAATAATGAAACTAAAAAATAGTATTAATGATTATACCGAAGAGGAATTTCTCAAGTTATTACAAATAATTTGTGACTCAGATACAGAAACGGAAGAAGAACATAACTCTCTTATAGATCACTTTGAAGAAGTAACTGAACATCCCAGTGGCAGCGACCTTATTTATTTTCCAAAAGAAGGGGAAGATGATTCACCAGAAGGAATTTTAAAAACGGTCAAAGAATGGCAACGTAAAAATGGCAAACCGGGATTCAAACAAGGCTGATGCAAAAACACCAAAACCAGCAGATCCAAACGCAATATCAAAAAATATCTTTAATGGAGAAAGATCATGGGAATTCAATTAAATCTAGTTTGGTTCGATAGAAAAAATGAAGATTTTATTGGCGAGGAGTATTCACAGGATTTAGGGGACGATAATTCTGTCATTGAACAATGCGGATTGCCTTTACACGATACATTGAACAATGGTGTATTTGATGTATTAGATACATGGGTTCCTGTTTTACAAGGTAATTTTAAGCATTTAATTGATTTAGATAAATATTTTTATCAAATCTCATTTGATTATCGGGATTAATTCCAACCTCTCCACACCTATGTGGCTAAAAAACCCCTTCATCCCGCAAAACATGCAAATCCGCTTTCCGGCGGGTAAACCCGGTACGATCAAAATATTCCAGTATTTGGATCGCTAATTTCCGGCCAATGCCTAATTCATCGCGAAAATCGATTGCCGTTATGCCTCCCTTCATCTGATCATAGCGGCGGATTAAATCAGCAAACTGCTGGATGTACTGACGGTGGTAATAACGGTCAGGCACAATGGCAATAATCAGCCCCAATTGTGCCGCCTTGCGCAAAAGACCACGCAGGGTGGCTTCATCTTCCCCCATTTCAATTGCCAAATCGCGTACCCACCACGCTTGCGCTTTAAAATGGGGTTCCGCCTGCAACCACAAATTTTCCTGCTCCGCGGTAAACATCAATCCATGTTCAGGCAAGTGCAGCCAACCATGGGTTTGTTTTAGCGCGCCCTGTTCCAGTAGCTGATGGATAAGTTGATAAACCAGCCCGTCATCCAGTGCCGGCAAAACCATGCGTTTCAAACGCGCTTTGCCCACGCCCTGTTGATCCGAGTGTTTTTCGTGGTATTCCACGACGGCCTGCAAAAGTTTTTGTTGTGCCAGTGTCGCATGATGCTGCGAGAGTACCCAATCACCCGCAATCAACACCTTTATCCCGGCCAGCAAGCGGTTGAGCTGACTTTCGGTCAACTGGCGCGCCCATGCAAAGTGGCTGAGTGACAATGCACCACGGGTTAAAGATAAGATGAGATTTTCCGCATGCCTGCCCGTTTGTGCCAGTCGGGATAACCAATCAAGAAATTCAGGCTGCCGTTTTCCCCTGCGCGGGGAATGTAAGCTAATGACCCGCGCCCCCGCCAGCGTTCTCTTGGCACTGATATCACGCAATATCAGGCGATCATTTTCCACCAGCCACAAAGGGCGATCCAGTGTCAGTTCAGCCAATATTGGCGTATCGGCCAGCGAATTCAGGATAGAAATGCGTCCGGTGATATGGCTGGCGGCATGGTGGATATGCAGGGGTTGCCAGTTTTGCAGTGGCCGATCAGCTTCAATTTCGACTAATACTTTTTCCGCCGCAAGCGATCGGTTTTGGGATATCGGTTGCTGCGCCAACAACCAGTCGCCACGGGAAATTTGCGCTTTGCTGATATCACCGACGATATTCAATGCAATACGCTGCCCCGCCTGAGCACTCTGGGTAGGTTGATTCTGGGCATGCAGGCCACGCACTCTCACCGCTTGATCACAACCTGTCAGCCACAATGTGTCACCGACATTGATACTGCCCGCCAACGCCATCCCGGTGACAACCAATCCTGCCCCTTTAATGGTAAAAACCCGATCGATAGCCAGCCGAAAGCATTGCTGCAATTTTTCATGCTGCGGATTTTGCCGAAAAGACGAGCCATAACATTGGTAAATCGACCGTAAATGTTCCCTCAGTGGGGCGATGCCTTGATCCGTGGTGGCGGCCGTGACAAACAAAGGCACCGATTGCCAACCTTGTGCTGCCAGTAATTGCGCTATTTGTTGCCGGACTTCCTCAATCCGTACGGGTTCGACACTATCCGCTTTAGTCAGCACAGCCGTGAGAGCCGGCCGGCCGATTAAACGCAAAATAGCCAGATGTTCCCGCGTCTGCGCCATCACACCATCATCACAGGCGACAACCAGCAGGATATGATCGATGCCACCGATCCCCGCCAACATATTGGAGAGGAATTTTTCATGCCCCGGTACATCAACAAACCCCACCGAAGACCCATCCGGCTGCGGCCAGTAGGCATAACCGAGATCGATCGTCATCCCGCGTTTTTTCTCTTCCGGTAAATGGGTGGTATCGACTCCCGTAATAGCCTGAATAAGAGTGGTTTTACCGTGATCAACATGTCCCGCTGTGGCAAAAATCATGGTTACTGTGCCTATTTTTTCTTGGATGCAACAAAAAGTGAAGTATTTTAATAAATACATCTTGATGGGCGAAAAATATATATGTTTAGTGACAAAGTGAAACATCCTTAACATATTTATTTGGTGCCATCCATGATGATTTATCACATAAAAAATAGCTTTCATTTTTCAGCTTAAAATCAACATAAAAAGAAAAAAACAAACTAAAAACAAATCCTAACATGCCCATAAGTACAAATAGATTTCCTACTTGGATTCGCATAGTAAGTGCAATTTCTAAGAAAGGCGGTCAGTTGCTATAGTAGGCATCTTTCTCGCCAAAGGAAAATGCACTATGGCCTATACGCAACTGACCGAAACAGAAAGATACCAGATTTTCGGCTTAAAAGAAGCCGGTTTTACACAACGTTTTATTGCAACGTCGCTTAATCGGGCCCCATCAACAATTAGCCGGGAATTGAGACGAAACCGGGAAGCCGAGAAATATGAACCTGAACAAGCTCAGCGTAAAGCATTAGAACGCCGTCATTCTAAGGTAAAAGCCGTAAAAATCACGCCAGAGATAACAAAGTGGATAAAACAGTTAATTTGGCAAGATTTAAGTCCGGAACAAGTTGTGGGTTATCTCAAGCGGGAAGCGAAAATCTCTTTACATCATGAAACAATTTATCGATTGATTTATAAAGATAAAATAAATGGCGGTGATTTATGGCAACATCTTAGGATAGCGAAAAAACCGTATCGTAAACGCTATGGAAGCCATGAGCACAGAGGAAAAATTAAAAACAGAGTCAGTATTGATAAGCGCCCAAAAATTGTTGATAAAAAGCAGCGTATTGGGGATTGGGAAGGGGATACTATCGTTGGCAAAGATCGTAAAAGTGCCTTATTGACTTTAGTTGAACGAAAATCGTTATTTACGATCATCATTAAACTTGAAGATAAAACAGCAGAAGGTGTTGCCAAAGCGGCGACAGAACATTTATCGATGATAAAACATAAAGTTAAAACAATTACCTTTGATAACGGACTCGAATTTGCCGAACACGAACGGATCGGTAAAAATTTAGAGACAAAAATTTATTTTGCTCATCCGTATTCCCCTTGGGAAAGAGGGATAAATGAGAACATAAATGGATTAATCAGAGATTACTTCCCAAAAGGAACCGATTTTAATAAGGTATCAGAGCGGGAGGTTAACCTTGTGGCAAACCGACTAAATAATCGACCACGTAAGACACGAGATTATAAAACACCGAATGAGTTATTTACAGGAACCCCAACTCATTTACTTCGTTCATTACGGTGTTGCGCTTAATATGCGAATCCAAGTGAAACTATAATTAAAAGACTAAAAGAACATAAAGCAAAATCCCCTACACCTTATCATCCTGACACGTTTTTTAATATGTGGGGTAGATATTCTCGTGGATAATTCAAATGCTATAACTAGAGTAAGAGTATTTATAATTTCACTCATACTTATGAGTATTTCTATATTTGGAGGAATATCATCACTAGTTGATTATAAAGATTTTTTAACTAGACATGACATTGTTACATTTTCTGGTAAAACCTCTTGGTTTATTTGGTTTAGTCCTTTGTCTATGTACTTTTCATTAAAATTTGTTAAGTTCACGATAGTTAATCGTCAGGTGTCATTTAATAATAGAATAGCAACTTGTTTTACCTTTATAGGTATAATTGGGTTTGTTTTTACTTTATTATTTTCTTTTTATGTTGATTTTAAACTGAAAAATGAAAATTATTTTTTATGTGCTAAATCATCATTGATGGCACCTAATAAATATGTAAAAAACATATCTTTATGTAAATAAGCTATGATTGTTTTTAGTTGTTATCTTTAACCCACCTTTATAACAGGTGGGTTTTTAATTAATAGGTTCTGTCTTCCCATATACTATAGGATGATGTGCCAGCGGTTATATGGTTCCATGAGATGGATTTATAGTTTAAAACAACTCTTTCATGCGGCATCGCATCGAAATTATTTATAGAATGTGGATAGACACAAGACAGATCACTAATAGTTGCTTCGGTTATTTTAACTTCATAGAATAATTCTAATTGTCCAGCTTGACCGGTTCTGTAAAAAACAAAAGTACCGTTTAAAGATTCATTTGAATCTATTGCCATCGCTAATAATGGTGATGATTTATCTATTGGTTTAATAAATTGTATGGGCTGATGACTAACGTTCTGTTGTCGTGTAATGGTATGATTCAGGCTGAGAACCTGTATTTGATCCTCGTGTCCATTTTGATATCGGTTTCCTATCGAATCCAGAGTTGAACACCCGGCAGAGATGAGACCTTGTTTTTTACCGTTTAACGATAAATAAATCATATATGACATAAGATTATATTCCTAGTTTTTTAAAAAATTCAATTTGATAGGTATAACCTAACACATAAGTAAAAATTGCAATAGTAATATAAATCAGAAAATAGACATTTAAAATGTTGTTTATTATCTGCATTAAAATGACAAATAAAAAGGTGACTTAAATCACTTGGATTAGCCTAATAATCTATTGCTTTGATTATCCTGCTTTTACAGGAAAACTTGATCTGGCTCTCAATAATTAAAAAAAGCCAAATAAAAAATAGCTGAATTCGATAAAATATGATCCAAGTTTAAGAGCATTTGTTGATGATGATTATACTCGTTATATTTCAACCATACCATTCTGGTCAATTTTTCAATATATGGGATAGATACTCTCGTGGATAATGTAAGTAGATTAAAAGTATTTGTAGTCTCAGTGGTATTTATAAGTATTGCTGTGTTTGGTGGATTAGTATCAATAAGTGACTATATTTCATTTATAACCAGAAATGTAATTATTACGTTCTCAACTCAAAGTGCTTGGTTTATTTGGTTTAGTCCTTTATGTTTTTACTTTTCTCTATTGTTATTTAAGTATCTTATAACCAAAGAAAAGGTGGTCTTTAATAATAAAATAGCTTGGATTCGCATATTAAGCGCAACACCGTAATGAACGAAGTAAATGAGTTGGGGTTCCTGTAAATAACTCATTCGGTGTTTTATAATCTCGTGTCTTACGTGGTCGATTATTTAGTCGGTTTGCCACAAGGTTAACCTCCCGCTCTGATACCTTATTAAAATCGGTTCCTTTTGGGAAGTAATCTCTGATTAATCCATTTATGTTCTCATTTATCCCTCTTTCCCAAGGGGAATACGGATGAGCAAAATAAATTTTTGTCTCTAAATTTTTACCGATCCGTTCGTGTTCGGCAAATTCGAGTCCGTTATCAAAGGTAATTGTTTTAACTTTATGTTTTATCATCGATAAATGTCTTGTCGCCGCTTTGGCAACACCTTCTGCTGTTTTATCTTCAAGTTTAATGATGATCGTAAATAACGATTTTCGTTCAACTAAAGTCAATAAGGCACTTTTACGATCTTTGCCAACGATAGTATCCCCTTCCCAATCCCCAATACGCTGCTTTTTATCAACAATTTTTGGGCGATTATCAATACTGACTCTGTTTTTAATTTTTCCTCTGTGCTCATGGCTTCCATAGCGTTTACGATACGGTTTTTTCGCTATCCTAAGATGTTGCCATAAATCACCGCCATTTATTTTATCTTTATAAATCAATCGATAAATTGTTTCATGATGTAAAGAGATTTTCGCTTCCCGCTTGAGATAACCCACAACTTGTTCCGGACTTAAATCTTGCCAAATTAACTGTTTTATCCACTTTGTTATCTCTGGCGTGATTTTTACGGCTTTTACCTTAGAATGACGGCGTTCTAATGCTTTACGCTGAGCTTGTTCAGGTTCATATTTCTCGGCTTCCCGGTTTCGTCTCAATTCCCGGCTAATTGTTGATGGGGCCCGATTAAGCGACGTTGCAATAAAACGTTGTGTAAAACCGGCTTCTTTTAAGCCGAAAATCTGGTATCTTTCTGTTTCGGTCAGTTGCGTATAGGCCATAGTGCATTTTCCTTTGGCGAGAAAGATGCCTACTATAGCAACTGACCGCCTTTCTTAGAAATTGCACTTACTATGCGAATCCAAGTCACTAATCTTATATTCATTGTCTAACAGATACAAACCATACGCAACACCTAACCCGATACCAAAAACTAAAAAAGATATAACAGTAGCACTAGCAGCTGTAGCAAAAAAGACTGAAGTTACTGCTGTAACAGTTGCCTTAGCAATTTCTGTTGCTACAATTAACTTTGCTATATCCATTGTTACATTAACAAAAAAATCTGTTAGATCATATTCATCCTTAAGTAATAACTCCACTGCTCTATATGCAGCAGAAAACACAATACAGAACCTAGCCCCTGAAACAATACTACCTTCCATAGCTACAGATCCTATCCCAACCTCTATTATTTTTTTATTATCAATAAGATATCTTGTAGCCTTCAAATATCGTCTAACCTCTGGCTCACCCGATAGTTTTATATATCTTTCACCATTCCTACCAAGATATTCTACAGCCTTGACACCTTTTCCCTTTAGTTCATCTAATATATGATCAATCATTCCGATGTTTGTAGGTTTTAAATGTTTAGCCACTTTAAAAACTCCAGGGGCATCTTTTATGTTACCAGCAAAATTTGACAACACATCAGTTACTGAATAAATATCATCTCTCCATGATTTTAATGTTTCCTTAAATGATTCAACATCATGACCAAACGTTTTCAAATAAGTCATAGCTTCATCTTGAGTGATTACTGCATAATGTTCTTGGTTTTTATTTAACTTTGCTTCAATATCTTTATACCGCTGATCTTCTATTTGTTTCTTAAAATTAAGATGATCTTCATATCTATAATCATCCTCAACCCATGTTCTTAATCGTGGATCATATTTCATTTTATAACTCCCTTTACAGTATATAATTCATTTAAGTTTTGTTTATACTTTATCGGATTCAGCTATTTTTTCTTTAGCTTTTCTGAATTATTGGGAGACGGATCAAATTTTACTGTCGGAGCATGACACGGTGTTTTGACAAATTTTATAACACCAATACCTGCAATAATTCATGAGCCTCTTCCATACAACGGAGATCCAGCCATAACCGGCCATCATACAGGCGCCCAATCACGGGTTTTTCTAAATTGCGCCATTGGTGAGCCAGTTTTTCCAGTGTGCTGCCCCGCCCATCCATCGCCGTAAACGTCAGCGCCCAACTGGGTAATCGATCGACCGGCAGGGAACCACTGCCAATCTGGGAATAGCAAGGCTCATCGCGCACGATAAATTTTTCGCTGTAATATGCCCGAATTGGGGGAAGGAGCTGTTGCGCCATATCACGAATTTCGCTTTGCGGGCGGGTCAATAGACGCAAGGTCGGTAATTTCTGGTGAAGTTGCTCAGGATGTTGATAGAGACGCAACGTGGCTTCCAGTGCGGCCAACGTCATTTTATCCGCCCGCAAGGCGCGTTTCAGGGGATGCTGCTGGATAGCGTCTATCCACGGTTTTTTACCGACAATAATGCCGGCTTGTGGGCCACCTAATAATTTATCGCCAGAGAAAGTGACTAAATCGATACCACAGTTCAGGTAATCTTGCGGCATCGGTTCAGCCGGCAGGCCATATTGCGTCATGTCTATCATGGAACCACTGCCAAGATCGACGGCCGTCGGGATTTGGGCTGCCATACCCAGTTTTGCCAATGCCTCTCCCGCGACGTCAGCCGTGAAGCCTTCAATCTGGTAATTACTGGTATGCACTTTCATCAGCATGCCGGTATCCGCATTGATGGCCTGCCGATAATCTTTCAGGTGCGTTCGGTTAGTGGTGCCCACTTCCACCAAACGGCACCCCGCTTGCCGCATCACGTCGGGAATACGGAACGCGCCGCCAATTTCGACCAGTTCTCCGCGGGAAACGATAACTTCTCTTCCCGACGCCACGGTTGCCAGCACCAGTAATACGGCAGCGGCATTATTGTTAACAATACAGGCATCTTCTGCCCCGGTTAATGTACAGAGTAAATCCGCCAGCGCCCGATCACGATGCCCGCGGCCGGCACCGTCAAGCGAATATTCCAACGTCACCGGTGAACGCATGGCCTGTGCCACTGCGTCAATGGCGGATTCGGCCAACAATGCACGCCCCAGATTGGTATGGAGCACCGTTCCGCTCAGGTTAAAGACTGGCTTCAGTGCGGACGTTTGCGCCTTGTCCAATCTTCGCTGCAAGGATGCCGCCCAATCGTGACTCCACTCCGGCAAGGCTTGCTGTTCGCGAATAGTGAACCGCGCCTGCGCCTGCATTGCCCGCAATATCTCTACTACTTGCGTCTGCCCATAAGACGCAATCAGCCGGGTGATTGCCGGCTCCCGCAACAAGGTGTCAACGGAGGGTAATTGGCGGTACAGCGAGTTGATTGCTTGTGTCATCGCTTCATCATCTTTATTATTCGTTGGGAAGCAGAAAAGGGTTCAGGCTACTGCGGGCAAAACCTTCTTCTTCCATTTTGGCATCCAGAATCAATGACGCCAGATCATCAGCCACCGCATCGATATTCGGATCTTTTTCCTGATACAGAATTTTGAGATAACTGCCACAATCACCGCAACTTTCTGCCTTGATTGGCGCTTGCTCACTCTCCAGTGACCAATAATTCAGGTCACCCGTCTGTTCACAGTTACTGCATTTGATGCGCACCACATGCCATTCGCTGTCACACAAATTGCAATGCAGGTAACGCAGCCCCTGATTCGTGCCGATTTGTACCACACTGGCAACCGGCATACTGCCACAAACCGGACAAAACTGGCGATGTTCGCCATATTCCGCCCGTGCCTTGCCGGGGATCAAACTGGCCATTTGTGCCCAATACACTGATAACGCCGCCCAGACAAACACCGATTGATCAGCACTGACTTTGCTGAACTCGCTATTGAGCAAGCCATCCGCCATCTCTTCCAGCTCTGGTGCTGAATTTTTTGCCAGATTTTCCAGGGCGGGTTTCACATGTTCAGGGACAACTGGCAACAATTCCGCAATTAAGGCGTGCAGAATATGTTGCCAGTGCGGAGTACGGCGCAACGTTTTACAATCCAGCGGGACACGGTTCTCTTGTTGAGAACGGAGAAGAAGTTCATCCAACTCCATATCCAGCGGGTTGTCATACAACGCCTTTTGCTGTGCCTGTGCAATTTCGGCCGCGAAATTCAGGTAACTGGAAAAGGGATTGCTGGCTGTTGCCAATGTTTTCAGGCGTTCAGCGCGCTGTTGGTAAAGCGTTTTGGGATTGGCAAACAACAAGGGGGGAATGAAACCAACCGCCCTGTCATTCAGGCGCTCTTTGCTTAACTGCTCTTTAGGAACAATACGGATACTCATTACTGACCTTCCTGTTAGGTTGATACGTATAGGTTGATGCGTAAGTCCCCCGCCATCTTACCTCGCCAGACAGCGGAATGGCATTGCCATCTCCCATCAATTGGGAGATAACGTGGATAAATTTCAACACAAGTTGACTGACCTGCCAAAAATTCAGGTTAGACTAGTATGTGACAAGGGGGAAGGGTGAATTCGATGGCGTGATAACCAGCACTCTTCTTGGTTGAAATACAGATAATTGAAGAGATTAATGATGATATTGACACCTGAAAAATTGCTATCTGCAATCACAAAATACGCCAATACTCCCGAGAAACAGCGTTCCATATCCTCACAGCAAATGGATTGGTTTTCTGAACCAGAGAATGTCTTTTTGTTGATCAGCCTGGTGTTGCACCTGCCCAAAGAGATAATGTCCCGGATGGGATACAGCATTACCCATTGGCTGGAAGTTGCCATCGCCGAGCTGGCATTAACCGCCAATAAATTGCCTGCTGAGGCCAAACAGCATTTTGAAGAGATTATTGAGCAAATTTTGGTGAATACCAAAGAAGAATTTGAGATTAATAATGAATCCCTGTTGTTATGTGTAGCGGTTCTGAAAAGAAATAAGTTTCATATCAACATTGACATTACCCAACTCCTGGATGCCGAAAATATTGATGATGATACCAACATTGCTCATTTTCCTTCAGAACCGCCAAATCTGAACCAACTGTTTAAGGAGTTTGAAATCCAGTCCGGCATTGAGTTTGTCGAATTTTTTGAAGGCGGTCTTTCCGTCACGCCTCATGAAGCCTTACCTCATCTATTTTCGGAAGTCGCCAAACAGCCATGGGGCATAGATGCCTTGCTTCTGCTGACCCAGTACTTTGAAGAACCGATTGCCCTTGCCAGCGCTCACGCATTGGATGATTGCCCTTCCTCTGCATGGGCACACGTATCCCACCTGCAACTGGTCAATCTGTGTGCCCGATTCAACCGTCATCATTCGATTCACGCTTGTTTTAAGCGCTGGAAAAAAAGGGGAATGTCGCACCATAAAAGCGTTCAGAAGGCCGCAGAGATACATGAATTATACGTCACGCATGTTGATGGCAATGACTGCGCCAGCATGATGTCGTCAATTACGTTGAGCGGTCAGAAATATCAAATGAATATGATGCTGGATTTTAAATCAGGCATCCGTGAGAGCTTGCTGAATGTTGCGCCTGAGCGCACCATCCCTGAATTGATTGACGAATTAAACTCCCACGATAATTATATTGACTTTACCCCTGTCTCCCCTGACTGGCTGCAACAAATTTTACCGTGGATACTTTCCGTTCAGCAAAATAAAAACACACCGCTTGATATCGACTCACTGTATTGGTTGTCGCAACTTCCCCTCGAATGGACACAGCCAGAACCTTTTGAATTAGAACACTGGAGCCGAAAATTCGGTTATCAGGCCGATGCCAAACGGCAGGATCGCAGTCGCCTTGGCATCACGATGGGTTCATCATTATTACTGAGCTGGCTGGCACCGGAAGAGTATTTGTTGCAGGCGAAAAAACCCAGGGATTTATTGAAGCTCTATTACTATGCAAACCGGGAGATATTTGTTGAACGCCTGACCTATTCTGCGATCATCGAACAATACAGGCAGCCAGAACAAGAACCCGATCTGGTAGAGCAATTTTTGGATTTGGCCTATGCCCTCAGAGATCCGGCGTTAAACCGCAAGCGGTTTTATTTATTTGATTCCTTGGCTGAAATCAGTTTCGAATATTTCTATATGGCACAAGAAGAGGAGATTGAACCCCAGGGATTGGTGGTCAAAGTCAGTTTACTCGATGCAAGCCCGGCGGTATGGCGTCGGCTCCGCATCAGCAATCAGCTCACACTGAATGAATTTCATTATGTGATACAAGATGCAATGGGCTGGAAAAACGCACACCTGCACAGCTTTAATCTTGCAGAAATCAATATCCCGGAAGAGCAATATGATCAACTGTGCATCGGTGTATTTCTGGAAGACGTTGGCGATGAACTCAATTACCAATATGACTTTGGTGATGATTGGTTCCACCAGATAACCGTAGAAAAAATTCTGTCAAAAGATGTTATCCAGCCCGAAGTCACCGCCGGGAATGGCCTCTGTCCGGCGGAAGATTCGGGTGGCATTTGGCATTGGAATGACTTGCTTAAGTTAAGGAAGAAAAAAGTCCTGTCAGAAGATGAAGCAGAAGAATTAGAGTATGTCGGCTTATCACCCGATGAAGCTCTGGAGCCTTTTGATAAGCAGCAGGCGAATGCGAGGCTAAGGGCTTTATTCAGCGAATAAAATCAATAACATCTTATAAAACCGGAGGAGAAATACGGCCTCCGGTTTTATTAAGCTACTCTTCCTCTTTTCGCCGCTCTCGCTTCACAATGTCACGATACCAGCGTGGGTGATGTTTTTTCGCCCAGCCACGGGTGACCCAACCTTCGACCATTGCCCGCACCGATCCCTTGACCCAAAACGCCGCGTAAGCATGGACAATAATGGTCAGGATCAGGCCAATTGCTGACAGCGAGTGAACCAGTAACGCAACCCGAATCAAGGGAATCGGGAAATAGGGCGCAAAATAGGGACGCCAGATCATGATGCCGCTGACCAGCAGCAGAAACAGGCAAACACTGACTGACCAGTAAATGCCTTTCTGCCCGAGGTTATACTGCCCGGTATCCCCCGCTTCTTCATTACGCAACACCTTGTGAATATTCTTCGCCCATTCGATATCGTCCCTGTCGATCAGGTTATGTTTGAAGTATCTGAAAAACATAAACACAAACAGGACGAACATCACCGAACCGGCAAACGGATGCAGTATCCGTGACAGTTGCGGCGTGCCAAAGATATTCATCATCCAGTTCAGGGAGGGAAAGAAAAACCCCAATCCACTGATGGCGGTAAACAGAAAACAGATCACCACCGCCCAATGATTGATGCGCTCAAGCGGAGAGTGGCGAATAATGATATCGTTGCGCGGTTTCATTTCTTCACCTCCCCATCGTTTACCTCGTCCGAATCCCTATCCTTAAGTGCGCTCTCCTCCTCTTCTTTGGAAACCCGGTTCGGGCCAATCCCCACATAATGGAAAATGGAAGCAGCAAACGTCGCGGCAAAACCAATGGCGGCCAGTGGCTTCCAGATGCCTTTCCAGAAGGTGACGGTCGGGCTGATGGCAGGATTGTCCGGCAACCCATGATAGAGCTGCGGTTTATTGGCATGGTGCAAGACATACATGACATGGGTGCCGCCAACACCCGCGGGATCGTACAAACCGGCATGGTCATAGCCCCGCCCCTTAAGCTCCCCGACCCGCTCCGCTGCCAGCGCTTGCATGTCCGGCTTGCTGCCGAAATGGATCGCCCCCGTTGGACAGGTTTTCACACAAGCCGGCTCCTGCCCGACACCCACACGGTCAACACACAGGGTACATTTGTAGGCACGATTATCTTCTTGGTTGATGCGCGGCACATTGAAGGGACAGCCGGCAATGCAATAGCCACAGCCGATGCAGTGTTCTGACTGAAAATCAACGATGCCATTGGCATACTGGATAATCGCCCCTTCCGCCGGACACGCTTTCAGGCAACCCGGATCGGCGCAGTGCATACAGCCATCCTTGCGGATCAACCATTCCAGCCGGCCATGCTCCTCAACTTCGGAAAACCGCATCACCGTCCATGACTTCGCGGTCAGATCGGCCGGATTGTCATAAACGCCAACGTTGTGCCCAATTTCATCACGAATATCGTTCCATTCTGAACAAGCCACCTGACAGGCTTTACAGCCAATACAGGTCGTCACATCAATCAGCTTTGCCACTTCCTGCTGGTGATCCCGCACACGCGGCGCGGGCGTCAGTGAATTTGTGGCAGAGCGGCGAATGATGTCTTGAGATTGCAATGACATAATTTTTCTCCCTTACACCTTTTCCACATTCACCAGAAATGCCTTGAATTCCGGTGTCTGCGTATTGGCATCACCGACAAACGGCGTCAGGGTATTCGCCAGGAAACCTTTCTTCGCCGCGCCCTCAAAGCCCCAGTGAATCGGAATACCGATGGTATCCACTTCACGGCCGTGAACATTCAGGGTACGAATACGCTTCGTCACCACCGCTTTGGCCTTGATATAGCCACGATTGGAGCTGACTTTGACGGTATCGCCCTGTTTAATGCCCTTCTCCGCCGCCAACCGTTCACCAATTTCCACAAACTGCTCCGGCTGGGCAATCGCGTTCAGCAGCGCATGTTTGGTCCAGAAATGGAAATGTTCAGTCAGGCGGTAAGTGGTGCCCACATAAGGGAATTTATCGGCCTTGCCCATTGCCTCAAAATCGCTTTTGAACACCCGGGCTGCCGGATTGGAAACCACATTGGGATGCAGCGGGTTAGTTCCCAACGGCGTTTCAAACGGCTCGTAATGCTCAGGGAACGGCCCTTCTGCCATTTTGTCGATGGCAAACAGACGCCCCATGCCTTCCGGCTGCATGATAAACGGCCCGACATCCGTTCCCGGCGCGGCATTGCTGTAATCGGCAATATCCACCCCACGCCATTGATCGCCATCCCATGCGATTAACTGGCGTTTGGCGTCCCACGGATTGCCCTGTGGATCAGCCGAGGCACGGTTATACAGGATGCGGCGGTTCAGCGGCCACGCCCATGCCCAACCCAGCGTATTACCGATACCGGAGGGATCGGCATTATCGCGGCGCGCCATCTGGTTACCGTCCGGCGTCCAACTGCCGGCAAAAATCCAACAGCCGCTGGCGGTGGTGCCATCATCACGCAATTGGGCGAAAGAGGATAATTGCTGCCCCTTTTTCACTAATACATTGCCGTTGGCATCGCGCAAGTCCGCCAACGCACGGCCGTTATTTTCCTGCGCGATTTCTTCCGGCGTCGGGTTATCGGGATCGAGATAATCCCACGTCATGCTCAGAACTTGTTCCGGCGCAGCGCCGCCTTCTTCGCGATACAAATCACGCAGGCGCTTGAAGATGCCCGACAGAATTTCACCATCCCCAATCACTTCCCCCGGCGCATCTGCACCTTTCCAGTGCCATTGCAGCCAGCGGGATGAATTGACGATCGAACCATTTTCTTCGGCAAAACAGCAGCAGGGCAGACGGAAAACTTCGGTCTGAATGGCGGCAGGATCAACGTCGTTGAACTCGCCATGATTTTGCCAGAATGAAGCCGTTTCGGTACTGAGCGGATCCACCGTGACCAAGAACTTCAACTTCGACAAAGCGGCGACGACTTTGTTCTTGTTCGGGAATGAAGCGATGGGATTGAAGCCCTGGCAGATATAACCGTTGACTTTTCCTTTCGACATCATGTCAAAATATTGCAGGACATCGTAAGGCTTATCCCACTTCGGCAACAGATCAAAGCCCCAGTCATTCTCTTTGCGGGCATGATCGCCATAGAAACTCTTCATCAAGCTGACAAAGAATTTCGGATAATTTTGCCAATAGTTGACCTGCCCCGGCAGCGTGGATTTTGGCGTGTTGGCCTGCAAATAGGTTTGCAAATCAGTCTGCTTCTCCGAGGGCAGGGAGAGATAACCCGGCAAACTCTGGGATAACAATCCCAAATCCGTCAGCCCCTGAATATTGGAGTGACCACGCAGCGCGTTAATACCGCCACCGGCCATGCCCATATTGCCGAGCAGCAGTTGGATCATCGCCATAGTGCGGATATTCTGCGCGCCGATGGAGTGTTGCGTCCAACCCAGCGCATACAAGAAAGAGGTGGTTTTGTCTTTCGCGCTGGTTTCCGCCAGATATTCGCACACCTTGAGGAAATCCTCCTTCGGTGTCCCACAGATATCGGTCACGACCTCCGGGGTATAACGGCTGACGTGGGCTTTCAGCAGGTTCCAGACACAACGGGGATGCGCCAAGGTTTTATCGCGTTTGGCGAAGCCGTTTTCATCTAATTCATAATTCCATGACGTTTTATCGTACTGCCGGTTTTCAGCATCGTAGCCGCTGAATAATCCCTCTTCGAACGAAAAATCTTCCCGCACAATCAGGCTGGCATTGGTGTAAGCCTCAACATACTCGCGCTGAATTTTTTCATGGGTCATCAGGTATAAAATCACCCCTGACAGGAAAGCAATATCCGTCCCGGAACGGATAGGCGTGTAGAAATCCGCCACGGATGCCGTGCGGGTAAAACGCGGATCGATAACAATCAGCTTAGCGTTATTGTGAATTTTGGCTTCCATCGCCCAACGGAAACCGACAGGATGTGCTTCCGCCGCATTCCCGCCCATCACGACAATCAAGTTCGCATTCTTAATATCCACCCAGTGGTTGGTCATCGCACCGCGACCAAATGTTGGAGCAAGACTTGCTACCGTTGGTCCGTGTCAGACACGCGCCTGGTTGTCTACGGCAAGCATGCCGAGAGCACGACTGAATTTCTGCGATAAAAAACCGGTTTCGTTACTGGCCGCAGACGCACACAACATGCCCGTGGTCAGCCAGCGGTTAACCGTTACGCCATCTTGATTGGTTTTGATAAAATTGGCATCACGATCTTGTTTCATCAATCTCGCAATGCGATCGAAAGCTTCATGCCAGCTTATGCGCTGCCATTGGTTGGAACCCGGGGCGCGATATTCTGGATAGTGCAGGCGGTTTTTGCTGTGAATAAAATCCACCAATCCCGCCCCCTTGGGACAGAGGGCACCGCGGTTGACAGGATGATCCGGGTCCCCTTCGATATGAAAAATTGTCGATTTGGCATTTTTGGCGCCATCACCAAGGCTGTACATTAATAACCCACAGCCGACAGAGCAGTATGTACAAGTATTCCGGGTTTCACGCGCACGCAGCAATTTATAGTTGCGTGTTTGTGCCATTGCCGCGGTTGGGGCAAACCCCAGCGCGGCGGCCGTCGTACCTGCCATACCGCCAGCGCAGAACTTAAAGAACTGCCTTCTGCTGACCTGCATGGAGATCTCCTCACTCACATTGCTTATTAACACACCGAGTAATAAATTAATGAACTTACCCACACAAACAGTATTATGAATCAATCCGATGGAGAATTCACCATGGATAATGCAGGGCCAGAAAATCAGTTAACAATGCAAGAAATCAGCGGCGCTTGTCGCACGTATGTTCAACAAAAACAGGTTCAGCAAAAAAATGCCCAACAGGGTGACCACTTGAGCGAGCCAAAACCGGATTGGGTGGCGGAAGAAATCCCCGTCGCGTTAGTCTATAACGGTATTTCCCATGTTGTGATGATGGCTAGCCCCAAAGATCTTGACCATTTCGCCATCGGGTTTTCATTGTCGGAAGGGATCATCACATCAGCGCAGGACATTCGGGGGATTGATGCGATAGCGAGCTGTCACGGGGGCATTGAACTGCACATTGAACTTTCCAGCCGTCGCTTTGCGGGATTAAAAGAGCGCCGACGCAATATGGCAGGGAGAACCGGTTGCGGTATCTGCGGCACAGAGCAACTGACCGAGGTCTTCCGCCCCATTGCGCCCTTGCCTTTCACCCAAACCTTTTCACTTTCTCACCTTGATGCGGCACTGACCCAATTACCGCAAGTCCAGAAAATCGGCGCACTGACTGGCTGTACCCATGCGGCGGGTTGGATTAATCCTGAGGGAAAATTATTGGGGGGTTGTGAAGATATCGGCCGCCATGTTGCACTGGATAAGTTGCTGGGAATGCGGGCAACAATGGGCTGGCAACCGGGTGCGGTCTTGGTTTCCAGCCGCGCCAGTTATGAGATGGTGCAAAAATCAGCGAATTGTGGAGTCGAAATTGTCTTTGCTGTTTCTGCCGCAACCTCGCTTGCCATTGAAGTCGCCCAGAAATGCAATCTCACGTTGATCGGATTTTGTAAACCGGGACGGGCAACCGTGTATACCCATCCCAGCCGATTGATCGATTAAACCCCTCATTTGCACAAACAATGAAATTAAACAAACAAAAAACATAACCACAACTTATGGTTTACACCACTATTTGCCCAATATACAGTTTATTTGCTGCGTATTTTTTGTTCACAATTTTCACGCAGTTTATTTAATTCACATCGTTTATTTCTTCACACCAGCAGTTCAGGACGTTTTTATGACAGGATAACAAAGTACTCAACATTTAGTGAGGTTGATAATGAAAAAGATCAATATATTCATTGCCATGTTAGGCATTTTTGGACTTATCACACAGGTTCAGGCAAAAGTTGCGTATGGTATAAGCCAACAAGAAACTGACCCACATCTTCTCATCGGAGAGGTAGATGGTGAACCCGGTTTAGGTATCACTTTACCAATAACAGGGAATAAATTATTTTCTGCCTCTTACCTGAAAAAGTTAGCTACACGCGATAATAATGGTGTTTATCGTTTCAAACTGGAGAATAATCCTATTGCTGAGAACCAATATCTCGACATCTTTCAAATTCCCAATACGGATATTTACTTTGGGGAATGGGCACAAAAAACGCCTGATAAATCGGATATTACCCACACTGTTTTTTATGCAGGTAAAGATGTGACAACCAATCTGCCAACTGGCGGCACTGCGACCTATACAGTAACAGGACTTAACCGATATAACGATAACAATCTCCTCTCTGGTAAATTCACCGCAGACTTTGGTAACAAAAAACTGAATGGTTCACTCAGTAATGACTCATTAAATATCGATATTGATGCCAATATAAATAATGATGCCGGATTTTCAGGTAAAGCCACGGCCAATGGAAATATTAACGGCGTCACCGATGGGAAATTTTATGGTAATTCCGCCTCCTCTCTGGCAGGGTATGCCAAATTTGCTAGTGACAGAAACAAAGATACGGCTTTCGGTGGTACTAAACAGTAATGATTAATTCTCCGGAAAACAGTGTCTGTCATTCCTGACACTGTTTCCTTCTTCAACTTCTTTACCCTGTTTATTTCCAAGCTATTTATTACCAATAAATAGGGCTTTGTGAATTGGGCTTTATTATGTCTGACAAAAAAGAAGGATCTGGAAAGAGAAAATATCTATTATTACTTATATTCTTGTTGACTTCATTTCTCTCACCAGCAATTTGTGCCAATGAAGATCATTTGATGGCACCAAACCCCCTTTCTGCCAAACATGATTCCTTATTAAATATTATCCGTAGACAAAAAATTAAGGTTAGCAACAATCTCAACGATATCGGTCAGGCACTGTACTTTGCCATTAATTATCGGCAGTGGCGAGACGTCAGACGTCTTTTGCTGGCTTATCAAAAGCTCCCTGGTTACGATCCGTTTCTCATCGATTTTGCTCAGGGCCGGCTAGCCTATCGTGAAGGAAATTTAGCACTCGCTACCTCTTATTATCAAAAGATCTTGCGCCAAAAACCGAATTTCACGCGCATCAAACTGGAACTGGCTCGTGTTTATTTTGAAGATCAAAAAAACCGTGAATCCAAGCAGTTATTTGAAGGAATAAGCCAACAGCAGCAATTACCCGAAATGGTCTTAAATAATATCGGCAGTTATCTGGCAGAAATAGCCCTAAGAAATGGCTGGCAAAGTTCACTTTCATTCGGCTATACCTATGACGATAATATCAATATGTCGCCAAATCAGAAACCCATCTGCCTGGTTTCCGAGAAGGGAAAGTGCATCATTAAACGGCAAGTGCCGAAACCTGTCACGGCATGGGGTGGAACTTATAACGCAACATTAAACCGACGTTACCAACTGGTTGGTCATCACGGCATTTTCGGTCGTGGTCTGATTTATGGAGAAAATTATTCCCATTACCATAACGAAAACGAAAACAGGTTCCTGCTGGTCAGTGGCTACAACTATAAAAACCGGTTCCATGATTTCTCTTTTGGCCCCCTCTTTGAATATCAACAGAGTGCAGGGAAAACCGAATACCATGCCATCGGTGCCAAAATGGAATGGCAATGGGCTATTACCAAGCAAACCTCCCTCAATGTCGAACTGGAACATAAGAAATTGAGTTATCCACCGATTTACCGCGGGAAAGACAACGTGCTTTCCTCATCCTATTTCAGCCTGTCTCATGCCATCAGTGAAAAATTAATATTGTTTGGCGGCGGTAATTGGCGCTATGGAAACTATCAAGATCCCGCAGATTGCTATCAGCAATGGGGGGTAAGTGCAGGAATAGCGGGGCAGCTCTATCCCCGCATTAATGGTTCTCTGTCTTTCACTTTAAGGAAACAGCGCTTCAGCGCCTACAGCGCATTATTGGGTGCCAGACGTCAAGATAATGAACAGATCTATACGGCTGCCATTAAATTTCCTGCTGCCAAGGTATTGGGCATGACACCCTCTTTAACTTTCCGCCATCACTACAATCACAGTAACGTGAACTGGTTGTACAGTTATGATAAAAACGAAATCCAGATACAGTTAGAAAAATATTTCTAATCAAGGCTGTGGTACATCCACAAATTAGGTTCAATGTAATAAGCCATCTGTTTTTCAACATCTACAACCAACGGCACCAAGCCACCGGGAATGATGTATTCCCCGCTTTGCGGAAACTTCATGTTTGTCCATTCCTGCCACTGTTCCACGGTGCCGTAAATATCCATGGAGCGAAGAGCGGGTTTGATGATTTTGGCGCCCAGACGATAATGCGTGCGAACCCACGGATCAAACGGCTCACCTTTGTCATTTTTCCAGCCACAATATTCAACAAAGTCTTGCAGGGGATATTGGCTTTTCAAACTTGGCCTGACAGGAACAACCAGCCCCTGCAACCCTTCATTGCGGGCAGTCTGTTTCAGGCTGTTGATAAGTAACGCCGGGATGTTTTGACCTCGGAACGCGGGATCAATGGTGACACTCAGGGCTGATACCATATTGGCGGGCACCTTTCCCTTCGCTGCCCCACCCGCCTCGAACACCGCATCCCACCCTTCATCAGGCAATTGCTCTAATGAATGATGTTCCCAGGGAAACGGAATTGAGTGCAACACACCAACAAGACGCTCTGCTTTCCCCTGTTGCAGAATGGCGAATTTTTGAAAACGGCTGAAACCGGGCTCATATAATGTGTCCCAATATTTTTCTGCGACCGCATCATAATTCATAAACAGCGGCCAATTGTTATCAATCAGCGCCTCCCTCTCATCAGCAAGATCGGTCCTTTCTTCAGCAGATTGAATAATTATTTTTGCTTCCATCATGGTTCTCCCAATAGACCTTTTTCATTCTTTCACGTAACGGATTTCACTTTAATTACCTGCAATAAATGTAGGTTATTAAAGATAAGTAAAATTTATTTAACGGGTTCTTTGTTGCCAAATTTCACCATAACAGGGAATGAATAGCTATCCATATAAAATAGATGGGATAGTTTTAATGATAATAAGTCGTTACATCACCCGTTCAATTTAATTACAAGTGAAATTCTTTCAAGGCTAATTATATTGTTAACAACAAAATAACGTCAGTAAATAAAATCTACCTACCTCACATTTTCAATAAAAAATTAGCGCGTTTAAGTCTGGTTTAAAATGATAAAAATTAAATAAAAATCAACAAAATAATCAGAATCAATGACTAATAAACCCTATAATTAGCGTAACAAATAGTAATAATTATCATTTACATTATCATTTGAACGGTGTAGTTTTTTCTCGCGCAATAAATCAGGCCGTTTTTAAGATTGGGTAACGAGGGATCCCCCATTCCAAACGAGGATAATGATGAAAAAATTAAATGTATTAGTCGCCGCTTTAGGCGCACTGGGATTTATGGCACAGGCTCAGGCAGAAGTAGGATTTGGTCAGAGCCAAGAAGAAACTACACCACATATTACCGTTGGTGCAACTCAACCAGGTTCAGGCCCACATGGCGGCAAAGGTGGTGAGCCGGGCATTGGCGTCAGTTCCGTTTATGGTGGTCAAATCACTGGCTTTGCTGGCTTAACCCGCATGGCACCGGCTGACGGCAATGGCATCCATAATATCTCTATGGCAGGAAGAGCCCCAGGCTCTCACGGCGGGATGGGAGTATTCCATTTCAGCAAAGTGGCCAATGCGGATGTTTATTTCGGTGAATGGTCACAGACGGGTAAAGCTGATGATGAGACCCATACGGTTTATTATGCGGGTAAAGACATTACCACCAATATGCCAACTGATGGTATAGCCACCTATGAGGTGAAAGGTATTAACCGGTACAGCGGTGATAATGCCCTGTCCGGTACATTGACCGCAAACTTCGGTGAACAAACTCTGCGTGGCTCTATGTCAAATACAGATATGGAAATTGGTATCAGGGCTAATATCCAGTCTGATGCTCAATTTACGGGTCTTGCTACAACTGGTGGTCTTGAGGGCGAAACTCAAGGCCACTTCTTTGGTGACAGCGCTTCCAGTCTGGCCGGATATGCCACATTTGAAGATGACAGATCCAAAGATACCGCTTTTGGTGGTTCTAAACAGTAATCCTTAATTTTCCAGAGAACAGTGCCATTATTGGCGCTGTTCTCTGTTTTTATTTATTAGGTTTCTAATTATTACTGTTTTATTTAACGGCTTTGTTTAATTAATGGCCATTTATGTTTAATAACGTGGGCCTTGTGATCTGGTTTTACGATGTCTGACAATCGAACACCCTCTATATTATTCACCGCAGTGGTGGCCTTATGCCTGTCCCTGCCAGGCTATGCCGATGACGATACCAGCCAAAAAATCTGGCAGGAGGCACAACATAATCAACGAGAAAATGAAGCCAGCCTGATTACACCCGACCCCGTTTTTACTGAGAATGGTTCATCGTTAATTGTGATTAACGGGCAAACCTTTCAGGTAGAAAATAATATTAATGATATCGGCCAGGCATTATTTCTTGCCATTAACCATCAACAATGGCCGGATGTCAGGCGCTTCCTCACGGCTTATCTAAAATTGCCGGAGCATGATGTGATGCTGGTTAATTTTGCCCAAGGTGGACTGGCGCGTTTAGACGGGGACTTGGATCTCGCCGCCGATCATTACCAACAAATCCTGCATCAACAGCCCGATTTTCCCCGTATCACACTGGAACTGGCCCGGGTCTATTTTGAGGATCATAAAAACCGGGAAGCCGAACAACTGTTTACCGGATTGTATCAGGCGCAAAACCTCCCGGAAGCCGTACTGAAAAATATTAACAGCTATCTGGAAGCGATAGCGCTGAGAAACAGTTGGCGCGGCTCTTTCTCGGCCGGTTACGCCTATAACGATAACGTCAATATGTCTCCTGATCAGGGGCCAGTCTGTAGGCAATACGTGGGAGATAAATGTAATATTGAACAGCGAATACCAAAAGCCGTCAAAGCCTGGGGCATGTCTTATGACGCCACATTAAGCCGACGCTATCAGCTTACCGGTCATCATGGCATTTTTGGCCGTAGCCTGATTTATGGCGAAAATTACCGTGATTACCACGATGAAAACGAAAATACGTTGCTGCTGGTGGGTGGCTATAACTATAAAAGCAAGCGTCATGATTTCTCGTTTGGCCCGTTGTTTGAATATAAACAACGGGCAGACGATGCCGGTTACCGTGCCACCGGGGCTAAAACCGAATGGCGATGGGCCTTCACTGCCAAAACCGCCCTGAATGTGGAGCTTGAGCATAAACAGCTACGTTACCAACAACCGTTCCGCCGGAAAGATGGCAGCTTTTCCTCAACCTATCTCACCCTATTCCATTCCATCAATAAAGACGTTGTTCTGTTTGGCGGCGGCGACTGGGTTTACCGCGACAACAAGCAGTATGCCGTGGATCGCTATCAGCAATGGGGTGTTCGGGCGGGGATTGCCGGACAGATCTATCCCGGCATTAACGGTTCCCTGTTTGCCACACTGAAACAGCGCCATTTTGGGGCAAGTCACCCAATGACAAAGACCCGGCGTCAGGATAACGAACAGATTTACAGCGCGGTGATTAAAGTGCCGGCCGCAGAAATTTGGGGCATGACACCGTCTGTGACGTTCCGCCATCGGCGCAATCACAGCAACGTGGCCTGGCTGTACAGCTATAACAAAAACGAAATCCTTATCAGGCTGGAAAAGTATTTTTAACCCAAATGTGATGTTTTTTATTTGTGTGATGATGATCGACAAATCGAGGCAAGAGATATCCATGACATACCGTATTAAAACCCGACTCACCCCTATCACAGTGGCAGTATCACTGGCATTTTCACTGGCGGCACCGCCGCTGTTTGCCGAATCCAAACCCACGGTAACGGCCTCAAGCAGCAAGACGGATCTTGGTAAAATTCGTGTCACAGAGAACAGTGATAAAGATGAAGCCGGTTATGATGCGGTTTATGACAAAGATATCTCCAATATTTATATCGGCAAAAAGGAGATCGAACGCTATAAGGGCACCTCTCCCGCCGATTTAATTAAAGGGGCGGTGGGCGTATACAGCGGTGATGCCCGTAATAGCGGCGCTCTGGATATCAATATTCGTGGTGTTCAGGGGCAAGGGCGTATTCCCGTGACGATTGATGGTACAGAACAGGCGATTACCGTCGGGCGCGGTTATCATGGTGCCAATAACCGCAACTATATCGATCCAAACTTAATCAGTAGTATTGAAATTGAAAAAGGCCCTTCTCTCAGCCGTGGAATCAAAGGTTCCGTCGGCGGTGCCGTCGCCATTAAAACCTTGGGTATTGATGATGTGGTACCGAAAGGGGAAACCTTCGGCATTAATACCAAACTGGAAACCAGCAGTAATTCCGTCAGAGAGCGCACACCATCCCTGTCATTGGGACAAGACTACCGTGATGTGCCGAATTTTGCCCGCAATGGTATCGAAACTGACCCGGCCTTACAGGTCACGCCCCACTCATCGAAAGACAATAAACTGTTTGGCTTTAAAGATAATGCTTTCCGCGTCGCGGTGGGTACACGGCAGGAATATTTTGATTTGATGCTGGCCTATGCTTACCGCCGTCAGGGGAACTATTTTGCCGGCAAAGGAGGCGCTCATCGTTATGATGAGGATATTACAGAAGCTGACCGGGAACTGATGAAAGGTGCCCGGACAACATTGGACCCTTATCTGCCGTTTGCCGCCCGTATCTATCGCCCCGGCAATGAAGTTCCCAATACTTCCAGTGAGATGCGCTCCGTGTTAATCAAGAACAATTGGCGTTTCAGCGATGATCAGATACTGCTGTTGGGTCTTCGTGATACCCGCATGGAATTTGGTGATATTATGCCCTCACGCCTAGGTTGGGTTGATCCCGCAGAGAATAAGGTTCCCCAATGGCCACTGGCGAATGTCCACCAGCAAGCGGCCAACCTGAGCTATAAATGGCAGCCCACGGATAACCCTTATGTTGATTTCGATATCAACCTGTGGACAACCCGCACCACCAGCAATACCAACACCTCTGGGGGGTATCCGCGCACCCCCGTTGATAGGGACGGGAGTTGGGAAAAGGGTACCGAAAGCAGGAACCCTAATATTGACGGTACGTTGATCGATGGTGCCACGACTAATTCCCAGAATAATCGTTGGGGGGTCGATCTCTCCAATAAATTTACCTTACATCCCACTCTGGATCTGACCTTAATGGGAAATTTCCAACGGGAACACCTTGGCTCCAATGATGACTACAATGCCACCAATATGTACTTTTTCCAGTCACCATCGCGAAAAGGGCAGCGTCAGGAAATCAATCTCGCCTTTAATTTTGACTGGCGGCCGACTTCATGGCTGGAACTGAAAGCCGGAGCCAAACGTGTCTCCTATTGGTCGAAAGATGATTTGCTTAGTGAACGACGTGCTGCAAGAGATTGGCGTTATGAAAAACAACGGGAAACCATCGGTCATAAAATAAGTTATCTTCGAACAATGACCGAAAAAGAAGCTCATATAAAGAAAAAGAAATTCTCTAAAATGAGCCTAGCTGAACAAAACGAGTATTTTAAAATAAAGACCGCAAATATCACTTCACGTGATGGTCAAAAACGCAAGATGGTTCGTGAAAAACTCGAATGGAAATACGATTCCGGCACCGGAAAGCTCAATAAAAGCGATAACCCCTATTTCAATGGTCAACTGGATATGAATGAAAGGATTATCGACCCAATAAGCGGTAAGGAAGGCTATAAATATGAATACGGTTCTGGGGTAAGTCCAGCAACTGATATATCTGGCTCTGATGTTGACGACCCTTGGGAAACACCATCAAAACGTAAGGATCATGCCTGGGCTCCCGCATTTTCTGCTACCGCTTATGTTACGGACGAGCTCCGTCTCTATGCCCGCTATGTTGAAGCAGTAAGAATGCCCAGCATTTTTGCCGATACCGTCGGTTTTTCAGGAACCCTGGACAACCGCGTCGGTCAGCGGTTTAAGCCTGAGCGCGCCAAAACCACTGAAGTCGGCTTTGTTTATGATTTTAGCCAGTTGGTTGATACTGAACGCCATGCCGATATCAAACTCGCTTACTACAATACCGTGATTGAAAATGTGTTCGACCGGGACAACACTTATCATTTCGCCCAAATGGACAAACAGAAACTGGCCGGTCTGGAATTACAGGCACGTTATGATAATGGCAGTTTCTTCACCGATATGGGGCTGACCTATAATATGAAAAACAAGGTCTGTGACCATAACTCGGTGATGAGAATGGATTCCCAAAATCGTCATGGCATCCCTGAGTGTATTGATGGCGGTTTTCCCGGAGGTTATTTACGCACCTCTATCCAGCCTCAATATTCCGCTAACCTGACCGTCGGCGGCCGTCTGTTGGATGAAAAACTGGAGCTGGGCAGCCGTATGCTCTATCACAGCAAGGCCGAAAACAAAGAGGAAAAATGGCTGATGAATGCGTTGCCGGACAGTTATAAAGGACAGTCCAATAACCCAATGCGCTGGAACCCGGTGTTTACGGTTGATGCCTATATTAGCTATCAAATCACACCAGCGATATCCATGGAGTTGACGGGCACCAACCTGACCAACCGTTACTATCTCGATCCGCTGACACGTTCGATGCTGCCGGCACCGGGCAGAACCTTTAAACTCAGTCTGACCAGCCAGTTTTAACGGCTAATTTGTCGAGGAGCTTATGACCCATACCGCCATATTAGATAATCCAGAAGCTGTTTCGCCATGGATGCCCCCAAAGGGCTTGCTGGTAGGGATACTGATCGCCATTTCGTTACATATCAGCTTGATATGGCTGTTTAACCGACACGACTCCTATGATGATACCGCTCATCATATCGACAACAACACCGCGGCCACGGGGCTATCCATTACGATGGTGGCCGCCCCGGCATGGGAAAATGAGCCGGAGCCTGTCGCTCCGCCTTCCCCGCTTTTGACTGCGCCGGAATCACCGGCCAAACCTGAAATAGCACTGGATAAGGCAGTTTATCCTGACATCAAGGTGGAAAAACCACAGGAAGCCAAGAAACGCCAGAAACAGCAGAAAGAAAAACCGCCGACGGTGGCAGAAAAGAAAACCACCCCATCAGCGCAGGTGCAGCAAGAGAACCAGACCGAGCAGGAAACCCACGGTAGCGATCAGATTAACTCAGCAGGCAGTATGAGCCGCGCGGCAACGTCACAACCGTTGGTCGGACAGGGAAACAGTGAAACAGACAATTACCAAGCAAGGCTGCGGCAAGAAATTGAACGCCATAAGCGCTATCCGCGCAAGGCAAAGAGAATGAAACAGCAGGGCACCGTGACGGTTAACTTTACCCTGTCGGATGACGGCACATTAACTGCCGCCAGGGTGGTTAACTCCTCCGGCAACGACGCATTGGATAATGCCGCTCTTGAGGCTGTCGGGCGCGCCAGTTCAGTGGGGGCTAAACCGGCGGATATCTCACCCGATGTCACGCTGCAACTTGATTTTAAATTGGATTAACCGCGGATCTCGCCCACTATTGGGCGAGAAATACGATTATTTCCCAATACGATTACTTCCCAATACAAAAACTGGAAAAAATCCGGCCGAGCAAATCATCAGAGGTGAATTCCCCGGTAATTTCACTCAGTGCTTGTTGAGCCAAACGCAGTTCTTCTGCCAGCAATTCCCCTGAACGAGCAAAAACTAACTGCTGATGGCCTTCTTGCAGATGTTCCGCCGCAGTATTCAGTGCCTGCAAATGACGACGACGGGCAAGGAAACCGCCTTCAGTATTGCTGTTGAAACCCATTGTCTCTTTTAAATGATCGCGCAGAAAATCGATCCCTTGCCCATCACGGGCAGAGAGGCGAATTAAGGTATAGCCACTGAGTTCTGCAACGCCGGTTTCTTCCCCGGTCATATCGGTCTTATTGCGAATGACGGTCACAGGCAGCGAGGCCGGCAATCTTGCCATAAATTCCGGCCAGATTTGTGCAGGTTCAACGGCATCGGTGGTCGTACTGTCCACCATAAACAGCACGCGATCCGCTTGTTCGATTTCCTGCCATGCCCGCTCAATGCCAATACGCTCCACCTCATCACTGGCTTCGCGCAATCCGGCCGTATCAATCACATGCAGTGGCATGCCATCAATATGGATATGTTCACGCAACACATCGCGCGTGGTTCCCGCGATATCCGTCACAATTGCGGCTTCACGCCCCGCCAGTGCATTGAGCAGGCTGGATTTACCCGCATTCGGACGCCCGGCAATCACCACTTTCATGCCTTCGCGCAATAAACTGCCCTGACGCGCCTGTGAACGAACGTGCTCCAGTTCTGCGATCACGTCATCCAATTTGGCTTCTATCTTGCCATCGGAAAGAAAATCAATCTCTTCATCAGGGAAATCAATGGCGGCTTCAACGTAAATCCGCAGGTGAGTCAGCGCTTCCACCATTTGATGGACTTGGTTAGAGAACGCGCCTTGCAGGGAGTTCATCGCAGAACGTGCCGCCTGTTCGGAGCTGGCGTCGATCAAATCCGCAATGGCTTCTGCCTGTGCCAGATCGAGTTTGTCATTCAGGAAAGCACGTTCAGAGAATTCGCCGGGATTGGCAATGCGTACACCGGAAATTGTCAGAATACGCTTTAACAGTAAATCCAGAATCACCGGCCCGCCGTGCCCTTGCAGTTCCAGTACATCTTCCCCCGTAAAGGAGTTCGGGCCGGGGAAGTAAAGGGCGATGCCTTGATCAAGTACAGCGCCATCGGCATCCCGGAAAGGCAGGTAATCGGCATAACGAGGTTTTGGGAGTTTCCCCAATACTACCTGAGCGACTTCCGCTGCCTTGCGACCAGAAATACGCAGAATGCCTACACCGCCCCGTCCCACAGGCGTGGCCTGAGCGACTATTGTATCGGTGGTATTCATGAAATTCTCTCTTTTAACCTATATCCGTTATCTTCCAAGGACTGAAATAATAAAGGCGGCTAATGCCGCCTTCTAGATAATTTTAAAAAAACTCAATTTTAAAAAAATTATTTTTTATTAAGATCGACTTTCTTTTCGCGGGTATGCAGACCGCGTTTTTCCAGACTGCGGAAAATAACCTGCTGCTGGATAATGGTCACCAAGTTACTGACGATATAGTACAGTACCAGACCGGATGGGAACCACAGGAAGAAGACCGTGAACACGACCGGCATGTAGGTCATGATCTTCTGCTGCATTGGGTCAGTCACGGTAGTCGGTGACAGTTTCTGGATAACAAACATGGTCACACCCATCAGCAATGGCAGGATGTAGTAAGGGTCTTGCGCAGACAAGTCCTTAATCCAGCCAATAAACGGTGCGTGGCGCAGTTCAACAGAACCCATCAGCATGTAATACAACGCAAGGAAGATAGGCATCTGGATAACCAAAGGTAAACAGCCGCCCAGCGGGTTTACTTTCTCGGTTTTATACAGCGCCATCATTTCCTGGCTCATGCGCTGGCGATCATCACCAAAACGCTCACGCATCGCCGTGATTTTTGGCTGCAACAGGCGCATTTTCGCCATCGAGGTGTATTGCGCCTTAGTCAGCGGATACATGATACCGCGCACGATAAAGGTAATCGCAATAATCGAGAAGCCCCAGTTACCGATGAATTCGTGCAGGAATTTCAGCAACTTGAATAAGGGTTGGGAAATAAACCACAACCAGCCGTAATCGACGGTCAGATCCAGATGGGGAGCCACCGCAGCCATTTTGTCCTGAATTTCAGGGCCAACCCACAAAGTCGAAGCGATATTCTGCTGGCTATTCGGCGCGATATTAATGGTTTCGCCCTTATAGCCGATAATCGCCATCTTCTGACTTTTGGCATCAATGGTATAGAATGTGCTGGTTTTATCCGCGCCCGGCACCCAAGCCGTCGCAAAATATTGCTGAAGCATCGCGACCCAGCCACCTTGGGTAGTCACAGAAAGCGTTTTGCCGTCAGTAATATCATCAAATTTGTATTTTTCGTATTTTGCATCTGCGGCTGAGTACGCAGCACCACGATAGGTATGCAGGGCAAAGTTGCTGCTGCCAGTATCACGATGTTTCGGCAATTCAACGCTCTGCTTCAACTGGCCGAAGAACGCCATCTGCAAGGGTTTGTCGGTGACGTTATTGATACTGTAATCAACAGCAACCGCATATTCACCGCGTTTTACCACGAAGGTTTTGACATAAACAACGCCATCCGGTGCGGTATACGTCATCGGAATACGCAATTCATTCTGACCATCAGCCAAAACAAAGCTATGCTGAGTGGTTTGATAAAGTGGGCGTTCCGCTTGGTTATCCGGGCCATTAATGCCGGTTAACCCACTTTGAGCCTGATAAGTAAACTCAGGGGTGGTTTCCAGCAGTTTAAAGGGGGTTTTGGCACCGAGGGTATCAGGATAGGCCAGCAGATCAGCCTCCTCGATATCACCGCCACGGGTATTGATGTGCAATGAAAGCACATCCGTTTTCACGGTGATCAGTTTACCTTGCCCATTGCTTGCTTCGCTACTCAGCGTAGTATTTGCTTGCTGCGTGATCTGGGCTGTTGGTTGTGGGTTCTTATCATTTTCCCACGCCTGCCAGACCAAGAACGAAACAAACAGCAAAGCGATGAGAAGAAGATTGCGTTGCGAATCCATCGTTAGTGTTCTCTGTTATCGTCGTTTTTTTTAGGTGGGACAGGATCATCACCACCTTTGTGTAAGGGATGGCATTTTAATACGCGTTTCACTGTTAACCAACTGCCTTTTATCATCCCAAACCTGCGCAATGCCTCTATGCCATAGTGGGAACAGGTAGGATTGAAACGACAACGAGGCCCCAGTAGTGGACTCAGCACTAACTGGTAACCCCTGATCAAAGCAATCAGGAGGCGCGAGCCAAGCGACAGTGACGACGCCATAATTTGCCCAAAGCTTCCGTTAGCTCACGGTTATCAAGCTCAGCGACCCCTTTCCTCACCAAAACCACAAAATCCATTGCAGGCAATTTATGTTGGTTTAAACGAAAACTTTCACGAGCCAGTCGCTTGATACGATTACGCTCATGGGCGCGTTTAACATTTTTTTTGGCGATGGTCAGACCGATGCGGGGATGCCCCAGCTCATTCAAGCGCCCAAGGATCGTGATCTCTGCGGAGCTTGCCCGTTGCGGCTGCTGGAAAACATAAGTGAAATGCTCGGGAGTTAACAAACGTAACTCCCTCGGAAAAGCGAGCTTAACCACTTGGTAAGTTGGCTAGCTTTATTACTTAGAAACAGTCAGACGAGCACGGCCTTTCGCACGACGGCGAGCCAGAACCTGA